>NZ_CP029190.1:0-1200000 GCF_008642295.1 Streptomyces venezuelae | reverse complement strand
GGCTGCCGGCCGGCCGGGAGGACGGCCCGCGTCGGCCGTGGGCGGTGACCGGCGGCACCTTCGCCGGCTGTGCGGTCTTCCCCGCCGACAACCGGGTGTTCGCGGTCACCCTGATCGTGCACACTGCGGACCCGACCCGGTCCGCGCTCCGCGCCCCGGCGGTCTTCGAGGCCGCCGCGCGCACCTTCCCGCCCGGCGCGGCCTGGCTGGGCCTGGGGGCCGAGCCGCTGTCCGAGGTGCACGCCTCGGCGAGCCTCGACAACCGGTGGAGTGCCCTGGTCGACGAACACGGGCCGGTGGTCAGCGGTTTCGTGCCGGTGGGCGATGCCGTCACGCACACCAACCCGACCCTGGGGCAGGGCATGTCCCTCGCCCTGTGGGCGGCCCAGCGGGTCGGCAGGACCGCGCACCAGGACCCGGGATCGGTGGAGTTCGCCGCCGAATACCACGCATGGGCGGTCCGGACCCTCAAGCCCTGGTTCGATTTCCAGGTGGTGGCGGACGCGGCGATCGGGGAGCGGTTCGCGACGCAGGTCAGCCGTACCGGCACGGCGCGCGAGGTGGCCGCGCTGTTCGACTGCGCGCTGGATGACCCGGAGGTGATGCGGGCGAGGGCCCGGGTCCGGCATCTGGCGGAACCGCCCGAGCGGGCGTACGCGGACCCGGAGATCCGGGCCCGGGTCGCCCGCTGGCTGGCCGCCCGCCCGGACTACCGGCCGAATGCGGCGGGCCCGGACCGCGCGGAATGGGAGAAACTCACGGCGGGCTGACCCGCCCGCGGTCAGGCCGGTCAGCCCAGTCAGGCCGGTCAGGCGTCCACCGGCTGCCAGGCCGGGCCGTCCCCGTCCCGCCGGACGTGTCCGAAGACCACGTCGGCGAGGTGGACGCCGAAGCCGATGGTGCCGGGCTCCGCCAGCTCGGCGACGAGGCGCCGGCGGTGCTCGGCGGTGGCGGCGAGGTCGTGGTCGAAGCCGGAGGACCATTCGGGGCGGTCGATCTGGATCGGCGAGTGCAGGGCGTCACCGAAGGCGATCAGTCGCCGTCCGCCGCCGGTGATGACGTACTCGGCGTGCCCGACGGTGTGGCCGGGGGTGATGCGTACCTGCACGCCGGGGAAGACCTCCTGCCCGTCCGTGACCGTACGCACCCGCGGCGCGAGGGCCGCGACCTGCTCGGCCATGCCCTGGGCCTCCAGGAGGTCGCGCCCGCCCCACTCCTGCTCGGAGATCAGGTAGTCGGCGTGGGCGAGCAGGGGCCGGTCACCGCCGGGGGCGGGGTGACAGGCCCAGCCGAGGTGATCGGAGTGGAGGTGGGTGAAGGCAACGGCTTCGATGTCCTCGGGGGCGCGTCCGAGGCCGGCCAGGCCCTTGGGGAGCGCACCTCCGTGGATCGTGGCCAGGGGGCCGTCCGGGACCTCCAGTGTCTGCGGGCCGAAGCCCGCGTCGATCAGCAGCGCGCGGTCGCCGTGCTCCACCAGCAGGGCGCCGACGCTCCCCACGAGGTGGCCGTTGGCGTCCAGGTACTCCGGGTGTGCCGCCCACACCTCGTCGGTGCTGTCCGGGAGCAGCTGCAGCGGCCGGAGCCGCACATCGCCGTCCGGCACGTACGACACCTTCGTCTCGCCCAGCCGTATCGAGCGGACTCCCGCCGGCCGGTTCAGTCGTCCGGCTCGCTCCACCGTCAAGTCGGCCATGGGTTCACTCCTGTGAGTCGTCGTCAGCCATGTCTCGGCCGTGCATCGGCCATGCGTCGTCGCGTTCCCCGCGGCGACGACGCTCACCATAAGCATCAAGTTCGAATCATTCAAGCTGGAAATATGTTGCCTTGACGGAGTTGCTAGGGTGGTGGCATGACGACGTCCCCCGGCACCGGCACGCACGCGCAGGCAATCGCCGAGCGACAGCTGTGCGGTCTGGTGAACGGACTGGCCCAGCGGATCACCGAGCACGTACGGGAACGCGCCACCGCCCTGGGCATCACCGCGCCCCAGGCGACCGCGCTACGTGAGATGAGCGGGCCGATGACCATGCGGGAGCTCGCCGAGCGCATGAGCTGCGAGCCCTCGAACACCACCTTTGTCGTCGACAAGCTGGAGAAGCAGGGCCTGGTCGAGCGGCACCCGCACCCCACCGACCGGCGCGCCAAGCACCTCGTCCTCACCGCCGAGGGCACCGCTCTGCGGACCCGCCTCCTCGAACTGCTCGCCGTGGACTCCCCGCTGTCCGGCCTCACCCCGCAGGAGCAGCGCGTCCTGCACGGCCTGCTGGACCAGGCCATCGCCACTGGGGGGGCCTCCGGCTAGCCAGCCTAGGCGCCCCGGCCGCCGCCCAGTACCTGGTCCAGGTCGTACCGGACGACCTCCTCCAATTGGGCGTACGTGCAGCTCTCCGGCGTCCGGTCCGGCCGCCACCGGCGGAACTGGGCCGTGTGCCGGAAGCGGTCGCCCTCCATGTGGTCGTACGCCACCTCGCACACCCGCTCGGGGCGCACCGGCACCCATGACAGGTCCTTCTTCCCGGTCCAGCGGCTCTGCGCCCCCGGGAGCCGGGCACTCTCGTGCGCCGCCTCCTCGGTCCAGGCGGCCCACGGGTGGCCCGCCGCCCCGTCCATCCGCAGCGGCTCCAGCTCCTCGACGAGCTCGGCGCGGCGCTTCATGGGGAAGGCGGCGCAGACGCCGACGTGCTGCAGGGCGCCGTGCGCGTCGTACAGGCCCAGCAGGAGCGATCCGACAATCGGACCGCTCTTGTGGAAGCGGTAGCCCGCGACGACCACGTCGGCCGTACGCTCGTGCTTGATTTTGAACATCAGGCGGGCATCGGGCCGGTAGGGGAGATCGAGCGGTTTGGCGATCACCCCGTCCAGTCCGGCGCCCTCGAACCGCTCGAACCACTCCTGAGCCTGCGTGGCGTCGGTGGTGGCGGGCGCCAGATGGACGGGGGGCTTGGCCATGGACAGGGCGTGGACGAGGGCGTCACGGCGATCGGACAGCGGGGTGTCGAGCAATGCCTCGTCACCGAGCGCAAGCACATCGAAGGCGACGAAGGAGGCGGGGGTGGTCTCGGCGAGCAGCTTGACCCGGGAGGCGGCCGGATGGATCCGTTCGGTCAGCCGGTCGAAGTCGAGCCGCCCGTCGTGCACGATGACGATCTCCCCGTCCACCACACAACGCTCCGGCAGATTGGCCCGGAGCGCCTCGACCAGCTCGGGGAAGTACCGGGTCAGGGACTTCCCGGTGCGGCTGCCGATCTCCACCTCCGCGCCGTCGCGGTGCACGATGGCCCGGAAGCCGTCCCATTTCGCCTCGTACTGCATACCCGGCGGGATCCGGGCCACGGACTTGGCGAGCATCGGCTTCACGGGGGGCATCACCGGCAGATCCATATCCCGATTCTGAAGCGATCCCTCCGGATCCGCCCGGCACGCGCGCATGCGCGGGCGTGAGGGGGATCTGCGCCGGTATGCGAGCCGGGGCGGCCCGGCCTACCGTGGCCCACATGGGTGCTGCCGGAAATGCGATCGAGCTGGAGGCGGGCGGACGGAAGGTGCGGCTGTCCAGTCCCGACAAGGTCTACTTTCCGGAGCGCGGCCTCACCAAGCTCGACGTGGCCCGGTACTACCTGGCGGTGGCCGACGGCATCACCCGCGCCCTGCGCAACCGGCCCACCACCCTGGAGCGCTACCCGGACGGGGTCGAGGGCGAGTCCTTCTTCCAGAAGCGCGCGCCGAAGAACCTCCCGGAGTGGATCCCCACCGCGCACATCGCCTTCCCCAGCGGCCGTACCGCCGACGAGATCTGCCCGACCGAACCGGCCGCCGTGCTGTGGGCCGCCAACCTCGGCTGCCTCACCTTCCACCCCTGGCCGGTGCGGCGCGAGGACACCGACCACCCCGACGAGCTCCGGATCGACCTGGACCCGCAGCCCGGCACCGACTACCACCAGGCGGTGGTGGCCGCCCACGAGCTGCGCGACCTGCTGGAGGAGCTGGGCCTGCGCGGCTGGCCCAAGACCTCCGGCGGCCGTGGCCTGCACGTCTTCGTTCCGATCGAACCCCGCTGGACCTTCACCGAGGTACGGCGCTGCGCCATCGCCCTGGGCCGGGAACTGGAACGGCGCATGCCGGGGAAGGTCACCACGGCCTGGTGGAAGGAGGAGCGCGGCGAACGGATCTTCGTGGACTACAACCAGACGGCCCGCGACCGCACCATCGCCTCCGCCTACTCGGTCCGGCCCCGCCCGCACGCCCCGGTGTCGGCCCCGCTGCGGTGGAACGAGATCGACTCCGCCGAGCCCCGCGACTTCGACATCGTGACCATGCCGGCCCGGTACGCCGAGCTCGGCGATCTCCACGCGGACATGGACCGGCACGCGTTCAGCCTCGAACCGGTCCTCGAACTCGCCCACCGCGACGAACACGACCACGGCCTGGGCGACATGCCGTACCCGCCGGACTATCCGAAGATGCCGGGCGAACCCAAACGCGTCCAGCCGAGCCGGGCCCGCCCGGACCTGGAGACCCCCGAGTGACAAGCCCGCCGCCGCCACCGGCCACCGGCCACCGTGAACGCGTGTTGATCAGTCGTTGATCGGACGTACATCGGCGATGGTGAGGATCTGCGCATGTCCATGAACACAATCGCTGTGGGGGCAGCTGCCGCTGCCTGGTACGAACTCGCCCTGTGCGCCGAGACGGGCGCCGACTTCTTCTTCCCGGAGCCGGGAACGTCCCTGCGGGACGCGAAGAGGCTGTGCGGTGCGTGCGAGGGACGGGCGGGCTGCCTGGAGTACGCGCTGGCCAACGACGAGCGCTTCGGCGTCTGGGGCGGCTTGTCCGAACGCGAACGCTCCTCCCTCCGCCCCCGCTAGCGCAATGCCTGGCAGAGCATCGCTCTGCCAGGCATCACCGTCGCTCGCCCTCGCCTCAGGGCTTCGCCTCAGGCCTTCGCATCAGGCCTTGCGGGCCGCGATGCGGGCCGCCCGGGCGGCCAGCTTCTCGTCGAGCTTGCGCGCCTCCGCGTCCAGGCCGTTCATGAACAGTCCGAGCTCGTCCTGGGCCTGCTGGCCCTCCGGACCGAGGCCGTCGATCTCCATGACCTTCAGGAAGCGGAGGACCGGGCTCAGCACGTCGTCGTGGTGGATCCGCAGGTTGTAGACCCCGCCGATCGCCATCTGCGCGGCCATCCGCTCGAAGCCGGGCATGCCGTGTCCGGGCATCCGGAAGTTGACGACCACGTCGCGCACGGCCTGCATGGTGAGGTCGGGGGCGATCTCGAAGGCCGCCCCGAGCAGGTTGCGGTAGAAGATCATGTGCAGGTTCTCGTCGGCCGCGATGCGCGCGAGCATCCGGTCGCACACGGGGTCGCCGGACTGGTGGCCGGTGTTCCGGTGCGAGATGCGGGTGGCGAGCTCCTGGAAGGCCACGTACGCGACCGAGTGCAGCATCGAGTGCCGGTTGTCGGACTCGAAGCCCTCCGACATGTGCTGCATCCGGAACGCTTCCAGCTTGTCCGGGTCCACGGCGCGCGAGGCCAGCAGGTAGTCGCGCATCACGATGCCGTGCCGGCCCTCCTCCGCGGTCCACCGGTGCACCCAGGTGCCCCAGGCGCCGTTGCGGCCGAAGAGGGTGGCGATCTCGTGGTGGTAGCTGGGCAGGTTGTCCTCGGTGAGGAGGTTCACCACCAGCGCGATCTTGCCGATGTCGGTCACCTTGGACTGGCTGGGGTCCCAGGCCTCCCCGTCCTCGAAGAAGCCGGGGAAGTTACGGCCGTCGCTCCACGGCACGTACTCGTGCGGCATCCAGTCCTTGGTGATCTTCAGGTGGCGGTTGAGCTCCTTCTCAACCACCTCTTCCAGCGCGTACAGCAGTTTGGCGTCGGTCCACGCCTCCGAGCTGCCGAGGTGGGGAGAGGTGATCGTCACGGGTGGCTCCTGGGGGACAAGCGAATTACCTACGGTTCCGTAGCCTACGAACCCGTAGGTTAAGCGCGGCGTGAAGACCAGCCAAGCCCGGACCGCCGCCATGGGCTGTTACATCCGGTTATGTATGCAGGTGGGGGGCTGTCCCGGGCAACGAAAATAAGACACGTCCGGACGGCCCCTTCCGGCCGGAAGGGGCTCATCCGTCGTGCCTGAGTTCCGGGTCTGCTGCCCGGTCAGTCGTGCCACATGGCTGCGCGTACCTCCGCCGCCGTGGTCGGCCGCAGCTCACCGTCGAGCAGCAGCCACCGCGTGATGCCGATCGACTCCAGGAACGGCACATCGTGGCTGGCCACCACGAGCGCCCCCTCGTACGACTCCAGCGCATCGGTCAGCTGCCGCACGCTCGCCAGATCCAGGTTGTTCGTCGGCTCGTCCAGCATCAGCAGCTGCGGAGCCGGCTCCGCCAGCAGCAGTGCCGCCAGCGCCGCCCGGAACCGTTCGCCGCCGGACAGGGTGCCCGCCGGCTGGTCCGCCCGGGCGCCCCGGAAGAGGAAGTGCGCCAGGCGCGCCCTGATCCGGTTGTTGGTGGCCTCCGGCGCGAACCGCGCCACGTTCTCCACCACCGACAGCCCGTCGTCCAGCACATCCAGCCGCTGCGGCAGGAACCGCGCCGGAACGTGGCCGACCGCCTCCCCGGCGGCGGCCGGGAGCAGCCCCGCGATCGTGCGCAGCAGGGTGGTCTTGCCCGATCCGTTCCGGCCGACCAGGGCGATCCGCTCCGGCCCGCGCAGGTCCAGCTCGCCGGGAACCACCGGTACGCCGCCCCCGTGCGCGAGCACCAGCTCGCGCAGGGTCAGGACGTTCCGCCCCGCCGGCACCCGGGTGGCCGGCAGTTCGATCCGGATTTCGTCGTCGTCCCGGACCGCCTCGACGGCCTGGTCGAGCCGCTCCCGGGCCTCTGCCAGTTTCTCGGTGTGCATGATGCGGTGCTTGCCGGCCGACTCCTGGGCGGCCCGCTTGCGCGCATTCATCACGATCTTGGGCTCGCGCTTGGTCTCGAACATCTTCTGGCCGTAGCGCTTCCGCCGGGCCAGCTTGACGTGGGCGTCGGCCAGTTCGCGCTTCTGCCGCTGTACGTCGGCCTCCGCGACCCGGACCATCCGTTCGGCCGTTTCCTGCTCGGCCGCGACGATCTCCTCGTACGCCGTGAAGTTCCCGCCGTACCAGCGGACCTCACCCTCGCGCAGCTCGGCGATCTGGTCGACCCGTTCCAGCAGCTCCCGGTCGTGGCTGACCACGACCATCACTCCGGACCAGGACTCCACGGCGTCGTACAGCCGCCGCCGGGCCCGCAGGTCCAGGTTGTTGGTCGGTTCGTCGAGCAGCAGGACGTCGGGGCGGGCGAGGAGCAGGGAAGCGAGCCGCAGGAGTACGGACTCGCCGCCGGACAGGTCGCCGACCGTACGGTCGAGCCCGATCCGGCCCAGGCCCAGCCGGTCGAGCATGGCATGGGCGCGCTCTTCCACGTCCCAGTCGTCGCCGACGGCCGCGAAGTTCGCCTCGGTCGCCTCGCCCGCCTCGATGGCGTGCAGGGCGGCCCGGGTGGCCGCGATGCCCAGGACCTCGTCCACCCGCAGTGCGGTGTCGAGGATGGTGCCCTGGGGGAGGTGGCCGATGGTGCCGGCCGCCGCGATCTGACCGTCGGAGGGCTGGAGTTCACCGGCGACGAGCTTCAACAGGGTCGACTTGCCACAGCCGTTGAGGCCGATCAGACCGGTGCGGCCGGGGCCGATGGCGAGATCGAGATCCTCGAAGACGGGGGTTCCGTCGGGCCAGTCGAAGGCGAGGCGGGAGCAGGTGACAAAAGAGGGGGCATGACTCATGGAGGCCTCCAGGTTGCGTGAATGGTGAGCTGCAACGTGGGGAGACACCGCGGATGGATGGTGGGTGTCTCGAACCTCAGAAGAGCAATGTCCTGCTCCGATCGACGGCAATGGGGCGTCTTCGAAGTTAGGTCAGGCCTGGGGCGCTCGCAAAGGGTTTATCTCAGGGGGGTGCGGGTGGGGTGTCAGCAGGAGCCGCGCATGAGCTCGGCCAGGCTGTGGTCCACGTCGAGGTAGAGGTGCTCGAGGCCGGGCGGGACCACCGAGCAGGAGCGGTCCAGGAAGTGCCGCAGGTCGGCGCTGGCCAGCAGAACGATTGCGACGCCTTCGGGGGCGTGGAACTCGATCACGGTGCGCCCCGTTTCGTACGGCCGGACGCGTACGTCCCCGTACCCGGACGGGCGGTCCAGACCCGCTTCCAGGAGGTCGCGGGCGAAGGTCCACGACACCTCGATCCCCTCCAGGGTCGCGGGGGCGGGGAAGGCCATGCGCATGGCGAACGGATCCGCGCGGTCGTAGCAGAGAGTGACGGGAACGGTCTCGACCTTCGGCGCGGTGGCGACCAGACGGGCCTCTACGGTCTGCTCGATAACGGTGATCAAGGCTCGCTCCCTTGCTGCGGATCGGGTTGCGGGCTGGGGTGGGGGCCCGGCATCCGGATAGACGCTGGATCGGCCGGATCCGTGCAGGGGGAGATGAGTGACCTGTGTCACCGATTGGCCGGATCCAGACCGTGTGATCGCACAGAGTGATCGGTGGGGGTGGGGTGCGGGCTGCGAGGGAAGGGTATGCGTGGGTGTGGGGGCGGCTGTCGCGGGCTTTCCAAGTGATCGCATTACGGCTGATTCGTGCTCACTCCAGAGGCCCAAGGCGAGGCTCTCGACCCCCATTTGGGCGTACGGGGAGCGCGGTGGAGGCACCCTGGACGGCGATCTCGGGGTGCGTTAGCTTCCGGCGCCATGAGACGTTTCGGAGTGGGGATTGGCATGTGCGCGGCAATGCTCGCGCTGGGGCTGTCGGCGGCACCGGCGCAGGGGCATGCGTACGGGCAGACGCGTGATGGCTTTCCCGGCGTCGGGTGGGCGCTGAAGGACACCGGCACGGATGCCCGCTTCCGCGGACTGGCGGCGGTGAGCCGCACCACGGCCTGGGTGTCCGGCTCGAAGGGCACCGTGCTGCGCACGGTGGACGGCGGGCGCAGCTGGCGGAACGTCTCGCCGCCGGCCGCGGCGGGGCTGGAGCTCCGCGACATCGAGGCCTTCGACGCGCGGCGGGCGGTCGCCCTGTCCATCGGAGAGGGCGAGGACTCGCGGATCTTCCGCACCGAGGACGGTGGCGCGAGCTGGACCGAGACCTTCCGCAACCCCGATCCGCGGGCCTTCTACGACTGCCTGACCTTCTTCGACCAGCGGCACGGACTCGCCATGAGCGATCCCGTGGAGGGCAGGTTCCGGATCCTGTCGACGGACGACGGGGGCCGCAACTGGCGGGTGCTCCCGAACACCGGGATGCCGGACGCCCTGCCGGGCGAGGCGGGTTTCGCGGCGAGTGGCCAGTGCCTGGTGAGCGCCGGGCCGCGGGACGTGTGGCTGGCCACCGGCGGCGGCGCGGTCGCCCGGATCATGCACTCGGGAGACCGGGGGCTGACGTGGACGGTGACCGACGCGCCGGTGCCGGCCGGGGAGCCGGCCCGGGGGGTGTTCGGACTGGCCTTCCGCGACCGCTCCCACGGTCTTGCGGTGGGCGGCGATTACCGTACGGGCCAGCCGTCGCCGCAGGCTGCGGCGGTCTCGGCGGACGGCGGCCGGACGTGGCGGCCGTCGAAGGCTGGCCCGGCGGCCTACCGCTCGGGGGTGGCCTGGGTGCCGTTGCTCCCCTCGGTTGCGCTGGCGGTGGGTCCGACAGGCACGGACGTGACCTGGGACGCCGGTGCGACCTGGCGGTCACTCGACCCCGGCTCGTTCGACACCGTCGACTGCGCGGGCGTGACGGCCTGCTGGGCGGCGGGGGAGAAGGGACGGGTGGGGAGGCTGGAGGGGAACTGAGCGGGCCGGATGTGGGCGACCTGCGGCTATGAAGGGACCAGGTCGTCCGGCGACTCGCGGAGGGACCGGGCGAACAGCTCGGAGCGGACGAGTTCGAGGAGGCGGCCCAGCCAGTTGCGGCCGTCGGGGGCGTCCCGCCAGAACGGGGACGCGGAGCTGCCCGTGTAGCTCAACCTCGCCTCTCCGGTGGACAGAAGGACCGCCGCCAGATCCGGGTGCTGGGTGAACTTCGCCCGGAGGAGATCCGTCATCACGGCGAGGCGCACGGCGGACGGTTGGGAGAGTCCATGGGTCAGGGCGGTGTAGGCCTCGTCCACGGACGGATGTGTCTGCCCGTCGACGACGACGGTCGACGGGTATTCATTGCGCAGGACGAACAGGCCGAGCGTCTCGGGCCAGCCCTGGGGGTAGGTCTGTTCGTTGAGCGTGATGGTGGCAACGATGGGATCGTCGGCGTCGGCGTCGGCGTACCGGAGCCGTTCGGCGGTTGCCGATCCGTCGGCGCGGATGAAGTAGTCGAGCGTCTGCTGGTGCATGAACGCCGTGACCACCGGGCCGTCGCCGTCGACGGGCCGTCCGATGTCCGTCGAGAGGACGCGCAGGGGGCGGTCCTGGAGGTCCATATCGCCGAGGACGTAGATGCGGCGATGCGGCGGGACCTTCAAGTACGCCTCGCGCAACGCGAGGCGGTGGGACTCCGAGGGGTCGTCCCGGTAGCGGCGGATCGCGTCCCAGCAACGGTCCGCGCTGGTCGGGCGGCCGTTGAGGGTCTGGATCCGGTCGGCGATCTCGGACATGAACCCTTCGCGGGTGAGGGGCTCACTCCGGCGGGACCGCCATTTCGACGGCTCGGCCGGCAGGTCGTGCACGGTGGGATCCGTCGGGGAGATCCGGCCGGAGGCCAACTGGCGTTTCAGGCCCGCCATATCGGTGAGCTCGGGGGAGCCGATGGCTCCGTCCGCGTAGACGAGCAGATCCTCGACGTAATAGGAGCCGCTCCACCCGCGACGCCAGACATGGCGCCACACCCCGTCGATTCTCTCTCCGTCGACCACCCGGTACATCGGTCCCCGCCACGTCATACGAGCACGTTAGCCCTGCTCGTCCGGTCCCTCCCAGCGGGGATTCGATTCCTGCCACGGGCTGTCCGCCAGCCCCGCGCTCCTACCGTGCCGTCTCCCGTACCGTCGCCAGGTCCGCCGACGTCTTCGTCGCGATGAATTCGGTGATGCGGTAGGCGCAGACGCCCGCCTCCACGAAGGGGTCCTCCGCCGCGATCTTCTCGATTTCCGCGCGGGAGACCCCGCCCGCCAGGATGATGCCGCCGTCCCGCGGGACCTTGCGGCCCGAGGCGAGGAAGATGCCCGCCGCGTAGTAGCCGTTCAGCCAGGCGATGTGCGCGTCCATCTCGTCGTCCACGGCTTCGACGGGCGCGGTGTAGGTCAGCTCCATTACGAACATGATCGTCAGGCTACTCTCGGAGCATCATGACGAGCGTGAAGACCCCCGCCGACGAGGCCGAGGCCCGGGCGATACAGGACGAACTGCGGAGTCGTGTCGTTTTCGGCGAGGCCGGTCCGCCCGTCGGGCAGGGGCTCGTCGCCGGGGTCGACGTCGCGTACGACGACGAGCGCGACCTGGTCGCCGCCGCGGCCGTGGTGATCGACGGGGCCACCCTCCGGGTGGTGGAGGAGGCCACGGCCGTCGGGCAGGTCAGCTTTCCCTACGTGCCCGGGCTGCTGGCCTTCCGGGAGCTGCCCACCGTGCTGGCCGCTCTCGACGCCCTGACGGCCACCCCCGACCTGGTCGTCTGTGACGGCTACGGACTGGCCCACCCGCGCCGCTTCGGGCTGGCCTGTCACCTCGGTGTGGTGACCGGGCTGCCGGCCATGGGCGTGGCGAAGAACCCGTTCACCTTCACCCATGAGGAGCCCGGCACGCGGCGCGGCGACTTCGCAGCCCTCCGCGCCGACGACGGCACCGAGGTCGGCCGGGCCGTGCGTACGCAGGACGGCATCAAGCCGGTCTATGTGTCCGTCGGGCACCGGGTCACGCTCGACAACGCCTGTGCGCACGCGCTCGCCCTCAGTCCCCGCTACCGGATTCCCGAGACCACCCGGCTCGCCGACTCCCTGTGCCGGAAGGCACTGAAGGCAGCCGGCTGAGCCGGGCGAGGCGGAGAGGGAGTTCGCCGGCCCCCCGGCGGCCCCGCCTCAGCGGATGTCCGCCACCTCAGCGGATGTCCGCCACCCGGAAGCGGATGCCCGCCTGCCGGAGCCGGTCCAGCAGGGCATCGCCCATCGCCACCGCCGTGGTCAGCTGGCCGGCCGTGGCGGGCAGCGGGTCGTACGCGAGGCAGAGTGCCGACTCGGCCAGCATCTTCGCGGTCTCCCCGTAGCCGGGGTCGCCGCCCGCGACCTCGGTCAGGACCCGGCGCCCGCCGCCCTCGCCGACGAAGCGGACGCTGAACCAACTGCGGGCCCGGCGTTCCGCGTCCGGGCCCTGGCCCGGTTCCCAGCGGTTCATCAGCCAGTTCCGGGCGGCCGGCACCTGCGCCACGGCGGCTGTCGCGCCCACCGCCAGGGTGCCGCCCACGGCGATCGGCAGGTGCTTGACCGAGGCGTAGTGGCGGTAGCGGAAGTCCGGGCCATAGCGCTCCAGGGCGGCTGCCGAGCGGGCCACGATCTGCGGGTCCAGAGTGGGCAGGGGCAGCGCCCAGGTGCCGGTCTCCTGGCTGAACCGGGGTGCTCCGGCCGCTCCGCGGGCCCGGCGGCCCAGCAGCCGGGGTTCGTGGAGCCGGCGTTCCCGGGCCGCGGCCAGGGTCTGCGGGCCGCGGCCGATGGCGGTGAGCGCCGAGGCGAGGGTGCCGCCGGAGAACAGTCCGCCGCCGCGCATGAACCCGTCCACGGTCAGCGGGACCCCTTCGGGCAGCTGACGGACCGTGAAATAGGCGCCCAGGTCGGCGGGAACGGAGTCGAACCCGCAGGCGTGCACGATGCGTGCGCCGGTCTCCCGGGCGTGCGCATCGTGCTCGACGTACATCCGGTCGATGAATTCGGGTTCGCCGGTGAGGTCCAGATAGTCCGTGCCGGCCTCCGCGCAGGCCGCGACCAGTTCCGCGCCGTACCAGATGTACGGGCCGACGGTGGTGGCCAGGACCCGGGTGGCGGCGGCCAGTTCCCGGACGGCCCCGGGGTCGGTGGCGTCGGCGCGCAGCAGGGGCAGTTTCGCGCAGTGCGGATACAGTGCGGTGAGCCGTTCGCGGAGCCGTTCCAGTTTGCCGGTGTCGCGGCCCGCGAGGGCCCACCGGCAGTCGGCCGGCGCATGCGCGGCGAGATACTCCGCCGTCAGCGCCCCCACGAACCCGGTCGCCCCGAAGAGCACGACGTCGTACGTGCGTTCCGGTGCGTCCTGTCTGTTCATCCCCGCTCCTCCCAGCTGGTGTCGGTCGCTGAGGCTAGCGTGAGCTGCGGCTGTCCGTGTCGGCAGGTGTGACCTGCAGTAAGAGGAGGCGTCGGTGAAAGCGGCGGTGCGCAAGTGGGAAGCGGTGCGGGAGTTCGCCCTGGGGCTGCCCGAGGCGGTGGAGGAGTTCCCCTGGGGGCCCGAGGACTGTGTGGTGAAGATCAACAAGAAGATCTTCGTCTTTCTGGGGAACACGGATGGCCCGCAGCCGCCGGGCGTGTCGGTGAAGCTCAAGGACGAGGCGCTGCACGGTCATGCGATGACGGCTCCCGGGGCCGAGCCCACCGGGTACGGGCTGGGGAAGGCCGGCTGGGTGTCGGTGCCGCTGGGGGAGAAGGGGGCGCCGAGTGCGGAGGTGCTGTGCGAATGGGTGGAGGAGAGCTATCGGACGGTGGCCCTGAAACGGCACGTCAAGGAGCTGGACGCGCGGATCGGCGGGCGGATCGGCGGGCGGGTCCGGGTAAACGACTAAGCGCTTGCTCTTGTGTTGAGTGGAGCGCGTTCCTAGCATCGCTGGTGTTACATCGGTTGTGTCACACAGTCGCAGACGCGTAGACGCTGGGGGCTCGATGGCAGTGACAGGGAACGGCGGGGCCGACGGCAACGGCGGGACCGGCCGGGGCGGCCCGCTCGCCGGGGTGCGGGTGGTCGAGCTGGCGGGCATCGGCCCGGGGCCGTTCGCCGCCATGCTCCTCGCCGACCTCGGCGCCGATGTGGTCCGGGTGGACCGGCCCGGCGGGGGCGGCCTCGCCGTGAACCCCGCGTACGACGTCACCAACCGCAACAAGCGCTCCGTACTGATCGACCTGAAGGCCGCCGACGGGCCCGCCCGGGTGCTCGACCTGGCCGAGCGGGCCGACATCCTGATCGAGGGCTTCCGGCCCGGAGTCGCCGAGCGGCTCGGGGTCGGCCCGGCCGAGTGCCGGGCCCGCAACCCGCGGCTGGTGTACGGCCGGATGACCGGCTGGGGCCAGGACGGCCCGCTCGCCCACACCGCCGGGCACGACATCGCGTACATCGCCGTCACCGGGGCGCTGGGCATGATCGGCAAACCGGACGAGCCCCCGGCCGTCCCCGCCAACCTGGTCGGCGACTACGCGGGCGGCTCCCTCTACCTGGTCATCGGCGTCCTCGCGGCCCTCCGGCACGCCCGCACCCCCGGCGGCACCGGCCAGGTCGTGGACGCGGCCATCGTGGACGGCACCGCCCACCTCACCGCGATGATCCACGGCATGATGGCGGCCGGCGGCTGGCAGGACCGGCGCGGCGCCAATCTGCTCGACGGCGGCTGCCCCTTCTACGGCACGTACCAGACCTCGGACGGCGGCTACATGGCCGTGGGCGCGCTGGAGCAGCAGTTCTACGACACCTTCACCGAGCTGCTCGGTATTGCCGACCGGGCCCCGGCCCGCAAGGACCTGGCCCGCTGGGAGGAGCTCCGTGAAACCGTGGCCGCGCAGTTCCGGACCCGTACCCGGCAGGAGTGGACGGCCGTGTTCGAGGGCACGGACGCGTGCGTGGCGCCGGTGCTCTCGCTGCGCGAAGCGCCCGGGCACCCGCAGCTCGCCGCCCGCGGCACCTTCACCGAGTTCGGCGGGATCGTCCAGCCGGCACCCGCACCCCGCTTCTCCGCGACCCCCGGGGCGGTGTACAGCGGTCCGGCGCAGCCCGGCGCCGACACCGAGGCGGTCGCGCAAGACTGGGACGTACCCACGCTGACCGGCACCCCGACCCCGACCGGGACCGGGACCGAGACCGGCACCGGGACCGAGACCGGTACCCCGACCGGGAAGGACGCCTGATGTACCTGTCCATGCTGCTCGACTACGCCGGTGATCCGCGGCGGGCCGCCGACCAGGCCGCGGCGCTGGAGGCGGCCGGCCTGGACGCCGTCTGGGTGGCCGAGGCCTGGGGCTTCGACTCCCCGACGATCATGGGCTACCTGGCCGCCCGCACCGAGCGTATGCAGATCGGCTCGGCCATCCTCAACGTCTACTCCCGCACCCCCGCTCTGATCGCCCAGACCGCGGCCGGACTGGACGCGGTCTCCGGCGGCCGGGCCCTGCTCGGCCTCGGCGCATCCGGCCCGCAGGTGATCGAGGGCTGGCACGGCAAGCCGTACGACCGGCCCCTCGGCCGGACCCGGGAGACGGTCGAGCTGTGCCGCCGGATCTGGCGCCGCGAGACCGTCGACCACCACGGCATCACCGATATGCCGCTGCCGCCGGAGAAGGGCGGCCGGCACGGCAAACCGCTGAAGATCCTCACCCGGCCGGTCCGCGACCGGATCCCGGTCTACATCGCCTCGCTCGGCCCGGCCAATGTGGCGCTGACCGCGGAGATCGCGGACGGCTGGCTGCCCACCCTGTTCATCCCGGAGAAGGCGGCGGCCGTGTGGGGGAGCGCGCTCGCCGAGGGCGCGGCCAAGCGGTCGCCCGAGCTCGGACCGCTGCAGACGGTCGCGGGCGGGCTGCTCGCCATCGGTGCGGACGCCGCATCCGTACGGGACCTGGCCCGGCCGCAGATCGCGCTCTACGTGGGTGGCATGGGGGCCGTCGGCAAGAACTTCTACAACGACCTGGCCGTCGCCTACGGCTACGAGCAGGAAGCCAGGAAGATCCAGGAGCTGTACCTCGCCGGCCGCAAGCGGGACGCTGCCGCCGCCGTCCCGGACGAGTTCTGCGAGCTCATGACGCTGTGCGGCCCCGAGGGGTACGTACGCGAGCGCATCGAGGCCTTCCGGGAGGCCGGCGTCACCCATCTCAACGTCACCCCCGTCGGCCCCGAGCCGGCGCGGCTCATCGAGACCGTCCGCAACTGGCTCTAGGGGGCCCGGTATGAAACGCCAGATCTTCGAAGCGGAGCACGAGACCTTCCGCGAGACCGTACGCACCTTCCTCGCCAAGGAGGTCGCCCCGCACTACGAGGGCTGGGAGAAGGACGGCATCGTCAGCCGCGAGGCCTGGCGGGCGGCCGGCCGGCAGGGGCTGCTGGGCCTCGCCGTCCCGGAGGAGTACGGGGGCGGCGGGAACAGCGACTTCCGGTACGCCGCCGTGATCGCCGAGGAGTTCACCCGGGCGGGTGCCGCCGGGCTCGCGATCGGCCTCCACAACGACATCATCGGGCCCTATCTGACCTCCCTGGCCACCGAGGAGCAGAGGGCCCGCTGGCTGCCCGGTTTCTGCACCGGGGAGACGATCACCGCCATCGCCATGACCGAGCCGGGGGCCGGTTCCGACCTCCAGGGCATCAAGACCAGCGCCGAGGACCGCGGCGACCACTGGCTGCTCAACGGCTCGAAGACCTTCATCTCCAACGGGATCCTCGCCGATCTGGTGATCGTGGTCGCCCGCACCACCCCCGAGGGCGGGGCGCACGGCCTGTCCCTGCTGGTCGTCGAGCGCGGCATGGCGGGCTTCGAACGGGGCCGCAACCTCGACAAGATCGGCCAGAAGGCGCAGGACACCGCCGAGCTGTTCTTCCAGGACGTACGCGTCCCCAAGGAGAACCTGCTCGGGGAACTCAACGGCGCCTTCGTCCACCTGATGACCAATCTGGCCCAGGAGCGGATGGGCATCGCGATGGCCGGGATAGCCGCCGCCGAGCACCTGCTGGAGATCACCACCCAGTACGTGAAGGAGCGGGAGGCCTTCGGCCGGCCGCTGGCCAAGCTCCAGCACATCCGCTTCGAGATCGCGGAGATGGCCACCGAATGCGCCGTCACCCGCACCTTCCTGGACCGCTGCATCGTGGACCACTCCAACGGCGAACTCGACCACGTGCACGCCTCGATGGCCAAGTGGTGGGCCACCGAACTGCAGAAGCGGGTCGCCGACCGCTGCCTCCAGCTGCACGGCGGCTACGGCTACATGACCGAATACCGGGTCGCCCGGGCCTTCACCGACGGCCGCATCCAGACCATCTACGGCGGAACCACCGAGATCATGAAAGAGATCATCGGCCGTTCCCTGCTTGGCTAACCTCCCCTCGAAAGGCTTGACCAGTGAGCAGCGAAGCTTACGTATACGACGCGATCCGCACCCCGCGGGGCCGCGGCAAGGCCAACGGCGCCCTGCACGGCACCAAGCCGATCGACCTGGTGGTGGGCCTCATCCGGGCGCTGCGGGAGCGCAACCCCGGCCTGGACCCCGGCACCATCGACGACATCGTCCTCGGCGTGGTCGGCCCGGTCGGCGACCAGGGCTCGGACATCGCCCGGATCGCGGCGATCGCCGCCGGGCTGCCGGACACCGTGGCGGGCGTGCAGGAGAACCGCTTCTGTGCCTCCGGCCTGGAGGCCGTCAACCTGGCCGCCGCCAAGGTCCGCTCCGGCTGGGAGGACCTGGTCCTGGCCGGCGGCGTCGAGTCCATGTCCCGGGTGCCGATGGCCTCCGACGGCGGGGCCTGGTTCAACGACCCGATGACCAACTGGGACGTCAACTTCGTCCCGCAGGGCATCGGCGCCGACCTGATCGCCACCATCGAGGGATTCTCCCGGCGCGATGTGGACGAGTACGCCGCCCTCTCCCAGGAGCGCGCCGCGACCGCCGTCAAGGAGGGCCGCTTCGCGCGCTCCGTGGTCCCGGTGACCGACCGCAACGGCCTGGTCGTCCTGGACCACGAGGAGTTCATCCGCCCGGGCACCACCGCCGACACCCTCGCCAAGCTGAAGCCCTCCTTCGCGGACATCGGCGAGCTCGGCGGCTTCGACGCCGTGGCCCTGCAGAAGTACCACTGGATCGAGAAGATCGACCACGTCCACCACGCGGGCAACTCCTCCGGCATCGTGGACGGCGCCTCGCTCGTCGCGATCGGCTCCCGCGAGGCGGGCGAGCGCAACGGCCTCGTGCCCCGCGCCCGGATCGTCTCGGCGGCCGTCTCCGGCTCCGAGCCCACCATCATGCTCACCGGCCCGGCCCCCGCCAGCCGCAAGGCCCTCGCCAAGGCCGGGCTGACCATCGACGACATCGACCTGATCGAGATCAACGAGGCCTTCGCCGGCGTCGTGCTGCGCTTCGTCAAGGACATGGGCACCACCCTCGACAAGGTCAACGTCAACGGCGGCGCCATCGCGCTCGGCCACCCGCTCGGCGCCACCGGCGCCATGATCCTCGGCACGATCGTGGACGAACTGGAGCGCCAGGACAAGCGCTACGGCCTCGTCACCCTGTGCGTCGGCGGCGGCATGGGCGTGGCCACCGTCGTCGAGCGGCTCTGAACAGCGTTCTGTATCCCCCAGACCTCCTCCCCGACACGGAAGCAGCGAGAAAAATGAGCGAGTCCACCACGATCCGCTGGGAACAGGACGAGACCGGCGTCGTCACCCTGGTCCTGGACGACCCCGACCAGTCCGCCAACACGATGAACCAGGCCTTCAAGGACTCCATCGCGGCCGTCGCCGACCGCGCCGAGGCCGAGAAGGACACCATCCGCGGCATCATCTACACCTCCGCCAAGAAGACCTTCTTCGCCGGCGGCGACCTCAAGGACATGATCCGGCTGCGTCCCGAGGACGCCCAGATCGCCTTCGACACCGGCACCGCCATCAAGGCCTCGCTGCGCCGGATCGAAACCCTCGGCAAGCCCGTGGTCGCCGCCATCAACGGCGCGGCCCTCGGCGGCGGTTACGAGATCTGCCTGGCCTCCCACCACCGGATCGCCCTGGACGCCCCCGGCTCCAAGATCGGCCTGCCCGAGGTCACCCTGGGCCTGCTCCCGGCCGGCGGCGGGGTCACCCGGACCGTCCGCCTCATGGGCATCGCCGACGCGCTGCTCAAGGTTCTGCTCCAGGGCACCCAGTACAACCCGCAGCGCGCCCTCGACAACGGCCTGGTCCACGAACTGGCCGCCACCCCCGAGGAGATGATGGCCAAGGCCCGCGCCTTCATCGACGCGAACCCGGAGTCGAAGCAGCCCTGGGACCAGCCCGGCTACCGGATCCCCGGCGGCACCCCCTCGAACCCCAAGTTCGCCGCCAACCTGCCGGCCTTCCCGGCCAACCTGAAGAAGCAGCTGAACGGCGCCCCGTACCCGGCCCCGCGCAACATCCTGGCCTGCGCCGTCGAGGGCTCCCAGGTGGACTTCGACACCGCGCTGACCATCGAGGCCCGCTATTTCACCGAGCTGGTCACCGGTCAGACCGCCAAGAACATGATCCAGGCGTTCTTCTTCGACCTGCAGGCCGTCAACGCGGGCCGCAGCCGTCCGCAGGGCATCCCGCCGCGCAAGGTCACCAAGGTCGCCGTCCTCGGCGCGGGCATGATGGGCGCCGGCATCGCCTACTCCTGCGCCAAGGCGGGCCTTGAGGTCGTCCTGAAGGACGTCAGCGCCGAGGCCGCCGCGCGCGGCAAGGCGTACTCCGAGAAGCTTCTGGACAAGGCCCTGGCCCGCGGGCGTACCACCGAGGCCAAGCGGGCCGAGCTGCTGGCCCGGATCACCCCCACCGCCGAGGCCGCCGACCTGGCCGGCTGTGACGCCGTCATCGAGGCCGTGTTCGAGGACACCTCCCTCAAGCACCGGGTCTTCCAGGAGATCCAGGACGTCATCGCGCCCGACGCACTGCTCTGCTCCAACACCTCCACCCTGCCCATCACCGGCCTGGCCGAAGGGGTGACGCGGCCCGCCGACTTCATCGGCCTGCACTTCTTCTCGCCGGTCGACAAGATGCCGCTGGTCGAGATCATCAAGGGCGAGCGCACCGGCGACGAGGCCATCGCCCGCGCCTTCGACCTGGTCCGGCAGATCGCCAAGACCCCCATCGTGGTCAACGACTCGCGCGGCTTCTTCACCTCCCGGGTCATCGGCCAGTTCATCAACGAGGGCGTGGCGATGGTCGGCGAGGGCATCGAGCCCGCCTCGATCGAGCAGGCCGCGGCCCAGGCCGGCTACCCGGCCAAGGTGCTCTCCCTGATGGACGAGCTGACCCTCACCCTCCCGCGCAAGATCCGCAACGAGTCCCGCAAGGCGGTCGAGGCCGAGGGCCGCACCTGGACCGAGCACCCGGCCGACCGGGTCATCGACCGGATGGTCGACGAGTTCGAGCGCCCCGGCCGCAGCGGCGGCGCCGGCTTCTACGAGTACGACGAGTCCGGCAAGCGCGCCCGTATCTGGCCGGGCCTGCGCGAGCACTTCGCCAAGCCCGGATACGAGATCCCCTTCGAGGACATGAAGGAGCGGATGCTCTTCGCCGAGGCTCTGGACACCGTCCGCTGCTTCGAGGAGGGCGTGCTGACCTCCGTCGCCGACGCCAACATCGGCTCCATCATGGGCATCGGCTTCCCGGCCTGGACCGGCGGCGTGATCCAGTACATCAACGGCTACGAGGGCGGCCTGCCCGGCTTCGTGGCCCGCGCCCGCGAACTGGCGGCCTCCTACGGCGAGCGCTTCACCCCGCCCGCCCTGCTGATCGAGAAGGCCGAACGCGGCGAGACCTTCGCGGACTGACGCGGACTGACAGGCCGGTCCGGAACCGGACAGTGCTGCCCGGCGGGGCGACCCCGCCGGGCAGCACTGCGTCACGCCTCGGGGGTGAACGCCGCCCGCAGCTCGTCCCGCAGCGACCGCTGGAAGGCGGTGACCAGGGCCTGCACCACCAGGGGCTGCATATGGGCGGAGAGCGCCTTCATCGACTCCACCCGCTCGGGGTCGTCCTCGCCCTCGGTGAACGGCCCCCACACCTCGTCCCGGAACAGCCGGGTCAGCTCCTGCGCCGTCGACCGCGCGTGGTCCATCAGCACCGTACGCGCCGCCAGGATCGTCTCGTGGGCGATCGGCACGTCGAGCAGGGCGACCCCGAGCCGCAGCAGACCCCGGTCCACCCGGAAGCCCTCGCCGGCCGCCGCCAGTACATTCATCGCCGTCAGCCGCTCGATGTCACCGTCCGACAGTGCCCTCCCGGCCCGCTGCTCCAGCTCCGCCCGGGAGGTCTGCTCCGCCGCGTCCGGAGCCCAGCTGGCCACCAGGGCACGGTGGATGGCCAGGTCGTGGGCGCTCAGATCGTCCGGCAGGGCGTCCAGGTAGCGCTCGATCGCC
Source organism: Streptomyces venezuelae (assembly GCF_008642295.1). Taxonomy (GTDB): domain Bacteria; phylum Actinomycetota; class Actinomycetes; order Streptomycetales; family Streptomycetaceae; genus Streptomyces; species Streptomyces venezuelae_C. The sequence continues at coordinate 1,178,661 of NZ_CP029190.1, read as the reverse complement.
GACAGGGTCATGCCCTGGTGCTGGAGCTCCTCGATCAGTGCCAGCCGTGACAGGTGCTCCGGCCCGTACCGGCCCACCCGACGGGGTCCGATCACGGGAGGGGGCAAAAGCCCGCGCGTGCTGTAGAACCGTACGGTACGGACGGTGACACCGGCTCGCGCGGCGAGTTCGTCCACGGTGAGCGTGGGCTCCTGCGCCTGGGTGGTCATCGGCTGTGCCTCGCTCTCTGATCACTGCGCCTCAGGTTCAACAGTATTGCTGTCGCACCATCGATGTGAAACGGCCAGGAGCTGCCCATGACGACGACCCTGCGACTGCCCGCACCCGCCGAGGAGCTCACCCTCCCCGCCCTGCTCGCCCGCAACGCCGCCGAACACGCCGAACTGCCCGCGCTGTCCTGGCGGGAGGGCGACGGATGGTCGACCCTCACCTGGTCCGAGGTCCGCCGGAAGGTGGGTGTCCTCGCCTCCGGCTATGCCGCCCTCGGCGTGGAGCGCGGCGACCACGTCCTGATGATGATGGGCAACCGGCCCGAGCACTGGCTCACCGACCTCGCCCTGGTCCACCTCGGAGCGGTCCCGGTCACCGTGTACGGCACCTCCGCGCCCGAGCAGATCACCCATATCGCCCGGCACAGCCGAGCCCGCCTCGCCGTGGTCGAGGGGGCCCGCGAACTGGCCCGCTGGGAACCGCTGCTGGCCGACCCCGGCACCCCGCTGGAGCGGCTGGTCGTCGCCGAGGCGGCCGACGCGGGCAGCCACCGTACGTACGGGTCCCTGCACGCGAGCGGCGCCCGGGTGCACCGCTCCGAGGCCTTCGAGAAGGGCTGGCGGGAGACCCGGCCCGAGGACCCGCTCACCGTCGTCTACACCTCCGGCACCACCGGCGACCCCAAGGGCGTCCGGCTGACCCACCGCAACATCGTGCTGCAGGCGGTCCGGCTGGACCGTCAGGTGGAGCTGCCCGAGCACGCCGAGCACATCTGCTACCTGCCGTTCGCGCACATCGCCGAGCGGATCCTGGGCATCTACCTGCCGCTGCTGCGGGCCGCGCACGTCCGGCTGTGCGCCGACCCGGCCGCCGTCTCCACGGCCGTCCGCGAACTGCACCCGGTCCAGTTCTTCGGGGTCCCGCGGGTCTGGGAGAAGCTCGCCGCCTCCGTCCGGGCGGTCCTCGCACAGCTGCCCGAGGAGCAGCGGACCGCCATCGAGGCGGCCAACGACCTCGCCCGCGAGCGGGCCGGGCACCACGAGCGCGGGGAGGAGGTCCCGGCCGCGGTGGCGAAGGCGTACGCGCAGGCCAAGGAACGGGTGCTGGACCCGCTGCTCGGGCTGGCCGGGCTCGACCGGCTGGTGTGGACGGCCAGTGCCACCGCGCCGATGCCGATCGACGTGGTCCGCTTCTGGGCCGGCTGGGGCATCACGATCATGGATGCGTGGGGGCTCACCGAGACCTCCGGGGTCTGTACGGTCAACAGCCCGGACGCGTTCCGGCTGGGCTCGGTGGGCCGGCCCATCGAAGGTCTGGAACTGCGCATAGCGCCCGACGGCGAGATCCTCACCCGGGGCGCCACCGTGTTCGGCGGCTATCTGCGGCCCGACGGCACGGTGGAGAACGCCACGGACGCCGAGGGCTGGTTCCCCACCGGGGACATCGGACGCCTCGACGAGGACGGCTTCCTCTGGCTGACCGACCGGAAGAAGGAGCTCATCATCACCTCCACCGGCAAGAACGTCTCGCCGGCCCTGGTGGAGAACACCGTCAAGGAGCACCCGCTGATCGGCCAGGCCCTGGTGCACGGGGACGGCCGCTCCTACCTGGTCGCCCTGCTGGTCCTGGACGCCGAACTGGCCCCGATCTGGGCCGCCGCCCGCGGCATCGAGGACACCTCCCCGGCCGCCCTCGCCACACACCCGCTGGTCCTGGAGGAGGTTGCCCGCGCGGTCGACACGGCGAACGCCCGCCTCAACCGCACCGAACAGATCAAGAAGTACCGTCTCCTCGCCGAGGAATGGGGCCCGGAGACCGGAGAGCTGACCCCGTCCCTGAAGCTCCGCCGCCGCGTGGTCCGAGCCACCCACGCCGACCTCATCGCCGCCCTCTACGACCAGTCCTGACGCATCGTCCGCGCCGGGGCGGCCCCCGCTTCGGGCGCGGGCCGCCCCGGCGTGGTTTGCGTGGAGGGCTCCGCCAAGTGCCACAGAACAGTCTTATGGGCGTCAATCCACTCACATGGCCACCGGCTCCCGTCGCTCACCTTCGCGCGAGGTGCCCTGTATGTCCGGTGTGAACCAGGTGAGTTGACAACGTTTCAATTTCGGCCGGACGTAATCCGGTCAGAGTTCTTCCGGTGGAATGCGACATGTGAAATTTTACAGGCTCACATCAGTCGCCCGTGCATCCAGCACATGGCCACACGGCCCCGGAGGCCCCCACAGATGCACCCCTTCCGCATATCGAGGGCTCGTGCGAGCAGACTGCCCGCGATCGGCGCAGTCGCCTTCCTCGCCATAGGCCTGCTCGCACCGCAGAGCCAGGCCGCCACCGCCGGCACCACCGCCACCGCCACCGCCACCGCCACCGCCGGCGGATCCGCCGACTCGGCACCCCGGTCGATCCCCGTCCCCAGGTCGCCCGAGGCGCTGAAGAACGGCTCCCGCTTCCGTATCTCCGCGCAGGACAGCACCGAGGAATCGGCCACCCGTCCCGCGCCCTCCACCAAAGCCACCACGCCCGCCAGGACCGACAAGAAGGACAAGGCCGGCAAGGCGTCCTCGGCGATGGCCGCGGACCCGTGCGACCTCGGCGGCGTCCTCAACTCCACCGGGTCCGCGCTGGTCCAGGAGCTCAAGGCGCTGCCCTACATCACCTGTACCTACCCGCTCTTCGGCCTCACCGGCGAGAGCGCGCACCGCACCTTCCGCGAAGCCCAGATGGTGACCGTCGCCAACGCGCTGCGCGACGCCTCCGCCGCCTACCCGGGCAACAACAGCGGCTCCATCGGGCAGCTGGTGATGTTCCTGCGCGCCGGCTACTACGTGCAGGACTACAACTCCGCCGCCGTCGGCGACTACGGTCAGGCACTGGACAACGCCGCCCGCGGCGCCCTGGACGCCTTCTTCGCCTCCCCGCGCAGCAAGGACGTCACCGATGCCAACGGTGAGATCCACAACGAGGTCATCACCCTCATCGACAGCACCCACACGGCCGGCCGCTACGCCGGTGTCGTCAAGCGGATGCTCGCCGACTACGCCGGCTCCTGGCCGGCGCAGATGCAGCTCTCCATGCAGCACGTCGAGTGGGTCGTCGAGAACGGCTTCAAGGCCAAGGACGACGCCCGCGGCTGGCGCGCCGCCCTCAAGGCGGACCCCTCCATCCTCGACGCCTGGGCCGGGTTCATCACCCGCAACGGCGCGCAGCTCAACCGTCTGGACGTGGTCAGCAACGTCGGCCGCCACCTCGGTCACGCCCTCGATGTCCCCGAGCTGAAGGACCGGGTCCGGCCGCTGCTGAAGGACCTGATCAACCGCTACCCGAACGTCGGCCCCACCGCGCCGATCACCATGAACCTGGGCTGGTACACCCGCCAGTTCGACCGCGGCAACTGCGCCGCGTACGCGATCTGCGACCTGAAGACCCGGCTGCTCCCGGCGATCCTGCCGATCCAGCACCACTGCAACGACGGCCTGCGGATCAACGCCCAGGACATGTCGCCCGGCCAGCTGGCGAGCACCTGCACCAGCCTGATCGGCCAGGACGAGTACTTCCACCGCGTCATCGGTGACAACGGCCCCGTCCCCGGCGACGTGAACACCAACCTGGAGGTCGTCGTCTTCGACGACTACACGCAGTACGCGCTGTACGCCTGGGCCTTCTATGACATCGATGTCGACAACGGCGGCATGTACGAGGAGGGCAACCCGTCCCTCCCCGGCAACCAGGCCCGTTTCATCGCCCACGAGGCCCACTGGCTGCGCCCGGACTTCCAGATCTGGAACCTGAACCACGAGTACACGCACTACCTCGACGGCCGCTACAACATGGGCGGCGACTTCGAGGACAACATCACCACGCCGACCATCTGGTGGGTCGAGGGCATCGCCGAGAACATCTCGTTCGGCTACCGGGGCGAGCGCAACGCGGACGCGATCGCCGAGGCGCGCAAGCAGACGTACAAGCTCAGCGAGCTGTTCGACACGGTGTACGGCCAGGACGAGGACCCCGAGGTGAACTCCGCCCGGGTCTACCGCTGGGGCTTCCTCGCCGTCCGCTACATGCTCCAGGAGCACCGCGCCGACATCGAGACGGTACTCGGCAAGTACCGCGCCGGTGACTGGGACGGCGCCCGCACCTTCCTCAAGCAGACCATCGGCACCCGCTACGACGCCGGCTTCGCCACGTGGCTGACGACCACCTGCGCGACCGACGACTGCGGCCCGCTGCCGGAGGCGCAGGCCCCGTCCGCGCCGCTGTGCACCTTCGCCGACCCCCGGCAGTTCAGCGAGAACTGCCGCCGGGACAACCTCGCGGCGACCACCGGCAACTACAGCTACCACTTCGTGTACCTGCCGGCCGGCGTCAAGCAGCTGACCATCACCAGCAGCGGTGGCACCGGCAACGCCGACCTGTACTACGGCGGCGGCAGCTGGGCGACTACCGGCAGCCACCTGGCCAAGTCCACCAACGCCGGCAACGGCGAGAGGCTGACGATCGACAACCCGCCGTCCGGCTGGGTCTACTTCAGCCTCGCCGCCGCGCAGGGCTTCAGCGGCGTGACCCTGTCCACCCACACCAAGTGAGACACCCGCGGGGGCCGGTCCGAGCCGGCCCCCGCGGCCTGCACTTCCGGATGCCGGTCAGCGGCCGATGACCGGGTAGTGGTCGCTGAGGTTGGTGTAGGTGTAGGAGGTGCCCCAGCTGGAGACCGTCCAGGGCGCCGACTGCTCCTTCACCACGTCGTTGGTCCAGCCGGCCGGCCGCACGTGGCCCGCGCGGTGCAGCACGTAGTCCAGGTCCTCGCGCGGGTCGGTCGGGTAGCGGTCGGCCGCGATGGAGTTGTCCCGGGTGTCGAAGGAGTACGTGTGCCCGGTGCGCGCGTCCCGGCCGGCCAGGCCGGCGTCCGCGAGCATCGAGTTGTACTCGGGGGTGTGCGAGTCGACGTTCATGTCGCCCGCCACCATGACCTGCTCGTTCGCCGGGATGTTCTTGGCGTCGAGGAAGGCGTCGATGTTCTTGAACTGGCGGCTGCGCATCTGCGCCGCCTCGCCCGCCGAGCAGCCCGGGTCGGTGGACTGCGCGTGCGTGCCGACCACGTGCACCTTGGTGCCGTTCACGTTCAGGACCACGTAGGCGAAGCCCTTGTTCGACCACCAGTCGGCGCCGCACGCGTCCTTGTAGACGTACTGCTCCTTGCGCACGATCGGCCACTTGCTGAGGATCGTGACCCCGCCGTCCTCCGGGGTGGTCGCCGAGTACGCGCCGCCGGTGGCGTCCCAGCCGCTCTTGCTGCGGCCGACCACCGGGGTCTGGTGCGGGTACTGCGCCGCCGAGTTGGCCTTCAGCGCGTCGGAGGCGGCGTTGTCGAAGGCCTCCTGGATCACGACGACGTCGTGGCCCTTGTAGAAAGAGGTCTTCGGTATCTCGGCGGCGCGGTGGTCCTGGCCCCAGTTCGGGTACAGGGTCTTGCTGAAGAGGAACACGTTGTAGGTGAGGACGCTGAGCCGGGGGGTGGCGGTCTGCTCGGCGGCGGCCGGGGTTGCGGTGGCGGCCAGGGCGGCGGTGGCCACGGCCGCGACGGCCGTGGCGGCGGCCCGGTTGCGGAGGTGCTCGGTGAGGGGCATGCGGTCTCCATCATTCCTGTGGGGAAGATCGACCGCGCCATCAAAGCAGCCGCAGTTACCTCTGGGTAACACCCGTGCACCGGGAATCTTGACGGCCCGTGGCCATACTGGGAGGTGAGTGATCGACCCTGGGAGGGGACGTATGAGGAAGGACCCCGAGCCGCCGCCGCCCGGCGGAGTGCTCTGGACCATTTCCGGAGACATCCGGCAGCTGCTGATGCTGCCGCCTGCCTTCACCATGCAGGTCGCGCACCCCGCGATCGGTGCCGGAGTGGACCAGTACTCGGTGTTCCGCACCGACCCGTGGGGGCGCGGCGAGCGGTCGATCCGCTCCGTCCAGCTGTGGGTGTACGGCGGCGAGGCCGCGGTCGAGGAGGGCCGCCGGGTCCGTCGGCTGCACAAGGACATCCAGGGCACGGACACCCGCGGGCGCCGGTACCACTCCCTCGACCCCGCCTGCTACTCCTGGGTCCACGCCACCGGCTTCCCGGTCTACTCCCACGCCGCCCGCTACCTGTACCGGCCGTTCACCCCCGAGCAGCAGCGGCAGCTCTACCGCGAGTGGCTCCAGGTGGGCCGGATCCTCGGCCTGCACGACCGCGACATGCCGCAGACCATCGAAGAGTTCTGGCCCTACTACCGGCGGATGCTGGCCGAGGAGATCGAGCTGACCCAGGTGGCCCGGGAACTCCTCGCCACCGACCTGCCGCTGCCCCGCCCCGAGGGCGGACCGCTGCCGCTGCGGGTGCTGACCCGGCTCGCCTGGCCGCTGCTGCGCAGCCTCTTCCTGCGCTTCCGGGCCTTCGCCACCGTCGGCTACATGCCGCCCGACGCCCGGGCCGCCCTCGGCCTGGAGTGGACCCCGGCCCAGGAGCGCCGGCTCCGGCGGTTCAGTGCCCTCGTACGGAACCTCGTACCGCTGCTGCCGGAACGGTGGCGGTACCTCCCGGTGGCCCGGCAGGCCCGGGCCCGGTGGCGGGCCGCCGGGAGGTGACCGTACGGCTCAGTGACCGGCGTGGTGGTCGTGCACGGTGTTCGTCGCGGCGATCTTCTTCCAGGACTTCGGCTCCACCGGGGCCGGGGCCGGGGCGGAGGAGAGGGAACGGGCCTCCGGCTTGCCGGTGTTCTTCGCCGCCGGGCCGACGGCCGGCTTGCCCGCCGTGTACAGCCAGGTCTCGAACAGCTCCGCGAGCGGCTTGCCGGAGATCCGCTCCGCGTACCGCACGAAGTCGCCGACCTTGGCGTTGCCGTACTTGCGCTCGGTCGGCCAGCCCTTGAGGATCGCGAAGAACTTCTCGTCGCCGATCTCGTTGCGCAGCGCCTGGAGGGCGAGGGCACCCCGGTCGTAGACGGCCAGGTGGAACTGGTTGTCCGGCCCCGGGTCACCCGGCTTGACCTGCCAGAACGGGTCCTCCGCCGGGCGGGTGGCGTACACCCAGTCGGCCAGCTCCTGCGCGGTGCCCTCACCCTCCTTCTCCGACCACAGCCACTGGCTGTAGCGGGCGAAGCCCTCGTTGACCCAGATGTCCTTCCAGTGGTCCACGGACACGCTGTCCCCGTACCACTGGTGGGCCAGCTCGTGCACCACCACCGAGACATTGGCGCCGTTCGCGAACTGCCTGGGGCTGTAGAACGGCCGGGTCTGCGTCTCCAGCGCATAGCCGCTGGGCACGTTCGGCACATAGCCGCCGAGCGCGTTGAAGGGGTACGGCCCGAAGACGCCCTCCAGCCACTCCGCGACCTCGCCGGTCCGCTCGATGCTCGCGCGCGCCGCACCGTCGTTGTCGCCGAGGTCCTTGCTGTACGCGTTGAGGATCGGCAGCCCGTTCGCCGTCCGGTCGGTGGTGATGTCGAACCTGCCGATGGCGAGCGTGGCCAGATAGGTGGCCTGCGGCTTGTTGGACCGCCAGTTCCAGCGGGTCCAGCCGAGCTTCGAGCTCTGTGACTGGAGCACGCCGTTGCTGATCGCCTGGGTGCCGTCGGGCACGTTGACGGAGACGTCGAAGGTGGCCTTGTCGAGCGGGTGGTCATTGCTCGGGAACCACCAGACGGCCGAATCGGGCTCCTGTGCGGCCACTCCGCCGTCCGGGGTCCGGTGCCAGGCGGACCAGCCGTCCACCTTCAACTCGGAGGGCTTCCCCGCATACTTGACGACCACGGTCAGCGGCTTGTTCTTCGCCAGCGGAGCGGCCGGGGTCACCTCCAGCTCCTGGGTCCCGGAGGTGGCGAACTTCGCCTTGACCCCGTTCACCCGCACCTCGCTCACCTTCAGCCCGAAGTCCAGGTTGAAGCGGGACAGGTCCTGCTTGGCGGTGGCCAGCAGGGTGGCGGTGCCCTCCAGCAGATCGGTCTTCGGCTGGTACTGGAGCCGCAGGTCGTAATGCGACACGTCGTAGCCGCCGTTGCCGCTGGCCGGGTAATAGGGATCGCCGATACCCGCTGCGCCCGGACCGGCGTCCGCCGCCGATGCCGGGATCACCAGCAGCAGAGAAGCGGCGAGCACGCTGGGGGCGATGACTTTGCGGTGCACGAAAAGCTCCAAGGGGTAGGGGACGCTGTTCCGTTCGACCGTATTCACCCCTGACGCCCCACGTCGTGTCCATGGCCGCGGCTGTCACATGATCGCCATCTGGACGCAAGGATCACGCCGTTGGAGGAAGCGATTCGGCCGTCACGGCCGCCGCGCACCGCTCCAGCCCCGCCGCGCTGCTCCCCAGAAACAGGTTCGGCTCGATGAGCTCCAGCTCCATGACCACCGGATCGCCGGCCGCGTCCAGCGCAAGGTCCACCCGGGCGATCAGCGGGGCCCCCGGCGACGGCACCGCTGCCAGGGCCGCCCGGGCGGTACGGATCTCCGCCTCGGTCGGACGGTAGGGGGCGGCACCGGGGTGGGCCTCCCGGTCGTTGTCGATCACACCGGGCGCGGTCAGCAGCGGCCCCTTCCGTATCGCATGGCTGAAGACGCCGGAGAAGAACACGAGGGCGCGCTCTCCCCGTTCCACACCCGGCAGATATGGCTGGATCATCACGGCCCGGCCCTGGTCCAGCAGCATCCGGGCATGGCGTGCCGCGTCCGCGGTCCGGCCGGGCTCGTAGCGGGCGGTGTCCCGGGCCCCGGCGGACACGGCGGGCTTGACCACCACCCCGTCGGCCGCGTCGAGATCCTCCTCCCGGAATCCCTCACGCGGCCCGAGGAACCGGGTCGGCACGACCGGGACTCCCGCGCCGCCGAGGTCCAGCAGGTAGCGCTTGTCGCTGTTCCAGCGCACCACCGGCGCCGGATTCCGCAGCCGGGTGGCGCCGGCCGCCCGGTCGGCCCAGGCCAGGAACTCGCCGAGGCGGTCCGTGTAGTCCCAGGTCGAGCGGATGACGGCCAGATCGAACCGGTCCCACCCGGCCGGCTCCGCGTCCCAGGCCACCGCCTCGGCGTCCGCGCCGCCGGCCCGCAGCGCGGCCACGATCAGCGGGAGGTCCGCGTCCGCCGCGAAGCCGGCCCCGCTCGTCACGATCGCGATCCTGGCCCTGCCCATGCCGTTCTCCCCCCGTTGTCGTGTGTACGGCCCGGCCACTCTTCCACACGGGCTGCGGCCCGGATGCCGCCGGGCAGGACCGCGGGGGCACCCCGTGCCACGACCGGACACGCCCCGGGCTTCACGGCGTACTAAGCAGTCGGTAACCTGCCGTGCATGACCCTTGAGCCGCGAGCCGCACGCCGTGCCTGGCACGGTGCCATCAACCCGATCCACTCCACCGTGTACTTCTCACCCGACACCGCGGCGGAATTCGACGCCCTCGGCATCACCGACCCGGTCGCCCGCAACCTCGCCGCCCGGTCCGCCGCCATGGGCGCCGTCGGCGCCGGCACCGTGGCCGCCACCTTCTACAACTACCGCTACGACTTCATCGCCCGGCACCTCCCGGCCGTCTGGGACAAGGCCACCCCCGAGCAGGTCATCGCCGCCCGCTACCGGGCCGTCGACGCCACCCTGCGCCGGCTGCTCGGCCCCGAGGTCATCGCCTCCGCCGAACTCGCCGAGGCCGCCGGCCTGGCCCTGCGCGCCACCGAGGCCTGCAGCCGCCACGGCCGCACCCTCTACGCCGCCCATGCCGACCTCCCCGCCCCCGAAGAGCCGCACCTGCGGCTCTGGCACGCCACCACCCTGCTCCGCGAGCACCGCGGTGACGGCCACCTCACCGCCCTCCTCACCGCCGGCCTCGACCCGCTGGAGGCTCTCGTCAGCCACAGCGCCACCGGCAAGGGCTTCTCCAACAAGTGGCTGAAGGCCACCCGCGGCTGGGACCAGGAAGACCTCGACGCGGCCTCCGCCCGGCTGCGCGGGCGCGGCCTGCTCGACGACGCGGGCGAACTGACCGCCGCGGGCGAGGAACTCCGCGAGGAACTGGAGGCCGAGACCGACCGGCTGGACGCCGCACCGTACGCGCACCTCGGCGCCCCCGGCCTGGCCCGGCTCGCCGAGCTCGGCGGAGCCTTCGTCCTCCAGGCCGTCGGCGCCGGAGCCTTCCCCGGGGACCTCCTCGGCAAGGCCTGACCCCTCCCGTCGGTGCCACCTGCCACAATTGGCGGCTCCAGGCACAGACAAAGGCGGGACCGAGATCGTGACCACGTCCATCGAAGGCAGGATCGCCGAGGAACTCGGCGTACGGGAGCGGCAGGTCAAGGCCGCCGTCGAGCTGCTCGACGGCGGCTCCACCGTCCCGTTCATCGCGCGCTACCGCAAGGAAGCGACCGAGATGCTCGACGACGCCCAGCTGCGCACCCTGGAGGAGCGCCTGCGGTATCTGCGCGAGCTGGAGGACCGCCGCGCGGCGATCCTGGAGTCCGTACGGGACCAGGGCAAGCTGGACGCCGAGCTGGAGGCCCGGATCAACGCGGCCGACACCAAGGCCCGACTGGAGGACATCTACCTGCCCTTCAAGCCCAAGCGGCGTACGAAGGCCCAGATCGCCCGCGAGGCCGGGCTGGAGCCGCTCGCCGACGGGCTGCTCGCCGACCCCTCCGTCGAGCCGGCGGCAGCCGCCGCCGCGTTCGTCGACGCCGACAGGGGCGTCGCCGACCCGGCCGCGGCCCTGGAAGGCGCCCGCGCCATCCTCACCGAGCGGTTTGCGGAAGACGCCGACCTGATCGGCGAACTGCGCGAGCGCATGTGGGGCCGCGGCCGGCTCGCCGCCAAGGTCCGCGAGGGCAAGGAAGAGGCCGGCGCCAAGTTCGCCGACTACTTCGCCTTCGCCGAGCCCTTCACCGCCCTCCCCTCGCACCGCGTCCTCGCGATGCTGCGCGGCGAGAAGGAGGACGTGCTCGACCTCACCCTGGAGCCGGAGGCCCCCGAAGAGGCAGCGGCCCCCGGGCTGCCGTCCACGTACGAGGGCATGGTCGCGCGCCGCTTCGACATCGCCGATCGGGGCCGGCCCGGCGACAAGTGGCTCGCCGACACGGTCCGCTGGGCCTGGCGTACGAAGATCCAGGTGCACCTCGGCATCGACCTGCGGATGCGGCTGCGCGCCGCCGCCGAGGACGAGGCCGTCCGGGTCTTCGCCGCCAACCTGCGCGACCTGCTGCTCGCGGCACCGGCCGGCACCCGGGCCACCCTCGGCCTGGACCCGGGCTTCCGCACCGGCGTGAAGGTCGCCGTCGTGGACGCCACCGGCAAGGTGGTGGCCACCGATGTGATCTACCCGCACGTTCCCGCCAACAAGTGGGACGAGTCCCTCGCCAAGCTGGCCCGGCTCGCGAAGGAGCACTCCGTCGAGCTGGTCGCCATCGGCAACGGCACCGCCTCCCGCGAGACCGACAAGCTGGCCGGCGACCTGATCACCCGCCACCCCGAGCTGAAGCTCACCAAGGTGATGGTCTCGGAGGCCGGCGCCTCCGTGTACTCGGCCTCCGCCTTCGCCTCCCAGGAACTCCCGGACCTGGACGTGTCCCTGCGCGGCGCGGTCTCCATCGCCCGTCGGCTCCAGGACCCGCTCGCCGAGCTCGTCAAGATCGACCCCAAGTCCATCGGAGTCGGCCAGTACCAGCACGACCTGTCCGAGATGAAGCTCTCCCGCTCCCTCGACGCGGTGGTCGAGGACTGCGTCAACGGCGTCGGCGTGGACGTCAACACCGCCTCCGCACCGCTGCTTTCGCGGGTGTCGGGGATCAGCGGCGGACTCGCCGAGAACATCGTCGCGCACCGGGACGCCAACGGGCCCTTCCGCAGCCGCAAGGCCCTCAAGGACGTGGCCCGGCTCGGCCCCAAGGCGTACGAGCAGTGCGCCGGCTTCCTCCGGATCCGCGGCGGGGACGACCCGCTGGACGCGTCCAGCGTGCACCCGGAGTCCTACCCGCTGGTCCGGGCGATGGGGAAGAAGGCGGGCGGCGAGGTGGCCGCGCTGATCGGGAACACCGGGGTGCTGCGCTCGCTGCGCCCGGAGGAGTTCGTCACCGAGGCCTTCGGGCTGCCGACCGTCTCCGACATCCTGCGCGAGCTGGAGAAGCCGGGCCGGGACCCGCGGCCCGCCTTCAAGACGGCCACCTTCAAGGAGGGCGTCGAGAAGATCGGCGACCTGGCCGCCGGGATGGTCCTGGAGGGCGTGGTCACCAATGTCGCGGCCTTCGGCGCCTTTATCGACATCGGCGTCCACCAGGACGGACTGGTGCACGTGTCGGCGATGTCGAAGACCTTCGTCAAGGACCCGCGGGATGTGGTCAAGCCCGGGGACATCGTCAAGGTCAAGGTCATGGACGTGGACATTCCGCGCAAGCGGATCTCGCTGAGCCTGCGGCTGGACGACGAGTCCGCTGCGGCCGGCTCCGGGGGCCAGGGCGGCTCCGGCGCCAAGTCCCGGCAGGACCGGGGGCCGCGCCAGGACCGGGGCGAGCGCGGTGACCGGCGGGGCGGCGGACGCCCGCCGCAGCAGCGCGGCAACGGCGGCGGCAACGGCGGCGGAGGCAACGGCGGTGGCAACCGCCGCGAGGGCGGCACCCCGCCGCCCGCGAACAGCGCGATGGCCGACGCCCTGCGCCGGGCCGGCCTCACCGGCGGCGGCGAGGGCGGCGGCGGGCGGAACCGGACCCGCTGACGGGGCGTCCCGGGTGGCGGCCCGCGGGGCCGCCCGGGTGGCCGAATAGCACCCCGGACGAGGAGGTTCCCTTGCCAACATCCCGGCAAGATCGGTAAGCATGACGGAAGGCCCGTCCGCCGCACCGCGGGCGGGCCTTCATGAACTCCGCTCAGGACCGCACTCCCCGAGGCCGCCCCGAAGGCTCAGGACGTCATGGAACCATCCGCCCCCGCCTATCACCGCTGCCCGGGAAAGGGTTCGAAGAGGGACCACATGCCATTCCGGCACCTGAAACTGCGCCGGCGCTGCCAAACCATTCTCGGCCATCTCGATCTGACGGAGCCGTTCTCCGTCGATGCGCTCTGCGCCCGCATGGCCGAGCAGCGCGGACGCCCCATACTCCTGCACCCGCTGCCCCGGGAAGCCGCCGAATCCGGCATCTGCGGACTGTGGGTCGGCACCGACAGCACCGACTTCGTCTTCTACGAGGCCCAGACCTCCCCGCTGCACCGCGAGCACATCGTCCTGCACGAGCTGGGCCACATCCTCTTCGGGCACAACGCGCTCGCGGACATGGACCCGGCGGCCGATCTGCAGGAGAATCCGGAAGCTGTCGTTCCAAGGGTTTTGGGCCGGACCAACTACACCACCCGGCAGGAACAGGAAGCCGAGATGCTCGCCAGCATGATCCGGGCCCGGGCCGGCCTGCACCCGGCCGGCCGCAGCCCGGGCGGCACCCTGGAACGCCTGGAAACCGCGATGGGCGTGCGATAACCCCATGACCTCCGGCATCACCGCAGTAGGCGACTGGCTCGCCGTCCCCAGCGTGGTCTGCCTCTGGGCCGCCATCCTGATCCGTACCCGCTCCGCCGTCCGCTGCCGGGAGCAGCGCGGCCTGCTGCTGGCCGTGGCCACCGCCGCAGCGGCCATGACCCTCAACCTCCCCGCCGTGGTCGACTATGCGATGCGCAACCCCGGCCACGGGCACACGGTCGGGCTGACCCGCAACCTCATCGGAGTGCTCTCGGCCGGCGCCGTGCTCTACTTCGTCGCCGCCACCACCGGTGGCCGGCTGCTCCAGCGTGCCGCCTGCGCCGCCACCGTGGTCTACCTCGGCACGCTCATCGCGCTGGATCTGGCGGCCGGCTCCCACGGCACCCACCGCATGCCGCCCCAGGGCGACCCGGTCCCCTCGGTCTCCTACTGGCTCGTCCTCATCTCCGCGCACCTGCTCGCCAACACCATCTGCGTGTTCGTCTGCTGGCGGTACAGCCGCCGCACCGACAGCCCCGGACTGGCCGCCGGGCTGCGGCTGTTCGGCCTGGGCACCGCCCTGGCCGGGCTGTTCTGGTTCGCGTACCTGCTCAAGGCCGTCTTCGGCACGGTCTGGCCGATGCCCTGGCTGCCGCTGCTGATGAACGTGCACGGACTGCTGCGGGCCGCCGCCATCCTGGTGCCCACGCTGTACGTGCTCCGCCGCACCCTGGCCGACACGGCCGTCGCCTGGCGGCTGTGGCCGCTCTGGCGCGATCTGGTGCAGGCCGTGCCGCATGTGGTCCTCACCCCGCACGGGAGCGGCAGCCGGCTCGGGGAACTGCTCTGGCCGCCGGTGCCGCGCACCCTGCTGGCGTACCGGAAGGTCATCGAGACCCGGGACGCCATCCTCATCCTCAACGAGTACGTGGCCCCGGGCGTCCCGGAGCTGGCCCGGAGCCATGTCTCGGCGGCCGGCGTCCCCGGCCCGCGCCGGGACGCCGCCGAGCTGGCCTGCGTACTGAAGGAGGCGCGACAGGCGAAACTGGCGGGGCTGCCGCAGCAGCAGGGACAGGAGTCCCCCGTCTACCTGTCCACCGCCTCCGCGGCACCGGAAGGCAGCGACCTCCACGAAGAGAAACGATTCCTCGTTGCCGTCGCCCAGGCCTATGCCGCACCTCCCACCACCGCCTTCACCGGAAAGCAGCGTTCCCCGTGACCACCGTTCTGATCACCGGCGCCAGTTCGGGCCTCGGTGCAGCCTTCGCCCGCGGGTTCGCCGCCAAGGGCTGTGATCTGGTCCTGGTCGCCCGCGACACCGGCCGCCTCCAGGCCACCGCCACCGCCCTGACCGCCGAGTTCGGCATCGGCTGCGAGGTACTGACGGCCGATCTGCTCGACCCCGTCCAGTGCGGCAGGGTCGCCAACCGCCTCGCCGACCCGGCCCGCCCGGTCGGGATCCTCGTCAACAACGCCGGATTCGGGCTTCCGGCACCCTTCCCGTACAACCCGGTCGAGGACGAGGAGCGGATGCTCGACCTGCTGGTCAAGGTCCCGCTGAAGCTCACCCACGCGATCGTCCCGGGGCTGCGCGAACGCCGCCGCGGTGCCGTCCTCAACGTGTCCTCGGTGGCCGGCCTGCTGCCCACCGGCACCTATGGCGCGGCCAAGGCCTGGCTCACCGCGTTCAGCGAATCCCTGCGGGTGGACCTGGCCCCGTACGGGGTCCGGGTGCTCGCGGTGGTACCGGGCTTCACCCGCACCGAGTTCCAGGAGCGGGCCGGCATGGACCTGAGCGCGCTGCCCGCGTCCTACTGGCTGGAGGCGGACGCAGTGGTGGCCCGCGCCCTGAAGGACCTGGGCCTGCACCGCCCGCTCAGCATCACCGGCTGGCGCTACCGGGCGTACGCGGCGGCCGTCCGCCACCTCCCGCGCACCCTGGTGGCCACCAGAATGGCCCGCACCCGCCGCCCCCCGGCCGCCTGAGCGGCCATACCCGGGTCAGACCTCGGTGACCCGGCCCGCCGAGACCTCCAGGCGGCGGGTGGTGTGGACCGCATCGAGCATCCGGCGGTCATGGGTGACCAGCAGCAGCGTGCCCTCGTAGGACTCCAGGGCGGATTCCAGCTGCTCGATCGCCGGCAGGTCCAGGTGGTTCGTCGGCTCGTCCAGCACCAGCAGGTTCACCCCGCGCCCCTGGAGCAGCGCGAGGGCCGCGCGGGTGCGTTCGCCGGGGGACAGGGTGGCCGCCGGGCGCAGCACGTGCACGGCCTTCAGACCGAACTTGGCGAGCAGGGTCCGCACCTCGGCCGGCTCGGTGTCCGGGACCGCCGCACAGAACGCCTCCAGCAGCGACTCCTCGCCGAGGAACAGCCCCCGGGCCTGGTCCACCTCGCCGACCAGCACCCCCGAACCCAGCGTGGCCGAACCCGAGTCCAGCGGCAGCCGGCCCAGCAGGGCGGCGAGCAGGGTGGACTTGCCGGAACCGTTCGCCCCGGTGATCGCCACCCGGTCGGCCCAGTCGATCTGCAGACTGGCCGGCCCGAACCGGAACTCCCCGCGCCGGACCTCGGCCTCGCGCAGGGTGGCCACCACCGAGCCGGAGCGCGGGGCCGCCGCGATCTCCATCCGCAGCTCCCACTCCTTGCGGGGCTCCTCCACCACCTCCAGCCGCTCGATCGCCCGCTGCGTCTGGCGGGCCTTCGCCGCCTGCTTCTCGCTGGACTCGCTGCGCAGCTTCCGGCCGATCTTGTCGCTGTCGGTGGCCTTGCGGCGGGCGTTGCGGACGCCCTTGTCCATCCAGTTGCGCTGCATCTGGGCCCGGCCCTCCAGGGCGGACCGCTTGTCGGCGTACTCCTCGTAGTCCTCGCGGGCGTGCCGGCGGGCCGTCTCCCGCTCCTCCAGGTAGGCGTCGTAGCCGCCGCCGTAGAGGTTGATCTGCTGCTGGGCCAGGTCGAGTTCGAGGACCTTGGTGACGGTCCGGGCGAGGAACTCACGGTCGTGGCTGATCACGACCGTGCCCGCGCGGAGCCCCGTGACAAACCGTTCCAGCCGTTCCAGGCCGTCCAGGTCCAGGTCGTTGGTGGGCTCGTCCAGCAGGAAGACGTCGTACCGGGACAGGAGCAGGGAGGCCAGGCCCGCGCGGGCCGCCTGGCCGCCGGACAGGGCGGTCATCGGCAGGTCCAGGCTCACTGCGAGCCCGAGCTCGTCGGCCACCTCCTGGGCACGTTCGTCGAGGTCCGCGCCGCCCAGGTCGAGCCAGCGGTCCAGCGCGGTCGCGTACGCGTCGTCGGCGCCGGCCACCCCGTCCACCAGGCCCTGGGTGGCGCTGTCCAGGTCCGCCTGGGCGGCGGCCACGCCGGTACGCCGGGCCAGGAACTCCCGTACCGACTCGCCGGGCCGGCGCTCCGGCTCCTGCGGCAGGTGGCCGACGGTGGCGGTCGGCGGGGACAGCCGCAGCTCACCGTGCTCGGGGGTGTCGAGGCCGGCCAGCAGCCGCAGCAGGGTGGACTTCCCGGCGCCGTTGACGCCGACCAGGCCGATGACGTCCCCGGGGGCGACGACCAGGTCGAGCCCGGAGAAGAGGGAGCGCTCACCGTGTCCGGCGGCGAGTTCCTTGGCGACGAGGGTTGCAGTCATGATCTGCCGATCCTAAGGCGTTTCCGGCGGACGCCGGCCATGGCGGGATAGGTGGGATCCATGTCATTGCAGACATGACGGGCCCGGCAACAGGATGGAGTCATGCCACTGCGAGACGTACTCGTCGTCCTGTACGACGGCGTGCAGAGCCTGGACGTCACCGGGCCTGTGGAAGTGTTCAACGCGGCCGGACTCTTCCCCGGGGTGCCCGGCGGCTACCGCATCCGGACGGTTTCCCTGGGCGGGGCGCCGGTCCGCACCACCAGCGGACTGCGGCTGCTGCCGGACGGAGACCTCGACGGCGCGGAAGCCGTCCTGGACGAGAACACCACCCTGCTGGTGCCCGGCGGCACGTACTCGGGCCGGTTCGAACCACGGCTCACCGACTGGCTCCGGGCGCACGGGGGTCGCGCGGGCCGGCTGATGGCCGTCTGCACGGGCGGGCTGCTGCTCGCCGAGGCGGGACTCCTGGACGGACACCGGGCGACCACGCACTGGCACGCCTGCGAGCAGATGGCCCGCGACTATCCGCTGGTGCGGGTGGAGCCGGACCCGATCTACGTGCGCGACGGCAAGGTCTGCACCAGTGCCGGGGTGACCGCGGGGATCGATCTGGCGCTCGCGCTGGTGGAGGAGGACATGGGGCGGGACCTGGCGCTGCGGATCGCCCGGGCACTGGTGGTGTTCCTGCGCCGGCCCGGGAACCAGGCGCAGTTCAGCGCGCAGCTGGAGGCGCAGACGGCGGCGCGGGAACCACTGCGGGAGGTGCAGCAATGGATCACCGAGCATCCGGGCGGGGACCTGAGCGTGGACGCGCTGGCAGCGCGGGCGGCGCTGTCGCCGCGGCACTTCGCGAGGGCCTTCCAGGCGGAGACGGGGGTGACGCCGGGGCGGTACGTGGAGCGGGTGCGGGTGGAGCATGCGAGGCGGCTGCTGGAGGAGAGCCGGGAGGGGGTGGCGCAGATCGCACGGTCGTGCGGCTACGGCAACCCGGAGGCCCTCCGCCGCGCCTTCGTCCGAACCCTGGGCCAACCCCCAGCCGAATACCGCCGCCGCTTCGGCCCCTGAGCCTCCGCCAGGGGGCGCGGGCTGCACCCGGGCCCAGCCGGCTGTGCCGGTCCGGCCCCGGGCTGCGCCCCGACCCGTACGCCGGGCTCGGCGTGGGGGTGGGGGCTGCGCCCCTGCCCTGGCCGGCCTCGCCGGTCCCGGGCTGCGCCCGGAGCGGCCGGGGCGCTGCGCCCCGCCCAACCCGCGGGCTCTGCCCGGACCGTACGCCGGGCTCCGCCTGGGGGTGGCGGCTGCGCCCGCTCAACCCGGGCTTCGCCCGGGCCACCGGGCGGGGTGTGCCCCGCTCAACCCGGGGGCTTCGCCCGGACTGCCGGGCGGGGGGCGCCCGGTTCAACTCCCGGGCTTCGCCCGGGCCGCCGGCCGGGGTGCGCTCCGTTCGGCCCCGGGGCTGCGCCCCGACCTATACGCCGGGCTGCGCCCGGAACACCCGCCGGGGGTGCATCCCCGGCTCCAGCGCCCCGGGCACACCGGGGGCTGTGGCCCCGCAACCTCGGGCTTGGCCCGGGTCCTGGACGCCAGGCCTCGCCTGGGGGCCGGGGCCGGGTGGGGCTCGGATTTATCAGTCGGGCTTTGGCCCGCTCAACCGCTCCGGAGGAGCCATGCAGATCGCCGTACTGCTTTACGACCGGTTCACCGCGCTCGATGCCATCGGGCCCTTCGACACCCTCGGCCGGCTGCCCGGCGCCGAGACCGTGTTCGTGGCCGAGAAGCCCGGGCCCGTGCGCAACGACTCCGGAATGCTCGCCCTCGTCGCGGACAAGGGGCTCGACGAGGTCACCCGGCCCGACATCCTCATCGTGCCCGGCGGGCCCGAGGTCGAGGAGCAGCTGGAGAACCGGGTGCTCCTCGACTGGCTGCGGGCCGTTGATGCCACCACCACCTGGACCACCTCCGTCTGCACCGGCTCGATGCTGCTCGCCGCCGCCGGACTGCTCACCGGCCGCCGGGCCACCTGCCACTGGCTGGCGCTGGAGCACCTGTCCACGTTCGGCGTCGAGCCCACCGGCGAGCGGGTGGTGACCGACGGCAAGTACGTCACCGCCGCCGGGGTGTCCGCCGGAATCGACATGGGGCTGACCCTGCTCGGGCGGATCGCCGGGGACCGGTTCGCGCAGTCCGTGCAGCTGCTCACCGAGTACGACCCGCAGCCGCCCTACGACGCCGGCTCGCCGGACAAGGCCCCGGCCGACCTCGTCGCCGAGTGGCGTGGGGCCGGCACGGCCGACCTGGGCTAGGTCCTGTCCGGGTCCGCGGCCGGGACCGTCCAGGTGAAGTGCGGCTCGCGTCGTTCCAGGAAGGCGGCGACACCCTCCGCGGTGTCGCCGCTGCCCGCCGCCTGGGCGGCCCAGTACGCATCGCGGTCCAGCCGCCCGTTCGCGAACTCCTTCGCCGCGGCCTGGGTCAGCTGCGAGCGCCCGGCCAGTACGCCCGCGAACACCGCGACCCGCTTGTCCAGCCGGCCCGGCGCCAGCAGCTCGTCCACCAGGCCGGTCCGCAGGGCCCGCTCCGCATCGATCAATTCCGCCGAGAACAGCAGGTACTTCGCGGCGGACGGCCCGACCAACGCGGTCAGCCGCCGGGTCGAGGACCCCGGGTAGACGATGCCCAGCCGTGCCGGGGTCACCCCGAAGAGCGCATCCTCCGCCGCGAACCGCAGATCGCAGGCCGCGGCCAGCTGCGTGCCGCCGCCCACGCAGTGCCCGCGGATCGCCGCCAGCGTGGGCTTGGGGAACGTGGCCAGGGCCTCCTCCGCGGCGACGGCCAGGGCCTGCGGGTCATCCGAACCCGCCAGCGACGAGATGTCCGCGCCCGCGCAGAAGGTCCGGCCCTCCCCGGTGAGGACCAGGACCCGCACCGCGGGGTCGGCCGCGTAGCCGGTCAGCAGCTCGGGCAGGGCCCGCCACATCGCGGCGGTCATCGCGTTCCGCTTGGCCGGGTGGGAGATGACGATCGTGGCGACCCCGTCCTCGACGGAGTGCAGCAGCTGCGCGTCCATGCGGCGAATCCTATGATCAATGCAGCCGGTCGAAACAGGCCGTCCGTCCCGTCCCGCCCGGGGGGTGCGAGGAGGCACTTCCATGGGCGTAGACCGTTCCGAGCAGCAGAAGCAGGCGCAGGCCCAGGCGCAGGATGCCAAGAAGCTCCGGCGGCATTTCGGGCTGCTTGCCGCGCTCGGGGTGATCCTGGTGCTGGCCGGTGTCGTCGGGCTGGTCTACACCGGCCTCGCCACCCTCACCTCGATGTTCCTCTTCGGCTGGCTCCTGCTGATCGGCGGTGTGGTCGGACTGGTACAGGCGGTCCAGTCGCGCAAGAGCAACTACTTCTGGCTGGCCGTGATCGTCGCCGCGATCAACATCGCCGCCGGTCTCGTGGTGCTGCGCCGCCCGGAGGCCAGCGCCGAGGCGCTGACCATGTTCGCCGCGCTGTTCTTCCTGATCGGCGGGGTGTTCCGGCTGGTCGGTGCCGTGGTGGTGCGGGGCACGCACTTCGCGCTGACCCTGCTCCAGGGCGCCTTCGGAATCCTGCTCGGCGTGCTGATCCTGTGGGAGTGGCCGAGCAGCAGCCGCTATGTGATCGGTGTCTTCTTCTCGCTCGCGCTGCTCTTCGACGGCCTGGGCCTGATCGCCCTGGGCCTGGGCGCGCGCCGCGTCCTGGGCATGGTCGCAGAGGAAGAGCAGCCGGTCACCGGCACCACGGAGGCCGCAGGCACCCCTGGCACCCCCGGCACCGCGCCCCCGACGGCAGATCAAGAACAGTCCAACAACTGACTCTGTCATACGCCTGCGGTCAGAAAGTGCCCGAATGACGCTGACTTCTGGTCAGCAGTCCGGTCCGGACCAGCCCGTTCCCCACTCTGGACGCGTGGAGACGATCGAGCGTGAAGACGGGGGCCGGAAGATGGACGTCAGCGGGAGCGCCCCGCCTGCCCAATACGAGGGAGTGTGGCGGTTCACCGCTCCCGCGACAGAAGAATCCGTTCCGCAGGCCCGCCGGGCGGTCCGGGACCTGCTCGGCCGCCAGGGCGTGCCCGCGGACCGGGATCTGGTGTACGCCCTGCTGCTGATCGTTTCCGAGCTGGTCACCAACTCGGTGCGGCATGCGGCCCTGCTCTCCCCGGAGGTCGCGGTGGAGGTGGCCATCGACCGGGCGTGGGTACGGGTTGCCGTCGAGGACAACCACCCGTACCGCCCGAAGGCGCTCGAAGCCGACTTCGGCCAGACCGGCGGGCGCGGGCTGCTGCTGGTCCGCGAGATCACCCGGGAGGCCGGCGGGGTCTGCGACGTCGAGCACACCTCCACCGGCGGCAAGGTGATCTGGGCGGCGCTGCCGCACGCGGGCAACGCCCCGGCCCACCCCGCACACGCCGCGAACCCGGCCCACCCCACGCACCCCGCCCGCCCGGTTTAGCGGGCCCGCCCGGTCCAGCCGGTGGCGGGATGGCGGCGGGATGGCGTCCCGTCGGGGCCGCTACCAGCCCGCGGCTTCCCCGGTCAGCTCCCGGATGGCCGGCCTTGCCGCGTCCAGCACGGTCATGAACCAGGCCGAGAACGGCGCCTCGGCGTGCCGCTTCACCAGTTCGTCCGCGGTCACGAAGACCGTGTCGCCGACCTCTTCCGGATCCGGCCGCAGCGGAGCCTGCGCGAGTCCCACGAACAGGTGGTTGTACTCCTGCTCCACCAGTCCCGACGCCGGGTCCGGGTGGTTGTAGCGGACCGTACCCGCCTCGGCCAGCAGCGAGGGGGACAGCCCCAGCTCCTCGTGCGTGCGCCGGGCGGCGGCGGCGAAGGGGGATTCCCCGGGGTAGGGATGGCCACAGCAGGTGTTCGACCAGACGCCGGGGGAGTGGTACTTCCCCAGGGCCCGCTGCTGCAGCAGCAGCCGTCCCTGCTCGTCGAAGAGGAACACCGAGAAGGCCCGGTGCAGCTGCCCGGGGGCCTCGTGCGCGGACAGTTTCTCCGCAGTGCCGATGGTGTTCCCCGCCTCGTCGACCAGCTCGAGCATGATCGGTTCCTGCGGGGCGGTGCCGTGTGACGCGGGACTCGCGGCGGTGGCTGGTGTGATCGGCATGACCATCCTTCGCTTCGGACTACGGCCTTCAGTCTGCCGCACAAATCAGGCTTGTCCGCACTTCGCTCATCCGTGCATGTCCGTCCCCCACCCCGTGCTATGAGCCGGTGGCAGGGGACGGACGGTCAGCGGACTGTCAGCGGACGGTCAGCCGGACGGGATCAGACGCCGAACGGCGCCGGATAGCCGATGGTGCCCGCCGGGACCGGTACGGAACCGTTCAGGACCAGCGCCATCATGGCCTCGTCCGGTACCGGGAACGGCGCCCGGATCCCGTACCGCGAGGCCGGCACGAAGCCGAACCGCGGGTAGTACTCCGGGTGCCCCAGCACCAGCACCAGGCCCTCGCCGCGCTCGCGCGCCGCCGCCAGCAGGGCCCGTACGACGGCACTGCCCGCGCCGGAGCGCTGGAGTGCCGGGTCGGCGGCCACCGGCGCCAGCGCGAGCGCCGGCACCCCGTCCACCGTGCAGCGGGTCAGCAGGGCGTGTGCCGCGACCGAGCCGTCCGGGCCCTCGGCGACGTACGACAGGCCCGGCAGCCAGGACGCGTCGGTGCGCAGCGCGTCCACCAGGTCCGCCTCGGCCGGGGTCCCGAAGGCCGCCAGGTTGACGGCCCGGACGGCGGCCCGGTCCGCGGCGGTCTCCGGCCGGGCCGGCCAGCGGCCGTCGTCCCCGGCGGTGACCGGGCGCAGCACATAGCCGGTGTACCCGTACTCGTGCCCGTGCCGGGCACGTACGGCGATCTCCTCGCGGGTCACGGCCAGTGCCTCCGCCATGCCCGGAGCGGACGGGTCCGCCGCGTCGGCCCGCTCGCCCAGCGGGCCGTAGTACTCGGCCCAGTCGGACTCGGGCTGCGGCAGCACCCCGAGCACCCGGTAGCCGGCGGACTGTACGGCCGCCAGGTTCCGGGCGCCGGAGCGCAGCGGGTAGTGCCGGTCCCAGAAGGCCCGGGCCGCGGCGGACGGCTCCTCGGCCGTCCACTCGCACTCGGTCAGCACCAGGGTGCCGCCGGGGGCGAGCAGCCGCTTCCACTCCGCGAGCGCGGTGTCGAAGCCGATGGCGTAGGCGGAGCTCTCCGCCCACACCAGGTCGAAGGAGCCGTCCGGGAAGTCCTGGAGGGGGAGCTTCCCCATGTCGGCGCGGACGGGGTGGATCCGGCCGGTGAGCCCGCGCGCCGCCGCGGCCCCGCGCAGCTCGTCGAGGAAGCCCTCGTACAGGTCGACGGCGGTCACCTCGGCGGCGGAGGCGGCGCCGTGGCCGCCCGCCTCGGCGGCGAGCAGCAGCGCGGAGCGGCCGGGACCGCAGCCGAGGTCGAGGATGCGCGGGCGCTCGGGAAGGGGGCCCGCCAGTTCGAGGAGACGGCGGGTGGTCGCATCGGAGCCCGGACCCTGCCGGGGCAGGCCGCGGTGCAGCGTGAAGAATGCGTGGTGAAGATCGGTGTCGGTCAACGTGAACCCTTGAACGGGGGTCCCGGCCGACGAGCCGGATCGAAGGAGTCGACAGGGTCGACAGAGAGTGATCAGGCCTGGCCGGGTGCCCGGAGGAAGTCGGGGATGTACCGGATGTCGCTGCGCACGGCAGCGATCACTGCGACGGTCATCAACCCCACCTCTTTCCAGCCCAAGTCGGCACATGGAAACACTTGGGCCCACCTTAACATCCAGGCGGTTTGTGATCGGTCGCCGGGATCGTCGATGATGATCAAGCGGCCGAGGATCCGGGTGTGAACGGGGGGTGAACCCCGGCTTCCATTCATCGGATAGCCTCTGCCGACGTGCCGCGGCCCCCACGAGGGCGCCCGTTTCAAGGAGTGAGTTCGTCGCCGACCGCCATCCTCACCGGCCTGCCGGTTCCCGGATCACCGCTCGAAGGCGACCTCCGCACCCTCGGCTTCGAGGTCAGGTCGGCGCCCGAACCGGCCGGCCTTGCCGCCGCGCTGGCCGCCGTCCCCGTCGACCAGCGGGTCGCCGTGGTCGACAGCGGCTTCGTCGGGCACCTCCACGCCCTGCGGCTGGCCCTCACCGACCCGCGCTTCGACGCCTGTGCCGTGACCGGCGCGCTCTCGGTCCAGCCGGCCGCCCGCGCCGCCCTGGACCGGGCCGTGACCCGGGTCACCGTACCCGCAACCGCCACCGCCACCGCCCCCGCGGAACTGGCCGGCGCACTGGAGGCGGCGGGCACCACCGTGCAGCGGCCGGAGCTCGGCACCCTGGTGGCCGCCGTCCCCGCCGCCGGGCAGGAGCGCGCCGAGGCCCTCGCCGCGGTGGCCGCCGTGGACGACGAGGCGGTCCGCCTGCGCACCGCCGTGAAGTCCCGCGACGGGTTCTTCACCACCTTCTTCATCAGCCCGTACTCCCGCTACATCGCCCGCTGGTGCGCCCGCCGCGGCCTGACCCCCAACCAGGTCACCACCGCCTCGCTGCTCACCGCCCTGGTCGCGGCCGGCTGCGCGGCCACCGGCGACCGCTGGGGCTACGTCGTGGCCGGGGTGCTGCTGCTGGTCTCCTTCGTGCTGGACTGCACCGACGGGCAGCTGGCCCGTTACTCCCTGCAGTACTCGACGATGGGCGCCTGGCTGGACGCCACCTTCGACCGGGCCAAGGAGTACGCCTTCTACGCCGGCCTGGCGCTGGGCGCCGCCCGCAACGGGGACGACGTGTGGGCGCTGGCCCTCGGCGCGATGATCCTCATGACCTGCCGGCATGTGGTGGACTTCTCCTTCAACGAGGCCAACCACGACGCCACCGCCAACACAAGCCCCACCGCCGCCCTCTCCGACCGGCTCGACAGCGTGGGCTGGACGGTCTGGGTCCGCCGGATGATCATCCTCCCGATCGGCGAGCGCTGGGCGATGATCGCGGTCTTCACCGCCTTCACCACCCCCCGGATCACCTTCTACGCCCTGTTGATCGGCTGCGCCTTCGGGGCGCTGTACACCACCGCCGGCCGCGTGCTGCGCTCGCTGACCCGCAAGGCGCAGCGCACCGACCGGGCCGCCCGGGCCCTTGCCGACCTGGCCGACACCGGCCCGCTGGGCGAGCTGGTCGCCGCGGGCATGGGAAGGATCACCCGCCGCTCCACCCCCGCGCTGATGACGGCGGGCCTGGGATCGGTGCTGTTCCTGCTCGGCGCCGCGTGGGCGGTGCCGTACGGGGACCCGATGCTGCTGCTGCCCGTCGCCCTGTACGTGCTCACCAGCGGTGCGGCCGTCGCCCACCCGCTGAAGGCCCCCCTGGACTGGCTGCTGCCGCCGCTGTTCCGCGCCGCCGAATACGGCACCGTCCTGATCCTGGCCGCCAAGGCCGAGGTCCCCGGGGCCCTTCCCGCGGCATTCGGACTGGTCGCGGCGGTCGCCTACCATCACTACGACACGGTGTACCGCATTCGCGGTGGCACCGGCGCGCCCCCGCACTGGCTGGTGCGGACGATCGGCGGCCATGAAGGCCGGGTCCTGGTGACCGTGGCCCTGGCGGCCGTCCTCGCGCGCAACACGGACTTCCCCGTCGCGCTCACGGCCATGGCCGCGTTCGTGGCACTCGTGGTGCTTGTGGAGAGCATCCGCTTCTGGGTCTCCGCCGGAGCACCCGCCGTACACGACGAAGGAGAACCCGCATGATCGGCCTTGTCCTCGCTGCCGGTGCCGGACGCCGTCTGCGTCCGTACACCGACACCCTGCCCAAGGCCCTCGTGCCCGTCGGCCCCGAGGGCCAGGAGGACAGCCTCACGGTCCTCGACCTGACCCTGGGCAACTTCGCCGAGGTCGGCCTCACCGAGGCCGCGATCGTCGTCGGCTACCGCAAGGAGGCGGTGTACGAGCGCAAGGCCGCCCTGGAGGCCAAGTACGGCCTCAAGCTGACGCTGATCGACAACGACAAGGCCGAGGAGTGGAACAACGCCTACTCCCTGTGGTGCGCGCGTGAGGTCCTCAAGCAGGGCGTGATCCTCGCCAACGGCGACACCGTCCACCCGGTCTCGGTCGAGAAGACGCTGCTCGCCGCCCGCGGCAACGGCCAGAAGATCATCCTCGCCCTCGACACGGTCAAGAACCTGGCCGACGAGGAGATGAAGGTCATCACGGCCGACGGCAAGGGCGTCCAGAAGATCACCAAGCTGATGGACCCGGCCACCGCGACCGGCGAGTACATCGGCGTCACCCTGATCGAGCCCGAGGCCGCCGAGGCCCTCGCGGACGCGCTGAAGACCACCTTCGAGCGCGACCCCGACCTCTACTACGAGGACGGCTACCAGCAGCTCGTCAACGACGGCTTCACGGTCGACGTGGCCCCCATCGGCGACGTCAAGTGGGTCGAGATCGACAACCACGACGACCTCGCCAAGGGCCGGACGATCGCATGCCAGTACTGACGAGGCTCATTCCCTCCCCGGTCGTCGTCGACATCAGCTGCGGGGCGATGGACAAGCTGGACGGCATCCTCGCCGACCAGCGGATCTCCGCGTCCGGCAAGCTGGCGGTCGCGATCAGCGGCGGTTCCGGCCAGGCGCTCCGCGCCCGGCTGGAGCCGGCCCTGCCGCACGCCGACTGGTACCCGGTCGTCGACGGCACCATCGACTCGGCGGTCAAGCTCGCCGACGACATAAAGGGCCGCCGCTACGACGCCGTGGTGGGACTGGGCGGCGGCAAGATCATCGACGTGGCGAAGTACGCCGCGGCGCGGGTCGGGCTGCCGATGGTGGCGGTCGCCACCAACCTCTCGCACGACGGGATCTGCTCGCCCGTGTCCATCCTGGACAACGACAACGGGCGCGGTTCCTACGGAGTCCCCACGCCGATCGCCATGGTCATCGACCTGGACGTGATCCGCGAGGCCCCCGTCCGGTTCATCCGGGCCGGCATCGGCGACGCGATCTCCAACATCTCGGCCATCGCCGACTGGGAGCTCTCGCACCGGGTCACCGGGGAGTCCGTGGACGGCCTGGCCGCCGCCATGGCCCGCACCGCCGGCGAGTCCGTGCTGCGCCACCCCGGGGGCTGCGGCGACGACGAGTTCCTCACGGTCCTCTCCGAGGCCCTGGTCCTCACCGGGATCGCCATGTCGATCAGCGGCGACACCCGCCCCGCATCGGGTGCCTGCCACGAGATCAGCCACGCCTTCGACCTGCTCTACCCGGGGCGCTCCGCGCTCCACGGCGAGCAGGTGGGCCTCGGCGCCGCCTTCGCCATGCACCTGCGCGGGTCCCGGGAGCAGTCCGGGCTCTTCGTGGAGGTGCTGCGCACCCACGGACTGCCCGTGCTGCCCGAGGAGATCGGGTTCAGCGTGGACGAGTTCGTCGCGGCCGTCGAGTACGCCCCGCAGACCCGTCCGGGACGCTTCACCGTCCTGGAGCACCTCAACCTGTCCGTAGCCGATATCAGGGACGCGTACGCCGACTATGCCAAAACCATCAGTAGCTGAACTCCGTCCCGTCGTTCACCCCGCGGGCGTGAAGGACCGGCGCAGTGGCGAGCACTGGGGCGGGCGCCTGTACATGCGCGAGGTCTCCCTGCGGATCACCCGCCTGCTGGCGGGCACCAAGGTCACGCCCAACCAGCTGACCTACCTGATGACCCTGGCCGGTGTGCTGGCCGCCCCGGCCCTGCTGGTGCCGGGCATCTGGGGTGCCGTGCTCGGCGTGGTCTTCGTCCAGCTCTACCTGCTGCTCGACTGCGTCGACGGGGAGCTCGCCCGCTGGAAGAAGCAGTACTCGCTGTCCGGGGTGTACCTGGACCGGGTCGGCGCCTACCTCTGTGACGCGGCGGTGCTGGTCGGCTTCGGCCTGCGGGCCGCCGACCTGTGGGGCACCGGCCGGGTGGACTGGCTGTGGGCCTTCCTGGGCACCCTCGCGGCGCTCGGCGCGATCCTGATCAAGGCCGAGACCGACCTCGTCGGTGTCGCCCGGGCCCAGGGCGGGCTGCCGCCGGTCCAGGAAGCCGCCGCCGAGCCGCGCTCCTCCGGCATGGCGCTGGCCCGCCGGGCCGCCGCCGCGCTCAAGTTCCACCGGCTGATCCTCGGTATCGAGGCCTCCCTGCTGATCCTGGTGCTGGCCGTCCTGGACCAGATGCGCGGCGACCTGTACTGGTCGCGGCTCGGCGTCGCCGTCCTCGCGGGCATCGCGCTGCTCCAGACCGTGCTGCACCTGGTGTCCGTCCTCGCCTCCAGCAGGCTCAAGTGACGGCGCCGATGCGGCTGGGCGCCGTCGTCATCACCATGGGCACCCGGCCCGCGGAGCTCAAGGCGCTCCTGGACTCGGTGGCCCGGCAGGACGGGGACCCGATCGAGGTGGTCGTGGTCTGCCAGGGCGTGAAGCTGGACGGGCTGCCCGAGCTGCCCGGCGGACTCCGTACGGTCGAGCTCCCGGAGAACGTGGGCATCCCGGCCGGCCGGAACGTGGGCATCGAGGCCTTCGGTCCCGGTGGCCGCGATGTGGACGCCCTGCTGTTCCTGGACGACGACGGGCTGCTGGAGCGCACCGACACCGCCGAGCTCAGCCGGCAGGCCTTCGCCGCCGACCCCGGGCTCGGGATCATCAGCTTCCGGATCGCCGATCCGGAGACGGGCTCCACCCAGCGCCGGCACGTCCCGCGGCTGGGCCGCTCCGACCCGATGCGCTCCTCCCGGGTCACCACCTTCCTGGGCGGCGCCAACGTCGTCCGGACCGCGGTGTTCCAGCAGGTCGGAGGCCTGCCGGACGAGTTCTTCTACGCCCACGAGGAGACCGACCTGGCCTGGCGGGCCCTGGACGCCGGCTGGATGGTCGACTACCGGGCCGACATGGTGCTGCTGCACCCGGCCACCTCGCCCTCCCGGCACACGGAGTACCACCGGCTGGTGGCCCGCAACCGGGTGTGGCTGGCCCGCCGCAACCTGCCGGTCCTCCTGATCCCGCTGTACCTCGCCGTGTGGGTGGTGCTCACCCTGCTCCGCCGTCCCGCCAGGACGGCGCTGCAGGCCTGGATCGGCGGCTTCCGGGAAGGCTGGAAGAATTCCGGTGGCCCCCGGCGTCCGATCAAGTGGCGCACCGTATGGCTGCTGACCCGGCTGGGCCGACCGCCCGTCGTCTGACACGATCGGCTCTGGGACCATGGGCGTCGTACCCGGAGCCGGTGCCTCTAGAGCCCGACGCCCGACCTGCCGCATCTTGAAGACGAAAGTTTCAACTTGTGAGTGACACAACCCACGACGGTGCCCTCGTCACGAGCACGCCGCCGTCCGCCGACGCAGGGCTGAGCCCTGCGCAGCTCGCCACCAAGTACGGGCTCTCGGTGAGCGGGGCCCGTCCCGGGCTCGCCGAGTACGTGCGGCAGATCTGGGGCCGGCGCCACTTCATCATGGCCTTCTCGCGGGCCAAGCTGATGGCGCAGTACAGCCAGGCCAAGCTCGGCCAGGTCTGGCAGGTGGCCACCCCGCTGCTGAACGCGGCGGTCTACTGGCTGATCTTCGGGGTGATCCTCGGCGCGGGCAAGGAGATGCCCTCGGGCACCTACGTGCCGTTCCTGATGATGGGCATCTTCGTCTTCACCTTCACCCAGAGCTCCCTGATGGCGGGCGTCCGCTCGATCTCGGGGAACCTGGGGCTGGTGCGGGCCCTGCACTTCCCGCGGGCCACCCTGCCGATCTCGTTCTCGCTGCAGCAGCTCCAGCAGCTGATGTACTCGATGATCGTCGTCTTCATCATCGCGGTGTCCTTCGGCAACTACCCGAAGCTGTCCTGGCTGCTGGTCATCCCGACGCTGGCGCTCCAGTTCGTCTTCAACACCGGCCTGGCGATGATCTTCGCGCGGATGGGCGCCAAGACCCCCGACCTCGCCCAGCTGATGCCGTTCATCACCCGTACCTGGATGTACGCATCCGGCGTGATGTTCCCGATCGCGGCCTACCTCAAGGACAAGCCGCAGTGGATCAGCGACGTGCTGCTGTGGAACCCGGCGGCCATCTACATGGACCTCGTCCGGTTCGCCCTGATCGACGACTACGGTTCGCAGAACCTGCCGCCGCACGTCTGGGCCTTCGCCGTCGGCTGGGCCGTGGTGATCGGCCTCGGCGGGTTCATCTACTTCTGGAAGGCTGAGGAGCGTTACGGCCGTGGCTGACACTTCGCAGGGGCGGATCCCCACAGTCATCGCCGATGACGTCCACATCGTCTACCGGGTCAACACCGGTGGCGGAGGCAAGGGCGCGGCCACGGCGGCGCTCAGCAGAATAGTCCGCCGCAAGGGCGACACCCCCGGCGTCCGCCGGGTGCACGCCGTCCGCGGGGTCTCCTTCACCGCCTACCGGGGCGAGGCCATCGGCCTGATCGGCTCCAACGGCTCCGGCAAGTCCACCCTGCTGCGGGCCATCGCCGGTCTGCTGCCCACCGAGTCGGGCAAGGTCTACACCGACGGGCAGCCCTCACTGCTCGGCGTGAACGCCGCGCTGATGAACGACCTGACCGGTGAGCGCAACGTCATGCTGGGCGGCCTCGCCATGGGCATGTCCCGCGAGGAGATCCGGGAGCGCTACCAGGGCATCGTCGACTTCTCGGGCATCAACGAGAAGGGCGACTTCATCTCCCTGCCGATGCGCACCTACTCCTCCGGCATGGCGGCGCGCCTGCGGTTCTCCATCGCCGCGGCGAAGAACCACGACGTGCTGATGATCGACGAGGCGCTGGCCACCGGTGACCGCAAGTTCCAGATCCGCTCCGAGGAACGGATCCGCGAACTGCGCAAGGAAGCCGGCACCGTCTTCCTGGTCAGCCACAGCAACAAGTCGATCCGGGACACCTGCGACCGGGTCCTGTGGCTGGAAAAGGGCGAACTGCTGATGGACGGCCCCACCGAGGAAGTCGTCGCCGCGTACGAGAAGGAGACCGGCCGCTAGCCGGTGCCGTGACCCGGCAAGGCCCCCGCCGCAGCTGTGGCGGGGGCCTTGCCGTGCGGGCCGCCGCGACATCCCGTCACGCCGCGTACACCCGCCAGCCCGCCCCGGCGTTGTACAACGTAAGCTGGACCGGTCCTGAAAACACGGCATCTATGGACGAAAACTCCGGCGGCGTGTCCGAAATAGGATGTATTGGGTCGGCAGTGTAGAACGGGAGATGTGACGGCAATGGCTACGGGAATTCCCCGCCCCCCGGGCGGACCGGCCGTCCCCGCCGCTGGCGGCGGGCGGTGACCCCGGGAACCGGCATCCGGCCCGGCGCCGACCCGCAGGTCCCTCACCGCGCGCACACCCGAGCCACCCTCGACAAGGCCGCCGCAGAGAACTTCCCCGTGGCCCCCGCCTTCCTGCCGCGCGCCTGGCGCGACGGACTCACCGCCGTCTACGGCTACGCCCGCCTCGTCGACGACATCGGCGACGGCGACCTCGCCCCCGGCGGCCACGACGCCGCCCTCCTCGGCCTCGACCCGGCCGTCGAGGACCGGCTCGCCCTGCTCGACGCCTTCGAGGCCGACCTGCGGCGGGTCTTCACCGGCACCCCCCGCCACCCCCTGCTCCAGGCCCTGCAACCGGTGGTCCGCGCCCACGCCCTGACCCCCGAACCGTTCCTCGGCCTCATCGAGGCCAACCGGCAGGACCAGCGGGTCACCCGCTACGCCACTCACCAGGACCTGCTCGCCTACTGCGAACTCTCCGCCAACCCGGTCGGCCGCCTGGTGCTGTCGATCACCGGCACGGCCACCCCCGAGCGGATCCGCCGCTCCGACGAGATCTGCACCGCCCTGCAGATCGTCGAACACCTCCAGGACGTCGCCGAGGACCTCGGCCGCGACCGGATCTACCTGCCCGCCCGGGACATGGACCGCTTCCACGTCACCGAGGCCGACCTGGCGGCCCCGACCGCCGGCGCGGCGGTGCGCAGCCTCATCGCGTACGAGGCCGAACGCGCCCGGCAGCTGCTGGACGACGGCACCCCGCTCGTCGGCAGCGTGCACGGCAGACTCCGGCTGCTGCTCGCCGGCTTCACGGGAGGAGGGCGCGCCGCTCTGAGAGCGATCTCGGCCGCCGGTTTCGACGTACTCCCCGGACCGCCCAAGCCCACCAAGACCGGCCTGCTCCGCGAGGTGGCCGCCGTCCTGCGCACAGCATCGAGAAAGGGGTGAGCCCGACCGTGGAGGGCCCCTCGCACGCCACCGTCCCCACCGCGCCGGTACTCGCCGCCTACAGCTACTGCGAGGCCGTCACCGGCGCGCAGGCGCGGAACTTCGCGTACGGCATCAGGCTGCTGCCGACCGACAAGCGGCAGGCGATGTCGGCGCTGTACGCGTTCTCCCGGCGCGTCGACGACATCGGCGACGGCACGCTCCCGCCCGAGGCCAAGCTGACCCGGCTGGAGGAGACCCGGGCGGTGCTCGGCCGGATCCGCGAGGGTGCCGTGGCGGAAGACGACACCGACCCGGTCGCCGTCGCCCTCGCCCACGCCTCCCGCCGCTTCCCGATCCCCCTCGAAGGCCTCGACGAACTGATCGACGGAGTCCTGATGGACGTCCGCGGCGAGAGCTACGAGACCTGGGACGACCTCAAGGCCTACTGCCGGTGCGTGGCCGGGGCCATCGGCCGGCTCTCGCTCGGCGTGTTCGGCACCGTGAACTCCACGGGCCTCGGCGCGCACGAGGCGGCACGCGCCCCCGAATACGCCGACACGCTGGGCCTCGCCCTCCAACTCACCAACATCCTCCGCGACGTCCGCGAGGACGCCGGCAACGGCCGTACCTACCTGCCCGCCGAGGACCTCGCCAAGTTCGGCTGCGCCGAGGGCTTCGGATCCGGCCGGGCCCCCGCCGGATCCGACTTCCCCGGCCTGGTCCACCACGAAGTCCGGCGCGCCCGGGCCCTGTTCGTCGAGGGCTACCGGCTGCTGCCGATGCTCGACCGGCGCAGCGGCGCCTGCGTGGCCGCCATGGCCGGGATCTACCGCCGCCTGCTGGACCGCATCGAACGCGAACCGTACGCCGTGCTGCGCGGGCGCGTCTCGCTCCCGGCCCGCGAGAAGGCGTACGTCGCGGTCCGGGGCCTCTCCGGACTCGACGCGCGCACCGTCTCCCGCCAGAGCACCAGAAGGCGGCCCCTGTGACGCCATACTGCGCAGCACACGCGCGCCGCCCCGGCGGGGCGCACCCGGCCGGGCCCGGCCCGGAGGCAACCCCCGCGCGGGCGGGCGCGTCCTACCGGCCGGGCCACGCCCACAGCAGCAGCGGCCGGGACACGTACCAGCGGCCCGACAGGGAGGGCTCATGACCGCGCAGAACACCGCCGTGGTCGTCGGCGGCGGACTCGCCGGCGTCACCGCCGCACTCGAACTCGCCGATGCCGGCCTCCGGGTCACCCTGCTCGAGGGCCGGCCCCGGCTCGGCGGCCTCGCCTTCTCCTTCCGGCGCGGCGACCTCACCGTCGACAACGGCCAACACGTCTACCTGCGCTGCTGCACCGCCTACCGGTGGTTCCTGGACCGGATCGACGGCACCGAGCTGGCCCCGATCCAGGACCGGCTCGACGTGCCCGTGCTCGACGTGGGCCACGCCAAGGGACCCCGGCTGGGACGGCTGCGGCGCGGCGCACTCCCGGTGCCGCTGCACCTGGCCGGCGCGCTCGCCTGTTACCCGCACCTGTCGCCGGCCGAACGCGTCGCCGTCGGCCGGGCCGCCCTCGCACTGCGCCGGCTCGACCCCGCCGACCCGGCCCTGGACGGGATCGACTTCGGGACCTGGCTCGGCCGCTACGGCCAGTCCGCCCGCGCCATCGAGGCCCTCTGGGACCTCGTCGGCATCGCCACCCTCAACGCCACCGCCGACCGGTCCTCCCTGGGCCTCGCCGCCATGGTGTTCAAGACCGGCCTGCTGTCCGAACGCGGCGCCGCGGACATCGGCTGGGCCCGGGTCCCGCTCGGCGACCTCCACGACACCCTGGCCCGCAAGGCCCTGGACGCGGCCGGGGTGCGCACCGAACTGCGCACCCGGGTCACCGCCGTCTCCCGTACCGAGGAGGGGAACTGGCGGGTCGACACCGCGGACGAAAGCCTGCACGCGGCCACCGTGGTCCTCGCCGTACCCCAGGGCGAGGCCCACGGACTGCTCCCGCAGGGTGTCCTCGACGACCGCGACAAGCTCCTCGACATCGACACCGCACCCATCCTCAACGTGCACGTCGTCTACGACCGCAAGGTGCTCCGGCAGCCCTTCTTCGCAGCCCTGGGCTCCCCGGTGCAGTGGGTGTTCGACCGCACCGAGGCCTCCGGGCTCACCGACGGCGGACAGTACCTCGCCCTCTCCCAGTCGGCCGCCCAGCAGGACATCGACGAGCCCGTCACGGTGCTCCGCGAGAAGTACCTGCCCGAACTGGAGCGGCTGCTCCCGGCCGCGCGCGGCGCCAAGGTCCGCGACTTCTTCGTCACCCGGGAGCGGACGGCCACCTTCGCCCCGACCCCCGGAGTCGGACGGCTGCGGCCCGCCGCCCGCACCGACGCGCCCGGTTTCTACCTCGCGGGGTCGTGGACGGCGACCGGCTGGCCCGCGACGATGGAAGGCGCCGTCCGGAGCGGCATCACCGCGGCCCACGCCGCGCTCGCCGCACTCGGCCGCCCCCGCGAGAACCCCCTGCAGGAGGCGGCATGACCCTCACCAGCACCACCGGCACAGCACGTACAGGAACCAGAGGAGAGCCAGTGAACCCGGGGAACCACACGGGCAACGTCGAGAAGGCGGACACGCTCGCGCTGCTGGAGCGCGGCCGTACGCTCTCGACGCCCGTGCTCCGCGCGGCCGTCGACCGGCTCGCACCGCCCATGGACACCGTCGCCGCCTATCACTTCGGCTGGATCGACGCCCAGGGCAATCCGGCGGACGGGGACGGCGGCAAGGCCGTGCGCCCCGCGCTCGCCCTGCTGTCCGCGGAGGCCGCGGGGGCCCCGGCCGAGGTCGGCATCCCCGGCGCCGTCGCCGTGGAGCTCGTACACAACTTCTCGCTGCTGCACGACGACCTGATGGACGGCGACGAGCAGCGCCGGCACCGCGACACGGTGTGGAAGGTGCACGGCCCGGCCCAGGCCATCCTGGTCGGCGACGCACTGTTCGCCCTCGCCAACGAGGTGCTGCTGGAACTCGGCACGGTCGAGGCGGGCCGCGCCACCCGCCGGCTGACCACCGCCAGCCGCAAGCTCATTGACGGGCAGGCCCAGGACATCTCCTACGAGCACCGCGAGAGCGTCACCGTCGAGGAATGCCTGGAGATGGAGGGCAACAAGACCGGTGCCCTGCTCGCCTGCGCGGTCTCCATCGGCGCGGTGCTCGGCGGCGCGGACGACCGTACCGCCGACAAGCTGGAGGAGTACGGCTACCACCTCGGCCTCGCCTTCCAGGCCATCGACGACCTGCTCGGGATCTGGGGCGACCCGGACTCCACCGGCAAGCAGACCTGGAGCGACCTGCGGCAGCGCAAGAAGTCCCTGCCCGTGGTCGCGGCCCTGGCGGCCGGCGGCCCGGCCTCGGCCGAACTGGCCGAACTGCTCGCCGCGGACGCCAAGAGCAGCGACTTCGCGAACTTCTCGGAGGAGGAGTTCGCCCACCGCGCCGCCCTGATCGAGCAGGCGGGCGGCCGGACCTGGACCGCCGAGGAGGCGCGCCGCCAGCACGCCGTCGCCGTGCAGGCCCTGAGCGAGGTGGACATGCCGCAGCGGGTCCGCGAACAGCTCGTGGCCCTGGCCGACTTCGTCGTCGTACGCAAGAGGTGAACGCCACGCTCAAGCGGATATGACCCGCCCGTCGCCGGCCGGCCCGGCCCGACAGCTCCCTGTCGGGCCGCGCCGGCCGACGGCAGACCCCAGCACAGCAGAAACCACTGCACGAAGGGGAAGCCATGACAGCGACGACGGACGGTTCGGCCGGCCTCCCGGGCGGCGAACCGGACAGCGGAACCGGAGCCGAGCTGCTCCGCGACATCCCGCCAGGCCCGGCCGGGAGCCCGGCGGCCCCGGCCCGGCCGGCCGGCTTCGCCCCTGTGGGGCCCGAGGCCGCCTTGGTCGGCGAGCCGGGGACTGCGGACGGCGGGGTGGCCGCGGCCGAGCCGGGGCAGGGCAGAACCGCCCGGCCCGTCGGCTTCGCCCCGGCGGGGCCCGGCGGGGAGGCCGGGTCAACGGCCGTGGCGGCGTCGGCCGGGGCCGTGGTGCGGGGCGGCACCGACGCCGGGCGGACCCGGCGCAGCCCCGCCGAGGAGGCCGCCGCCCGGGCCACCGAGCACCTGCTCGCCCGTCAGCACCCGGACGGATGGTGGAAGGGCGACCTCCAGACCAACGTCACCATGGACGCCGAAGACCTGCTGCTGAGGCAGTTCCTCGGGATCCGGGACGAGGCCGTCACCCGCGCCGCCGCCCGCTTCATCCGCGGCGAGCAGAACGAGGACGGCACCTGGGCCACCTTCCACGGCGGCCCGCCCGAACTCTCCGCCACCATCGAGGCGTACGTCGCCCTGCGGCTCGCCGGGGACGAGCCGGACGCCCCGCACATGGCCCGCGCCTCCGCCTGGATCCGGGCGCACGGGGGCCTCGCCGGCGCCCGGGTCTTCACCCGCATCTGGCTGGCCCTGTTCGGCTGGTGGAGCTGGGACCACCTGCCCCAACTGCCGCCCGAGCTGGTCTTCCTGCCCCCGTGGGTGCCGCTCAACATCTACGACTTCGGCTGCTGGGCCCGGCAGACCATCGTGCCGCTGACCGTGGTCTCGGCCAAGCGCCCGGTCCGGCCGGCCCCCTTCCCGCTCGACGAGCTGCACACCGACGCCCGCAACCCCCACCCGGCCGGACCGCTCGCCCCGGTGACCAGTTGGGAGGGCGCCTTCCAGCGCATGGACAAGGCCCTGCACCTGTACCACAAGGTGGCCCCGAGGCGGCTGCGGAAGGCGGCCATGGACTCCGCCGCCCGCTGGATCATCGAGCGGCAGGAGAACGACGGCTGCTGGGGCGGGATCCAGCCGCCCGCGGTGTACTCCCTCATCGCCCTGCACCTGCTCGGGTACGACCTCGGACATCCGGTGATGCAGGCCGGGCTGGCCTCCCTCGACCGGTTCGCCGTCTGGCGCGAGGACGGGGCCCGGATGATCGAGGCCTGCCAGTCGCCGGTGTGGGACACCTGCCTGGCCGCCATCGCCCTGGCCGATGCGGGACTGCGGCCCGACCACCCGGCGCTGGTCCGGGCCGCGGACTGGATGCTCGGCGAGGAGATCGCCCGTACCGGGGACTGGGCGGTGCAACGCCCCGGACTCGCCCCCGGCGGCTGGGCCTTCGAGTTCCACAACGACACCTACCCCGACGTCGACGACACCGCCGAGGTCGTCCTCGCCCTGCGCCGGATCGGCCATCCCGACCAGGCCGGGGTGGAGGGGGCCATCGCCCGCGGGGTGTCCTGGACCCTCGGCATGCAGTCCAAGAGCGGGGCCTGGGCCGCCTTCGACGCCGACAACACCAGCCCCTTCCCCAACCGGCTGCCGTTCTGCGATTTCGGCGAGGTCATCGACCCGCCCTCGGCCGATGTCACCGCGCACGTGGTGGAGATGCTCGCCGCCGAGGGCCGGGCGGGCGACCCCCGCACCTGGCGCGGCATCGCCTGGCTGCTCCGCGAACAGGAGTCCAACGGCTCCTGGTTCGGCCGCTGGGGCACCAACTACGTCTACGGCACCGGCTCGGTGGTGCCGGCCCTGACCGCCGCCGGGATCCCCGCCTCGCACCCGGCGGTCCGGCGGGCGGTGGCCTGGCTGGAATCCGTACAGAACGACGACGGCGGCTGGGGCGAGGACCAGCGGTCCTACCGGGACCCGGCCCGGTGGGCCGGCCGCGGTGCCTCCACCCCCTCGCAGACCGCCTGGGCCCTGCTCGCCCTGCTCGCGGCCGGCGAACGCGAGGGCAAGGCGGTGGAGCGCGGCATCGCCCACCTGGTGGACACCCAGCGGCCGGACGGCAGCTGGGACGAGCCGTACTTCACCGGCACCGGATTCCCCTGGGACTTCTCCATCAACTACCACCTGTACCGGCTGGTGTTCCCGCTCACCGCCCTCGGCCGGTACCTGTACGGGGACCCGTTCGAGACCGGCGGCCGGGCCGTACCGGCCCGGCCCGGAGGCAGCTGATGCCCCCCGGCCGGCCGGGACCGCCGCTGCTCGTCGCCTGCGCCCTCGGGATCGAACGCCTGGCCCTGGGCCCGGTGGAGCGGGCCGGGCCCTCGCCCGGCCCGGTCACCGTGATCCGCACCGGCATGGGACCGCGCGCCGCCGAGCGCGCGGTGGACCGGGCACTGGCCCGCCCCGGCATGGCCGGGGCGGCCGTGGTCGCCACCGGGTTCTGCGCCGGCCTGGTCCCCGGCATGCACCCCGGGGACCTGGTGGTGGCCGAGGCCACCCGCGACCCCCGCGGCACCGTGCGCTGCGCCGGCACCGGGCCGCTCGCCGGGGCACTGGCCCGGCTGCTGCCCGGCCGGACCGTCCACACGGGCCTTCTCACCGGCTCCGACCACGTCGTACGCGGCCACGAACGCGCGGAGCTGCGGGCCGAAGGGGCCATCGCGGTCGACATGGAATCCGCCGCCACCCTCTGGGCCGCGGACCGGCACCGGAAGACGGCCGACGGGCCACCGGTTGCCGCCGTCCGGGTGATCGTGGACGCTCCGGAGCACGAGCTCGTCCGTATCGGCACGGTCCGCGGTGGAATATCGGCCTTCCGTGTTCTCCGTGCCGTGTTGCCCGCATTCTTCGATTGGCACCATTCTTCGCTGCTCCCCAGGAGGTGAGCCAGATGGCCATGCCGCTGCGACAGTCCATCAGGGTCGGGACCTATCTCTTCGAACAGAAGCTCCGCAAGCGCGAGAAGTTCCCCCTCATCGTCGAGCTGGAACCCCTCTTCGCCTGCAACCTGAAGTGCGAGGGCTGCGGCAAGATCCAGCACCCTGCCGGGGTGCTCAAGCAGCGGATGCCGGTCGCCCAGGCGGTCGGCGCCGTCCTGGAATCCGGCGCGCCCATGGTCTCCATCGCCGGCGGTGAGCCGCTGATGCATCCGCAGATCGACGAGATCGTGCGCCAATTGGTGGCCCGGCGGAAGTACGTCTTCCTCTGCACCAATGCGCTGCTGCTCCGCAAGAAGATCGAGGACTTCACCCCCTCCCCGTACTTCGCCTTCGCCGTCCACATCGACGGCCTCCGGGAACGGCACGACGCATCGGTCGCCAAGGAAGGCGTTTTCGACGAGGCGGTGGCGGCCATCAAGGAAGCCAAGAAGCGCGGCTTCCGGGTCACCACCAACTCGACCTTCTTCAATACCGACACCCCGCAGACCGTCATCGAGGTACTCAACTACCTCAACGACGACCTGCGCGTGGACGAGATGATGATCTCGCCCGCCTACGCCTACGAAAAGGCCCCCGACCAGGAACACTTCCTCGGCGTCGAACAGACCCGGGAACTCTTCCGCAAGGCCTTCGCAGGTGGCAACCGGCGGCGCTGGCGGCTCAACCACTCCCCGCTCTTCCTGGACTTCCTCGAAGGCAGGGCGGATTTCCCGTGCACCGCCTGGGCCATTCCGAATTACTCGCTGTTCGGCTGGCAGCGGCCCTGCTATCTGATGAGCGACGGGTACGTGCCGACGTACCGGGAACTCATCGAGGACACCGACTGGGAGCAGTACGGCCGCGGAAAGGACCCGCGCTGCGCCAACTGCATGGCGCACTGCGGGTACGAGCCGACCGCCGTCCTCGCCACCATGGGATCGCTCAAGGAGTCCCTGCGCGCCGCCCGCGAAACGGTCTCGGGGAACCGGGAGAGGCCGTGACCGATTTCGACCTCCGGGCCCTGCTGGCCGAGCGGGGAGCGGAACGGTACGAACTGCACGCCCGCCACCTCAACCACCAGCTGCCCCGGATGCTGCACACCATCGGCTTCGACAAGGTCTACGTACGGGCCGAGGGCGCGCACTTCTGGGACGCCGAGGGAAACGACCACCTCGACATGCTCGCCGGGTTCGGGGTGATGGGCCTGGGCCGGCACCACCCCGTCGTACGGCAGGCCCTGCACGACGTCCTGGACGCCCAGCTGGCCGATCTGACCCGGTTCGACTGCCAGCCGCTGCCCGGGCTGCTCGCCGAGAAACTCCTCGCGTACAGCCCGCACCTGGACCGGGTGTTCTTCGGCAACAGCGGAACCGAGGCCGTGGAGACCGCGCTGAAGTTCGCCCGGTACGCCACCGGCCGGCCCAGGGTCCTGTACTGCGCCCACGCCTTCCACGGGCTCACCGCCGGCTCCCTCTCGGTCAACGGCGAGAACGGTTTCCGCGAGGGCTTCGCGCCCCTGCTGCCGGACACCGCGGTCCCGCTCGGCGACCTCGGCGCACTGGAGCGGGAACTGCGCAAGGGCGATGTGGCGGCCTTCGTGGTGGAGCCCATCCAGGGCAAGGGGGTGCACGCGACCCCGCCCGGCTTCCTGCGGGCGGCCCAGGAACTGCTCCACCGGCACAAGGCGCTGCTCATCGCGGACGAGGTGCAGACCGGGCTCGGGCGTACCGGCGATTTCTATGCGTACCAGAACGAACCGGGCGTAGAGCCCGATCTGGTCTGCGTGGCCAAGGCCCTGTCGGGCGGCTATGTGCCGGTCGGGGCGACCCTCGGCAAGGACTGGATCTTCAAGAAGGTCTACTCCTCCATGGACCGGGTGCTGGTCCACTCGGCCAGCTTCGGCTCCAACGCACAGGCCATGGCGGCGGGGCTGGCGGTCCTGTCGGTCCTGGAGCAGGAGCAGCTGGTGGCCCGTGCCCGGGCGATGGGGGACCTGCTGCGGGGGCGGCTGGCCGCGCTGGTGGACGAGTACGAGCTGCTGCACGAGGTGCGCGGGCGGGGGCTGATGGTCGGCATCGAGTTCGGCCGGCCGTCCTCGCTGGGCCTGCGCAGCCGGTGGGCCATGCTGCAGGCGGCTCGCAAGGGTCTGTTCGCGCAGATGGTGGTGGTGCCGCTGCTGCAACGGCACCGGATCCTCACTCAGGTCTCCGGGGACCACCTGGAGGTGATCAAGCTGATCCCGCCGCTGGTCGTGGACGAGCAGGACGTGGACCGGTTCGTGACCGCCTTCCGTGCGGTCATGGACGAGGCGCACGGGGGCGGCGGTCTGATGTGGGACTTCGGCCGGACGCTGGTGAAGCAGGCCGTCGCCGACCGCTGACGGCGGCCTGCTTCGGACACCTCCTAGAGGAGGAGTCGTGAGCGCAGGCGGTCGAGGGTCTCGGGGCTGAGCCCGAGGCCCTCGGCGAGGTAGGCCGGCACACCGCCCCAGGTCTCGGTGATGGTGTCGAAGGCGGCCTCCAGGTACTCGGCGCGGGCGTCGAACAGCGGCGCGAGCAGCTCCATCACCTCGGGGGAGCGGGCTTCCGCGGACTCGCCGCTGCGGCGGATCCGGTAGCGGCGGTGCGGGGCATTGGACTCCAGGTAGTCCGCCAGGATCGCCTCGCGTTCCACGCCGAGCGCGAGCAGGGTGACCGCGATGGTGAGCCCGGCGCGGTCCTTTCCGGCCGCGCAGTGCATCAGGGCCGGCACGCTGTCCTCGGCCAGGGCGTGCACCACCCGGCTCTGCTCGGCGGTGCGGGTCCGGATCATCCGCCGGTAGGAGTGGCTCATCCGGTCGGCGGCCCGGCCTTCGCCCAGCAGTTCCCGGAGTTGGCCGAGGTCGCCGTCGCGGACCATCTTCCAGAACTGCTTGCCGTCCGCCGGGTCGGAGAGCGGAATGCTGACATTCCGGACGCCGGTCAAGGTGACGTCGGGGCCCTCCAGGGCGTGGTCGGCGGAATTCCGGAAGTCGAAGATGGTGTGCAGGCCGAGCGAGTCGAGAAACTCTGCGTCGGTTTCGGTGGCATGTGCGAGATGTCCGCTTCGGAACAGAACTCCCGATCTGACCCGCCGCCCATCCGTGGTCGACAAACCGCCCACATCACGGAAGTTGCGCACACCGGACAGTTCGGGCCCAGTGGACGAAGGGTGGGGTATCTGCTGCGTCACGGGAACTCCTCCGGGTCGGTGATGCCTCGTGAGCAGGATCATACGGTGACGTTGAGTGGCGGCCCGGCGTCTTCGAATTGCCTTGCCGGAACGGGTGTTGCCGATCCGGAATGGACAGAGGGTGACCGGAATTCCGGTGATCCATCACTTCCATGATTCCTTCCGCAAATTCATGGCTTGTTCTGTGCACCCGAATTGGAATACGGTCACGACCGATCCGGGTGGAACGCCGAATCCTGCCGCTACCCGGAAAACCGCACCCGACCATTCACGTGCGCGGCAGGAGCGGGGGAACCAGGTAAGCCGCTGTTCCGGATCTTTCTTCCGGGACGGCTCGGGGTGAAGTCGTACACCCGATGTGCACGCGATGTACATCCGGCGTACGGCCGGACATCTCCAGTCCGAACCCGACAGCTCACCTCGCAGGCGACGGAGAGGAATTCGCCATGCCCGGAACGGGTAAGCACCGCCGCCCCAAGTCCAGCCCGATCGCCCGCGGTTTCGTCGCGGCCGGCACCGGTGGCGCCGCCCTCGCGCTTCCGCTGCTGGGTGCCACCGGCGCCAACGCCGCCGAACTCCCCGCCGCCCAGGTCCCGGCCGCGCTGCAGGCCCAGAGCGCCGCCCGGGTGGCCGTCCAGGCGCAGATCCAGTCCCTGGCGATGCCCGCCGCACCCAAGGCGGTCCAGCAGGTTCCCTCCGTCTACACCGTGGTCTCCGGCGACTGCCTCTCGGACATCGCCCAGGACCGGCAGCTCGGCGGCGGATGGGAGCAGCTCTACGCCGACAACCGCGAGGCGGTCGGTTCCGACCCGTCGCTGATCCACCCGGGTCTGAAGCTGACCGTCGGGGCCCCGGGCCAGGGTGCGGCCGAGGCTCCCGCCGGGTCGGAGCAGCCCGCGGAGGCCCCCGCCGC
Source organism: Streptomyces venezuelae (assembly GCF_008642295.1). Classification (GTDB taxonomy): domain Bacteria; phylum Actinomycetota; class Actinomycetes; order Streptomycetales; family Streptomycetaceae; genus Streptomyces; species Streptomyces venezuelae_C. Next base: position 1,135,325 of record NZ_CP029190.1, on the reverse strand, counting down.
CCAGGAGCAGCCCGCCGAGGCCGCCCCCGCGCCGGAGCAGCCTGCCGAGGCCGCCCCCGAGCAGCAGGCCGCTCCCGAGCAGGCCGCCCCGGCCCCGGCGCCGGAGCAGGAGTCCGCCCCGGCCGCGAACTCCGCCGCCGATGCGAAGTCCTCCGGTGCGGCCACCGCCGGCGGCTTCGTCGCCCCGGTCATCGCCCGCGTCAACACGCCGTACGGGGCCAGCGGTGCCATGTGGTCCAGCGGCACCCACACCGGCGTGGACTTCGCCGCGCGGGCCGGCACCAGCGTCAAGGCGGTCGGCGCCGGCACCGTGGTCTCGGCCGGCTGGGCCGGTTCGTACGGCAACGAGGTCATCATCAAGCACGCCGACGGCCACTACTCGCAGTACGGCCACATGTCGCAGCTCTCGGTGTCGGTCGGCCAGAGCGTCACCGCCGGCGCGCAGGTGGGCCTCGTCGGTTCCACCGGCAACTCCACCGGCCCGCACCTGCACTTCGAGATCCGCACCGGGCAGAACTACGGCTCGGACATCAACCCGCTCAACTACCTCCGCTCCAAGGGCGTGAGCGTCTGACGGACCGCGGTCCGTCAGGGGGCCGGGGCCGGGAATCCGAGGGGGATTCCCGGCCCCGGCCGTATTCCTCCCGGGCAGGTGGCAAAGATCACGGTCCGTCAACCCCTGGCTACGGTCGCGTAGGTCACAGTCGCCCGGGAAAGATAAGCCGACGTGGCAGGCGACGACGACTACTCGACGATTTCGACATTCCAGACCATTGGCTCTTACGCGGCGCTCGGCGACAGCTTCACCGAGGGGGTGGGGGACCCGGGGCCGGGGGACATCTTCGTCGGCTGGGCCGACCGGCTGGCCGTCCTGCTGGCCGACCGCCGTGAGGAGCACGACTTCCGGTACGCCAACCTCGCCGTGCGGGGGCGGCTGCTCGACCAGATCGTGGCCGAGCAGGTGCCGCGGGCCAAGGAGCTCGCCCCCGACCTGGTGAGCTTCTGCGCCGGCGGGAACGACATCATCCGGCCCGGCAGCGACCCCGACGACGTGGCCGAGCGCTTCGAGGCGGCCGTCGCCGACCTCACCGGCGCGGTCGGCCAGGTCATGATCACCACCGGCTTCGACACCCGCGGTGTGCCCGTGCTCCGGCATCTGAGGGGCAAGGTGGCCACGTACTCCGCGCACGTCCGGGCCATCGCCGACCGGTACGACTGCCCGGTGCTCGACCTCTGGTCGCTGAAGTCCGTACAGGACCGGCGGGCCTGGGACGAGGACCGGCTGCACCTCTCGCCCGAGGGTCACACCCGGGTCGCCCTGCGGGCCGCCCAGGTGCTGGGTCTGGAGGTGCCCGCCGACCCCGACCAGCCCTGGCCGCCGCTGAGGCCGCGCGGCTCCGCGGAGGTCACCCGCGACAACATCCAGTGGGCGCGCGACTACCTCGTCCCGTGGATCGGGCGGCGGCTGCGGGGGGAGTCCTCCGGAGATCATGTGGAGCCCAAGCGGCCGGATCTCCTCCCCCTGTGAGCCCGGGGACGGGAGCCGGGAGCGGAATCCTCCGGCGTCGGTGTGCGTTGGGAAGGGCAGACAGCTTGTCCCCCGTCCTGCCACCACCGTCCCAGGAGGCGCCTTGACCGGCTCCCGTCCCTTGCGTCAGCAGCTGCGCGAGCTGAGGTCCGAAGCCTTCGGCGCGGACCCGTCCGGCGAGCGGATGGAGCGCATCCGCCGCTCGCCGAACTTCGCGGACGGCGTCTTCCAGAACCCGGTGGGGGCGCGCACCAGGCCGTCCGGCTCCCGGCGCGAATTCGCGAAGATCTACTTCCACAAGGAGCAGCGGCTCCGCCGCAGCCCGGAAGGACCCATTCCGGTCCATCCGACCACCCTGGCCGACCTGGCAAAACCGCCGGTCAGCGGCTTGCGGCTGACCTGGATGGGGCATTCCAGCGTGCTGGCGGAGATCGACGGCCGCCGGGTGCTGTTCGACCCCGTCTGGGGAGAGCGGTGCTCTCCCTTCCCCTTCGCCGGCCCCAAGCGGCTCCACCCGGTGCCGGTGCCGCTGGCCGCGCTGGGCCCGGTGGACGCGGTGGTGATCTCGCACGACCACTACGACCACCTCGACCTGCCCACGATCAAGGCCCTGGCCGGTACGGACACCGTCTTCGCGGTGCCGCTGGGCGTCGGCGCCCACCTGGAGCGCTGGGGCGTGTCCGAAGACCGGATCCGCGAGCTGGACTGGAACGAGACCACCAAGATCGCCGGCCTCTCCCTCACCGCCACCCCGGCCCGCCACTTCTGCGGACGCGGCCTGCGCAACCGGCAGCACACCCTGTGGGCCTCCTGGGCGGTCGCGGGCGACGAACACCGGATCTTCCACAGCGGGGACACCGGCTACTTCCCCGGCTTCAAGGAGATCGGCGCCGCGCACGGCCCCTTCGACGCCACGATGATCCAGATCGGCGCCTACAGCGAGTACTGGCCGGACATCCACATGACCCCGGAGGAGGGCCTGCGCGCCCACCTCGACCTCCAGGGCGGAAACCCGCACGGAGTGCTGCTGCCGATCCACTGGGGCACCTTCAACCTGGCCCTCCACGCCTGGGCGGAGCCGGGGGAGTGGACGGCCGACGCCGCGGAGGCGGCCGGTCAGCCGGTGGCCGTCCCGCGCCCCGGCGAGCCCTTCGAGCCGGCCGGCCCCCTGCCGACCGCCCCGTGGTGGCGCCCGATCTCCCATCCGATCGCCCACCCGTGGCGTGGTGCCACCCCGCTGGCGGTGGAACTGGCACCGGACGAGCCCCGGACCGGTGACCTGGACCTCGCCGGCGAGCGGTGAGACGACCGAGCCGGCTTGCCACCGCTGCCCTCGTCGTCTGCCTGCCGGCCCTGGCCGCCTGCGGCTCCACGCGCGCCGGAGCCGGCACGGCACCGGGAAGCGCGAGCGCCACGCCCGCCGTCACCACCCCCATCCCCGCTGACCCCGTGGCGGCGCATGACAAGGACTTCCCGGAGATCGCAGCGGGCTGCCCGGCGCCGGAAAGGACCACAACGGTGCCGGCGCCGGCCGGGCCTTCCGCCCTGCCCACGGACCCCGAGGCCGCCAAGTACGTCGAGAACCACACCGACCGGCAGACGGGCAGAACCACCCCGGCGGTGCGCTGCCGGGGCGATGCCCATGCCCTGCGCATCCGTACGGCACTGACCGGGCCCGGAGCCACAGCGCACGGCACCGAGGCGGAGCTGGCGGCCACGCTCAAGGGGCTCGGCTACCGGCCGGCCATGACCTGCACGTCTACCGCGCCGGCGGCGCACCCGCCTTCACGCTCTTCATCCCCGGCGCCGGCCCCTGCGTCACCGGATCACCCGCCGACCCCGCCCGGATCAAAGCCCACGGAGCGTACAAGGAAGGTGGCTGCATCGCGCCGAGCGTCGGTCACTGACGAACGCGTATCGGTGGGATGACCGATGTGCGGGCGGCGTGGCCCCGGCCATAGTCCTCGGGAGATCGTTTGCGGGCCGCCCCAGGGCGCCCGCTGTTCGAAAGGACTGACCTTCTGTGGACACGTATGCGGACCTGGTGTTCGTCGGTGGGCGGGTGCTCACGGTCGATGCGGAGTTCTCCGTCGCCTCGGCCCTGGCGGTGACCGGCGGGACCATCAGCGCCGTGGGCGGACGGGAGGACGTCGCGCCGCTCGTCGGCCCCGGCACCCGCGTCATCGACCTGCGGGGTGCGACGCTGCTGCCCGGCATCAACGACTCCCACCTGCACGGATGTGCCTTCGGCATGGCGACGCCGCCGCTCTCCCTCGACCTGGGGCACCCCGCCGTGACCTCCCTGGCGGAGGTGGCCGAAGCCGTACGGGAGGCCGTCGGCCGGGCGTCCGGCGGGCAGTGGATCACCGGGCACGGCTGGGACACCGGCTATCTCGACGAATGCCTCGCCGATCCGGCGCGCCTGCCCTCGCGGCACGACCTCGATGCCGTCAGCCCGGACCACCCCGTCGTCCTGTACTCCTTCTCCGGACACGCCACCTGGGTCAACTCCAAGGCACTGGAACTGATCGGCGTCGACCGGCACACCGTCGCCCCGCCCGGCGGGGCGATCCTCGCGGACGAAGCCGGGGAGCCGACCGGACTTCTCCAGGAGGGGGCCCAGGGCCTCGTCCAGAACGCACTGCCCCCGCTCGGCCGGCAGGAGCGCACCGACGCGATCAGGTCCACCCTCGCCACGCTCGCCCGGCTCGGCGTGACCAGCTACACCGAGCCCGGACTCGGCCCCGGCGGCGACGGCATCATGCGCGGCGCGCTCGGCGCGGAGACCCTCGACGTCTACCGCGAGCTGCTGGCCGGCGGCGAACTGACCGCCCGGGTCGGGGTGCTGGTCCTGCCCACCGGAATGGCCAGTACCGCCGAGGAGTTCGCCCACACCCTCGACACCCTCGACTCCCTCGACACCTCCCACGGCACGGCGGACCCCCGCCGCCTCACCGTCCACGGCGTCAAGATCTTCGGCGACGGCATCGTCCCCAACAAGACGGCCTGGATGCACGAGCCGTACGTCGGCGGCGGCTGCGGCTCCCTCTGCGTCGGCGGCGAGACCGACGCCGAACGGATCGCCGAGATCGGCGCCATGATCCGTCACGCCCACGCCCGCGGGCACCAGTTGGGCGTCCACGTCACCGGGGACCGGGCCATCGACGCGGTCGCCGATGCCTTCGCCGAGGCCGCGGCCGAACACCCGCGGCCCGACGCCCGCCACTACGTCATCCACGGCGACTTCCTCACCGCGCACAGCATGAAGGTGCTGGCGGCGCACGGCTTCGGGGTCAATATGAACCCCACCATCAAGTGGACGGTGGCCGATATGGAGGAGGAGTTCGTCGGCGCCGGACGGTCCGCCTACGCCTGGCCCTACCGGGACGCCATCGACGCCGGCGTGCGCGTCGCGAGCGGGTCCGACGCCCCGGTCACGTACCCGGACTGGCGCCAGGGCATCGCCACCATGATCCTGCGCGAGTCGAAGGCCACCGGCCGGGTCAGCGGCCCCGAGCAGCGCATCGGCCTGGCCGAGGCCATCCGTACGTACACGATCGACGCGGCCTGGCAGGACTTCGCCGACCACTGGAAGGGCTCCCTGGAACCGGGCAAGGTGGCCGATCTCTGTGTGCTCGACGGAGACCTGCTCGCCGCCGACCCTCATGACATCCCGCGGATGCCCGTCGTCCTCACCGTCATGGACGGGCGCGTCGTGCACGAGGCCCTCCGCGATTGACGTATTCCGGGCACATGATCATCCTTGGGGGATGACAGCCCGGCGCAGCACAGCGGACCTCCTGGACGCGGCCGTCCACGTCCGCGACGCCGCCAGGAGCGCCACGAACGGCGTGACCGGCGTCCACTCGGTCCTGGCGGCGCTGTCGGAGGTGATGGAGTACGACCACGCCTCCCTCGCCCGCTGGGATCCGCTGCGCCAGCGCCACACCACCCTGGCCGGGAGCTACCCGGACGAGGCCACCGTCTACATCGAGACCCGCCTCCACCACGACCCGGTGTTCCCCGTGCTGCGCAGCCCGGCACGGGGCGGTCTCTGGCTGGGGGACGTCCCCTGGCAGCTCCTGGAGGCGTCCCCCGGATTCCAGGAGGTGCTGAGCCCCCTCGGCATCGAGGACGGCGTTGCCCAGTGCCTGTTCGCCCCCGACGGCCGATACGTCGGCATGCTGAACATCAGCACCCGCCGACCGCGGCACGCACCCGATCCGGCACGTGCCGCGGTCACCCTGCTCACCGAGGCCCTCGCCGCGGTCGTCGACCCCCGGGCCGGCCGTGCGCCCGGGGAAGCCGCCGCTCCCGAACACCCGGCCGCGCCGGCCTCCTCGGCCGCGCGCCACCCGGACGCGTGGCGGCCCGGAGGGCTTTCGCCACGGGAACTCCAGGTGCTGGCGGAACTGACCGCCGGCCGAACCAACCGGGAGATCGCCGAGCGGCTGTACGTCACCCCGCGCACGGTGGGGACCCATATCGAGCACATCCTCGCCAAACTCGACCTCCCCAACCGCTCAGCCGCCGCCGCACGAGCCGTGACCTGGGGAATCACACCCCCTCGAGACGGTCGAGAGTGAACTTTCACGTCAATCCGGAGCACCTGATCGAGGCCTATGGCCTGGGCGGTGTCACCTACTTCCCCCACCAGGGCGCCGCCGGCCTTGATGTCCGCACGGCCGACTTCCTGGGTCGGGTCGGGTTGCCGACGTCTGATCTGTTCACCTCCCGCATGGATGTGCCAGACCCGTACGGTCCCGAGGTTGACGCGATCACGATCGGACCCCGGTTCGACCACCAGGGGATCCAATGCCCCGATGAGAGTTGCTCGTGGTGGAGTTTGGGTTACCTGTTCACCTCGCTGCTGGCCCTGGACCCTGCGTCGGGAAAGGTGTACGCCTTCCCCGAAGGCGCCGTTGGCTGCATCGAGCTGCACCGGGACATCGAGTCCCTGGTGTTCGCCCTGATCGAGCTCCGCAAGGTGGAGATCGACCACGACAACGACGCCGACCCGGAAGAACTCGCCGCCCGCTTCCGTGCGGCCGTCGAAGCCTTCGACCCCACACCGTTCGCCGACGAAGAGTCCCAGTGGACTCTTTCCATGGAAGAGCTCGAACACGGAATCTGGTGAGCGTGCATGCTCTTTGGGGTGCCCCGGTGAGCCCACGCCGCGGCCTGCTGCCCTGGGGCAGCCGATCGTGCCAGCATGACCGACCCCGTCCCCCGCGAACTGCGCGCCGACGCCGAGAAGGTGGTGACCGAGGCCATCGGTGAACTCGGCGACCGAGTGGGCCCGGAACTCACCCGCTACCAGGTCGAGACCCGCACCGACCCCCACACCAGCCTCGCCGAGCTCGCCGACCAGATCCACGCCACTCGCCACTCCCTGGCCCGCGCCGCGGTACGTCAGGGCCTGCGCATCATCTCCTCCGGCACGCCCGTCCTCGCCCCGCCCGGGCCCCCGCCCCACTTCGAGTCCCCCTCCCACTTCGAGGACCTCGTCGCCGGTCTCCTCGCCACCGGCGCGATCATGGACCGCGGCGGTCTGTACTGGGACATCAGACCCTCGCACCATCTGCCCACCCTCGAATTCCGGGCCGCCGACGCCACCGCGACCGCCGAGGACACGGCCCTGGAGTCCTAGCTCAGACACCAGCCGCAAACTAGCCGGATGATCACGCGCCTGCCGCCGCCGTGGCGGCCTGTTCGTCGTGCTCCCGCAGCATCCGCATGACGGTGGCGGGTGAGGGGTGCTGGCCCCTCTTCGCGCCGGTGGTGATGACGAGGCGCTTGGCGATGTCGCGCAGACTCATCTCCTGGTCGCGCAGGTGGAGGGCCATGGACAGCATGTCGTCGTCGGTGACCCCGGCGCCGCCAATGGTCTTGCCGCGCTTCCGCGCGCTCTCGTGGCCTTCGAGGGTGCGGTCGCGGATGTACTCGCGCTCCATGCCAGACATGGCCGCGAGCACGGTGAACACGATGCCGGACGGGTCGTGCGAGCCCTTCAGTTCTCCGGTGAGGAACTCCAGGCCGACATCGCTCGCTTTCAGCTCCTCGGCGAGCATGGCGAGTTCGATGCCGCGGCCGAGCCGCTTGTGCTCGTGCACGACGAGGGTGACGGCGACGCCGGAGGAGCGGATCTCCCCGGCGAGCTTCACGGCGGCCTCCAGCTCGGGGCGCTTGGTGGCGCGGGTGGAGATCTTCTCCGAGAAGACCCGGGTGACCCCGGCCTCGGCGAGGGAGTCGAGCTGTGCGTCGAGGGACTGCCGGGCGGTCGAGGCGCGGGCGTAGCCGAGGCGGACGTGTCCGACCGGTTCGGCGCCGGCGCGCACGGGCCGGGGCAGTTCGGTCCATGCCGAGCCCGGCTTGCGTACGGCGGGGGTCGGCACGCTGAGCGCCTTGGCGAGTTGGGGCACGAGGCGGAAGCGGGCGGTGTGGTACTGGATGGCCACCTTGCCTTTGCCGGTCCGGCATGGGGAGCCCGCGGGGGCGGCGCAGGTGGACATCGGGCAGTCGTGCGATTCCACGCGCTTGAAGTCGTCGCTCACGACCCCGGACTGTTTCATGAGGCTGTTTCAGATGTCCAGGCGTTTGCAACAACTCATGAAACATGATCGGCGCAGGTGGACGGCCGCCCGGCCGGGTGTTTCATGAGCGACCACCTATGAAACACGGGCGCGTCCCGCATCGGCACGTGCGGGAAGGCCGTTGCGCTCCTTGGCACCCGGTCGGCTGGCCCACCCGGCCAGCGCGGGTGCTGAGCCTGGCCGGGGGCAGCTGGGTCACCACTGGGCGATGAGCGGCGCGTCCGGTTCGTGCTGCCGCCAGGCTTCGGTGAGACGGGCGAGGCGGTTGGGGGCGGCGATGCCGTGCATGGTTGCGATCTTGCCGTTGACGATGTCGAACATCGTGGAGCCGACGACCTGGTCGCCGAGCACGAAGAGGATGGCGGGGGCTCCGTTGACGAGCGCGTAGTGCACGGCGGGCGTGCCGCCAGCCATCCGCCGCTTCGCGTCTGTGGGTTTGAAGCCGGCCCGTACGACGGCGGCGATGCGCTGCGGAGTGTCGTACCGCAGCAGCGTCTTGGCCAGGCCGCCGGCGCCGTCGGAGACCGCGGTCGCGTCGTCGGTGAGCAGCGCCACCAGCCGTTCGGTGCGGCCCGAGGTGGCCGCGGCGAGGAATTCCTCGACGATCCTGCGGGCGGACGCGGGGTCGACTTCGGCGCCACCGCTGCGGGCGGCGGTGATGCGGCGCCGGGCCCGGTGGAGGTGCTGCTGGCTCGCGGACTCGGTGATGTCGAGGATCTCGGCGACCTCGGCGTGGCCGTAGGCGAACGCCTCGCGCAGGACGTAGACCGCCCGTTCGACGGGGGATAGGCGCTCCATGAGCGTCAGCAGGGCAAGGGAGACCGATTCGCGTTGCTCGAAGGTGTCGGCCGGGCCGAGCATCGGGTCGCCGTCGAGGAGCGGTTCGGGCAGCCAGGCACCGGCGGTGCGTTCGCGGCGGGCTTGTGCCGAGCGGAGCCGGTCCAGGCACAGGTTGGTGACGACCTTGGTCAGCCACGCCTCCGGTACCTTGATCCGCTGTCGGTCCGCGGCCTGCCAGTGCAAGAACGCATCCTGCACCGCGTCTTCGGCGTCGGTGGCGGAGCCCAGCAGCCGGTACGCCAGCGAGGCCAGCCGGCTGCGGCTGGCCTCGAACCGGCTTGTGTCGAAGAGGTCCACCGCGGTGCTGTCCATGCGGGCCACCCTAAGACGCTCCGTTTCCCGTGGTGCGGGTACCTCCCGCAGTCGGCAAGTGCTGTGGGGGGTCAGACGGTCACGGGCAGGGCCGGCCGTGCTGCGGGGTCTGCCGTCGTGGCGGTGGAACGGCGGAGGTTGCCGGCCAGGCACAGTGCCAGACCGAGCGTGAACCACGTCGCCAGGACGGTGGCGGCGGCGGTGGCCCCGTGGCCGTCGAAGAAGGCGGTGGAGCGCAGCAGCCGGCCGCCGGCCCCGGGCGGTAGCAGTTGGCCGAGGCTGCCGGACCAGCCGGGCAGCATCTCGGGTGCGGTCGCGGTGCCCGAGAGGGGGTTGCCGATGAGCATCATGGTGGCGGCGCCGAGGCCAAAGCCGGCGTACCCGAGCAGGGATTCGAGACCGAGGATGGTCAGGGATATGGCCGCGATGGTCAGGGCGACGGCGCCGGAGTTGGCCCAGTAGGAGCCGTCGAGTGAGCCGAGCCAGAACTGCAGGATTGCTGTTGCGGCGAGTCCGCCGGTGAGGGCGAAGGAGAGTGCTCCGGTGACGCGGTGGACGCTGCCGTGGACGAGCCTGCTCAGCAGCAGGGCGGCGAGCAGGCCGCCCATGACCAGCGGTAGGGCTCCGGCGGCCAGTCCGGCGCCGCGCGGGTCGTCGGCCGGCAGCGGTACGAGGTCGCGGGCGGCGACAGCGGTGCCGGGTCCCCGGGCCTGGCTGAGGCCGGTCGCGATGGTGTTCAGGGTCTGGGCGACGGCGATACTCCCGGCTGATGCGGTGATGACCTGTGGGCTGCCGGAGCTCAGGTCGATCGCCCCGTACACCTTGCGGTCGCGGATCAGCTGTTCGGTGGCGGTGGTGTCGGCGACCTCGGTGACCTTGAAGCCGTCGGGAAGCCGTTGGTCGAGTACGGGAGTGATCCGCTTGACGGCGGCAGGGGGCCCGGCGACGGCGATCGGCACGTCATGCACCGATGAGCGTACCGACGGCCAGGCGAAGGCGGTGAGCAGCAGGCTGATGGTCACCGTGAGCAAGGCGACCGCCCTGACCACTGTCGGCCAGGGGGAGGGCGACGCGTCGGCTGCGGTCGCGGCCTGAGCGGACATGACTTCTCCTTCGGAGGAGGGAGTTCATCACTGGGGAGAGGGGTTTCGGATCCGACGCGTCCACGCCGGAACACGGGCCCGAGCCCGGGTGGATTGCCGTATTGACCAGTGAGGTGGGGGCGCGGCTACGCGATCGCCTTCTCGGCGGGGGACGCGTCCGGCGCGGCGGCCAGGTGGTGCTTGCGCTTGGGCAGGCCGAAGGTCGGGTGCTCGGTGGCCCACAGAGACATCCTGACGATGCCCGCCTTGATCCGTGCGGCCTTCCGGCCACCCATGTACTTGGGCTTCGCCTGCCCCTGGTCGTCGACCATCTGCAGGATCCCGTCCCGCCGCCCGAGGCTGATGTGGTTCCCGACGTACTCCAGCTTGGTGTTGGCGATCTCGCGCCCGGTCAGGCGTCCCACGATCGCGTCCACGGCCTGTCGGCCCGTGTAGCCGGCCGAGGCGCAGGACATCGGCAGCGGCTGGCCGTTGTTGCCGATGGCGTAGGTGCTGTCGCCGGCGGCGTAGACGTTCGGGTGCGAGACCGACCGCATGGTGCGGTCGACGACGATCCGGCCGTCCTCGGTGACCTCCAGCCCGCTCGCGGCGGCGATGGGGCTGACCGCGAACCCGGCCGTCCACACAGTTGCGTCGGACGCCAGGGCGGTGCCGTCGGCGCACAGCACCCGCGCCGTTTCGACGGCTTCGACGCTGGTGTGTTCCAAGACGGTGATGCCAAGCCGGTCGCAGGTCTGGCGCAGGTGGCTGCGGGCTCCGGCGGAGAGCGGGGCGCCCAGCTCTCCGCGTGCGACCAGCGTCACCGACAGGCCGGGCCGGGATTCGGCGATCTCGGTGGCGGTCTCGATGCCGGTCAGCCCGTCGCCGACGACCAGGGCGCTCCCGCCTGCGTCCCGCTTGCTCAGGCTGTCCAGGCGCTCGCGCAGGCGCAGCGCGGAGGGCCGAGTGGCGACGTCGAAGGCATGCTCGGCCACGCCGGGGACACCGTGGTCCGCGCCGTGGCTGCCGAGCGCGTAGAGGAGCGTGTCGTAGCCGAGCTCGCCGCCGCCGTCGGCATCGGCCACGGCGACGACCTGGCGTTCGGGGTCGATGGTGGTGACACGGGCCCGGCGCAGCCGTACCGCCGTGCCCGCGAAGACGTCGGCGAGCTGCGGGGCCTCGATCTCCTGGCCGGCCGCGAGCTGGTGCAGCCGCAGCCGCTGGACGAAGTCCGGCTCGGCGTTGACCACGGTGATCTCGGTGTCTGCCGGCGACAGCCGACGGGCCAGGGTCCCGGCCACGTAGCTCCCGGCGTAGCCGGCGCCGAGGACGACGATGCGGTGCTTCATGTCTCGCTCCTGTCGTTTCGCTTGCCTTCGGTGACTTGAGCGGGACAGCGACCCGATTCCTGACAGGAACCGGATGTGACGTGGGTCACGGAGCGATAGTGGGCACTGTGAGGCCGGTTCGCGGGGCCGGTCGCATGGTCGACGTACCCCGGAGCCCGTCAGCGTGTCTGGGTGCGTGATCGGTCGGCGGCGCTGGCAGCTGTGCGGGGGCGCGGAACGACGACAACCGGCCCCAGGTCAATCCGGGCGTCCATGTCCAGGCGGAAGGTTCCGTACGGGTTGACGTTGGACCAGAACAGCGCGGTCAGGCCGCGTCGATCCTCGTCGCTGAGCTTCTTCGACCAGGCTGGTTCGGCCAGGACCTGCTGCATCAGCAGGGTGTTGACGTGCACGAGCGCGGACTGGAGCAGGTGCAGGGCGAGCATCGAGGTCTCTGCATGCTCCTTGTCGGGGCCGGTCAGGACTCCGTCCTTGCCGTAGTGCAGCACGGTGTTGGCGCTGTTCCAGTTCTCCACGACCTGGAGCCCGCCGTGGATCTCCCGGCGCAGGCCGGGGCTGGCGAGGTAGTCGCAGGCGAAGACCGTTCGCACCGCGCGGCCGAGTTCTTCGAGGGCCTGGTCGGTGGGGTGCTTGGGGCCGCCGCGGGTGAAGCGCCGCAGCACCTGCTCGGCCTCCGCCGTTCCGAGCCGGAGGGCGGTCGCGTACTTCACCATCTGGTCGTACTGCTGCTCGACCAGCTCCCAGCGGATCGGCCGCGTCAGCGAAGCGCCGAGGGCAGGCCAGCCGGGCGGGGTGTCGTCCGGGCGGTACAGGCGGATGCTGCCGATGTTCTTCAGCCGCGGCAGCAGGCGGAAATTGAGCAGTTCGGTGAAGGCGAACCCGACTACCGAGGCGCCGTGCGTGTCAACGTACTGGGACTCGATCTCGGCGTCGGTGCAGTGCCGCAGCAGGCCCTCGATCATCGCCGCGACCTCGGACGACGAACAGGACTTGAGCTGGGAGTAGATGCAGAGGTTCTTCCGTTCGACGTGCCAGTAGATCATCACGCCGTTGCCGCCGTAGCGGGCGTGGTACTCGGTCATGAAGTTCGAGGACCAGGACCCGAACTTCTTCGAGTCCGACGCGCAGGCCGTGCCCTGTCCCCACCATGCGGTGTCGCGGGCGGCGAATGTGCCGTTCACCAGCCTGGTGACGGCGGCCCGGAGGTTGTCGACGGTGATGAAGTGCCGGCGCACGTGCCGCAGGGCGGCTTCGCTCTCGCCGTGCTCGCCGGTGGCCACGATGGCGCGGATGCCCATGTTCGTGCCCAGCGCGAAGAGGGCCAGCAGGAGGCGGCGCTGGAGGACGTCCCGGTCGATGCGCTCGTAGGCGGCCACCGAGGAGAACTCCTCGGTGAAGCCGGTCAGAAAGTCGGAGTTCTTCAGCACGTCCAGGAGGTCCAGGACGCCCCACCGGCGTACGACCTCGTCCTTCAGCGCCTGGAGGCCGGTGGGCTCGTCCAGCGGCTCCAGCTTCGGCACGGTGATCCACGGCTCGCCCTTGCGGGTGGTGACCTTCACCCCGCCCGCTGAGCCGTCCGCGAGTGAGGCGGAGAGCCGGTCCAGGCCCGCGGTCATGCGCTTCTTCAGGTCTGCGATGAACGCCCTCGGGTTCAGCGGCTGGCGGATCGCGGCGTAGTGCACAGCGCGGGTGGCCTCGAAGTCGCCTGGCAGGTCGTCCTCCGGATTTCGCCAGCGGGCGGCGCCCTCGGCGTAGATCTCGCGGCGGCGGACCGCGTCCCGCAGGGCGACCAGGACGCACAGCTCGTAGGGGATGCGCTCGACCTTGCCCTTGTCGTCGACGACCGCCTCGCGCCAGTCCTTACGCACCACGCCGTCCATCGGCACCACGTCCGTGGCGTCGTAGAAGCGGGTCTTGCCGTCGACGTCGGCGTACTTCCTCAGCAGCTTCATCGCGTCCATCACCGGCCGGTAGGCGGTGTTGTTGCACTTGAAGCCCAGGGTGTTCAGCAGCGGCGGCAGCATCTGCCGGTAGTACGAGCTGTACGACGACCGGAGCGTGGTGCGGACCTTGGCCTTGAAGATCTTCTCGTTCGCCTTCGCCTCGGCCACCAGTTCCCGCAGTGTCTTCTCCCCGACCACCGGGAACAAGGCCCGGCGTACGACCTCGTCGGGCTTGTCGACGGCGGCCGTCGCCAGCTTGAAGAGGATGCCCTCCTTGCCGCGGACCTTCTTCAGCTCGGCGGTGAGCTGCTTCTCCACCCTCCGCTCGGCGCGTGCGTTGATCTTGTGGACCAGTGCAACCAGCAGGTCGACCAGGGCGTCGGTGATCTCCGCCTGCCGGGACGAGCACAGCGTCGCGAGCAGGGTGATCCGTACGTCCTCCGCCGTGTCGCGGAAGTCCGAGGGGTACATCTTGATCGCCCGTGCCCGCCAGGCGGCCACCAGCTTCTCCGAGCAGTCCGTGAACAGCCCGTCGGGCAACCCGAGCTTGCGCACGTCGTTGAGCTTGGTGACTCCGTGAGCAGGGAGTCCAAGCCGACCGCGCCCGGGTCGCGCTTGAGCGCGGCCAGCAGCGCGGTACCCGCCTCGTTGTCCTCGATCACGAGGGACAGCAGCCGAGCCGTGCCTGCCTCGCCGAGGCGGCCGATCGTGCGGGCGCAGAATGTCTTCTCCCACTTGCCCCGCGCCGCGACGAGGACCTTCTCGACCCGGGTCCGGCCCGGCGGCTCGATCTTCCGGGCCCGACACTCGGCCAGCGTCTTCTCGTCCGCGACCGTCGAGGGCCGGAAGCCCAGGGCCTCACGGATCTGCTTGCGGTGGTACTCGGCAGTCCGGCCGACCAGCGTGTACTTCGCGAAGTCGCCGGCCGGGACCTTCACCAGATCTGCGACGTACTCCACCGCGGCCGGCGGGACCTCCTCCAGCACATCGGGGAACCGGCCCTCCAGCTCGAAGAACTTCAGCAAGAGGCTGAAGCCGAGCCGGGTCGTCCCGCTTTTGTTCGCCACCAGGTCCCAGTCACCGTCTACCAGCGTCCAGTTCGCCAACAGCTCCTCTGGCGACCACTCTTGCCGCACGCCCGCCCCTTTGGCCTCGATCACTCGATCAGACCAACGACGGCGCCCAGGAGGGGGAAACGGGGCTCGTCCGGCTACCCGCGACCTAGTTTGCGGCTGGTGTCTGAGCTAGGACTCCAGGGCCGACACGTCCTGATCGCCGGCATCGTCAGAGCCATGGCCGCCACCGCCCTGAGCGCGATCGACGCGCACCAGCCCGCCCCCTCCAAGATCATCCCACCTGCGACCAGGTGTTACGGGAGAACCTCCAGCGACCCTTTGATCGATCCATCGTGGGGGGCAACGTCGCACATACCCCGGGGAAGATCACCCGCTTGCCCTCAACCGCACTTGAGGTCATACGGTCTCGGCATGACCTGCACGGTGTGCGGGCTCCACGCTGAAGTACCTGGAGGGGACATCCCATGACGACCCAGCAGATCTCCGACGCCGAACTCGCCGGACAGCCCGCTGCGTACTGGACCGGTGTCGCCTACGAGGCGCTCATCTCGTACACACGGGCCCGGATGACCGAGAAGGGCTACACCCAGCCCCAGTTCTGGCTGCTGCGCAATCTGTCGGTGAACGACATCTCGCCCGACGGTGAGGGGATGACCCTGCCCGAGCTGCGGGAGGCCATGGTCTCCTACATCCGTCCCGAAGACGATCTGGCGGTGGAGGCCGAGGGGCTCCTGGAACGCGGCTGGCTGACCCGGGACGCCGAGGACCGGCTGTGGCTCACCGCGGAGGGGGAACAGGCCCGCGTCGACCTGGCCCGCAACGCCCCAGCGATCCGCGCCGCCCTCCACGAGGGCATCGACGACGCCGACTACGTCACCACACTGAAGGTGCTCCAGCGACTGATTCGCAACGCAGGCGGGACGGTCGCCTGACAGATCGCGAGCGCGGGGCAAAGCGCCCCGGGCCCTGGTCAGTTCGTGGCAGGTCAGCCGTCGTTGTCGCGCAGCGTGGGGCGTTGCCGTCCAACCCGCCCTGATACGCCAAGCACTGTGACCGCATCTCCAACACGTCTGGGGCCGGACGAGCAAACTACGCGGCGTGGTGCCGTGGTGCCGTGGTGCGGTTGGCGCCGGCGGCGACCTGCTCGTCGAAGGAGCGCTTCAGCGGTGACGCCGAGAGTCCGGGCAGCGCGCGGGCCGCGTCCTTACGGGACAGGCAGGCCAGCGGGCCCATCTCGGTGGGGATGTCCCGCAAGGGGATCCAGGAGGTGACGACGGCGGGGGAGTCGAGCGGGTAGTGGTCGCTGTCCCGGTGCCAGGGAGTGCGCCCGCAACCCGGCTCCTTGGAGAGGATGTTGTCGTGGTACAGCCGCACCGCCCCAACCCCGAGTAGCTGCGCCGCGATGTCGCCGAGCCTTCGCGACAGCGCGACGCTCCGCATCAGCGGGTCGGCCGGCCACAGTTGCTCCAGAGCGAGGAACCGGCCGGGATGGTGCGGACCGTGTGCGGCCTCCAGTAACCGGTCCGCGCGCTGCGCCGGCGCCGCGACCACCGCGGGTGTGAGCACATCGGGAAGGCGCACGAAGCTGTGGCGGCCGAAGAAGGCGAGGGATTCCTCGGCCAGGGGATACGGAGCGGCAAGGGCCGCCTCGACCTCGTGGTCGGACGCCGCCCGCACGGGCGCGGGCTGCGGGGCGCGGGCCGGCTGCGTCGGGTCGGCTTCAGCATCGGCGGCCAGCGTCATGTACCAGTCCCACCACTGCTGATCGTCCCCCGCCCACCGGCCCGGTATCCCAGCTCCTTCGTCCTGCTGCTCATGCTGGTCCTGCGCTCGCATGGCACTTCCTTTCGGGCACCGAAGCCGTCGTCCAGCCGCCGCGGGGGCAGCGGGACCTCGATCCCTGCCCGAAGGGCATCGGCCCATGCCCGCCCGGGGAGAAGCAGGACCGCCTCAGACCACCGAGAGCAGGTCCACCACGAAGACGAGCGTGGAACCCGCCGGGATCAAAGGCGAGGGGGACTGCTTGCCGTAGCCGAGGCGCGGAGGAATGGTGATCTCTCGGCGACCGCCGACCTTCATCCCCCTGAGTCCCCGGTCCAGGCCCTTGATGGCCCTGCCGCCACCCACGGCGAACTTGAACGGCTCGCCCCGGTCCCAGGAGGCGTCGAACTCCACTCCGGACTCGAAGGTGACCCCGACGTAGTGAATCCGTACCACCCTGCCCGGCTTTGCCTCGGGACCGTCCCCGAGGACGAGGTCCCGGACGGTCAGCTCCTGGGGAGCATCGCCCTCCGGACGTTCGATCCGGGGCTTCGTCGGTTCACTCATCGCAGCTCACCACTCTCCACATCGGACCAGGAGAAGGCGGCGATCCGCCAGCCCTCCGGGGTGCGGACGAACTGGATGGTCTTGGTGCCGCCGCCCTCGAACGGCTCGCCGTCCAGGATCCCCGACTTGGCGTACTCGCCGAACCGGGAGGCGATGTCGCCGGCGATCTCGGTCCGCTCCGAGGTCTCCCACTCGGCGAACTCGACCAGCCGGCCGCTGCCGAGCAGCTGCCGGCGGGGCTCGATGAACCCGTCCACGGTGTAGACCGTGAAATCGGAGCCGGTCTTGACGATCACACCCCCCGGGATGACCAGCCGGCGAAGCCGGTCCAGGTCGGCGGGCTTACCGCCGCGGTTGTCGAAGGCGCCGAAGAACTCGGCGGTCAGCACGTCGATTTCGGTCTTGGACATGGCGCGACGGTAACACCGCGAGGGTGGGGCGGGGCGGGGTGGAATCAGTGTTCGGGGGCCATGTCGTAGGTGATCCACATGGTCCGGGTCGCCAGCTGGTCGTACTTCGACCGGGCCCGGTAGTTGTCGTCGGCCGTGATCCATCGGACCACGCTCCAGCCGCGCTCGGCGGCGAGCTCGCGCAGGGCGGCGAGCAGCAGGTCGGACGCGCCCGTACCGCGGTGTTCCGGCGCCACGAACAGGTCGTCGAGGTAGCAGCCGACGGCCGCGGCGAGCGGTCGTGCGAAGGGGCGGTAGTGGGCCAGGCCGACGAGGCGGCCCGCCTCGTCCTCGGCCACCAGGGCGTTCACCTCGTGGCCGGGGTCGGTCACCCAGGACCACACCAGCGCGGCGGCGGCCTCGGTCTGTTCCACCCGGTAGAACTCGGCGTAGCCGCGGTACAGCGGGCGCCACTGGGCGAAATCCTCCGGCCGGGCGGCGCGGACCGTGATCTGGGACATGTGAGGGAACTCCTGCGGTAGGAACAGTCGGACATCGGATATGGGGCATTGGGCAGGGGCGGGCGGGCCTGCCCTGGAACCGATCATGCCCGATCGTGTCTGATCATGCCCGGGGCGGCCCCGGGGGCCCTGGGGGTGGCCGGTCGCCGCCCGGCGCTCGTCCGGTGGCCCGGGGCGCAATCGGGCTGTCGTACGAGCGCTCCTTCGGGAGCGGGAAGCACCCCGGTGAAGTTCCCCAACTGGCCACCAGGGCCGGGAGCGTGCGGACTAGCGTGGGTACTCGGTGATCAACACCGGGTTCCGGAACCGCGCCGGGGTCCGGCCCCACGTACCGAGGACGCCGATGTCCGGACTCCGCGCCGCCGCCCGCCACACCTCGTCGAGACACGCCGCCTCCGGACCCGGACGGCAGATACGGCCCCAGCTCCTGCGGGCGGCCCTGCTCCCCACCCTGGCCGCCGGGCTCAGCGGCGCCGCCGCCGTGATCTTCACCCTGCAACTGGGCGGCGGCGCCGGTGACCGGGACGCCCGGCTCTGGCCGGTCCTGGCCGGCTGCGGGCTGCTGGTGGCCGCCGCGCTGGCCGCCGCGCTGCTGGGGGCCCAGCGCGCCGCGAAGACCGTACGCGACCGCTGTGAGGCGCTGCGCCGGTCCAGCAGCCGGGGCCGGCAGGAACTGCGGACGACGGCGGAGCTTCTCGAGCGCGGCGGGACCCCGGACCGGCCCGCCCGGCCCGCCCGCGCGGGAACCGCCCGGCCGACCGGTGGGGCAGCCGCCGCCGCGGACGAATTCTGGCTGCTGGCACAGGAGTTGCGCGGTGCCCGGGACCATGCCCAGGCCGTTCTGGTCCGGCTGGCCGGTCCGGAGGCCCGGCCGCCCGGCGGCGACCACCGGGTGGAGGTCTTCGTCAACCTCGCCCGCCGGCTCCAGTCGCTGGTACACCGCGAGATCTCGCTGCTGGACGAGCTCGAGGACACGGTCGAGGACCCGGACCTGCTCAAGGAACTGTTCCACGTCGACCACCTGGCCACCCGGATCCGGCGGCACGCGGAGAACCTGGCGGTCCTCGGCGGGGCCGCGTCCCGCCGGCAGTGGACCCGGCCGATCGACCTGAGCGAGGTGCTGCGGTCCTCGGTCGCCGAGGTGGAGCAGTACACCCGGGTGAAGGTGGTGCCCCCGGCGGGCGGCACCGTCCGCGGGCACGCCGTCGCGGACGTGGTGCACCTGCTGGCCGAACTCGTAGAGAACGCCACGGTGTTCTCCGCCCCCGACACCGATGTGACGCTGCGGGCGGAGCGGGTGACGGCAGGGATCGCGGTGGAGGTGGAGGACCGCGGGCTGGGGATGCCGCCGGAGGAACAGCACCGGATGAACGCGCTGCTCGGCGACCCAGACCAGATCAATGTCCGGCACCTGCTGGCGGACGGCCGGATCGGCCTGTTCGTGGTCTCGGCACTGGCCCGGCGGCACGGCATCGCGGTCGAGCTCAAGTCCAACATCTACGGCGGGGTGCTGGCCGTACTGGTCCTGCCGCAGGAACTGCTGGGGGCGGAGCCCGCCGAAGCCGCCGCGGGGACCTCCCGGCCGGTCACCACCGCACCGCTGACTGCGCCGTCGACGCCGTCGACGCCGTCGACGCTGTCCACGCTGTCCACGCCGGCCACGCCGGCCACGCCGGCCACGCCGGCCACGCCGGCCACGCCGGCCACGCCGTCTCCGCTGCCCCCGCTGGTCCCGGTACGGGTGTCCGGGCCGCCTCCCCCGGCACCCGGGCCCGGCGCCGCGGACCGTGCGCCCTCCGACGGCGGCCCGGGGGAGCGGTTCCCCGTACGGGTGCCAGCCCCCGCGGAACCGGTCCGGCCCGAGCCGGCGGAAGAGGCGGCCCGGCCGCCCCTGCCGCGGCGCCGGGCGCAGGCCCACCTCGCGCCGGAACTCCGCCGGACACCCGCCCCCCGGCCCGCCGCGGTCCCCGGCGAGGCGGAGCCCGTACACGACCCCGGACTCATGGCCGCCTTCCAGCGCGGCTTCGGTCGCGCCCAGTCCGAGAACCCGTGAACCGTCCTGATGTCGATCCCACCGATTGAGGAGCGCCTCCCATGACCGTCGAAGCGACGACCACGAGCCACGCGAGCCGGACCGGACCGCTGCCCGAGCCCGCCGAATACGGCACGTCGTCCGTTATGCCGTCCGGAGTGTCATCCGGGCGTCCGGGCACCCGGCTGTCCGACCTGGACTGGCTGCTGAGCGGTCTGGTCCAGCGCGTCCCGTACACCCGCAGCGCCGTCCTGCTCACCGCCGACGGCCTGGTCACCTGCGTCCACGGGCTCGACGCGGACAGCGCCGACCACATGGCGGCGCTGGCCTCCGGCCTCTACTCGCTCGGCCGCAGCGCCGGAGCCCGGTTCGCCGACGGGGCCGAGGTCCGGCAGGTCGTGGTGGAGCTGGACGCCGCGCTCGTCTTCGTCTCGGCCGCCGGCTCCGGCACCTGTCTGGCGGTGCTCGCCGACCGCGCGGCCGATGCCGGCGTGCTCGGCTATGAGATGGCCATGCTGGTCAAGAGCGTGCGCCCCTATCTGGCGGCCCCGCCCCGACACCGGGCCGCCGCCACGACCGGGCCATGAGGGCCATGGGCACCATGCGGACCCGCCCGCCCGGTGCCGGCCGCCGGGACACCCCCTGGCTGGACGCCACGGCGGGCCGGGTGATGCGCCCGTACACGGCCAGCGGCGGCCGGACCCGCCCGACCGTGGCCCTCGACCTGCTCTCCCTGGTCACCGCGACCGGGGTACGCCCCCGGCCGCCCCTCGGCGCCGACCACACCCTCGCCCTCCGGCTCTGCGCGGGCGCCGCGACGGTCACCGTCGCCGAGGTGGCCGCCCAGCTGAGACTGCCCGCGGTGGTGGCCAAAGTCCTGCTGTCGGATCTGGTGCAGGCCGGTGCGGTGACCGCCCGGGCCCCCCATTTCCCGGACCGCCCGGCCGATGACCAGTCCCTCCTGAGAGCGGTGCTCGATGGCCTGCGCAGAAGACTCTGACACCCTCCCCACGACCCTGAAGGTCCTGGTCGCGGGCGGGTTCGGGGCGGGCAAGACGACCTTCGTGGGCGCGGTCAGCGAGATCGAACCACTGTGTACGGAGGAACTGCTCAGCGGGTTCGGCGCCGCGGACGACCCTCTCGACGGAGTCGAGGCCAAGACCACCACCACGGTGGCCCTGGACTTCGGCCGGATCACCCTCGACGACCGCCATGTCCTGTACCTCTTCGGCACGCCCGGGCAGGAGCGCTTCTGGTTCCTGTGGGAGGAGCTGTGCGCGGGCGCGCTGGGAGCGGTGGTCCTGGCCGACACGCGGCGGCTGGCCGACTGCTTCCCGGCGGTCGACTTCTTCGAACGGCGCGGCATCGGCTTCGTCGTCGCGGTCAACGAGTTCGACGGCGGGTACCGCTACTCCGCCGAGGAGGTGCGCGAGGCGGTCGGCCTGGCGCCGGACGTGCCGGTCGTCCGGTGCGACGCACGGCTCACCGGTTCCGGTACGGGCGCCCTCGCGGCCCTCGTCCACCATCTGCTGTCCACGGCCACAGCCACGGCCACGGCCAGAGTCACAGTCACGGCCCAGGGGGAACGGGAAGCATGACGTACTACGAGTCGACCGGACATCTGCTGCTCACCCCGGTGGACCGGGAGGCACCGTCCCGGGTCCTGCGGCTGCGGGAACTGGGCCTGGGAGAGCGGTCCGACGCCGAACTCGACGCCTTCGCACGCCGGATCGCGGAGACCGCCGGAGCACCGTACGCCGGGGTCAACTTCATCGGGGAGGAACGGCAGTTCTTCGCTGGCCTGCACCACGGCCCGGAGGCCCCGGCCCGCGGCTATCCGGCCCGGGTATTGGCGCGCGACCACGGCTACTGCCCGTACGTGGTGGCGCGGCGGCGGGCGCTGGTCCTGGAGGACGTACGGGACTTCGCGCGGTTCGCGGGAAACGCGGTGGTGGACGAGAGCGGGGTGCGCTCCTACCTGGGCGCGCCGCTGACCGACCGGCGGGGCATCGTCCTGGGGACGGTGTGCGCGGTGGACACGGTGCCGCGGCGGTGGGGGACCGAGGGCCTGGCCACGATCAAGGTCCTCGCCGCGGAACTGGTCGACCGGATCCACCGGCGGGAGGACAGCGGGGGAGGGTGGTGAGGGGCGGCTGTCGGTGCCGGGGGCTACGGTGGCGGTGAGGACGAGGGTGGCCGGGAGAGGAGCGTTCACCATGCCGATCACCGCGGAGGACGTCCGTGAGATCGCGCTGTCCCTGCCCGACAGCAGCGAGAAGCTGTCCTGGGGCATGCCGACCTTCCGGGTGGCCGGGAAGGTGTTCGCCGCCCTCGGGGAGGACGACACGACGGTCGGGTTCAAGTGCCCCAGGGAGGAGCGGGCGGAACTGATCGCCGCCGAGCCCGCCAAGTTCTTCCTCCGCGCGGGCCACGACGACAACTACGCCTGGCTGCGAGCCCGGTTGGCGGCCCTGGACGACCGCGCGGAGCTCCGGGCCATCCTGGCGGACGCATGGCGGCAGGCCGCCCCGAAACGGCTGGCGGAAGCCCACCCAAACCTGGGCACCCCCGCCTGAGCCGCCGGGGCACCCGCAGACCCCGGTCCCGTACCCCGGCCGGAAAGCCGCGCGCGACCACCGGGTGAAGTGCGGTATTGTTTCCCTGCGCGTCCGGCCAGGGGAAAGCCCAGGTCAGAGGCGCATCGGGACGTGGCGCAGCTTGGTAGCGCACTTGACTGGGGGTCAAGGGGTCGCAGGTTCAAATCCTGTCGTCCCGACTTTGCTTCTTGCAGGTCGGAGGCCGTTCTCTCATCCATGAGAGGGCGGCCTTTTCCGTGCCCGGAGTCCTGGTGGTCGCCGTGTGGTCGCACACCCGGTGCGGGGCTGGTTCGCCATGATGCTGTACGCGGGCGGGGCGGGGGAGTGGAGCCGGTGGAGGGCCTCGCGGAGGCGTTGGATGTGGTCGCGTGGTGGTCGCAGCCATGCCGGGCGGTCTGCATGCGTGCTGGCCCTCTCGGCTCTGGTCAGCGTGTGGTCGATGGTGTCGACGGCTTCGCGGGCGGCTTGTTGGGTGAGGTGGCTGTAGATGTTTGCGGTGGTCGAGAGGGTGGAGTGCCGCAGCGTCTTGGAGACCACGGTGAGCGGGACGCCGGCGGTGATGGTGATGGTGGCGGCCAGGTGCCGCAGGTCGTGAACGGTCACCCGGGGTACGCCAGCTTCTTTGGAGAGTTGCCGGAGCCCGGTCGAGGACGGTGTGGGGTCGCAGCGGTCGGCCGTCGGGTCTGCAGAAGACGAGTCCGGTGAATGGATCGCTGGGGTCGCTGTGGCGGCGGGCCCTTGACCGGGCCCGGTGCTCGAGTGCGGTGGCGACGCGGGGTGAGACGGCTACCCAGTTCCGACTGGTACGGGTCTTGGGCGTGGTGATGACGAGGTGGTTGTTGTCGATCGCGGAGAGCGTGCACCGTACATAGAGGACACGCTCGGCCAGGTGGACGTCGTCCCAGTGCAGACCGAGGGCCTCTCCTTTGCGCATGCCGGTGCCGATGAGGAACTCGAACAGGTCGGCGATGTCTGGGTCTGCCTCGTGGCAGTGCTGGAGGAAGCGGACGGCCTCGTCCGCGGTCCAGATCCGGCGCTCTGGCGACGGTGGACGGTGAAGTGCCGGGGGACTGGCGGGGTTGTGGGCGAGGCGATGCTGGCGGACCGCGTCACCGAGAGCGCTGGAGAGGGTGGCCAGGCAACGGTAGAGGGTGGTCTTGCCGCGGCCGGCGGCGAGCTCGCCGGTGACGAACGCGGCGATGTGCCGGTGCCCGAGCTCGTCCAGCTTCAGGGTCCCGAAGGCCGGGACGAGATCGTTGTGGACGTAGTCCCGGTAACGCGCCATGGTGGTGGGCTTGAGCACGAGGGCCTTGGCGGCGAGCCAGGCGGTCAGGTAGGCGGCGACGCTCTGGTTCGGGTCGGCGTTGAACCCGCCGGCCTCGCCCTCCAGGAACCTCCGCAGCGCCCCCTCGGCCGCGTCGTGGCTGACGAAGCCGCCCCGGCGGACGGTCGTCCGGCGGCGGCGCGGTGCCGGGACGTCGACGGCGAAGGTCCACGTCCCGTGGTCACCGTCAGTGAGCAGGTGAGGGCAGCGTGCTCCGAATTGGTGACGCAATGTGTCGCGGCAGCCACACCTCCGGTAGATGAGGCCGCGGTCTCCAGTAGTACGCATGGGGATCGCCTCCAGGAGGCGGAGGGAAGGTCGACACCTCCAGTCTCGTGCGACCACCTGCGACCACCACGGCTGTCACATCGCTGTGACCAGCGAGTTTCCCTTGTCGGTGAGCCAAGGGCGGCGGCTAGTCACTGGCTCCGCTCGCCATGCCGGCACCGGAGGCGCCGACGAGCGTGTTGGGCGCGAGCATCGCCGTCCGCTGCACAGCGGTTCAGTCTTCTGCCGTCGTAGACGGTGCTGTCCGGCGTGCTCGGATTTTGCGAAGAACCTGCTCCAGCGGTTCGCTGGGGTCCAAGCGGTGCACTTGGACCCCATCTATCTCCTCGGTCTCGATTTTCCGGAAGTCGACCAGTTCCTCGATGGATACAGGTGCGGCCGCGAAATACTCGTTGAGTTTCCGGACGCGATCGAACCCTGGCGCCCCTTCGCGAGTGAGGCGTTCGACGATGGCGGCCAGATCGATCTCGGGGCTGCTGTCGCTCCATGTCTTGGCGCTGAAGGGGCCTCGTGGCGCACGTTACCGAGACCTGCGACCCGGACACACCGATCACCATCACACCTGGTCACCGGGTGAGATGATGATCGGTACCCGGCTGGTGGGTGGCCGCCGGGCATAGGAGGGGCGAGTGGCTGGGGACAGAATCCGCGCGCTGGTGGATGTCGGCTGGGCTGTGGCGGATCTGCTGCGGGGCAGCACAATGGCCAATCAGAGGCGTAAGGTGATCCTCTCGTTCACCTTGCTGCACCGGATGGACTGCCTGCGTCGGCATGAGTCAGACCTGCGACTGAGAGTGACGGACGCAGAAGGGGAGAGCAGTCTTGCGACCCCCGCCCCGGACGCGGCGACGGCCGGAATGGACGGGACCGCCGGTGCGCCGGACACCTCGGACGGCCTCGGCGGATTGCTCACTACAGTTGACGAGACGCCATCGGATGGCGAGTCGCTCCTCGCCGAAGCGCTGGAGCGCTTTGTACGGGGCTTCTCCGCCGATGTCGTGGACGCGCTGGACGCGTTCGAATTCGCATCCATGGTAAGGCGGTTGGCGAAGGCAGGTGTGCTGCACCAGGTGGTGTCCCGGTTTGCCGAGCTCGATCTGAGTCCTGATGTCGTCTCCGACCAGGAGATGGGGCGGGAGTACGAGGAACTGGTCCGGCGTCTCATCGACGAGGCGCCGGAGGCATCGGGCGAGCACACGAGCCCTCAGGACGTGACCGCGCTGGCTGTAAGGCTGCTGCTCGGCCCGGACGTGGCGACGTTGGACCGGGCGGGTCGGCCGATCGCCGTCCATGACCCGTGCTGCGGCACCGGAGGCATGTTCACCACCGTCGAGGACTTTCTGCGTGGCATGGGCAGTCTCGCCGAAGTGCAGGTCTTCGGCCAGGAGATCAATGCGGAGAGTCGTGCGATGGCCCGTTCCGCACGCATGATGAGAGGCGCGGATCCGACGGGCATCCTGTCCGGCGACGTTCTCAGCGACGACCGGTACCGCGGCGAGAAGTTTGACTACTTGCTGTCGAACCCGCCGTGGGGCGTCGACTGGCGCAGGTCGCGGGACGAAGTGAAGCGCGAGGCCGAGGAGTCGGGTCCCGCCGGGCGCTTCGGTGCTGGACTGCCCCGTGTCAGTGACGGTTCCTGGCTGTTCGTGCAGCACATGGTCGCCCATATGCGGCCTCCGGCCGAAGGCGGTGCGCGGGCGGCCCTTCTGTTTCCCGCCCTGTTGCTGAACCGGGGCGGTACCGGCTCGGACGAGTCGAAGATCCGGCAGTGGCTACTGAAGAACGACCTGCTGGAGGGCGTGGTCGCCCTGCCCGCGCATCTGTTCACCAACACCGGTATCCCTGCGTGTCTCTGGCTGCTGTCCAACCGCAAGCCGCCTCGACTGCGAGGCAAAGTCATCGCGTTGGACGCGCGGGGGCACTTCGCGACACTGCGCGGGCCCTTGGGCCGTAAGCGGCACTATCTAACCGACCAGAACATCGCCCGCCTCGCGGAGCGCTACGAAGCCGCCTACGGCGGCACCTCGGACGAGGGGCAGGAAGCTGGCGGCGAGGACGGGGCTTTGTTGCTCGACGTGGACTCTTTCGCCTACCAGGAGGTCACGGTTGACCAGCCGCTCCGGCAGTACTTCACGGTGAATCCCGCCACCGTTACCGATGCCGGATCATGGAGGAAGCCAGCCCGATTCGCCGGGGCGGACGCCTTGGTGGCCGCTCTCCGCGCATTGAGTGGTCAGACCTGGACCACCTGGTCCGCCTTCGAGGGCGCGTTCTCGACAGCACTGAAGAACAAGGGTCTGCCGACGGAGCTCCCGCCCGCGTTGTGGCGCAGAGTACGTCAGGCCGTGGCCGAATCGGCTCCGGAGGGCGAATTCCAGAAGGATGCGCGGGGACTTCCGCTGCCGGATCCCGAGCTACGTCACAAGGTGAGGCTGCCTCTGGGACAAGACGTGAGCAAGTTCATCGAGCAGAAGATTGCGCCCGAGTACCCGAATGTGTTGCGTGGCCAGGTCGGCATCGAGATCGGCTATGCCCTGCCTCAGGCCCCGTTCCTGGCCGTCGGTCCTGACACGGGTTTCGGGCCGCTCTCCACGGTGGCACGGCGCATAGCGAACGGCTCACCGGGCAGAAGGGCCATGGAGGGTTTGCCCCTGCTGCGCGGCAGAGACCTCCAGGTGGTGGTGACCGCAGCGGATCTCACTGAGGCTCCCCGGCCGGGGCAGGCCGTGGCCGCCTGCGCCGGCGGTGACGTGGTGGGATTGGGAGGCAACTGGCGCCTGTTGCCTGCGGAGTTCGGGGACGCCGTGACCGCTCTGACCGTGCTGCGTCCGATCGGCAACAGCGGGCGCGCTCTGTGCGAATGGATGCGGACCCGGGCGAGCGAAGAGGACGGCCCGTACTCGCGTGTGGCCATGAACTCGCCGGTGCCCGTCGAGCTGATCAAGGACCCCGAGTTCAACGCACATCTGGATGATCTCGACCATGGCAAGGCGGCTCTGGCCAGTACGACATCCAGGATCCTGCCGAACGTGTTCCACGGCGTGCAGGCTGGCCTCGACGAGATGCGCCGCGCGGCCAAGGCCTCCGGGTACGAGGCGCTCATCATCGAGGAGCTCGTCCAGCCGCTCGGGGATCCGGTCCGACGGGCCGAGTGGACCTATCCGTACCACGTGGCGGCACTGGCCCGGCAGTACCGCATCGCCACGACGCTGGCCCATCGCAAGGATGCTCTCCTGAAACTCGCGGAGGGAGTGGCTCGTTGTGTCGGGGTGCTTGCCGTCGCGGTCCAGATTCACCGGGACCAGGGCTTCATCGACACCCTCCGCAGGAACAGGTCCCTCTCACAGGGTGGCGCGACCTTCGGAACGTGGGAGAAACAGATCGAAGCCCTGGTCAAGGCCGGGCCTATCCCCGAACTTCCGGAGCTGGAAGGCGCTTTGGACCCCGGCGGTGTGCTCGGAACGCTGCGCGAACTGCGCGGGATGAGGAACGATTCGAGCCACGCAAGCAGAGTGCAGCCGGAACACAAGCTGGAGCGGGAGGTCGACGCTCTGCAGCCACTGGTTGTGGCGGCCCTGGAATCGGTGGGCTGGCTGTCCGCCCTTCGCTGGGAGCTGGTCGACACCTGCGCGTACACCGGCAACGGCGGATTCACCCTGATCGGGCGGCGCCTCCAAGGAAGCCATCCTGACTGGGAGCCCTTCGAGCGCTCGTTCCCCACCACTCTTGACCCGGACCGCATCTACGTGGAAGGACCCTCGTCCCCCCGGCCGTTGCCCTTGTGGCCCGTCGCTCGGGCGGAGGTCTGCGAGGACTGCGACGCGCGGGAGCTGTTCCTGTTCCACAAGTTCGACAGGACGAGCGGGGACATCACACTGCGCTGCGGCAGGGACCACAAGTTTCCCCGGGACGACGCCTGAAGGTTGTCCTACCCGCCATGATGTGGGCTTGATCTGGTCAATCGTACGATCAGAGGTCCGGGAGCTCCGGGTATGGCTGCTAAGTACGGTCGCACTGAATCGTGCCCTGACTGTCATCCGTCGTGGTCAGGCGCAGTCGATCGCCTTGGCAGTTGCTCGGCGTGGGTGTCGAGTAGCGGCTTGAGGGTTCGGTAGTAGGGGGGCGCGCCCCGTGCATCCGTCTGCCTGAGCCAGTGGCAGACGTTATGCCGTTGTCGGCTCCAGACGGGGTTCTGGGGTCGCAGGTCCACAGCCCGTCGGGAGAGAAGATCTGCTACGCCCTTGCCCATGCCGGTGCCGATGAGGAACTCGAACAGGTCGGCTATCTCGGGGTCGGCCTGGTGGCAGTAGGTGAGGAAGCGGGCAGCCTCCTCCGCCGTCCAGATGCGTCGTTTCGGTGCGGTCGGCCGGCGCAGGACCGGGGGAGAGGCGGGGTTGTGGGGGAGGCGGTGTTGGCGGACGGCGTCGCCGAGGGCGCTGGAGAGGGTGGCCAGGCAGCGGTAGAGGGTGGTGCGGCCGCGGCCGGCGGCGAGCTGGCAGGTGACGAAGGCGGAGATGTGCCGGTGGGCGAGCTGGTCGAGCTTGAGGGTACCGAAGGCGGGGATGAGGTCGTTGCGGACGTAGTCGCGGTAGCGGGCCATGGTGGTGGGCTTCAGCACCAGGGTCTTCGCCGCCAGCCAGGCGTTGAGGTAGGCGGCGACGGTCTGGCTGGGGTCGGCGTTGTATCCGCCGGCTTCGCCCTCGAGGAGCCGGCCCAGAGCGTGCTCGGCGGCGTCCTGGCTGCGGAACCCGCCGCGCCGGACGGTGGTGCGGTGGCGGCCTGGGGTGGGGCGTCGACGGCGAAGTTCCAGGTGCCGTGCTGGCTGTCGGTGGTCAGGTGGGGGCAGTGGGTGCCGAGCTGGTGGTGCTGGGGGTCTCTGCAGCCGCAGCGGCGGTAGATCCGGCCGCGGCCGACGCTGGTACGCATGGGGATCGCCTCCGGGAGGCGAGGGTGGGGGTGTGGATGTTTTCAGCGTGCGACCACAGGGGACCACCACGCCTCCCAGAGCCTCCTGACCAGCCCGTCGCCCTTGGCAGAGCGCCAAGGGCCGCGCCTTGACCTAGCTTCGGAGACGCCCAGCAGATTCTTCGCCTCCTGGTGGTCCAGCAGCGGCAAGCCGTTGACCAGCGGAGACATTGGTTTTGGGGCCGCAGGTTCGAGGTCTGGCCCGGGGATGGTCCGGATCTTGGCGGTGCCGGGTCCCGAGAGGGGCGATCGCCCCGTCATGGATGCCGGGCGACAGCGAAGAGTGCCGGTGACCACGTCGGTCGTCAGCGGCTGCGGCAGGCGTTGCAGGCCATGGGACTTCCGGGTCCGTAGCGGTGAATCGGGGTGACGCAGATTATGCAGCGATGCCGACGGGCTGCTCAGGCCTCGACGTCGATGCCGTAGTCGGTGGC
Source organism: Streptomyces venezuelae (assembly GCF_008642295.1). GTDB lineage: Bacteria > Actinomycetota > Actinomycetes > Streptomycetales > Streptomycetaceae > Streptomyces > Streptomyces venezuelae_C. The sequence continues at coordinate 1,105,724 of NZ_CP029190.1, read as the reverse complement.
CAGGCCGGCCAGTCCGGTGTCGTAGCCCTGCCCGACGGCGCGAGCCTTCCACCCGCCGGAGTGCCGGTAGAGCTCCATCGCGACGGTGACCGTCTCGCCCGATGCGAAGGGCTCCGGCTGGAACGACAGGAGGTTTTGGGACAGCTGGGTAGCCTCGGCCCGCCAGGTGGTGTGCTGGTCGAAGACCGCGGTGGGTCGGGCCTCGAGGTCGATACTGACGACGACGGCGATGCTCCTGACGTCATCGGGGACATTGCCCAGGACGGCTGTGACCGTGTCACCGTCGGCTCGTACGCCGTCCTGATGAGGATGGTTGTAGAAGACCAGGTCGTTGTCGTTGCGTACTTTGCCGTTGGTAGCGAGGAGCACTGCAGATACGTCAACGGGCGCTCCGGTGGCAATGATGCGCACGGTGACAGGCGCTGTTCGCAGTGGGGAGTTGCCTCCCTTGGCCAGCTTTTCCTCTCGGACTGCAGGGAGATCGCCTGCAGTCTGGCCCGCGGCCACCGGAGGGCTCGTGTCGGTGAGTGCGCTGATCGCGCTCTGGAAGATCGGCCACCCTTCGGCCTCCTCGCCGGGCCAGGGCCAGGCTATGCGCTGTGCGCCGAACTGCTTGGCGGTAGGCGGTTCACCGAGTGCTTCATGGAGCTGGAGATAGCGAAGGCTCTCCGTGGCCAATCGGCTCAGCTGCCACTGCCGGCGGGACTCGTCCGGGTCGTTCATCCAGGTGTCGTGGGCGAGCGGCTTGCCGCCCAATGCCTCGTAGACCCTGCGTGCGAAGTCGTAGCCGTCGCAGGTCAACAGACGGGTGGGCCGTTGCTGCTCGGCCGCGGCCGGCTCACCAATGGCGGTGTACACGGCACCCAGATCACCGCCGGTCCAGCGGTTGGCCGCAGTGGTGGCGAACTGGGCGAACTGGATCAGGGTGGGCGGACGCCCCTTGGCGGCAACGAACCGGTGATGGGCACGGGCCACGTCTTCCAGCTCGGTGCGCCAGCGCTGCTGGAGGTAAGTGGCGAGGTGCTCCTCAGCCCAAGCGCGGCGGTGCCGGGTCACGATGTCGCGGACGCGCTCGAAGCCCTCACGACGAGTGGAGTAACCGATGCTCGAAGACACTGTGACGTCACCGAAGGGCGTGCCGACCGAGAACCCCTCGTCCCTCGTGATCATTTCCTCCGGCCCCAGGTGCCGTTCGGCGGTACGCAGCTCTTCGAACAGGGAGGGGTCGACCGGACAGCCGGCGGTCTGGAGTGCGGCGAGGGAATGCCTGTAGTAGTCGGCGACACCTGACAATGAAGTGCGGGAGGAGGGGCCCTCGCAGACGAACCAAGCGGTGAGAGCAACCCCGTGCCAGAACTCCACTGCAGGGCCGAAGGTGTCTGCCATCAGCTGGTGAGGTCGCGGGTTGCTCACGATGCTGCGGGAATGGCGCTGAAGTGTCATGGTGTCCCACAACCGGTCGACGCGTTCGTTCACGGCAGCGGGCAGGATGTCCCGGTACAACTGGGGAGTGGAACCCTGGTCGTTCCCGGACTGTGTCATGAGTTCCTCGTCGACCAATCCCCACAATGACCGCATACCCGGGGCTTGAACGGCGTGTGCCTGGTCGAAAGCCACCCACCACTCACGCAGTGTGTCACCGCGTTCCTCAACCGGGGAGAGGGAGGACGTTCCCCCGAGGAAGGCGGTGAGTACCGCGTGTATCTCTTCCTCCGCCACCCCGGACTCAGCCGCCATGGTCGCCGCCTGGGAGGACATGCCGACGTACAGGCGGGGCTCGGGGAGCGTGGTGATGACTTCCTCGTCCGGGTGCGGGGACACCTGGAGGTAGTCCAGTACGGCGAGCCAGTCGCCCGAGAAGTAGCCGGAGACGACAGGTTGCAGGGCCCGGGTCAAGACACGACGCGCCAGGGCCGTCCCGATCTTGGCGGACTTGGCCTTCTTGGTGAAGCCTTCCATCAGGGACTGCACCTGCGTCATGCGATGGCGGGCGACGAGCTGCGACAGGTCGCCGACGGCGAGCGAGTCCAACAGCTCGAGGCGTGCGCGCTGCTGCGCAGCCCGGTCCAACCGGTGCCAGCCGGCCCCGAAACGGAAGCGCGCCAGGACATCGGGAGCCAGACCTAGCCGAGCGAAGCGACTCTCGATCTCGTCCCATAGCTGCTGCTGGTCCTCGGCCGAACCGACCGGGCCTGCTGCCCGTACTCGGACGGGTTCCATCACCGTCTCGAACAACGGGTTCAACAACGCCCACAGCAGCACCGCATCGGCGCTGTCCACGGTGCTGATCCGGGCAGTGTCGTCCGCTGCCACCGTCATCGCGTGAGCCGCGCGTCGGCGCATCAGATGTGGCAGGTTCACCACACCCGCCTTCAGCGACAACTTCTGCGGTAGGTACCAGGCACCCCGACGCTGCTGTTCCTGGACGCCGAACACATCCGTGTACAGGAGTCGCTCCTGCGGCGCGAGCCCCACCAGCTCGACGGTGTCCGATGCCTGAGGGCCCCTACCCTGGGTGACTCTGGCCATCGGCTGCCCGTTGAGTGCGGCCTCCAGGAGTCTTGCGGCCATCCCGTCGAGTTCGGCGAACCGCTGGTCCTGGCCTGCGGCAGTCTCCAGAACGAGAGCCTCGTCCGGGCTCATGCCGGGGGCGTCCCGCCACCATCGCAGCTGATCACTGGCCACCGGTCAGCCTCCTCACGTACTCGACGAACTGCTCGAAGGGCATGGGGGTCACGGAGCTCTGCGCATAAACGGCGTAGCGTTGAGCCATCAGCTGCATCTCCCGCTCGGCTCGTCTCGCCTCCACCCGGTCCAGGTCGTGCACCACACGCTGCTCGACGCGGCCCTGTTCGTACAGCACGAACGCATCCACCCCGGCCGGGCCGGCGCCCGCGGACCCATCACCCCCCTCGCCTTCGGCCTTCTCCGACAGCGATGCGGCATCGATCAGCGGGGCTTCGAGCAACACCGCGGGATCCATGTCGTTGTCCACGCAAATGGCCTCCAGATGTTCCTCGAGGCCCAGTTCCGCGTGGCAGACCACGTCCATGTACTGCTCGCCAGCGGGCACGCCCGCATGCCGCAGGACACGTACGCCACGCCCCACGAACTGGTAGAACTCACCGAAGCTGCCGTAAGGCCGTACCGGCACCACCACGGTGATCGGCGGGAAGTCGTATCCCTGGCCGAGCATCCGAAGCTGCACGATGCCCTGGAGATCACCCGAATCGGACTCGAACCGCCGCCGGGTCGCGGCAATCGCCGACGCCGACATGCTGTGATGCAACGTCCCGCAGGGAATGCCGTGGGCCTCGGCGATCCGAGCGATCTGGCGCGCGTGAGCTTCACCCATCGCCGAGAACAGCACCCGGGGCTTGACCGGAGCGAGCAGCTTGGCCTGCGCATCCAGACACGCTCGCGTCACCGCCATGACCTGGTGGATCGATGCGTCTGACTGCGCGGTGATCCGCGCGATCTTCCTCTCGTCCCCGAGCGCCGCGAGCAGCGCCTCACGGCCCACGATCTCCTCGCGTCGGCCGTCCGGCCACACGGCCTCGTAGACCGTTGTCGCTGCATCCGGGGCGAACCGGTGGACCCGCAGGTTCTTCGCGGAGCCGTCCGCGACGGCGTCCACCAGCCTGTAGCGGTAGACGACGTCGGCGTCGATGGGCTTGCCGTCCAGGCGCTTGAAGCAAGCCGACATGAGCAACGTCCGCGCATGACGGAAGTGAGCGAACAGCCGCTGGTAGGAGTCACTGGCAGCGATGTGTGCCTCGTCCACCACGATGAAGTCGATGTCGTCCGGCGCCAGCTTCGCCAGTAGGTCCCCGGGCTTGTCCCCGGTGCCCAGGGCATGGAAGTTCGTCACCAGAACGTCCGCCGCCAGCAGTCGTTCCCGTGTCACGTGGCTGATCTGCGTCTCGTCTGTGTCCAGCACCAAGGCGTGCGGCGGGCGGGCCCCGGGCAACAAGGGCCCACCCACCAGCCCATACAGGACGTTGCCCGGTACACCGGGGTCGAGGGCCTTGGCGAAGGTGCCGCGGATCACCGAGCCGGGCGTCACTAAGAGAGCACGGCGTCTGGTGAACGAGAGCGCGGCAGCCACGCCGAGCGCGGTCTTGCCGGCTCCGACGGCCATCACGGTCGCTGCGTGGCGGCCACCGGAGGCGTAGTAATTGGCCAGCGCACCCAACGCTTCGTCTTGGCACGCTCTCAGTGGCCCGCGGTCCACCAGGGGCCGGACCCCGTCGAAGTAGGCGGTGCCGGAAGCCTCCAGGCCGTATCGCGGAGGATCGGCGGACCGCATCGGATCGCCCGCCATGTCCGGAACCTCGACGTGTGGCGCGGCGACGACAAAGGGGGAGAGCTCTACGTCGCGGCGGAGCATGGCCTGCAGCTGTGCAACACAGCGACGGGTGTCCAGACGCACGGCATCGTAGGAGAACCGCAGCACGGTCAAACCGGTGGCTGCCAAGTCGTTCTGGCGCAGCCTGTCGTACGTGAACGCGGCGCGGTCACTGTGGAACGCGAATCCGTCCAACTCGATGGCAAGTTGGAGCGAGTCGCCTGCGATGAGGTAGTCCAGCCGGTAGGAGCGCTCGTTGACCGCCACCGGATGCTGGCTGTGCACCCGCGGCACGATGCCCGGTTCGACGGCAGGGGTGAGCACCCACCGGAGGAAGGCCTCCTCCAAATACGAAGCAGAGGGGATCAGCTGGTCAAGGCGAGTGCTCATACCAGTCCCCCCGCGGCACTCTCGGTAGCCAGCGCCTCGGTCTTCTCCAAAAGACGCTCCACCACATCCTCGCCCTGCCTGAAAGGGGCGAGCCTGCGAGCCAGCGCCAACGCTTCGGTGAATGCCCCTTCGCGCTCGAGAAGCGAGATCAGGCGCGGCACGGACGTGACCCTCACAAACGTCTCCGGACGGACGTCCTCGTCGAACGACACCGCCTGTGGTGCGGCCTCCATCAACTGCAGGTCCAGCTCGGCGAAAACCTCGAGCATCTCGAGCCCGGCAGCGTAGGAACGTCGATCGCTCCACAGACGGTCGACCGCACTCTGAAGGACAAAGTGGTAGTCCATGGCCGATCCCGGAAGCTCCAGGGCCTCCCAGACGCTCGCGAGATGTTCCGCGCCCCGTGCGTCGAACGGTACGTGCTGGCTGGCCGGGGTCGCGGAGGTACTCCCCTCAGCGGTCGGCCACATAGGTGTGCTGTACGACTCATCCGGTCGGACGGAGGCGCCGGGTAGCTGATCCCTCACGACACCAGGACTGCCGGTGAAGGCCAAGCCTGGGATCGACGCCATTCGCTCGAACCACGTCCTCAACAGTTCCCACCCTCGTCTTCCGTATACGGCTCAGCAGACACGCCACGCCCCACACAGCACCCATTGTCACAGCAGGTGGGCACGACGGCAGGGCAACTGGCAACTTCCGGCTCGCGTTGCGGTGCTTCGTTTTGATGCGGTGCCACTGAGGGGTCTGATGCAGGTTCGGGTGACAGGTTGAGTCACCCGGCCTGGAGGGCCGGTGTGGTCATGACGGTCTCGAATTCGACGGGGGTCAGTCGGCCGAGTGCGGCTTGCCGACGACGGCGGTGGTAGGTCCGCTCGATCCAGGTCACGATGGCGATCCGCAGTTCCTCGCGGGTGGCCCACTTCCTGCGGTCGAGGACGTTCTTCTGCAGCAGACTGAAGAAGGACTCCATGGCCGCGTTGTCGCCGGCTGCCCCGACCCTCCCTATCGACCCGGCCATCCGGTGGCCGTCGAGCGCCCGGAGGAACTTCCGGGAGCGGAATTGCGATCCGCGATCGGTGTGCAGGACGCATCCGTCGACGTGTTCACGCCGGGCCACGGCGTTGTCCAGGGCGGTCACGGCCAGCCGGGACTTCTCATCCGTGTATCGATGGAGTAGCCCACGATCCTGTTGCTGAAGACATCCTTGATCGCGCAGAGATACAGCTTGCCGTCGCCGGTGGCGTGCTCGGTGATGTCAGCGAGCCACAACCGGTTCGGGCCAGCCGCGGTGAAGTCACGGCGGACGAGATCGTCGTGCACCGGTGGGCCGGCCTTCCTGCCCCGGCCTCGCTTCTTGCCGAACACGCTCCACCAGCGGTTGTCCCGGCAGATCCGCCACGCGGTCCGGTCCGCCATCGCGGCCCCGGTGCTGCGGGCCTCATCGGCCAGGAAGCGGTAGCCGAACTCAGGGTCCTCACGGTGGGCACCGAACAACGCGTTCGCGCGATACGCCTCCTCGACAACAGCGTCGGCCACCGGCTTGTCGAGCCAGCGGTAGTAGGGCTGCCTGGCGAGCTTGAGCACCCGGCACGTCACCGCGACGGGCACCCCGTCCCCGGCCAGCTCCTTCACGAGCGGGTAGATCCTTTTCCCGGCAGATGCGCCTGCGACAGATAGGCCGCGGCCCGGCGCAGGACCTCGTTCTCCTGCTCCAGCAGCTTGATCCGCCGACGCGCCTCCCGCAGCTCCGCGCTCTCCTGGCTGGAGGTCCCGGGCTTGGAGCCGTCGTCGATGTCCGCCCGGCGCATCCACTTCCACAACGTCATCGGATGGACCCCGAAGTCGGTGGCCACCTGCTCAACCGTCACACCCGGGCCGCGTTTCCTCGCAACCCGCACGACGTCCTGACGGAACTCTTCCGGATAAGGCTTGGGCACAGCGACATCCTTCCCACCTGCCCCACAGGGCAAGCCAGTTCAGATGTCACCCGATCGTGCGGCAGACCCGATCGCGGCGTCAGGGCGCGGGTCACCAGATCGGCGAGCTGTTGGTCCACGCGCATGTCCAGGCCGGTTCCGCTGCGCGCCGGTCCGAGATGCTGGACCTGCTGCTGTTGGGGTCCTACGGCGTGGCCGAGACGATCGGCAATGCTGACCGAGGCTAGACGGGCCCCGGATCGCTTGTCGGCGCACTTGTAACTGGGGCAGAGCGACGACCTCCTCTTGGACGCCGTCGCGCAGGCAACATGATCCACCTGTCGTCCGGAGGCAGGCCCTGCGAACTGGGCTCTTCAGTAACATTCTTGGCAGGGCCAGGGATGATGTGTAGATGAGCCATGATGACAGGGTCCGAAAGCTGGGTACGAAGTTCGAGAAGGCGCGATACCCGACGTTCGGCCCGATGCTGTTGGGGATGAGAGTCCAAGGCTTTCGCGGCGTGGCGGACCTGACCCTGGAGTTCAAGTCACCCGTCACGGCCATCTCGGGTCTGAACGGCACCGGGAAGAGTACGGTCGTGCAGCTCGCGGCAGCTGCGTTCCGCCAGCCGACTGACCACCCCTGGCACCGCTACTACGTGGCCTACTTTTTCCCGGTATCTGTGGCTGATCCCGAACCCTTCACCACTGGCGCCCAGGTGCAGTACCTCTACGCTGCGGACAGCGGATTGGGTGTTCAACAGGTCACAGTGACGCGGGCCGTGAAGGAGTGGTCCGGCTACAAGCGGCAGCCTGAGCGGGCCACTTACTACCGCGGCTTCACGCAGTTCATACCGAAGGTTGAGAAGCGTGATCTGTCCATCTACGGCGGGTCCAGTCTGGAGCTGGGAGAGGCGAATCCGCTCGACGCGACGGCTGCCAACCACGTCGGGCGGATCTTGGCGGTTCCCTACGAACACCTGGGTTTCACCGAAGTGCTGACCACGCAGAAGACGGCGACGCTCGCGATGGCGGGTCGCAGCGGCCGACGCTACTCCGAGAACCACATGGGCACCGGGGAGGGGCGAGTGCTCTACATGGTGAACACCATGGAGACGGCGCCGCCCAAGAGCCTCATTATCCTGGAAGAGCCCGAGACCTCCTTGCACGGCGACGCTCAGGTCCGCCTCGCCAAATATCTTGTCGAGGTGGCCCTGCGGCGTGGGCACCAGATCATCATCACCACGCACAGCTCTGCGATCCTCGGACAGCTAGGCCGCGACTCGGTCGTCTACCTGCGACGCACGCCAACGGGAGACGTGACGGCCACGCACGGGCTCAGTACCTACCAGATCGACTCGCACCTCCAGCGGGAAGGCCGTATCCCTGGCGGTATAACCGTTTGTGTAGAGGATGAGTTCGCGCGCCATCTCGCCACTGAGATCTTCCGCACGGTCGACCCCGACCTTCTCACTGGCTGTTCGTTCCTCACCATCGGAGGCGGTCAGGAGATTCCAAAGGCGGTGAAGTTGCTGCGCGAGGCGAAGGTGCGCGCCGTCGGGCTCAGCGACGGAGACATGCCGCATGACGGGACTGGCGGCGTCCGGACTCTGCCCGGTACCGAACCACCGGAGAAAGAGGTCTTCGCACACCCCGCAGTCAAGAGCCACTTCGCAGACGTGCCGTACTCGATCGACCTGGACGAGGTGCTTGCCGGCGTGGCTGATCACCACGACTACGCCCAGACAGTGGCTGCGCGTCTCATGCTGGACGAAGTCGCGGTAATAAGCGTTGCGTGCCGGACATACGCGGCTGCTCACCAGGCGGGGGACTTCGACGCAGTCGTCGGCTTCGTCCGCAAGGAGGTGGGTGATAGGCGGTAGCTTGCGCCGCTCTGAGCGGCTCACGGAGTGCAGGTGCCGGAACCGATGAACTGGCGGCCATTGGTGTACGCGTTGCGGACGGCGACGGTCCAGCGCGTGTACTTCCAGCTCTTGTTGGTGTTGAACTCCTCCATGAGTTTGCGGCAGAGGGCCTCCTCTACGGCGCCTTTGAGGTTGGACTGAGCAGCGCGGCTGGCAAAACGGTTGTTGGGGTCGTCGGTCCATACGTATGCGGCGTTTTCGACGGGATCGAAGCCAAGATTGATGCCGTCGTGTGTGCTGAGGGGGGTTTCGTTTGTCTCTGGCGTGTTGGCGTTCCAGGTGGCGGTGACGGCTTTGACCGTGGCGTCGGCGACGCGGATCTCTACCTTGTCGCTACTGGGGAGTTCTGCGGTCGCCATGCCGGATTCGTCGCCGTGCCATTGGCCGGCGAGCTCGCTGAAGCAGCCCTTGGTGGCTTCTCCGTAGCCGAGCGCGGCTGCCTCGGGGTCACCGTCGGATGTCTTCCAGTGGATGGAGAAGCGGCCATAGGGCCAGGTGGTGGGGTTGTCCTTGAGCCGGTGGGCGAGGGCCGTGCAGGCGGCCATGTGCCCAGCCCGGCGAAATGCCTCCTGGTAGTTCTCGGGAAGCTGGGGGACCGGTCCGCCGGTCACGATCACTGTCTGCGCGCGCAGGTTGAACGTGATCGTGGGCTTCATGAAGTCCATGTCCTTGGTGGCCAGCATGGATGTCATGTGGTCGCGGATCGCCTGCTCGGCGTCCTGTTCCTGGGGAGTGCTGGCGTGCGTGCTGGTCCGCCATGTGTCGGGGTGCGGCTGGGACTCGTCACCGGCTCGGGTGTAGGCGGGGTGGGGCACTCCTGCCAGTGGATCCATGGGGACCTTGATGGTTCGTGGATCGACCGGATCCACGGTCCTGATTTCGCCCGTAGTGGCGGAAGCCGTGGCTGCGGCAGGTCTGCCGGAGGGCGCTGCAGAGCTGACCGTGCCCTTTGAGTTGGCGTCCTGGTAAACCTGGCCCTTGGAGTCGAAGGCCACGATGCCGCCCGCGACGGCAGCGCCGGTGGCCGCCGCGGCAACGAGGACGATGAGCGTGCGCTTGCGGGCCGACGCGGCAGGAGCCTGCCAGGCGGGGTCCTCCGCGCCGGGCACGTGCCACTCGGTGGCCACGAAGTCGCGGACCGTGGTCGGTTCCAGCCCTGAGTCGACGGTAAGTACCTGGGTTGCCTGAGCGGAGAGGAGGTGGGCACACTCCTCCGCTGCCGAGGAGGAGGTGATCCGCTCGCCGGGATTTTTCGTGAGTGCTTTCTCCACGGTTCCGCGCAGTCCCTCGGGTAGGCCGTCGAGGTCTGGTTCGGCGGACATGATGCGGTAGGCGACCACGTCGGGGGATCCTGTGCCGAACGGCAGGCGGCCGGTGGCGGCGTATGCGACGAGAGCTCCCCAGGCGAACACGTCGCCTTCGGGGCCAGCGGTGCCGGTGCGGTAGTGCTCGGGGCTGATCCATCCAGGGGTGCCAGTCGTCACGCCGGTTCGCGTGACGGACGTGCCGTCCGCGGCGTGGGCGATGCCGAAGTCCAGTACGCGGGGCCCGGCGGGGTTGAGGATGACGTTCTGCGGTTTGACGTCCCGGTGGACGACGCCGGCGGCATGGATGGCCGCGAGGGCCTGGGCGGTGCCAGTGGCGAAGGCGTAGAGGGTGCCGCCGGTGAGCGGACCGTGGGCGGTCAGGTGCTGGTTGAGGGTCGGGCCTGGGATGTAGGTGGTGGCCAGCCACGGGGTCTCGGCGTCAGGTTCGGCCGAGAGCAGGGGTACGAGGCACGGCCCTTGGACGCGGGCGGATAGCTGGACCTCACGGCGAAAGCGGGCGCGGAACTCGGGGTCCTCAGCCTGCGCAGCGTTGACGACCTTGACGGCGACCCGCCGTCCAGTCGAATCGAGGCCCGCGTGAACTGTACCCATGCCGCCCGAGCCAAGGCGGCCGATGATCCGGTAAGGGCCGACCCGCTTAGGGTCACCAGAACGAGCAGGCTGCACCCGCCCGCCAGTGCGAGCACTGCTCACAGGACGTCCGTTCCTCTTCTGCGATGGAGCGCGATGAGGCTGGACGCACCCATCAGAAGAGTCCCCCAAGCCTGGAAACTGGATGGTATCTGCAGACCGCCGCAACGAGGGGTGGCAGCTCGACGATTGGTCGAGGCGGCTACGCCTCACCGACCGTCTGACGGTGGAGCGCGGCCAGGTCGGTGGGGACCAGTTGAGGACCACGCAGGGTGTGCCCGGCATTGTGCGTGGTGACGTGGCGCTCTCGCCGTTCACCTACGCCGACGACATGCATGGCCCCGCGGAGGCCGTCCCAGCTTCGAAGGCGTGGAAGGTGGCCAGGGGAGGCCGTGCGTGGCCAAGGTCGACGGAACCCTGGTCAAGCTGCCCGTCGCCCTCCGGGCTGATCTTTGGCCCACCACAGGAACGCGGCGGCGTGCTGTCGGTTGGCGAAGCCCTCGCCGGCGAGGTCGAGAAGGAGGTCGTTGCTCCACAGGATGAGCCGGCCGCGGGTCCAGTTCACCGACTCGGGGGACGGCAGCTCCAGGCCGTAGACCATCCGCGCGATCTCGCGTTTGCCGCCGGCCTCGGTCGTGTATTTCAGGATCGTCAGGAAGCGGTCGGGGTACGTCACGCAGAGGACCCTCGTGAGGAGGGCTTCCTTGAAGCCGGTCATGGCGAACGGCTTGGTGCCGGACAGCAGGTGCTCAAGCCGGTCTTCGAGCGGCACGTCGGAAGGTCCGTGCAGGAGGTACTCGATCGTCTGGCGGGTCGCCTTCCCAGCCGCGGCGTCGCCCATGTCGTTCCATGCGGAGTTGAAGGTGGCCTGATTGCCGGGGCGGGCTCCGACCTCGGAGTTGGCGAAGTCCTTGAGGGTTCTGGGGTCGCAGGTCCACAGCCCGTCCGCGGAGAAGACCTGCTGGTACTTCGACCAGTAGGCCGCCACGGCGGGGTCGAGGTCCGGTTTGACAGCGAGGTACTGCTCCTTCAGCCGGGTCACGACCTCCAACTGCTCGCGATCGACATCGTCGGCGTTCGGGAAACGGGCCTTGAGGTCTTGGAAGGAGCGGAGCGGGTCCCTCTGCGGGGAGGTGGGCTCCTTGTGCTCCCATTCATAACCGCACCGGTGTTTTACGAGCCGACGTCCGCCGTCGAACGTGCGGACCACCACGATGTCGTCATCGTCGCTGCACAGTGGACACAAGGCCAACGTCATGGCGACCCCCGATTTGTCGGTGCTTGTGCCCCACTTCGAGCCAATGCACTCTCCGGCCAAGAGCCGCATTCTCGCATTCAGGCAGGGCAGGCGGGGTGCGATCTCCAGCACGCCGGCGGATCTCGACTTCACTGGCCTGGACGGCAATTCCGCGCCGCAACGCCTGGTGTCCGGTTCGTGCAACGAGGCGGCAGTGCACGGAGCGTGGGCTTCGGAGGACATGGTGGTGGTGAAGCCGAAGGCGACGCGGTACCCGGCACCGATCAGTCGGTCAGCCGGCACACCCGGTCGTCATCCGTCACCTCGTAGACGTCGATGCGCAGGAGCTGTCGGACGTGGGCCGGGACGCGTGCGGCGGCCTTGAGGGAGGACGACGGCACGACGAGGGCGTAGCGCGTGTGCGGGTCCTGGCTCGTCATGCGGCGCAGCAGTTGGCCATAGGCGATGTCGGCGTCGATGCCTTTCTCGCTGGTGCGGCCCTTGGCCTCGCAGATCAGCCGTTCCCAGCCGCGTACGGCTTCCAGGTCGGTCCACCGGTCCGTGGGATCGACGGGTGTCCAGCCTTGGGCCAGTAGCCATGTGCGGAAGGTGTCGGTGACCCGGTCCTCGTCACTGGTGCGGGCCAGGATCTTCTTCAGTGCCGCCAGGTCGGCCGCTTCGTTGCGGCGCAGTCGTCCGCGGCCGTCCGAATTGAGGTCGGCGGGGCGGATGAGGACCAGGCGCAGCCCGTGCGCGGGGATCTGTTCATCGCGCCGGGCGTCGTACAGTGCGCGCTGCTCGCCGCGGTGGACACCGCTGACGGTGAGGCGATTCGGCTTGTCAAAGTGGGGCATCGGCTGGTCGTGCTGAAGTTCGCGGTACTCGATCACCAGCTGATGGCCCGGCCAGTAGGCGTCGACCGGCAGTTGGACTCGTCGGCCGCCTGATCCTGGATCTCCGAGCAGCCAGTCGAACCTGTGCTGCGTCAGGGCGTTCTCCCCGAGGATCCGCTCGCACAACCCAACGACATACGCCTCATCGCTGCCATCTCTCGTTGCCATGACCGAGCATCCTGCCACCACCCATGGACCAGCAGCACCGGGCTGGCGAAACCCAGAGCCTCGCCGTGCAGAAGACCGGCAACGACAAGCACCCGGGCGCCGTCCGTGACGGGGGGCGGGCCCGAGGGCCGAGTGGCGCCCCTTGGGGACCAGTTGGGGACCAGCGCCCACGTCGGTGGGAGCACGGCAGGTACGTATGTGCACGCTGTGCGCCCCCAGATTGAGGCATATGTTGCGAAATTTCCTCCGACCCATCGATCTGGGGGTCAAGGGGTCGCAGGTTCAAATCCTGTCGTCCCGACCACGCGGAAACGCAGGTCGGAGGCCGTTCTCTCATCCATGGGAGAACGGCCTTTCGTGCGTCCGGTGAACGGATCGTCAGGACCGCCCCTCGTACGGGTCGTTGTTGTCGGTGCATCACGTACTGCGCTGGTCGTGGGTGTCCTGGCGGAGCCGGTGGGTGTGGCTGGTGAGGGCGTCGATGCGGTCGGCGAGCTCGGCGTGCTCGGGCCTCAGGTGGGCCCGGGTGTCGCTCAGGGGGCCGACGAGCCGGGCGGCGTCATTGTCGGCGAGGGCCAGGTTGAGGTCGCCGATGGCGTCCTGCGCGCTGGTCGGGAGGCCGGTGAGGGCGGTGATCTGGCCGGCGAGGCGGCGCAGGTCGGCGGCGTTGTCGCGGGCCCAGGCGGTCACGGTGCGTTCGGCGGCGCGGGTGTCGCGGGTGGCCTGGACCCGTTCTTCGCCGGTGCTTCCGGCCTTGCCGGGGCGCAGTCGCAGGTAGCGGCGCTCGGCGGCCTGGCGGCTGGCGACTCCGAGCGGGGCGGCGAGTTCGGCCCAGCTGGCGCCCTGGCCGCGGGCGGTTTCGATCAGGCCGGATTCCCAGCCGGCGAGCTGTTCGCGGACCTCGCGCAGCATCAGCAGTGCGGCCAGGGCCGGGTGCGGGCCGGTGTCTGGCGCTGCTGAAGGCGTTCCCGTGGAGGGTTGCTGCGCCTCTTTGACGGCTTGGTTGATGGTCTCCAGCGCCGCGGCGGCGGCAAGAAACGTGACGGGCGGGGTCGGCTCTGCGGACTCGTTCACGACAGTCTCCTCGTGTCATCCTCTAGGTGACATCCTGCTTGTCATCGTTTCGATGACATGTTACAACGGGAGCACGTTGAAGCGCATTGGCAGTTTCTGCCTGAACCAACTGGAGGTGTTTCGCGATGTTGATGCGCACCGACCCGTTCCGCGAGATGGACCGGATCGTTCAGCAGCTCTCCGGAGCGTCCGGCACATGGTCGAAGCCGTCCGTGATGCCGATGGACGCCTACCGCCAGGGCGACGTGTACGTGATCGCCTTCGACCTCCCCGGCGTCAGCACCGAGGCCATCGACATCGACGTCGAGCGGAACATGCTGACCGTGAAGGCCGAGCGCCGGCCCGCGGAGAAGACCGGCGGCGTGCAGATGGAGCTCTCCGAGCGGCCCCTGGGCGTCTTCTCCCGCCAGATCATGCTCGCCGACACCCTCGACACCGAGCACATCGAAGCCGAGTACGAAGCCGGTGTCCTCACCCTGCGGATCCCGATCGCCGAACGCGCCAAGCCGCGGAAGATCAGCATCGGCGGCTCGTCCGACCGCAAGCAGATCTCCGGCTGAACGGGCCGTCGCCGGCGGCGGAGGACGGGGAGTTCGATCCCCCTCCGGCACCCCGTCCTCCGCGCCCTTTTCCTCCGCGCCCCTTTCCTCGCTCCCTCCCCGGAGGTGACGTGACATGCCGATGCGCAGGGACGCGTTTCTGGACCAGGTCCGGGAACGCGGCGAGTACCAGACCCGGGAAGAAGCCGAACGAGCGGCCCGCGTCGTCCTGGCCCTGCTGGGCGCACACCTGGTCGGCACCGTGCGGGCCGAGCTCGCCGCCCGCCTCCCCGAGACCTACGCCCTGATCCTCCTCAACCCCCTGCAGGCCGCCGAACCGCTCTCCCCGGAGCGCTTCGTCCGCGCGACCGCCGCCTGGATCGAAGGAGCCACCGAGCAGACGGCCCTGTGGGACATCGGCGCGGTCCTCTCCACCGTGGCCGCAGCAGCAGGCGACGCCCTCATGCACGAGGTCCTGCTCCAGCTCCCGCCCGGCTATGACCTCCTCTTCGGCCACCCCCAGCCCACCTGACCGACCGACCGGCGGCACCGCCGGGAAACCGAACCCCCGACGAGAAAGGCAACCGCAGCACCATGTACGACCAGCCTCGACCGAACCCGGCCGCACCCGCCATGACGTTCGAGCAGATGCTGGAACGCGTGCACTACGAAGGCGCCTACCCCACCCGCGAAGGCGCCGAGGAAGCCGTCCGTACCGTCCTCGCCGCCCTCGGCCGGCAACTCGTCGGCGACGAACGCGTCGACCTCGCACAGTGCCTGCCCGTCGAAGCCGCCCTGGTCCTGACCGCCCAGATCCCCGAAACCGAACAGCTCACCGGCTGGGGCTTCGTCAAGGACCTGGCCGCCCGCAACGACACCAGCCCGGCCATCGCCCGCTGGGACACCGGCGCCGTACTCGCCGTCGTCACCCGCCTCGCCGGCCCCGACCTCCTCGCCCGCATCCTCCACCAGCTCCCCACCGGATACGCCCTCCTCTTCGGCCGGGCCGAACTGCGCCGGCCCCAGCCCGCCGCCTGATCCGCTGCCGCCGGGAGACGGTCGCCTATGGCCGGTCCAGGGGCGTGCGCAGGGCCGAGCGCCCCTGGTTCCACTTGTGCCGGAGGTACGCGGCCAGGCGGTCCTCCAGGAACAGGGTCGCGGCGCAGCCGAACGCGACGTCCGCCTCCAGAGCCGGCTCATCGGCGAGGAGCCCGCCGATGACCTCGTGCCGTACGACCTGCTCGTGGACGGCGTCGGCCTCCACGTGCTCGGCGTAGAAGTGCTCGGCCCGCGGGCCCGCACCGCACCTGCGCATGGCCTTCGCCAGCCGCCGCGAACCGGGCGACGAGGTGACCTCCACGCACGCGAAGTGCCCGACCAGCGCCCCGCGCAAGGCCCGGTGGAGTCCCAGGAGGGACATCAGATTGACGGTGGCGAGCAGGGGCGCCGGGGCCTGGTCCAGATAGCGGCCGTACGCGGGGTCCAGGCCGAGATCGCCCATGAGTTCGGCGAAGAGGCGGGCATGGATCCGCTCGGCGTTCCCGGCGCCGAACTCGTCGTACTCGATGGCGACCATGGCCGCCTTCGCCCGGCCGCGGAGCCGCGGGATCACCCAGGCGTGCGGGTCGGCCTCCTTCAGGTGGTACAGGGAGCGCAGGGCTGCGTACTCGCGCAGCTGCCACAGCTCGCCCTCGGTCTCCAGGAAGTGGCTCAGGCTGCTGCTCAGGTCCACCGGTTCGACGAGGAGGGGGCCGAACGCCTCCGCCACGGTCTCGGGGGAACCCGCGGCGGCCGTCCGGAGCGCGTGGCCGAAGCGGTCCTCCAGGGCGCGGCGCAGCCGCAGCAGCTCCGGATCCCATTCCAGGGCCTCGTCCACGCCCGCGAAACCGCGGTAGTGCAGTTCGTAGAGCAGGTAGAGGGCGAGCTGGAGGTCCTCACCCCACGGGTCGGCCCGGAGGGCCGCGGAGGTGTGGGCGGGAGGCCGGCCGCTGCGCAGGGCGTCCACCACGGCCCGGGACAGGGGCCCGCGCCCTTCGACCAGTACGGGAGCGTGCGCGGGCCCGGCTGCGGGGACCCGGA
This sequence comes from Streptomyces venezuelae, assembly GCF_008642295.1. GTDB lineage: Bacteria > Actinomycetota > Actinomycetes > Streptomycetales > Streptomycetaceae > Streptomyces > Streptomyces venezuelae_C. Next base: position 1,089,195 of record NZ_CP029190.1, on the reverse strand, counting down.
TGAAGGTATCGGCGGATGCGGTCATGGTTCGTTCCTGGCCTCCCTGTCCTCCCCGTCTTCGGGGGGTGGTGTCGCGCGCTCGCGGGGGCGGTGGCTGGTGTCGCACCAGGGGTACGTACGGCTGCGGCGGCAGGTGCACACGGCGACCATGAACCGGTCCGACCGGGCGGTCGTCCCGTCGTCGAGGACGATCTCGACCGGGCCCTCGACCAGGACCGGGCCGCAACCGTCCGCGGGCCCGGAGCGGTCCACGGCCACCCGGCGGGGGAGCCGGACGCGAGGGTCCGGCCCGGCCGGCGCGTGCGGGACACGGCCGGGGTGCGAGGTGTTGTCAGACGTACTGGGCACGGACGATCACCAGCTCCTCCCGGTTGTCGCCGTCCTCCGCCAGGCCCTGCTCCTGCAGCCAGCCCCTGCGTGAGCGCAGCACCGGCCCCCACGGCACCCAGACCCGTTCCGTGACCTCCGCGGACATCCCCTGCCGGGACAGGAGCTCAAGGGTCTTCTGCGCCCCGCACATCCCCGAGTGGACCAGCAGGAGGACCCCACCGGGGTGCAGCAGAGCGGGGGCGGCTGCGCAGATCCGGTCGATGACGGCCCGCCCGTCCCTGCCTGCGTCCCAGGCGCGCCGGTTCCCGCGGGTGGGCAGCCGGGCGTCGGGGCTCGGTACGTAGGGCGGGTTGGCGAGGACCAGGTCGAAGCGCCGGCCCCGGCTCCGGGCGGCGAAGTCGCCGTGGAGGATGCGCAGCCTCAGACGCCGGCGCCATCCGTTCAGCCGGGCGGCCAGCACGGCGGGCCACGCGATGTCGACCGCGGTGACCTTGGCGCCCCTGGCCGCGGCGGACAGGGCGAGTGCCCCGGTACCCGTGCCGATCTCGATGACTTCGGTGCCCGGGCTCAGGGGCTCGCGGGCGAGGGCGCCGGCGAGCAGCAGGGTGTCGGCCTGGGGGCGGTACACGCCGGGAAGGGCGATGAGCCGCGGCATGGGGTCGGTGTGCGTCGGGGCGGTGCCGTCGGGCGTCTGCCAGAACCCGCGTCGGGCCCGGCCGGCAGGGCTCTGCGCATGGGAGGTCATGGGCTGCTCCTACCCGCGATCTCCTCCTTTGCACAACACGCTTGCACAACACGCTTCCGGGGTTCCGTTTCTGCCCCGCGGCCGGAGCGTTGCGGGAGGGTTCATCACGGAGCAGCGGGTAGGCGCCCGGGTGCAGATGCCGAGAGCCCTGCGGGTGAGGACCACACGGGCTCCGTTTCCGGCCGAGGAGGAGACATCATGGCCAGCAAGCACTCCGACGCGCCCCGCGAGCCGGGCGACGGCCTGCCGGGCAGGCCGGGGCCGGTGTCTCCGTCCGTGGCCGAACCCATGCACCCGGAGCAGCCGCTCCCGCCCAAGCCCGACCAGACCGGTCCCGAGACGGTGAGCCCGACCGGGCAGGCCACCGGGGCGGACCAGGCCCGCAGGGCGCAGAGCGGCGCGTACCTGACCACGGCCCAGGGGGCGCGGCCGTACGACACGGACCACTCCCTGAAGGCCGGAGCGCGCGGCCCCGTCCTGATCCAGGACCATCACCTGCGCGAGAAGATCATGCACTTCGACCACGAACGGATCCCGGAGCGGGTGGTGCACGCCCGGGGCGCCGCCGCCCATGGTGTCTTCCGGGGCTACGGCACCGCCGGTGAGGTCTGCAAGGCCGCGTTCCTCGCGAAGGACGTGGAGACGCCGGTCTTCGTCCGCTTCTCCACGGTGCTCGGCTCCCGCGGTTCGGCGGACACGGTGCGCGACACCCGCGGGTTCGCGACCAAGTTCTATACGGACGAAGGCACGTACGACCTGGTCGGGAACAACATCCCGGTCTTCTTCATTCAGGACGCCGTGAAGTTCCCCGACATCATCCACGCGGGCAAACCGCACCCGGACCGGGAGGTCCCGCAGGCGCAGAGCGCGCACGACACCTTCTGGGACTTCGTCTCCCTGCACACCGAGGCCACCCACCACACCCTGTGGAACATGTCCGACCGAGGCATCCCCCGCTCCTACCGCATGATGGAGGGCTTCGGGGTCCACACCTTCCGCCTGGTCAACGCGGCCGGGGAGACCGCGCTGGCGAAGTTCCACTGGAAGCCGAAGCTGGGCGTGCACTCCCTGGTCTGGGAGGAGGCCCAGCTCCTCTGCGGGATGGACCCCGACTTCCACCGGCGGGACCTCTACGACGCCATCGAAGCGGGCGCCTGCCCGCAGTGGGAACTGGGCATCCAGGTCTTTCCCGACACCCCGGAGCAGACCTTCGAGGGGATCGACCTCCTCGACCCCACCAAGATCGTGCCCGAGGAGCTCTCGCCCGTTCAGCCGATCGGCCTGATGACCCTGAACGCCAACACCAAGAACTACTTCGCGGAGACCGAGCAGGTCGCCTTCCACCCCGGGCATCTGGTTCCCGGTATCGACGTCACGGACGACCCGCTGCTCGCCGGGCGGTTGTTCTCCTACCTCGACACCCAGATCAGCAGGCTGGGCGGGCCGAACTTCGGGCAGATCCCCGTCAACCGGCCGCACGCTCCCGTCAACGACATGCTCCGCGACGGCATGCACCAGACCGCCGTGCACACGGGCGTGGCTCCGTACCGCCCCAACAGCCTCGACGGCGGCTGTCCCTTCCTGGCCGGCGCCGAGGACGGTGCCTTCATCGAGGCGCCGGTCAAGCTGCCGGAGGCGGCCAAGGTCCGCGAGGCGCCCGCCTCCTTCTCGGACCACTTCACACAGCCACGGCTCTTCTGGCTGAGCATGACCCCGCCGGAGCGCGACCACATCATCGCCGCCTACACCTTCGAGCTGAACAAGTGCTACGAGCAGGCCGTCAAGGAACGCACCCTCAAGGTGCTGGCGAACATCGACCCGCAGCTGTGCGAGCAGGTCGCCGCGGGCCTCGGCCTGCCGACTCCCGGAGCAACGGTTCCGCTCGTGGCGGCCGACGCCAGCCCGGCACTGTCACAGCTGGGCGGCACCTGGCCGACGGACGGCCGCGTGCTCGGCATCGTCGCCGACGAGACGGCCGACCTGGACGGCGTACGAGCCGCCCGGCAGGCCGTCCTCGACGCCGGCATGGCGGCGCTCGTCATCGCCCCGGCAGGCGGCACCCTCGGCGGGGCCGCCGATCCCATCGCGGTCCAGCGGACCTTCGCCACCGCCCGGTCCGTCGAATTCGACGCCCTGCTGTTCGCCGGGGCGCCGGCACGGGCAGCCGACGCCCACGGCGCTCGGGACGCCAAGGCCGGCACGGGCGCCGCGGAGGATCCCGACCCACGTGTTCTGCTGCTGCTCACCGAGGCGTACCGGCACGGCAAGGCCGTCGGCGGCTGGAACGGCATCCCGGAGCTCCTCGACGCCGCCGGTATCGCCCCGGACGGTCCCGGCCTCATCGTGAGCGAGGACGCCGCGGCGGCCGTGGCGGAGACGGTGGCGGCCTTGGCCCGCCACCGCGCCTGGGACCGGTTCCCGCCCGCGCTCTGAGCCGGCGCCCCGGTGGCTGCGCGGGAGAACCGGCCGTGGCAGGGCGGGGCCCTATCCCAGAGCGGCGTTCTCGTTTTCCAGCAGGTCCAACAGCAGTGCCCGGTGCAGGGCGGCGACCGGTTCCAGCAGGTCGGGGTGGCGCAGCAGGGGTGCGGCGTCGTGTTCGTGGTCGCCGGGGCTGGTGAGGCGGGTGAGCTCGCCGGCCTGGCCGCGGTCGACGAGGCGGTGGGCGTCGGCGGCGAGGGCGGGGGCCGCGAGGAGGCACGCGGCCCAGCTGACGACGGTTTCGTCCACCCAGGTCCGCCAGTCGGCGGCGGCGTCGGGGCTGTGATCGGCGCCGGTCAGCCAGTCCAGCCGGGCGCTTCCGCCGGGGCCGAGGAGGTGCAGGAGCTGAGCGTCGAGGGGCGTCGGGTAGCGCAGGGCGGCGGCGAGGGTGACAGCCTGCCGGGCCTGGGCCTCCGCCAGGGCTCGGCTGAAGGCGCCGGGGGCGGGAGGGAAGGCGGCCAGCAGCCAGCGGGTGCCGGCGGCTATGAGGGGGGCGAGATCGGCGGACACAGCGGCTTCCTCGGGGGCTTGCTCGCCCCGACCCTTGGCCGGGTCCGCGGGCTGCGGCGCGAAGCTGCGCCGCTCCGCTCGTGGCCGACCAGCGTAGCCGGAAGCCACGGGCGGGCGGCATGACGCACGTCACCGTCCGTCCAGGGCGGCGGGCCCGGAGGTACCTGCGTGCCCGCCGCCCTCGGCGGCTCAGGACCTGCCGCGGCCGGTCACGAAGTCGCGTGCCCGGTCCACCAGACCGGCGCCCGGCGCGAGGAGCTTGCTGGCCGTGGGGCTGCTCGGAGCGGCCGGGTGCGGCCGGGTCGGCGCCATGGCCTTGGCACGGCGGATCTTGTCACCGAGCCCGTCCAGCTGCTGCGGGGTACAGGCCCGGATCAGCATCGGGAAGAGGTTGCTCTCCTCGTCCTGGACGTGGGCGGCGACCTCGTCCATGAGCTGCTGGAGGAGCGGGCTCATGTGCGCGTCGTCGGTATCCGTCTTCTCCAGCCGCTTGAGCATCTTCTCGATGCGGCCGTGATCCTCGATCTCCTTGTCCGCCATGGGCCCGCCGCCCTGGACGTGCTCGCGGACCGCAGGGTAGAGGTACTGCTCCTCGGCGACCGAGTGCCGCACCAGCTCGATGGTGATCTCGTCGATGAGGTCGCGGAGCTCCTGCCCGCCGCCGGTCATGGCCTGGAGCCGGGCGAACATCTCCTCCACCTCCCGGTGGTCGGCCATCAGCTCGTCGATCACGTTGCCGCCGTGTCCCAGGTGTCCTCCATGCGTCCTCGTGGGGTGGTGGGGCCGCTCGGGCCTGCCCCGATCGGTTCCCCGCCCGCCCCTGAGGCGCCCGGCCGCACCGGGAGTCTCACCCGCTCGGAGGAGGAAGTGGCCCGGGCCGGGACGGCGCGCGGGGCAGGGCCTCGCGGCCTCCTTCCGGCAGGTTCACGGGAATCACGTGGAGGACAGGTACGGGGAGCCCTTGAGGCGGCGCGCCAGGTGCGCGGTGTTCGCGGCCAGGGTCCTGGTCGTGGCCGCGGTCTTGTCGGGGGGTCTTGTCGAGGTCCTGGTAGTCGGTGCCCTGCATGGCCTCGCCGACCCAGTAGGTGACGGCGTTCGGGGCCAGGGAGAAGCCGACGTCGTTCAGGGCCTGGAAGAGCTCGGCGCTGACGTGGTGGGCGCCGTCCTCGTTGCCGACCACACACACGGCCGCGGCCTTGCCGTAGGTGAGCATGCGCCCCTCGTCGTCGCTCTCGCCGAGCTCGGCGTCGAGACGTTCCAGAACGCGCTGGGCGAGGCTGGAGGGATGGCCCAGCCAGATGGGCGTGGACAGGACCAGGATGTCGCAGCCCATGATCGTGTCGCGGATCTCCGGCCAGGCCGTGGCCTGCTCGGCCAACAGCTGCGAGCTGGACCGCTTCGGCGACGGCGAAAGCGTGCAGACCAGCGCGACGGCGCGCAGCGGAGTGGTTTCGGTCGTGGTGTCCATGTGGTTCGGCTACTCCGATGGTCAGGCCGTATCCGGCCCTTCATCCCCGCCCGCAGGGCGTACGGGCCCGCACCCGGATGCGGGCGCCTCTGGAGGCGCACACGATGGCCTTGTACACATTCGTGGAGGAAGGGGATTCATCATGCCCAGAGGATCCGGCCCCAAGCGCGAGCGCCAGTACGAACACATCAAGGAATCCGGCGAGAAGCGCGGGATGTCCGAGTCCCGCGCCAAGGAAATGGCCGCCCGCGCCGTGAACAAGGAACGCGCACGATCCGGCGGGAAGTCCGGCGGCGGCTCATCCGAGCGGACCAAGGACGAGCTCTACCAGGAGGCGAAGAAGCGCGGCATCGAGGGCCGCTCGACCATGACCAAGCAGCAACTGAAGAACGCGCTGGGCCACTGACTCCGGGCAGGGCGGACGCCGGCGCTCGGCCCATCCAGCTGCCGTCCGGGAAGGGCCTTCGTCGGCATCCAGGCGGGTGACGGTGATGCTGGGCGGCGGCGCGTGCCGGGCGGCGGCGGAGAGCACCGTGCGAGGGTGCTTGGGCCTCTGCCGGCCCCCATCCCTCAGGAGTGCTCCCCGATGCTCGAACGCAAACAGCTCAAGGGCCGTACACAGGTCACCTTCGTCCTTCCCGCCCACATCCCCGACGGTCCGGTCAGCGTCGTGGGCGACTTCAACCACTGGAACCCCGCCGCGCACCCGCTCCAGGTGCGCGGCGACGGCATGCGCGCGGCCACGGTCGTCCTGCCCGCGCACAGCGGCCACTCCTTCCGCTACCTCGCGGCCGGTGACCACTGGTTCGACGACGACCAGGCCGATGGCCACGACGGCACCAACAGCCGCGTCAACACCTGACGAGGAGTGAGCGCCGCCCGCAGGGGCGCGATCGCGCTGCTCCTGGCGGTCGCGGTGGCGTTCGGGATCCGGGAAGCCGAGGCGTACGGGCGGCAGGCGATCGTGAGGATGGCGGGCGACACCCTGTTCCTGTCGCTGTTCACCGCCGGCTGGAAGGTCGTGGCCGCCGGCTGCACACCGCGGCCCGGCCGGCCCTACGACTGTCTCATCAAGGGGGCGTGAGAATGCGGTTCCTGTTCGTCACCACCCTGGTGGTCATCCTCGGCGGCCTCGGATACTTCATCACCATCGGGGTGCTCCGGCGATGAACGACAGCCGCGAACCGCGCAGAGGGTTCTGGCGGGAGAACAGCCTGACCCTCGCCTTCGGCATCGCCTTCCTGGTGGTGCTCGTCTGCCAGGCCATCGCCGGGCACGCCGAGTTCAACGAAGAGATGACGGTCGAAGGCCTCCAGCCGCTCGGCTTCGGCGCATACCTGACGTCCTCGGACTTCGCCGTCGACGTCACCGAGAACTGGCAGTCGGAGTTCCTCCAGTTCTTCCTCTACGTCTTCGGCACCGTCTACCTCGTCCAGCGCGGCTCCCCGGAGTCCAAGCCGGTCGGCGCCGCCCACACCACCACCGGCGTGGAAGGCTGACGAGCCCTCCCCACCACCCGGCGGGGGGCCACGGCTGCGGTGTCGGTGCGCCGCGTTATCCTTCCGGCCACCGCACACCGACTCGGAGGACCGAGAGACTTGACCGGCCCGTCTGCCTTCCCGCTGCCCTTTCACACGTCCCGTTCCATACCGTTCGCGACCCCCCGAACACTGCGGGAACTCCAGATGATGCAGTGCAGCTCGCACATTCGGGCGAAGCCCGGGTGGTTCGAGAAGATGAAGGATGCCGGCATCGTCGCCCGGTGGACGCAGGAAGCGATGGCCCAGGGCCTCACCGAAGCGCAGGTTCGCTATGTGATCGCCGAACTCGGGCACTACGCCGCGCTGCGGGACGAGCGGACCGGTATCGAGGTGTCCGCCGTCGACGGGGTGTGGCAGTCGGACACCCTGGTCGACGACCGGCTCGGATCCCGGCTGCGCGAGGCGGTCCGGGTTCTGGAGGATGTCCCCGAAGCGGACCGCGACTGGCATCCCGGTTCCGGCGGCCAGGTGCTGGATCTTGTTCATCCCTCGCTGTTCTGCCTGGTGAGAGAGGTGAGCGGGGCACCCGAGCGGGCTTGGCGGAACCCGACGAACCACTACTCGAAGTACGAGTTCTCGGAGAGGTTCCAGTGGCTGCCCACGGACGTCGACGTCAGTGAGGACGGCGACGTCGCCTTCCGTTCGTACGTGAACAACCTCCACCCCGACACCCATCGCGAACTGGCCTCCGTCCTGCCGGAGGTGTTCGCGCGGCTGCGCCCGCTGCTGGAGAACGTGCTCACCGATCTGCGCCATCCGCGGCCCCTGCGGATCGAGGCCGACCCCTACGGTTGGTACGACTCGAAGCCGGAGTACCCGGACAAGTCCGCCCACGGCGACGCCGCGGCCTACGCAGAAGCCGTCCGGGCATGGGAAGTGGCCCTGGACGACTGGTGGGAGAACCGCCGCCCGGTCATCCCGGACGCCCCGGTCTTCACCCCGCCCGAGGCGCCCGGTGAATCCGCCCGAGTCGACCTGCGAGGCCGCCGACTTCAGGTCATCGTCAAGCTCGCCACCGTGCACCTCACCCCGGAGAAGCCCGAGTACGCGGGCGGTTCCTGGCATGTCGAGGGGATGCTGAACGAGCGGATCGTCTCGACCGCCCTCTACTACTGGGACAGCGAGAACATCACCGAAAGCCGGCTGGGTTTCCGGGCGGCACTCGACGACCCGGACTACGAACAGAACGACGACAACGGTGTGCGCGAGGTCTACGGCCTGGACGACGAGGACGCGCTGAACCAGGTGCTCGGATCGGTGCCGACCCCGGCGGGCCGCTGCCTGGCGTTCCCGAACGTCCTGCAGCACCGCGTCGACGCATTCCGGCTCATGGATCCCACCCGCCCGGGACATCGCAAGATTCTCGCGTTCTTCCTGGTCGACCCGGCGGAAACGATCGTCTCGACGGCCGATGTGGCACCGCAGCAGCCATGGTCGGACACCTCCACCATGACGCTGGAACAGGCCAAGGAGTACCGCGAACTCCTCATGCAGGAGCGCAAGTTCTTCGTCGACGAACACAACGAGCAGCTCTACGAACGGGAGTTCTCCCTCTGCGAGCACTGAACCTCTGACGGTTCGCGCCAACTCCTGGGTTCCGCGGTCGAGTTGACCTGGCCTGACCTATGTTCTAGGGGCCCGCATCGGTTCACGGTCCGCCCAGGAGGTCCGATTGCAGCCCAGCCGCATCCGCGCCCTTGCCCGAGCGTTACGCCGTTCCCATCTGCTCATCGCCTTCGCCCTCGGCTCGCTGCTCGTCGGGGTCACCCCCTGGCTCGGCGTGGCGAGCATCGGGCCGGGGGGCCACGGCCCGATACCCCGGCCGGGGCCCGTGCCCGTCGACGGGCAGACGGCGAAGCAGTCGCCGCACCACGGCGTGGCCCCGGCGAACGCCATGGAGCCGACGGCTCCCGTCCTCGACCGGACCGGATGGACCGCCACGGCGAGCGACGAGGAGACCGCCGGCGAGAACGGCCGCGCGGCCAACGTCCTCGACGGCGACACGGCCACCCTCTGGCACAGCAAGTGGACGGGCACCCCCGCCCCGCTGCCGCACAGCATCACCATCGACATGCACCGCACGGCGGTGGTCTCGGCGCTCGTCTACCACCCCCGCACCAACGGAGCCAACGGGCGCCCCGGTGAGTATCGCATCAGCCTGAGCGGCGACGGCCAGAACTGGGGCAGTCCGGTGGCCACCGGCACCCTCGCGGACGACGCCGGCGCCAAAACCCTCGGATTCGCCCCACAAGGCGCCCGGTTCGTCCGGCTCACCGCCGTCACCGAGGCCGGCAACCGCGGCCCGTGGACCTCCGCCGCGGAACTCAACCTGCTCGGCGACCCCGGAACCCCGGCCGCCACCGTCGACCTGCCCCGGACCGGATGGACGGCCACGGCCGGCGATGAGGAGACCACCGGGGAGAACGGCCGCGCGGCCAACGTCCTCGACGGCGACGCCGCCACCATCTGGCACAGCAAGTGGTCCGGCACCCCGGCCCCGCTGCCGCACAGCATCACCGTCGACATGCACCGCACCACGGCCGTCTCCGCCCTGGTCTACCAGCCCCGCAACGACGGCCTCAACGGACGCGCAGGCGCGTACACCATCACCACCAGCACCGACGGCACCACCTTCGGCGCACCGGTCGCCGCGGGCACCTGGCGCGACGACGACACCGTCAAGACCGCCACCTTCACCCGCACCGAGAACACCCGCTACATACGCCTGACCGTGACCGGCGAGGCCGGCAACCGCGGGCCCTGGACCTCAGCCGCCGAGATACGCCTGAGCGGACCGGCCAACCCCGCCGCCCACGGCTCCTGGGACCGGATCACCGGCTTCCCCCTGGTGCCGGTGGCCACCGCCGTCCTGCCGGGCGACAAACTCCTGGCCTGGTCGGCGTACGCGGTCGACCGCTTCGGCGGCAGCAACGGCTACACCCAGACCGCGATCCTGGACCTGAAATCGGGCAAGGTCACCCAGCGCCGCGTCGACAACACCGGCCAGGACATGTTCTGCCCGGGCATAGCGATGCTCGCCGACGGCCGGGTCCTGGTCACCGGCGGCAGCAACGCGGAGAAGGCGAGCATCTACGACCCGGCCACCGATACCTGGTCCTCGACCACCGACATGAACATCGCCCGCGGCTACCAGGCCATGACCCTGCTCTCCACCGGCGAGGCCTTCGTACTCGGCGGATCCTGGAGCGGAGCCGAGGGCGACAAAGCCGGCGAGGTCTGGTCCCCGGACACCCGCACCTGGCGCACGCTCCCCGGCGTCCCCGCCGCCCCGGCGCTGACGGCCGACCCGGCCGGCGCCTACCGCGCCGACAACCACATGTGGCTGCACGCCGTCCCGGGCGGCAAGGTGCTCCAGCTGGGCCCGAGCAAGCAGATGAACTGGATCACGACCGGCGGGGACGGGAGCATCACCTCCGCCGGCACCCGGGCCGACAGCCAGGACGCCATGACCGGCAACGCCGTCGCGTACGACATCGGCAAGCTGCTCACCCTGGGCGGCTCGCCCGCGTACGAGAGGACGCCCGCCACCCGGCGCGCCTACACCGTGAACATCGACGGCGACCAGGTCCGGGCCGCGCGCACCGGCGACATGGGCTACCCCCGCGCCTTCGGCAACAGCGTCGTCCTCCCCGACGGCAAGGTCGCCGTGTTCGGCGGGCAGGAGTACCCCGTGCCGTTCAGCGACGCCACGTCCGTGCTGACCCCCGAGCTGTGGGACCCGGCGACCGGAAGCTTCACCCCGCTCGCCACCATGGCCATCCCGCGCAACTACCACAGCGTGGCGAACCTGCTGCCCGACGGGCGGATCTTCTCCGGCGGCGGCGGCCTGTGCGGAGACTGCGCCACCAACCACGCCGACGGGGCCGTGTTCACACCGCCGTACCTGCTCAACGCGGACGGCTCCGCCAAGCCGCGTCCCGTCATCACCGGCGGCGTGCCGCCCCGGGCCGCCGCCGGCACCTCGCTCACCGTCGGCACCGAGGGGCCGGTGGCCTCCTTCGTCCTGATGCGGGCCGCGGCGGCGACCCACTCGACGGACAACGACCAGCGGCGGGTCCCGCTGGTGTCCACGGCCGCGGGGCCCGGCACGTACACGGTGTCCATCCCGGCCGACAAGGGCGTGGTCCTGCCGGGCACCTACATGCTCTTCGCCCTGGATGCCCAGGGGGTGCCGAGCACCGCCCGGTTCATCACCGTCTCCTGACGGCCCTTCACCCGGCGGCACCTCACGGTGTCCGCCGGGTCAGGTGACCTGCCGTGGTCCCCGATGTGCCGGAACCGGGCGGCCGGGTCAGGCCGCGGCGCGGGGGAGCGGCAGGATGGGCCAATCCCTTGCCAGGCGCATGGCGGACTCCGTGACGGCCGGGTCGGCCGCGCCCTCGATCACGCCCTGGAGGAACCGGTAGGCCGCGGCCTCGTACAGCTCCGTCGTCGACCGCTGCCGGGCCGCGGTCGCCTCCCGGCGCAGGGTCTGGCGATCGGCGGCCGTCGTTTCCAGCGCCCGCGCCCGCTCGGCGGCGGCGGTGGCGGCCTCCCGGGCCCGCTCCAGCCGGGCGCGCAGCTCCAGGTGGGAGCGGTAGGAGTCCAGGTACGGGTGCTCCCGCAGCAGCCCGAGCAGCAGGCCGATCCCGCCGGACAGGACGAGCAGGGAGACGAACATCCAGGTCACGGTGGTCGGTTCCAGGTGCAGGCTGTCCACCAGGGTCCGGGTGGGCCGGAGGTCCTCCATGCCCGCGATCCCGTCCAGTTCCGCAGGGAGCTTCTGCGCTTCACGCTTCCGGAAGACCAGCTTGGACCGCAGGTGGCCGAGGGCCCAGGTGGAGAACCCCCACACCGCGAGCAGCGCGACCGCGGGCAGGTTCACGCCCTTGGGCGAGGCGGTGGCGGGCCGGCTGCGCAGAGCCCGGCCGGCCAGGTGGGGGATGATCACCATGACCACGGCCGCCGAGATGGCCAGCGTGGCCGACAGGGCGTCCGACTCGGTGCTGCCGGCCCCGTGGAAGGGCTGGAAGGCGATCCAGTAGATCGGCACCTCCACGGCCGCGATGACCAGCAGCAGGCTCCACACCATCCACCGGGGCAGCCCGGGCCGCACGGGCAGGCCCTCCCACCGGGCGGCATCGGACTGCGGGCGGATACCGGCGAACGGGTCCGCCGGGCGGGTGCCGGCCGGCTCCCGGCGGGCCCGGTGACCGGCCGCGGCGGTCGCCGCCGGGGCCGGGTCCAGGCTCTGCCAGTCATCGTCGTCCGGCTCCGCCCCCGGAGCCGGGCCCGCCTCGTCCTTCCCGTCGCCGGTATCCGTGTCCGGGGCGTCCCCGTGCGGGTGGCCGGGCCCCTGTGGGTGGTCGTCCCGGTGCCGGCGTCCGGGCCTCCGACCGTCCCCGTCACCATCCCCGTGCCCGGCCCGGCCCTCGTCGAGGTCCAGGTCGCCGAAGCGGGCGCGCAGCCAGCGCTCCTCCAGCCGTTCCCGGACACCGTCCCGGAACCGCTCCCAGCGCACGGCCCGGGCCGCGAGCCGGTCCAGCTGCTCCCGGTTGGTCTCCAACCAGTCCTGGTTCTCGGCCAGTTGCCGTTCCAGCCGCTCGGCCTCCGCCGCGGCGCCGGCGGCTGCCGAGACGGCGTTCGCCTCCAGGACGCGCTGCCTGGCGTCCTCCTCCGCGGCCTCTTCGGCCACCCGGGCGCGCACGAGGTCGCGTACGGAGGCCAGCCAGGCGAAGTAGGGCAACCGGTCCCCGCCGACCAGGACCCAGGGATCCAGCCCGCCGGTCTTGGCCACCTTGACGCCGCGGCGGTGGGAGTCGCGGAGCAGCCGTTCCTGGCCCGCATTGTCGAGTACCAGGGGCAGCCGCTGCACCCCGGCGGGGGCCGGCGCGCGGCGGCCGGCGGCGGTGGTGTCGGGCCTGCGCTGGAACGGGCGGGCGAACCGGGCCCGGCGGGGCGTGCGCCCGGGATCAGCGCCGGTAGTCGTCGTGGACACGGGCCTTGGCCCTCCTCTCCAGGATCTCCGTCCAGAAGGCGTCGAACGGTTCGTACTCGCTGGGCTTGGCCCGGCGGCTCATGCCGTAACCGACCGGGTAGACGTCCGTACCGGAGAGCTCGGGCACCCCGCGGGGACCGACCAGTTTCTCGACCGCGCCGGTACGCGCCTCGGGGGTGGCGATGGATTCCGGGCTCAGGTTGAACTCGGGGTCGGCCTGTTCGAAGTCGCTGACCACGAGCATGGCCGTGGGGCCGTCCCCGGAGGGCAGCGCCTCGGCGGCACGCGCGAGTCCGCCGAGGATGTCGGAGCCGCTGTCGGTCTCCTGCGCGCACTTCAGCATCGTGCGGGCGGCCAGCACCGCCTTGGTCATCGCCTCCTGACGGATGGCCGCCACATCGTCGGTGCTCTCGGTCCGCGGGTCGAGGTCCACGTCGTTGACCCGGCACCGGGACGCCTTGGAGGAGCGGGTGATGGGCGCGAAGGCCATCGTCCCGCAGCCCCGGTCCTTCATGAACGGCACGATGGTGGCGTCGAGTTTGGCCTTCGCGTCGAACCCGTCCTTGGCGGAACCGGAGCCCGAACCGTCCAGGACGACCGCGCAGGAGGTTTCGAGGGCTTCGGGCTTGCCGGAGGAGCAGCCGGCCACGCCGAGCAGGGCGGCCAGCGGCAGGGCGGCGAGCAGCCGGGCCGGACGCCGTCGCCCGCGCAGCAGGCGCGGATGGCGGGACGTCATGGCCGGCGTGGCCGGTGTTGCCGGTGTGGTGGTCACTGGGATGCCCTCCCTTGGTCGGCGGCGTGCCGCGGCCGGTGTCCCGTCCCGGCCCCGTGGGGCTGGGTGTCGAGGATCTCCAGCGCCCGGACGACGGCGGGTGTGCGCGCGTCCGGTGGCGGGGACTGCGCGGGGGAACCCCCGGTGAGCAGCCACCCGTCGACCTCCTCCCAGGTGGCGTCGAGCGCGATACGGCCGGGCAGCCAGTGCGCGGGGCGGGCGGTGAACGGCGGGTAGGCCGGCCGGTCCCGTTCCCCCCGGGCCGGCTCCCGGTGCGGTTCTCCGGGCTGCTCCGGCGCCCGGGCCGGCGCCGGGATCGGGTGCTGCCGCCGTGCGCGGCGCAGTTCCGCCGCCCGGCGGCGCAGCTCTTCCCGGCGCCGCTCCTCGGCCCGGCGGTGCTCCTCGGCCCGGGCGGTGTGGACGGCCAGCCACACCGCGTCCCAGTAGCAGGCCAGGCGCTGGTTGGCCTCGTGGGTGAGGGCGGTGGCGCGGGCACGGCACAACCCGGCATCGGCCCGCCAGGCCCCGACCATCGCACCGTAGCGGGCGAGGGCGGCCGGCGAGGGCTCGGCCCGTACGTCGTACTGGGTCACCACGCGCACCGACTCCGCATGGATCCGGATGATCGCGCGCCGCTGGTCCCGCAGCAGGCGGGAGCGTAACTGGCCGACCGCGCGCAGGGCCCCCGCCCGGGTCTCCATCACGAACGGCGTGACGATCTCCGGCAGGTCCAGGAGCGCCGTGCCGGGTTCCGGCAGCGGCAGCGCCGGCAGCAGGGGGCGCAGACCGGGTGCGTCGAGCCGGCCGCGCCGCCGGGCCCGTGCGGCGGTCATTCCCCCGAGCCGGGCCCGGCGTGCGGGTCCCCTGATCTGGTCCGTGGCGATCATGATGACGGCTTCCCCCTTCTCCGCTGCCCTCGCTCCAGATGGAGGAGGGTAACGGAAGGAAAGCAGAATGGGACCCGTAATTCGACGGGTTTCCGGGCCTCGGCATCCTCTCCCTGAAGGCGCCCGGTTGTCACCCGGAAAACAACCGGATTATTCTCCGGAACCGTTTGCGGTGGGCGGGTAATTCCGTTGATACTCGATTCCCGTCCATCGGGGGAGGGTGCAGTGCGCATCAGAGTCAGCGGGACGCATTTCCCGCTGGAGACGCTCGGCCCGGGCCGGCGTCTCGGAGTGTGGTTCCAGGGCTGTCCGCTGGCCTGCGCGGGGTGCATGTCGCGGCACACCTGGGCGGCCGAGGGGGGCCGCGAGTCCTCGGTACGCGAACTGCTGGAGCTCTGGCGCGATGCGCTGGACCGGGGCGCACAGGGGCTGACCGTCAGCGGTGGGGAGCCGCTCGAACAGGCCCCGGCGCTGGCGGAGTTCCTGGCCGGGGCGGCGGCGCTGCGCAGTGCGGCGGAGCGGGCCGGGGGAGGAGCGGGGCGGGCCGGGGGAGCGGGGCGGGAGCCCGTGGATCTTCTCGTCTACACCGGCTACGAACAGGACGAGTGGGATCCGCCCCGGCTGGCGGCGCTGCGGCATGCGGACGCGGTGGTCGCCGGCCGGTTCCGGATCGCCGAGCCCACCGCCCTGGTGTGGCGCGGCTCGGCGAACCAGCGGCTGCTCCCGCGTACTGCGCGGGGCCGGACCCGGTATGCGCCCCATCTGGGCCGGCGGGCGGCCGGGCCGGCCGTCCAGGTGGTGGTGGAGGCGGGACGGCGGCCCGGGGAAGCCCCGTCCGCCCACCTCCTGGGCGTGCCGGCCAGGGGGGAACTCGTCTTCTACGAAAGGTGGTTGGGGGAGCGTGGGCTGCGACTCAGGGAGCGGAGCTGGCGTCCGTGAGGAGCCGTGCCAGCTCGGGGCGGCGGGCCACGAAATGCACCGTCCAGTCGGGGTGCCGGCTCAGTTCCTCCTGAACGGCCCAGCGCAGCCAACGGGCGGCCTTGACGGGGGGAAGGCCGCCCTGGCCGGCGCCGAGCATCGGGAAGCAGATCGATGCCAGGGGCGGGTCGTAGGCGTCGCGTTCGGCGTTCGCCCGGGCGAAGGTGGCCGCGACGGCGTCGGCCAGCGTCTGCGGGTCGACCTGGTAGCGGACGCCGTCGCCGAGCGGCCGGACCACGGCTGCGTGGTAGATGCGGCGCACTCCGCGCTTTGCCAGGGCACCGGGGGAGGTGGGGACGACGATGCCGGGCTGCACCGGCAGGCCAGTGCGGCCATGGGCGCGCATCCAGTCGGCGAGTTCCCGGGTGAGCACGTCGTCGGTGATCTCGCCGCCGGCGTTGCGTATCGCCGCGGCCCGGCGCAGCGCGCCCGACACGGTCGGGCGGAACGTCTTGGACATCTCCATGTGGGTGTTCTCCGAGGACACCAGGATGTCGATGTCCCGCAGCAGTTCCATGGAGGACACGTGCACGGTGATACGGCGCAGGGCGGCCGGGGGCAGCGCCGGTCCGGCTGCCCGGGCGGGGGGATCGGGCAGCGGTTCGGGGGCCTTGCGCCCCGCCGGTCCGGCCACGGCCTCACGGGCCAGGGCGAGGACGGCGCCCGCGAGTTCGGCGATGACCTCCTGCTCCTGGCCCCGGCGGAAGCGTTCGGCGGTGACCCCGTACACGGCTGCCGCGGCCTTGCGGCGATCCGGGGCCGGGGTGCCGCGCCGGCCCGGGAGCAGCCCGAAGGTATGGGCGGCGGCCCGGCCCAGCGGATCGGCCCGCCGGCCGCCGTTCGCCTCCCCGGCGGGCGGGTCGGCCGGGCCGGGCCCGTCGGCCGGGCCGGGTGCGGCGGCCAGCCGTCGTACGGCGGCCTCGAGCAGGGCCTCGATGGCGGCGGCCTCGTCCGCGGAGCCGAGTGCGTACCCGGCCGAGGCGGCGGCCTGCGCCAGGGCTTCGGGCCGGATGCGTCTGAGGCCGGCGAGGCCGGGCCGGCGCAGGGCGAGCAGTTCCTCGGCCAGGCGGGTGTGGGAGGGCAGTTCGGCGTCGGCCGGGACCGCGGGAGTCTGCGGGCTCATGGTCGACACGATAATCCCGGTTGCCGGATTCCGGGACGGGCCTGTGGAGGAACGGCTCGGAATGATCTATTCCAATTGTGTTCTGCCGGTTGCGTGAAAGAGATATTCGAACCCCACCGCTTCGGGGTGGATTTCGCAATTGCTCCGGAAAATTTCGTGCATTTATGCAAGGGAAGGCGGAAGTCGTGACGACGGTGCCGCCCACGGAAGTGGACCCCGAGGGATTCGGCGAGGATTTCAACCCCGGACCCGAGGAAACCCGCCGCGGACTCGACCGCGTACCCGCCTCGTTGAGCGCGCGCCTGGACCTCACCGAGGTCCTCAGCGACGTCCAACGCCCGACCCAGGCCGTCGTCCTGCGGGTCAAGGACCGCGAGGCGCGCCACCGGGACCCCGCAGTGCCGCTGGTCCTCAAGTGGTACCACCGCGCCTTCGCCCCCGACCCCGACGCGCGCCGGCTACTGACGGGGGACCTCGGCGCCCATGTCGTACGCGTCCTGGAGCACGGGATCGCCGACGGCCACCCGTACGAGCTGCTCCCCTCCTACGGGGAGACCACACTGGCCGACTACCACGCCCGCCACCCGGGCCCGCTGCCCGCACCCCTGGTCCACACCGTGGTCGCCCACCTGCACGAGGCACTGTCCGCCGCCCACGGCCTGGCGGTGGTCCACCGGGACGTCACCCCCGACAACATCGTGGTGCGCACCCAGAACGAGGACCGGCTGGACCTGGTGCTCGTCGACTTCGGCGCGGCCGTGCACCTCGGCCGGGACGAGGAGTCCCCGCGCCGCCGGGACTGGAAGGGCAAACCCCTCTACCTCGCCCCCGAGGCGAGCACCCACCGCCAGAGCGTCACCCCCGCCGCAGACTGGTGGTCCGCCGGCATGGTGGTGGCCGAACTCGCGGGCGGGCGCCACCCCGTCGACTTCCGCGGGGACGAGGAGGTGCTCGCGGAGATCGCCACCCACGACCCCGAACTCCCGCTCGTGACCGACCCGCGCGTGCTGATGCTCTGCCACGGCCTGCTGACCCGGGCCCCCGAACACCGCTGGGGCGCCGAGCAGGTGGGCCGCTGGCTCGCCGGAGACTCCCCTCCGGTGGCGCCGCGTACCACCGGCGCCGCACCCGAGGACCTGCCGCCCCGCTCCACCGCCGAGCCCTTCGCCTTCCTGGGCCGGGCCGTCACCAGCACCGAGGAACTGGCCCGGCAGTTCGACCTCCAGTGGCGGGCCGCCGAGGACCTGCTGGCCGACCGGCGCGGGCGCGCCCGGCTGGTGGCCTGGCTCGGCCGGTTCGCCGACGCGCCCGACCGGTCCCCGGAGGACACCGAGGAACTGAACGCGCTGCTCAGCCTGCTCGGGCAGCCCCCGGACCCGCCGACCACCCTGCGCCTGCTCAACTGGATGGGCCCGCGGCTGACCGCCTCCTGGCGCGGGGTCCCCCTGGACACCCTGGGCATCGCCGATCTGGAACGCGACGCGGTACGGGGCGACGACCGCAGCCGGGACCTGGTGGCGGCCCTGGCCCGCCACGAACTGCTGCCCCTGCTCGCCGCCCGGCCCGGCGGCGAAGGCCTGGACGAGGTGCAGCGGCGCTGGCAGGACTACCGGCAGAGCTGGCGGGAGGCGACCGCGGACCTGTTCGCACGCGGCGGCCCGCGCGAACGCAGGTCCGCGGACCGGCTGCTCCACCGCACCCGAGACCTGGACGCCCGGCTGCTGCTCCTCGCCCGCGAACCGGACCGTACGGCCGCCCGGCTGCTGCGCGGCACGGCCTGGGACCGGAGCCGCGGGGACACCCCGCCGCACTGGTACCGCGCGCTGCGCGCCGACCCCGACAACCCGCTGCGGCTGCTGGCGGCGTCCCTGCTCATCGGTCTCGCCCGGCTCGAAGCCCAGCAGCACCAGGACGAGCTGCGCGATCGCGAGCTGGACCGGCTGTTCGCCGAGGAGACCGACGCCCGCTTCGAGGTCCTGCGGCGCCTGGACCGGCCGCCCGCCCTGGGCTGGGCCCTGCTGGGGGCGACCGTGGCCACCGCGCCGTGGACGTTCGTCATCGGGCTGGCCGACCTCCTCGGCCGCGCCGGCCAGCGCGAGGTGGTCCTGGCCTGGATGCTCGCGCTGCCCGCCGCGGCGGCCGTGTTCGCACTGGAGCTGTGGATCGCCGTCTACATCGGTCCGCACACCTACCATCCCGCCCGCTCCCTGGTGGGCCTGGTGATCCGGACCGGTGACCGGCCCGCCCGGGCCGCCCGTTCCGGCGGCCGGCTCGGTATGGCGGTGGCCGCGGCGGCACTGGCCGCCGTGGGGGTGCTGGGTGTCTGGGCCGTCACCTGGGCCCCCTGGGCCTGGCCGGCCGGGACCGTGGTGGCCCTCACGGCCTGGACCGTGCAGCGGTGGTGGGCGTGGCGGCGGCACAGCCGGGACGCCCGGCAGGCCCGGGCGGCCCACCGGGCGGGCCGCGCCACAGCATCCGTACCGCACCCGGCCCCGGCGCACCGCCCGACCGGTCCGACCGGTCCCACTGGCATGGCAGGCCCGCACGACCCGACGGGCCCCGCCGGCCCCGCCGGTGCGGCCCGTCCGGGCAGCCCGCACCGGCGGCCCGGCACGCCGCACCCGGCCGCACCCACCCGGAGGAACACATGAGCTACGGCCTGGTCTGGCCCTCGATCGCCGAGATCGCACCGACGGTCGGCTACTCGTCGCCCGCCTCGGCCGGCTACCCCGGTTCCCTGGACGTGCCCGCGATGGACGAGATCGTCCAGCAGGCGGCCGGATCGGTCGGTTCGACGGTCGGATCGCTCGCCGACGGGGCCCAGCAGAGCGCCTCGCACGCCATGGACGCGGCCGGCCACGCACTCCAGGAACTCCTGGAGCCGGCCGCCATCGCACTCGGTGCGCTCAGCGGGGCCCTGCTCGTGGGCCGGGCCGCGATGGTCACCACCCAGGTGCTGGCCGCGGCGGCCGTCCGGGCAGCCGAGGAACAGGCCTGCCTGGAGCGTGGCCAGGAGGCCGCCGCGGCCGTCACCGCCCAGTGGGAGGCGGCTGCCTTCGCGGCCGTGCGGGCCAATGCGCGCCGGACCGTACTGCTGGCCCGGGGACGAAGGGCGGCCTTCCGGACACCGCCGGACACACCCCCGCCCCCGCTGCCCGTCCTGCCGCCCCCGGTCACCGCCACCGGTGTCCCGCTGGGTGTGCTGCGCAAGCAACTGGCTGCGCTGGAGGCCGCCTTGGGGGAAGCGGAGGCGGCCCACGCGCGCTGGACCGTGGAGCAGGCGCTGCACACCGCCGACACACCGGAGGAGGAGGACTGGCGGCGGCGCATGCTGTCCCGCCGCGAGGCCGCCGTACGGGCCCGGCGGGCGGAGCCGGCCGCGGTCGCACCCGCCGCCCTGCCCCAGCCGCCCGCCGCCGACCGGCTCGGCCGGCAACAGGCCGAGGAGTCGGGCGCCGAACTGCTGGCCCTGCTCGATACGGGCGCCGACGCCAAGGATGCCGAACTCGCCGTCGCCGCCGTACGGCACGCCGTCGAATGCGCTGCCGAGCGGCCGGCCAAGGCCCGTATCCACCTCCGGGAGGCGCGCCGGTTCGTCGCGGATGCCAACCGGGCGGTGCGGGCCCGGCTCGCCGCGCAGGAGAAGGCCGCCGTCCAGCTCGACTTCCTCCTCACCGAGGCACCGCCGGGCGAGCCGCCGCTGGCCCCGGCCACGGAGGAGACCGCCCTGCTGCGCAAGGCCCTGGAGGAGGGGCGGGCACTGGGCGCCGAGGAGCAGCGCGCGGTGGACCGGCGGGTGGAGGAACGGCTCACGGACCTGGAGTGCCGCTACACCCGGGAGCTGATGGGGCTGGCCGTCGCCCGGCTGGCCGACACGGCCGCCGACGGCCGCGTCCGGGACGGCCGTGTCCGTGACGACCGCCCCGTCGGCGCCCCGCCGGCCGACCCGGACGGACTGAGGTGCTTCGACCTGACACCGGCCGGCTGGTGGCCCGGGCACTGGCTGCGGATCACCGTAGGCAACGGCAAGACCGAACTGGTCACGATGTACCAGGAGCACTCCGGGCCGCGCAGCCCCGCCGACCTCGCCCTCGACGCCCGGCGCTGCCACGAGGCACACGGGCACCTGGAGGAACTGCGGGAGGCCGGACGCCGGTGGGGACTCGAACTGCCGGTCTCCTTCACCGAGAGCGGATCGGCCGTCCCCGGAGTGCGGGGCGCCGACGGCGCGGTCGTCCTGGACGCGGCCGGCGCGGACGCGGAAGAGCCGTGGCACGAAGCCGGCCACGGGAGTGCCGACCCCGGGAGTGCAGGCCGCCCGACCGAGCCTCGCAAGGCGCGCCATGTGGACGACCACCGAAGGAGCACGGGCCGATGACCACCCACGACCGCATGGTCAAGTCCCCCAAGGCGGAACCGCACCTCCCGTTGTTCGTCGAGGAGTTGACCGGAACCCTCAGCGTGCACGCGCAGTACGTCCTGCACGGCAATATCCGCGATCTGTACCTGGGGCGGGGAGCCGACGGCGACCGCTACGCCGCGTTGCCCTATGTGCTGTGGCATTCCCTGCGCCGACAGGGCTACCAGGCGCTCGTCCACTACGACCAGATTTCGGGGTTCGGCGTCTTCAAAGGGCCGGACCAGGACCTTGTCAGCCACCTGCTGGAGGAGAGCGGCCCCGGCACGCTGCCACGGATCGGACGGGCCCACCGGCCGCCCCAACTCGCAGAAATCCTGCCCCAGTTGCGGGACCTGGTGGAGGGGTGGGCCGGGCGGCGCGAGAACGCCGCGAACGACGGCCGGCGGCCGGCGCCACTGCGGGTCGCCCTGCTCATCGACCACGCCGCCCGCCTGACGGCGGACCCGGGCCGGCTCACCGAGGCCGAGCGGGACTTCTTCGTCGCCTGTCTCAAGCTGGCCGACTCCGCCCCGCTCATCCCCCCGAACCCGACCACCGTGCTCCGGACCGCGGACCCCACCGGGCCCGAGCTGTTCAACCCGGTCATCTGGGTCGCGGACGGCGAACGGGACCTGCCGAACTGGCTGGTCTCCGGCAGTGAGCGGATCCGTACGATCGCCGTACCCGAGCCCGATGCCGACGAACGGCGCCGGATGGCCCGGCTGCTGGAGCGCGAGCACGCCGAGAAGAGGGCCCGCACCCGCCCGGGCGCGGACGAGCCCGCGGTGCCGGCTGCCCGCCGGGGGGAGACGGAACACGCGGACGCCTTCGCGCGGGCCGCCACGGGCCTGACCCTGCGGGCGATGCAGGAGAGCGTCAGGCTGGCGCTGGCCCGCCGTATGCCGTTCAGCGCGATGCCCGACGCGGTACGCATCTACCGGCTCGGGGTGGAGAAGAACCCGTGGCGGCGCGAGGAGATCCGGCAGCGGATCAGCGCGGGGGAGGAGCAGATCCCCGCCCGCGTCCTCGGCCAGGAGGCGGCCGTCTCGATGACGCTGGCCATCCTCAAACGGGCGGCACTGGGCCTGTCCGGAGCCCAGGCGAGCAGCCCCGGCCACCGGCCGCGCGGCACCCTGTTCTTCGCCGGACCGACCGGCACCGGGAAGACCGAGCTGGCCAAGGCGGTCGCCTCGGTGCTCTTCGACAGCGACCAGGCCTATCTGCGCTTCGACATGAGCGAGTTCTCCGCCGCCCACTCCGCCGACCGGCTGGTCGGTGCGCCGCCGGGCTACGTCGGCTTCGAGGCGGGCGGCGAACTGACCACGGCGGTGCGCGCCAACCCGTTCCGGGTGATCCTCTTCGACGAGATCGACAAGGCGGACAAGGGCGTGCTGGACAAGTTCCTCCAGGTGCTGGAGGACGGGCGCCTCACCGACGGGCAAGGGGTCACCACGTACTTCAGCGAATGCGTGCTGATCTTCACCTCGAACCTCGGGGTCCAGCGCACGGACCCGGAGACCGAGGAACGGCAGTGGATCGTCGCGCCCGGCACCCCCTACCGGGAACTGGCGCGGCGGGTGAAGCAGAACGTCAAGCACCACTTCGAGGCGGTGGTGGGCCGGCCCGAGCTGATGAACCGCATCGGAGGCAACGTCGTGGTCTTCGGGTTCATCACCGAGGAGACGGCCGGCCGGATCCTCGACCTCCAGATCGGCAACATCCGGCGCCAGCTGGCCGCCGAACACCGCCTCCGCCTGGAGCTGACCCCCGAGGCCCGGGCCCAGCTGGCCACGTACTGCACCCGGGACCTGTGGAACGGCGGCCGGGGCATCGGGATGGTGCTGGAGACGCATCTCCTCAACCCGCTGGCCTGCGAACTGTTCGACCGGCCTGGGGCCGGCTCGGGGTCGACCGTGCTGGTGCGCGAGGTCCGCGAGAGCGAGGACGGACAGGTGGAGATCGCCATCGAGACACTGCCGGGGGAGGGATGAGCACGCCCGAACCCGACGACTGGGACGACGACTTCCTGCCCACCGGCTTCGTGCCCACCCTGGTGGGGCAGCGGAGCGATACGGTTCCCTCCCGGCGGGAGCCCGACCGGCCGGGCGGCCCCCCGGCCGCCCCCGCCGTACTGCGCTTCCTGGAGGTCCCGCTGACCCTGACCGTCGCGCCCGGCACGCTCGTCGGACTGGGCCGCGACCCGGACTGGGCGCCGCGCACCGCCGTTGCACTCGCCCACCACCACACGGTCTCGGCACGGCACGCCGGTCTGGCGGTCGCGGCGGACGGCTCCGCGACCGTCACCGAGGAACTGCCGGGCGCCACCAACGGCACCCGGCTGAACCGGACCGACCTGGTGGCCGGGGTGTCGTACCCGGTGACCGACGGGGACCGGCTGTGGCTCGGCCCCCGGGTCAGCTGCACGGTCCAACTGGGCCGCGGCCAGAGGGAGACCCCCTAGTCACGCCCTAGTCCTCCGGTCCCTGGTCCTCCGGGACGGAGATCCGGGCGCGCAGCGGCTCCAGCAGCGCGTTCACCTCGTGTACGCCGGCCACGGTGTCCAGGCTCAGGGCCACCCCCGGCTCGGTGAGAAGCGGGCCGCTGCCGCAGCGGTCGCCGAACAGCTGGAGGGCGGCGCGGGGGCGGCAGCGCTTGGACTGCCACAGCAGGCCGTCCGCCCCCGCGCAGTGCTCCCGGATCAGACGGGCCCAGTAGCGGGTCTTGGCATAGTCCTCCTCCTCGCAGTCCACGAGCCAGGTGTCCTGCCAGACCGCGGCCAGGCCCTCGGCCGAGGTGAGATCGACCAGGGACAGCTCCGCGGTGGTGGTCAGCACCGACAGGCGGTAGCGGGAGGCCTGCGCCCAGGGCACCAGCCGGACTCCGGTGGAGTCGTCGAACTCGACCGAGCGCAGCAGGACTTCGGAGAGCGCGGTCACCGGGTCCAGGGCGGCGTACAGATAGGGGTACGGGTCCTTCTCGGTGGCGTCGAAGCGGCTGCCGCGGAAGAACTCGTGGGCGAGCTTGGGGTTGAACTCGGTCGCCTCGTAGCGTTGCAGGTGCAGCCGCCACAGGCGGGTGCCGGCCGGCAGCGTATGCGTCAGCGGATCCATCGGCACCCCGGTGGGCGGGATCTGCCGGGTCATCAGTCCCCCTCCACCAGTTCGCGCGCGGCCCGGGTCAGCTCCTCATCGGGTACGGAGCCGAGGAGTTCGGCCGGTACGCCGTGCAGCCAGCGGTTGCGGCCCAGCCACCAGTCGGCCGCGCCCCAGGGGTCCCGGTCGGCCATGAGCAGCCGGTTGATCCGGCCGACCACGGCCAGCGGCCGGGCGGTGCCCGTCGCGAACTGGAACCGCGGGTAGCGGTCGCCGAGTTCCGGGTGGCGCAGCCGGATCAGCCCGGGCTCGCCGGGGCCGGCCGCGACCTCGGCGGCGGCCAGGGACGGCGCGGCCAGCAGCCGGGCGCGGAGCGGATCGGGCTCCGGCGGACCGTCCAGCGCCGCCAGCAGGGCCAGCACCGGCAGCCGGTCCACCCCCGGGGCGTCGGCGGCGTCCGTGGAGCCGGCGAAGCGGACGCCGTCCCGCAGGGCCAGGGTCACCGGATGCTCGTCGGGCAGGGCGCGCAGCAGCCGCCGCAGGCGGCGCAGGGCGGCCTGCACGGCCTGGGAATCCGCGGCGCTCGCCAGGCCCCGGAGGAGTACGGCCAGCTCCTCCCGGTCGGCCGGGTCGAGCGCCTCGAGGGTCTGCGGCCAGTGGTCGCCGAGCAGGGCGACGAACTCGTCGGGTGTCATACGGCCGGGTCTCCTTCCCCGTGGTGTTCTCGCGGGTGGTGCACGGGCCGGCGCGTCCCGCCGCGGTGGGGCGCACCGCCTGCGTGGGACGCCGGGTTGCCCTGGTGGATGAAGGCCCCCCAGAAGGCGGGTCCGGACAGCTCCGGCCGGGCGGCGGTCCGCCACAGGTGCGGTGTCAGTCCGGGCAGCGCGGGCCGGTCCCCGGCGGGGGCCAGCATCCAGCGCTGGGCCGCCCGCAGGGCGTCGGCCGGGGCCAGCCCGGCCGCCACATGGTGGTGGAAGACGGTCATCAGCACGGCCGAGGCATCATCGCTGACCTTCCAGCGCGAGCCGACGGCGTCGGCCGCCAGCCCGTGCACGAACGCGGTGGTGACGGTCAGCGCCTCGTCGTGGTCGCGGGTGCTCAGGTCGGTCTCGCAGGCACTGAGGACGACCAGCGGCCGGCCGGCCCCGGCCGGCTCGGCCGGGGTGTCGAGCAGTTCCGATACCGACAGCCGGCCCGCCCCGGGGCCTGCGCCGACGGCCCGGCCCAGTTCGAGCACCGAGGAGCCCGGGTCCGCGCCGGCCGTGCCGTGGCAGACGAGGTGGACGACGGCGACCGGGTCCGCCCCGGGGTCCCGCGCGCCCAGCAGTCCCAGCACTTCGGCCGGTGTGCCCACGGGCAGCGGCGGCTCGAACGCGCGGGTGTCGAACTCCCCGTACAGGGCCGCCTGCGGGTAGTACGCGTCGTGTACCGCGAGCACCTCGTCCTCGGCCATGTCGAGACCGGCGGGCACGCAGACCAGGGCCTGCCCCCGGTCGAGCGGCAGCCTCCGGGTCCGCGCCGCCCGCAGGAACTCCCGTCCGGAGGCGGCGTACGTCAGGACGACCGGCTCGCAGGCGCGTACGGTCGCGGGTGCACCGGCCTCGCGCCACCGGTCCGGGACGGCGAGCCGGGCGGCCTGCCAGGGCACCACGCCCAGGTTCCCGCAGGCGACGAAGACCAGCCGGACCGGATCGGACGCCGGTGCAGCCGTCGGTCCGGGGAGCAGGCCCGCCTCCCGGAGCCCCCGTTCCCACAGACCGAGTTCGTGCAGGAGCGGCGCCACCACTCCGGTCCCGGCCCAGTCGCACAGCGCGTCCAGCGCGGCTTCCCAGCGCTCCATCCCGCGGCGGGCGGAGAACCGGCCGGCAGTGGCCTCCAGATAGGCGGCGACCGGGGCACGGCCCCGCCCGGACAGGGCGGGCAGCGGCAGCGCCAGCGGCTCCCGGTCCGGCACCAGGAGCAGCGCCCAGCCCTCCTCGTCCTCCTCGCCGGGCAGCAGGTAGACGAGTGCGTCCGCGCCCGACCGGGCGACCGCTCCCCGCAGTTCGGCGATCCCGGGCACCCGGCCGTCCTGCCCGTCGTCCTGTCCGCGCAATAGGTCCAGCGCCCGGCGGCGCAGTCCGCTGGGCAGGTCGGGTGCGTCCGGAGACCCGGCGAGCAGCGAGGTCAGCAGCCCGGACGGCCCCGCGCCCCCCGCGCCGGGCCGGGCCTCCCGCCACTGCCGGGCCAGCTCCTCCTCCCCGAGCGCGGCGAGCCGTTCCGGCACGGTGGCCGAGACGGCCGCGGCGCCGAGCACCAGGGCGCGGCCGGCTTCCAGGCAGGCCACCGCCTCGTCCGGCCGGTCGGCGCGTACGGCCCAGGAGGCGGCGACCAGGCCGCGTGCGGCGCCGCCTCGGGCGACCTCCAGCCCGTGCTGGACGCCCTGTTGCAGCAGGACGTCGGCGGCGGTTGCGCGCAGTGACGCGCGGGCGTCGGAGACGGCCCGGGCCAGGTCGGGACCGGCGCTGCGGCCGGCCCGGGTGGCGTAGCCCTCGGCCAGGTTCCAGTACAGCGCCGAGGCGGCCTGAGCGGTACCGGAGGACAGCTCGTCGCGGGCGCGTTCCAGCTCGGCGACCGCCTCGTCCAGCAGGGCCGGGTCGCCCTCGGCCTCGTACCGGAGGGTGAGGGCCATGGCGATGCCCCGCCGGGTGTGGATGCGCTGGTCGGCGAAGACGGGGGTGTGGAGGAGGGAGGCGCGAGCCCGTTCCACTGCCGCGGCGACCCGCTCGGGCTGGGGATCGAGGGAGGAGGTGAGGGCCAGCAGGGGCGCCCCGAGGGCGTCCATCAGCTGCCGTGCGAACGGCTGGGCCTGCGCGGCCAAGTACGCCTGGTCCAGGTGGTGGGCGGCACTGCGCAGCGCATCGGTGTCGGACGTGGCCTTCGCGAGGGCCAGATGGGCATAGCCCAGGAGGAAGAGCGGCATGAGCCGCTGTGCGTCCGCCGGGTCGGGCCCGTCGGTCGCTTCGGGTCCGGTCGGGGCGTCGAGTTCGTCCAGCAGGTCGAGCGCGTCCTCGATCAGCGCCTCCAGGGCCGGTACGTCGTCCGCGTCGGCGGCCTGCGACACCTTGGATATCAGCAGCATGTACCGGTTCGCCCGCAGCATGTCCCGGGCCCCGGGCCGGCCGGGCGGCTCCTGCGCGACCAGCGGTCCGACGCCGGGCGCGAGCGACTGCCGGAGCAGTTCCTCGGCCGCGGCCGAGTCCAGCCTGCTGCCGCCGGTCATGGCGGATCCGCTGAGCAGCCCGGGCAGCACCCCGCGCAGGAACCAGCCGAAGTCCTCGTCCTGCCCCTCTTCGGCGGCCTTGCGCAACAGCCGCAGGGCCTCCTCGTACTGAACGGCGTCGCCGGTACGGCCGCCCAGCAGGGTACGGGCCAGGGCGAGCAGGCTCTCGGAGACCTGCAGGCCCGTCCCCGGCGCGGCAGCCTCGGCTTTCCGGAGCAGGTCGGAGATCTGCTCGGTCGAGAGCGCACCGGGCTGGACGAGCTCGGCCATCAGACCGAGCATCGGCAGCAGTTCCTGCTGCTCGGCCTGGGTGGGGGGCCGCAGCCCGCCCTCGGGCAGGTCCTCGGCCGAGGTGGGGAGCATGTTCATCAGCGGGCGGACGAACTGTGCCATCGGCCCCATCAGAGTCTGGTCCAGGGTGTCCATACGGCCGAGCAGGCGGATCAGGCCCGCGCCGTCCCCGGTGGTGAGTGCCGTGTGGAGCTCCGTCTGGAAGGCGAGGAACTCCGCCATGGCCGGCGGCAGCCCCTCCCGTTTGCCCGCGGCGGCTTCGTGGGCGAGCTGTTCCAACTCGGGCAGGACCTCGATGAGTCCCGGGCCACCGTGCTGCTCGGGCACCGAGGCGTCCACGAGGGCCTGCATCGCCTCCATGCCCAGCTCCCTGCGTACGCCGAACCGGCCCACCAGCAGGATGAACAGGTCGGCTGCCGCGGCCGTGCGCAGGGGGACATCGAGCAGGTCGCCGGAGCGCGCCCGCCGCAGCAGGGCGATGGCCTCCTTGCGGTCCGCCTCCTCGCGCTGTTCGGTCCAGCGGGCGCCGATCAGCGCGCCCAGCCGGGCGAGGACCGCCGGGAGCACCGCGTCCTCCGGCAGCCGGTCGGTCAGTTCCGGGAGCAGCCGGCGCATCTCCTCGATGAGCGCGTCCCGCTCGGCGGCCGGGGGGCCCGGCGGGCACTCCGGCGCGGCCGGCAGGGCCCGGGCCCCCTCGGACCGCCGCACCAGGTCCCGGGCCCGGCCGGCGAGTTCGTCCCTGCGCCGGGCCGCCGCTTCGTCCTGTGTCTCCAACACCCCTCCCAGGCAAGCAGATCCAGACCATCATGGCCCGCTCGCCCGGGGTGCGGGGGGCAGTTGCGCGGACCTGCGGAACCCGCCCGGGAAACGACCGGAGAGCGCCCCGGGACGGCCGCATCGGCCGGCGGTCCGCGTGGCAGCATCGAGGGAACCCCTCGCCCAGGAAGGCGGCAGCCCTTGACCGTGCTCCCCTACCTCGAAGTCACCGCCGCGTCCTACGCCGCCTCGTACACCGCCGGACTGAGGGTGACGGGCACCCCGGACGGAGCCGTGCTCAGCGGCGCCTGCCCGCGCTGCGCCTGCCCCTTCGACTTCACCTACACCCGCCGCGTCTACCGCCACCGGCCCCTCGGCGGCCGGTCCGGGTACACCGTCACGGTGCCGGTCCTGTGCGTGTGCGAGACCGAGCACGCGGGGCGCCCCGCCGACGAGGAGGGCTGCGGCGCGTACTGGAACGTCCTGCTGGAGAGGGCGGTGCGATGACCTGGCGGGCCCGCCCCGGGCCGGCGGGGAAGCCGGCCGACCGGATGGCGGCCCGCGGCGGCCGTCGGCTGCTGCACGAGGAACTGCCCCGGGTCCGGGAGTCGGCGCTGGCCTGGCGCAACGGACTCGGTGCGCTGCTGGCCGGACTGCTCGGGTTCGGCCTGATCAAGGGGCGTACGGACGTGGGGGCGCTGGCAGC
This sequence comes from Streptomyces venezuelae, assembly GCF_008642295.1. Lineage (GTDB taxonomy): Bacteria > Actinomycetota > Actinomycetes > Streptomycetales > Streptomycetaceae > Streptomyces > Streptomyces venezuelae_C. The sequence goes on along the minus strand of NZ_CP029190.1, from coordinate 1,059,859 downwards.
GCCGTACGGTGCGACGGTCGGCGCGCTGCTGCTGTGCGCGGTGCTGTGCGGGGTGGGCGGCGCGGTGCTGCTGCTGCGCGCCGCCCACGGCCGGCCGGCCGCCTCGGCCCTGCCCGAACCCGCACCGGGGACGCTGCCCGCCGGGCCGGTCACCGCCGGGCACGCGGAGGCGCTGCGGGCCGCAAGGGCCCTGACCCGCGGTGTGCTCGCCACCCTGGGCTGCGCCGCGCTGCTGATCGCGGCCGTGGCGCTGACCTGGTACGGGCCGGCGAAGGACGGCCCGCTGATCGCCGTCACCACCCCCGCGGGCAGTTTCTGCGGGGAGCCGCTGCGGATGGCCGGCGGGCGGCTCGTACTCAAGACGGAGGCGGGCGCGGCGGACATCGACCTGTCGACCGCCGTCACCCTGCGCGCGGTCGCCTCCTGCGCCCCACCGTCCGGCCCGCCGTGACCGGCCGCGGGTCGGGGGGCGGGTCGGGAGGCTGCGGTCACGGCCGGTTCCGCCTGCGGGTACGGTTCGGCTGAACAAACCGCCGCCCCCCACCGGCACCTGCAGAAAACCAGGACGTGAACACCACCAGAACCCTCTGCTTCATCATTGCGGCGCTCGCGTCGTACGCAGCGCTCTTCTACCGGCTGTGCCAAGGGCGGCGCAGCTGGCGTGACAGTGCCTATCGCACGCTGATCACGACGCTGTTCTTCCAGTGCCTCACCTTCACCATGGGCGCCGTCGCCATGGAGAGCCATTGCCTCCTCGGGATCGGCAACCTGGCCATCCTGCTGATGCACCTGGCGGCGGTGGCCTTCTGTATCAGCGCGCAGATCATCCTGCTGCACTGGGCGGCCGAGGGTGAGGAGGCGGTGCGCCAGACGCGTTTCTGGGTGATCACCGGCATCCTGCTGACCGTCCTCCTGACGGTCCTCTTCTTCCTTGCCGACGGTCCGGACCGGGCCGCGCTGGACTTCGACGGCAGCGGCGATCCGCTGCTCCTCGTCTACCTCCTGGCGTTCATCGCCTCCCAGGCGGTTCCGTGCATCACGATCTTCCGCCAGTGCGGCCCGTACGCGCGGATGAGCGACAACGCCTCGGTGCGCCAGGCCCTGCACGTGCTGTCCGTCGCGGCGGGCATCCTGCTCCTCTACTCCCTGGTCAGGACCATCAACGTGCTGACCATCGCGGCCGGGTTCGAGACCGGGCCGTGGAAGGAGGCCGCCGCGTCCGTCCTCAACGCCCTGGGCATCGTCGCCGTCTCGGTCAGCCTGACCATGTCCTCCTGGGGCACCTCGGCGGCCCGGCTCCTGGAGTGGGCGCGTACCTACCGGTCGTACCGGGCGCTGTATCCGCTCTGGCGGGACCTGTACGAGGCCTCCCCGGACATCGCTCTGGAGCCGCCGGGGGCTTCGGTGTCCGCTTCGGTGTCCGACCTGGACTACCGGCTGCACCGGCGGGTGGTGGAGATACGTGACGGATGGCGGGACCTGCGCCCGTACATCGAGCGCACCGGCCACGCCGGCACCGGCGGGCCGGCCGGCGAGGCGGGTGCCGAGGCGGGTGCTGCGGGTACGGAGGTTCGGCAGGCCTTCGCCGAAGCGGCGCAGATCAGGCAGGCCCTCCAGGCCAAGCGGACGGGCATCATCCCGCCGGACAACAAGGACGCCGGCGCGTTCGACGACCGCGACACCAGTAATTTCACCGCCGAGGTCGCCTGGCTCACCAAGGTCGCTGCTGCCTACAGTAAGCTCGGCAAGGCGAGTTGAGAGCTCCCGCCCGGTTTGCATCCCCCGTCAAACCGGGCGGGCATCTCCCGTTTCCCCCGTTTCCCCCGTGTTCCCCCGTTCCCCCCGCTTGTCTGTCGGGCCGGACGGGTGGCTCCCGTCCTGGCCTTCCAGCCCCCACGGTGCCGATGCCACCGGCAACCCACTTGGCGACCCCCGTGCGACAAGTTAGCTGGCAGCTATCGGCGAGACCCAACGTTGACGGAGTCCGGCTCGATTGTCAACTGGAGGCTAATCTGTGAAACTCCTCCATAGCCAAGGGTTAAATTGGGGAGGGCTAGGGGAGGAAGCTTCACCATGACGGAGACCGAGACCGAGACGGACAACGGGGCCGACGACCGGCCCGTGCTCGCGGTACGCCTGGACGACCTGTTCAAGACGGTTCGTCCCAAGGGCCGGCACTGGACCAATGCCGAGGTGGCGGAGGAGCTCAAGCGGGCCAATCCGGAGCTCAAGGTCGGAGGCGTGTACCTGTCGCAGCTGCGGACGGGCAAGCGCTCCAACCCCTCCCCCGATCTGCTGGCCGCCCTGGCGCGGTTCTTCGGCGTTTCGGTCGCCTACTTCTTCGACGACAAGGTCGCCGAGTCGGTGCTCAGCCAGGTGGCGGCCATCGAGGCGCTGCGGCAGTCCGGGGTCCGCGCCGTGGCCATGCGGGCGGCCGGGATGAAGAAGGAGAACCTCCAGGCCATCACGGCCATCATGGACCAGTACCGGCAGATGCAGGGCCTGCCGCCGGTCACCGATCCCTCGGATCCCTCCGACCCCTCCGGCCCCGGGGTCGGATGAGCAGGCGCCGCGGTCACCGGGGCGGTGGCGGTGGCGGCGGTGCTGCCGGCGGTGCGCCCGCGGTATCCGGTTCCGCCGTGCTCTGGTCCTCCTCCCCACTCCAGGCGAGGAAATCCATCACGGCCAGCGCGAAGAGCAGGACGAGCGCGATGCCGAAGATGACCCATCCGGTCGGGTAGCTCCACAGAATGACGGTCAGCACGGCCGCGGCCACCAGGATCCAGATGATCCAGCTGCGGTGGCGCCGGACGAACGGGCCCACCGGTCCGGTGCGCAGGCCCGCGTGGTCGGCCGTGTGGCGGACCGCGCCGATGCCCGAGTACCACAGCCGGCGGACGAGCGTCGCCCAGCGGCCGGGGCCGGTCAGCCAGGCGGCCAGGGCGATCACCACACCGAGCACCACGGTCATCCGGACCGTCGTGCGCAGGTAGCGCGTCAACGCGTCGTACACGCTCCCGGCCGCGGGCTGCGAGACGGTGTCCGGCAGCGCGTTCAGGTAGACCACCCGGAAGACGGTCAGGGCCGCGCCGAGCATGAGCACCGCGAAGGCGAAGGCGAGGGCCGCCACCACCAGGACGCGGCGGCGGTGGCGGGACAGCAGCACTCCGCCGGCGACCAGCAGCACCGAGAGCACCGGCAGCCAGTTGCCGGTGATCTGGAGCAGCCGGAATCCGGTCTTCACCTTGCCGATGTCGTCCGACCGCACGACCGTGAAGTCGGTGTGCACCTCGGGAATCTTCCCGGCCACCGTCATGCCCTCGTCGACGAGCCGCTGCTTGACCTCCTCGATCACCGGGGCCAGGTCGACGGTCACCGAGTCGTTCTTGATCTCCACTGCGCCGTCGCCGCTGCCCGTGAGGGCCTTGACCACCGTGGTGTGGATGCGCCGGTTGGCCTCGGTCCAGATCCGCTCGAAGGTGTCGGAGGCGATGATGTCCTGCGTCTTCTCTTGCACAAAGCTGCGGACGGCGTTCTCCAGCGAGTCGCCCAGCTTGCCGAGCGCCTTGTCCAGGAGCGGACGGTCGTCGGGTGCCACGCCCTCCAGCAGGGTCTGGACGTCGATGTGCTCCATCACCGCGTTGGTGACCCGGCTGGCCGCGGCGGCCTGGACGTCCGGGTCGGAGGCGAGCGGGGCGACCGTCTGCACGTACCGGTCCGTGTCGCCGATCTGGCTGGAGGCCCAGGCCGCCACCGCGGCGAGCGGGGCGAGCAAGCACCCCAGGACGATGAGCACCGTCGCGAAGAAGGCACGCCACCGGTGGTGCTCGCGGGTCTTCCTGCCGGTCTCCAGCGCTGCGACCCGGGCGCGGAGCTCCACGAGTTCGGAGTGCTCGTCACCCGCGCCGCCCGCGCCGCCCGGCGTACGGGCGGGATCCGGACCGGGGCCCACTGCGCCTGCGCCGCCTTCACCCGTCATGGCGGGTCAGAGCTCCTCGGGGTGGGGAGCCTTGCACAGGGCCCAGATGATGATCACGTCGAGGGCGATCAGCACCAGCGCCCAGAACGGCGCGTACGGCAGCCACATAAAGTTCACGATCATGACCAGCGAGGCCAGCACCACACCGGTGATCCTGGCCCACCTGGCCCCCTGGAGCACCGCCGCGCCGGCACAGACGACGAAGGCGCCCAGGATCACGTGGATCCAGCCCCAGCCGGTGAGGTCGAAGGCGTAGATGTAGTTGCGGGTGTAGATGAACACCTCGTCGTTGACGAGGGCGGCGATGCCCTCGACGATGCCCATACAGCCACCGATGATCATCATGGCGCCCGCGAACAGCAGCCAGCCGCTGCCCATGCCGCCTGCGTTCGCCGTGCTCTTCCCACCGGCACCGGGGTGGGCTGCGCCCACGTTGCTGCTCATGACAGGCTCCTTCCGGGGATCAGCCGAGGATCTTGCGCTTCTGGGCCTCGAACTCCTCCTCGGTCAGCACGCCTTGGGCCTTCAGGTCCCCCAGCTGCTTGAGCTGGTCCATCTTGACGGTCATGTCGTCGGCGGGCGGGGGAGGGGGCGCGGCCGGCGGAGGGGCGTACTGCTGCTGTTGCTGCACCTGCTGCTGCTCCTCCTGCTGGGCCCAGCGGCCCGCCTGCCGCCGCGATACCCGGTTGGACACGGCGGTGGCCGTTCCGGCCACCGCAGCGGTGCGGGCGACGCCACGGAGAAGTCCCATGTCAATCAACTCCCAAGGGGTGTGCGGGCGGAGCCCGGAATCAGGCGGCCCGACCACCCGGGGTCGTGCCCTCCACGGCGTCCAGCGAGGCCAGCAGCGCCTGGACGGGAATGCGTCCGTTGGCCACCAGCTGCGCACCGCTGCGCCGCATGGCCCGGGCGAACGGTGCCGCCCAGACGTTCTCGTACACCAGGATTCCCGCGGAGCTGTTGGGCTCCAGCGCGGCGCCGGCCTCATCGATGTCACCCTGGTCCAGCAGCCCGGACGAGGCACCCGCAAAGACGGAGAGGTCCACCTCGTCCCCGAGGTCCTGCAGTTCGAGTGCGGTGACCGTGCCGTCCTCGTCCTTGCGGACGAAGAGCAGATCGAGGATGCGGATGACATTGCGTTCGACCAGATCGAGGAGCAGGGGGAAACCCTCGCCCGTCATCCGGTTGCCGGGGAACTCGACGACCAGGTAGTCGACGGGGCCCATCTCTTCCAGCTCCGTCAGGTCCTCGCCCATGGCCACTCCTCACGAGCGCATCGGGGACGGGCCGCGGCTGCCGCGGCTGATGCCGACGGTGCGTCACGCCGCGCAGACGGCGGCGTACGGCCCTGCTCACCATTGCAGCACCCGGTACGGGGTACCGCACCTCGTGCGCCGGACCGCCGGACCGCCGGACCGCCGGACCGCCGGACGCGCCCGGTCGCCGGGACGCCGGTGGCCGAGATGCCGCCCGGTCGGCCGTCCGCCACCCTGGTCCCAGGGAAGGAGCAGCGCCATTGCAGCAGGAGCAGCCCAAGGCGCCTGCCGCGGGCCGGCTGGCCCGGTGGCGGGGACGGTCCCGTGACCTGACCGCCACCGCGAAGCGGCACGCGGGCCGGGCCGAATCCCGCTTCCCGGTCATCACGCGCCTCGTGGCGCGGATGGTCTCGGTGAACATCTTCGACTCCGCCACCCGGCTGGCGGCGCAGTGCTTCCTGACCGCGATCCCCCTGCTCTTTGTCTTCGCCTCGTTCGCACCGGCCTCGCTGCGCGAGCAGCTGGTCCGTTCCGTCCGTGCGGTCTTCGGCCTGACCGGCCCCGCGAACGCCGAACTGGAGGCGGTGTTCCGGCCCACGTCGGAGCAGTTGCAGCAGGCCACCGGGGTGGTGGGCGCTGTGATGACGCTGCTCGCCGCCACCGCCGTCAGCCGGGCCATGCAACGCCTGTGCAAGCGGGCCTGGGGGATTCCGCGGGTCAAGACCAGGATCGCGGTCTGGCGCTGGCCGGCCTGGATCGCGGTCTGGCTGGGCTTCATGCTCTTCCAGGCGCCCGTGCGCCAGGGGTTCGGCCTCGGGCTGTGGCTGGCCGTCCCGTGCACCCTGCTGGCCCAGACGCTCCTGTGGTGGTGGACCCAGCACCTGCTGCTGGGCGGCCTGATCGGGTGGGCGCCGCTGCTGCCCGGAGCCCTCCTGGCAGCAGCCGCCACCACCGCCCTGTCCATCGGCGCACGCTTCTACATGCCCCGGGCGCTCAACCGCGCCCTGGCCGAATACGGCTCCGTCGGCTCCACCTTCGTACTGCTCTCGTGGCTGATCGTGCTCTGCGTGGCGGTGGCCATCGCCATCAGCGCGGGCGCCGTGCTGGCCCAGGAACCCTTTCTGTCCGGCCGCCTCGGCAGCCCCCCGCGCCACCAGCCGTCCGGCCGGGCGCGGTAGGGTCCGGTCCGGGACGAGGGGGGATCTTGAATGGGGCGGGCCCGGGTTCTGTTGTTGGACGCGGCTCCCGGTGAGCTGCTCGGCCGGGAGCTGGAACGGCTGCTCGGGCACGGGCTGGACCTCACCCTCAACCTGCGCCGGGTGACCGACCCCGCGGGGACCCGGGCCGCCTGGGCCGGCCGCGTGGAGTTCACCGAATTCGACCCCTTCGACGAGTCCGCGCTGCTTGCCGAGACCGTCCGGGACGGGCTCGGCCACGACGCCGTCAAGTCACGGGCCGGCGTGCCCCTGCGCGAGACCTTCCTCGCCGCTGCCACCGGCCCCGGCCTGACACACCGGCTCCGGGTGGTCGGGCGGGCCGGCGCGGGCACCGACCACGTCGACCTGCCGGCCGCCGCCCGGCACGGGGTCGCCGTCACCCACACACCCGGTTCCAACGCGACCGCGGTCGCCGAGTTCGCGCTGGCCCAGCTGCTGACCCTGAGCCGCGATCTCACGGCGTACAACGAATCCTCCCATCAGGGAAGTTGGCGGGCACCGGCCGCGCCGCCGGGCGAGCTGTCGGAGCTGACCCTGGGCATCGTCGGACTGGGCCGCATCGGACTGGCCCTCGCCGAGCGGGCGACCGCCCTGGGCATGGCCGTCCAGGGGCTCTCCCGGCGCCCCTCCGAGGGCCCGGTGCAGCCGGCCGGCTCCCTCGCCGACCTGCTCGCGACCAGTGACGTGGTCTCCCTGCACCTGCCCCTCACTCCGCAGACCCGCGGCCTGATCGGCCGGGCCGAGCTGGCGCTGATGCGCCCCGGGGCGATCCTGCTGAACACCGCCCGGGGAGGCATCGTCGACGAGCAGGCGCTGGCCGACGCGCTGCGCGACCCCGCGCACCCGCTCGCGGCAGCGGCCGTCGACACCTTCGCGCACGAGCACGCCGCGTTCGCCTCACCGCTGTTCGGCGTTCCCCGTGCCCTGCTGACCCCGCATGTCGCCGGGATGACCCGGACCGGCATGGCCACGGCGGCCCTCCGCTGCGCGGACCACATCGCGGCCCTGCTCCACGGCCGCCCCGAGGGCGTCCCCGTGGTGGGCCGGTAGCCACCGCCGCCCGGCACGCGCGGCGGGGCGCTCTATAGGGTGGCGGCATGGAGTCGTACACCATCGGTCAGGCGGCGCGGCTGCTCGGCGTGAGCGCCGACACGGCACGCCGCTGGGCGGACGCCGACCGCTTCCCCACCCGCCGCGAGGGCAACCGCCGGATCGTCGACGGACCGGATCTGGCGGCCTTCTGCGTGGCCGTCGCCCAGGAGGCGGCGGAGGGCGCCGAAGCGCCGTACACCTCGGCCCGCAACGCCTTCCCCGGCATCGTCACCGCCGTCAAGCTCGGCACCGTCGAGGCCCAGGTGGAGATCCAGGCCGGTCCGCACCGGATCGTCTCCCTGCTGACCCGCGAGGCGGTGGAGGAACTCGGCCTGGAAGTCGGCGCCCAGGCCACCGCACGGGTGAAATCCACCAGCGTCTTCATCGACCGGACCTGAGCCACCGGACACCCCCTAGCCTGGAACCGGGCGCCCGGAGCTCCGGGGGGCCGGCCGGAAGGGGACTGCGGTGGACGATCGGCTGCGAGCGGTGGAATCGGCGGCGGAACTGTTCGACGGGATGGGTGCCGAGTACGAGGAGGCCTTCGGGCACCTCCCCGGCCAGCTCGCCGCCCTGCAATGGCTCACCGCCCGGCTGCCCGGACGGGCGCGGGTGCTGGACGTCGGCAGTGGCACCGGGCGGCCGGTGGCCGACACGCTGGTCCGGGCCGGCCACGAGGTCACCGGCATCGACGTGTCCGCGGCCATGGTCGAGCTGGCCCGCTCGCAGGTGCCGGGCGCCCGGTTCGAGCAGGGGGACGTACGCGACTACCGGGCGCCGGCCGGCGGTTTCGACGCGGTGTGCGCGTTCTTCCCGCTGCTGGTGATGAGCCGGGACGAGGTCGGCGACGCCCTGGAGCGCATGGCCGGATGGCTGGCCCCCGGCGGATACTTCGTGATGGCCACCGTGCCGGCGGATGTGGACGGGGTGGAGGTGGAGTGGATGGGCCGGCGGGTCCGGGTCTCCAGCTACTCCACCGAGGAGTACCTGCGCCGGCTCCGGGAGGACTGCGGGCTGGAGGTGCTGCACCACTCCACCTCCGTCTTCCAGCCCACCAGCCCACTCGCCGGACCGGAGGACCACCTGTTCTGCTACGCCCGCCGGCCCGCCCCTAGCTCCGCCTGACCGGGTCCGCGGCTACTCCGCGGGAACCACCGCGACCGGGCATTCCGCGTGCAGCAGGGCCGCATTGGCCACGGAGCCCATCAGCAGGGAGTCCTTGCGCAGCCGGCGGCGGTGGCGGCCGACGACCAGCAGATCGGCCGTCTCCGACTGGTCGACCAGCTGCCCGGCCGGATCCCCGGGCCCGACCACGCTCTCCACGGTGACGTCCCGGTGGCCGTCGGCGAGCGGGGCCAGCCGCTCCTGCTGGGCCCGCCCGATCTCCCGGAGCAGCGGCGCCATGTCCTGGTCCGGGGCGGCGGGCATCGGGGCCCCGATCAGCGGGAACGGCGCGACCGGGTCGGCGAAGGCGGTCAGCGCGACCAGGGTGGCACCGAAGAGCTCCGCCTGCCGGAACGCGAACTCGATGGCCCGGTCCCCGGTCTCGGACGGGTCCAGGCCCAGCACCACCCGGCCGGCGGCCTCGCTGCCCTCGCGCCGGTCGCGCGCCGAGTGCGGGACGACCACCACGGGACAGGGGGCCGTGGTCGCGCAGGCCCGGCTGGTGGAGCCGAGCAGCAGGCTGGCGAACCCGCCCCGGCCGCGCGAGCCGAGCACCAGCATCCGGGCCTGCTCCGCCTGGGTGTTCAGCGCCTGCGGCACCGCGCCCTCCAGGGAGGCGTACCGGATCGACGGGAGTCCCTCCCGGCCCTCCAGGACCCCGCGGACATGATCCGCGACCGGGTCCGGGGCCTTCCCGCCGGGGGCCGGATCGCCGAGCACCGCCTCGCGGCGGGCCTGCCACAACTGGGCGTGGTCGGGCTTCACATGGGCGATCAGCACCTCGGCTCCGGCCGTACGAGCGACCGGGAGCGCCCACTCCAGTGCCTTGAGGCTGTGCTCGGAACCGTCCACCGCAACGACGATCGGGCCGTCGTCCTTACCATGGGTGATCATGCGTCCAGGATTGCACCGACCCCGGCAGCCCGCGCGACGGTAGGCCGCCGCGGCCCGGACACCGGCTAGGTGGCCAGCAGGCGGTGGAGGGCCGCGGCGAAGGCCGTGACGAAGGACTCGCGGGCCGGTTCGGCCAGCAGGTCGAGGGAGAGGTACGGGTTGAGGTCCTCCAGCTCGACGAGGAGGAGCTCCCCGGCCGGGGTGCGGCAGGCGTCCACCCGCTGGATGCCGTGCCCGATGGTGTTCCAGTCGGCGAACCCCTGAGCGAACCGCAGGTCCTCCGGCGTGGGCTCGTACGGCTCCAGCACCCAGCGCTGCTCCGGCCGGGGCGCGTACAGGGCGTACTGGAACACGGCGTCGACGAAATGGAAGGACACCTCGTAGCGGAACCGGATGCGCGGCTGGACCAGCAGGGTGCCCGGGGCGGCCTCGCCGAGGGCCGCGGCCAGGCCCTCGTACGGCAGGAACCGCAGGCCTATGGAGTCCGCGCCGAGCTTGGGCTTGACCGCGTACTCGTCCGTCTCCGGCAGACGGAAGAGGTCCTCGGCCCGGTCGACGGTGGGGATCACCGGCCGGCCGGCGGCGGTCAGGTCCGTCAGGTACTGCTTGCCGGCCATGTCGGCCCGGCCGGTCAGCTCGTTGTAGACCCGGGTGCCGCGCGCGAGGGCGCGGTCGCGGAACGCGTCGTACCGGGCCTGGTAGTGGATCACCGGGCCGCTGTTGCGGACCACGACCGCATCGAAGGAGTCCATCAGCGCCGCCGCGTCCAGCGGATGGCACAGGGCGATGTCGAACTGCTCGCGCAGCCGCGAGGCCAGGAAGATGTCCTCGTCGCAGTACCGGCGCCCGCGCGCGGGATAGGCCAGGTCGGTGACATAAAGGAGGCTGGGTTGTGCGGGCATCGGTCCTCTTCCGCCGGGGGTGCGGCCACGCTATCCGGTGATCGCCGCGCGGCTGGCGTGCGGGTGGGGGGCGGGCTGGTGGAATGGCTCCTCGACGGGTGCGGGTGCGGGTGCGGGTGCTCGGTGACGGAGGTGGTGTCTTGGCGGACAGGGGCGGCGTGGACCGGGAGTGCGAGGCGCTGCGCGCCCGGCTGCGGGCGATGGAGGATGCCGCCGAGCGGATCGGGACCACCCTCGACGAGGCTGCGACCTGCCGTGAACTGGTCGGATTCCTCTTCCGGAACCTGTGCGATGCCGCGGCGGTGGAGCCGGTGGCCGGTGGTGACGGGGCGGAGCCCGGCGGGGACCGTGAGGCGGACCGGGCCGGGGGCTGGGTGGCGATGGCCGGCCCGCCGGTGCTGCTGACGGCGGCAGGGGCCGCGGCAAGCCGGCTCTCGGTGCCGCTGATGGCGGGGGAGGACTTGTACGGGACGCTGCTCGCGGTACGGGCGCAGGGCGGCTTCACGGACCACGAGACGGCAACGGTGCACTTCGCCGCCCGGCTGGCGGCGGTGCACCTGGGGCATGCGCGGCGGATGGCGGCGACCGAGCAGACCGCGCTCAACCTGCAGCGCGCCCTGATCGCGGAGCCCGGCCGGCCGCACCCGAACCTGGAGATCGCCAGCCGGTACCTGCCGGTGGGGCCGCGCGCCCTGGTCGGCGGGGACTGGTTCGAGACCGTCCGGCTGCACTTCGGGCGGACCCTGCTGGTGGTCGGGGACGTGATGGGACACGGGCTGGACGCGGCGGTGGACATGAACGCCTACCGTTCGACGCTGCGCGACGTCGCTTCGACGGACCTGGCCCCGCACCGGGTGCTGCGGCAGCTGGACGCGCTGGTCGCCGAGGACGGCGGGCGGCGGCCGGCGACCTGCCTGCTGGTACGGGTGGACCCGGCGCGGGGGGTCGCGATGTTCGCCAGCGCGGGCCATTTGCCTCCGGCGGTGTTCACGGCCGAGGGCACCGGCACCCTGCCGGAGGTTCCGGTCGGCCCTCCGCTGGGCACGGGGGTGGGCGGCTATGAGGCGGTCAGCCGGGAGCTGGCTCCGGGGGAGACCCTGCTGCTGTTCACGGACGGGCTGGTGGAACGCCGGGGCGAGGACATCGACGTCTCGCTGGCCCGGCTGGCCCGGCTGCGGCTGCCGCCGGGGGCCACGGTTCCGGAGGTGGTGGACGCGGTGGTGTCGGGCCTGGACGCACGCCATGCGGAAGACGACGTAGCAGTCCTGGCAGCCCGCCCCCGCGCCCGCCACCCCGCCACCCCACCGGACCCGGCACCCTGACCCGGCCGGGGTTCCGGCCGTGGGCCGGCCGTCCCGGCCCGGTGCCAGGGTTCCCGGCTCGCGCCCGGACGCCGTTCACCGCACCCCGGCCGGCCCCTGGGTCCGGGCCCCGGCCCGAGCCGCCGGCCGGGCTCGGCTCGTTCGGGGAGGCCCCGCTTGGCCGGGCCGCCCAGGCCCGATGCCGGGGCAGGGCCGCCCAGGCCGGGGCACGCGGAGCTGATCCATGACCCTGAAGTACGTCGAAGAGACCGTCCGGCCTACGTGCAGGCCGCCGAACTGGCGAGTCTGCAGCAGCTCCCGCAGTTGGGGGTCCGGCGGCGGTGGCGGGCCTGGCGGGTCCGTTACGTGGGCTCCAGGCGGGTCGAGGCGAGTGTATGGGCGGCGGACTGGACGGGCCGGGTCGTCATGGCGGTCGTGACCCGGCGGAGCCAGGCCGTCTCCGATTCCAGGTCCGCGCCCTCGCTGAGCAGCGGGCGCCGGCAGGTCCGGGGCGGGGCGACCGCGTTCACTCCGGCCCGTTCGGTCGCCACGGCGAAGAGGAGCAGGGCCGCCTCCGTCGACGCGTCGAGGTCCGCCGGGGGTGGTGTGGCGGCGGCCAGTTCGCTTCGTACTCTGGCTTCGTGTTCCGGTCGTATGTGCGCGGACAGCGCCAGGGCGGCGTCGCGCATCTCGATGAGGAGCCGGTAGCGGACGAACTCGTCGTCCCGGTCCAGGCCGGTGGGAAGCGGCAGTACGACCTCGGGCGTCACCTCGGTGAGCCGTTCCCACAGGGGCCGCAGCGCCCGCGCGTCCCGGCGCAGCCGGCGCCTGCGGAGGCGATCCGCGAGCGTCGGCCAGGACATGCCCGCCATCAACGCCGCCAGGGTGCAGCCCAGCAGGACCTGCGTGGTGGCGGTGACCCCGGCGGTGTTGTGCCACCCGGCGATGGCCGCCACCAGGTACGCCAGGCGATGCAGGACGTAGAGCAGGCCGAGGCAACTGCCGATTCCCAGCAGGGTCATCGAGGTGCGGGAGGGGCCGGGAGAGGCCAGACGGCCGTACCTCCAGCACAGGCGGAGGGCGCTGACCACACCGAACACGATGTAGGAGAGGAAGAACGTCCAGTACGCCTGGAGCATCGGCACATGCGTCTGCGTGACGAGGTCGGTCTCGCCGTCCGGGAGCGGCGCGTTGAGGAAGGTGGCGGCCAGGCCCACCTCGGCGATCCCCAGGAGCGTCCAGCGGGGCCACGCCCCGGAGGGGTGCCTTCCGCCGGTGGACTCACGGACGAACTCGAAGAAGGCGGCCATGGCGCACAGGGACAGCATGTGCACCGGCAGATTGGTGAAGCTCTGCAGTCCGACCGCGGAGTCCAGGATCCTTCGGACGGCCGGCACCCCCATCGTGACGGTCACGGCCCAGATGAGCCACATGATCCACAGGATCCGGGCGCGTCGGGGCACCACGCGTAACGACCTTGCCCTGCCCAGCACGTACAGCCACAGCGGCGGCACGAGCAGGATGTCGAACAATCTCATCGGCGCCGCCCCCGCCCGCCACGCCCGGTGAACGAACCCAGCACTCGTCCGAGGACGTCGGCGGTGTCGGTCGTGGCCGTCGGAACCGCGACCGGAGCGACGTTGAAGTGCTGCCACATGACCGAGGCCAGCAGCTCCGCCTCCTGTTCCTGGCGGGTGCCGGCCTTGGTCCGGCCGCGGCCCAGGAGCCGGGTGGCCATCGCCGGATCCAGGTCGGGGAACAGCTGGGCCAGCATCTCGGGCTGCGGAACACTGGGTTCCCGGTGGTCGAGGAGTATGTGGGCCAGCTCGTGCAGGATGATGTGTGTCTGATGGGTCCGGCTCGTCACCGGGGTGTAGTACACGAGGTCGCGGGCTCCCATGGAGACCCACATGCCGCAGATGCCGGTGTTCGTGGGCAGACCGTCCGGCATCGGCAGCAGGCTCAGCGGGCGGCCACGTTCGGCGGCGACGGCCGCGCTCAGGTCCTCGACCCTGAAGGGGTGGGGCACCTGGTAGCGCCGCAGTAACTCTTCGTACTGTGCTCTCAGTCGCCGCCAGTCCTCACGCTGCATGGCCCCGCTCCGTCATGTCGACCGGTCACGCGGCCTGCGGTCAGACCGCTAATGATCTTGCCCGGTCGACTGTACAGGGAGCGGGTCAGCGCCCGGTCGACGGATCCTCCCCGGCAGGCGGGGCGTCGTCGTCCCCTTTCCCGCCCTGCTCGATGAGGGAGCGCACGGCTTCGATGCCCTGCGCGGACATCGTCGCCACGGCGGCGGCGCGCAGGGCGACCGATCGCACGTCGTTGGCCCGCATGGCCGCGATGAGGGAGAGCTGCGCGGAGACCCGTTCCGCCACCTCGTCGTCGATGAAGTAGGCCAGGGGCACGCCGAAGAACTCCCCGAGGACCCGCAGGGTGCCGACGGTCGGATTGGAGGCCCTGCCCTTGACCAGTGACCACAGACGGCCGACGGAGAGCTTGGGGTCGTTGGCCCCGGCCGACTTCTTGATGCCGTCGACCACCTCCTGGAGCGTGTAACGACGGCCCAGCGGCTGCACGTACGTGAAGAGGTACTCGATCCGCCGGCCCAACAACTCCGCCTCGGGATCGGTGGGGACGTCCGGCTCGCGGTGTTCGGACCGCGCCGTGTCCTCGTCGGTCATCTCTCGCTCTCCTCACACCGGCTGGAGGCATTCTAGTGGGGGCGCGGGCGGACCGATCGCGGCGGGCGGGGGTCAGGGGGTGAGGGGGTCAGGGGCTGAAAGACGGATGGGCCCGGGAGAACGTGTGGTCTCCCGGGCCCGGTCGGCGTCGGTCGGTCAGTTGTAGGTGCCGGTGACCGCGACACCGGTGGGAGCACCCGCGATTCCTGCCAGGTCCACCGAGCCGGCGGCGGTCCAGGAGGCGTTCTGGCGACGGATCGTGTGCAGGACCCGGCCGTCGGTGGTGACCAGGGCGGCGTGCAGTTCGTCGGCCACGGCGGCGACCGATACGTCGGTCACGCTCACGTTCCCCAGCACGAAGCCGAGATCGCCGACGGGGGCCCAGGAGCCGTCGGCGTAGCGGGCACCGTGGAACTGTCGGGTGCCGCCGTCGGCGGAGAGCACCACCTGCAGGTCGCCCGGGCCGGTGCCGGCGACAGCGAGGTCGTCGATCCGGGTGATGCCGGCTCCGCTCGCTCCCATCTCGGCGCCGGCGTCACCGAATTCCGTCCAGTGGCCGTCGGCCTTGCGGATCGCGTGCTGGAGCGTGCCATCGCTCAGTGCCATGATCTGCAGTTCACCGCCGACCCGTGCGACGGCGACCTTGGACACCGCCTTGCCACTCGGTCGGCCGACCTCGCCGAACGGGAGCCAGGTGCCGTCCGCCTTGCGCACGGTGTGGTGGATGGTGCCGTCGGCGACGACCGCGACGTGCAGCTCCGCGCCGATGGATGCCGCCGCGACCTGGGTCACGGCCGCCGGCAGGGAGGCCCCGGTGGCGTCCCGGACGTCGCCGAAGCCCGTCCATTCGCCCGATGTGGAGCGGACGGTGTGGAAAAGACCGCCCGCGCCGCTCACCGCGAGTACGTGCGTGTCTCCGTCCACGCCGGCCTCGGCGGTGCTCCGCACGCCGCCCGGGACCGCGCCCGCTCCGCCTTCGGTGCCGATGTTCCCGAACGGGGTCCAGGTCCCGTCCTCGGCCCGTACCGAGTGGAAGGCCTGGCCCGATGCCTCCACCGTCACGTGGGTGCGCCAGTGTTTGACCGGCTGCGGGGGAACGTTTCCGCAGTTGGCGCTGGCGAGGGTCGATCCCATGCGGAAGGGGGTGCCGTCGAAGACGGCTCGTTCGACCGCGCCGCCGTTCCACTGCTCGTAGTGCAGGTGCGGTCCGGTGGATCGGCCGGTGCTGCCGACGATTCCGATGCGCTGGCCGCGCACCACGGGCTGGCCGGCGGCCACCTGGTAGTCGTTGAGGTGGGCGTACAGGGTTCTGCGGCCTCCTCCGTGGTCGATGACGACGTACTTTCCGTAGCTGCGGTAGGAGCCGTCGGGGTTGGTGAGGGTCGTCGCGACGGAGACGACGCCGTCGGCGCTCGCGAGCACCGGCTGGTTGACGGTGCCGGCGTCACGGGTGAAGTCGATGGCCAGTTCGGATGGGCTGTGGTCGGTGTACGTGCCGCCGTACCACACCTGGCCGCAGGTGAACGGCAGTTGGTAGGACGGCGTCGCGGCATGGGACGGGGCCGCGAGGATGGTGGTCACCGCGGACGCCGCGAGTGCCAGGGCCGACGCCCTCGTGAGGGCGCGCCGGGTCAGGGTGCTGGACATTACGTTCCCCCGCGTCTCGTGGGTCGGTTACCTGGGCTGGCCCCAGTCGATGTAGGTGGGGGTGCCGTCGTCGTTGCGGAGGTGGAAGCGGGCCTGGGAGGGGCGCCAGATGCCGATGTTGGCGGCGGGTCCGCCGTTGCCGCCGTCCCAGTTCCCGGCGACGGGGATGTCGTTGCCGCCGCCCCAGTCGAGGACGACGAGGCTGCCGTCGTCCATGCGGAGGTGGAACTGACCGGTGGAGGGGCGGAAGATGCCCACGTTGTCGGGTCCGGTGCCGTCCCAGTTGCCGGAGACCGCGCGGTCGCCTGCCTGGCCCCAGTCGATGTAGGTGGGGGTGCCGTCGTCGTTGCGGAGATGGAACTTGCCGTCACGCCAGATGCCCACGTTGGCGGCTGCGCCGCCGTCCCAGTTGCCGGCCACCGGCTGGTCCGTGCCGCCGCCCCAGTCGATGAGGGCGAGGCTGCCGTCGTCCATGCGGAGGTGGAACTGGCCCGTGGAGGGGCGGAAGATGCCCACGTTGTCGGGGCCGGTGCCGTCCCAGTTCGCCGAGACCGGCAGGTCCGTGCCGCCACCCCAGTCGACGAACGTCGTCGAACCGTCGTCATTGCGGAGATGGAACATGCCGTTGCGCCAGACGCCCACGTTCGAGGCAGCGCCGCCGTCCCAGTTGCCCGACACCGGGAGATCGCCGCCGGTGGTGGAACCGTTCCAGAGGGCGTCGACGATGCGCTGGGCGTCGGGGGACTGCGGCTGGTACTTGCTGGGGTAGGCGGACCGCTGCACCGCCTGGCAGACCTCACCGATGGGCCGGGTCTGCCAGTTGGAGATCTTCAGCATCTCCGCGAGGAAGGCGTTGGTCGACCAGGTCGGGTCCATGCGCTGCTCGAAGGAGCCCCAGAAGGCGCGCTGTTGGAAGAGGCCGACGCTGTCGTGGTCCTCTTCGTTGGGGTTGTTGCGCAGGGTGGTCTCCACGATCGCGGTCGTTACCGCGATGACGCCGGCCCGCTCCGACAGGCCGCGGGCGCGGACGGCCTCGGTGATCGCGCGGGCGCAGGAGACCCGGTACGCGGTGAGGTATCCCCGAAGGGTCCCGGTGAGCTGGTAGTTGAGCCGGTCGGCCACGGCGCGGTCGGAGTCGGTGACCCCTCCGCAGGAGTGGTCCGGGGCGGCGGCGACGGCCGCCGGGTTGGAGAGGTCGACGCCCTTCGCCTGGGCGGTGACGGCCGAGGCGAGCAGTGTCGTGGCCGCGAGAGCGGTGGTGGTGGCGACGGCGGATATGCGCCGGCGGGAGGTGCGGTTCACGTAGGTGTCCTGGTCCTGTTCGTTGCGCGAGGGTGTGATGGAAGGGCAGTTCGCGGCCCGGTGCCCCGGTGCGCCGCCGATCGCGGCGCACCGGGGAAGCGCTGGTACTGGTGCCTACCTGGGCTGGCCCCAGTCGATGTAGGTGGGGGTGCCGTCGTCGTTGCGGAGGTGGAAGCGGGCCTGGGAGGGGCGCCAGATGCCGATGTTGGCGGCGGGTCCGCCGTTGCCGCCGTCCCAGTTCCCGGCGACGGGGATGTCGTTGCCGCCGCCCCAGTCGAGGACGACGAGGCTGCCGTCGTCCATGCGGAGGTGGAACTGACCGGTGGAGGGGCGGAAGATGCCCACGTTGTCGGGTCCGGTGCCGTCCCAGTTGCCGGAGACCGCGCGGTCGCCTGCCTGGCCCCAGTCGATGTAGGTGGGGGTGCCGTCGTCGTTGCGGAGATGGAACTTGCCGTCACGCCAGATGCCCACGTTGGCGGCTGCGCCGCCGTCCCAGTTGCCGGCCACCGGCTGGTCCGTGCCGCCGCCCCAGTCGATGAGGGCGAGGCTGCCGTCGTCCATGCGGAGGTGGAACTGGCCCGTGGAGGGGCGGAAGATGCCCACGTTGTCGGGTCCGGTGCCGTCCCAGTTCGCCGAGACCGGCAGGTCCGTGCCGCCACCCCAGTCGACGAACGTCGTCGAACCGTCGTCATTGCGGAGATGGAACATGCCGTTGCGCCAGACGCCCACGTTCGAGGCAGCGCCGCCGTCCCAGTTGCCGGCGATCGGCTGGTCGCCGGGGTTGTCGTCGACGATGCTGTTGTTGCGGACGGGGCGGAACGTGCCGTGGCCGGAGTAGTAGGGGTACGGGATCTCGCGGTAGTGCATCCCGCTGCCCGTGAACTCGTAGCCCATGTACGAGGTGCGCGCGGAGTTGGCCCAGCCGCCGAAGACGACGATGTGGCCGTTGGCCCCGGCGGCGTCGTTGAGCAGGGCGTCGCCCGGCTTCAGGTCGCTCTTGCCGATCCATGAGGCGACGCCGGCGGGGACGAAGCTGGTGGTGTCCAGGCCCGGCGTGGAGAGACCCCAGGCCATCGAGACGAAGCCGGAACAGTCCGTCCGGTAGCCCTGGTAGGTGTTGGTCCAGCTGTACTTGAGGCCGATCCCGACCCACGAGGCGGCTCGCTCGATGACCTCACTGCGGGTGATGGACCGGGCGGCGGCAGAGGTCTCGGCCGCGGCGACGGATCGGCCCTGACCGGCGCCGCCCTTGTCCTTCGTGGCGACGGCGGTGGCGGACGGCGGGGCGGGTTCGGCGGCCTGGGCAGGTACGGCGGCCAGCAGGCCGAGGATCAGTCCGCCGGTGGCCGCGCCGGCCAGCCCGCGGTTCAGGGTGCGCGTGCTCAGCATGAAACGTGTCCCCCCAAGGAACGAAGGCGTTCGGGTGTGGACCGACCCGGAAGGAGAGGACTCGTGGTGAACGAGGGCCCTCTGGTGGTGCTGTGACTCCGGGTCAGATGGGGAGAGCATGCATGCGGAGATCGGATCCAGTCAACATGTATTGAAAACCGGAATGAATCGGTCGTCGCCTTGATGCCTGATCACGGGCATGTGTGGGTGATTTAAAGAGAGATGGGGTTGTCGCTCGGCCTGAGTGCGCCCACGCGTTTTCACTTCATTGCAAGTTGGTGAGGGTGTGGCGCGCGGCGAGTCGGGCGGCGCTGTCGATCGGCGCTGTCGATCGGATCCATGCGCCCATCCATGGATCTAACGCTACTTCAATCCATTGTCCCATTAGGGAAAGCCCGCTATAACTAATGCATCATCTCCATCGGAAGGCATGTGACATGCTCGACGTCGCCCACCGCCCCCGGAAAAGAGGCCTGTCATGCTCCGCCCAACCGTCGAACCGTTCCCGGTCCGATACCTCGGCGGCTCCACCCTCCTCCTCGAATACGGCGGCCTGCGGCTGCTCACCGACCCGACCTTCGACGCCCCCGCCGGCCTTGCCGCCCTCCGCGACCCGGCCCTGGCCGGGAGCGAACGACGCTTGGTGCGCCCCTCCGAACTCGGCCCGGTCGACGCGGTGCTCCTCTCCCGCGACCACCCCCACCACCTCGATGCGTCCGCGCGCGCCCTGCTCCCCGACATCGCCGTCACCCTCACCACGCACGACGCCGCGTCCCGCCTCGGCGGCGGTGCCCGAGGACTGACCGACTTCGATTCCGTGGAACTCCCCCGCCCCGCAGGCGGCACGCTCACCGTCACCGCCGTCCCCGCCGTCCACGGCTCGGGTTCGGGCGTGCACGACGTACGATCGCCGGCCCGCGTCACCGGCTTCGTCCTCAGCGCCGAGGACCTGCCGACGGTCTACATCAGCGGCGACAACTCCTCCCTCGACGAGGTCAAGAGCTTCGCCGAGGCCCTGGGTTCCGTGGACACCGCGATCATCCACGCGGGTGCACCGCACGGCCCCGTCCCCTCCGGCGACCAGTGTCTCGTACTGGACAGCGGCCAGGCCGCCGAAGCGGCCCGGCTCCTGGACGCCCGACGCGTCATCCCCGTGCACTACGAGGACCGGGACACGCTTGAGACGGCCTTCGCAGCCGCCGCCCTGGCCGACCGCCTCGACTGGGGCGGGACCCGCTGAACCGGCAGCTTGTCGCGGCGACTTCGCGGTGGGTGTCACAGCGAGGCGGGGGTGGCCTCGTGGCCGGGATCCTTGGCTGCGGGGCCCTCGGGGGCGGCGAGCAGGGCCGCCTCGATCCGGCGGTTGTCGGTCATGGATGCCGTGCCGGCACCGCCCCGGCCCGCCCCGCCCCCACACCGCTCCGGCCAGGTCAGTACAGGAGGCGGGCGGCCTGGTGGGTTGCGGTCGCCAGGGCGCGGACCTCCGGGTCTTCCGTGCGGGTGGCCAGTGCGGTGGCGATTTCCGACAGGCGGGCGAGGGGGACCGCGCCCGGGACCGGGGCCCAGCCACCGCCACGGCCGCGGAGTTCCGAGGCCAGGTACGCCGCCGTCGCCGTGACCTGGAACCGGGAGCCCGCCTCGGACCAGTCCACCTCGGTCAGCGCGCCCGCCTCGATCCGGCCCGACTCCTCGTGCGGGGCCCGGCCCTCCGGGTCGAGCCAGCGGACGGTTGCCGTGGCCACGTGCCCGGCCGCGCCCGGCCGCAGGCGTACCGCGTACAGCGCGGTCACCGAATGGCCCGGCCCGACCTCGCCGCCGTCCACCGCATCGTTCCGGAAGTCCCCGTCGGCCACCTTCCGGTTGTCGTAGCCGATCAGGCGGAAGCTCTCGACGTTGCGCGGGTCGAAGGAGACCTGGGCCTTGGCGTCCCGGGCCCGCAGCTCGATCTGCGCGGGCAGGTCGTCGCAGAACACCCGGCGCGCCTCCTCCTCATCCGAGACGTACACCGTGTGGCCGTCGCCCCGGTCCACCAGCCGCTCCATGAACGCGTCGTTGTACTGGCTGCCCACACCCACCCCGAACAGGGTGATCCCGTGCGTACGGCGCGCCGCCCCGATCCGCTCCAGCAGGGTGTCGGCCGAGGTGGCGCCGGTGTTGGCGAGCGCGTCGGAGAGCAGCACCACCCGGTTGGTGGCGCCCTCCCGCCGCCCCTCGACGGCCACGTCGTAGCCGCGCCTGACCCCGGCCTCCACATTGGTCGAGTCGGTGGGGCGGAGCCGGTCCACGACCTCGTGCACCCGGCGCCGGTTCCCGTCCAGCCGGGTCATCGGCAGCCGGGTCTCGGCCTTGTCGCTGAAGGCCACGATCGCCACCGCATCGTCGCCGCGCAGCCGGTCCGTCATCAGGTCCAGGGAGTTGCGGACCAGGTCCAGCCGTCCGGGCTCGGCCATCGAGCCGGAGATGTCGACCACGAAGGTGAGGGCGGCCGGCGGCCGGTCGGCGCTGCTCTTCCCCGCCCGGGTGGCCAGCCCGACCCGCATCAGCGACCAGTTCGCCTCCCTGGTACGGGCACCGTCGACGGTGACGGAGAATCCGTTGCCCGTCGGCTGCGGGTAGTCCTGCCGGAAGCTGTTGACGAACTCCTCCGGCCGGATCGTGGCCGGGTCCGGCAGTTTGCCGTCGGCGAGCGTCCGGCGTGCGTAGCCGTAGCTCGCGGTGTCCACGTCCAGCGCGAAGGTGGACAGGTAGTCGGCGGGCGGGGCACTCGGCCGCCGCCCGTCGTCCTCGCCCTGCGGTGCGGCGGAGCCGCCGTCGGGCGGTGCCGGGTGGGAGGGCCCGGCCGGTGCCGGCACCGGCGCCGGCGCCGGATTGCCGTTCCGGCGGCCGGAGTCGGGCGCGACGCCGCCCCGGTCGGACCCGCCGTCGTACCCGCACCCGGTGAGCAGTACCGCGCCCGCCGCAACCGCGGCGAGCACCCTCCCGTACGTCGTGCCTCTCGGCGCCCGACTTCCTGCACGCGGCGTCATCGTGTCCCCCTTCGGACGGTCCGTGTCTGTGAATGTGACGTCCGGGAGGGCGAGTCGGAACCGGCGAAAGAGTTGCGGATGGGTCTCGAAGAGACAACGACGGGGCGGAAGGGCCGGAAGGGCCGGAAGGGCCGGAAGGGCCGGAAGGCCGGGGTCTGGCGGCGGTGTCAGGACACGATGTCCTCGCGGAAGACGACCGCGGGGGGCGCCGAGGGCCGGACGGCCTGTTCGTACAGCCGGCGGACGTCCGGGCCGAAGTAGGGGCTGTACGAGGTGTCGGGGCTGTCGCCGCCGGTCTGGTAGCCGCCGATGATGCCAATCACCCGGCCGGTGCGGGTGTGCGGGTCGTAGCCGGTGAGGAAGGGGCCACCGCTGGTTCCGCCGGGGTAGCCGGTACAGGCGATCCGCAGGAAGGAGCCGGGGCTGCCGGGGTCGGTGCTGGTGAAGCGGGTGGTCCGGTTGACGCAGACCCGGGGGCGCGGGGCGCGCGCCGGGTGGCCGATGAGGCGTACGGCGGGGTGGGCGTAGCCGGGCCCGGTGACCAGCCGGTTGGCGCCGACCACGTCCTGCAGCGCCCGGCCGTCCGGGCCCGGGCCCACCCGGGCGAAGGCGACGTCGAGGACGGCGGCCCGGGCGGGCCCCTGCTGCCGGTACCGGGGGTCGATCCAGATCCGCCGGACCGGGAAGATCCCGTACGGCCGGGGGTGCGCGGCGGTGTACCGGGGGACGAACGCGATCTGCCGGGTGTCGCCGCCGGTCAGGCAGTGCGCGGCGGTCAGCACCAGGTCGCGGCCGGGGGAGGCGACGGCGCTGGCGGTGCAGAAGTAGGCCCCGCCGCTCCCGCCTCCCTGTACGGCGAACATCCGGCCGACGACGGGGATGCCGCCGAAGTCCTGCCCGATGCCGGGGCCTGCGGCCACGCCCGTCCGGTCCGCGGCGATGGCCTCGGCCCGGCCGTCCGGAACCGGCCGGGCGGCGGCCATCCGCTCCGGTGTCCAGAAGGCCTCGGCCCGGCGGGCGGACCAGACGGCGGCCGTGCCGGCGGCGGGGACGGCATCGGGAACGGGCTCGGGAAAGGGCGTGGCGGCGGCAGCCGCCACCGCCGCTGCCGCCACCGCGGTCGCGAGAAGGGTTCGGAGCAGGCGCATCCGGCCAGTCTCGGCCGCCGCCCGCGCCGCCCCGCGCAGCCGCCGCCGCACGGTCCCCCCATCGGCGGTGCCGTGCCCCCAAACCGTAGGGGGAAATGGTGTTTTGGCGGGTGAAGGCAGTTCTTGGAGGGTCTTGCGAAGTCCCTTGACCGCACGATATGCGCGGCATAAATTCTGCCCCGCCCGGTCCGTGGTGGACGGGCGCCGCAACCGTTCTCAGGGGGAAGCGTGAAGATCTACATAGAGGTGCTCAAGAAGTACGCCGTCTTCAGCGGCCGGGCCCGCCGCCAGGAGTTCTGGATCTTCTTCCTGGTCAACACGATCATCCTGATCCCGCTGATGATCCTCGACTTCACGCTGGGCACCTACCCCCTCTTCTTCGGCCTCTACAGCCTGGCCACCCTGCTGCCCAACCTGGGCCTCACCGTCCGCCGCCTGCACGACACCGGCAAGTCCGGCTGGTTCATCCTGCTGACGTTCATCCCCTTCGTCGGCTTCATCATCGGGCTCGTCTTCATGGCCACCGAGGGCCAGCCCCAGGCCAACGAGTACGGCCCCAGCCCGAAGGCCGTCCAGGCCTACTGAGCCCCGCCCCGGCAAGACACCGCAGCCTGTCCGGCGCCGGTCCCGACGGATCCCGTCGGGACCGGCGCCTTCGTTGTCCTCAGGCTGAGATATCTTGATGTCGAGCAATGTTGCAGACGAGAGACGCATACGTGGAGCGGAGCATCCGGTGACTGACTCGACCATCATCTACACCCACACTGACGAGGCCCCGGCCCTCGCGACGTATTCCTTCCTGCCTGTCATCCAGGCCTACGCGTCGAACGCCGGTGTGACCGTCGAGACCCGCGACATCTCCCTGGCCGGCCGGATCATCGCGAGCTTCCCGGAGTACCTGGAGGAGGGGCAGCGGATCGCCGACGCCCTCGCCGAGCTCGGTGAGCTGGCCAAGACCCCCGCCGCCAACATCATCAAGCTGCCGAACATCTCGGCGTCCATCCCGCAGCTCAAGGCCGCCGTGGCCGAGCTCCAGGGCCAGGGCTACGCGCTGCCGGACTACCCGGACGACCCGAAGACCGACGAGGAGCGCGAGATCCGCGCCCGCTACGACAAGGTCAAGGGCTCCGCCGTCAACCCGGTCCTGCGCGAGGGCAACTCCGACCGCCGTGCTCCCGCCTCGGTCAAGAACTACGCCAAGGCCCACCCGCACCGCATGGGCGCCTGGAGCTCCGACTCGAAGACCAACGTCGCCACCATGGGCGCGAACGACTTCCGCTCCACCGAGAAGTCCGCGGTGATCGCCGAGGCCGGCACCCTGCGCATCGAGCACGTCGCCGCCGACGGCGCCGTCACCGTGCTCCGCGAGTCCGTACCGGTGCTGGCCGGCGAGGTCGTCGACGCGTCCGTCATGCGCGTCGCCGCCCTGCGCACCTTCCTCGCCGAGCAGGTCGCCCGCGCCAAGGCCGAGGACGTCCTCTTCTCCGTGCACCTCAAGGCCACCATGATGAAGGTCTCCGACCCCATCGTCTTCGGCCACGTGGTCCGCGCCTTCTTCCCGAAGACCTTCGCGAAGTACGGCGAGGTGCTCGTCGCCGCCGGCCTGTCCCCGAACGACGGGCTCGGCACCATCCTCAAGGGCCTGGACGGCGTCCCGCACCTGGGCGAGGAGATCAAGGCCTCCTTCGAGGCCGAGATCGCCGAGGGCCCGGCCCTCGCCATGGTCGACTCCGACAAGGGCATCACCAACCTGCACGTGCCGTCCGACGTCATCGTCGACGCCTCGATGCCGGCCATGATCCGCACCTCCGGCCACATGTGGGGCCCGGACGGCCAGGAGGCCGACACCCTCGCGGTCCTCCCGGACAGCTCCTACGCCGGCATCTACCAGGCCGTCATCGAGGACTGCCGGGCGCACGGCGCCTACGACCCGGCCACCATGGGCTCGGTGCCGAACGTCGGCCTGATGGCCCAGAAGGCCGAGGAGTACGGCTCCCACGACAAGACCTTCGAGATCGCCGCCGCCGGCACCGTCCGCGTGGTCGACGCCGCCGGCACCACCGTCCTGGAGCAGGAGGTCGCCGAGGGCGACATCTTCCGCGCCTGCCAGACCAAGGACCTGCCGATCCAGGACTGGGTCAAGCTGGCCGTCACCCGCGCCCGCGCCACCGGCGACCCGGCCGTCTTCTGGCTCGACGAGGGCCGCGCCCACGACGCGCAGCTGATCGCCAAGGTCAAGACGTACCTCGCCGAGCACGACACCGAGGGCCTGGTCATCAAGATCCTCGCCCCGGTCGAGGCCATCACGTACTCCCTGGAGCGCATCCGCCGCGGTGAGAACACCATCTCGGTCACCGGCAACGTCCTCCGCGACTACCTGACCGACCTCTTCCCGATCCTGGAGCTGGGCACCAGCGCCAAGATGCTGTCGGTCGTCCCGCTGATGAACGGCGGCGGCCTGTTCGAGACCGGCGCCGGCGGCTCCGCCCCGAAGCACGTCCAGCAGCTGGTCAAGGAGAACTACCTGCGCTGGGACTCGCTCGGCGAGTTCCTCGCGCTGGCCGTCTCCTTCGAGCACCTCGCCACCACCACCGGCAACGCCCGCGCGCAGGTGCTGGCCGACACCCTGGACCGCGCCACCGGGTCCTTCCTCAACGAGGACAAGTCGCCGTCGCGCCGCCTGGGCGGCATCGACAACCGCGGCAGCCACTTCTACCTGGCCCTGTACTGGGCCCAGGAGCTGGCCAAGCAGGCCGACGACGCCAAGCTCGCCGAGACCTTCGCCCCGCTGGCCAAGACCCTGGCCGAGCAGGAGGAGACCATCGTGGCCGAGCTGATCGCGGTCCAGGGCTCCCCGGCCGAGATCGGCGGCTACTACCAGCCCGACCCGGCCAAGGCCTCGGCGGTCATGCGCCCGTCGGCCACCCTCAACGAGGCCCTCGCCACCCTGGCCTGAGCCCGGTCAAGCCGGGCCTGAGCCCGGGCTGGTCCGAAGGCCCCGTCTGGGCCGGCAAGCCCTGGCTTTGCCTGGCTTGGCGGCCTGGTCCGGCTCGCCTGCACCACCACGGTCCGCCCCGGCCGGCATTCGCCGGCCGGGGCGGACCCGTAATGGTGTGGTGCAGCGGCAGCGCACCGGCTGGGAATGGCCGGTGATCCAAGGACAGACGACCGGGCTGCGCGCCCGGCTCCCCGAAGACGTGGCCGTACTCCACGCCGAGCTGTACGAGGACGTGGCGACCCGCTCGCGGGCCGACTCCCGGCCCTGGCGGCCCGTAGGGCCTGTCTTTCGGATCACGCCGGGCCCGCGGCGTCTGGCACCGCACCTCGCTGCGTTCTCGTCGGTCGCCAATGCTCCGCAGTGGCTCCCTCCTCGGCCTTGCGATGCACGGCGCCAGACGCCGCGGGCTGATCCGGCCTGATCCAAAAGACAGGCCCTGGCCGCCGCCGGCGGGCACTCGCCCTACGAGCCCGGCGGCCCCGCCGAGGACGCAGCCGTGTTCTCCGTCGTGGAACTCGCCACCGGCGAACTCGCCGGGGAAGCCCTGCTCTGGGGCATCGACACCCACAACCGCGGTGCCCACCTGGGCATTTCGCTGCGCCCCGGCTGCCGCGGACGCGGCCTCGGGCGCGAGGTGGTGCAGCTGCTCTGCCACTACGGGTTCACCGTCCGCGGCCTCCGGCGGCTCCAGGTCGACACCCTCGCCGACAACGCGGCGATGATCGCCGCCGCCACCTCGGCCGGCTTCACCCTGGAAGGCACCCTGCGCCGCTCCGCCTGGGTGTACGGGGCCTTCGCCGACGAGGTGCTCCTCGGCCTGCTCCACGAGGAATGGACCTCACCTGCCCGGCAGGCGTGAAACCCCGCCGGCGGACCGGAGCGTGCGCTAGCGTGCGCCCAGGGTCGTCGGGGGAGGGCGGGACATCAGTGGCGCGTCGGCATCAGAACACATCGTGCACCGGGGTGGCCGGCGCGGGCATCGCCCTCGTCCTCGGCTGGCTGACGGCCGGCTATCTGCTCACCCTCCCGATGCTGATGGAGCGTCTCCTCGCCGCCCAGACACCGCCGCAGGAGCTTTCGGGACCCGGTGAGTACGCCGTGGTGTACGGCATTGCGGTGGCCGCGACCCTCACCGTGGCCACGGTCGCGAGCAAGCAGCGCCCGCTGATCTGGTGGCTGGTGGCCGCCCGCGCGGCCGGCCTGTACGCCCTCGTACAGGTCGCCGCCCGCTGGGCGGACAGCCGCATCGAGGCGGCCCCGGAGCACTGGACCCCCTGGGCCATGGCCATCTGCGGCGCGGCCGGGCTGGCCGCGCTGCTCTTCCTGCGCGGGGTCCGGGCCTGGGACCAGAAGCGCGGCGCCGGCAGCCGCACCCCCGGCCTGGCCCGGCGCAACGGCAACCGCTTCGGCCGCCCGCCGCTGGCCGGCCAGATCTGGGTGGCCATGGTCCCGCTGCGCGAGGACCCCACCCAGGAGCTCCGCCACTACTGCGTGATCGTCAAGCCGCGCCTCCTGCACGCCGAGGTGCTCCAGATCACCAGCAAGAACAAGGACGGCCGGCGGGACTTCATCCGGCTGCCCAACGACGGCTGGCACAAGAACAAGGACAAGGCGCACTGGGTGGAGTTCGGACAGCAGCCCCGCAAGGTCAAGTACACCCGCTTCCTTGCGAACCGCCCGCAGGGCCGCTGCCCCACCCCCGCCTGGCAGCAGCTCCGGTCCGGCCGCCCCGCCGCCCGGACCTGAGGCCACCGGCCACCGGGCGCCGGGCGCCGGGCGCCGGAGCCGGCCGGCGACGACGGGTCAGTCCGCCAGATGGACCTCCAGCGCCGTGCGGACCGCCGATTCCAGCGCGCCCTCGATCCAGGCCGGCTTGACCGAGGTGTGGCAGCCCGCGAAGTGCAGCCGGCCCTCCGGCCGCCGCACGTGCGGGAACAGTTCGGTGTGCTGGCCCGGCAGCAGCACCGAGGCCTCGCCGAACGCGTACGGGTCCCGCATCCACGACTGGGTGCGGCCGACCCCGGTGTAGAAGACCTCGATCCGCTGCCCGTACACCTCCTGCACCCCGGCCAGTGCCCGCGGATAGCGCTCCGCATCGTCGAAGGAGTCCCACTTCAGCGCATCGTCGGCCCAGCTGTACGCGGCCAGCACGACCCCGCCGGCGCTGCCCTCCACCGGGTGGGAGGGCTGGAACATGAAGCGGTTGGGGTTGTCGGTGGTGGAGCCGCCGCCGATCACGTTCGCCGCCTCGGGCTGGTCCCGGGCCACGATCCGGCTGGCCGCGTAGTGCGAGCGCTGGGCCTCGGTGACATGGCCGCGCGGTACGGACCGGTGGGCGCCCAGCAGGGACCCGTCGGCCGGGGTACGGCCCAGCTGGTAGGCGGCGTACAGCCCCGGGCGTACGGCCTCCAGCTCCCGCTTCCAGTCGGCCTCGTCGAACTCCCACCAGCGGCGGCTGAATTCGAGCAGCACCTTGGTCGCCGCGTCGTAGTGGAGCTCGGTCACCGCGCGCCGCTTCCCGTACGAGAACGGGGGCGAGACCGGAATGTGCCGCAGCCCGGAGAACGGGACGGTGACGATCGCGATGTCCCCGGTGAAGGTCTCCCGGACCACCCGCCGGTTGCCGCGGCCCTCCGAGACGGTCTCGACGGTGACGGTCTTGCGCTCCGGGTCCTGGGCGATCCGGGTGGCCCGCCGGTCCAGCCGCACCAGGTCCTTCACACGCTCGTACATGGCATCGGCCAGGGTGCCGGTGCCGTCGGGGAGTTCGAAGAACGCGGTGTCCGGGCTGATCAGGGCGGCGGAGATAAAGGAGTGCAGGAAGGTGAGGTGCAACCGGGAGGTGAGGTTCTCCACCGTCCCGATCAGGTCGACCGTCTGCTCGTCGAGCCGGGCCTCGTCGGTGAGGTAGCGGTACATCGACATGTGGCCGTAGCGCCGGATCACCCGCGCCCAGCCCTCGACCAGGGCGCGGCCCTGCTTGCCGTCGACCTCCTTGCGTACGGGCGCGAGGGCGGTACGGACGATCTGCGCCGCGGGGACCGTCTCGTACGCGGCCGGAACCCCGAAGGAGCGGTTCACGGCGCGCGGATCGCGGGCGTAGTCGGCGCGGCGCACCCGGATTCCGTTGACCAGGATCCAGGTGCGGTGGGCCGGGCGGCCGGAGGCGTCCACGTCCACCAGGTGGAACTTCCGGCGCTTGAGGCCGAGGCTGTCGATGAGGCCGGTGACCAGCGGGTGGCTGTCGGGGATGCGCATCGCGCCGGCCTCGGCGTACTGCCTGGGGTCGGCGAACGGGGGCGGGGACTGCTCGTGGCCGCCCGCCCGGAAGGTCTTGATCCGGCCGCCGACCCGGTTCGCGTTGGCCTCGATCACGGTCACCCGGTGGCCCGCCGAGCGCAGCAGGTGGGCGGCGGTCAGTCCGGCCGGCCCGGCGCCGATGATCAGTACCCTCTTCCCCGGCCGGCGGGACCGGGGGAGTCCGGAGCCGAGCAGGATGTCGGAGTAGCGGGGTACCAGCGACTCGTCGTTCTCGTCCCGGACCAGGACGGCGCGGGCCACCGACAGGCAGGT
Organism: Streptomyces venezuelae; assembly: GCF_008642295.1. GTDB lineage: Bacteria > Actinomycetota > Actinomycetes > Streptomycetales > Streptomycetaceae > Streptomyces > Streptomyces venezuelae_C. The sequence goes on along the minus strand of NZ_CP029190.1, from coordinate 1,030,287 downwards.
CTCCCAGTCGGCGGACGGGGCGGCCGAGACGGCGGTGGTGGGGGTGCCGGCCGGAGCCGCCGCGGCGACCCCGCCGGCCACGGCCAGGGCTCCGACGCCGGCTCCGGCGAGCAGGGTGCGCCGGGTGGGTCCGCCGGCCGTGTGAGGAGTGGTGGGCTCAGTGATCATGAACTCACCCTCGGGGCAGTCCGGTGCCCGCCGGTACCGGACGCGCGTAGACCGGCAGAGATCCACTCCAACGAGCGGTGGGTCAAATGCGGGCTGACGAAGGGGAGTTCGGGACCGGGCGGGTGCCTCGGCCGACGGTGTCCGGGCGCCGTCAGAGGCGGTGGACCTGCTCGTGTTCCAGGGCCAGCGGGAACCGGCCCGCCGCCAGGATGCGCAGCCCCGGAGCGGCGGTGAGTAGTTCGCCCAGCCACTGCACTGCCTGCGGGGTGAGCCGGTCGCAGCCGTCCAGGACCAGCAGCATGTCCCGTTCGGCGAGGTACGAGGCCGGGTTCGCGGTGCCGCACGGCAGGAACGGCATGCCGGGCAGCCCGCCCAGCGCGGCGGTGAGCCGGCGCACTCCGAAGCCGTGTTCCACGGTGACCACCGCCACGCCGTCGCAGTAGTTCGAGGCGAGCCGCTGGGCGATCTCCCGGGCGAGCCGGCTGCGCGGTTCCCGGAACCGGCCGGTGAGCGTGACCACCCGGCCCCGGCGCACGGCGGTGAGCAGTCCCGAAAGGCGGTCGGTGCTGACCGGTAACGTCGTCATCGGCACGATGCCCCCCATGCATGCGTGTCCAAGGCGCGGCAAGACGCTCATTTTGGCCGCGGTAGGACGATTATGCGCCAGTTCCACAGGATGGCCAGGGGAATGCCATATTCCGTCGAATGTTCAACCGGCCCGGCCGAATTCGCTGGTGCGGGGGGTGTGGTCCGAGCCGGTACGCGGGCCGGGAATGCCCTGGACGGGCGGCCTCGGCGGCGACTGCGGTGACCGGCGCCCGGCGTTCCGCCGCAGCCGTGCGGCCAGCCGCCGCCAGAGCGAGGCGGCCAGGGGAACCACCAGCAGACCGAGGATGAACACGATCAGCACCGCGTAGGCGATCAGGGGCCGAGGCTGCGGGGCGGTCTTGACCTTGTCCTCGGTGTAGAAGTCGTACCAGACGAACACGCACTGCACGATGGCGAGCGAGGTCAGCGCCACGATCACCTTGTTGCGGAACTCATCGCGCCGGTTGGCCACCCGCTCGCGCCGCAGATTGAAGATCTCGCGCAGCGCGGCCATCCGGTCGGTGAGGGTGCGGCCCTCCTCCGAGATGCCCCACGCCTGGTCGACCGTGTTCTTCACGGTCAGCTGCGAGTTGGAGACGTAGCGGATGCTCTCGCTGAAGATCACGCTGCGGAAGGTCGCCTTGTCCGTGAGATCGAGGATCTCGTCGTACTGCCGGTCGATCTCGGCCTGGTTGTGCGGGCCGTCCGTTTCGATGCGCATCAGCTGGGTGGAGGTCAGCCGGGTGGCATCGTCGATGATCAGCCAGTTCTGCGAGGCCAGGATCAGCCCGTTCACATACTCCTGGAGGGATTCCTCGTCCGCGCCGGTGACCCGGGAGAAGAGGTAGCCCACGGTGCAGGAGGTCTCCCCGAGGGTGCAGGTCACCCCCACCCGCACACTCACCGGAACGTTGTCGCCCGGTTCGATCAGGACCCGGTGCCACCACAGCATCCGCGCCGCCGGCAGCATCCCGTCCTCCGCCGTCCGCTCGCCGACCGAGCCGAGCGGCACCAGCGCCTGCTTCATGCCCGCGCACCAGGTGCGGATCTGACGGCCCAGGGCCTTCCGGTACGGCGCCTCCAGGTCGCGGAGCTCCTGGCCGCGGCCCGGCTTGTCGATGTGCAGGTCGATGTCGTCCGGACAGGCGGGCAGTTCGAACACCACGAAGCCGATCGACAGGCTGCTCACATAGACGCGCGCCGTGAAGTCCACCCCGAGCTCGGCGTCCTGGATCCGGAGCGTGCCGTCGAGCAGAGCGTTCTCTATGCGCGCCGCGTGGTTCGGCTCCGGATAATCCAGCACGATGTCCTCGTCGGCCGGCTCGCCCTCGCCGGTGTACCCGTCGGCCGGCGGCGGCAGCCGCAGTCCCGGGAAACAGGACCGCAGCGGTCCCACGACCGCCGCGCGGTCCTCGATCAGGCTGCTGAGCGAGAAATCGACCGGCAGTGAGAACGTGACAACCGAGATGATGCGCACCGAGTCTCCCGACTGGGCAGAAGTGGACAGCAAACGGTCCGGGCCGATAGGACAGTAGCAGTAACTTTGCAGGCAACTCACCTGCCGATCACGGAGGTTCGACTGTCCGCCGCGAATGCCACCACCACGGCCGTCGCCACCGCGAGGATCCGCGGGGTCGCCGCCGTGGGAGCCTCGGCGGTCGGATTCGGCCTACTGCCCGTCCTCGCCGTGTGGGGTGCCGACACGGGCCTGAACGTGATGACCCTGCTGATCCTCCGGTTCGCCCTCACCGCCGCCCTGCTGCCGCTGCTCATGCCCCGGACGCCCCGGCACGAACGCAGCCGGCCCGCCCCGCGCGACCTCGGCGGGCTCTTCCTCCTCGGCCTGCTCTTCGCCCTGCAGTCGGTGCTGTACCTGCTGGCCGTGGAACGGATCACCCCCGGCCTGGCCGTGCTCCTCCACTACATCTACCCGGTGTTCGTCCTCGTCCTCGGCGTCGCCCTGCGGCACGACACGGCCAGGCCCCGTCTGCTGCTCCCGCTCGGCGTGGCGCTGGCCGGCCTGGCCCTGACCGTCGGCAGCCCCGGCGAGGCCGACACCGTCGGGGTGCTCTGCGCGCTGGGCTGCGCCCTGGTGTACGCGCTCTACGTCGTCCTGGGCACCCGGCTCTCCGGCCGGATCGGGCCCCAGCAGCTCACCCTCTACGTGGTCCTCTGGTCCGCCGTCTCGCTGGCGGCCGTTGCCGTGCCCGCCGGGAGGTTCGACCTCGGATTCGAGCCCTCCGGCTGGGCGGCCGTCGCCGCCATCGCGGTCCTCTCCACCGCCATGCCGATCGCCCTGTTCTTCGTCGGCGCCAAGAAGCTCGGCGCCACCGGGGCCTCCATCCTCAGCATGCTGGAGCCCGTCGTGGGAGTGCTGGCGGCCTGGGCCCTCCTCGGGGAGAGCGTGACCCTCCTCCAGCTGGCCGGCGGTGCGATCCTGCTCGGCGGCGCGGTGCTCAGTGTGTACACGCCGACAGACTCCCCAGACTCCCCGGCAGGGTCGAATTAGCCGCGGCAAACGGCCCGGCGTAGTTCCCGTGGTGCGTGTGACGTACGTGTCAAGGCCGCCGACCCGGCGAACGGTTGTCCGTAGGGCGGGAATCCGCTCTACTTCTGTCCAGCCCCATACGCGGGCATATTCCAGGGAGGGGCCGGAGGATGAGAGCGCATCAGCGGCAGAGGCCGTTAACGCATCGGCGCCGCGCGGGCTTCCGCGGACGTCGTCCGTTGCTTTCCTTCCTGGTCACGGCCTGCCTCCTGGTGGGCGCATGCCTCGCGGCGGGCATTGTCTGGGACCCCTTCCGGGCCGACGCGGGGCCGGTCGGCTCCGCCGCCGGCCCCCGCGACCCGGAACCGGTGGCACCCGCGGACGACACCGCCTCCGGCGGCCCGGCACCCGGCACCGCCCCCGCTCCGGGAGCGAGCGGCGGCAATCCGGCAAAGGGCAAACCCGGCGGGAACGGCGGCGGCAGCGGCAGCACGGCAGGACAGGGCGGGAACGGCGGCGGGGACGCGAGCACGGCGCGGCCGGCCGGCGCCCTGCCCTTCGACATGCCCTCCACCGCCACCCTGCGGTCCAGCCGGAAGCTGGTCTTCGCGCACTACTTCACCCCCTACCCGCTCTCCCTCGACAACGCGAGCGCGGACCGGGACTACTACACCCGCAACTACCTGAACCCGGACGGCGAGAACGGCAAGCACGGCGCCTACGGCGGCCTGCTGCGCGATCGGCCGCTGCCCGTGCCGCCCAAGGACGGCAACTGGGAGCTGGCCAACCTCCAGCAGGAGGTCCGCACCGCCCGCGCGGCCGGACTCGACGGGTTCACCCTCGACCTGCTGTCCCTCTCCGGGAAGAACTGGGAGCGGTCCAACCTCCTGATGGAGGCGGCCCACTCGGTGGACCCCGGCTTCCGGATCATGCTGATGCCGGACATGACCTCGCTGAAGACGGACGACCCGGCGGTCCTCGCCGACACCCTCGCCCGGATCGGCCAGGCCCCCGCCGCCCACCGGCTCCCCGACGGCCGGCTCGTCATCTCCCCCTTCAAGGCGGAGGCGAAGAGCGTGGCCTGGTGGACCCAGGTCCTGGACCTGCTGAAGTCCCGGCACGGCATCCGTACGGCCTTCGTCCCGCTGTTCCTCGACTTCGGCGCGCACAGCGGCGCGTTCGCCCCGATCAGCCACGGCTTCTCCGAATGGGGCAGCCGCAGCTACACCGGCCAGGAGAGCTCCACCCGGGACGTCAAGCGCGCCCACGCGATGGGCAAGATCTGGATGCAGCCGGTGTCCGTCCAGGACGCCCGCCCCAACCAGGGCATCTACGACGAGGCCGGCAACACCGCGACCCTGCGGGCCACCTGGACCCGGGCCATCGAGGACGGCGCCGACTGGGTACAGCTCACCACCTGGAACGACTACTCCGAGGGCAGCCAGTTCGCCCCCTCGATGCACAACGGCCACACTTATCTGGACCTCAGCTCCTACTACGTCACCCGGTTCAAGACCGGGAAGTGGCCGAAGATCGTCCGGGACACCCTCTACCTGACCTCCCGCACCCAGTTCGCCGCCGCCGACCCGACCGGCGACCAGTCGCTGGTCATGTCGCTGCGCCGGGGCAGTGCCGCACCCCGGGACACCGTGGAGGTACTCAGCTTCCTGACCGCCCCGGCAACCGTCCGCAGCACCGTCGGATCGGCCGTCACCGGGCACGAGGCGCCGGCCGGTCTGCACGCCAAGCTGCTCCCGCTGCGCCCGGGGACCAGCGCGGCCACGGTCGTGCGCGGCGGGAAGAACGGGGTGGAGGTGGAGCTGCCCTACCGGGTGGACCGCACGGTGGAAGTGCAGGACCTCCAGTACTACGCGGCCACCAGCGGGCGCGGCTCGTAACACCCCGCCGACCCGCCCCTTCGGCCCATCCCGCCGAGCCCTGAGTTCCGCCCGCCCCGAACCCCCGCCCGCACGCGAGGAGACACCGTACTGTGACCGCCGCCCCCAACCCGCCGGCCGCGTTCCCCGGAGGCACCGCCCTCTTCCGCCTCACCCCGGCGGTCGCCCACCTCAACCACGGTTCCTTCGGGGCGGTACCCCTGCCCGTGCAGGACGCCCAGACCGCCCTGCTCCAGCAGCTCCACACCGACCCCGACGCGTTCTTCCTCGCGGTCCCGGAACTCGTCGCCGAGGCCCGCGCCCGTATCGCCGGCCACCTCGGCGCGGACCCCGACGGGCTCGCCTTCGTCTCCAACGCCACCGAGGCCGCCCAACTCGCTCTGAACGCGATCGACTTCGCCCCCGGTGACGAGATCCTCGTCACCGACCACGGCTATGGCACGGTCGTCGCAGCCGCCGCCCGGCTCGCCCCCCTCACCACGGTCACCCTCGACCCGGAACTGCCCGACGAGGCGGCCGTCCGCGAGCAGATCCTCGCCGCCGTCACCCCGCGTACCAAGGTGGCCCTGCTCGACCACATCAGCTCGCCCACCGCCCGGATCATCGCCTCGCCGCAGCTCCTCGCCGAGCTCGCCGACCGGGGCGTCACCACGGTCGTCGACGGCGCCCACGCCCCCGGCATGCTCGCCGAACCGCTCGCCGGCAAGGCCGACTTCTGGTTCGGAAACCTGCACAAGTGGGGATACGCGCCGCCCGGCAGCGCCGTGCTCGCCGTCGCCCCCGCGCACCGCGCCAAGGTCGCCGCCCCGGTCCGCTCCTGGGAGGACCACCACGGATTCCCCCGGGCGGTCGAGTACCGGGCCACCACCGACTACACCGGCTGGCTCGCCGCCCCCGAGGGCCTCGACCTGCTGGCCCGCCTGGACGCGGCGAAGGTCCGTGCCCACAACAGCGCCCTGGCGGCGTACGGTTCCGCCCTGCTGGCCCGGATTCCGGGCATCCGCCCGCTGCCGCACAGCGAAGGGCTGGCGATGCGCTCCCTGCGGCTGCCGCCCGGTATCGCCGAGACCCGCGAGGCGGCGGCGGCGCTCCGCGAGGACATCGCGGCCCGCCACGGCACCCGGGTCCTGATCTGGCCCTGGCCGGGCGGCGGCGGTATCCGTGTCTGCGGCCAGATCTACAACCGGGCCGAGGAATACGAACGACTGGCCGCGGACCTGCCGGAGTTCCTGGCCCGGCACGACGGCGGCCGGGGCATCTGACCCGGACGTGCCCCGGCCCCGGCCCCGGCCGGGGTCAGGGCCGGCGCAGCAGGTAGGTGTCCATGATCCAGCCCTTGCGGGCGCGGGCCTCGGTGCGGAGCTGCTCGATGCGCTCGGAGACCTCCGCCAGTCTGCCCTGCACCAGGATCTCGTCCGGCGTGCCCACGTACGCACCCCAGTAGATGTACAGGTCCTGGTCGAGGTGGCGGGTGAAGGCGTGCCGGGCGTCCAGCATCACCACCACGTCGTCCACGCCCTCCGGCCAGCCCTCGGCCAGCCTCCGGCCCGTGGTGATCTGCACCGGCCGGCCCACCCGGTTGAGGTTGGTCCGGTGCCGCGCCAGCAGCGCGGACACACTGCTGATCCCGGGCACCACGGAGTACTCGAACTCCACCGCGCCCCGCTCCCGCACCTCCTCCAGGATCGCGAGGGTGGAGTCGTACAGGGACGGGTCCCCCCACACCAGGAACGCCCCCGTCTCGCCCTCGGCAAGATCCTCGGCGAGGAACCTCTCGAAGATCTCGGCGCGCGCACTGCGCCAGCCGTCCACCGTGGGTGCGTACTCCGCCGGGGTCCGGTCCCGGTCCGGGTCCCGGCCCTCGACGAGCCGGTGGCCCGGCCGGGCGTACTCCTCGAGCATGGCCCGCCGCAGCCCCGTCAGATCCGACTTCTCCTCGCCCTTCTCCAGGATGAGGAAGGCGTCCGCCGCGCCGATGGCCCTGACCGCCTGGAGGGTGAGGTGGTCCGGGTCGCCCGCGCCGATTCCGATCACTGAGAACTTCTTCACCCGGCTATTCTGCCGGTCATGCGTGTCGCCCTGTTCGTCACCTGCGTCAACGACGCGCTGTACCCCGCCACCGGCATCGCCGCGGTCCGGCTGCTGGAGCGGCTGGGCGTCGAGGTGGACTTCCCGCCGGGCCAGAGCTGCTGCGGCCAGCCCCAGTACAACACCGGCTACCGGTACGAGACCGAACCACTGGTCCGCCGCACCGCCGGGGCCTTCGCCGGCTACCCGTACGTGGTCACCCCCTCCGGGTCCTGCGCGGCGATGATCCGCGAGCACTACCCGCGGATCGGTGCGAAGGCGGCGGCGGAGGGCCGCGGCACCGACCTGGCCCGGCTCGCCGAGAACCTCGTACCGCGCGTGTACGAGCTGACCGAGTTCCTGGTCGACGTCCTCGGGGTGACCGACGTCGGCGCGTACTTCCCGCACACCGTCACCTACCACCCCTCCTGCCACGGCCTGCGCGGGCTGGGCCTGGGCGACCGGCCGCGCCGGCTCCTCGCCGCCGTCAAGGGGCTGGAGCTGGTCGAGCTGCCCGGCGCCGAGGAGTGCTGCGGATTCGGCGGCACCTTCGCCGTGAAGAACCCCGACGTCTCCGCCGCGATGGCCGCCGACAAGCTCCGGAACGCCGGTGCCACCGGGGCCGCGGTGCTGTGCGGGGCGGACAACTCCTGCCTCGCCCACCTCGACGGCACCCTGCGCCGGCAGGGCGCCCCGCTGCGCACCCTGCACCTCGCCGAGATCCTGGCCGCCACCGAAGCGGAGCCACTGCTGTGACCGGAACCCGCGCCGCCCGTGCCGAAGCCACGACGTACCTCGGCATGCCGGCCTTTCCCGCCGCCGCCCGGGAAGCCGTACACGACGACACCCTGCGCGCCAACCTGCGGCACGCCACCCACACCATCCGCGACAAGCGGGCCCGCGCGGTCACCGAACTCGCCGACTGGGACCGGCTGCGGGAGGCCGGACGGGCCGTGAAGGACCACACCATCCGCCACCTCGACCACTACCTGCTCCGCCTGGAGGAGGCCGTGACCGCCGCCGGCGGCACCGTCCACTGGGCGGCCGACGCGGCCGAGGCCAACCGCATCGTCACCGGCCTGGTCCTGGCGACCGGCGAGCGGGAGGTGGTGAAGGTCAAGTCCATGGCCACCCAGGAGATCGGCCTCAACGAGGCACTGGAGGCGGCGGGCATCGCCGCGTACGAGACGGACCTCGCCGAACTCATCGTCCAGCTCGGCGACGACCGGCCCTCGCACATCCTGGTCCCCGCCATCCACCGCAACCGCGGCGAGATCCGCGACATCTTCCGCACCCGGATGGGCGACTGGGGGCGACCCGCCCCGGAGGACCTCGACGACACCCCGGCCGCGCTCGCCGAGGCCGCCCGGCTGCATCTGCGGGAGAAGTTCCTGCGCGCCAAGGTCGCCGTGTCCGGCGCCAACTTCATGGTGGCGGAGACCGGCACCATGGTCGTCCTGGAATCGGAGGGCAACGGCCGGATGTGCCTGACCCTCCCGGAAACCCTGATCTCGGTCGTCGGCATCGAGAAGGTGATCCCCACCTTCCGGGACCTGGAGATCTTCCTCCAGACCCTGCCGCGGTCCTCCACCGCCGAGCGCATGAACCCCTACACCACCATGTGGACCGGGCTGGGACCGTCGAAGGGGGCGGACGGCGACGGCCCGTCCGCCTTCCACCTGGTGCTGCTCGACAACGGCCGCACCGACACCCTCGCCGACGAGGTCGGCCGGCAGGCCCTGCGCTGCATCCGCTGCTCCGCCTGCCTCAATGTCTGCCCGGTCTACGAGCGGGCCGGCGGGCACGCCTACGGCTCCGTCTACCCGGGCCCGATCGGCGCCATCCTCAGCCCCCAACTACGTGGCACGGCAAGCGAGATCGACGCCACCCTGCCCTACGCCTCCACCCTGTGCGGAGCCTGCTACGAGGTCTGCCCGGTGGCCATCGACATCCCCGAGGTCCTGGTGCACCTGCGGGAACGGGTGGTCCAGGGCGGCCCCGTCACCCGCGAGGGCCTGCGGGTCCGGATCCGCCCGGCCGCCGGCCACACCGCAGAACGTGCGGCCATGCGCGCCGCCCGCCTGCTGCTCGACCACCCGGGCGCGCTGCGCCGCGCCGAACGCGTACTGGCCCGGACCCGCCGCTTCCGCCCGCATCGGCTGCCCGGCGCGGCCGGCCGGGCCTGGACGGAGACCCGCGATCTTCCCCCGGTCCCGGCGGAATCCTTCCGCGACTGGTGGACCCGCGAACGGGGAGGCACCCGATGAGCAGCAAGGACCGCATCCTGGCCCGGATCCGGCGGGCCGTGCCGGCCGGGGCGGTGCCGCCCGGGGCGGGGCCGGACGCGTACGCCGACATCCCGCGCGACTACCTCACGGTCCACGGCACCCGCACCGCCGAGGAGCGGGTGGACCTGCTGGCGGCGAACCTCGCCGAGTACCGGGCCATCGTCCACCGCACGGACGCGGAGGGACTTCCGCAGCTCCTCGCGCACCTGCTCGCCCGGCGCGGGGCCGCCTCGGTCCTGGTGCCGCCCGCACTGCCCGGGGCCTGGCTCGCCGCCACGGAAGCCACCCGGGTCCACGACCGCGCCGACGCCACCGCCGCCACCCCCGCCGCACTCGACCGGGTCGACAGCGTGGTCACCGGGTGCGCCCTCGCCATCGCCGAAACCGGCACCATCGTCCTGGATGGCGGCCCGGACCAGGGGCGGCGCCGCATCACCCTGATCCCCGACCACCACATCTGCGTCATCCACGTCCCCGGGCAGGTGGTGGACTCGATCCCGCAGGCCCTGCCGCTCCTCGACCCGGCCCGCCCGCTGACCTGGATCTCCGGACCGTCCGCCACCAGCGACATCGAACTCGACCGGGTGGAGGGCGTCCACGGCCCCCGCACCCTGGAGGTCGTCCTGCTCACCACCGGGGACGCCGCACAATAGGCGGATGCCCTCCCACATCGCCCTCACCGCCCTGGTCGTCCGCGAGTACGACGAGGCCATCGACTTCTACGTCCGGGCCCTCGGCTTCGACCTGGCCGAGGACACCCCGCGCCCTGGGGGCACCTCCCAGCGGTAGCTGGGGGAGGCTCCCGCTGGGTGGTGGTCCACCCGCCCGGCACCACCGGAACCGGACTGCTGCTGGCCCGCGCCAAGGACGAGGCCCAGCACTCCCGGATCGGCGACCAGACGGGCGGGCGGGTCGGCTTCTTCCTCTACACCGACGACTTCGCCGGTGATCACACCCGGATGACGGCCGAGGGCGTCCGCTTCCTGGAGGAGCCGCGCCACGAACCGTACGGCTCGGTGGCCGTCTTCGAGGACCTGTACGGCAACCGCTGGGACCTCCTCCAGCCGGCCGCCCCGGCCGCTGCGGACACCCCCTAGCCGGGGGTCAGCCGCGGGGCCTCGCGGGCCGCGTCGATCCGGTCGCCGTCCGCCACCCGTCCGGCCAGCGCCCCGGCCCAGCGGGCCAGCCCGGCCGTGTCGATCCCGTACGGGGTGCCCAGGCCGGCGATCTGCCCGGCCCCGCGCCGCAACAGGCGCGCCCCGCCCACCGCATTGCCGCGTGCGGCATGGGTGAGCCCGACCGCCAGCTGTGCCAGGCCCCGCCACAGCGGGGCCTCGGCCTCCGGGCCGGACTTCCAGGCGTCCTCGAACACCTCGTGGGCATGGAAGGGCATCCCGGCGTCCAGCAGCCGCTGCGCTTCCCGCACCGTCTCCGCCGGAGCCCGGACCACCCCCTCCGGCTGCCGCTCCACCCCGGCCTCGCCGTAGGGCATCGGCCGCCCCAGACCGTCCCGGGGCCGCGCGTTCCGCGCCCGCCCCGCCGCATCCCGATCCCGTCCGCTCACACCCCCATCCTCCCTCCCCGATCACCGGTGCGTGGGCACCCCCCGACGTGAGGTAATGTTCTTCATGCACCGCCGCCCGGGGTAACACCCAGGTGACAGGGGCATCGGGACGTGGCGCAGCTTGGTAGCGCACTTGACTGGGGGTCAAGGGGTCGCAGGTTCAAATCCTGTCGTCCCGACTGTGCGGAAACGCAAGTCGGAGGCCGTCTTCTCAGGAATGGGAAGGCGGCCTTTCGTGTGTCCGGGAGCAGCCACCCGGGATTAACGAGACACACCCCCTCCGTTAACATGTTCGGACTCGAGACGACCATCCGCAAACATGACAAATCGGCTGAAAAATTGATATCTACGAAATCGCGAGTGCGGGCGCTGTGGGCCGTGGTGAGCGTGGTGGCCCTCGGGTTCCTCGTCGCACTGGAGATTGCCGCGCGCGGGTACGGGGTGCCGGGACCGATCACCGTCCAGACGCGCGAGGTGATCTTCGCGCCCCAGTCGGGGACCGTGCTGTACGCCGCCATGGGGCTGATGCTGGTGGTGCTCACCTGGCGGCAGCGGTTCATCGCGGTCGGCGCCGCGATCGGCATCGACCTCGTCTTCTGGCTTGTGCGGTGGATGGTCGACGCCAAGATGATGTACGGCACCGGCGCCCTGTGGGTGACGCTGGCCTGTGCCGTCATCGCCTTCACGCACCGCACCGGCCGGGAGCGCGCCCTGCTGCTGAAGGGCGTGGGGCTGGCCCTGCTGCTGGTGGCCGGCCGTAAGACCGGCTACACCTGGCTGATGCTCACGATGAAGACCCAGCCCACGGTGCTCGACCAGTACGTGGCGACCGCCGACCAGGCGCTGGGCAACCCGTCGTGGGTGGCCGGCCGGATCGTCGACGCCACCGGCGTGGTCGGTTTCCGGGTGCTCGAGTTCGTCTACATCCAGCTTGCGGTGATGGCCGTCGTCGTCGCGCTGTACCAGCTGCGCAACGTCGCCGCCGAGCGCCGCTTCCCGCGCCATCACCTGGTGCGTACGTTCCTCGTCATCGGCCTGCTCGGGCCGGGCATCTACATGATCTTCCCGGTGGTCGGGCCGATCTACGCCTACGGCGCCGACGGGGGCCAGTGGGCGCTGGCCAACCTGTGGCCGCACACGCCGCCGCCGGTCGGCATCCCGCAGCCGATGCTGTTCGACGAGGTCACCCCGCGCAACTGCATGCCCAGTCTGCACACGGCCTGGGCCACCGCGATCTTCATCCATTCCCGCACCGGCCCGAGGGCCCTGCGCTGGGCGGGAACGTTCTGGCTGATCGCGACGCTCGGCGCAACGCTGGGCTTCGGCTACCACTACGGCGCAGACATCGTCGCCGGCGTGGTGTTCACGCTCACGATCGAGACGGCGCTGCGGGCGCAGGCCCGCGGCTGGGACCGGTCCGGAATCCGGCTGACGGTCTACGGCGCCGTGGTGTTCGCCGCGCTCCTGGTGTCGTACCGCTATCTGTCGGTGGAGATGGCCGATCTTCCGTGGGTGTTCGGGCCGCTGGTCATGCTGTCGATGATCTCGATGATCTACGGCTACGTACGGACCACCAGGCGGTGGGACCGGACGGACGCTGCCGCACCGGCGGTGCACCTGCCGGGACAGCGGCGCGAACAGCAGCCCGAACTGGTCTGAGACGGGGGCCGGGGGCTCCGGGCGCGTGGTATGAAGATCGCATGGCCGTCATCCACCACACCGTCCTGACGCCGGGCAAGCTCGAACTGCTCGGCTCCTGGCTCCCCTCCCGCCCGTGGTACCGCGGCGGCCCGGGCGAACCGGAGTTGGCCAAGGCCGGCGGCTTCCGGCTGGACGATCCGCAGGGCGAGGTGGGGATCGAGTTCATGGTGGTCACCGACACCTCCGGTGACCGGCCGGACGCCTACCTGCTGCCCCTCACCTATCGCGGTGCCCCGCTCGACGGGGCGGAGCACGCCCTCGTCGGCACGATGGAGCACGGGGTGCTGGGGAAGCGCTGGGCCTACGACGGCTGCCAGGACCCGGTGGCGGTCGCCCAGCTCGCCGCTCTGGTCGAGGGCCGGGTCCAGGCACAGGACCAGAACACCAGCGACACCCCGGACCGGGAGGTCGCCCGGTCCTACAGCGGTGCGGGCTCCCTCGCCACGGCCTTCACCGCTGCTGCCGACGACGGGGAGGGCACCGCGCTGGCCGGCCCGGACGGCGCGACCCTCCGCGTGCACCGGCTCCTGCGGCCCGCCGCGGAGGACCCGGCCCTGCTCCTTCCGCAGGGAGCGGCCGGCCACCTCGCCGGTGCCTGGGGGATGCCGGACGGCACCCGTGCCCAGGGGCTGTTCGCGGTCCTGCACGCAGAGTCCCCGCGCTAGCACACTCCGAGTTGCGGCAGCCGGCACGGCTGCCGACACTGTGGTCATGTCCGCATACGAGAACGGATTCGCCTGCGAGGCCGGCGCCCAGGACTTCACCGCCACCGCGTACCGGAGCAACGGAGAGCGGTGGGTCACCGTGGAAGGCACGTGCTCGTGCCCCACCCCGGGCTACACACTGACCCTGGAGCTCGCGTCCCCGCCGATCGTGCCGGTTCCCGAAGAACTCCATCTGAACCTGGTCGAAGAGGCACCCGGCGGTACGACGATCCAGCCCATCACGCCGACGCCCGTCAAGAAGGAAAAGTTCCAGATCAGCGACGAGGTGGAACGAGTCGTGATCCGCAACAGGGAGATCACCGTACTGATCAAGGAACGCTGATCAATCCGTGCGGTCGCCGTTCTCCCAGAGGGCGCAGCCGGGGGCCAGCCCGCCCCAACGGAGGGCGGGGAGAGGGGGCTCGTTGACGACCTGCCGTGTGAGTTTCGGGACATCGGTACCCACCGGCCAGCAGGTGTCCTTGTTGACGACCGAACGGGTGAAGTCGGTGTCACGATCACGATCACGATCGTAGATCGTCGCTCTGGTGAAGTTCGCGGCGTGCAGGTCGGCCCCCTCGAGATGCGCGCCCCTCAGATCCGCCTGGTAGAAGTTGGCCCCGACCAGATTCGCCCTCTGCAATCTGGCGCCCCTCAAGTCGGCCCCTGTCAGGTCGGTGTCCCGCAACTGCGCCTTCCGCAAATCGGCTCCCCTGAAGTCCGCGTTGCGCAGCGTCTTGCCGCTGAAGTTGATGCCCTGGATATCGCGGCTGCCGGGAGTGAACCCGGGTATGGACTCCGCGATTTCGACATTGGCGCGCCAGGCCGAGTACTTCTGGCGCTCTCCGAGGGACTGTTCCAGGAACAGCGCCGATACGCCCACGGCGATGCCGGTGATCAATCCGCCCCCGATGCCGGCCAGTACCTCGATCCTGGGCTCGCGCTCCGGTTCCTTAACGGCCATCCTCCAGGCGAAGAGCGCACCGGCCGCGCCGAGAACACCGAGCACCATCAACACCCCGAGCAGAACCCACCCTGAGTCAGGCATGGGGACCATCCCCAATGAGCATGGGACCGGGCAGAAGCCTCCCCTCTTCCTCTCTACGCGCGCCCCCAGGTGATCGCAAACGCGGCGATCACGGTGGGGTGCGTCCGTTGCGGCTGCTCCCCTACAGTGCGTGATGACCGTGCCGCAGCGAACAGGAGCAGCCCCGTGGCCACCCATGCCTTACGCCCCGTCCCCGAGCTGGAACCCGGCCTCGTCGAGGAGTGGCGGGCCGGGGGAGGGGAGCTCGTGGAGCTGTTCGCCCGGGCGCGGAGCCGGCTCGGCGGAGTGGCGGCGTTCCGGCTCGGGCCGCGCCCGACCGTCCTGGTCACCGACCCCCAGGCCGTCCAGCACGTACTCGCGCTCCGCCCCGACCGGTACGTCAAGCGCTCCCACCGCGCCCGCCTGCTGATCGGGGACGGCCTGCTGGCCGCCACCGGCGAGGCATGGCAGCGGCAACGCAGGCTGCTCCAGTCCCAGTTCACCGGCCCGGGCATGCGCCGCTACGAGCAGCGGATCGCCGGGGCCGCCCGGGTCGCCGCCGAGCGCTGGGCCGGGTACGCCCGTACCGGGCATCTCCTCGACGTCGGCGAGGAGATGCGCCGGTTCGCCCTGGACACCATCTGGCGGTCCCTGACCGGACACCCCCTCGACCCCGGTACCGAGCGCGAACTGGCCGCCGTACCCGCCGTGGTGGCCGCACTGCCCAGCCTGCCCGCCGACGGCACCGCCGCCCAAGGGGCCGTCGCCGCCGAGCTGGCCCGGATCGACATGCTGGCGAGCCGCGCCATTGCCGCCGTACGCGACGGGGAGACCGGACCCGACGGTCCGGGTCTGCTGCACGTCCTGGTCGAGGCGGCCGGAACGCGCCCCGAATACACCGACCGGCTGATCCGCGACGAGCTCGTCACCCTGCTGGTCGCCGGCCACGAGACCACCGCCACCACCCTGACCTGGCTCTACCTCCTGCTGGACGGGAATCCGCAGGCCCGGGAACAGGCCCTCGCCGCGGGCGCCGAGGGCTCCCCCGAGCGGCGACAGGCCGTGCAGGCCCTCGTCCACGAAACGCTGCGCCTCTACCCGTCCGCCTGGATCCTCCCGCGCTGCGCGGCCGAGGACGACACCCTCGCCGGAACACTCGCCGGATACGAGGTCGAGGCCGGCACCGACGTGCTGGTCTGCCCCTACCTCACCCACCGCGACCCCGGCCTCTGGAAGGACCCCGGACGGTTCGACCCGGGGCGCTTCACCACCCCCGGCCGGCGCCCCGCCCACCCGGGCGGCTACCTCCCGTTCGGCATCGGACCCCGGGCCTGCCTGGGCCTGCAGTTCGCCCTCCGCGAGTCGACCGTCCTCCTCGAACACCTGCTGCCCGCCCACACCCCGCGCTTCCGTTCCACCCCGGCCAAGGCTGCCTACGGCCTCGTCGTCCGTCCCGACGGCCCGACACCCGCAACCCTGGGGTAGCGGAAAAACACTTGGACGGTGCGGGCGGCATCGCGGGACACTGCGAACCTTGTCCTTACGGTCCGACAAAGCAGGGTTGGGATGGGATCGCCCGAATCGCACGAAAGTTCGCCCGGTCGAGGTGCGGTACTCCTCGCACTTCGCTACTACGGACGGGAGTTGGCCCGGCTCCGCCGGCTGACGGTTCCCGCGATGCTGCTCCCGGCGCTGGGCAACATCGGCATCAACTACATCGCGCCGCTGGTCGTCGCGAAACTGGTCGGCCATATCGTCGGGGGCGGCGGCACCGGCTTCGACGCGATGTTCCCCTACGTCCTCGGCTTCGCCGGCGTCCTGCTGCTCGGCGAGACGCTGTGGCGCATCGGACTGCACTGCCTGAACCGGGTCGACGCCCGCGGCATCGAGAACCTGTACGTGATCGGCATGGACGAACTGTTCGCCAAGGACGCCGCGTTCTTCCACGACAACTTCGCGGGATCGCTGACCAAGCGGGTCCTGAGCTTCGCCTCCCGCTTCGAGGAGTTCGTCGACACCCTGACGTTCTCGGTCATGGGCAGCTTCGTTCCCCTCCTGTTCGCCTCCGTGGTGCTGTGGCAGTACGAACCGCTGCTCGTGGTCGGACTGTTGCTGATGATCGCGCTGACGGCGCTGTGCGTCGTACCGCTGATCCGGCGCCGCCAGGCCCTCGTCGCCCAGCGCGAGGCGGCCATCGCCCGGGTCTCGGGCCATGTCGCCGACAGCCTGATGAACATGGACACGGTCCGCGCGTTCGCCGCAGAGGAACGCGAGGCCGCCGAACACCGGTCCCGGGTCGCGGAGTCGCGGCGGCTGACGCTTCGTTCCTGGGACTACGGCAACCTGCGCATCGACACCCTGGTCGCGCCGATGTCCGTACTGACCAACGCGCTGGGTCTGATGCTCGCCCTCACCCTCGGGGCGGGGGAGCACGGCGTGGAGGCGATCATCGTCGCCTTCACCTACTACGCCAATGCGACGCGGATCATGTTCGAGTTCAACCAGATCTACCGGCGCCTCGAAAGCTCCATGACAGAGGCCGCACAGTTCACCGAACTGCTGCTGAAACCGCCGACCGTGCTCGACCCGGAGTCCCCGGAACCACTGAAGTCCCGGGCCGCCGACGTACGCTTCGAAGGGGTGAACTTCACCCACGGCGGCGCCAAGCCGCTCTTCGAGGGTCTCGACCTGGCCGTGCCCAGCGGGACGAAGATCGGTCTGGTCGGCCGGTCCGGCGGCGGCAAGACCACCCTCACCCGGCTGCTGCTGCGGATGACGGACATCGACGCCGGCCGGATCCTTATCGGGGGCCGGGACATCAGCCGGCTGCGCCAGGCCGACCTGCGCAGCCTGATCGCCTACGTCCCGCAGGACCCGGCGATGTTCCACCGCACCCTGCGGGACAACATCGCGTTCGCCCGGCCCGACGCCACCGAAGCCGAGATCCGCCGCGCGGCCGAGGCGGCGCACGTCACGGAGTTCGCCGATGCCCTTCCGGACGGCTTCGACACCCTGGTGGGCGAGCGCGGGGTGAAACTGTCCGGCGGACAGCGCCAGCGGGTGGCCCTGGCCCGGGCGATCCTGCGCGACGCGCCGATCCTGCTGCTCGACGAGGCGACCAGCGCCCTGGACTCCGAGAGTGAGATCCTCGTCCAGGACGCGCTGTGGCGGCTCATGGACGGGCGGACCGCGCTCGTGGTCGCACACCGGCTCAGTACGGTCGCCGGCATGGACCGGCTTGTCGTCCTGGACCGCGGCCGGATCGTCGAGCAGGGCTCGCACCAGGAACTGCTCGCCGCGGACGGCGCCTACGCGAAGCTGTGGCAGCACCAGTCGGGCGGCTTCCTGGACGACACCCCCGCGCGGGCCGCCGATCTGCACTGACCCGCGCTGCCGTTACCCGTGCCAGATCTTCTCGTATCCCGCCCGGTAGCCGCGCGGGTCCCAGGACGTGGCACCGGCGCTGTTCTCGGCCGTGGCGATGTGGACCGGGGCGACATAGCCGCTCGCCGGGCGGCCGGCGAAGGCGCGGTTGAACTCGTCGACGATCTGCCAGCCCTGCTGGGAGAGCGGCTCGGGAACGGTGGCGGACTGGAACCGGTGGCTGTTGATGCGCTGGAACGCGGAGGGATCGCCGTCGCCCGCGCCGATGTTGAAGGGCGGCCCGGATCCCGGCTTTCCGGCGGCGCGGAGGGCCGGGGCGGCATCGGCGAAGTAGAGGTCGTTGATGGCGACGGAGTACGTCCAGTCGTCCCCGAACCGGGACACCAGGGAGGAGACCTCCTGGGGGGTGCGCTGACTCGCGTCCGGGATCGGGATGTTCTGGTACGCCAGCAGCTTCACGCTTGCGCAGCCGGCGAGTTCGTCCTTGATCAGCTGCGCCTTGTTCCTGGCGAACGGGATCGAGTCGTCGGTGAACAGGACCACTCCCGCGGTGCCACCCGACCGGGCGATGACCCAGTCCGCACTGATCCTCGCCACGTCCTCCACGTTCGTGGTGACGTTGGTGAACAGCCGGGGGCTGGTGCTCGGGCCGGGGGCGGGCACCGCGTGCCAGCCGATCAGCGGAATGCCCGCCGCCTGGGCCTGTGCCACCTGCCGTGACGTCAGCTGCGGGTCGAAGCCGCCGATGACGATCCCCGAGGGCTTGAGGGTGACGGCCTGGCTGAAGGCTGCCTGGATGCCGGCCGGAGTGCCCTCCCCGTCGATCACCCGGACCTTCCAGCCGATGGTCCCGGCCGCCTCCCGGAGGCCCTTCGCGACACCGGCCACACCGGGGTTGGTCATGGTCTGCGCCACGTACACGATGCTCTTGCCGGGCACCGCCGCGGGACCGGTGGTGGGGCCGTGCCATGCCATGTCGGTGTTCTGGGCCCGTTGCACGGCCACCCGCGCCTCGTCCAGGGCCGCCGGGCAGCCCGGGCCCGAGGCCCCGGTGCCGTTCGACGGGCCGCTCCCGCAGCCGGCGAGGGCCGTGACGGCCGCCGCCGCCAGCAGGACCGCGGCGGTACGGACGGTCTTCCCGGTCCGGCGGGCCGGGTACGGGTGCTTCGGGTTCACGGCGCTCCTCACGCTGGTGCCTGCTGCGACGTACCGGCGGGTGCCCCCGTGCGCAGCCGCCGCCGCGCCGTGTAACCGGCCAGGCCGACCGCGACGAGCAGCGTGGCGCCGTTGAACAGCGGCGTCGCCCAGAACTGGGCGCCGAGCTGGCCGATGCCGGCCAGGCCCACGGCGAGGACGGCCACGGCCACCAGGGTGCCCAGGGCATTGGCCCGGCCCGGTCTGACGGTGGTGGAGCCGAGCAGGGCCCCCACGAAGGCCGGCAGCAGGTAGTCCAGGCCCACGCTCGGGTTGCCGGTCTGCTGCTGGGCGGCGAGCAGGACCCCGGCGAAGCCGACGACCAGGCCCGATCCGGTGAAGGCGTAGACGATGTGCCGGTGGGTGGGGATGCCGATGATGTCGGCGGTCCGGGGGCTGGAGCCGATGACGTACAGGTGGCGGCCGAGCGGCAGCCGTTCCAGCGCCACCCACAGGACGAGGACCAGGGCGAGGACGTAGAAGGCGGGCAGCGGCAGGCCGAGGAACCGGGAGTCGTACAGGCCGGTGAAGGCGGCCGGCAGGCCGTCCGGGCCGGGGACGATCCGGCTGCCGTCGGTGATCCAGCCGGAGACGGCGTACATCATGCTGCCGGTGCCGAGGGTGGCGATGAAGGAGTCGATCCGGGCGAACTCGACGAGGACCCCGTTGACGGCGCCCGCCACCGCCCCGCCCAGGACGACCAGGAGGCAGGCCCACGGCCAGGGCCAGCCCTCGTTGACGATCAGCTGCATCACCAGGACGTGGGCGAGCCCGAGACCGTAGCCGAGGGACAGGTCGAACTTGCGGGTGACGATGGGGATCGTGGCACCGAGCGCGAGCAGGGCGGGGATCGACTGGTTGGAGAGGATCGCGGAGACGGTGTCCCGGGTGGGGAAGGTGTCCGGCAGAACGAGGGAGAAGACCAGGAAGAGCAGGACGGTGAGGGCCGTCAGGCCGTAGCTGCCGAGGACATGCCCGCGCAGGTGGCCCAGCAGGGATCGCGGCGAGGAGGAGTGGGGCATCAGCTCGTCGGGGGTCCGGTGATCGCGGGCATGGCGGACGCGGTACGGGTGAGTCCGGTGACCGTCAGGTCCGGAGGCGCCTGCTCGGCCGCCAGCGTCCCGCGGACGAACACCAGGGCGCGGTCACAGATGTCGGCGACCTCCTCGAAATCGGTGGAGATGAGCAGGACGGCCAGGCCGGCGGTGACCGCTTCGTCGAGGAGCCGGTGGATGGCGGCCTTGGCGCCGATGTCCACGCTGGCGGTCGGCTCCTCCAGGATGAGCAGGCGCAGCGGCACCGGGAGCCAGCGGCCGACCACGACCTTCTGCTGGTTGCCGCCGGACAGCGTGGCCATCGGGACCTCGCTGTCACGGGGGCGGACATGGACCCGCTCGATCAGGGCGGTCGCCTCGGCGCGTTCGCGGCGGGGGCGGATCGGGTGCCAGGCCGGCACACCGGCGGCCCGGAGGTTGGCCAGGAAGTTCTCCCGTACGGTCAGTTCGGCGGCCAGGCCCTCCTCCTGGCGGTTGCCGGCCACGAAACCGACGCCGGAGGCGACGGCCGCGGCCACCGTGCGCGGGTGGTACGGGCGGCCGTCCAGCAGGGCCCGCCCGCCGGTCAGGGGGTGGGCGCCGGCGAGGGCGCGGCCCAGGTGCCCGTGGCCGGCGCCGGTCAGGCCGACCATGCCGAGGATCTCGCCGCCGCGCAGGTCCAGACTGACCGGACCGGTGCCGCTGGTGGTCACGGAGTCCAGGCTGAGGACGGGCGCGCCGGCGGCGCGGCGGGCGGCGGGCCGGCCGGTGGTGGTGCGCGTGCCGGTGCCGGTGCCGGTGGCGGCCCTCGCGACGGTCGGTACGGGGGCCGGTACGGGGGCCGGTTCGGGGCCCACGATGTCGCGCACCAGTTGGGCGGGGCTGTACGGGGCGAGGGGACCCCGGCTGACCAGGCGGCCGTCGCGCAGCACCGCGAAGCGGTCGGCGACCCGGTACACCTCGTCGAGCCGGTGGCTGACGTAGAGGATGCCGTGCCCGCGGTCGCGCAGGGTGTGCAGGACGTCGAAGAGGCGGGCGCAGTCCGCGGCGGGCAGGGCGGCCGTGGGCTCGTCGAGGACGAACAGCCCGGCCCGGCGGGCCAGCGCCCGGGCGATCGCGACCAGGGCGCGCTCGGCGGGGACCAGGTCGGCGACGCGGGTGCCGGGGTCCAGGTGCCCCGCGACGGTCTCCAGGGCCTCGGCGCACTGCTCCCGGGCCCGCCGCCAGGAGATCAGTCCGCGGCGCCGGGGATACCCGGTGCCCAGCGCGATGTTCTCGGCGACCGTCATCCACCCGACCAGGCCGAGGTCCTGGTGGATGAAGGACATGCTCCGGGAGGCGGCGTGCGAGCCGAGCGGGTGCCCGGCCACCGACACCTCGCCCGTATCGGCGTGGTGGACCCCGGCGAGCACCTTGATCAGGGTGGACTTCCCGGCACCGTTGGGTCCGAGCAGGGCGAGGACGCTGCCGCCGGGAATGTCCAGGTCGACGGAGTCCAGCGCGACGGTGCCGCCGAACCGCTTGCCGAGACCGCGGATGCTGACCAGTGGTTCGCCACCGGGGCGGGAGGGCATGCTCGGGATGCTACTGCGCGCTGCCCCTATATGTCTGACATGTCGGCACCCGTTGTGCTCCAATGGGCGAGTCCGCCGAGTGCGCCGAGTGCGCCGAGTCCGGCGAGCGCGAGCGGCAGGTTACGCCGCGTCCAGGGTGCACTCCGCCCAGATGACCTTGCCGTGGCTGGTGTAGCGGGTGCCCCAGGCCTGCGAGAGCTGTGCGACGAGGAAGAGGCCGCGTCCGCCCTCGTCCGTGGTGGCGGCCCGCCGCAGGTGCGGGGCGGTGCTGCTGCCGTCAGAGACCTCGCAGATCAGGGTGCGGTCGCGGATCAGGCGTACCTGGATGGGCTCGCCGCCGTAGCGGACCGCGTTGGTCACCAGCTCGCTGAGCATCAGTTCGGCGGCGAACGCGAGCTCGTCCAGACCCCATTCGGTCAGCCGGCGGGTGGCGGCGGCGCGGATGTCGCAGACCTGGGCCGGATCGGCGGGCAGGTCCCAGGTGGCCAGCCGGTCGGCGGGCAGGGCGCGGGTGCGGGCGACGAGGAGGGCGATGTCGTCGGCGGGGTGGGCGGGCGCCACGGCCTCGAGGACCGCTTCGCAGGTGTCCTCGGGTGACCGGTCCGCCTCGGCCAGGACGCTGCGGAGCGTCTCGAGCGCGAGGTCGATGTCGCGGTGGCGGTCCTCGACGAGCCCGTCGGTGTAGAGGACCAGCCGGCTTCCTTCCGGCAGCTTGACCTCGGCCGTTTCGAAGGGCAGGCCGCCCAGGCCGAGCGGGGGTCCGGCGGGCAGGTCCGGGAAGGTCACGGTGTGGTCGGGGTGGACGATCGCGGGCGGGGGGTGGCCGGCCCGGGCCATGGTGCACAGCTGCGAGGTGGGGTCGTAGATGGCGTAGAGGCAGGTGGCGCCTGCGATGCCGGTGATACCGACGCCGCCGACACCGCCGGCGGTGTCGGCGTCGCCGCCCTCCTCCCGGTCCAGGCGCACCAGGAGGTTGTCCAGGTGGGTGAGGAGCTCGTCGGGGGCGAGCTCCAGTTCGGCGAAGTTGCGGGCGGCGGTGCGCAGCCGGCCCATGGTGGCGGCGGCGTGCAGGCCGTGTCCGACCACATCGCCGACCAGGAGGGCCACGCGGGTTCCGGCGAGCGGGATGACGTCGAACCAGTCGCCGCCGACTCCGGATTCGGCGGGCAGGTAGCGGTGGGCGACCTCGACGGCGTCCTGTTCGGGGAGGCCGCGCGGCAGCAGGCTGCGCTGGAGCGCGAGGGCCAGGGTGTGTTCGTGGGTGTAGCGGCGGGCGTTGTCGATGCAGAGGGCGGCACGGGCGGCGAGTTCCCGGGCCAGCGAAAGGTCGTCGTCGCCGAAGGGGGCCGGGTCCTCCGAGCGGTAGAAGGCGACGATGCCCAGCAGGACGCCGCGGGCCAGCAGCGGGACGGTGATCAGGGAGTGCACCCCGCGGGCGAAGATCCGCTCGGCGTGCCCGGGGTCCTGGGCGATCCAGCCGGCCGCGGACCTCAGATCGGGTTCCAGGATGGCCTGCCCGCCGGCCAGGCACCGCATGTGCGGGGTGCCGGGGCTGAGGTCCACCCGCCCGCCGGCCGGATAGAAGGGGCAGTCCTCGCGGATGCCGTGGACCTCCGTGCGGTACAGCTCGGCCGTGGGGTCGACGGACTCCTCGCCGCGCAGCACGGCCTCGGGCAGGTCGATGGTGACGTAGTCGGCCAGGCGCGGGACCGCCATCTCGGCGAGTTCCCGGGCGGTGCGGCCGACGTCCAGGGTGGTCCCGATCCGGGTGCTCGCCTCGGCCAGCAGCTCCAGGCGGCGGCGCGCCGCGACGGCGTACTTCCCCACTTCCGGCTCGCCCACCAGCACCAGCCCGCGGGGTGCCGGGGGAGGACCTTCCGGGGTCGGGCGCGGGACGGGGTCCGGAACAGGGGGTCCGCCGGAGCCGGACGCCGACGGCGTGACGGCGAGGTGGTGCTGCGGCGGTTCGCCGGGCAGGACGGCCTCGACGACCACCCCCGCCACTCCGGAGCGGCTCGTGACCGGATGGCTCAGGAGCGTGACCTCCCGGCCGTGCGGCAGGGGCACCGCGACGGCGGCGTGCAGGGCCGAGCCGATGAGCTCGGTGGCCTTCTCCTTGAGGATCGTCTGCTCGCGC
This sequence comes from Streptomyces venezuelae, assembly GCF_008642295.1. GTDB lineage: Bacteria > Actinomycetota > Actinomycetes > Streptomycetales > Streptomycetaceae > Streptomyces > Streptomyces venezuelae_C. The sequence continues at coordinate 1,006,471 of NZ_CP029190.1, read as the reverse complement.
AGGTCCAGGGTGAACCCGGCCGCCTGGTCCAGGTCGACCAGCTGCCCGTTCCCCCCGCTGCCGCCGGCCCCGGCGCGGAGCCGCGCATCGAGGTACGTCCGCAGCAGCTCGCGCTCGCGCGCCGAGTTCTGCTCCATCAGCCGCCGTTCGATGACGGCGGCTGCCCGGCGGATCAGGACGGGCAGGGCCGGGTCCTCGTAGCTGCGCGGATAGCCGAAGCAGAGGACCCCCTCGATGTGCCCGCTGAGCTGGTTGCGGATGGGGATCGCCGAGCAGGCGTTCGACTGGGAGCGTTCGGCGAAGTGCTCTGCGCCGTAGACCTGGCAGAGCCGGCGGTCGGCCAGCGCGAGGCCGATGCCGTTGGTCCCGGCGACCCGCTCGGCGAAGACGAAACCGGGGACGGACTGGATCGGGGGCAGGGTCAGGGACAGCGAGGGCTCGCCGAAGCGGCGCTGCAGCACCGTCCCGTTCTCGTCGGTGAGCGCGACGTTCATCGCACTGCCCGCGAACCGGGACTGGAGCCGGCCGAGCACCGGTTCGGCCGCGCGGACGAGCCGGCTGTCCGGGTCGAAGTCCTCGCTGAAGGGGAGCTCGGTCTGGTCGGGGGACAGTCCCAGCAGCCGGCTGCGCTGCCACGAGGCGAGGATCGGATCCCGGACGCCGCCCTCGACCGGTTCGCCCGACAGGAAGCGCTCACGGGAGCGTGCGGGGCCCTCCTGCTCTCCCGTGACCCCCATCTGCATCACTTCCCCTTACCGGTCCCTCGGTCGGGTCTCGCTCCGGTGTCTTCGAAAGGTGCCAGCGGAGCATTTTTGAGTATATTCCTACCGGTTTGATCCTGTTTTCCCTTACAGGACCGCCACCGGATTGACCGGCGAACCCGTTCCGCCGGGCACGTTCAGCGGGGTGACCACGATCATGAACTCGTAACGCTCCGCCTCGGCGCAGGCCACGGAGAGTGCCTCCAGCTCCAGGTTGTCCAGCAGCGGCACCCCCATGGCGGTGATGGCCAGCGCGTGCACGGGCGAGTGCAGGCCCTCGACCGGCGAAGGGCGTACGTCGCTGTCCCCGTCCCCGCCCAGCAGCGCGAGCCCCCGCTCGGCCAGCAGCGGCACGGCGTCCACATGGAAGCCCGCGCTCGCCGCGCCGACGTCCCAGGGGCCCAGCTTCCGGCGCCGGCGGAACCGCCCGGTGCGCAGCAGCACCGCACAGCCGTCGTCGACCACCACCCCGAGCGCCCGCTCCGCGGCGATCACATCGGCCGAGTGGACCGCGCGGGCCGGCTCCAGCCAGTCCACACCGAGGACGGCTGGAAGGTCCAGCAGCACCCCCTTGGTGACCAGGGGGCCGAGCGCCTGCACCGACCCGAACCGGGCCCCGCCGGAGCCGACGGCCTCCCGGGCCGCCCGGCCTTCGTAGAGCTGCCCCCGGTAGGCGATATGGGAGAGGGCGTCGAGATGGCTGACGGCCTTGCCGTGGTAGTCGACGGCGATGAAGTCCTTGTGGGCGGCGGGTTCCGGAGGCTCGACGTCGCCGAGGTCGGACATGTAGTGCAGGGCGGGCCTGTCGTTGTCCGGCCCGGGCCGGGTGTCCCAGGGCAGACCGAGGGGCACCGCCGTCCCGGACCGGACCAGCCCGGCAGCCCGCCGTACATGGTCCGGGGTGACCCGGTTCCAGGCTCCGCGGTCGGCCGGGGTCCAGCGGCCCCACGTACGCACTGTGTCGAAGAGGGCGTCGAACTCCTGACGGGAGACCCGGTCGTCGTCCAGGTTGTCCACGGGGAGGCGACTGCCCGCGAGCCGGGTGCCCCATGCGTACGGGACGGCACCCCGGGCGGGCGAGAGGCGCGAGAGGCGGCGGGCGGGCACAACGGGCCGCAAGGGGGCAGGCTGGAGCCATGCGGTCGGTCTTCCGCTCGTCCCCCCGGCCCGGAGAGCACCCCCCTCACCCGGTCCTCTACACCCTCGCCGAGTGCCTGCCCTTCGCGATCGCCCTGCTGGTGGTGGCCGTCGAACTCACGCCCCTGCACTTTCTGTACACGGGCCCCTTCCTGGTCGCGACACCCGCCCTGGCGGCCGTGACCATGGGGCCCGTCGGCACCCTCGCGGCGGCGGGGCTGGCCGTCGCCGTCAGCGTGACCACCGCCACCTACAACCAGGCATGGGGCAGCCAGCAGGTCTACAGCAACTTCCTGGCCCTGCTCCTGGTCACCACGGCGAGCTTTATGACGAGCAGAGCCGTGCGCACCCGCAGGGAGAACGAGCTGAGACAGGTCCGCCGGATCGCGGCGGCGGCGCAGGAGGTGCTGCTGCGGCCCGTACCGGCCAGGCTGGGGCCCGTACGCGCCGCCAGCATGTACCTCGCGGCCGAGACGGGGGCGCAGATCGGCGGCGATCTCTACGAGGCGGTGCAGACCCGGTACGGAGTCCGCATGATCGTGGGGGACGTCCGGGGGAAGGGACTGCCCGCCGTCCGGGCGGTCGCCGTCGTCCTGGGCGCGTTCCGGGAGGCCGTGCACTACGAGGACGAACTGGTGGAGGTCATCAACCACTGCGGGGAGGCCCTGCGCCGCGATGCCGCCGTACCCGGGGCCTTCGACGCGGAAGCGCTCCTGGAGGGCTTCGTCACCGCACTGGTGGCCCAGGTCCCGGACGGACACGTGGTCGAGGTGGTCAACCGAGGCCATCCGCCCCCGCTGCTGCTGCACCACGGCAAGGCCCGCGCCCTGACGCCCGGCTCCCCGCAGCCGCCGCTCGGCATGGAGGAGCTCGTCAGCGGCCCGCCCGGTGGTACGACGGACAGCTATCCGTTCGTCCCCGGCGACCGGCTGCTGCTGCTCACCGACGGCGTGATCGAGGCCCGCAACCGGCACAACGACTTCTTCGCGCTCCCCGAGGCCATGGAAGCGATGCACGACCGGCCCCCGCGGGAGTTCCTGGACCGCATGCACCGGGAGCTGCTCGACCACACCCACGGCCGGCTCGCCGACGACGTGGCGATGCTGCTCGTCGACCGGGTCGAGGCCGAGCAGCCGCCGCCGCGGCCGGATCCCCCGCGGTCCGCAACCTGACTTCCCCTCACTGCGAAGCGTGCGCAGGAACCTACCGACTCGTACGGTGTGCCCGGTCGATCACGTCCTGTCCGTACGAAAGGAACTGCCCGATGACCACCCTTTTCGACCAGTGGGGCATCCATCCGCACCATTTCTGGCTTCGCGGTCAACAGCCCGGGAACCCGGTCGTGTTCGACGAGAAGACCTCGACCTGGAACGTCTACGGCTTCGACGCGGTGCAGGAGATCCTCGCCCACCCGAAGACCTTCTCCTCCGGCACCGCGGACCTCCTGGCCGTGGAGGTCGACCCGGAGGTGATGGAGGGGAACATCCTCCAGATGGACCCGCCGGGCCACCGGCAGCTGCGCAACCTGGTCAGCAGCGCCTTCACCCCGAAGGTGGTCGCCGACCTCGAACCGAAGATCGTCAAGCTCACCCACGAGCTGCTCGACAAGGTGCAGGGACAGGACCGGATCGAGCTGGTGGGCGACCTGGCCTACCCGCTGCCCGTCATCGTCATCGCCGAGCTGCTCGGCGTGCCCGCCTCCGACCGGGACCTCTTCCGGGGCTGGGCGGAACGGATGATGGAGACCTCCATAGAACTCCTGCGGGCCGAGCGCGCCGAGGAGCAGGAGCGCGCCCTCAAGGAGCAGCTGGAGAGCATCGGGAAGCTCCGCGACTACCTGCGCGTACACGTCCTCGAACGCCGCCGGCAGCCGCGCGAGGACCTGCTGACCAAGCTCGTCGAGGCCACGGTCGACGGAGAGCGGCTCAGCGACAACGAGGTGGTCAACTTCGCCTACATCCTGCTGGTCGCCGGGCACATCACCACCACGCTGCTGATCGGCAACACCGTGCTCTGCCTCGACGCCCACCCCGAGGAGGACCGGCTGCTGCGCGCCGACCGCTCGCGGATCCCGGGCGTCCTGGAGGAAACGCTGCGCTTTCTCACGCCGTTCTCGCTCTCCCTGCGCGCCACCACCGAGGAGGTGGAGCTCGCCGGGCAGCGGATCCCGTCGAAAACCATGGTCCACGTCTGGCTCTCGGCGGCCAACCGCGACCCGCGGCACTTCGACCGCCCCGATGTGTTCGACCCCTCGCGCGCCTCCAACTCGCACCTCGGCTTCGGCCGTGGCATCCACCACTGCCTCGGGGCGCCGCTGGCCCGGATGGAGGGCCGGATCGTCCTGGACATCCTCCTCGACCGGTTCCCGGCACTGCGTACGGACCCGGCGCTGCCGCCCACGTTCATGCAGGCCGACCACATGACGGGCGCCAGGACCTTGCCTCTGCTCACCCGCGTGTGAGTGCGGCGCGTCCCGCCGGCCGGCCGTCCTGCCGGCGGGAACGCGTAAGACTTTCGTCATGCCGATACCCCTGGCGGCCGGGGTGGCCTGGGGGTTTGAATCGACGGGCACGGATGAACGGCCCGGACGAACGGCCCGGACGAGAGGATTTTGCGGTGGCAGGGAACGCAAGGCGGCGCTGGGTACTGCCGGTGACCGGGGCGTTGATCGCGGGGGCGCTGCTGCTGGGTGCCGGTCTGTACTGGTTCCAGCCCTGGAAGCTGTGGCGGGACGAAACGGTCAAGGAGACCCTGCCGGCGGCCTCGCCGGTCGCGGGTGCGCCGACCGGCGGGCAGACAAGCCCGCAGCCGGGTCCGGAGACGATCGCCGAGGGCAGCCTGATCAGCCACGAGCACGCCACCCGGGGCACGGTGAAGATCGTCCGGCTGCCCGACGGCTCGCGCACGCTGCGGCTGGAGAACCTCGACACCAGCAACGGCCCGGATCTGCGGGTCCTGCTGACCGATGCCCCGGTGAAGGAGGGGGTGGCCGGCTGGCGGGTGTTCGACGACGGCAAGCACATCAGCCTGGGCAAGCTCAAGGGCAACAAGGGCGACCAGAACTACGGGATTCCCGCGGACGTGAAGCTGGACGAGTACACCAGCGTCAGCATCTGGTGCGACCGCTTCGACGTGTCCTTCGGTGCGGCGGAGCTGGGCCGGGCCTGATCCCCGTGCCCTAGAATTCGAATGTGAGTACGAGAGAAGGCGAGTCGCGGCCGGAGTTGAGCCCGCGGCTCAGCGGGGACGAGCTGGCCCGGTGGTACTGGACGCTGGCCGAGCTGACCGGGCTGGCGCGGGAGATGGGCGTACCCCGGGGCGGGGGCAAGACCGCGCTCGCCGGGCGGCTGCGGGCGGCACTGGACGGGCACCCGGCCGAACCGGTCGCCGTCGTCCGGCGGAAGGGCGGGCGGCAGCTGGCCGGGCCTGTCGACGGGCGGAGCGTGATTCCCGAGGGCCAGCGGTGCAGCCAGGTGCTGCGGGCCTTCTTCGTGCGGGAGATCGGCCCCGGCTTCCACTTCGACGCCCCTATGCGGGACTACATCGCCCGGCAGGCCGGCCGGACCCTCGCCGACGCGGTCGCGCACTGGTACGCCACCCGCGCCGAGGCCGCCGAACCGCGGCGGCCCGGTGCCCAGTTCGAGTTCAACCGCTTCGTGCAGGACTGGCACGCCCGGCATCCGGAGGGCTCGCGCGAGCAGGCCCTGGCGGGCTGGCGGGAGCACCGGGAGCGGCCCAGGACCCCCTGACACGGCGGCCGGTCAGGTGAGGTGGCGCAGCAGGACCACGCCGTTGCCGAAGGTGTGGGTGCCGGCCGTGCGCAGCAGGGTGCGGGTGTCCGAGGCCGGGAAGAGCCGCTTGCCGGAGCCGAGCAGCACCGGATGGACATAGAGCCGGTATTCGTCGATCAGGCCGTACCGCATGAAGGAGGCGGCCAGGTCGGCGCCGCCGAGGGCCAGGTCGCCGCCGGGGGCCGCCTTCAGCGCCTCGATCTCCGCCGGGTCCACCCGGCGGACCACCGTGGTGTTCCAGGCGGTGTGTTCGGCCGGTTCCAGGGTCCGGGAGAACACGTACTTCGGCATGTCCCGCCAGATCGCGGCGAACTCCGCGGTCGGGCGGCTCGCGGCCGGGTTCTCGTCGGCGGTCGGCCAGTACGCCGCCATCAGCTCGTGGGTGACCCGGCCGCTGAGAAAGGCGCCCATGGGGGCCAGTTGTTCGTTGAAGTGGGTGTGCAGTTCGTCGTCGACCAGGTGCCAGTCGAGCTCGCGGCCGGGTCCCTCGATGAAACCGTCGAGGGACACCGACACCGGCAGGATGATCCGTCCCATGGTGGACGAGCATACGGGCGGACCGCCCGCCGGCCGGGGACCCGGCGCGATGCGCCGGGTCGGCGCGGTCGCCCCCGGTGGACTGGTGCGGTCACCCCCGGCGGGCCGGTGGGGTCACCCCGGGGGACCGGCGTGACCGCCTCGACCGCCCCGACGACCGCCGCGACTTCCTGCGGTCCCTCTAGGAGCCGACGTACTCCCGGAGGTGACGGGCCGTCAAGGTGTCGGCCTCGGCCATCAGGGTGGCCGGGGTGCCCTCGAAGACCACCCGGCCGCCGTCGTGGCCGCCGCCCGGGCCGATGTCGATCAGCCAGTCGGCATGGGCCATCACGGCCTGGTGGTGCTCGATGACGATCACCGAGTTGCCGTTCTCGACGAGCCGGTCCAGCAGGGCCAGCAGTTTGTCCACATCGGCCAGGTGGAGCCCGGTGGTCGGCTCGTCCAGAATGTAGGTGGAGGCCTTCTCGGCCATGTTGATCGCCAGCTTGAGGCGCTGCCGCTCGCCTCCCGAGAGGGTGTTGAGGGGCTGGCCCAGGCGCAGGTAGGGCAGGCCGACGTCGAGCAGCCGGCCCAGGATCGCCCGGGCCTGGCCGGTCGGGAAGAAGGCGTGCGCCTCCTCCACCGGCATGTCGAGCACCTCGCTGATGTTCCTGCCGCGAAGCCGGTACGTCAGAACCTCCGGGGTGAACCGCTTGCCCTCGCACTCCTCGCACACCGAGGCCACCCCGGCCATCATCGCCAGGTCCGTGTACACCAGGCCGAGGCCGTTGCAGTTCGGGCAGGCCCCTTCCGAATTGGCGCTGAACAGGGCCGGCTTGACCCCGTTGGCCTTCGCGAAGGCGGTCCGGACCGGGTTCAGCAGTCCGGTGTACGTCGCCGGGTTCGACCGCCGCGAGCCGCGGATGGGGGACTGGTCGGCCACCACCACCCCGTCCCGGCCGGCCAGGTACCCGTGGATCAGCGAGCTCTTGCCCGAGCCCGCCACCCCGGTGACCACGGCCAGCACCCCGAGCGGCACGTCCACCTGGACGTCCTTGAGGTTGTGCAGGTCGGCGCCCTTGATGGAGAGGGCACCGCGCGGCTTCCGCACCTGCTCGCGCAGCCGGGCCCGGTGGCCGAGGTGGCGGCCGGTCAGGGTGTCCGAGGCGCGCAGCCCGGCCACGTCCCCGCTGTAGCAGAGGTGCCCGCCCGCGGTGCCCGCGCCCGGACCCAGGTCCACCACGTGGTCGGCGATCGCTATGACCTCCGGCTTGTGCTCGACCACCAGGACGGTGTTGCCCTTGTCGCGCAGCCGCAGCAGCAGGTCGTTCATCCGCCGGATGTCATGGGGGTGCAGACCGGTGGTGGGCTCGTCGAAGACATAGGTGACATCGGTGAGCGAGGAACCGAGGTGGCGGACCATCTTGACCCGCTGGGCCTCGCCGCCGGAGAGGGTGCCGGCCGGCCGGTCCAGGCTGAGGTAGCCCAGGCCGATCTCCACCAGGGAGTCCAGCAGGCCGCGGAGGTTCGCCAGCAGCGGGGCGACCCCCGGGTCCTCGATCTTCCCGATGAACTCGGCGAGGTCGCTGATCTGCATGGCCGAGCAGTCGGCGATGTTCAGGCCGTCGATGCGGGAGGAGAGCGCGGCCGGGCCGAGCCGGCTGCCGCCGCACTCCGGGCAGTCGGCGAAGACCACCGCCCGGTCCACGAAGGCCCGGATGTGGGACTGCATGGACTCGCGGTCCTTGGACAGGTACGTCCGCTGGATCTTGGTGATCAGCCCCTCGTAGGTCTGGTTGCCCGACCCCACCTTCACCTTCACCGCGGGCCGGTGCAGGAAGTCCGCCCACTCCTGCTCGGTGAACTCCTTCAGCTTCTTGTCCGGGGAGAAGAACCCGGAGTTGGCCATGACCTGCCAGTACCAGGAGTCGACGGCGAACCCGGGCACGGTGATCGCGCCCTCGTTCAGCGAGAGTTCGCGGTCCACCAGCTGGTCCACATCGATGTCGGAGACCTGGCCGATGCCCTCGCAGCGCGGGCACATGCCGTCCGGGGTGTTGAAGCTGAAGGCCGTGGACGTGCCGATGTGCGGGGTGCCGAGGCGGCTGAAGACGATCCGCAGCATGGTGGAGGCGTCGGTGGCCGTGCCCACGGTGGAACGGGAGTTGGCGCCCATCCGCTCCTGGTCCACGACGATCGCGGCACTCAGATTGTGCAGGGCGTCCACGTCGGGCCGGCTCTGGCTGGGCATGAACGACTGGATGAACGCCGTGTAGGTCTCGTTGATCATCCGCTGGGATTCGGCGGCGATGGTGCCGAAGACCAGCGAGGACTTGCCGGATCCGGAGACGCCGGTGAAGACCGTCAGCCGGCGTTTGGGGATGTCGACGGATACGTCCACGAGGTTGTTCTCGCGGGCGCCGCGGACCTGGATGACCTGATGGCCGTCGGCGGCGGTGGGTGCTGCGGCGGTGGCGGTGGTGGCGGTGGTGATCTGCACGGAACTCCTCACGGCGGGGGTGTTTCGGGCTTACTCTCTACAGTGTACTGTATACAGCGTAGAGAATAACCCGGAGTGCAACCCGGAGCGAGGGAGAGGGACAGCTCATGAGCAAGGACCGCAGTGGTACGGAAGACCCCGCCCGCACGCTGGAGCTGCTGTGGCGCGAGTCCGCGCAGGAGCCGGCCGGCCGGCGCGGACCGCGGCAGGGACTCAGCGTGGACGCCGTGGTCGACGCGGCCGTCGAACTGGCCGACCGGGACGGACTGAACGCCCTGACCATGCGCTCGCTGGCCACCGCCCTGGGCGTCACCCCGATGTCCCTGTACACCTACGTCCCGGGCAAGACCGAACTGCTCGACCTCATGCTCGATCAGGTGTGGGGCCGGATGGAGCGCCGGCCGGTCCCCGCGGACGCCGACTGGCGGACCCGGCTGACGGCGGTCGCCGACGACAACCGCGACCTGCTGTTCCGGCACCCCTGGGTGGCCGACCTCGCCGCCACCCGCCCGCCCATGGGTCCCGGCGTGATCGGGAAGTACGAGCGCGAGCTCGCCGCCTTCGAGGGCATGGGACTGCCCGACGTGGAGATGGACGCCGGGCTCACCCACCTCCTCGCCTTCGTGCACGCGACCGTCAGGGCCGCCCTCGACGCGGCCGAGCACAACCGGCGGCAGAGCGACGACGAGTGGTGGGACGCCACCGCGCCCCTGCTGGAACGGGTCATGGACGCCGAGGCCTACCCGCTGGCCTTCCGGGTCGGCAGCAGCGTCGGCGCCTACAGCCCGGAAACCGCCTGGGCCTTCGGCCTCCGCTGCGTCCTGGACGGGATCGCGGCCCGGCTGCCCGGGGAGGTGTCCGGCCGCTCGGATCAGCGGTAGCCGGTGGTGTCGGCCGGCCGGCCCGGGTCCTGAACCTCCACCAGGTACCGCCAGGCGTCCGGCCGGCTTCCGTCCAGATCGGTGAAGCCGTACTCCCGGGCCAGCTGCCCGCTGGACAGCGACCGGCCGTTCCAGCGGGCCACCTCCGGGTCGGCGGCCAGCGCCGCCACCGCCCGCCCCACGTACGAGGGGGTCTCGGAGATCGCGAAGTGCGGGGAGCGTTCCGTGGCGTCCCGCCAGTTCGCCTCCGTCACCCCGTAGTTGTCCAGCATCATCTCCGAGCGCAGCCAGCCCGGGGTCAATGCCACCGCCGTCGCCCCGCGCGGACCCAGCTCGTGCCCCAGCGCGAACGCCATCCGCAGCACCGAGGACTTGGCGATGTCGTAGAAGAAGGACACCCGGTAGGTGGACCGGTTGTACTCCTCGGTCCCGTCCGTCATCTCCACCACCAGCCCGCCCGGGGTGCGCAGGAGCAGCGGCAGCGCGAAATGACTGGTGATGGCATGGGTCTCCACCGCGAGCCGCAGCAGCCGCAGCCCGTTGTCCAGATCGTGCTCCCAGACCGTGCTCTCCCACTCGAAGAGCAGCTCACCGCCCCAGATGTCGTTCACCAGCACGTCCAGCCGGCCCTGCTCGGAGTCGATCCGGCCGACCAGCGCCTCGACCTGCTCCGGCACCAGGTGGTCACAGACCACCGGGATGCCCAGCCCGCCCGCCGCCGTCACCAGTGCGGCGCTCTCCTCCACCGTCTCCGGCCGGTCGTACTCCGACCGCTTCCCCCGGGTGCTGCGCCCGGTGACGTACACCGTCGCGCCCTCCGCGCCCAGCTGTACGGCCACCCCGCGGCCCGCACCGCGGGTGCCTCCGGCGACCAGGGCGACCTTGCCTTCCAGCGTTCCAGCCATATGACCGAGCCTAGGGTGCGGGCGAGCGGTCCGCCGGGAGGACGGCCTTCCCGGGCGGGTCCTGGCGGGTCAGGAAGCGGTCGGACTTGAGGGCGAGTTGCCGGGCGAAGTACTCCGCGGCGTCATCGGGCCGCATCCGGGTCAGGGCCACCATGGCGGTGATGATGGTGTCGGCCACCTCGGCCTGTACGTCCTCCCAGGTGTGCGAAGTGCCCTTGCGCGGGTTGGTACCGCGCACCCCGATCACGGCCTGCGCCGCCTCGCCGAACTCCTCCCCGATCTTCAGCACCTGGAGGGTCCACTGCTCCTCCGGTGCCACTCCCCGCCCGGCGTCCCGGACCTCGAAGGTCTCGGCCAGGGCGGAGATCGTCTTCCAGACATCGGCGTCGTGCATGGGTCTCCGATCGACTCCGGTCAACTCCGGTGAGTGATCCGGAGCTTACCGGCGGAGGCGAGCAGGCAGAGTGTGATCAGGACAGCGGCCAGCCCGGCGGCTGCCACCGCCAGCGCCGAGTGCGGCCCCCACAGGGTCCAGGCGGCACCGAACAGCAGGGACCCGGCGAAGCGGGCCAGCGCCTGGACGGTCTGGAGACAGGCGAGGCCGGTGGTGCGCAGCTCCTCGGGCAGCAGCGGACCCGCCGCGGCCATCAGCACCCCGTCGGTGGCGGCGTAGAAGACCCCGAGGAGCGCCGGCACGCCCACGGCGATGACCGGACCGGCCGGTACCGGGCCGAGCAGCAGCAGGCAGGCGATCAGCAGCAGGACGTGGCCGCCGAGGAACACCCGCGCCCGGCCGATCCGGTCCGCGAGCCGGCCGGCCGGCAGCGCACACAACAGGAAGGCGGCTGCCGTGCCCACCGGCAGCAGCGGGAACCAGGCGGCCGGCAGCTCCAGCCGCCGCTGCACCAGCAGGAAGAGGAAGGCGTCGCTGACCGTGACCAGCCCCAGCAGACCGGCGGCCAGGCACAGCCGGCGCAGTCCCGGCAGGGCGGCCAGGGTCCGCAGTGGCGGGAGCGGGGCGCCGCGCACCGCCGCGGGCGCCGGGGCCTCCCGTACGAACAGCGCGAGCAGCACCACCCCGAGCACCGCGAAGCAGAAGCTGACCGTGAACACGGCGTCATAGCCGTCCACCGCCACCCACAGCACCCCGAACGCGGCCAGCGGGCCCAGCAGCGCACCGGCCGTGTCCATGGCCCGGTGCACACCGAAGGCCCGGCCCTGCTCGTCGGGCGGCGCGGACAGCGAGATCAGCGCATCACGCGGGGCGGTGCGCAGCCCCTTGCCGGTGCGGTCGGCGGCCAGCACCGCCGCCACCGACCAGGGGGTGCCGACGGCCGGCAGGATGGCCTTGCAGGCCGCGGACAGCCCGTAGCCGGCCCCGGCGACCAGTTTGCGGCGCCGGGTGCGGTCCGCGATCCGTCCGCCGGCCAGCCGGAACAGTGCGGTGGCGCCCTGGTGAAGCCCGTCCAGGGCGCCGAACGCGAGCGGAGACATGCCGAGGCCCGCCATCAGGTACAGCGGCAGGACGGCGGTGACCATCTCCGCGGAGATGTCCGTGACCAGACTGACCAGGCCGAGCGCGAGGACGGTGCCGGGGACGGCGCGGCGCCCCGGGGCAGCGGTCGCGGTCGCGGGGAGGTCCTTGGCGGCGTCCGCGGCCCGGCTGGCAGACAGGTACACGGCTCCCCCTAGAACCAGTTGATGGTGAGCGGGAAGGTGGCGTTGGCGGTGGCTCCGGCCGAGTCGGTCGCGGTGACGGCGATCTGGACGGTGCCGCTGCCCCATGGCTTTCCGCTGATCCGGCCCGAGCTGGCGTCCATGGTCAGACCCCAGGGCAGACCGGTGGCCGCATACCGGATCGGCGGCTTGCCACCGGTCGCGGTGATCTGGATCGTGCAGGACTGGTTGAACTTGCAGGTGTGCGGCCCGGGATCGGTGACCTTCAGATCACCGGGAGTCGGGGTGGGTGTCGGGGTCGGCGTGGGATCGGGGCCGCCGGTGCCGAACACCTCCGAGATCGGCTGGACGTTCGCGGCGTTCCCCGCGTGCGTGGTGCCGAACAGGTCCTCGAAGGTGCGCAGCAGGTTGTAGTGGTTGAAGGCGGTCCCGTACCTGCCCGTCTTCACATGCGCGCCGTAGAACACGGTCGCGATCTGGTTGGAGCCGAGGAAGTTGTCCTCGTCCCAGGTCAGCACCAGCAGACTGTTGTTGGCCTTCGCCCACTGCGCGTACGCGTCGATGTTGTTCTTCGTCCAGGTGTCGCCCGTGGACACCGGGCAGGAGTGCATGTCGTTGCACTGGTCCGGCACGATGAACGAGAAGTCCGGCAGCGCCGCGAAGTTGCCCTGCGGGAACTGCGCCCAGGTCTTCCCGGTGTTCAGCGGGACGTTCTTGAACGCGAACCAGGGGTTGTGCTTCTGCGCGTACTGGCCGTTGGTGCAGACCGTCGAACCCTCGCTCGGCAGACCCTGGTTGTAGGTGGCGAAGGTCTTGCCCGCCGCGATCAGCTCCTGGCCGAGGTTGGCCGCGGTCATCGACTGCGGGACGTAGCAGCCGTCGCCCGTGATGCCCTGGGTGGAGCCCGAGAACAGGTTGAAGTAGTTCGGCTGGCTGGGGTGGGTGAGGGCCTTCATCGCGGTCAGGCTGGCGCCGTTGTTGGCCAGCTGGTTGATGTAGGGCGCGTTGGCGCTGCCGATGATCTCGCCGTACTGCTTGTTCTCGTAGACGACGACCACCACGTGGTCGTACGCCGGGAGGGCCGCGGCAGCCGAGGCAGCCGCGGGCGCGGACTGCGGACCGGCGTCGGCCGCCTGGGAGTTGGCGACGGTGAACGCGCCCAGCAGGCCGAAGGCGCCCACCGCGGCGATCAGTGCGGACCAGCGGGCCCGCTTCGGTGTTCTTGGCATGAGAGGGGTACTCCTCGAGGGTGATGGGTGGTACGGGTCATTCCGCGCGCCGGGCCGCACCGGCCACGGCGATGTTCAGGAACCGCGGCACCGGCCGGCCGCGGTCGCGGAACTCCGCCGAGACCCCGGCCCGAACCGCCGGCACCCGGTCCTGCGGGAGCAGCACCAACGCGCTGCGCCCGGGCCGTTCCCCGGGCGGCCAGGCGCTCAGCGCCCCGGCCCGCCGGGCACACTCCATGGCCCGCCCCAGCTCCCCGGCCCACTCCGACGGCTCCCCGCGTACGGCCATCAGCACCAGCCGCGCACCGGAGGCCGGCGGGTCGAACGCGACCGGGCGGGCCGGACCGGCGGGGTCGAGCAGCAGCGCCCGGCCGGGGCGGGCGAACAGCACGGCCCGGCGCAGCGCAGGGTCCCCGCCGGGCAGTGCCGCATCCATCAGCCGGGCCAGCTCCTCGCGGGCCGGGTCTTCGCGAGCCGGTTCCTCGCGGGCCGGGTCTTCGGGCCGGGGCAGGGCCGCCCCGTGGACGTCGGCCACGGCCAGTGCGATGGCGCAGTCCGCCGGTTCGGCGGTGGCCAGCCCGGCGGCCGGGGTGAGCGAGCTCTGCACATGCAGATCGGTCCCCCCGGCTCCGTACCCGGCCCGGGCCAGCGCCCGCAGCAGCCGGTACGGCCGGGCGGCCCAGTCCGGGACCGCGGCAAGCCGCTCGGGGTCCCCGCCGCCCGCCGGTTCGAGGGGCAGATCGCAGCTGTGCGCGGGATGGCTCAGCGAGCTCAGCCGCACCAGGCCGTCCGTACGGGGTGCCGCAGCGGCGGCCACCGGCCAGCCGGCCGCCGCCACCAGCCCGGGCGCCAGATGGAAGGCGTGCGGGGCGCTCCACACCGCCGCGGGCGGGCGGCCGTGCGCCGCCTCCAGGGCGTACGCGGCCAGCCGGAACAAGGGGTCGGCGGTGGCCCGGCGGGCCAGGTCCTGCGCATCCGCGGTCACCGCGCTCACTCCTCGTCCCTGCGGGCCAGCATCCGGTAGGCGTTGCCGCCGTCGGTGACCCGGGCGACCGCGGAACGGACCGCGTCGAGCCCGGCCGCGGCCACGAAGCAGGGCAGGGCCGCGACCCGCACCGCATGCCGCAGCGCACGGCGCCCCGGCGTGGTGCGGACGGCCCACGGGCTGTCCGGATCCGGTGCCAGCCGGGTCACGGTCAGGGCCACCGCGCCGAAGAAGTCGTTGCCCTGGTGCGCCGGGCCGTGTTCCTCGGCCAGCACGGTGAACCCGCGCTCGGCCAGTGCCTCCCGCAGGTTGGCGGCCGGGATCAGGTGCTGGTGCTGCGGCTGGAACCAGGGCAGCCAGGCCGGTCCGAGGAGCCGGGCCATCCGCGATTGCGGATCGGGCAGTTCGATCAGCAGATGGCCGCCGGGGGCGAGCACCGTCGCCGCCGTGTCGATCTCGGTCAGCGGGTCGCGGGTGTGCTCCAGGTAGTGGAACATGCTGACCACCTCGTACTGGCCGGCCAGCTTCACCGCGAACTCCGGGAACTGGCCCTGGTATCCGGTCCCGGCCCAGCCGCGCAGCTCCGCCGCCCGCACCCCCTCGCCCATGTCCAGCCCGTCGAACCGGGTGTCCGGCCACACGGCGCGCGCGGCATTGCAGAAGTGCCCGTGGCCGGTGCCGACATCGAGCCAGGACGCGGGTCCGGCGGGCGGGGCGTACGGCCGGACCATCGAGGCCCGCCGCCGGTACGACTCGCCCAGCCGGCCGAAGACCGTGCCCGCGCCTTCGCCGCCGTGGCCCTCGTAGAAGTCCCGGTAGTAGAAGTCCAGACCCTCCGGGGTCAGCCGCGGGTTCTGGAAGACGTGCCCGCAGTCGCCGCACCGTTCGAGGACGAACCGGCCGGGCTTGCCCTGGAGCAGGTCCGGCACCCGGACGAGGACGGCGAGCTGCTCGGAACCGCACCAGGGGCAGTCGCAGCGGCGGGCCTCGAAGAACCGGTCGGTGCCGGCGGCCAGTTCGACCCGGTAGGCGGCGGCGGGGTCCGGACCGTCGCCGTTCGGGACCCCGTCGGGGCCGGGGCCGGGCGTTGGGGCGGCGCCGGCGGTACGGAGGGCCGCGCGGAGGGAGTGCCAGGGCCGCGCCGCGGTGGCCCGGGCCAGATCGGCCGGCCGCAGCGGCCCGCGCCGCCCGCCGAGTACGGCGTAGGGCTGGAGCCAGTACAGGGCCGCGGCCAGCGCACCCCAGCGACCCTGCCGGAGGCATCCGGCCGTGAGCGCGCCCAGCCCGGCGAGCTGGGCACCGGCCAGCGGACCCGGCGGCAGCCCCTGGGCCCGGAGCTCGGCGGCCCGGTCCGCCGGTTGGGAGCCCGGGCCACAGCGCAGCCCGGGGGCGACGGCCAGCCCGGTGGCGGCCGGGGCGAACTCCTTCAACCGCCGTACCAGGGCGAGAAGTTCCGCGCGGGTGCGCGGTGCCGTCGCCGACGTCCAGTCGCCGGGGCCGCCGCGGTCCAGGACGTCCTCGGCGACCAGTACGGCGTACCCGGCGCCCCGGCCCTCCGCCAGCCGGTCCAGCGGATAGGCGGCGGGGTCCACCAGCCGCAGCAGCCCGAGGGCCTGCTCGGCGGGCAGGTCCGCCGGGACCAGGTCGAGCACCCGCAGGCCCTGCCGGTCGGCGTACGCGCAGGCGGCCAGGAAGGTGGCCGCGTCGGCCTCGACCCCCGGCGCGGTGATCAGGTACCAGCCGGCCGGCCGCGGCAGGAGGGCGGCACCGGGGGAGCCGGTGGGGCCGGTGGCGGCGGGCAGTACCGGCAGGGCGCGCAGCCGCTGCCGGGCCCGTACGGTTCCGGCGCCGAGCGCGGTGATCAGCGCCAGCGACACCCACGGAACGGAGCCGCGGGCCGGTTTGGCGTGCCCGGTCGGCCCGGTCGGCCTGGTCGGGGGGAAGGGCGGCGTCATATCAGCTTCTCCACATGGTCGGCCGCGGCGGCGGCTCCGCCCGCCGCGGCGAAGGAGGCCTGGATGCGCCGGGCGGCCCGGCGCGGGCCGGGCTCGTCCAGCACGGCCGTGAGCGCGTCCCGCAGTTCCTCGGCGCGGGTCCGGCCGAACCGCACCCGAACCCCCGCCCCCGCATCGACGACCTGCTGGGCCACGATCGGCTGGTCGTCCCGGATGGGTGCGAGGACCAGCGGCAGCCCGTGGGCGAGGGTCTCGCACACCGTGTTGTGGCCGCCGTGGCTGACCACCGCGTCGAGGTGCGGCAGCAGCTCCAGCTGCGGCACGGTCTCCCGGAGGAGCAGGCCGTCCGGCAGCGGGCCCCCGGCCACGCTGTGGACCAAAGCGGCCGGTGCTGCCAGGACCAGCTGGACCCCGGATCCGGCCAGCCGCTCCGCCGCGCCGAGCACGGCGGCGTAGAACCGGCCACCGGCCTCCCGGTTGAGCGTGCCCAGGGAGACCAGCACCCGGCGGCGGTCGGGATCGAGCTGCCGCCAGGGGAAGCCGGGGGAAGGCGGACGCGAGCCGAAGGCGGGGCCCACGAAGGCGTAATGGCCCGCGAAATCCCGTTCCCTGCCCACCAGTTCGGGAGTGGAGAACACCAGCACCAGCCGCTCCGAGAACCGCGGGTCCCAGTCGGCGGCCTCCGCGCCGCCGGGGAACTCGGCGAGCAGTCCGGCGATCTGCGCCGCCACCCACTCCCCGACCTTGGGGAACCCCTCGAACGGTCCGGTCAGTTCCGCCGAGGTGCTCGCGGAGGTCGCCCACGGCACCTTCAGCCGGCGCGCCACGACCGGCCCGGCCAGCGCCTGCTGGTCGGCGACCACCACATCCGGGCGGAAGGTGCGCACGGCCTCGGTGACCCCCGGCACCATGGCCCGGGCCAGCGGCACCAGCGCCTCCTCCCAGAGGAACTGCAGCGCCCGCACCCCGCGCAGATCCCGCCACCGCTCGTGCAGGGAGACGTACGAGTCGCCGGCCAGATCACCGGCCGGCAGGATCCGGGCGTGGCCGGGCAGCAGTCCCGAAAGCACCCCGGCCGGCCCGGTCCAGGCGACCTCGTGGCCGCGGCCGGCGAGTTCGGAGCCGACGGCGACCGTCGGATTGACGTGTCCGGCCAGCGGCGGGACGACGAAGAGGATCTTCACGGCACCAGCGCCCCCGCCCGGCGGCCGTCGGCGGCTGCCACCTCGTCGAGGTGCGCGAGCACGGCCTTGCGCAGGGCGCCGCTGCTCTCCTTCAGGACGTCATGCCCGAGACCGGGCAGGATCTCCACCGAACAGCGGTCCGCGTGCCGCTCCAACTCCAGTGCACCCGGCACCAGTTCCGAGTGCTCCCCGCATACGATCAGCACCGGGCAGGACAGCCGCCGGTAGTCGGCCGCGGTGAAGGTGCGGCCGGCCGCGATGTCGTCGATGAGCGTGGTGCGGTTGAGGAGTCGATCGGCGATGGCGGTCAGATTGGCGGCCTTGCGCAGCCGCAGCGAGCGCAACTCGCCCGGGACCTCACTGTCCTCCAGGCTGAGCGCGGCGGCCGACAGGGTGTCGACCATGTTCTCCACCCAGGCCCCGCTGAGCGGGGGTTCGAGCAGGGTGAGGCCGACGACGAGGTCCGGCCGGGCCAGTGCGGCGTGCACGGCGAGGGTGCCGCCGTAGCTGTTGCCGACCAGATGCACCGGCCGGTGCCCCAAGCCGAGCGCGGTGAGGAGGGCGACGAGGTCCCGGATGGCCGTCGCACTGTCGTACCCGGCGGCGGGCCGTTCGCTGCGGCCGTGTCCGCGCAGGTCGTAGAGGACTGCCTCGTGGCCGGACCGGGCGACCGGGACGGCGAGCGGGCAGTAGAAGGAGGACAGGTTGTCGACGACCAGCCCGTGCAGGAAGACCACCACGGGCCGGGCGGAGGCGGCGTCCTCGGGGGCGGGCAGTCGCTGTACGTGGAAGCGGAGCCCGTTGGCGGATACCTCGGCCATGGCGGGCTCAGCCGGCCGCGGCGGGGGAGGGGGCGGAGAGGCCGGCCCGGTGCGGGCGGGAGAGTGCGGCCTGGGTGACCCGGCCGATGTGCTCGACCAGCTCCCCGACCGACATGGCCAGAATCGCCTCCATGTCCTTCTCGGCGAGGAAGCCCATCAGGTCGACCTGTTGTCCGTACCGGTGGTGGAGCAGCTCGGCGAGGGCCACGAACTCGATGCTCTCCAGGGCCAGGTCCTCGTTGAAGGTGGTCCTCATGGTGACCTCCTCGGCCAGCAGGAACTCGTCGCCGACGATCTCCACGAGCATGGCGGTGATCTCGGCGAGGATGTCGGCGGTGTGCGGGGAAGCGGATCGGGAAGGACGGTCGGAACGGTCAGAATCCATGGCTGGTCTCCGTGACGGGGAAGCGGTCGATGGGGGAAGGGGCGGCCGGGACGCGGACCTCCGTCCAGGCGACGACGTACTCGGAGGCGGTGGCGGTCGTGGCGGTGGTCGCGGCGGGCAGCGGATACAGGACCGAGGTCCGCACCAGGTGCCGGCGCCCGCCGGGGGAGACCACCAGCAGGCTGTCCGGGGCCGGGACGTCCACAACGGCCCAGTCGCGCGGCCGGCCGCCGATTCCGGCGCCCTCCGCCTTTGCAGCGGCCTCCTTCGCACACCACAGGGCGGTGAGGGCCGCCTCCGGCCCGGTGCCGGTCAGGGCGGCGATCCGCTCGGCCAGCCGCAGCTCGCCCGGGCCGAGCGCCACCCGGACCAGGGCCGCCGGATCGGCGGTGACGGCTTCCACATCGATGCCCACCGCCTCGGTGCGGTGCGCGAGGGCCACGGCGACCCGGTCCTTGTGGGCGATCGACAGCCGGACCCCGTGGACCAGCGGCCCCTCCGGGACGGGCCGGCCCGCCGGATCGTGCCCGACGGGCACCTCGGCCGGGAACACCGGCCCGGCCCCGCCCTCCCACAGCAGCTGCCGCAGTGCGTCCTTGGCGGCGATCCGGCCCAGCAGCCAGGCGGGCCGGGCCCGCGGCGACAGCCGCTCGTACGCCGCGCGCTCGGCGGCACCGAGGTAGCGGCGCATCACCAGCTCCTGCGAGGCGGGATCGGTCCACCGGCGGCGGGCCGCGCACCAGCCGCCCGGCTGGGGCTCGCCGATGCCGCACACCTCGGGGGTGAACTTCATCGGCCAGACCCGCTCGTCGGCGGCGAACCGCCGGTAGGTCCAGCCCTCGATCCGCGCCCAGACGGTTCCGCCGTCCGTACGGAGCTCGACGTCGCCGCGCACGGTGAGGTCGCGGACCTCCCGGATCCGGGCGGTGGCGTGGACGAGCCGGCCGGGGCCCGGCGGCGGGGCGTGGAACCGGATCCGGTCCACGGAGGCCGGGAAGACCAACCGGTCCACGGGCAGCCGGAGTTGCATCCAGTGCCCGAAGAGCTGACCGGCGGCGTCGAGCAGTGCGCCGCGGGCGGGGAGGGCGCGCAGGACCCCTCGGATACCGTCCGAGGCGACCGCCGACACCTCGTGGACGCCGGCGAACCCCGGACCGTGGAACATCCACCGGTCCCGGTACAGCGCCTCGGCGGACACCGGTGCGGGGCCTGGGTCGCGGAGGGCGGTGCGGTCGGGGGGCGGCGGCGCGTCGTGTCGTTCCGCGAACAGCACCACCACCACGGCACAGTCCCCGAGCGCGACCCGCACCCGCCCGGGGCCGTCGGGGCGCGCGGTCACCTCGATCTCGGTGGCGGGTTCCACGGCGAGCCAGCGCAGGGCCCGGACGTCCTCGTAGCCGACGAGGGTGCCGCCGGGGTGCAGCCGGCGGGCGGCATCGGCCGCCAGTTCCAGCATGGTGGTCATGGGCACGACCGGGAACCGGTCCGAATCCACGGTCCAGTCCTCGGGCTGCTGGTACACGCAGTGATCGCGTACGTAGGGCAGCTCGCGGAGCGACAGCCGTAGCCGGCTCCGCTGCGGGGCCGGCGGCGCGGCCGGCCTGACCGCGCCCGGGCCGCCCGGGCCCTGGCCGGGGTCCGCCGGGCCTGCGGTGCCGGCCGGCGGCTCGGGGTCGAGGTCCAGGGCGGACAGCATCGCCGGTGGGCGGGTCCTGTTCGGGGTCCCCGGTCCGTGGCCGGGCGGGGCCGCGGCGGGCCGGGGGCGGGTGGTGGGCTCGGTGAGCCGGACCAGGGGCGAGCCGAGGTCCAACGCCACCTGGACGCCGGGCCGGCGCCGGGCCGGGCCGACCGGGGCCGCCGGGCCGGGGGTGAGGAGGTGCCAGCGGGGGGACAGGCCCTCCGTCCACAGCGCCGCCGCCGTGCGCCGCAGCGCCTCCAGCCCCGAGCGCCGCGGACCGGACGTGGCCACGGCCAGGTGCTCGCGGCCCCGCAGGGTGTCCTCCACAAACCCCGGCAGGCTGCCCGGCCCCGCCGCCACAAAGGCCCGTACGCCCTCCTCCTCGTACAGCCGCAGCGTCAGCCCCCGGAAGTCCACCGGTTCCAGCAGGTGCCGTACCACCAGCGCACGCACCGCCTCCGGTTCGGCCGGGTACGGCGCCCCCGTGGTCGCCGACCACACCGGCACCGATGGCGGCAACCGCAGCGGCAACCGCGCGAACGCGCCCCGCACCTGCCCCAGATAGGGCTCCCACATCGGCGTGTGGAAGCCGGAGCGGAACGGCATCTCCTGCCCCAGCACCCCCTCGCCGCGCAGCCGCTCCAGTACCTGCCGCACCTGCTCCGGCGCACCGCACACCACCGACTGGTGCGGACAGTTGTCGTGACTGAGCACCACCCCGTCCAGTCCGTGCAGCGCGGCCTCCGCCTGCCGGGCTCCGCAGCCGAGGGCCGCGTACACCAGGTCCGGAACCTCCAGCGAGTCCGGGCGCAGCGAGCCGAGGAAGCGGTCGACGGCCTCCTCCGGGTACATCCCGGCGACCACCATCGCCGCCCATTCGCCCAGGCTGTGGCCGGCCAGCAGATCCGCCTCGATGCCGATGAGGTCCAGGACCCGGGCCGAGAACCGGCCGACCCCGATGGCGTCCAGGGCCCGTTCCATCAGCTCACTGCCACCCGTGAGCCGGGGCCGCGGCAGCCCGAAGCGGTCCGCCACATCGTCCAGCGCGGGCGCGAACTCCGGTTCCAGGCCCGGGAACAGCACGGCCACCCGGCCGCCGCCGCGCGGCCCCAGCAGGGGTTCCGGCGTGAACCACACCTCGCCGCGGCCCCGCCAGGGCCGGCCGCGCGCCACCGCCTTCGCGGCCAGGGCGAGCCGCTGGGGGGTCGGCCCCAGCACCGCCAGCCGGCACGGCCCGTCGCCGACGCGGTCGCCGGCCTCGGTGCCGGCGTCGGTGCCGGCATCGGAGTAGGTCTCGGGCGGGTGCACCGCCGCCCCGAACTCCGCCGACCGTTCGGCCAGTCGGGCGGCCAGCTCCTGCGGGGTGTCCGCGGCCAGCAGCAGTACGTCGTCCCGCGCGCCCGGCCCCGGTGGCGCGGCCTGCGCCCCGCCCAGCGGCAGGAAACGCCGTACCGGCGCGGTGGCGGTGACCGCCCCGCCGCCGGGCGCCTCCTCCAGCACCACATGCGTGTTGATCCCGCCGAAGCCGAACGCGTTGACCCCGGCCCGGCGGGGCGCCGTACCCCGCTCCCGCTCCCATGGCTCGGCCGCCGTCACCAGCCGCATCCGGGTCCGCGCCAACTCCTCGTGCGGCTCCTCCACATGCAGGGTCGGCAGCAGCACCCCCTCGTGCACGGCCAGCACGGCCTTGATCAGCCCGGCCATACCAGAGGCCTGCATGGTGTGCCCGAGCATGGACTTCACGGAACCCAGCCCCACCCGAGGGCCGCCGGCCGCACCCGCGGCCGGGCCGGCGCCGAACACCCGGGCCAGCGTTTCCAGTTCGGCCGCATCGCCGACCGGGGTCCCCGTCCCGTGCGCTTCCAGCAGGCCCAGGGCATCCGGTGCGCCCGGATCCAGCCCGGCCACCCGCCAGGCCCGTTCCAGCGCCCGGACCTGGCCGTCCACCAGCGGGCTCATCAGGCTGGCCGCCCTGCCGTCCCCGGCCACGCCGGTACCGCGGACGACCGCGTAGATCCGGTCGCCGTCCCGCTCCGCGTCCGCGAGCCGCTTGAGCAGCACCACCCCCGTGCCCTCGGACAGCAGCGTGCCGTCCGCGCGCCGGTCGAACGGCCGGATGCGCTCGCTCGGGCTGAGCGCCCGCAGCTGGGTGAACACGCTCCACAGCGTGGCGATATGGCAGTGGTGCACCGCACCGGCCACCACCGCGTCGCAACTCCGGCCGGCCAGCAGCCCGACCGCCTGGTCCACCGCGAGCAGCGAGGAGGCGCAGGCCGCGTCCAGGGTGTAGGCGGGGCCGCGGAAGTCCAGCCGGTTGGCGGTACGGGCCGCGGTGAAACTCGGCACCAGGCCGATCGAGGCATCCGGCCGCTCCGGTCCCAGCGCCTTCTGGAAGGCCGCCCGGATCCCGGCGATCCGCTCCTCGCCCAGCTCGGGCGCCACCTCCCGCAGGGTCTGTACCAACTGGTGTGCCGTACGCACCCGTTGGTCCAGCCGCGCGGTGGCCACTCCCATGAAACCACCGCGCCCCAGCACCACCCCGATCCGGGACCGGTCGGCGGGCAGCCGCTCCTCGCCGCCGGCGTCCGCGATGGCTTCCGCCGTCGCCTGCAGGGCGAGCATCTGGTCGGGCTCGGCGCCCTCCACCGCGGCCGGCATGATCCCGAACCGGGTCGGCTCGAAGGCGGTCAGCCCGTCGATGAAACCGCCGCGCCGGCAGTAGAACCGGTCGCTGCGGGCCGGACCGGCCGCGCCCTCCGGGTCGTAGTACACCTCCGGATCCCAGCGCCCGGGCGGCACTTCGCCGATCGCGTCGGCGCCGGCGAGGAGATTGCGCCGGTAGGCGGCCAGGTCGGCGGCGCCCGGGAAGACGGCACCCATACCGACGATCGCGGCATCCGTGGGCCGGGGACCCCGGCGCAGCTCAGCCACGGCCGTCCACCTCCGCGGACCCGTCCGGCTCCGCCATCAGGACCACCTGCACGGTCCGGTCGCCGTCATCCGGCCGGGAGACCGAGGCCGGGACCGGGACCGAGGCCGAGACCGGGGCCAGGACCAGGGCCAGTTCGGCGAGGAACGCGGCCACCCCGGCGGCCGGTTCGATCAGCGGGATGCCGCGCCGGGCGTAGGCGCGCTCCAGTTCCGGCGTGACCATCCCGCCGGCCTCCGCCGCCCACGGGCCCCAGTCCACGGCCAGGACCCGGCCGGGGAAGGACTCGGACCAGGCGTGGGCGAGGGTGTCCAGGGCGTCATTGGCGGCTGCGTAGTCGGTCTGGCCGCGGTTGCCGTAGACCCCGGCCACGCTGCCGAACAGGGCGAGGAAGGCCGGCGCGGGTGCCTGGCCGTGTTCGGCCGCAGCCGTCGCCAGATGGCGGGCACCGGCCACCTTGGCGGCGAACACCTCGGCGAACGCGGCCGGTTCCTTGTCCCGGAGCAGGGCGTCCCGCAGGGTTCCGGCGCCGTGCACGATCCCGTCGAGCCGGCCGTGCCGCTCCCGCACGTCGGCCACGACCGCCCGTACGGCCGCCTCGTCGGTCACGTCCGCGCAGTGGTAGCGCACGGAGGCGGCCGGTCCGGCCAGCGCGGCCAGGGTGGCCCGTACCTCGCGGTCGGCGAGGATGCGGGAGGCGGCGGCCTCGATCTCGGCGGGTGCGCGCAGGCCGTCGGCGATGAGGGCGGCGCGCAGGGTGACCCGGTCGGTCGCGTGCGGGAACCGGTCCGGCTCGGGGGAGGGGTGGGGCGTACGGCCGATCAGCTCGACATGGCATCCGGTGCTGTGGGCCAGCGCGAGGGCGGTCCGGGCGGTGATGCCGCGGGCGCCTCCGGTCAGCAGGACCACCGCGCCGGGGGGCAGCGGCGGTACCGCCGGCGGTCGCGGGGCGAGCGGGGCGGCTACGCCGTGCAGCCCGAGGCGCTGGCCGTCGGCCGGGTATCCCACCGACACCGGGCCGTCGGCCGAGCACAGTTCGGCCAGCAGGCGGGCGGCGATCCGCTCCGGCTGGTCCTTCGGGTCGACGTCGACCGCCCGGACCAGCGCGGCCGGGTACTCGAGCGCAGCGCTGCGGGCGAAGCCGTGCAGACCGGCGCCGGGGGTGGGGTCGGGGGCGTGGCCGTTGCCGGTCACCGTGGTGCGGGTCCGGTGGCCGAAGGTGCCGCCGAACCCGGTGACGAGCAGGAGCCGGCCGGTGCCCTGGGTGAGCGCATGCCGGAGGGCGGGGAACCGTTCGGGGAGCACCGGGTGCGGGGCGGGGCGCAGGGCGGTGAGATCCACCAGACCGTCGAGTCCGCCCGCCGTGCCGGAGGCCTGGGGCAGATCCTCCTGGCCGTCGCCGACCGTCGACACGTCGGCTCCGTGCGCACGGAGCAGCCCGGCGAGCGCGGGAGCCACTCCGCACCCGTCCTCGACGATCCCGAACCGGCGGCCGTGCAGCACCGTCGCCGGGTCTTCGCCCTCGGCGGGGGCGAGCGGGACGAGCCCGATGCGCAGGCGGGTGAGCGGCGCCGGGGCGGTCGCCGGGGCGTCGTCGGCCGCGGGGCCGTCGCCGGTGCTCGTGGTGCCGCTGGTTTCCGTGGTGCCGGGTGCTCGGGAGGTGATCCAGTCGACGATGCCGCGCAGGGTCTTGATCCGGGCGAGCTCCTCCACGGCGGTCTCGCCGGAGGCGTCCTCGCCGCGGGGCAGCCCGATGCGGTCGGCCAGGGCGCCGATGATCTCGACGCGTTTGATGGAGTCGATGGAGAGGTCGGCCTCCAGGTCGAGGCCGGGCTCCAGCATGTCGAGCGGGTACCCGGTCCGGGCGTGCACGATGTCGAGCACGACGTCCATGACCGCCGTGGGGTCCACGAGCGCCGACGCGGACTCCTCGGCGGGGGCCGGGGACGGGGCCGGGGCTGCGGTGGCGGGCGGGTCGCCCGCGTCCCTCGCCGTTCCGGTTCCGGTCCGGTGGTCGCCGGCCGGGTACGGCTCCGGCTGCGCCCCGGCCGCGGGGGTCGCGGCAACGGCCTGCTCGGCCGGCTCCGCCTGGGCCCAGGCGGTGTCGTCCGGCCGGTGCTGCACCCCGGCCACCGTCCCGGCGTCGGCACCCAGCAACCCGAGCACCACGTCCCGCTGCGCAGCCACCAACTCCCGCGCCCCGCGCAGAAACTCCAGCACCACGGCCTCCCGCGCGTGGTACGGCGCCGGGGTCCCGCCCGCCTGCGCGGCGTACGGGGCTGCGCCACCTGGGCGGGGTTGGCCCGGGACGGCGGGCGTACCTGCGCCCTGCACGGTGTACGGCGCTGCGCCCGGGTGGCCGGTCCAGCCGGAGCCGGGCTGGCCCGGGGCGGGCACGGCGGCCCCGTTGGCCTGCGCGGCGGCTGTGCCCGCACCCGTAGCGGGGTACGCGTCGGCCGGGCCGGACCCGTAGGCCTGCGCAGCGGTCCCGCCACCCGGGACGGCGTACGGGTACGCCCCCGCCGGCCCGGACCCGCCCGGCTGCCCCGGAGGCGCAGCCGCGCCCTGCGCAGCGGGCCTCGGCGCCGGGGTCCCGTTCGCCTGCGCGGCGAGCGCACCCGCACCCGCACCCGCAGCGGGGTACGGGTACGCGTCGGCCGGGCCGGGCCCGTACGCCTGCGCAGTGGCCCTGCCGCCCGGGACGGCGTACGGGTACGCCCCGCCCGGCTGCCCGGGAGGCGCGCCCGCGCCCTGGCCGGGTTGTCCCGGGACGGCGGGCGCACCTGCGCCCTGCGCGCCGTACGGGGCCGCGCCCGGCTGGCCGGCCCGGCCGGAGCCGGGCTGACCCGGGACCGGCACGGTCCCGTTCGCCTGGGCGGCGTACGGCTGCGCGGCAAGCGCCCCCGCACCCGTACCCGCCCGCACCCCGGCCGGCAGCGCGTCCGCGGTGACGCGGGTGGCCGGGCGGAGGCCGCCCGGGACCGGGGTGCCGGACGAAGTGCGGGTCAGGTGGCCGTCCACCAGCCAGCCCGGCCGCCGCGGCGCCCGCTCCGGCAGCGCCACCGTACGGCCGCGGAACAGCGCGTCCAGCGCCACCGGCACGCCCGCCGCCGCGAGTTCAGCGAGCGCGCCCAGCAGCCGGAGCAGGCCGTGTTCGCCCGGCACGTCCAGCGGGACCGCCCTATGCGGCCGGTCGCCCAGGATCTTCCCCACGAGCCCGCTCAGCACCCGTCCCGGCCCCGCCTCCACGAACGTCCGCACCCCGTCCGCGTACATCGCCTCGATCTGTTCCACGAACCGCACCGGCTCCGCCACCTGGGACGCCAGCAGCCGCCGGATCGCGGCCGGATCGGCCGGGTACCGGCCCGCCGTCGCGTTCGACCAGACCGGAACGGCGGCGTCGGCAACCGCCGTCCCGGCCAGCTCCTCGGCGAGGGCCGTCGCCGCCCCCGCCACCACCGCGCTGTGGAACGCGCAGGCCACCGGCAGGGGTTCGGCGGACCGGCCCGCCGCCCGCAGCTCCGCGACCGCCGTGGCCACCGCCTCCGTCGGCCCCGACAGCACGCTCTGCCGCGGCGCGTTGTGGTTTGCCACCACGCACCCGGCCCGCTCGGCGACCGCCCGCAGTTCCTCCGGTGCCGCCGCCACCGCGGCCATCGCACCCGGGTCCGCCCCCGCCGCCGCGAGGATCGCCTCCGCCCGGCGGGCGCTGAGCCGCAGCAGGCTCTCCGTGTCGTACACCCCGGCGGCCCACAGTGCGGTCAGCTCGCCGTACGAATGCCCGGCCGTGCAGTCCGGCCGTACGCCCAGCGCCCCCAGGAGCCGGTACGCGGCGGCGCCCGCCAGGCCCAGGGCCGGCTGGGCCACCCGGGTGTCGGTGACCGCGGCCCGCCGGGCCGCCCGGTCCTCCGGCGAGAACGCGGCCGGCGGGAACATCGCCGCAATGACCGCCGCCGGGGCCCCGTCCAGCAACTCCCGCCGCAGCCAAGGGAAGGCGGTGAACAACTCCCGCAGCATGCCCGGCCGTTGACTGCCCTGTCCCGGGAAGAGGAAGGCGACCCGGCCCGGATCGGCAGACTCGTCGCGTACGTGGACCCCGTCGCCCGCGGTAAACGCCCGGGCCCGCTCCAGCCGGGCCGCCAGGTCGTCCGGCCCGGACGCCACCAGCGCCACCTGTACCGGACGTCCCGGCTGCTCCGGGCCTGCGGCCAGCGCCGTCTCCGCGGCCAGGTCCCGCAGCGCCCAGGGCCGTCCCGCGGCATCGTTCTGCTCCAGCCGGGCCGCCAGCCGGGCCATGGCCCGGCCCGCCGCCCGCCGGTCCTCGCCGCGGAAGAAGAACAGTTCGGCCGGCCAGGCATCCTGTCCGTGCCGGGGCTCCGGCTCGACGGCAGACCCGTAACCGGCCAGCACGGCATGGTAGTTGGTGCCGCCGAAGCCGAAGGCGCTCACTCCGGCGAACCGCCTCTCCACCGGCACCGGCCAGGGCCGGGCCTCGGTGTCGAAGCAGAACGGACTGCTGTCCGCCTGCCACGCCGGGTTCGGCCGTTCCAGGTGTACGGTCGGGGGCCGGACCCCCGCATACACCGCCCGCGCGGCCTTGATCAGCCCGGCCAGCCCCGCCGCGCACTTGGTGTGCCCGATCTGCGATTTCACCGAGCCCAGCGAGCAGGACCCGACCGCCGCCCCCGACTCGGTGAACAGGTCCGTCAGCACCGCCAGTTCGGTGCTGTCACCCACCACCGTGCCGGTCCCGTGCGCCTCCACCAGGCCCACCTCGCCCGGGCTGACCCCGGCCCGCCGGTAGGCCCGTTCGAGAGCCCGCCGCTGGCCCTCCGGCCGTGGCGCGGTCAGCCCCAGCGAACGCCCGTCGCTCGACGCGCCCACCGCCTTGACCACCGCGTACACCCGGTCGCCGGCCCGCTCCGCATCGGCCAGCCGCTTCAGCACCAGTACGCCCACCCCCTCGCCGAGGGCGATCCCGTCCGCGCTCGCGTCGAAGGGCCGGCAGCGCCCGGTCGGCGAGAGCGCCCGTACCGAGGCGAACATCAGGTAGTCGTTGATCCCGTTGTGTACGTCGGCACCGCCGCACAGCACCATGTCGCTGTCACCGTCGCGCAGCTGACGGCATGCCAGGTCGAGGGCGGCCAGGGAGGAGGCGCAGGCGGCGTCCACGGTGCAGTTCGCCCCGCCCAGGTCCAGCCGGTTGGCGACCCGGCCGGCGATCACATTGGCGAGGATGCCGGGGAAGGAGTCCTCGGTGAGCCGCGGCAGCTGCTCCTCCAGCCCGGCCGGGAGTTCGCCCAGATAGGCGGGGTGCAGGGCGCGCAGTCCGTACGCCCCGGCCAGCTCGGTGCCGGCCTCCGCGCCGAACACCACCGAGGTCCGGGAGCGGTCGAACTCCCGGTCCTTGTCGTAGCCGGCGTCGGACAGGGCCCGGGCGGAGATCTCCAGCGCCAGCAGCTGCACCGGCTCGATGCCGGCGAGCGAGGCCGGGGGAATGCCGTGGGCGAGCGCGTCGAACGGCAGCGGGGCCAGGAATCCGCCCCAGCGGGACGGGGTGCGCTCACCGGCGCGGGCGGGGTCGGCGTCGTAGTACACGGCCGGATCCCAGCGCTCGGGCGGCACGTCGGTCACCGCGTCGGTCCCGGCCAGTACGGCCGACCAGTACGCGGCCAGGTCCGGCGCACCTGGGTAGGCGCAGGCCATGCCGACGATCGCGATGTCCAGCGGATCGGCCGCCGCGCCGTGGCCGCCGCCGGCGGCCCATGCGTCCGTCCCGGCGGCCGATCCGCCGGAACCAACCGTCGACCCGCCGGTACCGGCCGTCGACCCGCCGGAACCAACCGTCGACCCGCCGGTACCGGCCGTCGACCCGTCCGCACCGGCGGCGGATCCACCCGTACCGGCCGTCGGCCCGTGTGCGGCGGCTGTCGGTCCGTTCGTCCCGGACGCCGGCCCGCCCCACTCCCGGGCCAGGTCCGCGGCCCGCCGCTCCAGCAGCTCCGTCGCGCCCTCGGTGACCTCCGCGTGCAGCGCGCGCACCGTGGTCGGCTCCCCGCGCAGCACCGCGGCCTGGCCCAGCATGAACAGCCCCTCCGCGCGCTGCACTTCCTCGGACACCGGCACCGGCCGGCCGTCCGCGCTGTGCCGCAGCCCCTTGCTGGCGATCCGCAGCCGCCCCAGGTTCAGCCGCTCCAGCTCCTCCCACACCTCGCGCGGCTCGGCGCCGCCCTCCTCCAGCCGCCGCCGGGTGGCCTCGAAGGTCTCCGCGTACGGGGTCGCCGCGCACCGGGTGGCATGGCCCGGCGCGGTGTGCAGCAGCACGGTCTCCGTACAGTCCAGGGCCGCCTGCCGGAAGCCCGGCAGGACCGCCCCGGCGGCCACCGCCTCCTCGGTGAACAGGTAGGCCGTCCCCATCAGCACCCCGACCCGGGCCCCCGCCCCGGCCAGCGGAGCAGCGGCTGCGGCGGCCATGGCCGCCGAGCACGCATCGTGGACCCCGCCTGCGAACAGCACGTCCAGCGACGCCGGATCGGCGCAGCCGAGCAGCCGCTCGATCTGTTCCTCCCAGAGGGGGAAGGAGGCGCGGGGTCCCACATGGCCGCCGCACTCCAGCCCCTCGAAGACGAACCGCCGTGCCCCGTCGGCGAGATACTGCTCCAGCAGCCCGGGGGAGGGTACGTGCAGATGGGTCCGGATGCCGGCCGCCTCCAGCGGGGCCGCCTGCGCCGGGGTGCCGCCCGCGATGATCGCGTACGGGGGCCGGGCATCGGCCACCGCGGCCAGCTGCTCGCGGCGCAGCTCCGCCGGCGCGAACCCGAGCAGCCCCACCCCCCACGGGCGGCCGGCCAGCCGCTCGGCGGTCTCGGCCAGCAGCCGCCGGACGTCCGGGCCTTCCATCACCGCCAGCGCCAGGTACGGCACCCCGCCGCCCTCGGCCACGGCCGCCGCGAACCCGGCCTGATCACTGACCCGGGTCATCGGGCCCTGTGCGACGGGCAGCCGGCCGCCATCCGAGGAGGGGCGCAGCGGTGCACTCCGTACGGCCGCCGCCAGATGCCCTGCCGCGGCCTCGCGGACGGCCCGGAGCACCCCGCCGGTGGTGCGGTACCGGGCGGCCAGCCGGGCCGCGGTCGCGCCGTCCTGCCCCACCGGCAGCAGCTGCTCCCGTAGCCCCCGGGCACCCAGCAGCGCGGCCACCGGACCGTCCGGCCGGGCGATGCCGGGCCGGGTGTACACCCGGTGGCCGTCGACCAGCCGGGTCTCGCTGCCGTCCATGGCCCGCAGGGCGGCAGCGACTTCGGCCGGCAGGCCGGGCTCCACCTCGGCGGTCAGGGCGAGTTGTACGTCGAGCAGGACGCCGGCGGCTCCGCCTGCGAGGGCGGCGGCTGCCGTGTGCCGGCCGATCCCGCCCAGGGCGAACACCGGGACGGCGACCGCGGGGTCCGCGAGCAGCTGCTGGAGCAGGACGAACGTGGTGGCCGCGCCGACCCGGCCGCCCGCCTCGTGTCCCTTGGCGACCACGGCGTCCGCCCCGGCGGCGACCGCCTCGGCGGCCTCCGCCGGGCAGGTGGTCTCGGCCCAGACCCGGCGCCGTCCGTTCGCCGTCCACTCCCCGGCCCGGGCGAACAGGGCCGGGTCGGCCAGCAGCACGGTGTCCACGGCCGCCGGCAGCTCCGCCGGACCGATCGGACAGCCGGCCGGAACCCGGACCCCGTACCTTCCGGCCGGCCGGCAGCGGGCCGGCTCGGCCAGGGCACGGTGCGCGGCGGCCGAATCCCGGCCGAGGTCGAGGAGCCCGAGGGAACCGGCGCGTTCGGCGGCGATCACCAGGCCCGGGTTTGGCTCGGTGAAGGGACTGAGCGCGATGACACGGTCGCGCGCCGGAACCGTGGGGGCGGCTGCGGCGGGCTGGGCGGGCTGAGGGATCACGGAGGCTCCTCTGCTGTGTCGCATGTGGCAGCGCCACGTCACAGGTCATGGGCCGGAACAGGGGGCCATGGACGTGGCTGCCGCCGCGGGGACGCGGTGCGCGGTGCGGTACGCGGACGCGGTGCACGGTGCGGTGTGCGGTGCAGTGTGCGGGAAGCTGCGGTGTCGAGGCGGGGGGAGCGGGCGGGGCCCCCGCCGGACACCGGAGTTGAGCATTGGTCAAATTCCCTGATGCCGCGATGCATCGTGCGGGGGCCGCCGTGAGCTGTCAACCGGCATGCGGAGGCCATCCCTTCGCTCCGCAGCCGCCGTCGGCGATTCGGCCGGGACCGTCCCACCATCCCGTCCGAGGCCCCCGGCCTGCACGGATGCCGGGGGAGCGGTGGCACTCCGGCGCGTGCCCCCGGCGCAAAGTGCACGGACCGCTCATGCCGGAGCGGCATGTCTTGTCGCCGACATTGCATCACGTGTGCACCGCACGCGGTCAGTTGTTCACCTGCGGACCCTTACACCCGCAAGGTCCCGCAGTTACCTTCCGGTCATGACCCCCACACTCGCGCAGCTTCGTTATCTCGTCGCCGTCGCGGACTGTCGTTCCATCACCAGCGCGGCAGCCTCGGTCTTCGTTGCCCAGTCCGCCCTGTCCCGGGCCGTCCAGGCCATGGAGCGTGACCTCGGTGTGGATCTGCTCGCCCGCCGCGGCAGAGGTGTGGAACTCACCCCCGAGGGGGCCCGAGTGGTCCGGCTGGCCCGGACCGTACTGGACGCGGTGGAAGCCATCGACGACATCGGGACGGCCCACGGGAACACCGCGCGCACCACCCTCAACCTGGTCACCACCCCCACACTGGCCCTGGACCTGGCCTCCGACCTGGTGCCCGCCTACAGCGCCCGGCACCCCGGTGTGGACGTCCACCTGCAGCAATACGACGGGCGGGAGGCCCTGGTCCAATCGGTCACCGACGGCCGGGCAGAGCTCGCACTGGTCGATCTGCCGGTGGACAAGGAGCTGTCGACCCACTACATCCAGGAGCGGGAAGTCGTCCTGATTTCCCCCCTGGGCTGCGGACTGCCCGATCCGATGCCGCTGCGTGCCCTCGACGGCCTCCCGATGGTGCTCCCGACCCCGGGGACCGGCCGCCGCACCGAGATGGAGGCCATGTTCAGCTGCCTCGGCGTCCGGCCCGTACCCAGCCTGGAGGTGGACGAGCGGCTGGCCTGGGTGACCGGGGTGACGGACGGTCGCGGTTCCCTGATCTGGTACCGGGACGTGGTGTTACGGGCCTTCGGCGACCGGGCGGAGATCCGCTCCTTCACCCCGCCGCTGCTGCGCCCGGTGGGCATCGCGCACGCCCGCCGCCCGCTGAGCCGGGCCGCCCGGGCCTTCATCGCGCACGCCCGGCACAACGCGCCGGTCCGGGAACCCGCGCGCTGAACCATGCCACCCCGGCATGGAACGATGCTCAAGAGGCCGGGAACGGCTCTGGCGCCAACTCTGACGCCTCGTCACATTGTGAGCATGTCCCGATCCCGATCCCGAGCCCGATCCCGGCTCCTCACGCCGCCGAGGGCCGCCGTCCTCACCGTGGCGGCCTTCGCGATGCTGCTGTGGCCGCTGCCCGCGGTCGCCTGGATGAACACCGGCCCCGCCACCGGACCCGCCAGGCCCGCCGGCCTGGCCGCCCCCGAGAAGAAGTGCACCCTGCCGCCCGGTATGACCGAGATCAGCGGTCTGGCCATGAGCCGCAAGCACCCGAACGTCTTCTACGCCGTGAACGACAGCGGCAACACCAACCAGGTCTTCGCCGTGGACTGTTCCACGCCCGCCGGCACGCTGAAGGCCACCTACACCCTCGCCGGCACCACCAACAGCGACTGGGAAGGGCTGGCCCTCGGCAAGGATTCGGCCGGTCGCGCGGTGATCCTGGTGGGCGACATCGGGGACAACTTCAGTGCCCGCGCCGAAATCCAGGTCCACAGCTTTCCCGAGCCCGATCAGCTCGCCAGTGCCACCGTGACCCCGGTCTCGTACCGCTTCGCCTACGCGGACGGCCGGCACGACGCGGAATCCCTGCTGGCCGACCCGGTCACCGGGCAGCTCTACGTGGCCAGCAAACTGATCGGCGCGGCAGGCCAGTTGTACAAGGCCCCGCTTCCCCCACAGCCCGGCCAGGTCAACACCCTCACCCCGGTCCGCCCGGGCCCGGTCTTCGCCACCGACGGCGCGTTCTCCCCCTCCGGCGCCTCGTACGTCCTCCGCAGCGGCGGCCCGGTGGGCGCCAACACGGCCTCCGTGTACGACACCTCGGGCGCCAAGCTCGCGGATGTGGCGCTGCCCGCCCAGCCGCAGGGCGAGATCGTCACGTACGCCGACTGCACCTCCCTGCTGGCCGGCTCGGAGAACGACACCCAGATCTGGCGCATCCCGCTCCCACCGGAAGCCACCCCCGGCTGCGGCACCACCCCCACCCCCACCCCGACCCCCACCCCCACCCCGACCCCCACGCCCACCCCAGGGGACCTGAAGCTGACCAACCCCGGCCCCCAGACCTGCGTCTTCAACCAGACCTGCACCATCCGGCTCACCGCCACCGGCGGCAACCCCCCGGTCCGCTACACCGCCACCGGCCTGCCCTGGGGCCTGAGCGTCGATGCCGCCACCGGCCGCATCACCGGCAAACCGTGGGGCAGCGGCACCCTCCAGATCACCGCCACGGCCACCGACAGCACCGCAGCCGCCGCCACCGTGACCTTCCCCCTCACCCTCAACTGGTTCTGACCCGTACTTGTTCAACTCGGATACCACCCTGCACTGTTGGCCGAATGACGGATGAATCAGAGCCGCACCGGATCGACCCGGCGGGTGGCTGCCCCCACGCCCTCAACGCGGAGCTGCTGGCCCGCGGCGCAGTGGCGGAAGTGGTCCTCCCCGGCGGAGTGCCGGGCGCCGTGGTCCTCGGGCACGAGGCGCTCAGGGAGTTCCTCGCCCACCCCGATGTGGCCAAGGACGCCCGGCACTTCACCGGACTCCAGGACGGCACCGTCCCAGCCCAGTGGCCGCTCCGGGTCTTTGCCCACGCCCAGGGCATGCACACCGCCGACGGCGCGGACCACCGCCGGCTCCGCTCCCTGGCCGGCAACGCCTTCACCGCCCGCCAGGTGGAGCAGCTCCGCCCGCGCATCGAAACCCTCACGGCCGAGCTCCTCGACGACCTCGCGGAGGCCGCCGCCACCGGCGACGGCACGGCGGACCTCCGCCGCCACTTCGCCCTCCCGCTCCCGATGAGCGTGATCTGCGAACTCCTCGGCGTCGACCCCGAACACCGGGGCCGCCTCCACGAACTGTCCAACAAGGTCATCGTCGCCACCGACACCACCCCGGCCGAGGCCATGGCCGCCGTCCGTGAACTCGTCGAACTGATGGGCACGATCGCCGCGGCCCGCACCGCCGACCCCGGCGAGGACCTCACCAGTGCGCTGCTCGCCGCCCGCGCCGCCGACGGCGACCGGCTCAGCGAAGCCGAACTGATCGGCACCATGCGCCTGATGCTGGTGGCCGGCCACGAGACCACCCTCAACCTGATCACCAATGCGGTCCGGGCCCTGTGCACCCACCCCGACCAGCTGGCCCTGGTCCGGTCCGGCAAGGCGAGCTGGAACGACGTGGTCGACGAGACCCTCCGCTGGGACGGCCCGATCAGCTGGTTCCCGTTCCGCTACCCCACCCGCGACCTCCACCTGGCCGGCACCGTCATCCCGCAGGGAACCCCGGTCCTGGCCGGCTACACCGCCGCCGGCCGCGACCCCGAGGCCTACGGCCCGGACGCCGACCGCTTCGACCTCACCCGCCCCATCACGGCCCGCAACCTCTCCTTCGGCCACGGCGCCCACTACTGCCTCGGCGCCCCCCTCGCCCGGCTGGAGGCCACCATTGCCCTGGAACACCTCTTCGCCCGCTTCCCGGACCTCACCCTCGCCGCGCCCGCCCCCACCCTTCCCCACCAGCGCAGCTTCATAGCCAACAGCGTCGACTCCCTCCCGGTCCGCCTGACCCCGCCGGCCGGCTGACTAGGGGGTGGGGCGGGCCGGGACGCGGACCGTGATCGTGTGCCAGCCCGTTGCCCCGTCCGGGACCGTGCCGGACCGCTTGCCCGTCTGCGGGGTGCCTGTGCCGTCCGTGGCGCGGGCCTCCAGGGTGTGGCTGCCCGGCTCCGCGTCCCATTCCCACACCCACTGCCTCCAGGTGTCGATGCCGACCGGGTCGGCCAGCCGGGCCTGCTGCCAGGGGCCGCCGTCCACCCGTACCTCCACCCGGTCGATGCCCCGGTGCTGGGCCCAGGCCACCCCGGCCACCGGTACCCGCCCGGGGGCCGGCTTCGCGAACGGGCGCGGGGTGTCGATCCGTGCCTGGGTCTTCACCGGGGCACGCTCTGCCCAGCCCCTGCGCACCCAGTACGCGTCGTACTCCGCGAAGGTGGTCAGCCGCAGCTCGCGCAGCCACTTGCAGGCGGACACGTACCCGTACAGCCCGGGGACCACCATCCGCACCGGGAAGCCGTGGGAGAAGGGCAGCGGCTCGCCGTTCATGCCGATGGCAAGCAGGGCGTCCCGGCCGTCCAGCACGGTCTCGACGGGGGTGCCCAGGGTCATCCCGTCCACCGACCGGGCCACCAGCTGATCGGCCGGCCCGCCCTGGGACGGCGGGCGCACCCCGGCCTCGCGCAGCAGACCGGCCAGCGGTACGCCGAGCCAGCGCGCGTTGCCCACGTACGGGCCGCCGACCTCATTGGACACGCAGGCGAGGGTGATGTCCCGTTCGACCAGGGGGCGGGCGAGGAGCTCGGCGAAGCTCAGGGTCAGCGGGCGGTCCACGCCGGTGCCGTGGATCCGCAGGGACCAGGTGTCCGCGTCGACCCGGGGCACCACCAGCGCGGTGTCCACCCGGTAGAAGTCCGCGTTCGGGGTCAGGAAAGGGGACAGGCCGGGTACGCGGAGATCGGCGCCGGCCGGTAGCGGCGGGGCGGGGGAGGCGGGCGGCGGCAGCCGTACCGCGGACCGGGACGCGGTGGCCCCGGCCGCGCCGAAGGCCCCGAGCCGCCGGCCGGCCAGCCCGGCCCCGGCGGACACCGCGAGGGCGGCTGCGAGCAGCCGGCCGAAACCGCGCCGGTCCAGGGCCCAGGCCCCGCCGGTACCGGGCTGCCACCAGGCGGGCCGGGGCCGGCGCAGAGCCGTGGCCAGCAGCAGGAGTACGGCGGCGGCGACCGCCCCGCCGGCCAGGGAGGGCAGCGCATCCCGGGCACCCGCCTCGGGCCGGCTCAGTGCGGCAGCCGCTCCGATCAACCCGAAGGCACCGGCCACCGCAACCCCGGCTGCGCGGCGCCGGACGGCCAGCATCCCGGCCGCGGCGGCCACACAGGCCAGCAGGACCACGACCCCGGTGAGCAGCACCGCCTTGTCGGCGGTGCCGAACTGGCGGATCGCCCAGTCCTTCACGAAGGCCGGCGTACGGTCCACCACGGCGCCGCCGACTGCGGTGACGGGACTCGACTCAGGCCGGGCGGCTGCGGCGGTCAGCTCCGCGGCGCACAGCCCGGCGAACCCGGCCGCCAGCCCGGCGACCGCACCGAGCCACCGATTCGGCTCCGCCGTCGGCTCCGGTTCCGGCCCTGCTGTCGGCTCCGCTTCGGAATCCACGCCTGATTCTACGGCGGGAGCGGCTGCGGCCACCGGCTGCCGCCACCGGCCGCGGCTACTGGCCCGTGCCCTCGTCCGGGGCCGGCACCTCGGGCGCGGGCGCCTCGGGCTGCGGCGGGGGCGGGGCGACCGGTTGTGGTTCGGCCGGCGGGGGTGGGGGAGGGTCGGCCGGCGGGGGCGCGACGGGCTGGGGCTCGGCGGGCGGGGGCGCGGGCGCTTCCGGCGCCGGCGGGGGCGGGGCGACGGGCTGGGGTGCTTCGTGTTGGGGTTCGGGTGGCGGGGGTGCCACGGGCTTGGGCGCCTCGTGTTGGGGTTCGGGTGGGGGTGGCGGGGGTGCCACGGGCTTGGGCGCCTCGTGTTGAGGCTCGGGTGGGGGTGGGGGAGGTGCCACGGGCTTGGGCGCCTCGTGCTGGGGTTCGGGCGGGGGCGGCGGAGGGGCGACGGGACGCTCCGGCGGCGGAGGCGGCTCCTCGTGCTGGGGCTCGGGCGGCGGGGGCGGGGCCACCGGCTGGGGTTTCACCGGCGCAGGCTCGTCCGGAGGGCGGTCGGCGGGCGGCGGCTCGGCGGGACGCGGTTCCTCCTGGGGTGGCTCCGCCGGAGGCCGGTCCTGTGGAGGCTGGTCCTGCGGGGGCTGGTGCTCCTGGGGAGGCTCGGCAGGCCGTGGTTCTTCCGGGGGAGGCGCGACGGGCTGGGGTTCCGCGGGTGGCGGAGCGGGAGCGTCCGGCGGAGGGTCGGCGGGCAGCGGCTCCACGGGCGCAGGCTGGTTCGGGACGGGCTCATTCGGTGCGGGCTCGGCCGGCACAGGCTCATTCGGTGCGGGCTCGGCCGGAGCCGGTTCGTTCGGTGCGGGCTCGTCCGGTGGGTGTTCGGCGGGCTGTTCCACCGGCGCCGGCACGCCCGGCGGCTTGTTCGGTTCGGGCGTGTCGGACGCACTCCACACCCACGTCCCCACGCCCACCAGCGTCAGCAGGCCGACGGACGCGATGATCCCGGGGACACCGCCGGGGAAACCCCGGGCCACAGCAGCGATCAGAGAACCCGCGCCCGACTTCACGGCGCCGACGGCAGCTGCCCCGGCGGACAGGACCGCCCGCCCGTTGTCCCTGATCGCCGGCCAGGCCGCGTTCCACAGGTTCGCCGCGCCGTTGCGGACGGCGCGGGCCCCCTGCATCAACCCGTTCGTGCCCTTGTCCACCACACCCCTGACCCATTGGACGGGGCCGCTGTTCCACAGACTCTGCGCGGCCGACGCCAGACGGCTCTGGGGGGCGGCGCCGGCGGCCTGGCGGGCCTCGCTCACCGCTTCCGCGGCCTGGGCCGAGGCCGCTTGCGCCTGGCTCACCTGCTGGAAGACCTGCCGGTTGTTGAGGGCCCGGTCGTAGGCCTGGCGCACGCCGTCGAGCTCGGCCCTCTTGTCGTACAAATCCCCCTCGGCCCGCTGCCACATCCTCATGGCTTCTCTCAGCACGGACCGTGCCGGATCCCCGGACGGCAGATCTCCGATCTTCTGCATGCGATCGAAGTTGTGGGCCGATTGCACCTTGAGCTGGGCGATCTCGGCTTCCAGCTGCGGAATCCAGTTTCTGACCCCCGTGGCCCGTTCGATTCGCTCAGCGAGCTGCCCCAGCTGCTCCGGATTGAGCTGTTTCAGGTCCTCGACGCTGAGGGTTCTGTTGCGCAACTGCTGGTACGACATCTCCAGCAGTTCCTCTGGGGTCATGATCGATCACCCGAGCGGGAATTTCTGCAGGTTTTGCACAAACCACCCTTCGCCGCCCACCGCCCCGTGTCAAGAGTCCAGCGTCCGGGCGATGCCCCGGGCCAGGGTGTACGGATCCCCGGCCGGTTCGGTGGCGTGCCGGGTGGTCCGCCGGGCCCAGGACTCCTCGTAGGCGTACCAGTCGATCTCCCGCGGCGCCGTTCCCTCGGACAGCGCCTCCTCCAGCGTGGCGAAGTACACCGCCCACCGCGGCGCGTACAACTCCGAGATCAGCCCCGACCATTCACGGTTGGCGTAGTCGTGCAGGAAGCCGCCCTCGCTCGTACTGTGCCGGCCCCACACGCTCAGGAGCGCCCGGGCGTCGTACTCGTACCGGTCCTGCTCGGCCGTGTCGGCACCCCAGGAGCGGGCCGCCGTCAGCCAGCCGCCCAGCAGGAAGTTCGGGTCGGATCCGGTGAGCGCATTCAACTGCCGCTCGTGCTCCGCCCATTCGGCCGTCAGCGTACGGAACCTGGCCAGGCTCTTCTCCTCGTACGCCGTCTTGATCTGCGGCAGCAGCACCCGCGAGTGGTTGGCGAGGGCCTGCCGTGCCGTGTCCACCAGGTCGAACCGGTACGCACTGGAATCCCGCAACTCCGGTGCCACCGCCAGCAGATGGTCCAGCGCCCGGCGGACATGCGCGGCCGGGTAGCGCATCGCCTTGGGGCTCCAGTGGGCCGCACCCACCGCCGTCAGGCTCGGCCGCGCCGTGAACAGGCTGTCCTGGGACTCCGACCACAGCCCCGAAGAGGTGCTGTACGGGCCCAGCCGCAGCTCCTCCCAGGCCGCCGCGGCATCGGGGTCCGGCCGCCCGTACCGGCGGGCCGCGAAATCCGCGAACCACCGCTTCTGATCCACCGGGCCCGGCTCCCACGCCAGATCGGTGAACAGGTCGAAGGCCGCCGGATTGGTCCCGGTCGCCTCCGGCATGTACGCCGTCCCGCGCAGCGCACTGGCGGCCTTCCCCCGCCAGGCCTCGAACCGGTCGATCCACACCGAGGTGTTGGCGCCGATGGTGGTGTGCCCGCCGAAGTTGTAGATGGTGCCGATGGCGTACGGCGTACCGCCCCAACGGGCCTCCCGGTCCAGCCGGTTGTACCGGTCGGACAGCCCGTCCAGGATCAGCAGCTTCGAGGTGTCCACCCCGGCGAGCAGCTCCGCGGTCGGGTCGTCCTGCCAGCCCAGTACGGCCCACAGGGCCCCCGGATGCGCGGCATGGAGCGCGGTCTGCACCGCTCCCGCGGCGGCCCGGACGTCCACCGTCCCGGTCTGCCCGCCCTCGTGCAGCGGGCTCATCCGGTACATGGCCGAGTCCCCGAACGCGGTCCGCTGCTCGGCGTAGTAGGCGGCGGCGAGCCGGGCGAACACCGGTTCCGTCGGATCCAGCCAGTCGGGCCGCTCGAACCCGGCCCAGTCGCCCTGCGGGATCACCGAAGCCGAGCCGTTGCGTGCGGAGAAGCCCGGCGGGACCGTGCCGAAGTAGCCGGGCAGGACGGGGGTCATGCCCAGACCGCGGAGCTGGTCGGCGATCTGCCGCCCGAGCGTGGCGCGGGCGGTCAGCAACCGCTCGCTGACCGGGCCGCCGAACCCGGTCAGGTTCTGCAGCAGCCACCAGCTCTGATGCGCGGGTCCGGGGATCCACTCCAGCAGTTCCGCGGCCGTGTACCCGAAGCCCTGCAGGGCCCGGAAGTACGGGTATTCGGCTCCGGCCTGCACCAGCACCTCGTTGACGCCGTGCAGGGCGAGCAGGTCGATCTGCCGCTGGTGCTCGGCGAAGGAGCGGTACGCGCCCGAGTAGCCGTCGTCGGTGTCGTTGAGCGCGTACCGGTGCGGCACCAGCGCGCTGCGGCTGACCGGTGCCGGTACCGCGGGCAGCACCTCGGGAAGCTCGCCGAGACTGTCGCCGGGCCAGCCGATGTCGGCCCCGGCCACATGCTGGAGGTACCAGCCGACCCCGGTGAGCTGGGTGGCCGGGGTGTTGCCGTGGACGGTGATCCGGCCGGCCGTGCCGGACACCGTGAAGGTGTCCTGGCCGGCCGGGCCCGCGGGGCCGGGCTCCAGGACGAACTGGGCGGCCTGGCGCGGCAGCAGCCGTTTCAGGGCGGCCTGCGCCGGAGTGTCGTCGAAGGCGGGCACGGCGGGCGCAGCCGGCACGGCGGGCGCCGGTACGCGGGCGGCTGCCCCGAGGCACAGCGCTGCCAGCATGGCCAGCGCCGCGGCCAGGGCACGCTGCGCGACCGGTGCGGCCCGTCGTGCCGTGTGCCCGCCCTCGCCGGGGCTGCCGGCTCCGTCCAGGCAGGGCGGACCCCCGTCGCCCGGGGGCACGCCCGCCCGCCCGGCCGCGGTACGGGTCCGTCGGGCCGTCAGCCCGACCATGAGACGGGCCATCAGGCGAGCCATCAGGCGGGCCATCAGACGGGCAGGGACCACAGCTGGTTGACCGCGTGGTCGCCGCACGGCCGGAGCGCCAGCCGGGGCGCAGTGGCGTCCGGTACGGCCGGGGCGGCCGGAGCGTCCAGGCAGAGCTCGCCGCCGTCCGCGACCAGGGCCCCGTCGCGGCGGTGCGTCCAGCGCTGCCCGGCCGCGTCCCCGGTGCAGTCCGCCAGGGCCACCGCGCCGTCCGGGCCGGCCGTCAGGCAGTCCCCCAGCAGCCGGACCGTCCGGTCGTGCCCGAGGACCCACCGCTGGTCGGGGCCGCCGGTGCAGGCCGACATCACCACCGCCCCCACCCCGGTGGTGTTCTCACCGTCGGCGCACTTCATGCCCTCACCGGTGATCTGCCCGGTGGGCACGGCCTCGGCGCAGCCGCGCGGGCTCAGCCGCCAGACGGCCGTGCCGTGCGCCGGGACCTGCGCGGTCAGTGCCCTGGAGACCTCGGCCGTGGCGCCGGTCCACAGGTCGGTGGCGTCCACCGTGCAGGAGTGCAGGCCGATGCCGGTGAGCGGCACCGACGCCTCCCGGGCGGTGCCGGACCGGTTGAGCACGGCGACGGCCCGGTCCCCGTTCGCCAGCGGCCGGGCGAGCACGTCGAAGGTGCCGTCGGTGGAGACCACCGCGCCCTGGCGGCCCATCGGGTCCTGGTCGAGGGTGATCAGGGCGTCGTTCTTGAGTGCGGCCAGACCCGCCTCGCCGATCTTCCCGACCTCGGAGGACAGGATGAACGGGGCCGCCATCATCGCCCACAGGGCGACCTGGCTGCGGCTCTCCTCGTCGGTGAGCCCGGGCGCGCCCGCGATCAGGAAGTCCGGGTCGTTCCAGTTGCCGGGGCTCGCATAGCGGCCCAGCCAGCGGTTGTAGCCGTAGTTGCCGAGCACCGAGGCCCAGCGCGAGGTGGCCGGCGCGGCCGGGTTGTAGACCTTGATGTCCCGGCCCTCGCGCCACAGCTGCCCGGTGTCGCCGACCCAGCCGATCACCTTGTGCCAGTCCGGGCCGCCCCATTCGCCCTGCTGGAAGTAGGCGGGTGCGGAGGCCGAGAGGATCATGTCGCGTCCGCTGGCGCGCAGCGCCCGGGCGACCGAGTGGTAGGCGTCGCGGTAGGCCTGTTCCTTTGTCTTCCCGGGCGGCACCCACATGTTGCAGCCGTCCATCTTGACGTAGTCCACCTTCCAGGAGGCGAACAGCCGTGCGTCCCGGTCGAAGTGGTCGTCGCCGCCGCCGTCCGGGGTGCCGCTGCCCGGATAGCGCTCGCAGGTGAGGAACCCGGCGTCCTGGTAGATCCCGAACTTGAGCCCCCGCTCGTGCAGGTACTCGCCGAGCCAGGCCATTCCGCGGGGGAACTTCACCGGGTCGGCCACCAGGTTGCCCTCCGCGTCCCGGCTCTTGGTCATCCAGCAGTCGTCCACGGTCACCGTGTCGTACCCCTTGGCCGCCAGTCCGGTGGCGACCAGGGCATCGGCGTTGGCAAGCACCTTCTGCTCGTCGATGTCGCACATGTAGTGCGCCCAGTTGTTCCAGCCCATGGGCGGGGTGAGGGCGAGGGGGGTGTCCGAGGTCGCGGTGGGCTCGGCCACCGCCGGGGCGGCGGCCAGGGACACGGCGATCAGGGCGGCGGCGGTGAGGCTGCCGGAAAGCGCACGCAGGCGAGACGGCACGGAATCTCCTTGACGTGGGGGCGTCGTGCGCTCAGTGCAGCGAGGCGATTACCCACTGTCAATGCATGTCTGCACTCTCCGGTGGATAACCACCGAATGGGCGGCGGTTTCGTCACACGAACGAGTTGCTACGCCGTATGTGATGACGTATGTGACGCCGTCTGTGACAGCGTCTGTTACGGTGTATCTCATGCCGAGGACATCCAGCGCCCTGGACCGCGCCACCCCCGAGGTCATCGCCGCCGCCGCCCTCCGCCTCATCGACGAGGAAGGGCCCGGTGCCCTCAGCTTCCGGACCCTCGCCGACCGCCTCGGTGTCTCGCACGCCACCGTGCAGCGGCGCTGCACCGACCTGGCCGGCCTGCTCGACCTGTGCACCGAACACCTGGCGGCCCGGCTCCCCGGGGTGCCGGCCGGCACCGGCTGGGCCGAAGCGACCGAACAGCGGTTCACCGGGCTCTACCGGTTGCTCACCGCCCACCCCGGACTGCTCACCCTGCGCGGCGGACGGCCCTGGATGGGCCGCCAGTTGCTCGCCCGGCTGGTCGAACCGCAGATCGCCGACAGCCTCGCCGCCGGGATGACCCCGGCCCGGGCCATGACCGTCTACCGCCGCCTGTACCTGCTCACGCTCGGCAGCGCCGCCTTCGTCGACCACCGCGACCCGGCCGGCGCCACCGCCGTCACCCGCACCGCCCTCGCCGCCCTCGACCCCGAGGAGTTCCCGGCCCTCACCGCGGACCCGGCCGCCCTGCTGCCCGTACTGACCGACCACGAGGTCTACCACGGGGCCCTGCGCCAACTGATCGAAGCCGCCCGCCCCGCCTCCTGAACGAAAGGCCCGCCCGGATGGAACAGCAGCTCGACCCCGCAGCGATCCGCGCCGCCGCCCGCCGTATCGCCGGCCAGGTCCGCCCGGTCACCGTCGCGCCCGCCGCCGACGGCCTCTGGTACGCACTCGAACACCTCCAGCACACCGGCTCCTTCAAGGCCCGCGGTGCCCACAACTTCCTCGCCGCCCACGCCGAGGCCGGAGCACTTCCGGAGGCCGGGGTCACCATCGCCTCCGGCGGCAACGCGGGACTCGCCTGCGCCTGGGCGGCCCGTACCCACGGCATCCCCGCCACCGTCTTCCTCCCCGTCAACGCCCCACGGGTCAAGGTCGAACGGCTGCGCGGTTACGGGGCCGAGGTCCGGCTCACCGGCGACCGGTACGCCGAAGCCCTGGCCGCCTGCCGGGAGTTCGCGGCCGGCAGCGGCGCCCTGAGCAGCCACGCCTACGACCACCCGCTGATCGCGGCCGGCGCCGGGACCCTGTTCGAGGAGATCCGGACCGCGCTCCCCGGGCTGGACGCCCTGGTCGTGGCGGTCGGCGGCGGCGGTCTGTTCGCCGGACTGGCCACCGCCGCCCGCGCCCACGGCGTACGCATCCTCGCCGCCGAGCCGGAGCACTGCCGGGCCCTGAACGCGGCTCTGGCGGCGGGCCGGCCGGTGGACGTCCCCGTCGACTCGGTGGCCTCCGACTCGCTCGGCGCCACCCGGGTCTCGGCCGATGCCCTGCGTGCTGCCCAGCACCCGGACGTCGACTCGGTGCTGGTGCCGGACGAGGCGATCACCGCCGCCCGGCGCGCCCTGTGGGAGGAACACCGGCTTGTGGTCGAGAACGGCGCGGCCACCGCACTCGCCGCCCTGCGCACCGCACCCGTACCGCCGGGCAAGCGCGTTGCCGTCGTGCTGTGCGGAGCCAATACCGACCCGTCCGGCCTCTGAGACCCGGCCGGGTGCGGCACCGGTCCCCGGCAACGATCGTCGCCGCACCCGGCGACTTTGGAGGACAGCATCCGGCCCCGTCCGTTTGCCAAGGTCGACCTGTCCGGCGGGGTGCCGGGCGGAGCGACCGGAAGGACGGGAACGTGGCTGCGCGCAAGGGGTGCCTGATCGGCTGTGGGGTGGCACTGGTGGTGGGGACAGGACTGATCGCCGCACTGGTCTTCGGGGCCGTCAAGGTCCTCGACGCCGCCGACAAGACCGTGGTCGACCCCGCCGTCTACGAGGCGTTGCAGGTCGGCCAGCCCGAGGCCGAGGTCCGCGGCAGACTTCCGTCCGGGGAGACCTTCCTCAAGTCGGCGCTCAAGGAGGGCGGTCCGGCCCAG
Source organism: Streptomyces venezuelae (assembly GCF_008642295.1). Taxonomy (GTDB): domain Bacteria; phylum Actinomycetota; class Actinomycetes; order Streptomycetales; family Streptomycetaceae; genus Streptomyces; species Streptomyces venezuelae_C. Next base: position 961,508 of record NZ_CP029190.1, on the reverse strand, counting down.
CCCGAAGGCACCCAGTGCTCCTGGTTCATCTCCGGCGCCGACAGCAAGGTCGGCGAGGAGAGCGTGTACCGCTTCTGCTACCGCAACGGCACGCTCGCCGAGAAGGTCCAGTACCGGTTGTAGCGGACCTCCGCGCATTCCCGGCCACCGCAACCCCGGCCTCGTTGACGGGGTCCCGGGTTGTGGCGAACGTGGGCGCAGCTCTCCGGCGGAGTCGCCGGGGACCACCGGGAGGCGACACTGATGACGCGTTCGCAGGTGATCCGCACGGCCCTCGCCGCGGGAACGGCGGCCGGCCTGCTGGCCGCCCTCTCCGCCTGCGGGATCGGCGGCCCGGAGCAGGTGAGGGAGGCGGAGCGCACCGGAAAGGTGGCCGGCGAGATCACCTTCCGCACGCTCCAGCTGAAGCCCGCCTTCACGGGCTACGTCCAGGGCGTCATCGACGCCTTCGAGCAGAAGTACCCCCAGGTCGAGGTCACATGGGAGGACGTGCCGGGCGACGGCTACAACGAGAAGCTGGTGGCCGACGCCCAGGCCGGCGCCCTCCCCGACGTGGTCAACCTCTCCACCGACTCCTTCCAGCTGCTCGGCGACCGCGGCATGCTCGCCGATATCGCCCGGCTGGACGGGGCTCTCGCCCGGGACTACGTACCGGGCGCCTGGGAACAGTTCCGGCTCCCGGGCAAGGGCGAGGGCGTGTACGCCTACCCCTGGTACGTGACCCCCGAGATCCTCACGTACAACAAGGACCTGTTCGCCAAGGCCGGCCTGGACGCCGGCAAACCGCCCACGAGCGTCGACGAGTTCTTCGACTACGCCGAGCGGATAGCCGGAGCCTCCGGCGGACGCTTCGCCGCCTTCATGGCCGATCCCAAGGGCCGGCTGCCCGGGGACTGGCAGAAGATGGGCATACCGATCCTGAACGAGCGGCAGGACGCCTTCACCTTCGACACCGACCGGGCCGTCGCCTGGGTCGAACGGATGAAGGAGCTGTACGCCATGGGCGCCATGCCCAAGGAGTCGCTGACGAAGTCGGACGACGTCAACCAGCTCTACGGCAGCGGCAAGATCGTCTTCGGGCCGGGCTCCCCGGGCTTCGTCAAGGACATCAAACGGAACGCCCCGCAGGTCTACGACCGGACCCAGGTCGCCGGAGCCGTCACCGGCAGCCTCGGCCACATCGGGATCTACGCCCAGTGCCTCGGCATCCGCAAAGACACCGAACACCTGGACGCGGCCACCGAGTTCGCCAAATGGGTCACCAACGGCCCCAATCAGGTGGCGTTTTCGAAGCAGGCCACCATCTACCCGTCCAATGCAGCGGGCCTGGCCGACCCGTACTTCTCCGACCGGGGCGACGGCACGGACGCCGAGACCCTGGCCCGCGCGATCGGCGCCGAACAGCTCAAGACCGCGGCCCTGGACGCCAACACCCCCGTCCAGTGGACCAACCAGGTCGGTGACGCGGTGGTCCGCGAGGTGCAGAAGGCCATCAAGGGGGAGCAGGACGCGAGGACGGCCGTCCGCAAGGCACAGGAGGCGGCCAACCGGCTCCTGGCCGACGCGGCGGAGCGGTGATCCGGCGCACTTCGCCCGTCCGGTGGGCCCCGTATCTGTTCCTCGCCCCCGGCCTGGCGATGGTGGCCCTGTTCTCGCTGTGGCCCTTCGTCAACACCGTCATCCTGTCCTTCACCGATGCCCGGATCCTGCAGGGCGGCCGGTTCGTCGGCTTCGACAACTACACCCGCGCCTTCGCCGACCCGGACTTCTGGACGGCGGCCTGCAACAGCGTCCTGTACCTGGCCGTCGTCGTACCGGCCCTGGTGCTGCTGCCGCTGGCCCTCGCCGTCCTCGTCCAGAAGGAGGTCCCCGGCATCGGGTTCTTCCGTTCCGCCTTCTACACCCCGGTCATCGCCTCCGCCGTGGTCGTCGGCCTGATCTGGCAGTGGGTGCTGCGGAGCGACGGCCTGGTCAACACGGTCTTCCGGCGGCTGGACCTCATCTCCCAGCCCGTCCCGTTCCTGACCGACAGCACGCTGCTGCTGTTCTCCGCCATGCTGGTGACCGTATGGAAGGGCCTGGGCTACTACATGGTCTTCTACCTGGCCGCCCTCGGGAACGTGCCCGCCTCCCTGTACGAGGCCGCCGCCCTCGACGGCGCCGGCCCGGTCCGCCGGTTCTTCAGCATCACCGTGCCCCAGGTGAAGCCGATGATGCTGCTGGTGGGCACCCTCTCGGCGATCTCCGCCCTCCGGGTGTTCACCGAGGTCTACATCCTCGGCGGCGAAGGGGGCGGCCCCGGCGGCGGTGCCCGCACGCTGCCCTTCCTGATCCGGCAGGTGGGCCTCGGCTTCGCCGGGGAGACCGGCTACGCCGCCGCCATCTCCCTCCTGCTGTTCCTGCTGACCCTGGTCTTCAGCCTGCTGGGCCGCCGCCTCTCGAAGGGAGACGAGGAATGAGGCGGACGGGGCGGATCGGTCGGATCGGTCGGATCGGTCGGATCGGGCGGGCCGGCCGGTACCTGACCCTGCTGCTGGTGCTCGTGGTCATGCTGGGCCCGATCGTCTGGCAGTTCCTGACCTCCCTCCGGGGCCGCACCGAGAACGTGTACGACGGGATGTTGCCCGCGCAGCCCACCCTCGACAACTACGTCCGGGTCGCCGAGTCCTTCCCGCTGCTCCAGTACACCGGCAATACGCTCATCGTCGCGGCGCTCGCCGTCACCTCGAACCTGCTGTTCGCGGCCATGGGCGGCTACGCCCTCTCCCGGCCCGGGTGGAAGGGCCGCAAGGCCGTGTTCACCGTCCTGGTCGCCACCCTGATGTTTCCGTTCGAATCCGTGATGATCTCGATGTTCCTCACCATCCGCGGAATGGGCCTGGTCGACACCCTCATCGGGGTCTGGCTGCCCGGAGCGGTGTCCGTCCTCAACATCATGATCATGCGGGCGGCCTTCCTCGCCGTCCCCCGGGAGCTCGAGGAAGCGGCCGTGCTGGACGGGGCCGGCGAGTGGGCCCGTTTCACCCGGGTGTTCCTCCCGGCGGCCAAGGGCTCGCTGGCCGTCGTCTGCATCACCAGCTTCATGGGTGCCTGGGACGACTTCCTCTGGCCGCTGCTGGTCCTCACCGACAGCGAGCACTACACCCTCCAGCTCGGCCTGAAGTCCCTGGCCGGCGCCACCACCGTCAACGACCAGCGGCTCATCGCGGCCGGTGCCATGGCTGCGCTGCTGCCGATGATGCTCCTCTTTTTCGCCCTCCAGCGTTTCTTCTTCAAGGGCGTCGGCGAAGGCGCCGTCAAACTCTGATCCGGGGAGCAGCCGTCATGCACGATGACCACCGCATCACCGAACACCGTCTCCGCCGCGTCCTGGCGGAACGCATCAGGCCCGCCGTCCGCTCCCGCTCGGTCCCCCTGACCGTCGAGCGCTGGGACGCACCCGGCGAGCCGGTGTCCGTGTCCGAGGGGCTGGCCGCCCCCTACCGGCCCTGTGCGGCCGGCGAGGCGTGGGGCCCGGCCTGGGGCACCAGCTGGTTCCGGCTCACCGGCACCGTCCCGGCCGAATGGGCCGGCCGTACCGTCGAGGCCGTGCTCGACCTCGGCTTCGACCGGATGATGCCCGGCTTCCAGTGCGAGGGCCTGGTGCACCGTGCCGACGGCAGCGAGATCAAGGCCCTGAACCCGTACAACGACTGGGTACGGGTGGCCGACGCCGCCGAGGGCGGCGAGCGCATCGAGTGGTACCTGGAGGGCGCCGCCAACCCCGTCCTGGTCGACCACTCCGCCACCTCCGAAGGCGACCGGCTGACCAGCGGGGACCGGCCCCTCTACCGGCTCGCCCGGATGGACCTCACCGTCTTCGAGACCGAGGTCTGGGAACTGGTCCAGGACCTCGACGTCCTCTACGAGCTGATGATGCAGCTCAGCGGCGCCGACGCCCGCCGGTACGAGATCCTGCGCGCCCTGGACCGGGCCCTGGACGCCGTCGACCTGGACGACGTACCGGGCACGGCCGCAGCCGCCCGGGCCCGGCTGGCCGGAGTGCTGGCCACCCCGGCGGGGGCCTCCGCGCACCGGATCAGCGCGGTCGGCCACGCCCATATCGACTCGGCCTGGCTGTGGCCGCTGCGCGAGACCGTCCGCAAGGTGGCGCGGACCACCTCCAACATGGTGAACCTGATGGACGGACACCCCGAGTTCGTGTTCGCGATGTCCCAGGCGCAGCAGCTCGACTGGATGAAGCAGCACCGGCCCGAACTCTTCGAGCGGATCAAGAAGAAGATCGCCGACGGACAGTTCGTGCCGGTCGGCGGCATGTGGGTGGAGTCCGACACCAATATGGTGGGCAGTGAGGCGATGGTCCGTCAGTTCCTGTACGGCAAGAAGTTCTTCATGGAGGAGTTCGGCATCGAGCCGCGCGAGGTCTGGCTCCCCGACTCCTTCGGTTACACCGCCGCGCTGCCGCAGATCGTCAGACTGTCCGGCTCCGGCTGGTTCCTGACCCAGAAGATCTCCTGGTCCCAGGTGAACGCCTTCCCGCATCACACCTTCTGGTGGGAGGGCATCGACGGCACCCGGGTCTTCACCCACTTCCCGCCCGTCGACACCTACAACTCCGACCTCGGCGCCGGACAGCTGGCGCACGCCGCCAGCAACTACCGCGAGAAGGGCCGGGGTTCGCGCTCCCTGGTCCCCTTCGGCTGGGGTGACGGCGGGGGCGGCCCCACCCGCGAGCACCTGGCCCGCGCCCGGCGGCAGCGCAACCTGGAAGGCTCCCCGCGGGTGGAGATCGAGCGCCCGGACGCCTTCTTCGCGAAGGCCCATGCCGAGTACCCGGACGCCCCGGTCTGGGCCGGCGAACTGTACCTGGAACTGCACCGCGGCACGTACACCTCGCAGGCCAAGACCAAGCAGGGCAACCGGCGCAGTGAGTCCCTGCTGCGGGAGGCGGAGCTGTGGTCGGCCACGGCGGCCGTCCGGGTGCCCGGCTTCCGGTACCCGTACGAGGAACTGGAGCGGATCTGGAAGACGGTGCTGCTCCACCAGTTCCACGACATCCTGCCCGGGTCCTCCATCGCCTGGGTGCACCGCGAGGCCCGGGCGACCTATGCGCAGGTGCGGGCGGAGCTGGAGGAGCTCATCGCCGCCGCACAGACCGCCCTGGCCGGCGAGGGCGGCACCGAGCTGGTCTTCAACGGCGCCCCGCACCCGCGCCACGGCATCCCGGCCGGCGGGGCGGCGGTCCCGGATGCCGCGGGGGCGGTCACCCTGGCGGACCGGCCCGGCGGTGGCCACATCCTCGCCAACGGGCGCCTGCGGGTCGAGATCGACGCCCGCGGTCTGCTGGTCTCCGTCCGCGACCTCGCAGCGGGGCGGGAAGCCCTCGCCCCAGGGGCGGCGGCGAACCTGCTCCAGATCCACCCCGATGTCCCGAACATGTGGGACGCCTGGGACGTCGACGCCTTCTACCGCAACCGGGTCACCGACCTCACGGACCTGGACGCCCTGGAGGTCACCCCGGCCGCCGGCGCCGCCGGACCGGTCACGGTGACCGCCACCCGCTCCTTCGGTGCCTCCACCGTCCGGCAGACGATCGCCCTCCGGCCCGGGGCGCGGCGGGTGGACCTCACCACCGAAGTGGACTGGCACGAGACGGAGAAGTTCCTCAAGGCCGCCTTCCCGCTGGATGTGAAGGCTGAACGCACCTCCTCGGAAACCCAGTTCGGCCACGTCCACCGGCCCACCCACACCAACACCTCGTGGGAGGCGGCCAAGTTCGAGATCTGTGCCCACCGCTGGATCCAGGCGGAGGAGCCGGGCTGGGGGGCGGCCGTGGTCAACGACTCCACATACGGCCACGACGTGACCCGCGACATCCGCCCGGACGGCGGCCAGACCACCACCATCAGGCTCTCCCTGCTGCGCGCCCCCCGCTACCCGGACCCGGAAACCGACCAGGGCCGCCACACCCTCCGCTACTCCCTCGTCCCCGGCGCCACGATTGGCGACGCGGTCCGCGAGGGCCACTGGCTCAACCTGCCCGAGCGCACTCTGGCGGGCGCCGGACCGGTCGCCCCGCTGCTGACGGTGGACGACCCGGCGGTGGTGGCCGAGGCGGTGAAGCTGGCCGAGGACCGCAGCGGCGACGTGATCGTCCGCCTGTACGAGTCCCTGGGCGGCCGGGCCACCGCCGTCCTCGAGGCGAGCTTCCCGATCACGGCGGCGGTCGAGAGCGACCTGCTGGAACGCCCCCTCGCGGGCACGGCCGTCGCCGCCCCGGCACCGGACGGCACCATCGCCCTCACCCTCCGCCCGTTCCAGATCGTCACGCTCCGCCTGCGGCGCGGCTGACGTGAACTCCACCACAGGGTTATGCACCTAGTTGCATAATCGGGGGGCGCTCCCTTACAACAGGGGCATCACACCCGCGCGAGGAGGCGCCCCCCATGAGCCCGCAGAGCCCCCAGAGCCAGTACCCCCACCTGCTGAGCCCCCTGGACCTCGGTTTCACCGCCCTGCCGAACCGCGTGATCATGGGATCGATGCACACCGGCCTGGAGGAGCACCAGGGCGGCTTCGAGCGGCTTGCCGCCTTCTACGCCGAGCGGGCCCGCGGCGGTGCCGGCCTCATCGTCACCGGCGGTATCGCCCCCAACGACGCAGGCCGCCCCTTCGAGGGCGGCTCCCGCCTCACCACCGAGGAGGAGGCCGCCGAGCACCGGGTCATCACGGACGCCGTGCACGCCGAGGGCGGGAAGATCGCGATGCAGATCCTCCACTTCGGCCGGTACGCGTACCACAAAGACCTGGTCGCCCCCTCCGCCCTCCAGGCCCCCATCAGCCCCTTCGTGCCGAACGAGCTCAGCGACGACGAGGTCGAGCAGACCGTCGAGGACTTCGTGCGCGCCGCCCGCCTCGCCCGCCTCGCCGGCTACGACGGCGTCGAGATCATGGGCTCCGAGGGCTACCTGGTCAACGAGTTCATCGCCGCCGCCACCAACCGGCGCACCGACCGCTGGGGCGGCTCGTACGAGAACCGGGTGCGCTTCCCGCTGGAGATCGTCCGCCGGACCCGGGAGGCCGTCGGCGAGGACTTCATCCTGATCTACCGGCTCTCCATGCTGGACCTCGTCCCCGGCGGCTCCACCCTCGACGAGGTGGTCCACCTCGCCAAGGAGATCGAGGCGGCCGGCGCCACCATCATCAACACCGGCATCGGCTGGCACGAGGCCCGCATCCCCACCATCGCCACCTCCGTCCCGCGCGGCGCCTACACCTGGGTCACCAAGAGGCTGATGGGCGCGGTGAGCATCCCGCTTGTTACCAGCAACCGCCTCAACACCCCCGAGGTCGCCGAACAGGTGCTCGCCGAGGGCCGCGCCGACCTGGTCTCGCTGGCCCGCCCCTTCCTGGCGGACGCCGAGTTCGTCAACAAGGCGAAGGCCGGTGCCGCCGACACCATCAACACCTGCATCGGCTGCAACCAGGCCTGCCTGGACCACACCTTCAGCGGCAAGATCACCAGCTGCCTGGTCAACCCCCGGGCCTGCCACGAGACCGAGCTGGTCCTCCTGCCCACCCGGACCGCCAAGCGCGTCGCCGTCGTCGGAGCCGGCCCCGCCGGCCTGGCCTGCGCCGTCTCCGCCGCCGAACGCGGCCACACCGTCACCCTCTTCGAGGCCTCCGGCCACATCGGCGGCCAGCTCGACATCGCCCGCCGCATCCCCGGCAAGGAGGAGTTCGAGGAGACCATCCGCTACTTCGGTACGCAGCTCGCCGCGCACGGCATCGACGTCCGGCTGAACACCCGCGCCGACGTGGCCGCCCTCACCGGCTACGACGAGGTGGTCGTCGCCACCGGGGTCACCCCCCGCACCCCCGAGATCGAGGGCGTCGACGGACCGAACGTGGTCAGCTACCTCGACGTCCTGCGCGACGGTGCGCCCGTCGGCGAGCGCGTCGCCGTCCTCGGCGCCGGCGGCATCGGCTTCGACGTCGCCGAGTTCCTCACCGACAGCGGCGAGGGCGCCGCCCAGGACCCCGAGGTGTACTTCCGCCACTGGGGCGTGGACATGTCCTACGCAGCGCCGGGCGGCCTGACCGCCCCCAAGCGGCCGGCCACCCCGCGCACCGTCACCCTGCTCCAGCGCAAGACCACCAAGGTCGGCGCCGGGCTGGGCACCACCACCGGCTGGATCCACCGCGCCGAGATCAAGCACCGCGGGGTCACCACGGTGGCCGGTGCCACGTACGAGCGGATCGACGCGGACGGCCTGCACATCACCGTCGGCGGTGAACCGCACCTGGTGCCCGCCGACACCATCGTGCTGTGCACCGGCCAGGAACCGCGCCGTGGCCTGTACGAGGAGCTCCGCGCGGCCGGTATCGAAGCCCACCTGATCGGCGGTGCCGACGTGGCCGCCGAACTCGACGCGAAGCGGGCCATCAAGCAGGGCACCGAACTGGCCTCCTCGCTCTGACCCTTCCGGGGTGTTGTGGCGGTCCTCCCGGGCCGCCACAATCACCGGATGAGCCTCGCACCCGCTGAAGCCGACAAGATCCTCGCCGACAACTTCGCCCCCTGGGTGCTGGACCTCGGCCTGACCGTCCGGGAGACCGGTCCGCAGCACGCCGTACTCCGGCTGCCCTGGTCCGACCGGCTCGCCCGGGACGGCGGCGGGCTCTCCGGACAGGCCATGATGGCCGCCGCCGACACCGCCACCGTGATCGCGATCTCCGCGGCCCGCGGCGGCTACGGCCCGATGACCACCGTCCAGCAGTCCACCAGCTTCCAGCGCCCGGTGGTCGGCGTCGACCTCCTGATCGACGTACGGATCACCAAACTGGGCAAGCGGATGGCCTTCGCGGACGTCACCCTGACCCCGGAGGGGGCCGAGGAGCCGGCCGCGAAGGCCTCCACCGTCTACGCCCTGCTGGGCTGACGGATCGTCAGGCCATTCACCACATCACCGGGAGGCGCTCCGGGATCCGCTTCATGAAGCGGGTCCGCCACACCAGCTGATCGACGGGCACCGCGAGCTTCATCCCGGGCATCTTGTCGAGCAGCGTCTCGATGGCGATCTCGGCGTGCTTCTTGCCGAGCGCGGTGGCCGGGCAGTAGTGGCCGCCGCCCCCGAAGGAGAGGTGCGTGTGGTTGTTCGGGCGCTCCAGGTCGATCTCGTCCGGGTTCTCGAACGCCTCCGGGTCGAAGTTGGCGCCCTCGACCAGTACCAGCACCAGCTCGCCCTTCTTCACCAGCACGTCACCGAGCTGCAGGTCCTCCGTGGCCAGCCGCGGCAGGCCGTCGGCGATGGACAGGTTGATGCGCAGCAGCTCGTCCAGCGCGGCCGGGATCTTCGACCGGTCGGCCTTGAGCTCCTCCCACAGCTCGGGGTGCTGCAACAGCGAGAAGAGCGCCATGGTCAGGAAGCCCATGGTGGAGATCACGCCGGCGCCGAAGAAGGTCACACCGACCGTCGCCAGCATCTCGTCGGTCAGGTGCGCGTAGTCCGGGTCCTCGCGCAGGGCGGCGAGCTCGGCCATCAGCCCGTAGGTGGCGGGGTCGTCCAGCCGCTCCACCATGTAGGCCATGTCCCGGTCCCAGTTGAGCTTGGCGCCGGTGACCGGGCAGGCGGAGTTCATGAAGGCGATGTCCAGGCTGGCGGCCAGCCTCTGGGCGTCCTCGAACGGGATGCCCAGGATCCGGCAGTGCATCGCCTCCGAGTACGGGCTGGTGAACGCGGCCCGCAGGTCCACCGGAGCACCGGTGGCGAGGATCCTGTCGACCAGCTCGGCGGCGTTCGCACGGATGTAGTCCGCCAGGCCCTCGGCCTTGGGGTTGATCGCCTTCAGCACCGCCTTGCGCAGGCCCGCTCCGGTGATGTTGCCCATGTTGTTGACGACTTCGGGCGGGATCGTCAGTGCGTACTGCCGGGGCACGCCCGGCGCCGAGGTCTCCTTGAGGCTGAACCTCGGGTCCTCCAGAACCTGCTTGCACAGCTGATAGGAGGACACGAGCCAGGCTTCGTCGCCGGCTATCGTCCGGACCTTCTTCACCGGCTCGGCGCGCAACGCCTCGATCTCCGCGGGCAGACGGTCACCGCGCGAATCGAAGGGGAAGTCGATCAGCTCGGGCAGCGTCTCAACGGACATCGGGTGCTCCTTCGGCGGGCGTGATGACGGCGTGGCCCTGGTTGCGGGAGGCGCGCAGCCCCGCGCCTCGGGAGTACAGCAGCTCGGCCATCGGCAGGAGCTGGTGGTAGCAGTTGAGCGAGGACGGGACCCCGAAGATGGCCGGGGTGTCCAGGAAGAGCGGGGCCTCGGCGCAGATGTACTTCAGGCAGACCTCGCGCTGCCGTTGGGTACTGGGCGCCCCGTCCGACTTGGTGGACAGGAAGTAGGTCGCGAGCCCCTCGCAGACCTCGCGGAACTCCGGGTCGGAGTCGAGGAGTTTGAGGATCCGGGCATGGATCTCCCGGTACGCCGCGTTCTCGGTGAACTCGGACAGCGTCCTGGCCCGGATCCGGCCGTCGCCCGGATCGAGGGCGGCTGCGGCGTTGTTGACCTTGGCGCGGACGCCGCGCAGGTTCTTGACCGTCTTGCGCTGGGCGTCGATCGGGTCGTACCCGAAGGCCTCGTACATCTCGGCCACATGGAGGTCGGTGTAGAGGATGTCGACCTCACGGAAGTTCTCGGCCCCCCAACGGCCGAGGTCCAGTACGCGCTGGGCCGAAAAGTAGCTGTTCCCGGGGGAGATGCCGATCAGAGCGTGATCGCCCTGATCGTGGATGACCTGGCAGTGAAGGGTGTAGGGCTGGACTCTGAAGAGTTCCGTTGCCGTGGCTGTCGCTGTGGTCAACGTCGTCAACTGGAGAATGTCCTCCGCGTCGCGAGTCCCGATGGAGCCTCGTGCTCCTGGTGTGGCGACGACGCCGTGAAGTTAACGACCGGATACGGAGCGTGTCAACGCCATCTCGTGAGAAGAGAATTGGCTGCTGTGACCATGTTTCCGGGGTGGGCTCCGTGATAGGCGGAATCCTGACCGGCGGGTAGTGATTTGCTTATGCATATATTGCTACGGTGTGCCGGCCGGGCCGAGCCAGACGATGCCCAGCGCCACGATCAGGCAGACCAGGGAGCCGAGGGCGGTGAGCAGGGCGGTCCGCAGCCGGGCACCGATGGAGCCCACCGCCTGGTTCCGCTTCGCCTGGTACCAGGCGAGCAGCTTCTCGTCCGTCCCGACGTCGTCGCCCTTGCCGACGCGCAGCCAGCCGAACGCGGCCCGGTACCCGGCAGCGATGGAGAGGGCGGCCAGCAGGGTGCCGGCGGCGAAGACCAGGAAGACGGCCACCCGGGCCCCGGTGCTCAGATGCGCCACCGCGTCCTTGCCGGCCACCGTGCCGGCGATGGCGAACAGCCCGTACAGGGCGGCGAGCCCCGGCAGCCACTTCTCGGCCACCGCACGGGCCGAGGACAGCTCGACCGCGGCGGCTGCGGACAGCTCCGCGGCAGCCCGCCCGACCAGCGGATCGACCTGCGCGGACAGCCGCCAGCCGGCCCCGGGCCCGGCCCCGTCGCCCCAGGGCTCGACCGCCGCCAGCCACCAGCGCCCGCAGCCGGTCGTGGCGGCCGAAGGCCGGGCCGGATGTTCCACCGGGCAGGCGCAGCGGAACTGGCGGGTGGTGCGCCGCTCCGGCGGAAGCGCCTCGGCCGTGGATTCCGCTTCGATCGGAGCCTGCGGCGACACCGTCTGTGCGGTGTGGTGTCCGCAGGCCGGGCAGGGGCCCTCGGTGGCGTAACCGCCCTGTCCCGTGGACTGGACAATCCAGGCATCGAGCTGATCCTGCCGGGCGGCCACCGGGGTGTCGCCCTGGTAGGCGATCGCCTGGGAGCTCATGCTCCGGATTGTCCGCCGCGGCCCGGGGGCGCGCAAAAGGGCCCGCCCCCGGCCGCGCAGTGCGGTGGGGGCGGGCCCTGGGCGCGAGGCGGGGTGTCAGGCGCCGCTCGCCTTGAGCATCTCCTCGCGCTCGACGATCTTCACGCGCTCGCGGCCCTGGGGCTCGCCGAGGGCCTTCTCGGCCGCGTCCAGCCGGTACCAGCCGTCCCAGGTGGTGTGGCGGACGCCGCGCTCGGCGAGGAAGGCGTCCACGGCCTCCGGTTCCGGAGCGGCCGGGGCCGGCAGGCGGCCGTTGGCGTGGTCGTCGAGCAGGTTGGCCACCGTCTCGTTCGCGTCGCCCTTGGTGTGGCCGATCAGGCCGATCGGACCGCGCCGGATCCAGCCCGTGACATACGTGGACGCAAGGTGCCGGCCGGCTTCGACCACCCGGCCGCCCTCGTCCGGGACCGTGCCGGACTCGACGTCCCACGGCAGCTTGGGCAGTTCCTCGGACAGGTAGCCCACCGCCCGGTACACCGCCTGGACGTCCCAGTCCTGGAACTCGCCGGTGCCGGTGACGTTCCCGCTGCCGTCCAGCTGCGTGCGCTCGGTGCGCAGCCCGGTCACCCGGCCGTCCTCGCCGAGGATCTCGGCCGGGGACTCGAAGAAGTGCAGGAAGAGCTTGTGGGGCCGCTCGCCGATGTCCCGGATCGCCCAGTTCTCCAGGGTCTTGGCGACCATGTCCGCCTGCTTGTTGGAGCGGCGGGTCTCGATCGATCCGGCGTCGTAGTCGATGTCCTCGGGGTTGACGATGACCTCGATGGTGGGGGAGTGGTCCAGCTCGCGCAGCTCCATCGGGCTGAACTTGGCCTGGGCCGGGCCGCGGCGGCCGAAGACGTGGATCTCCTTGGCCCGGTTGGCCTGCAGGCCTTCGTAGACGTTCGGCGGGATCTCGGTCGGCAGCAGCTCGTCCGCGGTCTTCGCGAGGATGCGGGCCACGTCGAGGGCGACGTTTCCGACGCCGAGGACGGCGACCTTCTCCGCCTCGAGGGGCCAGGTGCGCGGGACGTCCGGGTGGCCGTCGTACCAGGACACGAAGTCGGCCGCGCCGTACGAACCGTCGAGCCCGGCGCCGGGGATGTCCAGGGCGCGGTCGGCGCTGGCGCCGGTCGAGAAGATCACCGCGTCGTAGAACGCGTGGAGCTCGTCGAGGCTGATGTCGTTCGGGTAGTCGACGTTGCCGAAGAGCCGCACCTGGGGCTTGTCGAGGACCTGGTGCAGGGCGGTGATGATGCCCTTGATCCGCGGGTGGTCGGGGGCGACGCCGTACCGGATCAGCCCGAAGGGCGCGGGCATCCTCTCGAAGAGGTCTATGGACACGCCGGGGTCGGCGGCAGCCTCGGACTTCAGGAGCGCATCGGCGGCGTAGATGCCGGCGGGGCCGGCTCCGACGATGGCTACCCGGAGGGGGCGGGGCATGACAGGGTTCCCTTCGAGCGACGGCGTGGGCGAATGATCACCTTAAACTTAGGCGAGCCTAACTCGGTACCCGGTCCGTTGTTATGACCCCATAAGTTGGACTTATGGGACACCCAAGCCCTTGTGATGCCTCCCGGGCGCCTCTCCTGCCGTCTGCCGTGACGACCATTACATTTATGGTCCATTTCGCCCAATTTGGTGAATCATTATGGGCGAACTGGTGCATACCTGACCGCTCGGTCGGCCCGCGCCATCCGACCGGCCGGCGCCCCAGGGAGAGACAGGACACATGGCACGCATACGCATCCACGGGCGCCGGGCGGTCCTGCCGGTCGCCGGCGGCACCCTTGCCGTGGGCCTGGGCGGTCTCTACCTCACCGGGCTGCTGCTCACCGGCGGACAGGTCGCCGAAGGCACCACGGTCCGCGGGATCGACATCGGCGGCATGAGCCCGGCCAAGGCGCAGGCGGAACTCGACCGCCGGCTCGGACCCGCCTTCGCGGCACCCATCGCCCTGAAGATCGGCGACCGTACCGAGAAGGCCGATGCCGCAGCCCTCGGCCTCACCCTGGACACCGCCGCCACCGTCAAGAACGCCGGCAGCGGGGGATCCGGCCCGGTGGCCGTGCTCGGCCGCCTCTTCACCTCCTCCGAGCGCGCGGTCGAGCCGGTGGTCCGGATGGACGAGAACAAGGCCCGTACCGCGCTCGACGGCATCGGCGCCGCCACCGAGCAGAAGGTCCGCGACGGGCAGGTGTCCTTCGAGAAGGGCCGCGCCAAGGCCGTGGAGCCGGTCACCGGCGTCCGCCTGGCCGAGAACCGGGACCAGGCCCTGGCCGACCTCCGCGCGGCCTATCTCCGGGCCGACGCCGCGCCCGTGGTGCTGCCGGTGCAGCAGACCCAGCCGAAGATCGGCGCAGCGGAGACCGCGCGCGCCATGAAGGAGTTCGCCGAGCCGGCGATGTCCGGCCCGGTCACGCTCACCCTGGCCGGCCGGCGCATCCCGATCACCCCCGCCGTGCTCGACGGCCACCTGGAGATGAAGGCCGAGGGCAACCGCCTCGTTCCGGTCCTGGACGCCAAGGGCCTGCTCGCCGACCCCGCCGTCGCCCGCCCGCTGGCCCAGGCCGTTCCGAGCGCCCGGGACGCACGGCTCGGGGTCGACACCGCCGGCCGGGTCCAGGTGGTCTCCGAGGCCCGGACGGGTGCCCAGGTCACCGCCAAGGCCCTCGGCGACGCCGTCCGGCCGCTGCTGACCGGCACCGGGGCGGGCCGCACCGGAGCGGTCGCCACCGAGGCCGTCCGGCCCCGGATCACCGGGGAGTCCGCAGCGCAGCTCGGCATCCGGGAGCAGCTCTCCTCCTTCACCGTCAACTTCCCCGCGGCCCCCTACCGCATCACCAACATCGGCCGCGCCGCGGAGCTCATCGACGGCTCGGTCGTCCTCCCCGGGGAGCAGTGGAGCTTCAACCGCACGGTGGGCGAACGCACGAAGGAGAGCGGCTTCGTCGACGGCATCATGATCAACGACGGGCAGTACACCAAGTCCCCCGGCGGCGGGGTCTCGGCCGTGGCCACCACCATGTTCAACGCGATGTTCTTCGCAGGTGTGAAGCCCATCGAGTTCGGTGCCCACTCCTTCTACATCGAGCGCTACCCCGAAGGCCGGGAGGCCACCGTCGCCTGGGGCACCCTCGATCTGCGCTGGCTGAACGATTCCGGCCACGCCATCTACGTCCAGGCCGAGTCCGACGACACCTCGGTGACGATCCGTCTGTTCGGCACGAAGAAGTACGAGATCGAGGCGACCCAGGGGCCGCGTACCCAGATCAAGGAGCCCGGCAAGCGCACCGGCACCCTGCCGAAGTGCGAGGTCCAGACCCCGCTGGAGGGCTTCGACGTCACCGTCGGCCGGATCTTCCGCCAGGACGGCCGCGAGGTGAAGCGCGAGAACTTCACCACCCACTACACCCCGCGCGACGAGGTCACCTGCACCCCGGCCGACGCACCGGCGCCGGCCCCGGCGTCTCCGGCGGCCCCGAAGGGCACGCCGGCGGCGTAGGCCGTCGTACGCCGCGGCGCGGTCACCCCCGGAGCAGGGGTGACCGCGCCGCCGTCATGTGTCAGCCGCGCTCCGGCAGGTCCGCCTCCGCCGGGGCCACCGAGAACCCGCGCGCCTTGGCGGAGCCGGCCACGGCCGGCTTCTTGCCGCAGAACGCCGCCTCCAGCGTTCCGCCGAGTGCCGTGTTGGCCACGCCCCGGTTCGAGGTGTTCGCCAGTGCGGACAGGCTGCGCCGGCCGTCCCGGGTGGTGAAGGCGTACGTGTAGAAGCCCTGCACGGTCCCGGTGTGGCCGTACACCGAGGTGCCGCACGACAGGTCGTAGCGGCGCAGACCCAGCCCGTAGAAACGGGTGTTGGTGGTGTCCGTCGGGGTCATCGTGGTCATGGCCTCCAGCATCCGCGGCGACAGCAGCCGGCCCCGGAGCAGCGCGGACATGAAGGTGTTCAGATCGGCCGGGTTGGAGATCATCGCCCCGGCGGACTGCGCCCAGGACGCGGTCTGCTCGGTGGAGTCCACCAGCGGCGCACCGGCCTCGTCCGGGTGCAGGTAGCCGCGTACGTGCAGCCCCTTGATGCGCGTCTCGGGGTGTACGTACGAGGTGTTCCGCAGCCCGAGCCTCTTGATGATGCGGCGCTCGTACTCCTTGGCCACCGGGCGCCCGGTCAGTTTCTCGATGAGCATCCCGACCACCACGAAGTTGGTGTTCGAGTACTTGTACGCGGCCCCGGGCTCGGTGGTCCGCGGCTCGCGCAGCGAGAGGTCCACCAGCTCCTGATGGCTGAACACCCGGTTCCGTACCGCTTCGAACCCGGGCACGGTGTGCTCGAACATCGCCTCGGTGTAGTCCGCCAGCCCGCTGCGGTGGCTCAGCAGATGGCGCACCGTGATCCGGTCGTCGGGCAGCAGCCCGGGCAGGTACCGGTTGACCGGGGCGTCGAGCTCCAGCTTGCCCTCGTCCACCAGCTGGAGCAGCACCACGGAGGAGAAGGTCTTGGTGACGCTGCCGATCCGGAAGCGGGCCTTGGTGTCCATGGCGGCGCCCGAGGTGCGGTCCCGGACGCCCTCCGTACGCGACTCCACCCAGCCGGGGCCGGTGAGCCGGGCCATCGCGCCCGGTGCGCCCTGGGCCATCGCGTCGCGCAACGCCCGGTCCACACCCTCGAGATCGGGCGCGGGCGACGGCACCGCGGCGGGGGAGGTGGCGGGTGCTGCGGGTGCCGCGGGCGCGGCGTGGGCCGTGGCGGCCGGTGCGAGACCGGCCACCAGGGCGGTGAGCAGGGTGGCGCTGACGGCCAGGTGCCGTTGCGGCGACAGGGGCACGTTTCTTCCTCGACTCATTCGGTATTCGGTGTTCGGCGTTCCATGGCGTGCGGGCCGGGCGGCTGTGCGCCACGGCCCTCACGGATCATGATGCGCGGCGGGCCCGGCGGGTTCCCCGCCGCGAGCGGATTGACCGGTTCGGCGTCAACCGGGCGACGTCCGCAGTCTTGTGGCGGACCGTCGGACGCTGCTATTCCATTCCTGTCGTTAGGAAAGTTTCCTTACGATCGCATGACCGCATGACCGCATGACCGCATGCACACACGATCACCCACGGGATGGAGACATCGTGATACCCCCACGCCTCCGGCTGCCGGCCGTTGCCGTCGCCGGAACCCTCCTCGGCACCCTGATCGTCGGCCTGGCCGAGACCTCCCCCACCGCCTCCGCCGCAGTCCCGGCCGCAGGCCCTGCCGCGGCCACCGTCCACGAGGCCGAGACCGCCACCGTCTCCCGAGGCCTGGTGGAGTCCAACCACACCGGCTACACCGGCAGCGGCTTCGTCAACTACGACAACACCAGCGGCAGTTACGTCGAGTGGACCGTCAACGCCGCCGCCGCGGGCAGTGCCGTGCTCACCCTGCGCCACGCCAACGGCAGTACCGCCAACCGGCCGATGACCCTCACGGTCAACGGCAGCACCGTCGCGGCGAACAAGGCGTTCCACAGCACCGGCTCCTGGACCACCTGGGCCACCACCGGCCTCACCGCCTCGCTCAAGGCGGGACCCAACACCATCCGGGCCACCGCCACCAGCGCGGCCGGCGGCCCCAACGTCGACCACCTCGCCGTCGACTCCGCCACCACCCCGCCCCAGCCGGGCGCCACCCCGGTCGCCGTCAACGGCCAACTTGCCGTCTGCGGCACCAAGCTCTGCAACCGGTACGGCAAACCGGTCCAGCTGCGCGGTATGAGCAGCCACGGCACCCAGTGGTACGCCCAGTGCCTGACCGGCGGATCGCTCGACGCCCTCGCCAAGGACTGGAACGCCGACGTCCTGCGCGTCTCCACCTATGTGCAGGAGGGCGGTTACGAGACCGACCCGCAGAAATACACCGACCTCGCCCACTCCCTGATCGAAGCGGCCACCGCCCGCGGCATGTACGTCATCGTGGACTGGCACATGCTCGACCCCGGGGACCCCCATTACAACCTGGCCCGCGCCAAGACCTTCTTCACCGCGATCGCCAACCGCCACAAGGACAAGAACAACATCTTCTACGAGGTGGCCAACGAGCCCAGCGGGGTGGGCTGGTCCACCGTCAAGAGCTACGCCGAAAAGATCATCCCGGTGATCCGCGGCATCGACTCCAACGCCCCCGTCCTGGTCGGCACCCGCGCCTGGTCCTCCCTCGGAGTGTCCGAAGGGGCCAACGAGAACGAGGTCGTCAACAACCCGGTGAACGCCGCCAACATCCTCTACACCTTCCACTTCTACGCCGCCTCGCACGGCGACGAGTACCTGGCCGCGCTGACCCGCGCAGCCGACCGGATCCCCGTGTTCGTCACCGAGTTCGGCACCCAGAACTACGCCGGTGAAGGGGCGAACGACTTCACCATGACGCAGAAGTACCTCGACCTGATGGCCGCCAAGAAGATCAGCTGGGTCAACTGGAACTTCTCCGACGACCACCGCTCCGGGGCCGTCTTCAAGACCGGCACCTGCAACGCAGGCGGCCCCTGGACCGGCACCGCCCCGCTGAAGCCGGCCGGCGTCTGGATCCGCGACCGGATCCGCACCGCCGACAACTTCCCCACCGGCTGACCGGTCCGGCGGAGGCGGTCACTGCACGGGCGGCGCGGGGAGCCGCCCCGCCACCAGCGACAGCCCCCGCCGCAGCCGACGGAAGTAGGTGGCCCGGCTCAAGTGCAGCCGCCGGGCCACCTGGTGGTGGGTCCGGGCCCGCCCCAGGTAGTAGGCCTGGAGGATGGCCCCCGCCTCGGCATCCGCCCCGTCCTCCGCGTCCACCAGCTCCAGGACCGTACTCCGCAGCCACCCGCGCAGCCCCTCCGGCGAGCCGAACCCGGGGCAGGCCGCCAGCAGCGGGCTCTCCGCCAGCGCCGCCGCATCGCCCACCCTGGCCAGCGCCCACGCCACCAGCGCGGCCGGATCGAGCTCCCCGAACGGCCCGCCGGACGCCCCGGGAGCCAGCACCCGCAGCCACCCCGGCAGATCGGCCGCGCCGAAGCCGTGGCTGTAGACCTCCGGCCGGCGCCCGCACCGGTAGACGTCGTCGCGGATCCCGCCGTGCGGCCGGAAGCTGAGCGCCCGCAGCAGTGCCTGGTACTCCGGGCTGGCCGTGGACACCACCAGATGGCCGGCCTGCACCGCCTGCACCAGGATGTGCCGCAGGATCTGCGCGTGCACCACCGGATCCGTGCCGTACGCCGCGCCGAGGAACAGCCCGCCCGGCCCGCCCCCGTCCACCAGGCCGGCCGCGTGCTGCTGCAGCAGCGGCTCGATCGCGCCCTCCGTACCCGCGGCCACGGGCACCAGCGCGGCCAGCCCCACCGGCCTGCCCTCGCGGTCCCGCGCCAGCCGGAACGTGCCCGGACCGTCCGCCAGCCAGCGCTCGGTGAACCGCGCCGAGCGCCGTACGTCGAATCCGCTGCGCACCGCCCACCCGTGCATCAGCCGGCCGATGTCATCGGCCTCCGACGGCCGCGCCGGGCCGATCCGGGCCTCCGGTTCCGCGGGCGGGAACAGGGTGCCGCGCAGCAGCGGCTCACCGCTCAGGAACAGCCCCTCCTCCACCAGCCCGGCCCGCTCCTCGGGCCCCGCCGTGCACGCCGCCAGCAGCTCCCGGCGGTAGTCGGCGGCCCGCAGACGCACCTGCGCGTGCGCCTGCGGGCGCCGCCACTGGTAGGCCAGTTCGAACAGGCTGCGGTACGGCTCCCGGATTGCCAGCCCCAGCCGGTCGTGCCGGATCAGGCTCAGCCCGGCCAGCGCGGAGAACAGCCCGGGCCCGCCCGGCAGCAGATGCTCGTCACCGGCCCGTACGGTCGCCAGCAGGCGCAGCGCATGCCGCCAGTGCCGCCCCGGCCGCTCCCGCGCCAGCCGGTCCAGCACCTCGTCCGCCATCCGGTCGGCGACCGCGCCCGGCACCTCCGGACCGATCCCGGCGTGCAGCGCCCGGCAGGCCAGTTCCGCCAGCAGCGGCACCCCGCCGGCCAGCCGCAGCACCAGCTCCAGAGCCTGCGCATCGGTGACCCCGGCAGCCCGGGCCTGTGCCTCGACCGCCGCCGGGAGCCGGGGGCCGACCGCCACGGTGGCCGGGGCGAGTTCGGTCCAGCCCGCAGCCGCCCGCAGCGGCAGCCGGCTGACCAGCAGCACCGGGCGGCGTACCGGAACCTCCTGCAGTGCCGCGGCCAGGGCGGCCCGCCGGTCCGGCCCGTCCACCCCGTCGACCAGCAGCAGGCCTGCCGGCAGCGCGGCCTGGGCCGCCAGCGCCGCCGGGCTCCCGGCGGCGGCCGGGTCCACGACGGCGGACACGGGCAGCTGCCGGGCCAGCCGGCTCTTCCCCAGCCCCAGCGCGCCGGTCAGGTTGACCAGGCCGGGAAGGGCGAGGGCGGCCCGCAGCCGGGCGAGATCATCGGTGCACTCCACGGACCCGGGACGATACCCAGCGCGATCAGTTCCCGTCACGGCCGGAACAGGCCGTTCGGCGGCCGGAGTTGATACCCCGGTGAGACTCCGAGGGCGGGTTCCGTGGCTAGGGTCGGACACACCGCGGGCCCGGCGGTTCCACCCTCCCGTTCCACTCCACCTGTGCACCTGTGCACCCGTGTATCCGTGCATCCGTGAAAGGACCTCTTGTGAAGCTGGCCCGATGGCTGCCGACGGCAGCCGCGACCCTCCTCGCCGCCGCGACCCTCTTCGCCGGCCAGGCCGCCGCCGCCCCCGTTCCCGCCGCCGCTCCCACGGCGGTCACCGCCCCGGCCGCGGCCACCGCCGAGCCCTCCGCCGCCAAGTACTTCGTCGGCCACGGCTACGGCCCCCTCAACATCGCCACCCGGGCCTCCTGGGACAGCGCCTACGCCCAGGCCGTCAACGAGGGCTACCAGACCTCCCGGTGCGCCCGCTCCGCCGGCCCGCACGCGATGCCCATCGGTGGAAACGGCTACTACCAGGTGGCCGTGGAGATCTACTGCGTCCCGGCGCCGCCCGCCGGCTCCGGCCAGATCGTCGGCGTGCACTCCGGCAAGTGTCTGGACGTCAAGGGCGCCGGCCGGACCGACGGCACCCCCATCCAGATCTACGACTGCAACGGCACCGACGCACAAGCCTGGAAGCTCGAGAGCGACGGCACCGTCCGCGCCCTCGGCCGGTGCATGGACGTCCAGTACGGCAAGACCGAGAACGGCTCGCACATCGGCCTGAACTCCTGCCACCAGGGCCTGAACCAGAAGTGGGAACAGCTCCCGGGCGGCCTGCTGCGCAGCGTCCACTCCGGAAAGTGCCTGGACGCCCTCGGCTGGGCCACCGGCAACGGTGCCCGCGTCGGCATCTGGGACTGCACCCCCACCCACACCAACCAGCAGTGGCGGGGTGCGGCGCTGGGCACCTGATCCCTACGCCACTGCGCCCGGCCCGCCCCCGCTCGGCCCGCTGCCGTCACGCTCCGGCCAGCAGGTCCCGCAGGCGGCGGGCCGCGCGTACCGACTGTGCGGAACCGGGGCGCTGCGCCAGAGCGGTGACCTCGGCGATCGGGCCGCGGGCCGCGCACCGCTGCGCGCAGTCCGCGGCCAGCTCCAGCAGGGCCGGGTGGGCCCGGCGCAGGGTGCCGGTCCGCAGCGCCGCCAGCAGTGGCTCCAGGGCCGCGGCCAGCACCGGCCACACGGCCACGGCCCCGGCCGCGACGACCCCGCCCGGGGTACCGGGCGGGGCGCCGGGCGGGCCGGCCGCCGCGGCCAGCGAAGCGGTCACCACCGGCAGCCCGGCGGTGCCCAGCAGCACCAGTGCGGCGATCTCCCGACCCAGCAGCTCCCCGTCCAGCCGGCCGCCCGCCGCCAGGTCCAGCAGCGCCCGTACCGCCGCCTCCCGGTCGGCGGCATGGGCCGAAGCCAGGCCGTAGGCCAGCGCCAGATGGACGGCCGGCCCGGGCGGGCCCGCGGCTCCCGCCAGGGCGGGCAGGAACTCCGGCCCGTCCGCGCCGCCCTGGTCGGTGCCGGCCGCGACCTCGGTCAGCAGCCGGGCCGCAACGATCTCCGGATGCCAGGGCAGCGCCGCCGCCGCGTGCCGCTCCCGGTGGTCGAGCAGCAGGTGGTTGCAGCCGATCAGCGGTTCGAACGGGCGGAACAGCGGCCAGAAGGTCCGGGGGAACTCACCACGGCCGTCGAGCGCCCCGGTGCCCACCAGCACCCGCCGCCCCACCCGGGCCCCGCGCCGCCGGCTCGGCGGCTCCGGTGCCCCGGGCTCCTGCTCCCGGGACCACCCGGGCTGCGGCAGCCCGCCCGCCCGCAGCCACGCGGCCACCCGCGGCCCCTCGGGCAGGGTCAACTCCTCCGCCGCACGCACCACTTCGGGATCGGCCGGACCGCCGCCGCAGCGCAGCAGCGCCTGCCCCAGGTCGGCGGGCCCCGGCCGGGCCCCCGCCTGCTCGTACTCGGTCAGGCGCATCACCAGCTCGTACGCGTCCAGGGCCCCGCTCTCCCGGCCGGCCGTGGCCAGCAGCATCGGCGGCACGTCCCCGTGCCGCAGCCGCACCGCCAGCTCTCCGGTCCGGGTGCCCAGGACCAGCTCCACCGCCTCGTGCTGACAGGTCTCCAGCCACCGCCCGCGGCCGTCCCCCGCGGCCGGACCCGGCAGGACCGGGCCGACGGGGCCGGCGGCACTGCGCATCACGTCCAGCAGCCGCCGCCCCGCGTTCGACCGGGGCCGGAAGTGGTCGTACCGCTCGAGGACCGGCTGCAGCGCCGCGCCGAGCCCCGCCCGGTCCCGGCCGCACCAGCGGACCAGCGCCTCCAGCATCCCCTCGTACGCCACCACGCTGCCGCTGCCGGTGCTCCCGAGCAGCTCCGCGGCCTCCTCCGCGACCGCCCCGAGCGAATCCAGGGCCCCCACCCCGTCCATCCGTACCGTCCCCGTGTTCCCGAACTCTCCGCCGCCCCGGCCGGGGCGGCGCGCGAGACTAGCAGAGCCTGCCGGGCCCGGGCGCCCGGGTCTGGCATCCTGCACCCGGGCAGGCACGGCCCCGGCAGCGAGGAGCGGGCATGGCAGGGCAGTTCGAGGCGACCGTCGAGATCGACCGGCCCATCGGGGAGGTGTTCGCCTACCTGGCCGACGGCCGCAACGACCCCGAGTTCAGCCCCCGCGTGCAGCGGATCGAGAAGACCCCGGCCGGCCCGACGGCCGTCGGCACCGTCTTCCGGAGCACCGTGAAGGACGCCGGCATGACGACCCGCCGCGAGTTCCGCATCACCGCCCTGGAGGCGCCCGGGCTGATCCGCTGGGCCGAGGTGTCCAAGAACCTGGTGACGGCCACCGAGGGCGGGTACGACCTGGAGCCGCTGCCCGGGGACCGGACCCGGGTCCGGATCCACAACCTGCTCGAAGGCCACGGGATCGGCAAGCTCCTGGTCGGCCTGGCACTCGTCGCCGCCCGCCGGGACGCCCCCGCGTTCGGCGCCCGGATCAAGGCGGCCGTCGAAACCTCGTGACCCGGCCCGCGCTCCGGGCGACGCCGCCGGGTTTCGGACCGCCGGGTTCCGGGCCGGCGTCTCCCGTGCCGCCGCGGCGGGCGCTGATCGCCGGATCGGTCGGCAACTTCGTCGAGTGGTACGAGTTCGGGGTCTACGGCTACTTCGCCACCGTCATCGCCGACCTGTTCTTCACCCCGCCCGGCGGGGGCCGGGCCGAGGCACTGGCCGGAACGTACGCCGCCTTCGCCGTGGCCTTCTTCTTCCGGCCGGTCGGCGCCGTGCTCTTCGGCCGCCTGGGCGACCGGGCCGGGCGGCGGCCCGTCCTGCTGCTCGTCGTGGGCCTCATGACCGTCTCCACCACCCTGATCGGCCTGCTGCCCACCCACGCCACGGCCGGGGCGGCGGCGCCCTGGCTGCTGACCGCGCTGCGCGCCCTCCAAGGGCTTTCCGCGGGCGGGGAGTTCGGCGGCGCCGTCAGCGTGATGACCGAGTGCGCACCCCCGGGACAGCGGGGCCGGTACGGCGCCTGGCAGTCCTTCACCGTCGCCCTCGGCCTGCTCGCGGGCGCGGCCGTGGCCGCCGGCACGGCCACCGTCCTCAGCGAGGCCGACCTGTACGCCTGGGGGTGGCGGGTCCCGTTCCTGCTGACCCTGCCCCTCGGCGTCGCCGCCCTCCGCCTCCGCCTGAGCCTCCCGGAAACCCCCGCGTACCGCCGCAGGGCGGCGGGGGTCGTGGCACGGCGGGCTGCCGAGGCCATGGCACCGCCGGCCGCCGCACCCGCCGCCTCGGCACCGCAGGCCGCTGAGGCCTCGGCACCCAGGGCGGCTGGGTGTGTGGCAGGGCGGGGTGTCGAGGCCCTGGCACCCGCCGGCCCGACACCAGGGGCTGCCGAGGCCATGGCACCGCCGGCCGCCGCACCCGCCGCCTCGGCACCGCAGGCTGCCGAGGCCATGGCCGTGGTGCGGACCCTGCTCCTCGGGATCGGGCGGATCATGGGCTGGTCGGCGGCCGGGTACACCTTCCTCGTGGTGCTGCCCTCCTACCTCCAGGTCACCCTCCACGCCTCCTTCCGGCAGGCCCTGATCGCCACTGTGCTCGCCAACCTGGGCTTCGCCGCCGCGATCCTGCCCGCCGGCGTGCTCAGCGACCGGATCGGCCGCCGGGCGGTCATGCTCTGCGGTGCCGGCCTCGTCGTGCTGCTCGCGCTGCCGCTGCTGCACCTGCTCCGGAACCCGGCCGCCGGCACCCCCGCCAAGGCCGCCGCCCTGCTGGCGGCCGGCGCGGTCATCGGCCTGCTGGCCGGCCCCGGCCCGGCCATGCTCGCCGAAATGTTCCCCACCGCCGTCCGCTGTACCGGCCTGGCCACCGCGTACGCCCTCTCCAACGCCGTGTTCGCCGGCTGCGCCGGCCTCCTCGTCACCGAACTCGTCCGCCGCACCGGCAACCCGGACGTGCCCGCCCTCTACGCGGCCGGCGCCTGCGCCCTGGGCATCCCCGCCCTGCTCACCCTGCGTCCCGACGACCACCGGAGGCCCCTGCCATGAGAGTCGTCGGCCTGATGTCCGGAACCTCCTGCGATGCGATCGACGCCGCCGCGGCCGACCTGACCGTGGTGGGCCGCACCCTGTACCTCACCCCGCTCGGCATGGTCGGCGAACCGTACGAGGCCGAGCTGACGGCCGCCCTGGCCGCGGCCCTCCCGCCGGCCGCCACCACCCTCGCGGAGGTGTGCCGCCTGGACACCCGGATCGGCCAGGCCTTCGCCCGGGTGGCCCTGCGCGCCGACCGTGAACTGTGCGGCGGCCGGGCCGGGCTGTTCGCCTCGCACGGCCAGACCGTCTACCACTGGGCCGACGGCGGCCGGGTCCACGGCACCCTGCAGATCGGCGAACCCGCCTGGATCGCCGAGGCCACCGGCCGGCCCGTGGTCGCCGGCTTCCGGCCCCGGGACATCACCGCCGGCGGCCAGGGCGCACCCCTGGTGAGCCTGATCGACCGGATGTGGCTGCGCGGCCGGCCCGGCGTCCCGGCCGCACTCAACATCGGCGGCATCGCCAACCTCACCGTGCTGCCCCCGGCCGGCGAACCGGTGGCCTTCGACACCGGACCGGGCAACGCCCTCCTCGACGCCGCCGTACGGGAGCTCACCGGCGGGCGGCTCGACCACGACGCAGACGGCGCCCTGGCCGCCGCCGGCACCGTCCACGAACCCCTGCTGGCCCGCCTCCTCGCCGAGCCGTACTACGCGCTGCCCGCCCCCAAGACCACCGGCCGGGAACTCTTCCACCATCGCCACCTCCACACCGCCCTGGCCCCCTTCACTCCCCTCCCGGCACCCGATCTGCTCGCCACCCTGACCCGGCTCACGGCCCGCACGGTCGCGGACGCACTGCGCCCGCTGGGCGCCACCGAGGTCATCGCCTCCGGCGGCGGCACCCGCAATCCCGTCCTGATGGACATGCTCCGCACGGAACTCGGACCCGCCACCGCGCTGCGCACCTCGGATGCGCTGGGTCTGCCCGCCGCCGCGAAGGAGGCCTACGCCTTCGCCGTACTGGGCTTCCTCACCCTGCACGGGCTGCCAGGCAGCGCACCCGGCTGTACCGGTGCCGCCGGGCCGCGCATCCTCGGCTCGATCACTCCCGGCCGCGAGGCCCTGCGACTGCCCGGCCCCCCGCCGGCCGGCCCGCCGGACACCCTCGTGGTGGGCCCCGCCCCCGCCCCCGCATCCTGACGGCAGCGGGGCCACCGGCTCAGTCGGGGGTGTTCCAGAGCTCCTCGAAGCCCGGCAGGCCCGGCGGGGCAGCGGTGTTCCCCGCCGGCTCCGCTCCCGTACCCGGGAAGGACTGCTCGGCCCAGATGGTCTTGCCCCGGTCGTGGTACCGGGTGCCCCACAACTGGGTGAGCTGGGCGACCATGAACAGGCCCCGCCCGCCCTCGTCCGTCTCCAGTGCGCGCCGTACGTGCGGGGAGGTGCTGCTGCCGTCCGAGACCTCGCAGATCAGCTCCTGATCGCGGATCATCCGCAGACGGACCGGCGGAGTCCCGTACCGGACGGCATTGGTGACCAGCTCGCTCACCACCAGCTCCGTGCTGAACTCCAGCTCCTCAAGCCCCCAGGCGGCCAGCTGCCGGGTGGCGAGGCCACGCGCCCGGGCCACCTCCTCCGGTGCGCACTCCAGGTCCCAGGTGGCGTGACGGTCCGGGGCCAGCCCGTGGACGCGCACCATCAGCAGGGCCGCATCGTCGTGCTGACGGGCCGGCAACAGCCCGGTCATCAGGTGGTCGCAGCCGGCCTCCAGCCCGGCCGGGCCGGTCCGCAGCCCGGACAGCGCCGCGAACAGCCGTTCCCGGCCGGTCTCGCTGCTCTGGTCCTGCGCCCGCACCAGCCCCTCGGTGTACAGCACCAGCAGATCCCCGTCGGCCAGCACCACCTCACCGCTCTCGAAGGGCAGCGCGGCCCGTCCGAGGGCCGGCCCCTCCGGCAGGGCGAGGAGTTCCACCGTCCCGTCGGGTGACAACCGGGCGGGCGGCGGATGGCCGGCCCGGGCCAGGCCGCAGTGCCGGGTGACCGGATCGAAGACCGCGTACAGGCAGGTCGTGCCGGCCGCCCCGGCGCCGGTGAGCCCCTGGCCGTGTTCGTCGTGGAACCGGTTGACCTGGTCGTCCAGCCGGCTCAGCAGCTCCTCGGGCGCCAGGTCGAGATCCGCGAGCGTCCGTACGGCGGTGCGCAGCCGGCCCATGGTCACCGCCGAGTGCAAGCCGTGCCCGACCACGTCCCCCACCACCAGCGCCACCCGGGCCCCGGACAGCGGGATCACGTCGTACCAGGCGCCCCCCAGCACGGCATGGCCGCTGGCGGGCGCATAGCGCGCCGCGGCCTCCACCGCGCCGAGCACCGGCAACTGCTGGGGCAGCAGGCTGCGCTGGAGGGCCAGGGCGGTGGTGCGCTCGCGGGTGTACCGGCTCGCGTTGTCGATGCAGACGGCGGCCCGTGCCACGAACTCCTCGGCCAGCATGACGTCGTCGGGCTCGAACGGGTGCGAGCTCCCAGTGCGGACGAACACGGCCGTGCCGAGCGCCGCCCCGCGCGCGAACATGGGCACCAGCAGCCAGGAGTGCACCCCGAACTCCGCCACCAGGGCGGCCCGGCCGGGGTCGGCCGCGGCGAACTCCTCGACCAGCTCGGCCCCGGTCATCAGCCGTGGCTCACCTCCCGCCAGCGCGATCCGGGAGGGGGATCCGGGAGCCGAGGCGAGCACATCGGTCTCGCCCATGGGGACCATCGCCTCGCTCCGGGCCGCCACCGCGACCGAACTCGCCGCCCGGCGCAGCACGACGGACTCGGCCGCCGGGCCGGCGGTGGGCTCCTCGCCGCCGAACACCGGGTCGAGCAGATTGACGTACGCATGGTCGGTGAACTGCGGAACCGCCACGTCCACCAGTTCCTGCGCGGTCCGCAGCACGTTCAGGGTGGTCCCGATGCGGGTACTCGCGTCGTTGACCAGCGCCAGCCGGTCCTGCGCCCGGACCCGGTCGGTGGCGTCGACCACCGCGTGGGCCAGCGCGATCATCTCCCCGGAGGGGCTGCGCAGCGGCAGGATCGACTCCGACCAGACGAGCTCGCGCCCCGGATCGCCGGGGCTGCGCCCCCGTACCTCGGAGGCGATCAGGGCTTCGCCGGTCTCCAGGACGTGCCGCTGGCGCGCCTCGAAGGCCGCCAGGTCCAGCAGGCCGGGCGGGGCCACCTCCGCCATGGTGCGGCCGGCGAAAGGGACGTCCCCGAAGGTGCCGGTGCGGCGCTGTGCCTCGTTCTGGGCCAGGAACCGCAGCTGGGTGTCGAAGACGTCGATCACCATCGGGGATTCCGTGAACAGCCCTCTGAGCAGGGCATAGCCGAGCTCCCGGCGGCGGCTGCCGGCGGCGTCCATGGCCTGGACCAGCCACAGCCGGTCACCGCCGGTGGTGAGCAGGGGCCGCACCTGCAGGGTGACCTCGACGGGCTCGCCGCTGCGGTGCCGCAGTACGGCGTGCCCCAGCTCGACCACCGCGTCCGCACTGCACCGCCCCACCAGCCGGCCGGCGTCCGACCGCGTGTACAGCAGATCGGCCGCCCGCCGCCCCTCGACCTCCTCGGCCGCGCGGCCGAGCAGGATCTCCGCCCCCGGACTGAGTCCGATGACCACACCGTGCACGTCCAGCAGCGCGTAGCTCTCGTCGCCGGGCTCGGCGAAGGCTCCGGAAGGGTCCAGGAACAGGGGGTCGTGCATCACTCCGTCCTACTTCTGCGCCTGCTTCTGCGCCTACTTCTGCGTCCGAGGCGGCCACGGCACGCCAAATCCCGGCCGCGCCGGGCCCCGCTGCAATTGTCCCTTCGAACCACCCCCACCGCAGCCCGAGCGCCCGCCGCACGGCTATGCTTCGCCAACCCGGCGGTCCCGCAGCCCGGGAACCCGGGGGGTGCCATGAGCCGGCCGCTGCTCTTCCTCGACGTCGACGGACCCCTGAATCCGTATGCGGCGAAGGCCCAGAGGCGCCCCGAGGGCTACACCACGCTCCGCGTCCCACGGGAGAGCGGGGCGGCAGGGGAGTCCTGGGGCCTGCACGACCCGGCGCAGCCGTTGCGGGTGTGGCTCAACCCCGGGCACGGGCGGGCGCTGCTGGCACTCGGTTTCGAGATCTGCTGGGCCACGGCCTGGATGGGCCGTGCGAACACCTGGATCGGGCCCGTACTCGGGCTGCCCGAGCTGCCGTTCGTCGACTTCGGCGAGGCCCTGTTCAACGAGCGCCCCGACGGCGTCCACTGGAAGTCCGATCCGCTGCTGGAGTACGCCGACGGCCGGCCGTTCGCCTGGGTGGACGACGAGCAGGGCGACGCGGATCACGCCCATGTGGCCGCCCGCCACGCGGCGCCCGCTCTGCTCCACCACGTCAATCCGCGGATCGGCCTGCGGGACGAGGACTTCACCGCCCTCGCGGCCTTCGGTGCCGCCGTGCGGCAGCGGCACGGGCCCGCGTCCGGGTGACGCGGGCCCGTAGGCCGGGCCCGCAGGCCGGGGCCTCAGCCGTGGATGAACCGCGGCGGACGCTTGTCCACGAAGGCGGACATGCCCTCCTTCTGGTCCGCGGTCGCGAACACCGCGTGGAACAGCCGGCGTTCGAAGCGGACCCCCTCGGCGAGGGTGGTCTCGAAGGCCCGGTTCACGGACTCCTTGGCCATCATCGCGACCGGCTTCGACATCCCCGCCACGGTCTCGGCCACCGACAGCGCCTCGGCGAGCAGCTCCTCCGCCGGGACGATCCGGGAGACGAGCCCGGCGCGCTCGGCTTCCTCGGCGTCCATGGTGCGCCCGGTCAGGCAGAGTTCCATGGCCTTGGCCTTGCCGACCGCCCGGGTGAGCCGCTGGGAGCCGCCGATGCCGGGGATGACCCCCAGCTTGATCTCGGGCTGGCCGAACTTCGCGGTGTCGGCGGCGAGCAGGATGTCGCAGAGCATGGCCAGTTCACAGCCGCCGCCCAGCGCGTACCCGGAGACCGCGGCGAGGGTGGGCGTGCGGATCTCGCCGAGCCGGTCCCATGCCGTGAACCAGTCGGTGAGGTACATGTCCATATAGCTCTGCGGGCGCATCTCCTTGATGTCCGCGCCGGCCGCAAAGGCCTTGGCCGAGCCGGTCAGCACGATGCAGCCGACCTCCGGGTCCCGGTCCAGCTCCTCGGCCGCCGCCACCACCTCGGTCATCACGGCGAGGTTCAGCGCATTGAGCGCCTCGGGCCGGTTGAGGGTGAGCAGCGCCACCCGGCCCTTGCGTTCCACCAGGATCGTCTCGTACGGGGTGCCTGCGGTCATGGTTGCGTTCCGTTCTGCGGTCGGAGGGTGTGGACGATCGCCGAGAAGTCCAGCTCGCCGCCGCCCTCCTCGGCGAAGGCGGCGTACATCTCGGCGGCCTTCAGGCCCAGCGGCGCATGCACCCCGCCCGCCCGCAGGGCGTTGGCCGCCAGACCCAGGTCCTTGGCCATCAGGGGCGCCGCGAACCCGGGCCGGTAGTCCCGGTTGGCCGGGCTGCCCGGAACCGGGCCGGGCACCGGGCAGTTGACGGTCAGCGCCCAGCACTGCCCGGAGGCGGTGGACGCCACGTCGTACAGGGCCTGGTGGTCCAGGCCCAGGCTCTCGGCCAGGACGAAGGCCTCGCTGACCCCGATCATGGAGATCCCGAGGATCATGTTGTTGCAGATCTTCGCGGCCTGTCCGGCGCCCGCCGCCCCGCAGTGCACGGCCTTCTTCCCCATGACGGAGAGCAGCGGCTCGGCCGCGGCGAACTCGTCGGCGCCGCCGCCCGCCATAAAGGTGAGCGTGGCGGCCTCCGCCCCTATCACCCCGCCCGACACCGGGGCGTCCAGCGCCCGGTGCCCGGCCGCCCCGGCCGCCTCGTGCGCGGTCCGGGCATCGGCCACGTCGATGGTGGAGCAGTCGATGAACAGGGTGCCGGGGCGGGCGGCGGCGAGCAGTCCCTGCTCCCGGTAGAGGGAGAGCACCTGCGCACCGGCGGGCAGCATGGTGATGACCACGTCCGCCGCGCCGGCCGCCTCGGCGGCCGATCCGGCGGGCTCCACCCCGGTGGCGGCTGCGGCGGCCGACAGGGCCGGGACGAGATCGAAGCCGAGGACGCGGTGCCCGGCCTTCACGAGGTTGGCGGCCATCGGGCCGCCCATGCGGCCGAGCCCGATGAACGCGACGGTGGTGGTCACCAGGGCACCTCCTGGGGGAAGCCGGCTGCGGCGAGACGGAGTTCGCGCGCGCCGAGCGGGGCGAAGAAGCGCTCCACCTCGGCCTCGCCGACCTCGGCGAGCGAGGACGGGGACCACTTCGGGCTGCGGTCCTTGTCGATGACCTGGGCCCGGATGCCCTCGACCAGGTCGGGGGAGGACAGCGCCGCACAGGAGACGCGGTACTCCTGCTCCAGGACCCGCTCCAGCGGGCCGAGCCGCCGGGCCCGGCGCAGGGCGGCCAGGGTGACCTTGAGCGCGGTCGGCGACTTGGTCTCCAGGGTGGCCGCGGCCTCCTCGGCGGCCGGGATGCCGGTGCCCTTCAGCCGGCGCAGGATCTCCTCGACGTCGTCCGCCGCGTAGCAGGGGTCGATCCACTCCCGGGCGGCGGCCAGCCCGCCCGGCGCGGGCTCCCGGACGTACCGGGCCAGGGCCTCGTGTACGGAGGTGTGGGCCAGGGCGGCGGCCAGTTCGGGCAGCTGCGCCGCGGGCACGTGGTGGTCGGCCAGCCCGCACAGCAGGGCGTCCGCCGCCCCGACGGCGGTGCCGGTCAGCGCCAGATGGGTGCCCAGCTCCCCGGGGGCCAGCGACAGCAGATAGGTGCCGCCCACGTCGGGGACGAAGCCGATGCCGGTCTCGGGCATGGCGACCCGGGACCGGTCGGTGACGATCCGTACGGTGCCGTGGGCGGAGATCCCCACCCCGCCGCCCATCACGATGCCGTCCATCAGCGCCACGTACGGCTTCGGGTAGCGGGCGATCCGGGCGTTGAGCCGGTACTCGTCACGCCAGAAGTCCGCTGAGGCGGTGCCTCCGGTGCGGGCGTCCTCGTGGATGGACCGGATGTCGCCGCCCGCGCACAGGCCGCGCTCGCCGGCCCCGGCGATGACGACGGTCTCGACGGCCGGGTCCTGCTCCCAGGCGGTGAGCGCCTCGTCGATGCGGAGCACCATGGCGTGGGACAGGGCGTTGAGGGCCTCGGGCCGGTTGAGGGTCAGATAGCCGGCGTGTCCCTCGGTGCGGACGAGGACGTGGTCGGGGCTCATCGCAGGGGCTCCGTGAGTCCGCGGGCGACGATGACGCGCATGATCTCGTTGGTTCCTTCCAGGATCTGGTGCACCCGCAGGTCGCGGACGATCTTCTCGATGCCGTACTCGCTGAGATAGCCGTAGCCGCCGTGTAGTTGCAGGGCGCGGTCGGCGACCGTGTACCCGGTGTCGGTGGCGAACCGCTTGGCCATGGCGCACAGATGCGGTGCCATCGCATCGCCCCGGTCCAGCGCGTCCGCGGCCTGCCGGACCAGGGCCCGGGCCGCGGCCAGCTCGGTGGCCATGTCCGCCAGCCGGAACTGGAGCGCCTGCGCGTCGAGCAGCCGCCCGCCGAAGGCCTGCCGGTCGGCCAGGTACGCCAGACTGCGGTCCAGCGCGCTCTGCGCACCGCCCAGGGAGCAGGCGGCGATGCCGAGCCGGCCGCCGTTGAGGCCGGTCATGGCGATCCGGAAGCCGTCGCCCTCGGCGCCGAGCCGCCGGTCGGCGGGGAGCGGGACCCCGTCGAGGATCACCTGCCGGGTGGGCTGGGCGTTCCAGCCCATCTTCCGCTCGTTGGGGCCGAAGGAGACCCCCGGGTCGCCGCGTTCGACGACGAACGCGGAGATCCCGCCGGGGCCCGCCGCCCCGGTGCGCGCCATCACCACATACACATCGGAGGCGCCCGCTCCGGAGATGAACTGCTTCACCCCGGTCAGGAGGTAGCCGTCGGCGGTGCGCTCGGCCCGGGTCTGCAGGCCGGCGGCATCGGAGCCGGCGCCCGGCTCGGTCAGGCAGTAGCTGGCGAGGGACCGTGCCGTGCACAGGTCCGGCAGCCAGCGGGCCCGCTGGGCCGGGTCCCCGTACCGGTCGATCATCCAGCCGACCATGTTGTGAATGGAGAGGTATCCGGCGATGGAGGGGCAGCCGGTGGCGAGGGCCTCGAAGACGAGGACGCCGTCGGCGCGGCTCAGGCCGGATCCGCCGTGCTCCTCGCCGACGTAGACCCCGCCGAGGCCGAGGTCCGCGGCCCGGCGGATGACGTCCAGCGGGAAGTGCTTGTCCCGGTCCCAGTCGAGGGCGTACGGGGCGAGCTGCTCCTGCGCGAAGTCCAGGGTGACCTCGGCCAGGGCGAGCTGGTCGGGGGTGAGGGTCAGGGTCACCGGGCTCATCCCATCGTGGGGATGGTGAAGCTCGCGCCCTCCTTGACCCCGGAGGGCCAGCGCGAGGTGACGGTCTTGGTCCGGGTGTAGAAGCGGATCGCGTCCGGACCGTGCTGGTTCAGGTCGCCGAAGCCGGACCGCTTCCAGCCGCCGAAGGTGTGGTAGGCCACCGGTACCGGGATCGGGACGTTGACGCCGACCATGCCGGTGTTGACCCGGCGGGTGAAGTCCCGGGCGGTGTCCCCGTCCCGGGTGAAGATCGACACGCCGTTGCCGTACGGGTGCTCGCTCGGCAGCCGCAGCGCCTCCTCGTAGTCGGCGGCCCGTACGACGCACAGCACCGGGCCGAAGATCTCCTCGCGGTAGATCCGCATCCGCGGGGTGACGCGGTCGAAGAGCGTGGCCCCGGCGAAGAAGCCGTTCTCGTGCCCGGGGAGGGTGAACCCGCGCCCGTCCACGATGAGTTCGGCGCCCTCGGTGGCGCCGATTCCCACGTACCGGTTGACCCGGTCGAGCGCATCGCGGCCGACCAGCGGGCCGAAGTCGGCGTCCGGGTCGTCGGAGCGGCCGATCCGCAGGCCGGCGATCCGGTCCTTCAGGCGGGCCACCAGGGCGTCGGCGGTCTCCTCGCCGACCGGCACCGCCACCGAGATCGCCATGCAGCGCTCGCCGGCGGAGCCGTACCCGGCGCCGATCAGCGCGTCCACGGCCTGGTCGAGGTCGGCGTCCGGCATCACGATCATGTGGTTCTTGGCGCCGCCGAAGCACTGGGCGCGCTTGCCGTGGGCGGCGGCGGTCGCATAGATGTGCGCGGCGATCGGGGTGGACCCGACGAAGCCGAGGGCCTGCACCCGCGGGTCCTCCAGCAGGGTGTCGACCGCTTCCTTGCCGCCGTTGACCACATTGAGCACACCGGGCGGCAGCCCCGCCTCCAGGAAGAGCTCGGCGAGCCGCAGCGGTACCGAGGGATCCCGCTCGGACGGCTTGAGGATGAAGGCGTTTCCGCAGGCCAGGGCCGGGGCGGCCTTCCACAGCGGGATCATGGCGGGGAAGTTGAACGGGGTGATCCCGGCGACCACACCGAGCGGGCTGCGCAGCGAGTGCACATCGATCCCGGTGCCGGCGTTGTCGGTGAACTCGCCCTTGAGCAGGTGCGGGATGCCGGCGGCGAACTCCACCACCTCCAGGCCGCGCTGGATGTCGCCGTGCGCGTCGGCCACGGTCTTGCCGTGCTCCGCCGACAGCAGCCGGGCCAGCGCATCGCGCTCGCCCTCGACCAGCTGGAGGAAACGGAGCAGCACCCGGGCGCGGCGCTGCGGGTTCCACTGCCCCCACTCCGCCTGCGCCTCCTCGGCGTTGGCGATGGCGGCCTCGGTGTCGGCGCGCCCGGCGAGCGGGACGCGGGCCTGGATGCCGCCGGTGTTGGGGTCGAACACGTCGGCGAAGAGCCCGGAGGTTCCGGTGGTGTGCTTGCCGCCGATGAAATGGGTGAGTTCACGGACCATGGGTGCCTGCTCTCGTCAGGTTGGATCCGGGGATGGCACGGCAGACCGGCGGTCGTGCCCGGTGGGGCGCGCCGCGGGGTAAGGCCGTGAGACGTGGGATTACGAGCGTGCGAACGGGTGCGCGCGCTCCGCCGGATCACCGAGGTCGTGGGTACGGACCGGTGCCATGCGTGTCTGCTCCATCCTCGTGGACAACAACACAGAACATGCCGCGGCCGGTATCTGACTCCCGGGGAACACCCCGGTCACAGTGGCGGGACCGTGCCGGATTCACACCGGCTTCCCTGCACCGCGGACCTTGTGCCACGAACATATAGTTGGACGTCCTAGTAAGTCCACCCCCGGCTTCCCACGCCGGCCTACCGCTGCGGGGGCACGGCCGGCGGTACGGCCACCGGGTACGGCACGAAGGTGCTGCGGTGTTCGTCGATGGCCAGCGGACGGCCGAGCGGGGGAGCGGCCCGCTGCGGGCATTCCAGCCGTTCGCAGATCCGGCAGCCCATCCCGATCGGGGTGGCCGCCGCGGAGTTGTCCAGGTCGAGGCCGTCGGAGTAGACCAGCCGGGCGGCGTGCCGGATCTCGCAGCCGAGGCCGATGGCGAAGGTCTTGCCGGGCTCGCTCCAGCCGCCGCGGTGCCGGGTGACGGTCCGGGCGGTCCACAGGAAGCGCTGGCCGTCGGGCATGGCGGCGATCTGGACATGGATGCGGCCGGGGGAGGCGAAGGCCTCGTAGACGTTCCAGAGCGGGCAGGTGCCGCCGGCGCGGGAGAAGTGGAAGCCCGTGGCGGACTGCCGCTTGGACATGTTCCCCGCCCGGTCCACCCGTACGAAGGAGAACGGCACCCCGCGGTGCCGGGGGCGCTGGAGGGTGCTGAGCCGGTGGCAGATGGTCTCGTAGCCGAGGCCGAAATGGTCGGTGAGCAGCTCGATGTCGTACCGCGCCGCCTCGGCGGCGGCATGGAAGGGCTCGTACGGCAGGATCAGCGCGGCGGCGAAGTAGTTGGCGATGCCGATCCGGGCCAGCGACCAGGCGGCCGAGCCCTCCTCGAAGTCCTCGGAGGCCAGGGCGGACAGGGCGGCCCCGTGTTCGAGCAGGGCGAGCTGGGTGGCCATCCGGAAGGCCTGCTGGCCGGGGCGGAGCCGGGCGGACAGGTGCAGGGTGCGGCGGGCGGGGTCGTAGCGGTGCAGGCTGTCGGCGCCGGCCGACAGCTGGACGCGGTGGCGTTCGGTGAGCCGGCCGGAGAGGGCGGCGAGCACCGCGCCGGGCCGGACGCCGATCTCGGCCGCCAGCCGGCCGGCGGCCAGGTCGGTCTCGTGCAGGTAGTTCTGCCGGCGGTAGAAGAACTCGCGGATCTCCTCGTGCGGCGGGCGCGGCCCCGCACCCGGTCCGGCCGGGCCGCCGCGCCCCTCCGCGGCCTCCGCGAACCGCTCCGCCAGGGCGGCGTTGCGCCGCCCGAGGTCGAGCAGGACGGCGGCGACGGCGGGCAGCCGCTGGACGAGTTCGGACAGGTCGGCGGGGGAGACGCGGCCGGCGGTGAGGTCGTCCGCCAGCGCCTCGCGCAGATCGGCCACCGCCCGGGCGTTGTCGCGCTCCGCGAAGAACCCGGGGTCCACGCCGAAGGTCTCGGTGAGCCGCAGCAGCACCGGCACGGTCAGCGGCCGGGAGTCGTGCTCCATCTGGTTCAGATAGCTGGGGGAGATCTCCAGCATCCGGGCCAGCTGGGCCTGGCTGATCCCGCGCTCCTCGCGCAGCCGGCGCAGGCGGGCCCCCGCATACGTCTTGCTCATGGTGATCTCCTACCGACGAGTAGGGGGGCGAGTAGGGGGTGAGTCTAGGCCGCCGACGGCCGAAGCGCACCCTTTGCAAGATTGGCAATTCCGCCGCCCAAGATGCGCAGAACTTGGCAGGCGGCCATGCTTGATGGCACTGGGTGCCACTGCCAGAGTCGTACTGCGGCCCGCCGGACACGGCCGGAGCGCAGGACCCGAGGACGACATCCGCCCTGACGTCGCCCTGGCGATTCCCGTCATTCCTGCCATCCGGCCCTTCCGGGCACATTGCTCCGCTCCACCTCGCCGGGTGTCCGGCGGGCCGCCCGGTACTGATGTCACTGAGTGACATGAAATTCGCATGGTTGACAACACGCAGGGAGACGGACATGGCGCAGACCGAGACGATGAAGGCGGCGGCAGCGGAGCTGGCCCAGCGCTGGGCGACCGACCCGCGCTGGGCCGGCATCGAGCGGACCTACGGCGCCGAGGAGGTGGTGCGGCTGTCCGGCAGCGTCCGCGAGGAGCACACCCTGGCCCGGCGTGGCGCCGAACGCCTGTGGCGGCAGCTGCACGAGCAGGACTACATCCACGCCCTCGGCGCCCTGACCGGCGGCCAGGCCGTCCAGCAGGTCCGGGCCGGTCTCCAGGCCATCTACCTGTCCGGCTGGCAGGTCGCCGCCGATGCCAACCAGGCCGGCCACACCTACCCCGACCAGTCCCTCTACCCGGTCAACTCGGTTCCCCAGGTGGTCCGCCGGATCAACAACGCCCTGCTGCGCGCCGACCAGATCGCCACCGCCGAGGGCGGCACCGACACCACCGACTGGCTGGCGCCGATCGTCGCCGACGCCGAGGCCGGCTTCGGCGGTCCGCTCAACGCCTTCGAGCTGACCAAGGCCATGATCGCGGCGGGCGCGGCCGGCATCCACTACGAGGACCAGCTCGCCTCCGAGAAGAAGTGCGGCCACCTCGGCGGCAAGGTCCTCGTCCCCACCTCGCAGCACATCCGCACCCTCAACGCCGCCCGCCTCGCGGCCGACATCGCGGACACCCCCACCCTGATCATCGCCCGCACCGACGCCCTCGCCGCGAACCTCCTCACCAGCGACGTCGACGAGCGCGACGCGCAGTTCACCACCGGCGAGCGCACCGCCGAGGGCTTCTACCGGGTGCAGAACGGCATGGCCCCGGTCATCGCCCGCGGCCTCGCCTACGCCCCGTACGCCGACCTGATCTGGGTGGAGACCGGCACCCCGGACCTCACCCAGGCCCGCGAGTTCGCCGAGGCGATGCACGCGCAGTACCCGGACCAGATGCTGGCCTACAACTGCTCCCCGTCCTTCAACTGGAAGGCCGCCCTGGACGACGACCAGATCGCCAAGTTCCAGCGCGAACTCGGCGCCATGGGCTACAAGTTCCAGTTCATCACGCTGGCCGGCTTCCACTCCCTCAACCACGGCATGTTCGACCTCGCCCGCGGCTACGCCGAACAGGGTATGACCGCCTATGTCGACCTCCAGGAGCGCGAGTTCGCCGCCCAGGCCCAGGGGTTCACCGCGGTCAAGCACCAGCGCGAGGTCGGCACCGGCTACTTCGACCTGGTCTCCACCGCCGTCAACCCGGCCTCCTCGACCACCGCGCTCGCCGGCTCCACCGAGGAAGAGCAGTTCCACTAAATCCCGCCCGGAACCACGGAATCACGGAACCACGGCACCCGGTGCCCGGCGGACGTCCCCGTCGGGCACCCGCCCCCGCTGAGGAGAACCGCATGTCCCTCCCGCCCCTGACCAGCAGCGTCCGGGTTCTCGGTGCCCCGGGTGAGCGTCACGAGGAGATCCTGACGCCCGCGGCCCTGGAGTTCATCGGCCGGCTCGACGCCGCGTTCGCGGACCGGCGCCTGGAAGTCCTCAAGGAGCGCCGCCGCCGTTCGGGCCACCTCGCCCACGGCACCCCGCTCGGCTTCCCGCTCGCCACCCGCGCCATCCGCGAGGACCCCGACTGGCGCGTCGCCCCGCCCGCCCCCGGTCTCACCGACCGCCGCGTGGAGATCACCGGACCCCCCGAGCGCCGGATGACCGTCAACGCCCTCAACTCCGGTGCCCAGGTGTGGATGGCCGACTTCGAAGACGCCACCGCCCCGACCTGGGCCAATGTCATCGACGGCCAGCTGAACCTCAGCGACGCCATCGACCGGCGCATCGACTTCACCACCCCCGAGGGCAGGGAATACCGCCTCGGCGAGCAGCTCGCGACCATCATGGTCCGCCCCCGCGGCTGGCACCTCACCGAGGAACACCTGGAGATCGACGGGCGCCCCGTGCCCGCCTCCCTCGTCGACTTCGGCCTGTACTTCTTCCACTGCGCCCAGCGCCAGATCGACGCCGGCTCCGGCCCCTACTTCTACCTCCCCAAGCTGGAGAACCGGTACGAAGCCCGGCTCTGGAACGATGTGTTCCTCCTCGCCCAGGACCTGCTCGGCATCCCCCGCGGCACCATCCGGGCCACCGTCCTCATCGAGACGATCACCGCCGCCTTCGAGATGGAGGAGATCCTCCACGAGCTGCGCGAGCACAGTGCCGGCCTCAACGCCGGCCGCTGGGACTACCTCTTCAGCCTCATCAAGACCTTCGGCCACCGCACCGACTTCCGGCTGCCCGACCGGGCCAAGGTCACCATGACCGCCCCCTTCATGCGGGCCTACACCGAACTCCTGGTCCGCACCTGCCACCGGCGCGGCGCCCACGCCATCGGCGGTATGGCCGCCCATGTGCCCAGCCGGGACACCGAGGCCAACACCGCGGCCCTCGCCAAGGTCCGCCTCGACAAGGAACGCGAGGCCGAGGACGGCTTCGACGGCTCCTGGGTGGCCCACCCCGGACTCGTCCCGGTCTGCCGCGAGGTCTTCGACGGCGTCCTGGGGGAGCGGCCCCACCAGCTCGAACGCACCCGTGGCGATGTCGAGGTCACGGCCGCCGACCTGCTCTCGGTCCGCCGGATCGTCGCCCCGCCGACCGACGAGGGCATCCGCGCCAACGTCGCCGTCGCCCTGCGCTACTTCGACGCCTGGCTGCGCGGCAGCGGAGCCGTCGCCCTCTACGGGCTGATGGAGGACGCCGCCACCGCGGAGATCGCCCGGGTCCAGATCTGGCAGTGGCTCCGCCACGGCAGCGTGGACCACGCCACCGTCACCGGCCTGCTGGACGCGGAAGTCGCGGCCCTGGCCGCCGAGGACCCCGCCGCCCTGTCCGCGGAGGCCCGCGAAGTGTTCGTCCGTACCGCCCTCGCCGCGGAACTGCCCGCCTTCTTCACCCCCGAGGCCTACACCCGCCACCTGGTCCGCCACGCCGCCGCGCCGGTGCCGTCATGAGCGCCCGCACCCGGCCCGCCGCCCGCTTCCAGCGCATCGGGATCATCGGCGGCGGCCAGATGGGCGCCGGCATCGCCGAGGTCTGCGCCCGGGCCGGCCTGGACACGGTGGTGGCCGAAGCCGACGCCACCGCCGCCCGCACCGCCCGCGAACGCGTCGCCGTATCCCTGGAACGCGCCGTCCAGCGCGGCAAACTCGACCGGCTCTCGGCCGAGGACGCCCTGGCCCGGCTGGTGTTCACCGGAGACCTGGAAGACCTCGCCGACCGGCAGCTCGTGATCGAGGCCGTGACCGAGAACCCCGGGGCCAAGACGGAGGTGTTCGCCGCCCTCGACAAGATCGTGGAGGACCCGGCGGCGGTCCTGGCCACCAACACCTCCGCCCTCCCCGTCATGCAGCTGGGGATGGCCACCCGCCGCGCCGACCGGGTGGTCGGCCTGCACTTCTTCAACCCCGTTCCGGTGCTGCCGCTGGTGGAGGTGGTGACCTCCCTGCACACCTCGGCGGAGACCGCCGGGGCCGTGGAGGCCTTCGCCCGCGACACCCTGGGCAAGACCGCGATCCGCTCCCAGGACCGCGCCGGGTTCATCGTCAACTCCCTGCTGATCCCCTATCTGCTGTCGGCCGTCCGGATGGCGGAATCCGGTTTCGCCACCGCCGCCGACATCGACGCCGGCATGGAACAGGGCTGCGCCCACCCCATGGGCCCGCTCAAACTGGCCGACCTGATCGGCCTCGACACCGTCGACGCCATCGCCGCGGCCCTCTACGAGGAGTTCAAGGAGCCCCTGTACGCTCCGCCGCCGCTGCTCCGCCGCATGGTGCAGGCCGGCCTCCTGGGCCGGAAGTCGGGGCGGGGGTTCCACGAGTACGGCCACATCGCCGGCCGGGGCTGAGGGGCCCGGGCGGCCGTCGGCCCGGGCATGAGGGTCCCGGTGCCGGCGGAGCGGAAGAGCGCGGAACGGCCTGGTGAGCCGTTCCGCGCTCTGCCGTACCCGCCACGAGCGATACGGCCCCGAAGCCGTCTCGCTTAGAAGGCGGTCCAGGTGAACGCCACCTGGTCGCCGGCGTTGAGCTTGAACTGGCAGCCGCCGACCGGGGTCGGGGTGCCGTTGACGGAGATGCTCCAGTAGGCCGAACCGCCGCCGTTGACCTGCTTGATGGTGTCGACGGAGAAGTCGTCGAAGGACGCGTACCAGGTGCCGTCCCAGTCGAAGTAGTTTCTGCGCGCCGCGTCGTCGAGGGCGGCGGTCGGGGTGGGAACGGCGGTCGGGTTCGCGCCGCCGTTGGTGCCGTCGCACGTGTGGGTGCCGCCGGTGGCGGTGGTGACCTCGTGGCCCTTGGTCGTGATCTTCCCCTTGAACAGCTGGCCCTCCGGGCCCTGCACGGTGAGGGTGACCCGGACCGGCCGGTTGGTGTTCGGCTTCGCGGTCGTGGCCTGGGCGGCGGCCGGCGCGGTGGCGAGGACGAGCCCGAGAGCGGCGGCGGTGACGACGGCTCGGCGGGCGACGGTCTGGCGCATGAAGTGCCTTTCTGGCAGGAGTGCCGTGTCGGGGTCGTGCGCCGGCGCCCCGACCGCCACCGGGCGCACCACGGCCCGCCCCGCCGCCCCGTGGGGGGAGGCGGGCAGGACCGGCCGGCGCGCCGGAGGTTCAAGGCTTCGTGCTGCAGACCATGACAGGGGAAGCGGTACGAGCCGCGCGCTGGGTTCTCCGACTCACGGCGCAGCGCGCCGCTCACGGTTGCAGGTCAGCGCCGGATTCCCACCGGCTTCCCCCAGTCGTGCAGCCATTCGGTTGTGGCATGAATCGTATGACCTGACGGATGGCCGGGGAAGAGGTCACGGCTGCCGGCCGGCCAGCTTCCGCACCTGCCGGTCGTACTCCGTGAGCAGCTGCTCGAGCTGGTCCAGCGATTCCGCCGGAACGTCGGCGGGTGCGGACTCGACCACGTACCGGGCCGCCGCCGTCAGCGCGGCCAGTTCGTACGCGTGGAAGGTCCCCCGCAGCACCGTGGGCCGGATCCGCTCCAGCTCCATCACGCGGCCTTGGCGCGGACGTATGCGGTGACCTGGTCCAGCTCCTTGGCGAACTGGTCGTAGTCCTCCTGCATGCCGTTGATGTAGGCACTCCAGCCGAGGCTGGCCTTGGCGTAGTGGACGGCTTCCTGGACTTCTTCGTCGGTGGCCCCGAAGAGCTTTGCGGCCTCGGTGTGGAACAGGCTGCAGTACCGGCACTTGGTCTCGGCGTGCAGCCCCACCCCGATGAGCTCCTTGTACTTGTTCGGGATCAGGGTTTCCCCGAGCTCGATCCGCTTGAAGATCTCCCACTCGGGCCCGAGCAGCTCCGTCGGGATGGAGGAGAAGAAGTGGGGCACCAGACCCAGGGTCTCCTTGATGTCGGCTTCGATCTCCGCACGGTTCGCTGTGGTGGTCATGACACTGCCCTTCTCGAATCCGGGCTCTCCCACCAGCCTAGGCCGCCGGACGCTTCTCGGCGGGTTCGGGAGACGGGTACCGCTTGAAAGATCAAAGGACCGAGGGGTTAGCATATGAGCGCCGCCTAGCTCGAAAGATAAACCTGTGACTGTCAATGACGACTCGTTCACCAACTGGAAGAACCGCGAGGAGATCGCGGAGTCGATGATCCCGATCATCGGGAAGCTTCACCGGGAGCGGGACGTCACGGTCCTGCTGCACAGCCGCTCCCTGGTGAACAAATCCGTGGTGAGCATTCTCAAAACCCACCGGTTCGCCCGCCAGATCGACGGCGAGGAGCTCTCGGTCACCGAGACCCTGCCGTTCCTGCAGGCCCTCACCGCGCTGGACCTCGGTCCCTCCCAGATCGACATCGGCATGCTCGCCGCGAACTACAAGACCGATGACCGCGGTCTTACGGT
Organism: Streptomyces venezuelae; assembly: GCF_008642295.1. Lineage (GTDB taxonomy): Bacteria > Actinomycetota > Actinomycetes > Streptomycetales > Streptomycetaceae > Streptomyces > Streptomyces venezuelae_C. The sequence continues at coordinate 918,635 of NZ_CP029190.1, read as the reverse complement.
CGAGCAGTTCACCGCCGAGGCCGTCGCCGGCGCCACCGGTGCCAACAAGATCGAGTGCCGCCAGGGCCGCGACGTCGTCCTCTACGGCTTCGGCCGCATCGGCCGCCTCGTCGCCCGCCTGCTGATCGAGAAGGCCGGCTCCGGCAACGGTCTGCGGCTGCGTGCCATCGTCGTCCGCGGCGGCGGTGACCAGGATCTCGTCAAGCGCGCCTCGCTGCTGCGCCGCGACTCCATCCACGGCCAGTTCCAGGGCACCATCACCGTGGACGAGGCGAACAGCACGATCATCGCCAACGGCAACGCGATCAAGGTGATCTACGCCAACGACCCCTCCGAGGTCGACTACACGGCGTACGGCATCAAGGACGCCATCCTCATCGACAACACGGGCAAGTGGCGCGACCGCGAGGGGCTCTCCAAGCACCTGCGCCCCGGCATCGACAAGGTCGTCCTCACCGCCCCCGGCAAGGGCGACGTCCCGAACATCGTGCACGGCGTCAACCACGACACCGTGAAGCCGGACGAGCGCATCCTGTCCTGCGCCTCCTGCACCACGAACGCGATCGTCCCGCCGCTGAAGGCGATGGACGACGAGTACGGCGTGCTGCGCGGCCACGTGGAGACCGTCCACTCGTTCACCAACGACCAGAACCTGCTGGACAACTACCACAAGGCCGACCGCCGTGGCCGCTCCGCGCCGCTGAACATGGTCATCACCGAGACCGGTGCCGCCTCCGCCGTCGCCAAGGCCCTGCCCGAGCTCAAGGCGCCGATCACCGGCAGCTCCATCCGCGTCCCGGTCCCGGACGTCTCGATCGCGATCCTGAGCCTGCGCCTGGGCCGCGAGACCACCCGCGAAGAGGTCCTCGACTACCTCCGCGACGTCTCGCTGCACTCGCCGCTGAAGCGCCAGATCGACTTCACCACCGCCCCCGACGCCGTCTCCATGGACTTCGTCGGCTCGCGCCACGCCTCGATCGTGGACGCCGGTGCCACCAAGGTCGACGGCGACAACGCGATCCTCTACCTCTGGTACGACAACGAGTTCGGCTACTCGTGCCAGGTCATCCGGGTCGTCCAGCACGTCTCCGGGGTGGAGTACCCGACCTACCCGATCCCGGCGGTCTGATCGCTCCGATCCGTTCCGGAAGGGCGGCGGTGGGACGCAGGTCCCACCGCCGCCCTTCGGCGTTCCGGACACCGTCCGGCACACTGTGCGCGTGGACTCCTTCCCCGACCGGTACGGACGGCTCCGGGTCGAGACGGCGGATCTCGGGCCGGCGCACTGGCTGACCGAGCGCCGTCCCGGCCACGGCGACTTCGGCACCGTGGCCGGCATCGCCGCGCCCGGCTTCGCGGCGTACGCACGGCTGCTGCACCCCGCCTCCCTCGACGAGCGGCCGGTCCGCTGGGACACCGTCGCCGCCGCCTACGGCCGCCGGGTCGGCCCGCTCACCGACTGGTACGAGGTGATCGGCGCGGACCGGTACTACCAGAACGAGCAGGAGTACGGTCTGCCCGGCGTCTGGGACGAGCACCCGGCCGAAGGCCCTACCCCCGCCGGGGTCGCCCGGGTCCTGATCCCCGTTCTGGCCCGCCACACGGACACCCCGGAGCAGTGCCGGTACGGCCTGTGGGAGGGGTACGGCCGCCGGGACTGGTCCGGGCTGCCCACCTTCCCCACCCCCGGCCGCGAGGAACTGCTGCTGTCCGGACCGCTGGCCGATGCCCTCTCCCCGCAGCTCGTGGACGAGTTCACCGAGCTCCCCGACCTCTGGTGGCCGCAGGACCGCACCTGGTGCGTGGGCGGCGATGTCGACCTGGTGAGTACGTACGTCGGCGGCTCCGCGGAGCTGGTCGCCGAGCTGCTGGCCACCCCCGGCCTGGAGGCCCACCGGGTGGCGCCGGACGACCGGGTCGGCTGACCCGGCGGCTCGGCTCAGCGCCACGCAGCCCAGCGCTTCGGCTCAGCTCAGCTGGCGGCGGACCAGGCCGTGGAACAGCCCCGAGGTGTCGGCGAGCAGCTCGGCGGGCGGACCCTGCTGGACGATGCGCCCGTCCGCCATGGCGATCACCCGGTCGGCGTCCATGATCGTGGACAGCCGGTGCGCGATCACGATGCGGGTGGCGCGCAGGGCCCGGGTCGACTCGATCACCACCCGCTGGGCCTCGTTGTCCAGTGCACTGGTGGCCTCGTCGAAGAAGAGCACCCGGGGCCGGCGGACCAGGGCCTGGGCGATCATGAGGCGCTGGCGCTGGCCGCCCGAGACGGTGCCCCCGCCATCGGACAGCATGGTGTGCAGGCCCATGGGCATGGCCTTGATGTCCTCGGCCAGGCCCGCCATCGCCACGGCCTCCCACACCTCCTCCAGGGAGAACGAATCGGCGCCCCGGATGCAGTCCAGGATCGAGCCGGTGAACGGCCGGGCGTGCTGGAGGACCACCCCGCACTGCCGGCGCACGGCCGCCTGGTCCAGCCCCGCCAGGTCCTGGCCGTCGTACCGCACACTGCCGGTGGTCGGCCTGTCGAAGCCGATCAGCAGCCGCAGCAGGGTCGACTTCCCGCAGCCGCTGGCCCCGACGATCGCCACGAACTCACCCGGCCGGACCCGGAGATCCACCTCGTCGAGAACCAGCGGGCCGTCCTCGGCATAGCGGTACGACAGCTGCCGGGCCTCGACGGCTCCGCCCAGCACGCCGGGGGCGGCAGCGGCGCCGCGCACCTCGGGCGTCGCCCGCAGGATCGGCGCGACCTCCTCGAACACGGGCAGCACGGCCGCCGCCGACAGCAGCGCGCCCGTCACCTGGGTGACCGAGGACAGCAGGAGCGTCACGGCGGTGCTGAACGTCAGGAACGCCGCGGCGGACATGGTGCCGCGGGCCGGCCCGGCCAGCAGCATGAACATCACCAGCGTGCACAGCGGAAGGCAGACCGCGTTGAGCACCGTGACGAGGTTCTGGATCCGGCCGGCGCGCTGGTGCAGGGTCCGGGTCCGGGCGAACTCCCGCGCCCAGGCGGCGTAGGCGAAGCTCTCAGCCGCCGCCACCCGCAGCTTCGGCAGCCCGCGCAGGGTCTGGAAGGCCTGGTTGTCGAGCCGGTTGTCCAGCCTGACCAGCCGGCGCTGGTAGCGCAGCTGCCACAGCCCCAGCCCCAGGAAGACCACCGCGACGAGGAACAGCATGCCCACCGCCGCCAGCGCCAGCTGCGCGTTGTAGACGAACAGCAGCACCAGGTTCATGGTCCCCACGGTGCTCGCCTGGATGCAGACCGCTCCGATGCCGGACAGGGTGCGGCGGATGGTGCTGATGCCCATGGCGGCATTGGCCAGCTCCCCCGTCGACTGGCCGGCGCGGCCCGAGTCGCCGGTGAAGAAGGTCGTCGGCAGCCTCAGCAGCCGGTCCCACACCGCGGGCTGCAGGGTGGCCTCGATCCGGCCCTCCATACGCAGCAGCGAGACGTTCTGCCAGAGCATGAAGACCGCCGAGAGCACACCGGCCGCCAGCAGCGCGACCGTGGTCTGCACGATCAGGCCGGACTCCGCCTGCGGCACGTACCGGCCGAGCACCTTGCCGGTGGCCACCGGCACCAGCGCGCCCAGGACCATCGCGACCAGCGCGGCCGGCAGGAGGCTCCGCAGTTCCGCGCGGGTGCCCCGGACACTGAACCGCAGCAGTGCGAGCAGGCCCAGCGGGCCGTCGGGCAGCGGGCGGTAGAACATCACGGCCCGCGGTTCGAAACCGGCCGGGTCGCCCTTGCCACCCTTGCCGCCGTTGCCGCGCTCGCCAATCCGCTCGCGTTGGCCGCTGGCCGGGTCGACCGCCACATAGCCGCCGCGCCGCCAGAGCAGGGCGACCGGCGCCCCGTCCGCAGCGCGCCGGCCCACCAGGGGCCCGCTGTTCTCCCGCCACCAGCGCCCGACGAGACCGACCGGGCGGGTGCGGAAGCGTGCGGCGAGCGCGATGCGCTCGACGGGGTCCGTCCGCTCGGAGCCGGCTCCCGCCCCGGCCGCCGCGTCCAAGGCGATGCCCGTTTCGGCGGCGACCAGGCGGCACACGGCGAGGGTCGCGTCGGCGCTCGCGCCGCCGCGCGCGGCAGGTGCGGCCGAGCGGCCGAGGGAGGCCGCCAGCACCCGGTTCGCCTCGGTACGGGCGGCCCGGCCGGCCTCGACACCGGCGGCCGTACGGTCCTCGTGGGCGCGTTCGCGCTGCTCGATCCAGCGGTCCAGGGCCAGCCGCAGCCGGTACTGCTGCTCGACCATGCCCTGCCACATCGCCGGGTCGACCAGCAGGGCGTCGGCCATCGCCGCCTCGTACGCGGCCCCGTACTGCACGCTGCCGGGGGCGATCTGCATCCACATGATGTCCTCATCGGCCCCGCCGCCCCCGCCGTGCCCGCCCTGTCCGGGGTCGCCGCCGAGCGGCGCCTCGTACAGCACCCGCAGGCCGCGGCCCACGCCGCGCGCGAAGGCCGCGTCCAGCGGGCTCAGGTACCCGTCGCCGACGCCGTACCCGCCCTGGTCGGCGTACCACTGCCCCGGGTGCCACGGACCCGCAGACTCCCGCAGCTCGATACGGCGCAGCAGGCACTCCCGCGACGGCCGGCCCACCAGGGTGTGCCCGGGGCCCTCGGCCGGGCCCAGGAGCAGCGTCCCCGCCTCCAGCCGGCCCAGGAAGTGCCAGTTCCCCAGCTGCGCCGTGGCCACGGCGAACAGGTCCAGCTCGCCCCGGACCAGGAGCCACAGGACGGACGGGCCCTCCAGGGAGATGCTGCGCAGACCGGTGCAGTCCACCGGTGCGCCCAACCCGCCCAGGGCCGCGACGACCGGGTCCGGGGACACCACCCCGGTGCCCGTGGTGCCGACCGTGTTCACGTCAGTGCTCCCTGACCAGTTGGGCGTACCGGCCGCCGGCGGCCACCAGGTACTCGTGCGGACCGCGCTCCACGACCGTGCCCCGGTCCAGCACGAGGATCTCGTCGCTGTCGCGCACCGTGCTGAGCCGGTGCGCGATGACCACGCAGGCGCAGCCGCGGCGGCGCAGGTTGTCGATGACCAGCCGCTCGGTCACCGCGTCCAGGGCGCTGGTGACCTCGTCGAGCACGAGGACCCCGGGATTGCGCACCAGCGCCCGGGCGATCTCCAGGCGCTGGCGCTGACCGCCGGAGAAGTTCCGGCCGTCCTGCTCGACCCGGCTGTGGATGCCCCCGGGCCGGCCGGCCACCACATCGAGGACGGCGGCGTCCTCGAGCGCCGCGAGGACGGCCTCGTCCGGGACCGAGGGGTCCCACAGCGCCACGTTGTCGCGGACCGTGCCCTCGAACAGGAACACGTCCTGGTCCACGAAGGAGACGGAGGCGGCCAGCGCACCGCGCGGAATGTCCGCCAGCCGCATCCCGTCGATGCGGATGGCGCCCTCCCAGGGGGTGTAGAGCCCGGCGATCAGCCGGGAGACGGTGGACTTGCCGCTGCCGGAGCCGCCGACCAGCGCGACCTGCTGTCCGGGGCCGACGGTGAGCGAGAAGTCCCGGAGCAGCGGGGCGTCCAGGGGGCTGTAGCCGAAGGTGATGCCGTCCAGCTCCAGATGGCCGGTGAGCCGGCGGGTGCCGGCGGCGGGCTCGCGGCGCGCATGGACGGGGTCGACGGGGAAGTTCTCGACGTCCTTGAGCCGGGCGATGTCGGCCGCGAAGTCCTGGATCCGGCCGGCGACTCCGTTGAGCCGGCTGATCGGCGCGGTGAAGCTGGTGACCAGGGCCTGGAAGGCGACCAGGAGACCGACGGAAAGGTGCCCCTCCACCGCCCGCAGGCCGCCGATCATCAGGATCAGCGCACTGTTGAAGGCGGCGAGCGTGGGCGCGACCACCGCCAGCCAGGCACTGGGCACGCCGAGCCGCTGCTGCACGTCCAGGGTGACCGCGTGCTGTCCGGCCCACCGGCGGAAGAACCCGTTCTCCCCGCCGGTGGCCTTCATGGTCTCGATGAGCGTCAGCCCGCTGTAGGAGGTGTTGGTCAGCCGGGCGCTCTCGGCGCGCAGCTTGCGGGTGCCGGTGGCCCGCACCCTGATCGCGATCCGCATGGCCACCACGTTGAGCAGGGCCACGGCCACGCCGACGAGGGTGAGCTGCGGATCGTAGGTCCACAGCAGCACCGCGTAGAGCAGCACCACCACGGCATCCACGCCCGCGGCGGTCAGATCGCGGGCGAGGGTCTCGGCGACCGCGTCGTTCGACCGCAGCCGCTGCACCAGATCGGCCGGATTGCGCTGGGCGTAGAAACTGACCGGCAGCCGGAGCAGGTGCCGCAGGAAGCGGGCGCTGCCGAGGGTGGAGGAGACGATCCGCCCGCGCAGCAGATTGGCCTGCTGCAGCCAGGTGAGGGTGGCGGTGAGCACCAGGGCGGTGGCCATCGACGCGAAGAGCACGCCCAGCAGGGAGGTCTGTTCCCCGATCAGGAACATGTCGATGTACGTCCGGCTCAGCGCGGGCACCGTCGCACCGACGGCCACCAGCAGCAGGCTGGAGACCACGGCGACGGCCATGGTGCCCGAGGTGCCGCGCAGCCGGCCCGGTACGGCGCCCAGCACGCCCGGCTTCCGGCCGCTGCGGCGGAACCCGGCGCCGGGTTCGAAGGTGAGCACGATGCCGGTGAAGGCGGTGTCGAACTCGTCCATGGGCACGAACCGGCGGCCCTTGCCGGGGTCGTTGACGTACACGCCCCGGCGGCCGAAGCGCCGGCCCATGCCCTCGTAGACGACGTAGTGGTTGAACTCCCAGAACAGGATGGCCGGGGCGGGGACCTCGGCCAGCGCGGCCAGGTCCATCTGCATGCCCTTGGCCTGGAGGCCGTAACCGCGCGCCGCCTTGAGGAGGTTGCTCGCCCGCGAGCCGTCCCTGGAGACGCCGCAGGCGATCCGCAGCTCCTCCAGCGGGACGAAGCGGGCGTAGTGGCCGAGCACCATGGCCAGGGCCGCGGCCCCGCATTCCACCGCCTCCATCTGGAGCACGGTGGGGGTGCGGACGGTACGCGGTCTCGGGCCCCGGGGAGCGGCGGGCCGGCGGGCGGCGCGGCGCCGGCCCCCGGCGGCGTGGGGCGCGGTCACGGGAGCAGCCAGTCGACGGGGCGCTGGGCGGAGAGGCGTACGGCGCCGGTGACCGGAGTCCCGGACTCGATGGCGTACGGAGGCCCGCCCGCGGAGGACCATGCGTACCCGGACTCGGTGCCGGTGGCGGACTCCAGCTGCACGAGCACCGCAACCGGGTTTCCCTGCCGCGAGAACTGCGCGGCGAGCCCGTTGTCGCCGAGGAAGCCGGCGATCTGCGCCTGCGTCTGGGGTGCCCGGCCCACCGCCTTGATCCGGCCGTGCAGCACCCCGAACCGCTCCCGGGGCACGGTCGCGAGGCTCAGGTCGACGGAGGCGCCCACCCGGACCTCCGCGGCGCTGCCGCCCGTCGCGTACAGCACGGCCACCAGCGGCTCGTCGGGATCCGTGACGCGCTCCACGACCGCCACGTCCGCGCCGGCCGTGACGACCGAGCCCACCCGGGCGACCAGAGTGGCCACCCGGCCGCCGGCCACCGCGCGCACGGGCTGTTCGCCCTGGGCGGTACGGACGGTGAGGAGGGGGGTACCGGGGGACACCGGGCGGCCCTCCTCGACGAGGAGGGCGGTCACCTGTCCGGCGACCGGGCTCTGCAGCAGGTAGCTGCCCTCGGCGCGGGTGAGGATGCCGGGCACGCCCAGGGTGGCGGACACCGTGCCGGTGAGGGCCCAGACGGTCGCGGCTGCCATCACGACGGCCGTGACGGCCAGGACGAGACGGCCCTGGGCGCGCGCGAAGCGCACCGGCACATCGAGTTCTTCGGGAGACTCCAGCTTGACCAGAGCCTTTTGGCGGAACTGCACGGATCATTCCTTGGTGCAGGGGCGGCCGTGAACCCCGGGACGGGAAAAGCCCGCGTCCCGGGGTTCACGGTTGTTCCACTCAGATACCGGCGAAGCCGGTCAGGGCGGCGGTGTTGACCGAAACACCGGTGATGCCCGAGGCCAGGCCGGGGACGTTGGCGGCGAGGCCCTGGACGCCCTGGACCGTCTGCAGGGAGCCGACGGTGCCCAGGATGCCGGTGACGTCGCTGGTCACGGCACCGGCGAGGCCGCCGGAGATGCTGACGACGCCACCGGACACGGCGTCCAGCTCGGTGTCGGCGATCTCGCGGGTCTCGAGGTTGTCACGCATGTTGCGCACCCTTCATTTCATGGGGGGAGTTGGGGGGAATGTGGGGGGAAGCTGCCGCAGCGGGCACGATGAAAGCATGCGAACGGGTGGCCCGGCCAATTGTGTTGACGCCGTTTTACCGGCGGTTGTGCACGCGGGACGGCGGGCGTGCAGCTAATTTCACCGAATGCCGACAGGGTCTCCGCGAGATCGGGTAACAGATCCGGGCGGCTCGCGGCGTCAGGGGTCAATAGCGGGACAAATCCCCCAGCGGAGCCGGGGGTCCGGTCGGGGAATCGGGGAGCCGTGAAGGGGACGCGGCGCGATGACCTGCACGTTGTGGAGGTTTCCGGCAGGTCGACAGGACGGGATGACCTCCGAGCCCCGGCGCGGCCCGGCCCGGCATGGCTCGGCACGGGTCGGCATGGCCCGGCTCAGCCCGGGACGGCCTCGGCCCAGCCGCGGTTGACGGTCTCCTTCGCCTTCCTCTGCTGTGCTTCCGTCGGAAACGCGGGTGTGCCCTCGACCGTCGGCAGTTTCGCGGCGGCGGCCTCGTCGAGCGTGCCGTCCTCCTTCATGGCCTCCATGAGGACGGGGCGCGCATAGGCGCCGAGCCGGATGTTCTGGCCCTCCGGACTGAAGACGTACTCCTGCCACAGGCGGGCCGCCGCCGGATGCGGGGCGTCCTTGTTCACCGCGTGCGCGTAGTACTGGGCGAAGCTGCCGTCGAAGGGGATGGCGGTCCGCCAGTCGACGTCCGCACCCTTCTTCCGGAACTCCTCGGCGTAACCGAGGTTGAGGAAGTCCCAGTCGATGCTGATCGGGGTCTGCCCCTTCTCGATCGTGGCCGGGGTGGATTCGACCGGGATGAAGTTGCCGTTCCTGCGGAGCTCGGCGAAGAAGTCGATGCCCGGCTGGATGTTGTCGAAGGAGCCCCCGTTCGCCAGGGCCGCCGCATACACGCCGGCGAACGCCGAGCCGGAGTCGGTGGGGTTCCCATTGAGCGAGACCTGGCCCTTGTACTCGGGCTTGCGCAGATCGGCGAAGGTCGCGGGGCAGTTCTTGACGCGTTTGGCGTCACAGCCGATCGAGATGTACCCGCCGTAGTTGTTGTACCAGTGGGCCCGCTTGTCCTTCTGCTGCTCGGGGATCCGGTCGAAGGCGGCGACCTCGTACGGGGCGAGCAGGCCCTGGCGCGCCGCGGGCTGCGCGAACGAGCCGCCCACGTCGATCACGTCGGGCGCGCGGCCGTCGCGCCGGTGCTCCTTCAGGGCGTCGATCTCGTCCTGGCTGGTGCCCTCCGGGTTCTCCACCGAGACCTTGATGCCGTACTTCTTCTCGAAGCCGTCGATCAGCGCGCCGTAATTGGCCCAGTCCCGCGGGAGCGCGATCGTGTTCAGCGCCCCTTCCTTCTGCGCCGCCGCCGTCAGTGCCGCCATGCCGCCCGCGTCCGCGGCGGAGGTGGCCACCGCGGGCGCCCTGGGTGCGGCGGCGGGCTTGTCTCCGCAGGCACCGAGGGGCGCCGCCGCGAGGGCCAGGCAGGCGGCGACGGCGGCTGTCCGGAGACGGGGTGCGGGCACAAGGTCTCCATCACGGGCGAACATGTCGGAGATATACCGATCGAGCCCAGCGTACGTGCGGCAGCCTCGACCGCGCAGTCCCAGCAGGCCCCGGCGCCGTCTCAGAACCCCTCGTCGTCCCATGCGGCGAGGAGCGCCGCCCCCAGGTCCTCCCCGGCCGGGGCGACCGGGGGCTGGAGGGCCTGCTCGCTCCAGATGATCTTGCCGCGTGCGGTGTAGCGGGTGCCCCAGCGCTCGGCGAACTGCGCGACCAGGAACAGGCCGCGTCCTCCCTCGTCGGTGGCCTCGGCCCGGCGCGGGTGCGGGGAGGTGCTGGACCCGTCGGAGACCTCGCAGATCAGGCTGCGGTCGTACAGCAGCCTCACCCGGATGGGCTCGGACCCGTAGCGGACCGCGTTGGTCAGCAGTTCGCTCAGGATGAGCTCCGTGGTGAAGGCGATGTCCTCCAGGCCCCAGTCCGCCAGCCGGCGGGCGCAGGCGTTGCGCACCGGGGACACCGCCGCCGGGTCGGAGGGCACGTCCCACTCGGCGATCCGCGCCGGGTCCAGCAGGCGCGTACGGGCCACCAGCAGGGCGATGTCGTCGTTGTGCCCGGTGGGCAGCATCGTGTCGATCACCGCCGCGCAGGTCTCCTCCGGCGTACGGGCGGGCCCGCCCAGTGCGGCGCCCAGCGCCGCCAGGCCCGCATCGAGATCCCGCTCGCGGCTCTCGATCAGCCCGTCGGTGAAGAGCGCCAGCCGGGTGCCCTCGGCCAGGGTCAGCACCGCCGTCTCCATGGGCATCCCCGCGCCCAGGCCGAGCGGTGGCGAAACCGGCAGCTCGGGGAAGGACACGGTGCCGTCGGGGCCGACGACCACCGGGCCCGGGTGGCCTGCGGTGGCGGCGGTCACCTGACCGGAGACGGAATCGTAGACGGCGCACAGGCAGGTGGCCCCGGAGATCCCCTGCCACTCCTGGCCGCCGGTGCCCTCGTCCGCGTCGATATGGGCGACCAGCTCGTCCAGATGGCTCAGCAGCTCGTCCGGCGGCAGGTCGAGCGTGGAGAAATTGTGCACGGCGGTGCGCAGCCGGCCCATGGTGGCGGCGGCGTGCAGACCGTGTCCGACGACATCGCCGACCACCAGGGCCACCCGGGCGCCGGGCAGCGGGATGACATCGAACCAGTCGCCGCCCACCCCGGCCCGCGCGGGCAGATAGCGGTGGGCGACCTCGACGGCGGACTGGTCCGGTACGCCGCGGGGCAGCAGGCTCCGCTGCAGGGTGACGGCCATCGTGTGCTCGCGGGTGAAGCGGCGGGCGTTGTCGATGGACAGCGCGGCCCGGGCGGTCAGCTCCTCGGCGAAGGACACGTCCTCCTCGTCGAACGGCGGCGAGGGCTGTACCCGCCAGTAGCCGGCCATCCCCAGCAGCACGCCGCGGGCCCGCAGGGGGACGGCGATGAACGAGTGGAGGCCGTGGTCCAGCATGAGCCGGGCACGGACCGGGTCCTGGGCCCGCCAGTCGTGGGTGGCGGTGAGGTCCGTCTCCAGGACCGCACGGCCGCCGGCCACCCCGAGCGCCATGGGGCTGTTGGGGACGAACCGGATCAGCTCGCCGACGGTGTAGAGACCGGGGTCGCCCCGAAGGCCGACGGCGGCGGTGCGGCGCATCTCGGTGCCCGGCTCGGGAGGCTCCTCGCCGCGCAGTACGGGGTCCAGCAGATCGACCGTGGCGATGTCGGCGAACCGGGGGACCACCACCTCCGCCAGCTCCCCGGCCGTGCGCTCCACGTCCAGGGTCGTTCCGACGCGCACCCCCGCGTCGTAGAGCAGCTTCAGCCGCTCGCGGGCCACCTCGGCCCGGCCGGACAGCGCCCGCAGCTCGGTGGTGTCGCGCAGCGTGACGACGGTCCCGGCCCGCCCGTAGGGGGCGGTGGGCCGGATGTTCACCGCCAGCAGCCGATCGCCTGCCATGTGCAGCTCGTCGCTCGCGGAACGGCCCGAGGCGATCGGCTCGGCGATGCCCTCCTCCAGGCCCAGGTCCGTGACGGGGAGTCCTTCCGCGTCCCCGGGCAGATCCAGCAGCCGCCGCGCCTCGTCATTGGCCAGCAGCAGCCGGCCGCCGTCGCCGACGATCAGCACGCCCTCCCGTACGGCGTGCAGCACCGCGTCGTGGTGCTCGTACATCCGCGTCATCTCGGCCGGCCCCAGACCGTGGGTCCGGCGCAGCAGCCGGCGGCTGACCAGGGCCGTTCCGCCGGCGGACAGGGCGAGCACCGCGGCGGCACTGCCGAGGACGACCGGCAGCTGCCGGTTCACCACGCTCTGGACGTTCTGGACCGTGACCGGGGAGGCGACCACGGCGAGGACGGAGCCGTCGCGGTCCTTGACGGGGACCACCGAGACCACGGACCGCCCCAGGGACCCCTCGAAGGTCTCGGTGAAGGACTTGCCGGCCGCCGCCCGGGCGAACGGGCCGACGACGTGCTTCCCGATCCGCTCCGGGTCGCTGTGGGTGAGGGTGACCCCGTTGAGCGTGTACACGTTGATGCCGTCCACCCCGGCGATCTTCCGGGCCGCCTCCGCGCTCGGCTGGAGCACCGCGCTCGGATCGCGGCTGTGCAGGGCCGGAATGATCCCCGGCGATTCCGCGAACGTACCGGCGGCGGCGAGCGTACGGTGCCGGGCGTCCAGCATGCTCGCACTCCGGGCCTGCACCACCAGCGCCACCACCGCGGCGACGACCAGCAGCACCACGACGGCCAGCTGCAGAAGGAACACCTCACCGGCCACACTGCGCACGCTCAGCAGGGCCGACAGCCGCTGCGGACGCCGCCGCGCCCTCCCCCCGGAGGGCCGGGCGGACGTGCTCCTGATGCCCCGGGCGGTGTCCTGAGCGGGGAAATCGCTCATACTTCATCTTCCAACCTCCGGGGGCGGTCGGCAGCGGCAGGACGCCGGCCGGCCGGTGTCGCCGGCGAGGCGGGTCTGCGGACCACTCGGTAGCGTTGATGGTGTGCGTTCCGCCCACACCGCCGCGGCATCGGCCGCTGTGGCCCTGCTGGCAGCCCTCGGCCCGGCGCCGGCCGGCGCCGCACCACCGCACACTGAAAGCACCGGTCGCTTCGTGCCGGGCCCCTGCCCCAGGACACCCGAACCGATCGCAGCACTGGCCACCGCCCGGTGCGGTGTCCTGGAGGTTCCCGAGAACCGTGCCCGTCCCGGCGGCCGGACCATCAGCCTGGCGGTGGCGGTCATCCCGCCCGCCTCGGCGAAGCCCGCCCAGGACCCCGTGGTGTTCATGGCGGGCGGCCCCGGTGGCGAGGTCTTCGACGACATCCCGTTCCTGGTCTCCTCCGGCCTGAACCGGGACCGCGAACTGATCGTCATGGCCCAGCGCGGCAATCTCCACGACAAACCCAACCTCGCCTGCCCGGAGCTGGACCGCTTCTACGCCCGGTCCGTGGGGCTCCCCTCGTACGCACCGCAGACGGAACGGCTCATGCTCGACGCGGTCAAGCAGTGCCGGGACCGCCTGACCGCCGACGGGACCGACCTGAGCGCCTACAACAGCACCGAGAACGCAGCCGACTTCGCCGACCTGCGCACGGCACTGGGCATCAGGCAGTGGAACGTCTACGGCCACTCCTACGGCAGCAACCTGGCCCTGACCTACCTGCGCCTGCACCCCGAGGGGATCCGCGCGGTGGCGCTCGACTCGGCCGCCCCCGCACCGTACGTCTCCCTGCCGTTCGCCTGGGCCAACGCCCGGGAGGGGCTCGACCACCTCTTCAAGGCCTGCGCCGCCGAGCCCGCCTGCAAGAGCCGCTACCCGGACCTCGAACGCACCCTGAACGAGCAGATGCGCACACTGGAGGCCCGGCCGCTCACGCTGAACGCCCGGCCGCCGCAGGGCGGAGACCCGGTGAAGGTCGTCCTCGACGGCGGCGCCCTGCTGAACCTGCTGGTCGCCAAGGCGATCCCGTTCGCCGAGGTCCCGGCGGCCATCGACGAACTCGGCCGCGGAAACCCCGAGCGCTTCGCCAAGGCCCGCGCCGCCGGTTCGATCGAGTCGATCGGCCAGACCGCCCACGGTCTGACGCAGTCGGTGGTGTGCAGCGAATGGACACCGGACCACCCGCCGTCCGATGTGCTGAAAGCGGGCCGCGAAGCGTTCCCCCAATGGCCGCAATCGGTCCAGGCCCAGGCACCTCAACTGCCCTTCCAGGACACGGTATGCCGTATCTGGAACGTCCCGGACCGCACCGCCGCGATGCGGGTGCCCACCGTCAGCCCGGTGCCGGTCCTCTTCGTCAACGGGACGTTCGACATGAAGACCGGGGCCAGTTGGGCGCCGAAGACGGCCCGTACGCTGTCCCGCTCGACCACCGTCCGGGTGCCCGGGATCGGGCACTGGGTGGTCCCGCAGTCGCCCTGCGCCCAGAAGGTGCTGGCGTCCTTCCTCACCCGCCCGAACGCACCCGACACCGGCTGCGTGGCGGGTCTGAGCTGGCAACCGTTCACGGTCACCCCCATGGTCACCCCGAAGTGACGGGGAGGAATGATGGCACGGTCACACATACGAGGCCTGCGCACCGGGCCGGCCGCGGCGGCGACCGGTTTGCTCCTCACCGGTCTGATCGCGGTGCCGGTGAGCGCGCAGGAGGACACGCCCCCAGGAGACACCGGCACGGTCGCCCGCACCGTGGGCAACGCCAGTTACGAGCCGGGCCCGTGCCCGAAGACGGCAGACCCGATCGCCGAACTCGAAGGGGCCCGCTGCGGAACGCTCACCGTGCCGGAGAACCGCACGAAGCCGGACGGCCGGAAGATCGAGCTCGGCGTTGCGATCGTGGCGGCCAAGGCCGCCGAACCGAAACCCGACCCCATCGTGTGGCTGGCCGGCGGGCCCGGCGACGACGCGGTCGGGGAGGCCAAGATGGCGATCGACGGCGGCCTGAACCGCGACCGCGACGTGATCTTCATGTCCCAGCGCGGCACGTACTCGGCCGACCCGGCCCTCACCTGCCGCAACATCGACGAATTCAACGCCCGCGCGACCGGCCTGGTCTCCGGCGCACCGGCCACCGAACGCGAGCACATCGCGGCCACAAAGGCCTGCCGCGACAAACTGGCGGCGACCGGAGCCGACCTCAGCGCCTACAACGACATCGAGAGCGCCGCCGATCTCGCGGACCTGCGCACCACACTGGGTTTGAAGGAGTGGAACGTATACGGCATCTCCTACGGCACCCAGCTCGCACTCGTCTACATGCGCCTGCACCCCGAAGGAATCCGGTCGGTCGGCATCGACGGCATCCTGCCGCCGTCCACCGGAGGGTCGGCCGTGACATGGAAGGCCGCCAAGCAGGGGTTCGACGGCGTGTTCAAGGCCTGCGCGGAGCAGCCCGACTGCAACCGCCGCTACCCGAACCTGCCGGCCACCTTCGAACGCCTCGTCCGCGACCTCGAAGCCAAGCCCGTCACCACCACCGTCACGCTCCCCGACAGCGGAAAGCAGGCGAAGGTGGTCCTGGACGGTGCAGCCTTGCTGAACTGGATGACCGCCGCCACCCATGTGGCACCCCAGATTCCCAGGGCCCTCGACGAACTGGCCAACGGCAAACCCCAGCGGATCGCCGAACAGTGGGCGGGCGGCAAGTACAACCCCCAGGCCATCGGCCGGCTGTCCCACGGGCTCGTCTACGGCGTCTTCTGCAGCGAGTGGACCCCGTACGAGACACAGGCCGAAGCCCTCCGGGCCGGCCGGCAGACCTACCCGTCGTTCCCCGGTTCGATACATGCCCAGGCACCGCTGCTCGGCTTCCTCCGCGAGGACTGCGAGGTCTGGGACATCCCGGCGGCGCCCCCCTCCATCCGCGACGTCACGAAGAGCGACATCCCCACCCTCGCCATCTCGGGCGGGTGGGACGCCCAGACAGCGGCGGACAACGGGCCGTACGTGGCCCGCACCCTGCCCCGGGCCACCGTCGTCACGATTCCCTACGAGCCCCATGTGGTCTTCGCCACCTCGAAGTGCGCCCAGGCCATCACCGCCTCCTTCTTCGACACCCCGACCGCCCCGGACACCGCCTGCCTCAAGGACCTCAAGCCCCCGAAGTTCGAGATCGCTCCTTGAAGAGGGTGGTGAGCGTGAACCGGATGCTGTCGTGGTGCACCGCGGGGGGTGCCATGGTCGCGGTGGTACTGGCCGGTGTCGCCATCCCGTCGGCACACGCCACCGGCGACGACCGCGACAGACGCCGTCCTCTTGCTGGCCGGGCGGCACCAGCTTGCGCTGAGTGACCCCCTGTCCGGGTTCCTCGACAACCCGCCCTCCTGGACGCGGGACGTCACGCTGGGCGACCTGATGCGTCACACCAGCGGCATCCCCGGCGGTGGACGTTGCCGGCAAGGCCGTGTCGTACGACGAGAAGGACGGCTCCTTCACTCCCAATTCCTCCCCCTGGAAGCAGTACGGAGACGGGTCCGTCCACGCCACCCCCGGAGAATTCGTCCGCTGGGCCGACAATTACCGAACAGGTCGCGTCGGTGGCACGTGAGTGTGGATGACGTCCTGCGCCGGCGCGGCGTCGACGACGGACGGTACGGGGCCGGAATCCCGTCGCGGCCGGGAGTTTCCGCCTGGGAGCGAGCAGGCGAGCTCGCCGCAGCACACTCCACCGGGAAGGGTTCAATATCTATGCCCGCCGCCGCAGATTTTTCTGGTTGTCCCGGGAAGAATTCCTACCCCGGAACGCGCTGGGGAAATTCTCCGCACAAAAACCTGTCCAGCATGCTACTGTCGATCCAGTTGCAGTTTTGGTACCCGAAAAGCGCTTCACGTTTCCGATTTTTCCGGCAGGGCATCATCGCGGCGACACGGCATCCGTACAGTGCGGACGTCGGCGTACTGCCCCAAAGGAGAAGAATATGGCTGCTGGTACCGTGAAGTGGTTCAACGCCGAAAAGGGCTTCGGCTTCATCGAACAGGACGGTGGTGGCGCTGACGTGTTCGCCCACTACTCGAACATCGCCGCGCAGGGCTTCCGCGAGCTTCAGGAAGGCCAGAAGGTCACCTTTGACATCGCGCAGGGCCAGAAGGGCCCGACGGCGGAGAACATCGTTCCCGCCTGACGCTTACCCGCGTTTCGCAGCTGGGGCCCGCATCCTTCGAGGTGCCGGCCCCAGCTGCACGCATTTCACATGCCGATCCGGCCCGCAGGGGCATACGGTGCACAGTCGGCGCCTCCCCGAGACCGCCAGGAATTCTAGCTTCAAGCTCCCCTCATGCCGCCGTCTCGGCTCCCGCGCAGCAGCATTTTGCGAGTTAGTGCAGCCTCATTATTTCGCTCGGCCCGTTCTCGTTATTCCCTGCCCTGCTCTTGATCGCGGTAATTCCATGACACGTGCTGCACCAGGCAAGGTTCTGAATGAACCGCACGCGTACGAACTACCGTTCCCGCCGCGCCCCGGATTCGACCCGGCAGCCCGAGAGTCACATGATCAGACAACTGGCCCATCTCTGCAGGAGGAACCTTGTGGCGCTGGCCCGGATGCAGCCCCGCGGGTCCAACGACCCCAGCCCTGCGCGCCGGACGGTGGACGACGCGATGGAAGTGACCGGTCCACAGGTCTGTGACGACATGACGGTCGAAGTGGCCCTGGCCGTCATGGCTGGCGCCCGCGCCGACCGCCTGCTCGTCAGTGACGAGCACGGCCTGTGCACCGGGCTGGTCAGCCACGCCCGGCTCACCGCCGTCCGCGTTGGCCCGGCCTACACCGATGGGGCCCGACTGCGCGACGTCCTGGGCGACCTCGGGCCGTTTCCCTCGCCCATGACCACGATGGCCGACGCAGAGCGGGCCATGCTTCACCGCAGGCTCGACGCAGTTCCCGTTGTCGACGAGGAGGGCACCGCTGTGGGCCTCCTCGCCCTCGCGCGCTGAACCACCGCACCACGCCACCAGCATCCCTTCCCCCTCCCGTGGAGGCCCTCATGCGCTGTGTCATCGCACGTTTCCCGTTCGACCTGACCAAGATCGGTGTCCTTGAGTCGATGAAGGACGTCAAGCCCGAGCAGGTCACCGGCGAGTCGGTGACCATCGGCCGCCGCACCTACCCCGCCAAGCAGGTCGGTCGGATCGTCACCGGCCAGGACCCCCGCGACTTCAGCGCCGGTGACGTGCTGCGGGCCATGACCCGGCTCGGGTTCACGTGCCGTACCGCCCCTGTGGCCGCCGAGCCCACGGGGCCGAGTCCGATTCCGCAGGCTTCCGAGCTGTTCGATGTCCGGGCGAACGCCTGACGGACACCGTCCGGCGGGGGCCGGCATGCGAATCGAGAGGGCCCGAACGGCGTCTGCCGGTCGGGCCCTCTCGCCACGTGGCCTGCCGGTCGGGGCCCGTCCCGCCCGGACCGCGCCTTGGCTATGCGGACACCATCGTCGGCCGCGAAGCCCCAGCCTCCTTCTGACAGAGACGAAAACCTATCGCGGCTGAGCTAGATTTTCCGTGGCGTGGGGGTTATGGTTTCTCTCGTAGCCCAGACAGTCCGTAGGGCCTGGCAGAGACGAACTGCCAGGAGGCTGTACCAGAAGTTGCACTCCGTAGGACGGTGCGGTGGTGGAGTTCCGAAGCCAGGTTGAGCGTAGGACGGCGACGGGGCTGACCACCGCACCGGGCGGCTGGCAGTGATCAGGAGCCGCCGACAGCCGCAGGTGCGGCTCGGCAGTACACAGCAGTGAGGTTCAGAGAGCAGTACCCGGGTGAAGGCGTCGGCTGCGGGCGCACGCCCCGGGAGTACCCGTAGTTGATCACCGAGGGAAGAAACGGAGGAACCGAGCGCCATCAGGATCGCCCGGGCCGAGCGACCGAGTCCGGGAACCGCAGGACATCGATAGTGAGGTGGTCTCCGGTCAAGCAACCGCGGTCCCCGCACTCCCGGCAGCCTCTGGGCCGGGACGGCGGAAACACAGGGTCGGCGCATTATCAGGGCCGACAGATGGTGTAGTAGTTCCTTCGGGGCCCTGGTGCCGTACGGCGCCAGGGCCCCTCAACGCGTTCCGTGAGAGAGGTGCAGATGACAGCACACGAATCGTTCGACGATCGTCTCGACGACGACGACTACCCCGCCTACACCATGGGCCGAGCAGCCGCCATGCTCGGTACCACCCAGGCCTTCCTCCGCGCGATCGGCGAGGCGCGCCTGATCACCCCGCTCCGCTCCGAGGGCGGGCACCGCCGCTACTCCCGCTACCAGCTGCGCATCGCCGCCCGGGCGCGGGAGCTCGTCGACCAGGGCACCCCCATCGAGGCCGCCTGCCGCATCATCATCCTCGAGGACCAGCTCGAAGAGGCCCAGCGCATCAACGCCGAGTACCGCCGCGCGGCCGAAGCGTCGTCGGACTGAACCTCGAGGAGCCAGCGGGCCGACCGCGATCTGCGTGATATGGCGTCAGGAAAGTCAGCATCTGGTCGGCATCGATCCTCCCTCATTGCGGAGCGACCGTCCGGTGCGGCGCCTGCCCGGCAGCGTGACGACAGCCCGGCTCCCGCGGAAGCGCAGGCCAGGCGCCCCACTTCAGCGGCAATCGATTTTCCTCGTCATCTTCGGCCCAAGGCCTGCCGGTGTAGAGTGCAGAGCGCCCTTGACCTGCATAAAGCTGGCAGGGAGCCGTCTTCTAGGAGCTCACATTGCTGCGCACCATGTTCAAGTCCTACATCTGACATCTGAACGTTTCCGCAGGTCAGCGGCGCGGCGACGGGGCTTTGGTCAGCAAACGGTCAGCATCGGCCCCTTGGGCTGCTCACGCAGGCGCACCCGTCGGCGGTCGCGCATGCTGCTGGCGCAGGGGCCTGGTCGGCGCCCCGTGGCGGTCTCTCTGCCACGTGTAGCCCGACGTCCCTGAGGCGGCGTCTGGCCCTACCCGCCGGCGACACGGGTGTAGTCGTCCACTCGATGACGAGGGTCTGGAGCCAGGCGGCGGCAACTTCCTCCCCTCCCTTCAGGGGGAAGGGAGCGCTATTTCCGCAGCAGTCCGATCTCAAGGTTCCTAGCATCGGCGGCAGTGTCGCTGGTCGAGAGGATCTGGAACGTGGCCGAGCCTGACGTAGCTGCGCGCCCACCCGCTGTAGCGCGCCGACTTCCCGGCCGAGCGAAGCGGCGCACGGAGGTCCTGCGCGAGTACGAGAAATTCAATTCCGATCGCCGCAGGGGGGTTCCTCCAGTGCTGTGGCCGTTCTTCGCACCGGACCCGGACCGGTACTACCGATGGCGGGTTCAGCTGGATTGCGCTTGCATCAAGGAGCTGCTGACACCGGACGACTCCACCCCGCCGAGCGAGAGGCAGTGGCGTGGCCTCGGGGATGGTGAAGCATTGCCGCCGGGACAGGTGTACTGCCAGCACGATGATTCAGCTGATGCCTCCTACTGCGACATCATTGAGTGGGGAGACCGGTAAGAGGTGAGCTTTCCTGCGGACCCTGTGGAGCCACCCGAATGGGCTGATGACGACGTCTGGGCCGTGATCCGCCACGATGAAGCACACACGTCGGCCTTCTGGAAGGTGACGCTGGCCTGCGGACACGTCGAAGAGGTCGTAGCGCCAACCCTCGACTGGAAACCCGATGATGGGCCTCGCTTGGCCGAGGCCACAAGGGTGAAACAGATGATCGAGGAATTCGAGCAGGTCTGGGATTCAGACCCGATGCTTCAATCCGAACACCAACGTGAGCACACCCGCCGGATGCTGGAGGCAGGCTGGCCGCGTCCGAGGCCGGAACGATCTTGCCATACGTGTCCCCACTCTCGCGCGATTGTCGCGTATCAGCGCGTGGGCTGGCTCATTCCACGGAATGAGGCGCCGGAGCCCGAACTTCTGCCGCCGGCTCGCGCTGTCTTGGAGCGACGACTGCGCCGGGCCGAGGCCGAGGCGGAACGGCTGCGAGTGCAGCTGGCCGGGCACGAGGAGCGACGGGACGCCTGATAGCCGGGCCTCGTAAGCTGCCGGCACTCTTCCGGATCGGAGCCCTTGCGCTCTCACTCACACGGGCGACGTTGGATGGTGTCGCGCCCGAGTGCACCCGGGCGCGACACCATCACCCTCTCCCCGGCAGGTTCAGGTCATTACGCGCATGGCGAGTACGGAGCCGTCTTGATGGACGGAGACCGGGCCGTCCCACTTCGAGTCCCATCCGGGCAGCGGCCATGCCTTGCGAGTGGGCGTGGACCTCGGTTCGGTACCGCTCCAGCTGACCGTTCTCGTTCGGGCGAGGACGCGCCGAAACCAGGGATAGTGCTCGGACTGGACGTGGAACCGGCCATAGAGAAGCTGGCGCCTTTCGATGAAGGGCGTTCCCGTGTTCCCTGTTGGACTCGTCGCGGTCGCTCGGCCGCACTCGTAACGTGTGCGGGCCGGCGGAGGCCCACCTCCGGCGGGTCCTTTGGGCGGCGGAGGCCCCCGACCTTCCCTGACACGTCATCCCACTCCGGTGGCGCGGGGCACTTCACCCCGGCGGTGTGGTGGTCCCGTCCCCAGTGCCCTTGACGCAGCATCATCTCCAGGGGGCAGGCGTACCGAGAGAGGTGTGGGCCGATGTGGGCGACTGGTGAGGCGTATGAGCCGTATGTCGGCCGATGGAGCCGCTTGGTCGCCATCCGGTTCGTTCGGTGGATGGGCGCCACGGCGGGAGGGACCTGGCGGGACATCGGTTGCGGCACGGGGGCGGTGACCGGGGCGGTCCTGGAGGTCGCCGACCCGGTGGGCGTGATCGGCGCCGACCCCTCGCAGGGCTACGTGGACTACGCCCGCGGGCACATCGCCGACCGGCGGGCGCAATTCGTTCTGGCGGATGCGATGCAGCTGCCGTTCGCGGACTCCACGGCATCGGTCGCGGTGAGCGGCCTCGTACTCAACTTCGTCCCGCACCCGGCACGGGCGGTCGCCGAGATGACGAGGGTCGTCGTCCCCGGGGGACAGGTCGGAGTGTACGTATGGGACTACGGAGAGGGCGGGATGGAGGCCATCCGCGCCTTCTGGGATGCCGCGGTCACCCTGGACCGGCAGGCAAAGCCACTGGACGAGGCCGTCAGGTTCCCCCTGTGCGCCCGCAGCCCGCTGGGCGAACTCCTGGCCGGAGCGGGACTCCAGGACGTGGAGGTCGACGAGATCCGGGTACCGACCCGGTTCGCGGACTTCGACGACTACTGGACACCGTTCCTGGGAGGTCAGGGGCCGGCCCCCGCCTACCTGGCAGGCCTTCCCGAGGGCCACCGTGCGGAACTCCGCGAGCAGCTCCGTGCGGCGCTGCCGCGGGCGGTGGACGGCTCGATCCTCCTCCACGCCCGGGCCTGGGCAGCACGGGGGCGACGAGGCCGCGAAGGGAACCCGGTCAACCCTGCGACGTGATGTGATCGATGACGGACGTGAAGGCGTCCGTGGGGGAGAAGTCCACGTACTCGCAGTCCTCGAGCGCTACCGGCGCGTGCCCGGCCGGCCAGTAGAACGCCTGTCCGGCCTCGTAGACCTCTTCACCGTCCTTGGTCACCATCTTCAGACGGCCCTTGAGCATGTACCCCCAGTGAGGGCACGGGCAGAGATCGTCGGGCAGGCCCTTCACCGCCGGCCGGAGGTCGGCGCCCTGGGGAAGCCGCACGAAAGCGACGGACAGGTCCCCGCCGACCTCCTGCGTACGGAGTTCGACTCCGCCGCCTTGGATCGCTACCGGTGTCTCCTGCCGTGTCGTCGCCGTCATGGCTGCCTCGCTTCTCTCGGGTGGAGCAGCATGCCCACTTCCAGATTGCCCCGGGGACCGGGGAGGCGCCTGGTGGGGGCACCCCGCAGGGGCAGCGCGGTCATGTCCCGGGGCCGATGGCGCGGGCTGTCGCCGCCAGCGCTGCCTCGGCCTCCCGTACGGTCCGCCGGACGATCTCTGCGGCGGGCAGGATCTCGTGCACGAGGGCGGTCGACTGACCGGTGAAGGGCAGGTACTCGTCCCCGCCGCCGGCGAGGATCGCGGCCATCACGCGGGGCACGGTCTGCGCGGGGTCCACCTGCTCGGGGTGCTCGCGCAGGAGGTCCACCAGGGGAGTGCGCAGGCAACGGGGCACTCCGGCACTGCCGGGGCGGTTGAACGGCGGCAGGATACGCTCGCTGCCCACGGCCCGCACGGCGTCAGAGGCCGCCGACTCGACGAGCCGGCTCTTCCACGCCTGCGACACCTTCATCTCGTCCGATGCGAGGAAGCGCGTCCCCATCAGCACACCCTGCGCTCCCAGTGCCAGCGCCGCGGCCAGGCCGCGCCCGTCGCCGATCCCGCCGGCCGCGAGGACGGGTACGTCGCCCGCCATGTCGACGACGTCGGGGACCATCACCATGGTGGAGACGTCCCCTCCGTGACCGCCGGCTTCGCCGCCCTGGGCGACGACCACATCGGCGCCCGCCCGCAGCGCCTCTTCGGCCTGACGGCGGCTGGATACCTGCTGGATCCAGAGAATGCCGGCGTCGTGGGCCCGGGCGATCAGATCGGGCGGCACCGCCAGGTGGAACGAGATCGCTGCGGGCCCCTCCTCGATCGTGGCCTGGAACGCCTCCTCGTCGAGCGGGCGGCTCGTGTGATTGATCGCGAACGGCCGGTCGGTCAGCCGGCGCAGCCGAGCCCATTGGTCCTTCAGCTCCGGCAAGGGCCGCACCGCGGTGCCCAGACTGCCCAGACCGCCCGCCCGGCACACCGCAGCTGCGAGATCGACCTCGTCCCAGGGGCCGAAGGCCGCGCACACGATAGGGGCGTCGATGCCGAGAAGCCGGCATACGGGAGTGGTCAGCATCAGAACCTCCGGCAGTCCCGTGGCAGTCCTGCGGTCGCGCGGCCATGACACGCGCTCCCCGGTTCCATCATTCCGCACGCCGCCGTCCGGGACCTCACGAAGGGAGCCCGCCGCCCTCACCGGGCCCCTCCGGGTACCGGGTGGACGCGGCCGTGAGTCCGCTGCGCGACCTCCGGCCCCGTGATCCGGCGAAGGCGCGGATCACGACCTTGGGATTCAGAAGGACGGACGGGGACTCTGCCCGCATCGCGAACAGCGCGAGCCGGCGGGAGATGTCGCGGTCGGACACGGCTGCCGTGCGGATGGCCCGCTGGAGCGGATTCGGCGGCCCGGCGAGCGCCTCCCGCCGCCCCAGCGCGTCGTACGCGTCGATGAACCGGTGGGACCTGCGGTAGCCGCGCAGCGACTGCCGCAGGTCCCGGCCCTGGGCCAAGGGCGCGGCGGTCGCGTCGGCCAGCCACACGGCGCTACGGAACGCCCAGCCGCACCCCACTGCCGGAACCGGATCCGAGGCGGTGGCGGCATCACCGATCAGGGCCAGGCCCGGCCGCGGTACGGGGTTCCGGCGTATGCACGGGTAGTCGGTGGTTCCGATGAGGTGGGACACCCGTCGTGCCCCTGCGAGCGAAGGTCCGTCCGGCAGACGTGCGACGAACCGGTCGTACGCGGCATCCCGTTCCGCAGTGAACTCGGGCAGCCGGTCCTTCGCCGGGAAGACCCCGACCTGGGTGAGCCCGCTGTCCACGCGGATGCACACGGCCACGTCCCGGCCCAGGGGCCAGACCTGGCCGTCGCCAGGGCCGTTCATCGTCGCGCCCTCGTAGTAGGTCCAGAACAGGAAGCGCTCGTTCGGGGCGCGGTTCTCCGGGACCTCCGCGAGCCGGGCGACCGTCGAGTGGTGGCCGTCGGCACCGACCACCAGTCGGGCGCGCAGCTCGGTGGAGCCTGTCCCGCCGTTCCGCGTGACCACTCCCCGGATGTTGTCGGCGTCGTCCCGTACGAGGTCGACGACACGGTGTCCCAGCATGAGCTCCACGCCGGGGGTGGCACCGGCGATCTCCCGCAGTAGCGGGTCCAGCTTGCTCCGGCGCAGGCTGATCGCCGGCGGAACCGCTCCGTCATGCCGGGGCACGATCCAGCCGTGCTCCGTCCACATGCCGAGCCCGGTCGTCACGGCCGCGCCCCGGGCGACCATCGGCTGCCAGAAGCCCAGCCTCTGCAGGACGTCGTGCGTGCCGCCGAGCACGAAGTGCCCGCACAGCGTCTTGTGCGCCTGCGGGTTGCGCTGCCGTTCGACGAGTGCCACCCGCAGGCCGGCCCGGCCGTATGCCGTGGCAGCCGTGCAGCCGGCGATGCTCGCGCCGACAATGATCACGTCGTAGTCCATGGCCGTTCCCTTCGGCGTGCCCCGTTCCTCTGCTCATGGGCAGCATGCGCAGGCCCTCCTGCCGCGGACATCGGTGGTGGATACCCAACCTTGTGGACGTGGCCTGCCTACCATGGGCAAGGTGACGGTCGGCCCCTGCACGCTCTTGGAGCGGGACGGCGAGCTCGCGTCGCTGACCCGCTGGTGGCGGGAGGCGCGCGACGGCACCGGACGGCTCGTTCTCGTCGGTGGTGAGGCGGGTTCGGGCAAGACCGCGCTGATCGAGGAGTTCGCCCGGACGCTGGGCAGCGTGCGCCTCCTCCGTGGCGGCTGCGAACCGCTCACCACGCCGCTTCCGCTCGGTCCCCTCCGCGATATGGCACTCGGCGTGTCGGCACCGCTGCGCCGTCAGCTCACCGGCGAGGCGGAGCCGGCGGCGGTGCGCCGCCTGATGCTCGACGAATTGCGCAGCGGTGGTGAACCGGCCCTGGTGCTGCTGGACGACGCGCACTGGGCCGACGAGGCCACGTTCGACCTGCTGCGTTTCCTGGGCCGCCGCATCGAGGCGCGTCCCGCCATGATCGTCGTGGTCTACCGGCAGGACGAGGTGGGGGCACGCCACCCGTTGCGCGTCCTGGCCGGGGACCTGGCGGCGCTTCCCGTGGTGCGCCGGCTGACCGTACCGATGCTCTCCGAGGCGGCCGTGACCCGTCTCGCCGCGGGAACCGGCATCGACCCGGGCGAGCTGCACCGCCGCACGGGAGGCAACGCGTTCTTCGTGACCGAGGTCCTCGCTGACGGCCGGGCCACCGTTCCCCCGACGGTCCGGGACGCGGTCCTCGCCCGCGCCGCCCGTCTGGAACTGGGTGCGCGCGAGGCTCTCGACGCACTCGCCTGTCTCGGGACGCGGGCGGCGCCATGGCTGGTGGAGGCCGTCTCGGGCCGGGCAGCCGACGACCTCGACGCGTGCATGGACCGCGGGCTGGTCACCGCCGTCGACGGCACGGTCGCGTTCCGGCACGAGCTGGTCCGGGTCGCCGTCCTGGAGGCGATCCCGCCGGGACGCGCGGCAGCCCTGCACCGGCAGGCACTGGCCGTGCTCGGTGCGAGACCGCCGGGTGAAGTGGAGCCCGCGCGGCTCGCCGATCACGCGCAGCGGGCCGACGACCGGGCCGCCGTCCTCGCCTACGCCCCCCTGGCGGCGGAGAGGGCCTCCAGACTGGGGGCCCACACGGAGGCGGCGGACCACCTCCGCCACGCACTCGCCGCGCTCGGCGACGAGCCGGACGCCGCCCGGGCGGGGCTCCTGGAGGAACTCGGCCGGCAATGCCATCTCGCCGATGACCTCGACGACGCCCTGCGGGCCCGGCAGGAAGCCGTCGACGCATGGCGGGCGGTCGGCGACGACCGACGGCGGGGCGGGGCCCTGGTCGGACTGGCGATCACGGCGGCCCACCTGGCCCGGGAGATCCCGCTCGGGGAGAAGGCCTGCGACGAGGCCCTCGCGCTGCTGGCGACGCAACCGCCAGGGCCCGAATACGCACTCGCCTGCGCCATCCGCGCGAAGCTGTCCGCCATGGCGTTCCGCAACGCCGACGCGGTGGCCTGGGGCGAGCGGCTCCTGGCTGCTGCCGGCGAGGGCTCGGAACCGCAGGAACGGGCACTCGCACTCCTGTCGATCGGCATCGGCCGCGCTCAGGACGGCGACCCGGCCGGACTCGACCTGATCGCGGAGAGCGTACGGCTGGCGCGGGGCGCATCGGTGGAAGACCAGGCCGGTCTCGCCTACTTCTGGCTCCAGCTGATCTGCGTGACGCGCCGCTGGTACCGGCAGGCCGACCGCTGGTACGAGGAGGCCCTCTCCTTCACCGACGATCACGGGCAGGAGGTCTGGCGCCAGTGGCTGCGCGCGTTCCGGTCGAGGGCACTGCTCGACCAGGGACGGTGGGACGACGCCGAAGCGCTCGCCTCGGAGGTGCTGCGCACGGCGGGGGTCGACGACGGGCGCCGGATGATCGCCATGGTGGTGCTGGGCCGGCTGCGGGCGCGCCGTGGCGACCCCGACGCCCGCCCGCTGCTGGCCAGGGTCCACTCGGTCATGGTCACGGCAGAGCCGGTCGTCGACTGGATCATCGGCTCCACACCGGCGCTGGCCGAGGCCGGGACGTACGCCGGTGACCTGGACCAGGCACGCACACTCGTGACCCCGGCCCTGGCCGCTGCCACAACCCAGGGCGAACCGTGGCTCCTCGGCGAGCTGGCCTACTGGCTCGCGCGGGCCGACGGACCCGCCGCCGTCCCGGGCCGGGCCGCCGAGCCCTACCGGCTCCAGTTGTCCGGCCGCTCCCGGGAAGCGGCCGGACGCTGGGAGGAGACCGGATGCCCCTACGAAGCCGCGCTCGCCCTCGCCGACACCACGGACGAGGGGATGCTGCGGGAGGCACTCGCTATCTTCGACCGCTTGGGCGCACGGCCGATGCGCGACATCACCGCCCGCCGCCTGCGTCGGCTCGGCGCACGCGACATCCCCAGACGCCCGTCCCGCACCGCCGGCCCCGACGGGCTCAGCGCCCGGGAACAGGAGGTGCTCGCCCTCCTGGCCGACGGACTCCGCAACGCCGAGATCGCCGACGTGTTGTTCCTGTCACGCCGCACGGTCGAGCACCACGTCGCCGCCGTGTTGCGAAAGCTCGGCGTGAACAACCGGTCGGAAGCGGGGCGGTACGCCCGGCGCAACGGCGTGGAGCCGGCGTCGCCGACCAGCAGAGTGCGCTGACGACGGCTCGCCGCCTTCGCCGCGCCCTCACCATCGGCATCGTCACCCTCGCCGGCAGACTCGCCTCGACCGTCTTCGCACCCCTGACCGCGATCCTCGCCGACCACAACATGTCCTGGCGCGCCAGCTACGGCGCAGCGACGGCCTTCGGCGCCCGCGCGCACGGCCGGACATCCCGTGTCAGTGAGGGGGAGTGCCCCGCTCGGCCCGGTCGTACTGAGCCTGAAGCGTCCCGCTGCACTGTGGAACCACCCCTGTCAGAGGGTCGCCGCCTGGCTCACCTGGGCGGAAAGTCGACATCGGTCCCCCCGCATTCCGAAGTGACTGTCCGATGCGACGCCTGGCCGGCAGTGTGTAGAGTGCAGGACGCCCTTGACCTGCATAAAGCTGGCAGGGAGCCGTCTTCTAGGAGCTCACATTGCTGCGCACCATGTTCAAGTCCAAGATCCATCGGGCCACCGTCACTCAGGCCGACCTGCACTACGTCGGTTCCGTGACCGTCGATGCCGATCTCATGGAGGCGGCCGATCTGCTGCCCGGGGAGCTCGTGCACATCGTCGACATCGACAACGGGGCCCGGCTGGAGACCTACGTCATCGAGGGCGAGCGAGGCTCCGGGGTGATCGGGATCAACGGGGCCGCCGCCCACCTGGTGCACCCCGGGGACCTCGTCATCCTCATCAGCTACGCGCAGGTCGAGGACGCCGAGGCGCGGGTGCTGAAGCCGCGGGTGGTGCACGTGGACGGGGGCAACCGGATCATCGAGCTGGGCGCGGACCCCTCGGCCCCGGTGCCGGGCACGGACCAGCTCCGCAGCCCGCAGGCGGTCGCACGCTGACCCCCGCCCCCTTGGGTGAACCGGACGGGCATACCATCCGGAACCAAGGGAAGGTGGGGTGTATGACCAGAAATCTGGATCAGCGGCGGATCGC
This sequence comes from Streptomyces venezuelae, assembly GCF_008642295.1. Lineage (GTDB taxonomy): Bacteria > Actinomycetota > Actinomycetes > Streptomycetales > Streptomycetaceae > Streptomyces > Streptomyces venezuelae_C. Next base: position 889,968 of record NZ_CP029190.1, on the reverse strand, counting down.
CCCGGCCCTGACCGAGCCCCCGCCCGATCCGGCGCCGCCGCCCGTCCCGGACCCGGTGCCGCGGCCGGTGCCGCCCACCCCCGGGCCGTTCCCGGAGCCTGATCCGATCCCCCCACCTCCGGGGCCCGCGCCCGTCCCGCAGCCCGGGCCCTGGAGCTGATCGTCCACCGGGTGCGGACCGCCTAGTAGCGGTCCTCGCGCCGGAGCGTGCGGACGCGCCCTCGCGGTCCGTGCGCCGGTAGGTGTGTGCCCTGACCACGCCTGATCTCTGCCGCGGATGCTCCCGCCTCCCGCACGGGCGCGCGCCTGCGCTCATGCGTGCCCCGCGTGCCCCCTGCGTGCCCCCGCTGTACGGGGTGTGCCGCAGAGCCCCGCACCACCCTCCGGCGGAATGTCAACTTCCTTTTGTGTGCGCCGTCTTGCGACCCTTGTCAGCCCAGTGCAGTGCCGTTAAGTTGTGCGGTTCCTGATGTTTTCAAGGGGGCTCCCATGGGTGTACGGGGCCGGCACCGCCGGTACCAGCCGAGCAGCATCAACCGGGCCTCGCTGGCCGTCACCGCCGGTGGCGCGGGCATCGCCCTGCCCCTGGTCGGAGCCGGCCCGGCGGAGGCCGCTTCCGTCGACATCTGGGACAAGGTCGCCGGCTGCGAGTCCACCAACAACTGGCACGTCAACTCCGGCAACGGCTATTACGGCGGGCTCCAGTTCAGCCCGAGCACCTGGCGCGCCTTCGGCGGCACCGCGTACGCCCCGCGCGCCGACCTCGCCACCAAGGACCAGCAGATCGCGGTCGCCGAGAAGGTCCTCAAGGGGCAGGGGCCCCAGGCCTGGCCGGTCTGCTCGAAGAAGGCCGGCCTGACGCGCGCCGGCCAGGCGCCCAAGATCACCCCCGGCACCCCGGCGGGCGGCAGCAAGGCCCATTCCGCTTCCGTGCCGGGCGCCCGGCAGGCGGCCTTACCCGCCGCCAAACCGGGCACGGGCGTACCGCAGCAGGCGAAGAAGCAGGGTGCCAAGCCCACCGTGCCGCGGCAGACCGGGACGTCGGTCCTGCCAAATCCGTACGTCGTGGCGCCCGGCGACTCGCTCTCCGCCATCGCCCAGCAGCAGCACGTCGAGGGCGGCTGGCAGGCCCTGTACGAGACCAACCGCGCGACCGTCGGCGGCAATCCGAACCTGATCTTCCCGGGCCAGCGCCTCACCCTGAGGGTCACCGCCGCCCCGGTCGCACCCGCCCCGGAACGGCCCGCGCAGCCGCCCGCCGCCAAACCGGCGCCGCAGCCCGCCAAGCCTCCGCAGCCCGCCAAGCCCCCGCAGGCCAAGCCGGCCCCGCAGCCCAAGCCGGTCCAGCCCAAACCCGTCGAGACCGCCAAGCCGGTCCCGGTGCAGGAAAAGAAGCCCGTCACCGGCGGCTACAGCGCCCCCGTGGACGCGGGCATCGGCACCGCCTACCGGGTGGCCGGCTCCTCCTGGTCCAGCGGGTACCACACCGGCATCGACTTCCCGGTGCCCACCGGCACCTCAGTCAAGGCCGTCGGCCCGGGCGTGGTCGTGTCGGCCGGCTGGTCCGGTGCCTACGGCTACCAGGTCGTGATCCGCCACGGCGACGGGAAGTTTTCCCAGTACGCGCACCTGTCCGCGCTGTCCGTCCAGGCCGGCCAGCAGGTCGTCGGCGGTCAGCGGATCGCCCGCTCCGGCTCGACCGGCAACAGTACGGGTCCCCACCTGCACTTCGAGGTACGTACGGGGCCCGGGTACGGCTCCGACGTCAACCCGCTGACGTACCTCCGCGGCCACGGGGTGCGCATCTGACACCCGCGCGTGCGGCGGCACGGCCGTGAGCAGGATCAGGCCGGCCGCCGCGAGCGCACCGCTCACCAGCGCAGCCGTCGCGCCCAACGCCCCGTACCGGAAACCCTCGTCGAACAGCGAGATCCCCACCGCAGCCGCCACCACCGGGTTCACCACGGTCAGTGTGGCCAGCGGTGCGGCCAGCCCCGCACCCCGGTAGGCGGCCTGAGACAGCAGCAGCCCGCCCACCGCCAGGACCGCGATCGCCGCGAGCGCCGGCCACTGCCCGAGCGTTGCGGCCACCGCGGACTCGCCGGTGGCTGACTCGGCCACCGACTTGGTGAACACCGAGGCCATGCCGAAGGCCACACCCGCCGCGAGCGCCAGCAGCACGCTCCGCGTGACCGGCTCCAGCACCCGGCGCGCCGCCAGGAACAGCCCCGCCACCCCGGCAGTGGTGAAGGCCAGCAGCACCGACTGCTCCGCGACGGCCAGGGTCTGCGTACGCCCGTCCCCACCGGTCAGCGCCAGCAGCCCGGCCAGGCCCACGGTGGCCATCAGAGCGCCCCGCCAGGCAGCGACCCCGGCCCGGCGCCGTACGAACACCGCCGCCATCGGCAGCGCGAAGACGATGGTCAGCGCCCCGAGCGGCTGGACCAGGCTCAGCGGCCCGTAGGCCAGCGCGGCCACATGCAGCAGTCCGCCCGCGCCGTTGAGTGCGACCGCCACCCACCAGCCGGCCTGCCGGAGCGGCGCGTACGGACGGTTCGGATGCGCGACGGCGACCTGCTCCTGCACGATCGCACCGGCCGCGTAGGCGAGCGCAGACACCAGGCAGAGCAGCACCGACAATGCGAGGGCACTCATGTGTTTCAGAATGCGGGGTACTGATCGAGTATTCCTCAATCTCTGGTAGAAGATCGCTCATACTCCGGTCGTAGTAGGCGAGTACTCCTCTCACTCGCCGTGGTCGTGCGTGCACCGAACGTGGCGGTCGGGCAAAGGGTTTGGACCCGGACCGGCCGGATCCGTACAGTTCCCCTTTTGGGGACTTCCGCAGGACACGAGTGATCGAGGAACGGCAGCGGGCATGACGGCGACCGAGGCGACCGAGACCGAAGACATCCAGGCGTACGGGCCGGGCATCGACCCCGAGCGGCTGGCGCTCTGCCTCAGCGTGCTCGCGGAGCTCGACACCATCGACGTCGACCACCCCGACGCGATCACCGTCCGCCGGGCCACCGCCGGCGTCTACCGCACGGTCAAGCAGCGCCGCCGCCAGGAGCGCCGCGCCGCCAAGACCGCCAACGACAGGGCCGTCACCGAGGCCACCGCCACCGGCTCCGCGCAGCGCATCGACGACGAGACCGAGGGCATCCTGCCCTCCTCCGTCACGGAGGCCGGCCGGATCGCCGGAATACTCCAGCGCCCGCGCTCCTGCTACGTCTGCAAGACGCGGTACGTCGAGGTCGACTACTTCTACCACCAGCTCTGCCAGCCGTGCGCCGCCGAGAACCGCACCAAGCGCGAGGCCCGCGCCGACCTCTCCGGCAAGCGCGCGCTGCTCACCGGCGGCCGGGCCAAGATCGGCATGTACATCGCGCTGCGGCTGCTGCGCGACGGCGCCCACACCACGATCACCACCCGCTTCCCCAAGGACGCCATCCGCCGCTTCAAGGCGATGGAGGACTCGGCGGACTGGATGCACCGCCTGGAGGTCGTCGGCATCGACCTGCGCGACCCGGCGCAGGCCGTGGCGCTCGCCGACCAGGTGGCCGAGGCCGGCCCGCTGGACATCCTCATCAACAACGCGACGCAGACCGTGCGCCGCCTGCCCACCGCGTACGCCGCGCTGGTCGACGGGGAGAGCGCCCCGCTGCCGGCCGGCGAGCTCCCCGCCCACCACGTCATCGGCGCCTTCAACTCCGGTGCGGTCGACGGTCTGGCGGCGCTTCCGCTGGGCACGAGCGGGCTGGAGGCCCAGAAGGTCGCCGACCTCGCCCTGGTCGCGGGCAACGCCAGCATCGAACGGCACCTCGACGGCACCGCCATCGACGCGGGCGGCCTGCTCCCGGACTTCGTCGACACCAACACCTGGGTGCAGACCATCGACCAGATCTCCCCGGTGGAGCTGCTCGAAACCCAGCTGTGCAACTACACCTCGCCGTTCATCCTGATCAGCGCGCTGCGGCCGGCGATGGCCGAGGCCGCCCGGAAGGCGTCCAGCGGGCGGGCGTACGTCGTCAACGTCTCGGCGATGGAGGGTGTGTTCAGCCGCGGCTACAAGGGCGCGGGCCACCCCAACACCAACGCCGCCAAGGCCGCGATGAACATGGTGACCCGGACCAGCGGCCAGGAGATGTTCCAGACCGACGGCATCCTCATGACCTCGGTCGACACCGGCTGGATCACCGACGAGCGCCCGCACTTCGACAAGCTGCGCTTGGCCGAGGAGGGCTTCCACGCCCCCCTGGACCTGGTCGACGGCGCGGCCCGGGTCTACGACCCGATCGTCCGCGGCGAAGCCGGCGAGGACCTCCACAGCGTCTTCCTCAAGGACTACGCCCCGGCGAACTGGTAGGCCCCGCCGAAGCGAAGCCCGCCGCCCGGACCCCGGACCCCGGATCCAGGGGACCCCGGGCCCAGGGCCAGGGCCAGGGCCCGAACCCCCGCCCGTGATCGCGCCCGCGATCGCGTTCAGGCGGGGGTTTGCCCGTGGCCGGCCGCCCTGGCGGCGACGAGCTCGATCACCGGACGCCAGTCCTCCAGGACGCCCGCGTCCAGGCCGACCACCTTCCCCGCGTCGTCGGCCTGCCGGAGGATCACCGCGGCTGCCGCCTCCGGGTCCGCCGCGAAGGCCCGCGCCTCCGCCTCGTCCATCACCCCGCCCTGCGCCCGCAGTGTCAGCGCGCTCTGCGGGGACAGCGTCCGCTCCGGCTCCACCGTCGCCAGGTACCGCTTGGCCGGGACGTGCAGCTGCACCAGGCGGGCCACCCGCTCGCCGAGCAGCGGGCGGACCGCGTCCGCCGCGTGGCCGGCATGCCCGGCGTCGTCACCCGGACGGAGCAGGTGCCCCAGATCGTGCACCAGCCCCGCCACCTGAAGCTCCTTGTCGTACGGATGCGAGCGCCGGAGCAGTGCCGCCGTCTGCAGTCCGTGGTCGTGCAGATCGACCGGATCCCCGCTGCGATCAGGTGTATCCCACGCTCCCCGGCAGGCGTGCAGCAGCTCCATCAGCTCCTCGACCCCGCGGATTCCGTCGATCTCCGCCACGCCCGTCCCCTCCGTCGGCCCACGCAATTCCGTCCCGAGCAGATCAGTTTCGGTCGACACGCCGACGTACAAGGTGCTGAACTCCTGGAGAAGGCAAGTAGTCGGGAGTGAATTTTACTCTCCTGTTGAGCGGAACCCCGCTCAAATGTGTACTCTGAGGCACACGGACGGCCCCACCCGGGCCACTCTCCGTATCGAGAACAACGGCGCCACCGCGACCGGATGCCCTTTCTCCCTGCCCGGTGTGGTGAGCCACCCCGGGTTACGCGACACAAGAGGAGTGCGCGGTGACACCAGAACTGACGAAGCACGAGCAGGCCCTGACGGAGCACACGGAACGCCGCACCCGTTCCGACGAGCTCGGCAGCCTCGAGGTGTGGGCCCGGTCCGCCCCGATCCGGCTCGCGGGATACGAGGAAGACCTGGCAGAGCCGCACATCCTGCCGGGCATCGACTGACCGACGGGTTCCGGCTCGCCGCCGCCCCCGTGCCGATCCGGCGCGGGGGCGGCGTACGCCCTGAGCGTCATCGCTCTGGGCGATCACCCGTTCCGCCGCCCGCCGGTCGGCGGCAGGCTGGCGTCATGAAACTACTGATGCTGGGTGGTACCGAATTCGTCGGCCGGGCCGTCACCGAAGACGCCCTCGCCCGTGGCTGGGAGGTCACGGTCTTCCACCGGGGCCGCCACGCAGCCCCTCCCGGAACGCTCTCCCGGCACGGGGACCGGACCGCCCCCGACGGCCTGGCCGCCCTCGCCGAGGGGGAGTGGGACCTGGTCGTGGACACCTGGAGCGGCGCCCCCACCGCCGTCCGTGACGCAGCGCGCCTGCTGCGCGACCGGGCCGGGCGGTACGCGTACATCTCCAGCCGGTCCGTGTACGCCTATCCGGCCCCCGCCGGCCTGAACGAGGACGGCCCGGTCGTCGAGGGCTCGCCCGACGCCGGTACCACCGCCTACGCCGAGGACAAGCGCGGCGGCGAGCTCGCCGCTCTCGAGGCATTCGGCGACCGCTCCCTGCTGGTCCGGGCCGGCCTGATCCTCGGCCCGTACGAGAACGTCGGCCGGCTGCCCTGGTGGCTGGGCCGGATGGCCGAGGGCGGCCCGGTCCTCGCCCCGGGACCGCGCGAGCTCCCGATCCAGTACATCGACGTACGCGACCTCGCGCAGTGGACCCTGGACGCGGCGCAGTCCGGGCTCGACGGCGCCTACAACCTGGTCTCCCCCCTCGGCCACGCCACCATGGGCAGCTTCCTCGAGGCCTGCGCCGCAGTCACCGGAGGGACCGCCGAACTCCGCTGGACCGACCCCCAGCTCATCCTGGACGCCGGGGTGCAGCCGTGGACCGAGCTGCCGGTCTGGCTCCCGCCGGGTGAGGACTACGCCTTCATGCACGGCGGAGACGTGACCAAGGCGGTCGCGGCCGGTCTGGACTGCCGGCCCGTCGAGGACACCGTCGCCGACACCTGGGCCTGGCTCGGGTCCATCGGCGGCAAGGCGCCGCTGCGGTCCGACCGGTCCAGCAAGGGCCTGGACCGGGAGCGGGAGGAGTCACTGCTCGCCCGATCGTGAGACCCGGGCGGCGAGACGGGTGGGCGGCAGGTACTCGCGCACCAGCGTGCGGTGCCACCACGCACCCGTCTCCCGCAGCTCCCGCCAGGTGGTGAACCGGTACCGGTACAGCCGGGCCCGTACGAACAGGGGCGGGCCGTCCGGGAACGGATTGTGGCGGAGCAGCCGCAGCGTGTCCCGGTCACCGGACAGCAGCCGCTCCACGAACGGCCCGAACCAGTCCCGCGCATAGCCGGGGGAGAGCGCGGCGAACCACATCAGCCAGTCCAGCCGCAGGTGGTACGGGGCGAACTGGCGGGGCAGCCGCCGCAGGTCACCGGGCTTCCCCTTGAAGCCGTACTCCCGCCAGTCCCCGTCCTCCCGGGGCACCGCGTCCGCCGTCCCCTCCACCACCACCTCGTCCCGGATCCGGCCCACCGTGCCGAAGGCCCCGTACGTGTTGACCAGGTGCAGGGCGTCGAAGGACCGGTTCATCACCTGCCGCCGCGAGATCATGTTCCGCACCGGGTGCCGGCTGAGTACGAGGATCAGCACGGCCGCCGCGCAGACCAGTACCACGTACCAGACCGGGGCCCCGCGGGAGGCGGCGGCCGGCGGCGGTCCCGCGATCCGGGTGAAGTCGATCGCGGACAGGCCGAGGGTGATCGTCAGCCAGTTCAGCCAGGCGAAATTGCCCGACAGCACCAGCCACAGCTGGGTGGCCACGATGATCACGGCGGCCACCGAGGCCACCGGCTGCGGGGTGAACAGCAGAACCGGCACCGCGAGTTGGGTCACATGGTTGGCGGCGCACTCCACCCGGTGCAGCGGCCTCGGCAGATGGTGGAAGAACCAGCTCAGCGGCCCCGGCATCGGCTGCGTCTCATGGTGGTAGTAGAGACAGGTCAGCTTCCGCCAGCAGGCGTCCCCGCGCATCTTGATCAGCCCGGCGCCGAATTCCACCCGGAACAGCAGCCAGCGCAGCAGCAGGAGCACCAGCACCGGCGGGCCGACCGTCGCGTTCCCCAGGAAGACCGCCAGGAACCCGGTCTCCAGCAGCAGGGACTCCCAGCCGAAGGCGTACCAGGTCTGGCCCACGTTCACCACCGACAGGTACAGCAGCCACAGCCCCGCCCACATCGCCATCGCACAGCCGAGCGGCACCGCATCCCCCGCCCCGGCCGCCAGCGCCGCCGCCAGCACCGCCCCGGCCCAGGCACACCCGGCGAAGAGCCGGTCGGAATAGCGCCATTGGAAGAGGCTCGGGGCCCGCCGGAAGGGCACGTACCGCAGATAGTCCGGCACCGGCAGCATCCCGCGCGCCCCGATCAGGGCACGGAACTGCAGGGCCGCCCCGAGGAAGGCGAAGAGGTAGACGACGGCCAGGGTCCGCTGGAAGACCAGCCGGCCCAGCCAGTACTCGGGCGCCGTGAACCAGTCCATCACCCCCAGTATCCGCGCTGTCCGCGCGCCCGGCCGCCCGCGGGCGGCGAACCGGCCGGGAATCCGGCTCGGGGGTATCCGGGAGGGCCTCCTGGAGCAAGAAAACGGACCTCCGCTTGCGACACCCCCGGGCATGCGTCAGACAAGTAGGGAGCATCCGGGGCGAAAGGGAGAACCACGTGAGGGCGAACCACGTGCAGGGAAGACCGACACCACGTCAGGCGACGCGCCGTCACGCACCGGCCGGCGCAGCCCTCTTCGCGCTGCTCGGCCTGCTCGCCGCGGGCTGCGGAAGCGAGGAGAAGCAGCAGCCCGCCGCCGCGGCCGAGAGCCAGGAGCTCTTCCTCCAGCCGGTGGGCGCGGCCGAACCCGACCCGTTCACCCAGTCGACGTCCACCGGGGAATCCGCCCCGCTCCAGGCCCCGGTCCCCAATACCACCGGCCGCGGCATCCGCACCGTCGTCGGATCCACCCCCGGCCTGTATGGGGGCGCCCACCGGTTCGGGAGCTGCGACGTCGAACAGCAGATCCGCTCGCTCACCGCCGAGAAGTCCAAGGGCAAGGCCCTGGCATTCGCCCAGGCCAGCGGCATCGAACCGAACGGAATCCCGGAATACCTGCGCGGCCTCACCCCCGTGGTGCTGCGCGCCGATGTCCGGGTCACCAACCACGGCTTCCGCGACGGCCGGGCCAACGGCTTCCAGTCCGTCCTGCAGGCCGGCACCGCCGTCCTCGTCGACCGGTACGGCATGCCCCGGGTGCGGTGCGCCTGCGGCAACCCGCTGCAGCCGCCGCGCGCCCCCAAGGGCGAGCCCGTCACCCAGGGCAAGCCCTGGACCGGCTACCACCCCAACCAGGTCATCGTGATCGAGCCGACCAGCCAGGTGATCGACAAACTGGTGATCGCCAACCTGGCGGACAACACCTGGATCGAACGGCGGACCGGCGACGACGGCGCCCAGGACCGGGCCCCCCAGGTCATGCCCCCCTACAACCCCGAGGACGGGCTGCCCGCGCACGCCTCCGGCCAGCTCGCCAACGGGCCCGCCGACCCGTGCGCCGCCCGTGACACCAGCGCCGGCGCCGGGGCCCGTACCGTACCCCCGAAGAGCTCCGGCGTCCCCGGCCCCGCCGCCACCGGCTGCCCGCCCGGCAGCGCACCACGGCAGACCCGGCCCATCGAGCCGGCCCCGCTGCCGCCCCCGAACCCGCGCCCGTCGAGGCCGCAGACCGACCAGCTCGGCGAGCTGCCCTCCGATGCATCCGGGGAGTGGCCGTCCACGGACCCCGCCGCGCCCGCCGACCCGTACGCCCAGACCGACCCCCTGAACCCGGACGCCGCGGCCGGCGACGGAACCACCACGGACCCGTACGCCCCGACCGATCCGGCAGCACCGGCCGACCCGTACGAGCCCGCCGATCCGTACGCCGTACCCGACGAGGGCCTGACCTCCGGGGAGGCGGTCCAGCTGGAGAGCGCCTGACCCCCGGGTGTGACATGGTGGACCGGTGCCGACCACCGTATCCCTGCCGGACGACTGGCCCGCACACCCGGACCGATCGCTCGCGCTGAACCGGATGGGCAGCTTCGACTGGGACCTGGTGACGGGCCTCATGCACCTGGACGCACCGGGACTCGAGGTGTTCGACACCACCGAGGAGGAGTACGACGGCCGGCCCGAGTCCCTCGCCCCACGGGTCCCGCCCGCCGAATCCCACCGGCTCGACGCGCTGGTCTCCAGCGCCCTCAAAAGCGGGGTCAACAGCTACGGCGCCTACTTCCGGATCCGCTGCCGCGACGGGCGGCTGCGCTGGACCCACACGCAGGGACGGGTCCTGCGCAACGGCGACGGCCGCCCGTACCGGATCATCGGCATCGTCCGCGACGCCACCGAGGAACTCAGCCATTCCGCCGAACGCCTCGGCCTGGACGAGGAACGGCGCCGCCAGACCTCGGTGGTCGAGGCCACCACGGCCGCCCTCGCCCATGCCCGCACCGTGCAGGACGTGATCGACGCCCTGAGCGATGCACACGGCCTGGAGCGGCTCGGCTCCATGGGCATGGTGATGGGCCTGGTCGAGGCCGGGCGGATCCACCTGGTGGCCGAAGGGCCACAGGGCAGCTTCGTCCCCGGCACCCGCTTCACCCGGATCGACGAGGACTACCCGATGAGCGAGGTGGTCCGCTCGCTCCAGCCGAGGTTCATCCACTCCCCGGAGGAGTTCGCCGACGGCTACCCCTACCTCTGGTCGAAGATCACCCACATGGACATCTCGGCCGCCGCCTACCTGCCGCTGATCGCCCAGGCCCGGCCGATCGGCGCGATCGGGCTGCTCTACCGCGACAAGGACGGCTTCACCCAGGAGGAACGCAACCTCCTGGTCGCCCTCGGCAGCAGCATCGCGCAGAGCCTGCAGCGCGCCATGCTGCTGGAGCAGGAGCACGACCTCGCGGAAGGCCTCCAGCAGGCCATGCTGCCGCGCCGGATCCCGGCCGTGCCGGGCGCGCAGATCGCCGTCCGCTACCGGTCCGCCCGGATGGGCCGGGACATCGGAGGCGACTGGTATGACGTCATTCCGCTCCCCGGCGGCCGGGTCGGTGCCGTCATCGGCGACGTCCAGGGGCACGACACGCACGCCGCCGCGGTCATGGGCCAGCTGCGGATCGTGCTCCGCGCCTACGCGGCCGAGGGGCACTCCCCGGGCACCGTGATGGCACGGGCCTCCGTCTTCCTCCACGAGCTCGACACCGACCGCTTCGCCACCTGCACCTATGCGGAGGCCGACCTGGCCACCGGCGTGCTCCAGCTGGTCCGGGCCGGCCATATCGACCCCCTGGTCCGGTCCCGGGCCGGCGACTGCCGGCGGCTGCCGGTGGAAGGCGGTATGCCGCTCGGCCTGTCCGCTGAGTTCGGCCGTATCGAATACCCCGTCACCACGGTGGAGCTGGACCCCGGGGAGACGCTCCTGCTCTGTACGGACGGCCTGGTCGAACAGCCGGGGGCCGACCTCGACGACGGCATCCAGCTCCTCACCGCCATGGTCCGGAGCGGCCCGGCCGACCTCCAGCAGCTCGCGGACCGGCTGTGCGAGGTGATCGACGACCGCGGCGGTGACGACGACATGGCGCTCCTGCTCCTGCGCCGCCATGTCGAGGACGCGCCCCAGGCCGGCGGCCGGCTGCAACAGCACGTCGCTCCCGGTGATCCGGAGGGGCTGGTCTCCGCCCGGCACATGATCGGGGCGGCGGTACGGGCGTGGGGTGCGCGGAACCGGGCCGACGAGATCGAACTGGTGGCGGACGAGCTGATCGTCAACGCCCTGATGCACACGGACGGCCCGGCCATCGTGACCCTCCGCATCCTCCCGGGCCCGCAACGCCGCCTCCGCGTCGAGGTCGCGGACCGCTCCAGCGCGCTGCCGCGGCGGCGCGAGGCCGGCGACTCGGGGGTGTCGGGCCGCGGCCTGATGCTGGTCGACCGGCTGGCGGACGTCTGGGGCGTGGAGTCGCGGGGCAGCGGCAAATGCGTCTGGTGCGAATTCACCATCCCCTAACCCCCGCCCACCCCCACCCGGGCTGAGCCCGGGCCCCAGGGTTGCCCGGGCTCAGCCCGGCGCGTGTTCCGGGGCCCTGCCCCCGGGTCCCCGGGTTCTGCGGGGCTGGGCCCGGGGCGCCCGGGCTCCCCGTGGGCCGAGGGGTCCGCGGGCTCCGCTCGGCGCGTGTTCCGGGGGCTTCGCCCCCGGGCCCCGAGAGGTGCACGGGCTCTGCCTGGCACGTGCTCCGGGGCTTCGCCCACCCCGGCCCCCCCCGGGTTCTACGGGGCTGGGCCCAGGGCCCCCGGGCGGGGCCGAGGGTCACCAGGGCTCCGTCCGGCACGTGCTCCGGGGCTTCGCCCCTGAGCCCCGGGGGGGCGCGGGCGGTGCCCCGCGCGTGTTTCGGGGGCTTCGCCCGGCCCAGGCCCCGGGTTCTACGAGGCTGGGCCCGGGGCCCTCGGGGCCGAGGGGTGCGCGGCGGCGCTGGCCCGTGTTTCGGGGGCTTCGCCCGGGGCCCCGGCCCCCGGCCCCCGGCCCCCGGGCGCGGGGCGCCCGGGGAAGGGGGCCCGGCGGAGCGGGCAGGGGCAGGCCGGGCGCCGGCGGGGCCGGCTGCGTACGCTGATGGCATGCCCGAGCTGCCCGAAGTCGAGGCACTCAAAGAGTTCCTCGACGAGCATCTCACCGGCCGGACGGTGACCCGCGTCCTGCCGCTCGCCATCAGCGTGCTCAAGACCTACGACCCGCCCCTCACCGCCCTCGAAGGGCAGCAGGCCGGCCCCACCACCCGCCACGGCAAATTCCTGGCCCTCCACATCGGCGAGCTGTACCTCGTCGTCCACCTGGCCCGGGCCGGCTGGCTCCACTGGCGCGAGTCAATGCCCGCCCAGCCGCCCCGCCCCGGCAAGGGACCGCTCGCGCTGCGCGTCGTACTCGAAGCCATCGGCGCCGACGGCGAAGCCGATGGCTTCGACCTCACCGAGGCCGGCACCCAGAAGCGGCTCGCGGTGTACGTGGTGCACGACCCCCAGGAGGTACCCGGGATCGCCCGCCTCGGCCCCGATCCGCTGGCCGACTCCTTCGACCGGGACGCCTTCGCCGCGCTCCTCGCCGGTGAGCGGCGCCAGATCAAGGGAGTGCTCCGCGACCAGAGCGTCATCGCCGGCATTGGCAACGCCTACAGCGACGAAGCGCTCCACCACGCCCGCCTGTCGCCGTTCAAACTGGCCGCCTCCCTCGACGAGGAGCAGATCACCACGCTCCACACCTCCGTACGGACCACCCTGCGCGAAGCCGTCGAGCGGTCCCGCGGCCTGGCCGCGGGCCGGCTGAAGGCCGAGAAGAAGAGCGGGCTGCGGGTGCACGGCCGGGCCGGCGAGCCCTGTCCGGTGTGCGGGGACACCATCCGCGAGGTCTCGTTCGCGGATTCGTCCCTCCAGTACTGCCCCACCTGCCAGACCGGCGGCAAGCCACTGGCCGACCGCCGGCTCTCGCGCCTCCTCAAATAGACTCCCTGGCCATGGCCATGGCCGAGGAACCGCAGCCGTCGTCCGCCCCCCGCCGCGAGGTGGTCACCGGAGTGCCCCGCGGGGCCCGGCGCCGACCGCCTGCGCACGCACCCGCCCGGTCGGAGATCTCCGAGCAGACCACCCTCGGGACCACCTACGTCCGTGCGCTGATGCGCAGCCAGCTGCGTACCGGCCTCGGTGCGCTGATCGCGCTGGCGCTGCTGGTCGGTGCCCTGCCCCTGCTCTTCGCCCTGCCGCGGGACACCTCCGGTGCGCTGGTCTGGTCGGTGCTGGGGGCGGCCGTGTACCCGCTGATGTGGCTGATCGCCCGCTGGTACGTGCACCGCGCCGAGCGGAACGAGGCCGATTTCACCGGCCTGGTCGCCGATCCCAAGGACACGCCCTAAGGACACGCCCCAAGGCCGACGGCTGGGCTAGAAGAGGTGCATGGCCAGGTGGCCGAGCGGCAGCCCCAGTTGCCAGGCCGGGGTCCAGACGCGCGCGTTCTCGTCCAGTCCGCCCGGCTGGGCCGGGAGTCCGGCCTCGAGGTTGGTGGCGAAGAGTTCGGTCCGGTCCAGCCAGGTCCAGGCCGCCCGGGCCAGTTCCAGGTCGGGGTCCTCGCCCGCGCCGCGCTCCCGGGCCTCCTCGCCCAGCTGGAGGAACCGGGTGTGCACCCAGTCCCGCCAGGGGTGCCCGTACGCGGTGAGCGAGAGCCACTCGTCGAGCTGTGAGACCACCCGGATGCCGGAGAGTTCCCCGGCCGCGTCGGAGAGGTAGATGGTGAGCGCCAGGGTGTCCCGGCCGGCCCGGAACTCCAGGGTGCTGACCGGGATCAGCCGGCCCGTGCGCAGCAGTTCGTCCGCGATGTACTCGGCGTAGAGCCATGCCATGGGCACCGCGAGCCCGCCGCCGCTGGTGCCGTTCGTACCCTCGGGCTGCACCGTTCCACCTTCTCCCGGGTGTCGAGCGTTCCGCCGTCCTCGATGAGCCTTCCCTCAGGAGCTCGCAAGGCGGGGGATGTTTACTCAACTTGAACGGTCTGATGCCGTTTCCAATGCATTTTCGACACCTCCCGGACACTATTCGGTCAATCCTCGAGTCGCCGTCGGCGGGGTCGGCGACCCCTCACCCGCCGAGTCCGTACCCCTGGAGGTCCTTCCGCAGGGCGCGCAGCGCGTAGTGCGTACGGGACTTCACCGTCCCGGCCGGGATGCCGAGCTCGCGCGCGGCCTCGGCCACCGACCGGTCGCGGAAGTACACCTGCATGAGCACCTCGCGGTGCTCCGGCCCCAGGCCCCCCAGCGCCCGCCGGACATCGATGGCGGTGACCGCGCCGGCCACCCCGTCCACCGGCGCCGGGGCGTGCTCCAGCCCCTGGGGATCCACTTCCCGGGGGCGGGACAGCCGGGCCCGGCGGGCGTCGATGGCGAGGCGGCGGGCCACGGTGAACAGCCAGGGCCGCATGGACGCGTGGTCGGTCTCCAGGGCCTCCGGGTGCTGCCAGGCCCGTACCAGGGTCTCCTGCACGAGGTCCTCGGCCCGCTGCGCGTCACCGCCGGTGAGGCCGAGCAGAAAGCCGAACAGGGCCCGGCCGTGTTCGCGCTGGAGTTCGGCCAACGCGTCGGCTGCTGTGCGCTGGAGGCTGGGGGAGAGGGTCACCGGGTGGCTCCTTCCGGGGTCCGGGCGGCTCGACATGCCCACCCTGACCTGCGAGGAGCGCGCCCGGAACCGCCCCGCCGGGGCCGTGCGCCCAAGCACCCGGGTGATCCGGTGGGCGGCAGGGTTCCGCGACAAACGGTCGAACGGCGCGGCGAACGGGTGAGGGTCCGGCCCGGCCCGGCACCGCTCCTTGACTTCCCATGTCATCTTCTGTGGATTCAGATCATCGGATAGTCCTATTAATGAGAGCCGGTACAGATGACCAAGCGACCCCGGCACACCGCACGCGCCACCCTGGCGGCCCTGGTCCTCTCGGCCGCCGCAGCCACCGCATCCGGCTGCTCGGCGGAGCGGGACCCCGCCCCGGCCCGGCTCGCGGATCAGCGCAGTGGGCAGCCCTCCCGGACGGCCGGCGCCCCCGACCCGGCCGGACCGCAGACCCGGCCCGCCGCCCGCGGATTCACGCTGGTGGCCACCGGGGACGTACTCCCGCACACCTCGGTCATCAACCGGGCCGCCGCCGACGCGGGCGGTGGGGGCTACGACTTCCGGCCGCTGTTCGGCGCCGTCAAACCGGTGGTCTCGGCCGCCGACCTCGCCCTCTGCCACATGGAGACCGTCTACGGGGAGGACGGCGGCCCGTTCAGCGGGTACCCGGCGTTCATCTCCCCGCCCGAGGTGGCCGAAGGCCTCAAGGACGCCGGGTACGACGGCTGCTCCACCGCCTCCAACCACACCCTGGACGACGGCGCCGAGGGGCTGAAGCGGACCCTGGACCGCTTCGACAGGGCGGGGCTCAAGCACACCGGATCGGCCCGTACGGCGGCGGAGGCGGCCACCCCGGCGATGTACACGGCCGGCACCGCCAAGGTCGCACACCTCGCCTACACCTATGGCACCAACGGCTATCCGCTGCCCGAGGGCCGGCCGTGGGCGGTGAACATGATGGAAGAAGACAAGGTCATCGCGGACGCGCGGGCCGCCCGCCGGGCCGGCGCCGACGTGGTGCTGGTCAGCCTCCACTGGGGCACCGAGTGGCAGACCGAGCCGGACGAGCAGCAGCTCGCCCTGGGCAAGGCCCTCACCGCCGCGCAGACCGGCGGCCGGCCCGACATCGACATGATCCTGGGCACCCACGCGCACATCCCGCAGGCGTACGAGAAGGTCAACGGGACCTGGGTGGTGTACGGGATGGGCGACCAGGTCGCCGGACAGATGTTCAACCACTCCGGCGCCTTCGACCCGCGCGGGAACCAGGGCTCCATCGGCCGGTTCCGGTTCGATCCGCCGGCCGCACCGGGGCAGCGGTGGCAGGTCACCAAGGCGGAGTTCATCCCCCAGCTGATGGACCTCGGAACGGGCCGCGTGGTCAACCTGCCGGCGGCGCTGGCGGCGGACCCGGGGCGGGAGGACTACGAGTCGGCCCAGGACGAGATCACGGCGGCGGTCCTGAGCCGCTCGGCGGCCAAGGCGGGCCTGACCCGAGGCCGGTAGCCGGGGGCGAGGGCGGGCCGGGCGGGCCCGACCCGCGGCCAGGAGCCGGGGCAAGGCCGGCCTGACCTGCGGCCGGTAGCCAGGGGCCCGAGCCGGCCTGGCCCGTGCCCCCGTCGCGGGCCCGGCCCGGCCCGCCCCGGCCGCACCGCTGACCCCCTGCCGGCCGCCGGCCGGCTTCGGCGCGCGCGCTCCGGCGGGTCTCCCTACAGTGCGAACCATGAGCGTCACCGCACCGCCGTACCAGGAGACCCACGGGACCCGGAACCGCTTCCTGAGCCGGGTGCCCGACGGATTCGGCGCGTTCTTCGGTGCGCTCGGCCTGCTCTGCGCCCTGCTTTCGCTGTCCCCGACCCTGCGGCGGCTGCTCCGCCCGGTCGTCCGCTTCCTCGACCTCTTCGTCGTACCGGTCAGTGCCAACCTCGCGTACGCCGTCTTCCTGTTCCTGCTGGCGGCGGCCCTCGGGACCCGGAAGAAGATCGCCTGGTGGATCGTCGTCGCCTATTTGGCCCTGCTGATCCTCACGGACCTGCTGATCCTCCTGGACGGCGGCTACCCGGCATGGGTGTCCGTCCCGTCCGGCCTCCTCGGCATCGCCGCCGTCACCCTGCTCGTCCTGGCCCGCAAGGAGTTCTACGCGGCCTCCCGCCCGGGCGCCCTCTGGCGGGCCCTGCTGGTCCTCGGCATCGGGCTGCTCGCCGCCGTGCTCCTCGGCTGGGGCCTGGTCGCCCTCTTCCCCGGCACCCTGCCGCGCAGCCAATGGCTGGACTGGGCCGCCAAGCAGGTCTTCGGCGGACTGTTCTCCGCCCGCCAGTTCGACGGCCGGCCACCCCGACCGCTGTACTTCCTCCTCGGCCTGTTCGGAGCCCTGGCGCTGCTGAACGCGGCTGCCACCCTCTTCCGCTCGCAGCGGATGACGGCCGCCCTGCACGGCGACGAGGAACCCCGCATCCGGGCCCTGCTCGGGGCCTACGGCCGCAACGACTCCCTCGGCTACTTCGCCACCCGCCGCGACAAGGCCGTGGTGTTCGCCCCCACCGGCAAGGCCGCGGTCACCTACCGGGTGGAGGCCGGAGTCTGCCTGGCCAGCGGGGACCCGGTCGGCGACCCCGGCGCCTGGACCCCCGCCATCGACTCCTGGCTGGGCGTGGCCCGCCGCTACGGCTGGCAGCCGGCCGTCATGGGCGCCTCCGAGGAAGGCGCCACCGCCTACGCCCGGTCCGGCCTGAGCGCCCTCCAGCTCGGTGACGAGGCGATCCTCCAGGTCGCCCACTTCGACCTGGACGGGCGGGACATGCGGGTCACCCGGCAGGCCGTCAACCGGGTCCGGCGCACCGGCGCCACCACCCGCATCCGCCGGCACTCCGCGCTCAGCGAGGAGGAGATGGAGCGGATCATCGACCGGGCCGACCGGTGGCGCGACACCGAGACCGAACGCGGCTTCTCCATGGCCCTGGACCGGCTCGGCGACCCGGCCGACGGCGACTGCCTGCTCGTCGAGGCCCTCGACGCCGACGGCGAACTGATCGCCCTGCTCTCCTTCGTCCCCTGGGGCCGGGACGGCATCTCCCTCGACCTGATGCGCCGCGACCGCGCCACCGCCCCCAACGGGGTGATGGAGTTCATGGTCGCCGAACTGTGCGCCACCGCCCCGCGGCTCGGGGTCCGCCGGATCTCCCTCAACTTCGCGGTGTTCCGGTCCGCCTTCGAGGAGGGCGGCCGGATCGGGGCCGGCCCGGTACTGAAGCTGTGGCGCAGGCTGCTGCTGTTCTTCTCCCGCTGGTGGCAGCTGGAGGCGCTGTAGCGCTCGAACGTCAAGTACGGGCCCGAGTGGTATCCGCGGTTCCTCTGCTACCAGGACGCCGGCTCGCTGGCCCGGGTCTCCCTCGCCTCCGGCATCGCCGAGGGCTTCGTCTCCGTACCGAGCCTGCGCAAGCTGTGGGGCAAGGGGCACGCCCGGGGCGTGACCGCCCCCGTCACCACCGCGGGCCTGCCCTCCATCGACTCGCTCGGCCTCGAGGAGGCGGGGGAGGGCGGCGGAGCCGCCGGCGAGCGGCTGCCGGAGCAGGTCCGGGTGCGGCACGCCAAGCTCGACCGGCTGATCGCCGCCGGCACCGACCCCTATCCGGTCGGCATCCCGCAGCGCACCCACACCGTGGCCGGGCTGCGCGCCGCCCACCCGGCCCCGCAAGCCGGCACCCTCACCGGCGAACGGGCCACCCTGGCCGGCCGGGTGATGGTGGTCCGCGACCTCGGCGGCGTGGTCTTCGCCGTGCTCCGCGACTGGTCGGGGGACTGCCAGCTGATGTTCACCCGCGAGGGGTCCGGCGCCGGCGTGCTCGACTCCTTCACCTCCCAGGTCGACTTCGGCGACCACGTGGTGGCGAGCGGCGAGGTCGGCGCGAGCCGGACCGGCGAGCTGTCGCTCCTGGTCTCTTCCTGGCAGCTCACCGGCAAGTGCCTGCGCCCGCTCCCCGACAAGCGCAAGGGCCTGGCCGACCCGGAGGCCCGGGTCCGCCGCCGCTACCTCGACCTGGTCGCGAGCCCGGAGGCCCGGAACGTGGTCCGGGCCCGGTCCGCGGCCGTACAGGCGCTGCGCCAGGGGCTGCTGGACCGCGGCTACCTGGAGGTCGAGACACCGATGCTCCAGCAGATCCACGGCGGTGCCAACGCCCGGCCGTTCCGCACCCACATCAACGCCTACGACCTGGACCTGTACCTCCGCATCGCACCCGAGCTGTACCTGAAACGGCTGTGCGTCGGCGGGATGGAGAAGGTCTTCGAGATGGGCCGCACCTTCCGCAACGAGGGCGTCTCCTACAAGCACAACCCCGAGTTCACGATGCTGGAGGCCTACCAGGCCTTCGCCGACTACGACGTGATGCTCGACCTGACCCGCGAGCTGATCCAGGGCGCCGCCACGGCCGCCTTCGGCTCGCCTGTCGCCCACAAGGCGGGCCCGGACGGCAGGCTCGTCGTCCACGACATCTCCGGGACCTGGCCGGTGAAGACCCTCTACGGGGCGGTCAGCGAGGCACTGGGCGAAGAGGTCGACGCGGACACCGAGGAGCATGTGCTGCGCCGGCTGTGCGACCGGGCGGGGGTGCCGCACATCCCCGAGGACACCCGCGGTGACGTGGTCCTGGAGATGTACGAGCGCCTCGTCGAGGAGAAGACCAAGCTGCCCACCTTCTACAAGGACTTCCCGACGGACGTCTCCCCGCTCACCCGCCAGCACCGCAGGGACCCGCGGCTGGCCGAACGCTGGGACCTGGTGGCCTTCGGCACCGAGCTGGGCACCGCCTACTCGGAACTGACCGATCCGGTGGAACAGCGCCGCCGCCTCACCGCCCAGTCGCTGCTCGCGGCCGGCGGCGACCCCGAGGCGATGGAACTCGACAACGACTTCCTGGACGCCCTGGAGTACGCGATGCCGCCGACCGGCGGCCTGGGCATCGGCGTCGACCGGCTGGTCATGTTCCTCACCGGGCTGACCATCCGCGAGACCCTGCCGTTCCCGCTGGTCCGGCGCGGCTGACCAGGCCGACGGCGCTGCCCTGAACGGGTGAGGGGGCTGCGGCGCGTCCGCGCATCCCGGGATCTGCGGCGGACTCGTTGATACGTAGTAGTAATGAAAAATGATGAGCTGTCAGCGGGGCGGCGGTTCGTACTGCGGACCGCGGTCTTCCTCGGGGTCACCGCCGCTGCCGGGCTGATCGGCAGTGAGCAGGCGGGAACTCCCGGGAGGCAGGCCGCCGGACCGCCCCCCGGAACGCCCGGACCGGGGGCAGGGGCTGCCACCGCGGCCGGCGGATCCGGCGCATCCGGCGGGTCCGGCGGGGCACCGGGGATGCGGGCGCAGGGGCCGCCCCCGGCGACGTACCGGCTGCATCCCAGCCTCGGCGAGGCCCCGCCGCGCCAACGGCCGAGCCGGCCGCCCGTACGCACCCGGCCCCTCCTCGAAATGCCGCCCGCCGCCCACACCGGCCGCAGCATGGTGCTCACCTTCGACGACGGCCCCGACCCCCGCTACACCCCGGGCATCCTGGACACCCTCGCCCGGTACGGCGCCCGCGCCATGTTCTTCGTCTGCGGGGAGATGGCAGACGTGCACCGCGACCTGGTGCGCCGGATGGACGCCGAAGGGCATGTGATCGGCAACCACACCTGGACCCACCCGCTGATCCCCCGGCTCTCCCGGCCGGCCCTGGCCGCCGAGATCAGCCGTACCAGCGATGTGGTGCAGCAGACGGTGGGCCGGCCGCCCGTGTGGTTCCGGGCGCCGTACGGAGCGTGGAACCGGGCCGCGTTCGAGATCGGCGCCGAGCTCGGCATGGAGCCGCTGGCCTGGACCGTGGACACCCTGGACTGGAAGGAGCCGGGCACCGGCACCATCGTCTCGCGGGTGCTCAAGGCGGCCGGCCCCGGTGTGATCGTGCTGTCCCACGACGCGGGCGGCGACCGTGCGCAGAGCGTCGCCGCCCTGCGTACCTACCTTCCGCAACTCATCGACCGGGGCTACGAGATGTCCCTGCCGGTACTGCCCCCGCGCTGACCTGCAACGGTGGGCCGGGGGGCGGCCCGCGCGGGCGGGCCGGGGGCCGCGGGGCCGGGGCGGGCGCCCGGGAGGGTGCCCGCCCCGCCGTCGCTCAGCGGGCCGCCACCATCCGCGCGAACACCACCACGTTTCCGTCGTAGCCCTTGGCCTTGGAGTAGCCGCCGCCGCAGGTGATCACGCGGAGCTCGGCGTGCCCGGTGTCCCCGTACACCCGGGCTCCGGGGAAGGACTCCTTGGAGAACACCTCCACGCCGTACACCTCGAACACCGCGGTGCGCCCGTCGTACCGCTCCACCTCGATGCGGTGGCCCTTGCGCACCGAGCCCAGGCCGTAGAACACCGCCGGGCCCTGCGCATTGTCGACATGGCCGACGATCACCGCGGAGCCCTGCTGGCCGGGCGAGATCCCGTTCAGGTACCAGCCGGCCAGGTTCGCGTCCTGGGCCGGCGGCGCATCGATCCATCCCTCGGCGTCGAGTCCCACCGTCATCACCGGTGCGTCCACGCTGATGGACGGGATACGGACCCGCTGGACGGAGGAGTGCTCCAGCAGTTCCAGCCCGGGCTGTGCCCGGGGCGGTTCCGCGGGCAGTTGATCGGCGGTCACCTTCACGGCGGCGGCTGCGGTCGGCTGCGGCGGGCCTTCGTCGACGTTCGACCCGTTCCGCATCATGGCGAGGCCGGTGAGCAAGACCAGGGCGATGACGCCCCAGGGGGAGCGCCTCCTCGGTGGCGGCTCGTCCTCGATGATCATTGTTCCCTTCCCGACGCGGGGGTCCCGGCCCGCGTTCCTGTCCCCACCCCGGCGCTGCTGTGCTGGATTTCCGACAGCGCTCTTGTTCACGCACGCTAAGGGTGCCGCGGCGGGACGGCGAGAGGTGGAAGGCGAACGGGTGGCGGGGCGCCGATGGGCGGACTGCGGGGCCGTAAGGGGTGCGCCCATCCAGGTAATCGTCACATAAATGTCTGACGGCCCGTGACCTGCGGATCCGTCGGCCCGGCCGCGCGCCGCTCGGCGTGTCGGTCAACCGGGCGGACCAAAGCCGGAAATGCGCTGGTTGCGAGGTGCCCCGAGGGTTCGACGTGGGAGGCGTTCTCGTCGATCATCCCGGGCCACCGCTCTGGGGCGCTTCCCGCTGGAGGTTCCACCATGCGTGCCTTTCGCGCTCTCACCGTGACCGCGGCGGCCATCGCTGCCGTCGGGCTCAGCACCCCATTCGCCACAGCGAACCCGGGCGGCCAGGGGGGCCGCGGGCCGGCCAATGTCTCGGTCAACCCGTTCTCCGTGCACCAGGGCTCCACCATGCAGGTGAGCGCCTCCGGCTGTGGCCACGGGGGCACCGTCAGCTCTCCCGGCAACTTTTCGCCGGCCAACCTGTCCGCCGGGACCGTCGGCTTCGCCACCGTCCGCATCTTCAACCACGCCTCGCCCGGCACCCACACCCTGCACGTCAGGTGCAACGACAGCGATCTCATTGCGACCCACAACTTCCGGGTGCTCTCCGGCAACGGGGCTCAGGGCGGCATCGGCGGTTCCTTCGGCCCGTCCGCCACCGAAACCGTCATCGGCGCGGGCCTCGTGGGTACCGCCGCCCTCGGTGCGGGCATCCACCTGATGCGCCGTCACCGCCCGGCCCGCGGCCGGGCCTGACCGGACGGACCTCCCCGGTCGGAGCTCGAACCGCCGGTCGCCCCGAGTCCTGGCCAGGACTCGGGGCGACCGGCGGTTCCGGGGCTGGTTCCGGGGCTGTGGGTCAGTGCTTGCGGGTGGGGCCTGCGGGGCTGGTGTTGCGGCGGTGGACCGCGTAGGCGATACCGGCCGTCGCGATCAGAACGAGCGAGGCACCGGCGCCGATCTCGACGAGGTCCAGGCCGGCCACACTGCCGCCGATCCCGCCGCGCACCCCGAGGGTGGCGCCCGAGGTGGCGGTCCCGGCGCCGATGCCGATGCCGGTGGTGCGCGTGGTGCCGGTGGTGGCGGTGGTCCTCATGGTGCCGGTCGCGCGCGAGGTGTCCGTCGTGTCCGTGGTGTCCGTGGTGTCCGTGAGGCTCGTGGTCCTGCGGGGCAGGGCGTTCGCGGCGGGCCGCTCGGTGGCGGTGGACCGGGCCGTGGGCGAGCTGTCCCCGCCGGCGATGGTGAGATCCGCGGATCCGGTCTCGCCGTTGCAGGTGAAGGAGACGGAGTACTGCGCTCCGCGGCGGGCGTCCCGGTCGATGGTGACACGGACGGTCTGGCCGCGCGGGATGCTCACGGAGTCGAAGACTCCGGAGGAGACGGTGGCGAAGGCGGCATCGCAGGCGGTGACCGAAAGTGCCGTGCTGCCGCCCGGCTCGACCGTCGAGGGGATGATGGCGAAGCCGAACGAGGTGACCTTGGGTGCGCCCGGTGGCCCTCCGGCGGGAGCAGTGTCCGGGCCGGTGGCGGACGTGCTCAGGACGAGGACGGCGCCCGCGGCGGCCGTGGCGCAGACGGCCAGCAGGGCTGTTGCGGAGGTACGTATCGCAGCCATCGTTGTCTCCGGATCCCCGAGGAGCAGCTGCGGAATGGTTTCCGCACGTGGGGGGTGGTGCACCTCGATGTCCGCCACGCTAGGTGGGTCCGTCGGCACTCGCGATCAGGACCGGGCGAATGGGGCATTGTTGTCCGCCGAACCGGGGACGCGGAGCCCGGCCACCGTTTGGGCGGGGCCGGGCGGGTGCGCACGACGGTCGGTCAGCCGCCCAGTTCCAGATGCGGGAACTGCTGGAGGAAGGGTTCGGCGGTGGCTGCGATGCCCCGGCTGAACGGGGCGTCGAAGTCCCAGATCAGGAAGAGCAGGAAGGCGATCAGCGCACTGAACAGGCCGGCCAGTACGAGCTCCCGGAAGGAACGCCGGATCTGCAGGGCGAAGATCATGCCGACCGTGACCAGGGCGCCGATGATCAGGCCGAACCACACCACCCCGGGCATGGTGGCCCCGGCGCTCTGCGCCCGGCCGCTGCGCGCGTCGTCGGCCGCTGCGACCTGGTCGACCAGGGGCTGGTAGGCCTGGCCCTCGTGGTCGGTCTGCGGCTGGTAGTCGGTGACATCACGGCGGATACGTTCCAGCAGTTCGGTGCCCTTGTCGGTGACCAGGCCCGACTCGGCCATCTCCTTCCATTCGGTTCCGACCACGTACGTCACATAGGCATCGACATCGGAGCGGATCCTGGTCCGCACCTCCTCGGGGTAGACCTGGGAGCGGATGCTGACCTCGTGCAGGGCCTGGGCCTCCTGGCGTACGTACTCCTGGGCGCCGCCCCGGGCCTCCCAGACGCCGGCGATCGCCAGGCCGAGGACGATCGCGTAGATCACGCCGATCATCATCGTCATGTACTCGATGACGTCCGGGGTTTCGTTGGGATCGTCGTCTTCGCCGATCCGCCGGTGGTTGAAGAACGCGATGGACAGCACCACGGCGCAGGCCGCGGCCATCGCGAGCGACAGGACGAGCCATTCCGACAACTGGACTCCAAGAGGTCACGCAGGAACACAGGGGACACGGGGGGAACGGCACACACAGGGGCAGCCGCGGGCAAGGTCAGCGCGGGCGCAGCGCGACGATGGCGAACACCGCGGGCGCGGTGGCCAGCAGGGTGAAGGTCACCGGGGAAATCCGGTGCTCCACGGGCTTCTTGCGGGTCGGCGGGCGGTACGCGGGCCGGGCCACGGCCACGGGTGCGGGCCGCGCGATCACCACCGGCGGCGGGGTCGTCATGGGCCGGGGCGGCGCGGGCCGCGGTGGCGGCGGTGGTGCGGGTGTCCGGAACGCCGGGGTCGGCCTGGGAGCCGGCGCGGGCGGCGGCGGGGGCTTCGGGGCCGGCTTCGGCGGGGGCTCCGGCGCGGGCTTGGGCGGGGCCGGGGGAGTGGGCTTCGGTGGCGGGGTGGGCGTGGGCTTCGGAGTCGGCGTGGGCTTCGGGGTCGGGGTCGGAGTGGGGGTCGGGGTGGGCGTCGGCTTGGGGGTCGGAGTGGGGCAGGGCGGCGGGGGAGGCGGCGGAGGGCAGTGGGGGCGGCCGTGGTGCCCGCCGTGATGGCCACCGTGATGTCCGCCGTGATGTCCGCCACCATGTCCGTGTCCGTGACCTCCGCCCCGGCCGCCGTTTCCGGCGACCGCGACCAGGGTTCGGGCCGTTCCACCGGTCCCGGAATCGACGGTCGCGTAGGCGCAGCTATCGGCCACGGCGGGCACCGTGGACAGGGCTGCCCACAGCAGGACCGTGATCGCCGGCAGACGCCTGGTCAAGGCTCTCTTCACGCGGCGAGCATGGGCCAGGACGTCACCGCGCACGCCCGGAGCGGCCGGGGTTCGCCTGAACGGGCGGAGATCGGACCGTAGAGGTTTGAGCCAGCGATCGACCGCGCATGATCCTTCATCGTCCATTTCCCAAAAGGGATTTGTCGGTTTCGATCAATCCTTGATGAGGTGGCCCCTCGGGGGCCGCGGAGCGCTTTGGTGTGTGACGAAGAACGGACCGCCAATTTCCGCTTTTGCTCGCCCTGTTGGGAAATGATCAGTACATTCGGCTCGGACAGCAGTCCGACCAACCTGGACCAGACCATCGACGACATCCTGGAGGCCCCGATGGAGCGCCCCGCCTGGGCCCCGGCAGGTATCGACATATCGGTGCCGAGCGTGTCCCGCATCTACGATTACTACCTGGGCGGATCGCACAATTTCGAGGTGGACCGCCAGGCGGCCCGCCGCGCCATGGAATTCATGCCGGGCCTCCCCAAGATCATGCAGGCCAACCGGGCATTCATGCGCCGGGCCGTGCGGCACGCCGCCGCCGAGGGCATCAGCCAGTTCCTGGACATCGGCTCCGGCATCCCCACCTTCGGCAATGTGCACGAGGTGGCCCAGGCCGCCGACCCCGAGGCGCGGGTGGTCTACGTCGACCACGACCCGGTGGCCGTCGCCCACAGCCAGGCCGTCCTCGCCGGAGACGACCGGACCGCCATCGCCGCGGCCGATCTCCGCAAGCCGCAGGACATCCTCACCAGCCCCGAGGTCGCCGGCCTGCTGGACCTCGACCGGCCCGTCGCCCTCCTGCTGGTCGCCGTCCTGCACTTCCTGGAGGACGAGGACGAGCCGTACGCGGCGGTCGCCGAACTGCGCGAGGCGCTCGCCCCCGGCAGCCTGCTCATCCTCACCCACGCCTCCTACGAGGGCATCCCGCTCACCCAGGAGGTGGCCGGCGGGGTCGTCGGCGTCTACCGGGACATCCGCAACCCCCTCGTCATGCGCACCGGCCCCGAGATCAGCGGCTTCTTCGACGGGTTCGAGCTCCTGGAACCGGGACTGGTGCCGATGCCCAACTGGCGCCCGGACGGCCCGGCGCACGGCGAGCCGCAGGAGGAGGACGCGTATGCGTTCTCGGGCTTCGGTGGCGTGGGACGCAAGGCGTGAGAGTTCCGGCGCAGACCTCGGGGACGGTGCAGGCGGCCGATCCCGTTCCCGGCGGTTCGGAGGACCGCATCGGGCGGTTCGCCACCATCTGGAGCAGGGCCATCTTCCCGGTCACGGCCACCTCGCTGACCCGGCCCGAGTTCGAGCAGCACCTCCTGCCGCTCGCCCGCACCCTCGCCGAGGCCCTGCACGCCCGACCCTTCGATCCGGCCGTCGGCCAGCGGATCGGTGCCGAACTGATCGCCGTCCACTGCACCGACCCGGAAGCGCTGGCCGGCACCCTCGGCGTGGTCGAGGCCTATCTGGTCCTGTACTGCGGACCGGAGGGCGCCGACGCCGAGACGGCCGAGGACTACCGGGCCCGCTGCGCCCGCCTCCAGCACGGCATCGCGGCCGGCTTCGCCCGCGCACTGCGCGAGCGCACCCTCAGCGAGCAGGAGGCCATCGCCCGCTCCGCGATGACCGCCCGCACGGATGCCCAGGAGGCCCTGCACGCCAGCGAGGCCCGCTTCCGCGCGGTCTTCGAGGGCGCCGCCATCGGCATCGGCATCGCCGACCTCGAAGGCAACGTCCTCGAGGTCAACGACACCCTGCTGCACATGTTCGGCGGCCTGGAGGGCCATGTCCGGGGCCGCAACGTCAGCGAATGGGGGCACCCCGACGACGCCCCGCACATCTGGAAGATGTACGGCGAACTGGTCCGTGGCGAGCGCGAGCACTACCGGGTCGAGAAGCCGTACTACCGGCATGACGGCACCGTGCTCTGGACCAATCTGACGGTGTCCCTGCTGCGTGACGCCGACGGCCGGCCGCAGTACCAGCTGGCCCTGATGGAGGACACCACCGAGCGGCGTCTGCTGAACCTCCGTCTCCGCTACGAGGCCACCCACGATGCGCTCACCGGCCTGCCCAACCGGACCCTCTTCTTCGAGCGGCTGGAGAAGGCCCTGGCCGCCGTCGAGGGGACCCATTTCGCCCTCTGCTATCTGGACCTCGACGGGTTCAAGGCGGTCAACGACAGCCTCGGCCACTCGGCGGGGGACCGGCTGCTGGTGGAGGTCGCGGACCGGCTGCAGAGCTGCGCCACCGGCCCCGGCGAGGTGGTGGCCCGCCTGGGCGGCGACGAGTTCGTCGCCCTGACCACCGGCCCGGGCTCCGAACGGAAGGTCACCGACCTCGCCGTCCGCATCCTGTCTTCGCTCTCCACCCCGATCCGCCTGGAGGGCCGGGAGCTGACGGTCCGCGGCAGTATCGGCATCGTCGAGGGCATGGCGGGCGAACGCACCCCGGCGGAGGTGCTGCGCAGCGCCGACATCACCATGTACCGGGCCAAGGCGGCCGGCGGCAACCGCTTCGAATTCGCCGATGCGGAGGCGGACGCCCGGGCCA
Source organism: Streptomyces venezuelae (assembly GCF_008642295.1). Lineage (GTDB taxonomy): Bacteria > Actinomycetota > Actinomycetes > Streptomycetales > Streptomycetaceae > Streptomyces > Streptomyces venezuelae_C. Next base: position 862,353 of record NZ_CP029190.1, on the reverse strand, counting down.
TCACCCGCCACGGCCTGACGAACGCCCTGCCGGCCGCCCTGGAGCGGGGCGAGTTCTTCATCGAGTACCAGCCGCTGGTGCACCTGCACGACGGGAGCGTGCACGGCGCGGAGGCCCTGGTCCGCTGGTCGCACCCGCAGTACGGAGTGCTCGGCCCGGACCGCTTCATCCCGCTCGCCGAACGGACCGGGCTGATCGTCCCGCTGGGCCGCTGGGTACTGGAGGAGGCGGTCCGCCAGGCCCGCAGCTGGCAGCGCGAACACGGCGGCCCCCTGCGGATCAACGTCAACCTCTCGCCCACCCAGCTCCACCACCCCGGCCTGGTGGCCGACACGGTGGCCGTGCTGGAGAACTCCGGGCTGGCCCCCGGCGCGCTCTGCCTGGAGGTCACCGAATCCGCTCTGATCGGAGCGGACGACGAACTCCTCGAACCGCTGCGCCGGCTCGCCGCGTTGGGCGTGGACATCGCCCTCGACGATTTTGGCACCGGCTATTCCAACCTGGCCAATCTGCGCCGCCTCCCGGTGAGCGTGCTGAAGCTGGACCGCTCCTTCACCCAGAGCATGCAGCGCCTGCCGGCCGATCCCGTGGACGTGAAGATCGTGGAGGGCATAGTCGCCCTGGCCCACAGCCTTTCGCTGGCCGTCACCGTCGAGGGAGTCGAGACCGGCGCCCAGGCCGCCCAGCTCCGCGCCCTGGGCTGCGACACCGCCCAGGGCTGGTATTACGCCCGCCCCGGCTCCCCGGACCGCATCCACGCACTCTCCCTCTCCGACGCCGTTCCCCTCGTCTGACCACCCGGCCCGTCCGGTCACCCCGCGGCCGGTCCTCGGTGTGCTCATCCCAGCCCCGCCTCCGTCCCGATGCCAGGGGTGCGAACCGCCTCCAGGACCCGCTCCATCCGGCCGGTGCTGTCGGCCAGCAGCCGGGCGGCGGCCGGGAGCCGGGCCGCCTCGTACTCCTCGAGGTCGGTCTCCCCGCCCAAGGCACGGGCCAGGGCCGCGGCGTCCTGGATGCCGGTGTTCATGCCGAGGCCCCCCGCTATCGGATGGACATGTGCCGCATCGCCGGCCAGGAAGGCCCGCCCCCGGCGCATCCGTTCGGCCATCCGGACATTGACCCGCCAGGTCGAAAGCCAGGACGGATCGGCCGGCCGGATGCCGGGCATCCGCGCATGCCGCTCGAACAGGCGCTGGAATCCCGCCGCCGAGGGCGGCAACGGGCGCCCCTCCGTGTCGCGTTCCGGTGAGGCCTGCAACTGGAAGATGTCCGTCCGAGGGATCGGGCAGAGCATCATCGCCTCTCCGTCCGAGGTGAACCACTGGTGCCAGACCTCGCGGTCCAGACCCGGCGCCCGGACATCGCCGACCACCATGGCCCGTTCCCCGTCGGTGTGCCCTTCGAAGCCGATCCCGAGCAGCCGGCGGACCGAACTGCCTCCGCCGTCGCAGCCGGCCAGGTGGCGGGCGCGCACCGGCCGGCCGGCGGCGAAGGCCGCGGTCACCCCGTCCTCGTCCTGGGTGACCGCGGTGACCCGAGCGTCGTACTCGACCACCACGCCCAGTCCGGCCAGCCGCTCGCGCAGCACCTGCTCGATCTGCCACTGGCCGATGAACAGGGTGCCCTCGACCACCGTGTCGGCGATATGCACCCCGTCGAAGTACTTGCGGAAGACCAGGTCCGGATGGCCGATGGCCTCGATGCGCGCCGCGACGCCCAAGTCCTCGAGCACCGCCAGTCCGTCGGCGTTGAGCGTCTTGCCGCGCGACTCCCCGTGCGGTGCGCCCCGTTGGTCGACGATCCGCACCCCGATGCCGCGCCGGGCCAGCTCGCAGCCGAGCGTCAGGCCGGTCGGACCCGCGCCCACGATCAGAACGTCCGTCATGAGTTCCCCCTCGTCTCTCAACCCGTCTCTCACCCGATGACTCAAGGAAAGCCCCTCCGAACGAAAAAAGCAACCGGGTAACGAAAATTTCCGAGGAAGAAAATTAACCCGGTCAAGTCGATGTGCTAGCCTCGGACGCATGGAGAACACACCCGGCCTGCGGGAGACCAAGAAGCTGCGCACCCGCCGGCATCTGGCAGCCACCGCGCTCGAGCTCTTCCTCGAGCGCGGCTTCGAGGCCGTCTCGGTGGCGGACGTCGCCGCCGCGGCGGAGGTCTCCAAGCCGACCCTCTTCCGCTACTTCCCCACCAAGGAGGACCTGGTCCTGGACCGGTTCGCCGACCACCAGGACGAAGCCGCCCGGATCGTCCGGGCCCGCCCCGAGGGCGTCACCCCCGTCCGCGCCCTGCACCGGCACTTCCTCGAAGCCCTCGGCAACCGCGATCCGATCACCGGTCTGAACGACGTTCCCGACGTCATCGCCTTCCAGCGCCTCGTCTACTCCTCGCCGGGCCTGGCCGCCCGCATCGCGCACTACACCGATCGCGAGGTCGAACTCCTCGCCGAGGTCCTGGAAGCCGAGTACGGAGACCCGTTCGCCGCCCGGCTCGCGGCCTGCCACCTGGTGACGACCCGGCAGGAGCTCGGCCGGCAGAACTGGCGCCGGATAGCCGTCGGCCGCAGCGCCGACGAGTGCCACCCCGAGGCGGTCGCCGATGCCGACCGGGCCTTCGGGATGCTCGCCGAGGGGCTCTGACCGGGGCGGCGGCAGGAGGTGTCGGCAAGGGAGTCGGCAAGGGAGTCGGCGAGGGGTCTCGGGGAGGGGTGTCGGGGCGGGGGCCGGGGAGGGGCGTTCACCCGGTCGCCGTGCGGGGGCGCGCAGCCGCACCTAGCCTGATACGGGGGTGCCGTCCTCGTCTGGCAGGAGGCTGCCGTGAGGTATTCGCAGAAGAGCCGTCTCATGGTGTGCCGCACGGCGTGCGTGGGGCTCGCCGCGGCAGGGCTGTTGGCCGTACCGGTGTCCGGTGCCGGCGCGTACCTCGCGCAGCCCACCCCGGAGCCGACCGCCACCGCGCAGCCCTCTCCCGCCGGCGACTTCCCGGTGCTCGACGACTCGGTGAAGGCCAAGCTGGACACGGCGGTCCGGGACGTGATGAAGAAAGCCGCGGTCCCCGGCGTCGTGGTGGGGCTCTGGGCCCCCGGCAAGGGCGCGTACGTACAGGCCTTCGGCGTGGCCGACAAGAGCACCGGCGCGCCGATGACCACGAACATCTACCAGCGGATCGGCAGCGAGACCAAGATGTTCACCGTGACCGCCCTGCTCCAGCTCGCCGAGCAGGGCAAAGTCGGCCTGGACGACCCCATCGGCAAGTACATCGCGGACGTCCCCAACGGGGACCGGGTCACCCTCCGTCAACTGGCGGGCATGCGCAGCGGACTGCTCAGCTACACCCAGACCGAGGCCTTCTACAAGGCGCTGACCAGCGATCCGCAGAGCTCTTACACCCCGCAGCAACTGCTCGACTACGCCTTCGGCGCGCCCAAGCCGATCCTGTTCGAACCCGGCGCGGAGTTCAACTACTCCAACACCAACCTGATCCTGCTGGGCCTGGTGGTCGAGAAGATCTCCGGTCAGCCCCTGGGCGCCTATATCCACGACCACATCCTGAACCCCGCCGGGATGAGCCGTACCAGCTTCCCGCAGGGTGCGGAGTTCCCGGCCCCGCACGCCCAGGGCTACACCAACCAGACCGCCACCGGGAAGACCGAGAACGCCACCGACTGGGACCCCTCCTGGGGCTGGGCGGCCGGCGCCATGATCTCCGACCTGCGCGACCTGAGAACCTGGGGGAAGACCGTGGCCACCGGAGTCTTCCCGGACGGCAAGCGGATGCTCAGCCCCGAGATGCAGAAGCAGCGGCTCACCACTCCGCCCACCGTCATCCCCGGTGCCGGATACGGACTGGGCATCTTCGACGTGCAGGGCTGGATCGGCCACAACGGCTCGCTGCCGGGCTACCAGACACTCACGATCCACCTGCCCGAGGAGCAGGCCACCCTGGTGGTGATGCTCAACACCGACATCGGGTACGGGCCGCAGCAGGAGGAGCCGAGCACGCTCTTTGGACAGGCGATCACCCAGATCGTCACCCCGGACCACGTCTACAACCTGCCGGCGGCCGTCCAGCGGGGCACCCCGCCGCCGTCGTCCCCGTCACCCGCTTCGTGACCCGGCCAGCAGCATCCGCTTCAGTTCGCGCGCCGCACGCGGCGGGCCCACGTCCGTGCGGTGCGCGAGCGCGATCGTACGCCGCAACGGTGACGCGGCCAGCAAGGTCACCCGCAGCCCCGGCCCCGCGTGCTCGGCAACCATCGCCGGAACCACCGCGAGCCCGAGCCCGGCCCGTACAAAGCCCAGGACCGCGTCCATCTCGCCGCCCTCCACCGTGAACACCGGCTCGAAACCCTCCGCCCGGCAGGCGGCCACGGTCAGTTCCCGCAGGTCGTAGCCGTGCCGGAACATCACCATCGGCTCGTCCCGCAGGTCCCCGATGCCCAGCGGACCGCCGCCCCCCGGCGCCGGCAGTTCGGCCGAGGAGATCACCACCAGGTCCTCCGTCAGCAGTTCCACGGTGGTCAGGGCGGGGGCGGCCGAGGGCAGCGGCAGGGTGATCAGGGCCAGGTCCAGCGCCCCCCGCGCGAGCTCCCGCACCAGATCGTGCGAGCCGCTCTCCTCGATCAGCAGCTGGATCCCCGGATGCGCGGAGTGGTAGGCCCGCAGCACCCCCGGCAGCAGCCCGGTGCACAGGCTCGGCGTGGCCCCCAGCCGCACCCGGCCGCGCTGCAACTGCGCCAGTTCCTGTACTTCGAGCCGCGCCGTGTCGGCGTCCGCGAGGATCCGCCGGGCCAGCGGCAGCAGCGCCTCACCGGCGTCCGTCAGCTGGATGTTCCCGCGGGCCCGGCTGAACAGCTCCGCGCCGAGCTCCCGCTCCAGCGCCCTGATCTGCTGCGACAGGGAGGGCTGGGCCACGTGCACCCGCTCGGCGGCGCGAGTGAAATGGCGGGTTTCGGCCACGGCCACGAAGTACACCAGCTGCTGGAACTGCATGGCACCAGCATAGATTCTGCATAGCCATTGCCTATCAACATCACCATCATCATGTCTTGGACCTTTCGGGCCCTCCGTCCGTACCGTCGATGGCATGGCTCTGGCAACGCGAACGCCTCCTTCCCTCTGGAACTCCACTCTCGGCAAGAAGACCGTGATGGCGGTGTCCGGGCTGATCATGCTCGGCTACCTGGTCGTGCACATGCTCGGCAATCTGAAGATCTTCTTCGGACCGGACGAGTTCAACGCCTACGGCCGCTGGCTGCGCCACATGGGGGAGCCCTTCCTCCACAGCCACTGGGGACTGTGGACCGCCCGCGTGGTCCTGCTCGCCGCCGTGACCGCCCACGCCGTCTCCGCGTACCAGCTCAGCCGCCGCGACATCAAGGCCCGCCCGGTGAAGTACGCCCACAAGCGCCGCCGCGCGAGCTACGCCACCCGCACCATGCGCTGGGGAGGGGTGATCCTCGGGCTCTTCATCGTCTGGCACATCCTCGACCTGACCACGCTCACCGTCAACGAGCGCGCCCTGGAGGGCCACCCGTACGAAAACGTGGTCGCCTCCTTCTCCACCTGGTACGGCAACACGATCTACCTCACCGCAATGGTCGCCATGGGCCTGCACGTCCGGCACGGCTTCTGGAGCGCAGCCCAGACCCTCGGCGCCGGCAACGCCCGCCGCGACAAGCTGCTCAAGACCCTGGCCAACCTGCTGGCCCTCGTCCTGACCGCGGGCTTCGTCTCCGTACCCATTGCCGTCATGACCGGACTGGTGAACTGACCATGAGCACCCACGCCACGTACACCGACTACACCACCGGCGCGCCTCTCGCCGACACCAAGGCCCCCGAGGGACCGATCGCCGACCGCTGGGACCGCCGCCGCTTCGAGGCCAAGCTGGTCAACCCGGCCAACCGGCGCAAGCACTCCGTGATCGTCGTCGGAACCGGACTGGCCGGCGGCTCGGCCGGCGCCACCCTCGCCGAACAGGGCTACCACGTGGTCCAGTTCTGCTTCTCCGACTCGCCCCGCCGCGCCCACTCCATCGCCGCCCAGGGCGGCATCAACGCCGCCAAGAACTACCGCAACGACGGCGACTCCGTCCACCGCCTCTTCTACGACACCGTCAAGGGCGGCGACTTCCGCGCCCGCGAGTCCAACGTCCACCGCCTCGCCCAGATATCCGTCGAGATCATCGACCAGTGCGTGGCCCAGGGCGTTCCCTTCGCCCGCGAGTACGGCGGCCTCCTCGACACCCGCTCCTTCGGCGGCGTCCAGGTCTCCCGTACCTTCTACGCCCGCGGCCAGACCGGCCAGCAGCTGCTCCTCGGCGCCTACCAGGCCCTGTCCCGGCAGATCGCCGCAGGCAACGTCGAGATGCACGCCCGCACCGAGATGCTCGACCTGATCGTGGTCGACGGCCGGGCCCGCGGCATCGTCGCCCGCGACCTGATCACCGGCGAGATCACCCCGTACTTCGCGGACGCCGTCGTCCTCGCCTCCGGCGGCTACGGCAACGTCTTCTACCTCTCCACCAACGCCATGAACTCCAACGCGACCGCCGTCTGGCGGGCGCACCGGCGCGGCGCGTACTTCGGCAACCCCTGCTTCACCCAGATCCACCCCACCTGCATCCCGCGCACCGGCGACCACCAGTCCAAGCTGACCCTGATGAGCGAGTCGCTCCGCAACGACGGACGCATCTGGGTCCCCAAGGCCGAGGGCGACACCCGCCCCGCCGCCGAGATCCCCGAGGAGGAGCGCGACTACTACCTGGAGCGCATCTACCCCTCCTTCGGCAACCTCGTCCCCCGCGACATCGCCTCCCGCGCCGCCAAGAACGTCTGCGACGAAGGCCGCGGCGTCGGTCCCGGCGGCCAGGGCGTCTACCTCGACTTCGCCGACGCCATCCGCCGTATGGGCAAGGACAAGGTCGCCGAGAAGTACGGCAACCTCTTCGACATGTACGAGCGGATCACCGCGGAGAACCCCTACGAGGTCCCGATGCGGATCTACCCCGCCGTGCACTACACGATGGGCGGCCTCTGGGTCGACTACGACCTCCAGACCACCGTCCCCGGCCTGTTCGCCATCGGCGAGGCCAACTTCTCCGACCACGGAGCCAACCGCCTCGGCGCCTCCGCGCTCATGCAGGGCCTGGCCGACGGCTACTTCGTCCTCCCCTCCACCATCAACGACTACCTCGCCCGCAACCCCCACCACGACACCGTCGACGCCGGCCACCCCGAGGCGCAGGCCGTCGTCGCCGAGACCCGCGAGCGCCTCGAGCGGCTGCTCGCGGTCGACGGAGACCGGACCCCCGACTCCTTCCACCGGGAGATCGGCGAGCTGATGTGGGAGTACTGCGGCATGGCCCGCACCGATGCCGGCCTGCGCAAGGCCCTGGCCCGCATCCCCGAGATCCGTGAGGAGTTCTGGCGCCGGATCAAGGTGCCGGGCCGCGGCGAAGAGTTCAACCAGTCACTGGAGAAGGCCAACCGCATCGTCGACTACCTCGAGCTCGCCGAGCTCATGTGCCTCGACGCCCTGCACCGCGCGGAATCCTGCGGCGGCCACTTCCGCGAGGAGTCCCAGACCCCGGACGGCGAGGCCGCCCGCCGGGACGAGGAATTCGGCTACGCCGCCGCCTGGGAGTTCACCGGTGCCGGCGCCGCGCCCGTCCTCCACAAGGAATCCCTGGTCTTCGAGTACGTCCACCCCACCCAGCGGAGCTACGCATGAAGCTCAACCTGCGCGTCTGGCGGCAGCCCGACGCAGACGCCCCCGGCAGCATGGTCACCTACCAGGTCGAGGACATATCTGCCGACATGTCCTTCCTGGAGATGCTCGACACCCTCAACGAGGACCTCATCCTGCGCGGGGAGGACCCGGTCGCCTTCGACCACGACTGCCGCGAGGGCATCTGCGGAGCCTGCAGCCTGGTGATCAACGGGGATGCCCACGGCCCCGAGCGGACCACCACCTGCCAGCTGCACATGCGCTCCTTCGCCGACGGCGACACCATCGACGTCGAGCCCTGGCGGGCATCCGCCTTCCCGGTGATCAAGGACCTGGTGGTGGACCGGACGGCCTTCGACCGGATCATCCAGGCCGGCGGCTACATCACCGCCCCGACCGGCTCGGCCCCCGAGGCCCACGCCACCGCCGTGCCCAAGGCCGACGCAGACCAGGCCTTCGAGCACGCCGAGTGCATAGGCTGCGGCGCCTGTGTGGCGGCCTGCCCGAACGGCTCGGCGATGCTGTTCACCTCCGCCAAGGTCAACCACCTCAACGTACTGCCGCAGGGCGCGCCCGAGCGCGAGTCCCGGGTGCTGGACATGGTGGCCACCATGGACGCCGAGGGCTTCGGCGGCTGCACCCTCACCGGCGAATGCGCCACGGCCTGCCCGAAGGGCATCCCGCTGCCGTCCATCGCCGCCATGAACCGGGAATGGCTCCGCGCCGCGCGCAAACGCGGTTGAAGAGGCAACCGCCCCTTGAATGGATCATGAATGGCAGGAAGGGTGGGGGTGAACACCGGCATCCGCCCCTGCCAGGTCCCGTCACCTCGGGTGCCCTGCAACCGGCACATACCCACGAGGTGACCGATGCGTGGCAAGAACTGCCTTCCGTTGCCGCAGAAGATCCGTCGCGTGGCGCGGGCGGTGCTCAGCCGGACCCCGGGAGCCATTGCCGTCCTGCGGTCCGCCGTACCGTCCCAGCCCGGCGCCGACCGGCGAGAACGGCTGACCGACCCGGCCGCCGGGGCGGCGCCCGCGCCGCCGAAGACCCGCGAGGACGAGCTGCTGGAGGCGCTGCCCGGGGTGGTCCGCCACCGCGGCCGGCTCGCCCGGATCCGCGACGACCTGCTGCCCGGCGCCGCCCGCGACGGCAACCTGCGCGCCGCCGCCGAGGTCCTGGAGGCGGCCGGGCTGACCTACGGCCTGGTACCGGACGGCGGCCTGCTGCACCGGGTCGCGGTCGCCCCCGGAGACCGGGAGCCGGCGCTCAAGGCCTGGGCCGAGGCGTTCACCGGCCTGCCGGTGTACGCGCAGCTCCTCGGCGACGAGGGGGAGCTCGGGAACGTCCTGGCGGAACGCCTTCCGGAGGCGGTCGCGGAGATCGAGAATCGGCCCGCAGACGCAGCAGACGCAGCAGACACAGCAGATACAGCCACCGACGAGCCGCCCGCCGCAGGCGTCCGCGTCAAGGGCATCCGCCTCTACCAGCCCGTCGTCACCACCGGCCGCACCCTCCACTACGGCTCCGACCACGGCTGCGAGCTGGAGTTCTGGGACCCGGACGGCGACGGCACCGGCGGTATCGCCGCCCTCCGTGAAACCCCCTACGGCTGGTGGGTGCCCTCCCTGGAGGCCACCGCCACCACCCGCGTCGGAGACCGCGACTACCCGGTCGTCGACGCCTTCGCCCGCAGCTTTGCCGCCGACGTCGACTTCCCCGTCGACGCCGTGATCACCTGGGTGGACGCCGCCGACCCCGCATGGAACCGGCGTCGGCTTGAGGCCCGCGCCGCCCTGGACGGCCCCGACGGCGCCACCCCCTTCGACGACGCCGACCACCGCTACCGCGACCGCGGCGAGCTGCGCTACTGCCTGCGCGCCATCGCCGCCTACGCGCCCTGGATCCGCCGGATCTTCCTGGTCACCGACAACCCCACCCCCGACTGGCTGGTCACCGACCACCCCGGCCTCACGGTGGTGCGCCACGAGGAGCTCTTCGCCGATCCGGCGGCCCTCCCCGTCTTCAACTCGCACGCCATCGAAACCCAGCTGCACCGCATCCCCGGGCTGGCCGAGCACTTCCTCTACTTCAACGACGACATCTTCGTGGGCCGCCCCCAGCAGCCCGCCGGCTACTACCTCCCCTCCGGCCTGCCCAAGGTGTTCCACGACTGGCGGGCCATCCCGCCGGACACGGCGGGCGCCGAGGACGACGTCTACACCGCCTCGCAGAAGGCCACCCGGCACGCCGTGGAAGAAGCCGCAGGCCGTACGTACGTCCGCATCCTGGCGCACACCCCCTACCCGCTGAGCCGCTCCCTCTGCGCCGCCGCCGAGGAGCGCTTCCCCGAGCAGCTCGCCGCCACCAGCCGCTCCGCCTTCCGCAGCGCCACCGACCTGGCCCCGGTCACACTCGCCCTGCACCTCGGCCTGGCCACCGGCCGCGCCGTCGAGGGCGACCTCGCCCACGAGTACTTCGGGACCGGCTGGAAGGACGACATCCACCGGCTCCCGGACCTGGTCCACCACCGCTGGGCCGATGCCTTCTGCCTGGCCGACGACGCCGGGGACGAGCTGACCCCGGCCGAGCAGCAGCGGGCCGTGGCCGCCTTCCTGGAGGCGTACTACCCGGTCCCCTCCCCGTACGAGCGCCCGGACGCCGGGCCGGGTGCGCCGATCGGCTGACCGGCACCCCGTACGACGTGCCGCGCCCCGAGGGGCTCCCGGGCATGGGCGACAGTGAGGCGCATGGCAGACGCATCCGTCCCGGCCGGCCCCCGGCGCCGCACCGTGCTGGCCGCGCTCGCCCCGCTCGCGGCCGGCCTGGCCGGCTGTTCCGCCGAGGACCCCGCCCGCGGACCGGCCGCCGGTCCGCCGCAGGCAGAGGTCAAGGACACCCTGATCATGCTGATCCGGCACGCGGAGAAGCCGTACGCGGGTGACACCGGCGAGGACGAGGAAGGCAACGACGACCCCGGATCGCTGGCCGGCCGCGGGCACCGCCGCGCGGAGGAACTGCCCCGGCTGTTCGCACCGGACCGCGGGGCCGTGCTGCCCCGGCCGGCCGCCGTGTTCGCCCCGGCCGGGCCGGTCGCCCGGTCCCGCCAGACCGTGGCCGGCCTGGCCGAGGCGCTGGGCCTGCCGGTCCGCGCGGAGATCCCCGCCGGCAAGGAGGCGGCCCTGGCCCGTGCCGCCCTGGCCGCCCCCGCGCCGGTCCTGATCTGCTGGGAGCACACCGGCATCCCCCGGCTGATCCACGCGCTGGGCGCGGACCGGGTGCCCTCCGTGCCGTCCGGCTGGCCGGACCGCCACGACCTGGTGTGGCTGTTCACCCGCCGCCGCGGCGAATGGAGCTTCCGCGAACTGGGCCAACGCCTCCTCCCCGGCGACGCGTAGGCCCTGGCCGGGCACGGCCCGGCCGCCGCCCGGACATGCCCGGCCGCGCGGCTCTGCCTTCACACGGGGCCCGGGGTTCGCACAGCCGGGGTGGGACGCCCCCGGCCGGAGGCGGTCACAGGACGCGGGCGAGGTATGCGGCCGTGCGGCTGCCCGCTGCCCGGGCCACCTGCGCCGGGGAGCCGGCGGCCATCACCCGGCCGCCGTCCGTGCCGCCGCCCGGCCCCAGATCGATCACCCAGTCCGCACTCGCGACCACCGCCATGTCGTGCTCCACGACCACCACGGTGTGCCCGCCGTCGACCAGCCCGTGCAACTGCCGCAGCAGCACCTGCACATCCGCCGGGTGCAGCCCGGTGGTCGGCTCGTCCAGCAGGTACAGGGTGTGGTCCCGGCGCAGCCGCTGTAGTTCCGTCGCCAGCTTGATCCGCTGTGCCTCGCCGCCCGACAGTTCGGTGGCCGGCTGGCCCAGCCGCAGATAGCCGAGGCCGATGTCCGACAGGGCCCGCAGGCTGCGCGCCGCCGCCGGGGTGTCCGCGAAGAACTCCGCGGCCGACTCCACGGTCAGCCCCAGCACCTCGGCGATGTTCAGGCCCCGGTGGCGTACCGCCAAGGTCTCGGCGTTGTAGCGGGCGCCCGCGCACTCCGGGCACGGGGCGTACGTACTGGGCAGGAACAGCAGCTCCACCGAGACGAAACCCTCGCCCTGGCAGGTTTCACACCGGCCGCCCGCCACGTTGAAGGAGAACCGGCCGGCCTTCCAGCCGCGGGCCCGGGCCTCCTCGCTCGCCGTGAACAGCCTGCGGACGACATCGAACAGCCCGGTGTACGTGGCCAGATTGGACCGGGGGGTCCGGCCGATCGGCTTCTGGTCCACCGCCACCAGCCGGCGTACCGGGAAACCGTCGTCCGCGCCGGCGATCCGGTCGGCCGCGGTCTCCGCCAGCACGCTCCCGACCAGCGTGGACTTCCCCGATCCCGAGACCCCGGTGACCGCCGTGAACACCCCGAGGGGGAACTCCGCGGACAGGTCCTGCAGATTGTTCCGGTGGACTCCGGACACCCGGAGTGACCCGGACGGACGGCGCACCGGCCGCTCTTCCGGGGCGGCCTCGGACACCGGCTGCGCGAACAGATGTCGGGCGGTCGCCGACTCCGCCAGGCCCTCGAGCCCGGCCGGGGGCCCGCTGTGCAGCACCCGCCCGCCGTGCTCCCCGGCCAGCGGCCCCACGTCCACCAGCCAGTCCGCGTGCCGCACCACATCCAGATGGTGCTCCACCACGAACACCGTGTTCCCGGTCTCCTTCAGCCGGTCCAGTACGCCGAGCAGCGCCTCGGTGTCCGCGGGATGCAGTCCCGCCGAGGGCTCGTCCAGTACGTACACCACCCCGAACAGCCCGGACCGCAGCTGGGTGGCCAGCCGCAGCCGCTGCAGCTCACCGGCCGACAGGCTCGGCGCGGTCCGGTCCAGGCTCAGGTAGCCCAGGCCCAGCTCGGTGACCGGGCGGATCCGGGAGCGCAGGTCCGCGGTCAGGACCCGGGCGGCCCCGCCGCCCGGCCCGTCCGCCGCCGGTACGTCCTCCAGTACCGCGTCCAGCTCGGTCAGCGGCAGCGCCGCCAGCTCGGCGATGGTGCGGCCGGCGATGGTCACCGCGAGTGCCTCGGCCCGCAGTCGGCTGCCCCGGCACACCGGGCAGGGCGCATCCGTGAGGAACCGTTCCGCCCGCGCCCGCAGGGAGGCGCTCTTGCTGTCGGCGAAGGTCCGCATCACCCAGCGGTGGGCGCTCATATAGGTGCCCTGGTAAGGGCGTTGGATCCGGTCGGCCTCACGCACCGGATGCACGGTCACCACCGGCTGCTCCTCGGTGAACAGGATCCACCGCCGCTCCTCGGCCGGCAGTTCCCGCCACGGCCGGTCCACATCGTGGCCGAGGGTGTCCAGGATGTCCCGCAGGTTCTTGCCCTGCCATGCCCCGGGCCAGGCCGCAATGGCACCCTGCCGGATCGTCAGTTCCGGGTCGGGAACCAGCAGTTCCTCGCTGGTGCGGTGGATCCGCCCGAGGCCGTGGCATTCGGGGCAGGCCCCGGCGGCCGTGTTCGCCGAGAAGGCGTCCGAATCGAGCCGCGCGGCCCCGGGCGGGTAGTCGCCGGCCCGGGAGAACAGCATCCGCAGCGAGTTGGAGAGCAGGGTGACGGTGCCCACCGAGGACCGCGATCCGGGCGCGGACCGGCGCTGCTCCAGGGAGACGGCGGGCGGCAGCCCGGTGATCGAGTCCACCTTCGGCGCCCCGATCTGGTGGATCAGCCGCCGGGCGTACGGCGCCACCGACTCGAAGTAGCGGCGCTGGGCTTCCGCGTAGACGGTTCCGAAGGCGAGGGAGGACTTGCCGGATCCGGAGACTCCGGTGAACACGGTCAGCGCGTCGCGCGGAATGTCCACGTCGACCCCGCGCAGATTGTGCTCCCGGGCGCCCCGGACGCGGATGTACGCGTCGGTGGGCTGGTGCATTCGTCCCAGTTTAGGGGATGGTCGTCAGTCTCTTCGGAGGGGGCACACCCTTACGGGGGACATACCCGGCAGGAATGCCTGACTAGGCTCATCCCGAATTCCGGTCCGATGTCCTTGCATATGGGACGGGTCGGCGGTCGCGTACGGGAATCGAAAAGGTGGGCGATATGCGGTTCGAGAACGGTGTGGAAGCGGACAGGATTCCGTCCGTGCGCTGGGTGAAGAGCAGCGCCAGTTCGGGGATCGGCAACTGTGTGGAGGTGGCTGCCCTTCCCGGGGGAGATTTCGCGGTGCGCAATTCGCGCTTTCCGGCGGGGCCGGCCCTGATCTTCACCCGGGATGAAATGACGGCCTTCGTGGCGGGCGCCGGGGCCGGGGAATTCGATCGCCTGCACGAGGTGAGTGCGTAGGGTCACGCCATGGCCATCGCTTGAAGGGCGGGCGTGCGGGTTCCAAACTGTGCCGCTGAAGTGGTTTTCAGTCAACAAGGAGCACGCATGCCCGTCGGCCGTTCGTCCGTCAGCGCCGTCGGCCGCGAGTTCGCGGCGCGTTCCCTGGGCGACGAGCTCCGCAAGCACCGGTTGAACGCGCACATGTCGCTCGTCGAGGCGGCGGACAAGATCCGTGGATCCTCCTCCAAGCTGAGCCGTCTGGAGCGGGGTGAGAGCCCGCCGAAGGAGAAGGACGTCTGGGACCTCGTCCGCCACTACCGGGTCGACGAGGCCGGGCAGGACGAGATCCACGAGCTGCTCAGCCAGGTCCTCGCCGAACACAAGGGCCGCCGCAGGTACAGCGATCTGACGCCCGGATTCCTCCGCCGGCTGATCACGCTGGAGGCCGAGGCGGCCAGGATCACGGTGTACGAGACCCATGTGGTCCCCGGACTGCTGCAGACCCGCCGCTACTCCCAGGCCCTGGTCGCCCTGGCGGTCGGAGAGCAGGGGGACCAGGTGGAGGTGGATCGTTACGTCAGGGTGCGCCGTGACCGGCAGGCCCTCCTGTCCAAACCGGAGCGGCCCGAGCTCATCGCCATCCTCGACGAGAGCGTGCTCTACCGGCCCGTGGGCGGCTTCGCGGTGATGTGCGAACAGCTCAAGTGGCTCCGCGAGATCGCCGGGGAGAACATGCCCAGAGCGAACGTCCGGGTGCTGCGGTACGACCACGAGAACGTGGGCATCGCCCCCAGCTTTCCGCTCACCCATCTCACCTTCGCGGACGGCGGACCCAGCGAACTCGTCTATCTGGAACAGATGGAGAGCGCCGACTACGTGACCACGGCCGGGCCGGTCCAGCGCTACCGCAGTGTTCTGGACCAGCTCATGGACCAGGCGGTGAGCCTGGAGGAGACCCTGGCACTGCTGGACGAGCGGATCGCCCACTACGAGAAGCGGCTCGCCGAATCCGATGCCGAACTCTGACCGGGCAGCCGTCCGGCCCCGCCCCATGCGATCAACTCCGCCTCGTGCGCGCGGATCCCACGGCGCCGCTCGGGCAGCCAGTCCGCGACATCGCCGAGTCCGGGCCCGATGATGTCGAGCCCCGCCAGGCAGTCCCGTACGTCCTCGGGCTCGCGCAGCCGGCCCCACTGCCCCGAAGTGGCCTCCCGCATCAGGGCGGTGACCCGGCTGCGCACCACCGGGTCCGGGCTGGTGGGCTGGGTCATCACCAGGAAGCCGCCCGGCCCCAGCTGCTGTTTCACCCGTTCGATCATGGCGGCCACGTCCTGGTCGCCGAGGCACTGGGCGACCGAGACGAACAGGGCGGCGGTCGGTTCCCCCGGCCGGATCAGCCGCCGGACGGCGGGATCGGCGAAGATGGCGGCGGTGTCGCGGACATCGGCATCCACCACGGCGGTACGGGAGTTCTCCACGAGCCGGGCCCGGGCGTGTGCCACGACCAGCGGATCGTTGTCCACGTACACCACCCGGGCTGCGGGATCGACGCGCTGGGCCACCTCGTGGACGTTGTCACCGGCCGGCAGTCCGCATCCGTGCTCCAGGAACTGGCGGACTCCGTGCTCGCGCGCGAGCACCTCGACGACCCGGCTCAGGAAGGCGCGGTTGGTGCGGGCGGCGGCGCGGGAACCGGGGGCGATGTCGAGCAGATCCCGGCACACCTGCTGATCGGGCGGATAGTTGTCGATACCGCCCAGCAGCCAGTCGTACATCCGCGCAACGCTCGGTCTGTGCACGTCGTGGTGCATCGGGCCCGCCCCTCAACCCTGGTCAGGAGTTGCACTGGTTCGAAGTGCCCATGCTAGAGGGGTTCTTGCTGCCGCGCCGTCCCCTGATGGGGTGAGCGCGGCCGGGGCACCCCGATGGGGTGCCCCGGCCGCCGCGGACGCTCAGCCTCCCTGCCGGCCGAGTGCCCGCAGGGCCAGCGCGAGCCCGATGACCTGGAGAACGCCGGGTCCCGCCGCCAGGTAGAGGGCCAGGCTGACCCCCATGCAGGCACCGAAGGAAGGAGATCCGGACGTCATGCGCAAGTCTGTTTGCGGACGGGGGAGCTGCGGGATAATCCGCGTACGTAGCGCCGTGATCCATGCGTGCAAGGCGGAGATCAGGCGGCGTAACGAGTCGGTCAAGGGGTGTCCTCCTTGGCTCGGCAGACGGCCCTGGGCGTTGGAGCGCCCGGGGCCGTTGCCATGATGGGTTCGGGGAGGCGAATCTACCCGGAGCCGGACCCCCATGCCGTCCCGCTAAAGGCTCACCGAGACGGCGGAATGGGAAAGTGAATGGGCGGATGATCGGTGTACCAACGTCAACTGCCGAAGAACCCCAGATGGGCGGCCCCTTGTTCGGGAAAACCCCTCTGTCCAGCAGAATTTACGAGCTTCGGTCGCGCACGAAACTTCACTCCGATGGGTGAGTGAATCGTTTTCTCTGATTGACGCGCCCCGTCCCAGCCGCCCCTCCCGGATCGTGCATATGCAACGTCACAGCAGCCCCCGGGACCCACCCGTCCACCCGTCCACCCGTCCACCCGCCCGGTGCTCAGAGTCCGGCCAGCCGGGCGAGCCGGGTGAAGGAGTCCAGCAGCGCCTCGCGGTCGTAGGCCGACGTGGTCACCAGCAGCTCGTCCGCCCCGGTCGCATCCGCCAGCTCGGCCAGGTCCGCCGCGACCCGCTCCGCCGTGCCGTGGATGTGCCCGGCCATGGCCTTCTCGAACAGCTCCCGCTCCTTCGCCGACATGGCCAGCCCCGCGACCTCTTCCGCGGGAACCAGCGGCGGGAAACTGCCGTGGGTGCGCGCGTACGCCATCGACCACGCCTCCGGGACCAGCAGCTGCCGGGCGGCTTCCGTGGTGGCGGCCACCGCCACCGTGCCGGAGGCGATCACGTACGGGCGCTCGCCCCAGGCCGAAGCGCGGAACTCCCGCCGGTAGCTCCCGATCAGCTCCAGGACCCGCTCCCGGTTCCGTACATCGCCCACCACCAGTGGCAGGCCCGCCCGGGCCGCGATGCCCGCGCCTTCGCCGGTCGCCAGGACGAACGCCGGGATCCGCAGGCCCTCGGCGGGCCGGGCGTGCACCTCGGGATGGTCCTTCCGGTTGCCGTCGAACCAGCCGAGCAGCTCCGCCAGCCGGTCCTCGAAGGCCTCGGCGTCCGCGGTGTCACGGCCCAGTGCCCGCCGGATCCCGCCGGTGAACCCCACGGAGCGGCCGAGGCCCATGTCGATACGGCCCGGGAAGAGCGACTCCAGCACGCCGAACTGCTCCGCGACCACCAGCGGCTGGTGGTTGGGCAGCATCACCCCGCCGGTGCCGACCCGGATCCGTTCGGTGGCGGCGGCGACCGCGGCGGCCAGCACGGTCGGGGCGGATCCCGCCACCCCCGGCACGCTGTGGTGCTCCGACACCCAGAACCGGCGGTAGCCGAGGGCCTCGGCCCGCCGGGCGAGCGCCACGGTGTCGCGCAGCGCCGCGGGTCCGTCCGAGCCCCGGCGGATGCGGGACCGGTCGAGTATCGAGAGCTTCCGGATCATCGGCCTCATACGGGTGTCAACGCGCGGGGGACGGCAGGATTCCCGGCAGCACGGAGGGGCCTGCTGCCGCCCCTGCTCCCGGCCCTAGGCTGGCACGTATGAGCGAATCAAGCCCCGTGCGCCGGCCGCTGGCCGTCTTCGACCTCGACAACACCCTGGCCGACACCGCGCATCGGCAGCACTTCCTGGAGCGCCGGCCCCGGAACTGGGCCGGGTTCTTCGCCGCGGCCCCGGCCGACCCGCCGCTGCCGCGCGGGGTGGCGCTGGCGCTGGAGAGCGCCGCCGACTGCGAGGTGGCGTATCTGACCGGGCGCCCGGAACGGTGCCGCCGGGACACCCTGGAGTGGCTGGAGCGGCACGGGCTGCCGGAGGGGCGGGTGTGGATGCGCGGCAATGCGGACCGCCGGCCGGCCCGGGTCACCAAGCTGGAGGTGCTGGGCCGGCTCGCCCGCGGCCGGGAGGTGCGGATGCTGGTGGACGACGACGAGCTGGTCTGCCAGGCGGCGCGGGCCGCCGGGTTCACCGTGGTGCTCGCCGACTGGGCGGCCGAGGCGCCGGAGCTTCAGCAGGCGCAGGAGGGCGAGGGCCGGACCTGACGGCCGGGACCTGCGACCCGACACCCGAGGCACGCCCGCCCGCGCCGGCCCGTCGTCCTTCGTCCGCCCTGTGTCAGCCCTCGCCGTCGAGCCGGAAGCCGACCTTCAGACCCACCTGGTAGTGCGCGATCTCGCCGTTCTCGATGTGCCCGCGCATCTGCGTGACCTCGAACCAGTCGAGGTTGCGAAGGTGCTGTCCGGCCCGGGCGATGCCGTTGCGGATCGCCTGGTCGAGGCCTTCGTGGGAGGTCCCGACGATCTCGGTCACGCGGTAGGTGTGGTTGGACATGGAGTTCTCCCGACGGTGTGAGCGGTGCCTTGATCCGTACCTTGTTCCACGGTGCCCCAGTACGGTCTGGTCCGCGAGATATGTGTGGAGAATCCCCGGCGAAAGGCCCTTGATCCGGAACTTGGTCTATGCCAATTTCAAGCCATCTTTGATCGAGCCCAGAAGGTGACCTTCGTGAAGATGCGCTTCCTTGCCCTGTGCACCGCCCTCGTCGCGGCGACCTCCCTCACGGCGTGCGGCATGCTCCCCGGCTCGGACGACGGGTCCGAACAGGTGACCCTCTGGCTCATGAAGGGCAGCGCCTCGGACGATTTCATCCAGAAGTTCACCGAGAGTTACGAACGGGAGCACCCGGGCGTCGACCTGGAGATAAAGATCCAGGAGTGGACCGGCATCGGTGACAAGGTCAACGCCGTCCTCAAGGGCACCGCCACGGAGCCCGCCGACGTCATCGAGGTCGGCAACACCCAGGTCGCCCGGTACATCGAGACCGGCGGCCTCTCCGAGCTGACCCTCGAAGGGGTCCGCGAATGGGGCAGCAAGGACTGGCTCAAGGGCCTCGCCGACCCCGCCACCGTCAACGGCGCCCGGTACGGCGTCCCCTGGTACGCCGCCAACCGCGTGGTGATCTACAACAAGGACCTCTTCGCCGCCGCCGGCATCAAGGAGCTGCCGAAGAACAGACAGGAATGGCTGACGGCGACCAGGAAGCTCGACAAGGGCGACCAGCAGGGCATCTACCTGGCCGGGCAGAACTGGTACGTACTGGCCGGGTTCATCTGGGACGAGGGCGGCGAACTCGCCGTCGAGGGCGGCGGCGTGTGGACCGGCACCCTCGACACCGAACAGGCCCTCGCCGGCATGGACTTCTACAAGCAGCTGCACGCCCTCGGCGAGGGCCCCGACAACGCCGACGAGGAAACACCCCCGCAGTCCGAGGTCTTCGCCCGCGGCCAGATCGCCCAGATCATCGCCCCGCCCGCCCAGGTCGCCCAGATCGAAGCCGCCAACCCCGCCCTCAAGGGCAAGCTCGGCTTCTTCCCGATCCCCGGCAAGACCTCCGACAAGCCCGGCGCCGTCTTCACCGGCGGCTCGGACCTGATCATCCCGGAGAACACCCGGAACCGGCGCGAGGCCGTCGACGTGATCACCGCACTCGTCAGCGAGAAGTGGCAGACCGAACTCGCCCGCACCATGAGCTACGTTCCCAACAAGACCACCCTCGCCCACATCGTCCAGGGCAACGAGGGCGCCACCGCCATGACCTTCGGCGCCGCCCAGGGCCGCGCCACCCCCAATTCCCCCCGCTGGGCCGAGGTCGAGGCAAAGAACCCGATCAAGCCATTCATGACCGCCGTCCTCTCCGGCCGGGACCCCAAACAGGCTGCAAAGACGGCATCCGATGCGATCAGCAAGGTCCTCAGCTCTGATCGCTGAGCGGCCGAATCCCGCCATTCAGCGTTCGCACACCCACGGGCCGCCGATCGGTCACGTCGAATCCAGCCGGTCACGGAAGAAGTAGAGGAGAGCCAGGCCAACCACCGCCGGCCTGGCTCCCGAGTCCGGATCAGGAGCCGCCATGACCATCGCCCCGCTGTCCCCCGTCCAGCCCGTCACCCCGGTCGCCCCCCGGTACGCCGTACGGCTCGCCCGCAACGAGGCCGAGGTGCGCGCCGCCCAGAAGCTGCGCCACCAGGTCTTCGCCGGCGAGCTCGGCGCCCGCCTCGACGGCCCCGAGCCCGGCCTGGACTCCGACGCCTTCGACGCCTACTGCGACCACCTGCTCGTGATCGAGGAGGAGACCGAGCAGGTCGTCGGCACCTACCGGCTGCTGCCCCCCGAGCGCGCCGCCATCGCCGGCCGCCTCTACTCCGACGGCGAATTCGACCTCTCCGCCCTCGACCCCATCCGCCCCGACCTGGTCGAGGTCGGCCGCTCCTGTGTCCACCCCGACCACCGCAACGGCGCCGTCATCGCCCTGATCTGGGCCGGCCTCGCCCGCTACATGGACCGCACCGGCCACAACTGGCTGGCCGGCTGCTGCTCCATCCCCCTCTCCGACGGCGGAGTCCTCGCCACCGCCACCCGCGAGACCGTCCTCGCCCGCAACCTCGCCCCCGAGGAATACCGGGTCACCCCGCACCGCCCCTGGACCCCCGCCCTCCCGGCCCCCGCCGAACGCATCGAACTGCCCCCGCTGCTCCGCGGCTACCTGCGGCTCGGCGCCTGGGTCTGCGGGGAGCCGGCCCTCGACCTCGAGTTCGGCTGCGCCGACCTCTACGTCCTGCTCTCCCTGCGCCGCACCAACCCCCGCTACCTCAAGCACTTCCTCTCCCTCGCCCCGGCCGCATGAACACCTGGCTGCCCACCGCCCCCTGCACCCCCGCGGCCTGCGCAACCCACCACGGCCCGGCCGCGGGCACCCCGCGCGCACTGCTCCGGCTCACCGCAGTCCTCGCCCTGATCCTGCTCGCCGTCCCCGCAGCCCCCCTGGTCCGGCTGCTCCCGGCCGGACCCCGCCACCGGGTGATCCGCGCCTGGTCCGTGGCCCTGCTGCGGGCCTTCGGCCTCCGGGTCTCCGTCCACGGCAGCCCCGGCCCCGACGGCGGCCGGCTGCTCGTCGCCAACCACATCTCCTGGCTCGACATCCCCCTGGTCGCCGCCGCCCTGCCCAGCCGGATGCTGGCCAAGGGCGAGATCGGCCGCTGGCCGGTGCTGGGCCGGCTCGCCGCACAGGCCGGCACCCTCTTCATCGAACGCGACCGGATCAGGGCCCTGCCCGACACCATCGCCACCCTCACCCGCGCCCTGCTCCACGGCGACCGGGTCACCGTCTTCCCCGAAGGCAGCACCTGGTGCGGCCGGGCCCAGGGCCGCTTCCGCCGGGCCGCCTTCCAAGCCGCCCTGGACGCCCGCGTCCCCGTACAGCCCCTCCACATCACCTACCGGCTGGCCGACGGGCGCACCGCCGGAGCCCCCGCCTTCGTCGGCGACGACCCGCTCACCACCTCCCTCTGGCGGATCGCCCGCGCCCGCGGGATCCACGCCGAGATCACCCTGCTGCCGCGGATCCCGGCCGGCCGGCACGCCGACCGGCGGGCCCTCGCCGCAGCCGCCGAAGCCGCGGTCGGCACCGCAGCCGGAGTGCCCTTCATCCCCTACCCGGCCTACGGCATCATCCCCGGCCCGTCCGCCACCGCCAGCGACAAGGCGAACCGCCCCGACGAATCCGTCCACCACTGGACCAACTCCAGCCCGGCCTCAGCCAGTTCCGTCCGCACCCCGTCCTGACGGAACTTCGCCGACACCTCCGTCTGGATCTCCTCACCCGCCGCGAACGGCACCTCCAGGTCCAGGGCCCGGATCTTCACCCTCAGCTCCGACCGGGCCCGCAGCCGCATCTCGATCCACTCCCGCTCCCGGTCCCACAACGCCACATGCGTGAAATCCTCCGTACGGAAGTCCGCATCCAACTCCCGGTTGATCACCGCCAGTACGTTCCGGTTGAACTCCGCCGTCACCCCCTGCGCATCGTCGTACGCCGCCACCAGCACGGACTCCTCCTTCACCAGGTCCGTACCCATCAGCAGGGCGTCCCCGGGCGACAGCATCGACCGCACCGCGTGCAGGAACTCCGCCCGCTCCGGCGGCAACAGGTTCCCGATGGTGCCGCCCAGGAACACCACCAGGCGGGGGCCGGGGCTGTCCGGCAGGTGCAGCGGCTTGGTGAAGTCCGCCAGCAGGGCATGCACCCGCAGCCCCGGATGCTCCGCCAGCAGCTTCTCCGCCGCCCCGGCCAGCGCACTCTCGCTCACATCCACCGGTACGTACGTATCCAGCGCCGGCATCGCCTCGATCAGATGCCGGGTCTTCTCCGAGGACCCCGACCCCAGCTCCACCAGCGTCCGCGCCCCGCTCTCCGCAGCGATCTCCCGGGCCCGCTCCAGCAGGATCTCCCGCTCCGCACGCGTCGGGTAGTACTCCGGCAACCGGGTGATCTCCTCGAAGAGTTCGCTGCCGCGCGCATCGTAGAACCACTTCGGCGGCAATACCTTGGGGGAGCGGGTCAGCCCGCGCAGCACATCCGCACGCAGCGCCGTCTCCGCGGCGCTCTCGTCCAACAGGCGGGTCAACTGGTAGTCACTCACGGGGCGTTCTCCTTGAGCGGGATCAGCGCCACCCGGGTCCGGGAAGCGGTCAGCAGACTCCGGTCCGGCACCTCGCACCAGCGCGGATCGTCGTCGTACGGCTCGGACGCGACCACCGTGCGCCCGCCCCCCGGGGCCTGCGGCTCGGCCAGGTACCAGAGCGAATCCCCCCACGCCGTCGCCGCGATCTCCACCCCGTCCGTCAGCAACAGGTTCAGCCGCGAACCCGGCGAAGCCGCGACCAGCTCCCGCACCGCCGCGCCCAGGGCCGCCCCCAGCTCCGCACCCGCCCGCAGCCGGTGCAGCACCAGCGCCCACACCAGCGCCGAATCGGTCCGCGCCGCCAGCTGCAACAACGCCCCCGCAGGGAGCCCGGCAGCCGGCCCGTCCGGGCCCGCCACCGCATCCGGCCAGTCCCGCAGCACACCGTTGTGGCTGAACAGCCACCGCCCGTCCGCAAACGGCCCGGCCGCAGCCTCCCCGTCCGACCCGGCCTCGGTGGCATCGCGTACGGCGGCCAGCACGGCCTCGCTGCGCACCACCCGGGCCAGATCCGCGAAGGTCGGATCCCCCCACACCGGGCCCGCCCGCCGGTAACGGGCCGGCACCGGATCGCCCGGCGCGTACCAGCCCACTCCGAAGCCGTCGGCGTTGATCGTGCCGTGCCGCTGCCGCCGCGGTGCCCAGGCCTGCCGTACCAGCGAGTGATCGGGATCAGACAGCAGCCGACCCAGCCTCATCACCGGCCCCACATAGGCGATATGACGGCACATCAGACGTCTCGCGCGGTGCGGAACCCGGAGAAGATCTGCCGTCGTACGGGCAGGTCCCAGTTGCGGAACGTGCCCCGGCAGGCCGCCGGGGCCACCGCGAACGAGCCGCCGCGCAGCACCTTGTGGGCCGGACCGAAGAACACCTCCGAGTACTCCCGGTACGGGAAGGCCCGGAACCCCGGATAGGGCAGGAAGTCGCTCGCCGTCCACTCCCACACGTCCCCGATCAGCTGCCGCACCCCCAGCGCCGAGGCGCCCGCCGGATAGCTGCCCGCCCGGGCCGGCCGCAGATGACGCTGCCCCAGATTGGCGCGGTCCGGGGTGGGGTCGGCATCGCCCCACGGGTAGCCGGCCGACTGCCCCGTCTCCGGCCGGTACCGGGCGGCCTTCTCCCACTCCGCCTCGGTGGGCAGCCGGCGGCCGGCCCAGCGGGCCCAAGCATCCGCCTCGTACCAGCTCACATGCAGCACCGGCTCCTCCGGGGGCACCGGCTCCGTCACCCCGAACCGGCGGCGGAGCCACTGCCCGCCCTCCCGGTGCCAGAACAGCGGGGCCCCGATGCCGTGCCGGCGGACCTGCTCCCAGCCCTCGGCGGCCCACCAGCGGGGCTCGGTGTACCCGCCGTCCTCGATGAACGCCTGGAACGCGGCATTGGTGACCGGAACGGTGTCGATGAAGAACGGCTCCGTCTCCCGCGGATGGGCGGGCCGCTCGTTGTCCAGCGCCCATGGCTCGGTGGAGGTGCCCATGGTGAACACCCCGCCGGGTACCAGGACTTCCGGGGCCGGCAGGCCGTTCCCGGCGGCTCCGTCCCAGGGCGCATCGGGATCCGGCGCGGCCAGCACCGGCGGCCCGGCGCGGAGCTGGTGGGTGATCAGCATCGTTTCGTCGTGCTGCTGTTCGTGCTGCGCGATCATCCCGAAGGCGAAACCGCCGTCCAGCAGGGGAGTCCCCTCCAGCGGGGTCCGCTCCAGCAGGTCGAGCACCCGGCCGCGGACCTCGGCGGCGTACCGGCGGGCCTCGGCGGGCCCGAGCAGCGGCAGACTCGGGCGCTCCGAACGGGGGTGCTGGAACGCGTCGTAGAGCGGATCGATCTCGGGGCGCATCGCCTCCCGCCCCTCGACCCGCCGCAGCAGCCACAGCTCCTCCTGGTTGCCGATGTGGGCGAGGTCCCAGACCAGCGGGGACATCAGCGGGGAGTGCTGGGCGGTCAGGTCCGGGTCGGACACCACATCGGTGAGGCCGGCGGTCCGCGTCCGGGCGGCGGCGAGTTCGGCGTGGGCGCGCTCGCGGAGGAGGTCGTCGGTGGTGCCGGTGCCGGTGCCGGTGCCTGTGTTGGTGTTGGTGAGGGGGCCGGTGGTGTCGTCGATGTCCTCGATGCTCACGTCAGCGGGTCCTTCCCGAAAGGCGGTACGGGCAGGCGCGGTTCATCGGCGGGACACCGCCCGCGCAGTACGTACCGGTCGGTGAACGCCCCGACGGTGTCCAGCACGTGCCCGGAGGCGCCGAGCCGGGGCAGCGCCTCGGCGGCGGCCCGGAAGCAGGCGATACCCGCGGCCCGCAGTTCCGGATCGGCCGGCCCGTGGCGGGCCGCCGCCCGCCAGAGCGGATTGCGCGGAGCGGGTCGCGGCCCGTACTCGTCGGCCAGCACCTTCACCACCCGGTACGCCGTCTCGGCCGCCTCCGGATCGTCGAACAGCGCGTGCACCACGGCGGCCGGCACCAGCCAGCCGTCCTCCCCGGGCTGCGCGTCGATCATCCGCAGCTCCAGATGGCCGCGCGGCCGGACCGGCGGGAACAGAGTGGTCAGGTGGTACTCCAGATCCTCCGGGGTGGCCGGGCGGGGCCCGCCGCCGCGCAGCCAGTCGCGGAAGGTCAGCCCCTGGGGCACCGCCCACGGTTCGTCGGGCTCGTCGGGACCGGCGCCGGGCGTCGGCCGGATGCACATCACCTCGGTGTCCAGGGCGTGCCGGGCCCAGGCCGCGCGGGGATCGCCGTCCAGCGGCGGGGCGAGCGCGCGGTGCGGGTCCAGGTCGGCCCACACGCCCTGCCGGGAACACCGCCAGCCGGCATACGGGCCTGCGACGGCGGGGGAGTTCGCGAACGCCGACACCAGGACCGCGCCCAGCAGGTGCGCCAGCCGCCAGCGCCGCCCGTGCCCGAGCGGGCCGGGCTCCTCGTACCCCGCGTCCACGCACACCTGCACGGAGGCGGACCCGCACATCATGGTCCGCCCGGCCGGCCCGGTCCGGTCCAGGCAGGCTTCCATGGCCTCGTAGCGCGGGCTGTCGCACAGCAGCCGCCGCAGCGGGCGGCGGGGGTCGTGGCCGCTGCCGTGCAGGAACAGATCGCGGTCGCGCAGGGCCGCGCGTACCAGGTCCAGATCGGCCTGCAGGCCGTCCACGCACTCCATGAGCGAGCCGGCGGGTGCCGAACTCAGCTCCAGCTGACCGCCGGGTTCCACGGTGAACCGCGACCGGAGGGGCAGTGCGCCGACGGCATCGAGTGCCGCGGCGAGCCGCTCGGCCGGCAGCGGCCGATCGGGCTGCTCGGCATCGAGCACGAGCCATTCGAGCTCGGCACCGACGAGCCGGGGCGGCCCGGTCTTGAAGCAGACACCGCGCACCAGATCCTCGGCCTCGATCTCGGTGAGGTCGTGGGGATGCTGCGGGTCACCGGGGTTGCGTGGAGGTGGTGAGTGCGGAGGGGGTGAGTCCTGTGGCATGACCGGATCCTTATCTCCCGTCGTACACCGTGAGGTCACCCGTGCCTACCCGTCCGTTTCGGACCGCGAATCGTGTGTTCGTGGCGATCGCGGGAAATATTCGATTGCCGCACCTGGACCGGATCTCGAGGATTGCGGGATGAGCGGAAGGTTGCGCGCAATAGCGCAGGAGAATGCGGGAATCGTGGCGACCGGGACGTACCGGACGCGAACGGGGCGGGAGGTTTCCCTCGCCGTCGCCGTGGCGGAAGCCAAGGCAGGAACCAGGATATACGGGCCAAACCCGGTCATTCCAGGCGAGCGTCCTCTGGCTGCTCCTTTCGACACCTCCGTGGAGGTCACGGGGGAGAGCAGTACGGTCGCCGCCCGCAGGCTCGCGGCCGACGGCCCGGTGGCCGTCCTCAACTTCGCCTCGGCCCGGAATCCGGGCGGCGGATACGTCCGCGGGGCCAAGGCCCAGGAGGAAGCGTTGTGCCGCGCCTCGGCCCTGTACGAGACCCTGCTGGAGGCGCCGGAGTACTACACCGCGCACCGCGCGCTGCGCAGCACCTTCTACACCGACCGGGTGATTCACTCCCCGGGGGTACCGGTTTTCCGCGACGACCGCGGTGAGCTGCTGGAGACCCCCTTCCGGGCGGGCTTCCTGACCTCGCCGGCCCCCAACGCGGGCACCATCCGCCGCCTGGAACCGGGCCGGGCCCACGAGATCCCGGCCGCCCTGGCCCGCCGCGCGGAGCGCGTCCTGGAAACGGCTGCCCTGCACGCGTACCCGCAGCTGGTGCTCGGGGCCTGGGGGTGCGGGGTGTTCCAGAACGACCCGGCCGAGGTGGCCGGGGCGTTCCGGGACCTGCTCATGGGCGATGGGCGGTTCGCGGGCGTGTTCGAGCGTGTCGTCTTCGCGATCCTGGACCGCGCGCCGGGGCCGCGGCGGGCGTTCGAGGAGGCGTTCGGGGTGGGGGCTTAGGGAGGGTTTATCGCGGGCATGGCGGGGGTAAGGCGGGGGCAGGTTGGGGGCCTACCGCCAGCCGTAGCGCTCGCGCAGTCGGTTGACCACGAGCTGGAACCGGCCCCGGTCCAGCGCACAGGCTTCCCGTCGCATGCCCGCCTCGTGGACCCGCAGGATCCGGTCCACATCCACCCAGGACTCCCGGCCTGCGCTGTCCCAGGGCCCGGTGCCGATCGGGACCCACTCCCGGTCGTGGTCGTGCCGCTTGCTGGAGAGCTGTACGGCGAGCAGCGTGCTCCCGTCCGCCGCTTCCCGGGCCACGACGAGCACGGGCCGGTCCTTGCCGCGCCCGTCGTTTTCCTCGTACGGGACCCAAGTCCAGACGATTTCCCCGGGGTCGGGGTCTCCGTCGGGATCGGGCGCGTAGGAGGTCTGCACACGCCCGACGGCGTACGGATCGGCCTCGACGGTAGCCCCGTGGCCATCCCGGCCGGGCTGGGCGGGTTGACCGGGCTGGGCGGGGCGAGAGTGTGAGGGTGCTGTCATTCGAGCAGGCTACGCCGGTGGGGCGGGGCCGGGGGTTGGATGTTTCCTCTTGGGCGGGAGCGCGGGGGTGCGGGGTGCCCGGGGGCTGCCCGTCAGTCCTCAGTGTCCTTCCGTGCCCGTCCGCCCTGTCAAGGGCGCTCCTTCGTCGCGTCGCTCCGCGATTCCGCTGCGCTCCACCCTTGACAGGACGGCCGCCCCCGGAAAGACAAGGACTGTCGGGCGGCCCCCGGGGGAGGGACGGTATAGGGGGCCTGTGCACGATGCGGCCCAGCAGGGAGGCTGGGCCTTGGCTCCCGCCCGCCCGGCCGCCCTGTCGGGCGGAGAGCCCCGGCCGAGCGAAGCCGGAGCCCATCGGGCGGGTCGGAGCCCCAGGAACGCACCAGATCGCTACGCGCTCCACCCGTCTCAGCGTCCTGAGACCTGCTGTGGCCGGTCAACTCCCCGCCTTGCAGGCGGGGAGTTCCGATCCGGCGAAGCCGGGACCAGGTGGCGGGGCTGAGCCCCAGGGGCGCGCACCAGATCGCTACGCGCTCCACCCGTCTCAGCGTCGCCAGACCGCCTGTGGCCGGACAAAGGCCGCCACGGACTATTACGCGTCCCGGCAGTGAGGCGGCAGGCGGGCCGGACGGGGCCGGACGCAGAACGCCAACCACCGCCACGCCCTCCGGCCGTCTCAGCGGCCCAAGACCGGCTGCGGCTGAACAAAGGCCCGCCCTCGCGGGCGGACAGCTCCATCCCGGCGAAGCCGGGGACCAATTGGCGGGGCGGAGCCCCAGGACGCGCACCAGATCGCTGCGCGCCCGGGCGGTGGTAGACGCTTCAGCGGTGGCCGAAGAGGAGAGCGATCTCCTCTTCGATCGCCCGGACTTCGGCGTGACGGTCCATGCGGGCCAACTGCTGGCGGTAGTGATTCAGAGTGCGGACGAGGAGTGCTGAACGTTCGGGCTCCATGGTGCACATGAGACGTGCAGCGGCGACGGCCTCGGCCCGGAGGGCCAGGGCTATGGCCGGCTCGTGGGCGAACTCCTGAGTGCTGAAGTCCACCAATGCGGTCGCCAGTCGGGGCAGATACGCCAAAGGGCTCACCTGGGCGAGAACGCGGTAGGCGGCGACCCGCTGCCTGACCGGCAGAGCCTCGGAGCCGAGGAGGGCCACCCGTGCTCGCAGGACCGCGTCGTGATTGATGTTCTCCGAGTGATTCATGACGGTGATTCTGAAAGCCGCACGGGTACCCAAACAAGGGCATTCGGCTGTGCGCTTGGTCCTACGAAAACGTGCTCTGACCTGTCATGATGGATACGTCTTAACCTCCCGCGCCAGATCCGGTCCCCGCACCAGGCGATATCTCCAAGGGTGGAGAACGTAAATGCGTCGACAGAGTCTCTGGGCGCCCGGCAAAGTGGCCGTCCGTGACGAGCAGTGAACTGTGGACCCGTGCGACCGCCGACCGCTACGACGCCGAGGAGACCGAAGCGTCCTCGGCTGCCGTTCTCGAACCGACCCTCGCCTTCCTCGCCGAGCTCGCCGGAGGCGGCCGGGCACTGGAGTTCGCCATCGGAACCGGACGAGTGGGAGTCCCGCTCCGGGAACGCGGCGTGCCGGTCGTCGGCATCGAACTGTCCGAGCACATGGCAGCGGTGCTGCGGCGCAAGGTCGACGAGGACACGCTCCCGGTGGTCATCGGGGACATGGCCACCACCGTCGTTCCCGGTGAGTTCTCGCTGGTCTATCTCGTCTACAACACCATCACGAACCTGCTCACGCAGGACGAGCAGGTCGAGTGCTTCCGCAACGCCGCACGTCATCTGGAGCCCGGTGGCCGATTCGTCATCGAGCTGGGTGTGCCGCCGCTGCGGCTCCTGCCGCCCGGCCAGGTCGCGGTGCCGTTCGATGTCTCCGAGCAGCATCTCGGCTTCGACACCTTCGACCTGGTCGAGCAGATTCTCGTCTCACACCACTTCACCCGCGACGGCGATGACGGCCACTACCGCCGCGAGAACTCCCGGCACCGGTACGCCTGGCCGGCAGAGCTCGACCTGATGGCACGGATCGCTGGGCTCGAGCTGGAACGTCGCGTCGCGGACTGGGGCGAGGCTCCGTTCACCCAGGACTCCGCGAAGCACATCTCTGTGTGGCGCAAGCCAACCTGATCTCAGCTGGTGGTGACGATGGTGACGTTTCCGCCACCCGTGTGCGCCTTGACCTTGCGTGAGGAGGACGGATCGCTGGCGATGCCCAGTTCACGGTCGCCGCCGTCGCTCTTGGCATCCACTGCGTAGGTTCCTTCGGGTAGTCGCACCGTGATGTTGCCGCCTTCCGACTCGGCCTCGACCTGTTCTGGCGTCGCGGTGAAGGAGGCGTCGAGGTTGCCGCCGCCCGTGTGTGCGGAGCAAGTTTCTTCGTGGCGGACTCTCTGATCCGGACGTTGCCACCGCCCGTCTTCGCGTCCATGGCCCCGGACAGACCGTGCACGATGATGTCCCCGCCTCCCGTGTCCATGGACAAGTTGGTGTCGCGCGGGACCGCCACGGTGTAGTTGACAACGCATTCGCTGTCCGCGCAGCCGGGAGCGTTGAGTGAGAGCTCACCGTTGCGTACGGAGTGTTCGGTACGCGGCTTCTCGTCCGCGTACTCGAACCTTTCGGTGACGCTGACGGCGGAGCTGTCGGCGGTAACCACTTCGACGTTCCCGCCGTTCGTCTTGATGCGGAGGGAGGTCACATGGTCGTCGACCTGGTACTGCGACTCCTCCACTGTGGTTTTGGCGTTACAGGCCGTGAGTGCCGTGCCGGCGAGGGCGACGGATACGGCGGCCAGGAGAAGGCGTCCGGGTTTGTCGCTGGCTCGCTTCGAGTACATGGTCGTTTCCTCAGGTTTGATTGAAAGGCAGGGGCGCGGGTGGTGAGAGGCTGATGCTCGGCCTCGGTTACTCGACGTCCTTGAGGATGCGTTCCATGGACTCGACGCGCGTTCGCATGTCGGCGAGCTGTGTCGAGATCAGCAGCAGCTTCTGGTCCGTCAGTTCCTGTGTCGTCAGGGCCATTTCGGTGAGCCGCCGATATTCCTGCTCGCGGGCGAGGACAGCCTCGGCGCGCTGCGTCTTGCCGCGCTGGCGCAGGGCCACGATGATCACGGGTGTGAGCAGCAGTAGGCCGCCCAGCGTGAGAATGATGCCGTCCAGGCCGTAGATGTGGTTCAACTTTCCCCCTGGGCCTGGCCGGCCTCTTCGTCGGTGGCGATGGTGATCGTCTCGGCAAGCGCGATGAGGCTGCCTGGAGTCAGGTTCAACGCGAAGGGCACGACTTCGTAGTACTTCATCGCCTTGCCGTCCTCTGAGAGCTCCAGCGTGGATGAGACCAGGCCTGCGCTCTCCAGCTTGCGCAGGTGCACCTGCAGCAGGGCCCGGCTGATACCGAGCTCGCGAGCCAGTTGGCTCACGTTCGAGCTGGCCGGCTGCACACCCGAGACGACCGACCTCCTGGTCCGCCCCGCCAATTGGGTCCCGGCTCCGCCGGATCGGAAGTCTCCGCCCGCGAGGGCGGGTCGTTGTCCAACCACGGGCGGTCTTGGGCCGCTGAGACGGCCGCAGCGCGTAGTGGTCGTTGGCGGTCTATGTCCGGGCATAGGCGGTCTGGGGACGCTGAGACGGGTGGAGCGCGTAGCGATCTGGTGCGTTCCTGGGGTTCCGCCCTGACTGGTGGGTTCTGGGTTCGCCGGTTCGGAGTTGTCCGCCCGACAGGGCGGACGGGCACGGAAGGACACTGAGGACTGACGGGCAGCCCCCGGGGCACCCCGCGCCCCCTCGCTCCCGCCCAGGGGAAGACCCCCTACGACACCCCGCCCGGCCACCGGTCAGCCCAGCGTTCCTCCGCCTCCAGTTGTGCGGCCAGCGCGATCAGCAGGGGTTCCGAGTGTGCCGGGCCCAGGAGTTGGGCGCCCAGGGGGAGGCCCTGCTCGGTGAAGCCGGCCGGGACGTTCACCCCCGGCCAGCCCAGGACGTTCCACGTCCAGGCGTACGGGCAAGCCGCGATCATCGCCCTGTCCGTGGCCAGCGCGCCCAGCCCCGACAGCGCTCCGATCGGCAGGGGCGGCGTAGCCGTCGTGGGGGTGAGGACCACGTCGAAGCGGCCGAAGATCTCGCCGATGCGGCGCTGCAGCAGCGGCTCGGCCCGGCGGGCTGCCCGGAGGGCCAGGCCGCCCAGCAGGCGGCCCGTACGCACCGCCTCGTGCGTCCGCGGGTCCAGCAGCGCCGGGTCCGGGACGCGGTCCGCCCACTCGCGGACGCCGCTCGTCGCGCGCGGGACGAACGTGAGGCCGATCTGGCCGTACCGGGGATCCTCCGGGATCACCTCGTGGCCCAGCGCCTCCAGCCGGCCCGCCAGCCGTTCCACGGCCGAACGGACCACAGGGTCAAGGGACTTCGGAGTGGCGGTAAACGCCATGCCGAAGGACAGCGCGATGCGCAGCCGCCGGGGCGGACCGCCCGCCGCGGCCGTCACCGCCGAGATCGGGGCCGGCCGGTGGAGGTCCTCCGGGTGCGGCCCGCTCGCGGCGTCGAGCAGCAGCGCCGCGTCCGCGACCGTACGGGCGAGGACCCCGTTGACCGTGAGGCCGCGGAAGGACTCCGGGTCCGGCCAGGTGGATATCCGCCCGCGCTGGGGCTTGATGCCCACCAGATGGGTCCAGGCAGCAGGGATACGGACCGAGCCCGCCCCGTCCGAGCCCAGTGCCGCCGGCACCAAGCCGGCCGCCACGGCCGCCGCCGAGCCGCCGGAGGAACCGCCGGGCGTATAGCCGGTGTGCCACGGATTGCGGGTGTCGCCGAAGGCCGGACCTTCGGTGAAGGGCCATTGTCCGAGCTCGGGCGAGGTCGTCTTGCCGACGATGACCGCGCCCGCGGCCCGGAGGCGCCGGACCGCCTCGCTGTCGGCGGACTTGGGCGGGAAGTCCCCCGCGCATCCGAACGCAGTCGATTCGCCCGCCACGTCCATGTCGTCCTTGACGGCCAGTGGTACGCCCAGCAGCGGCAGCCGCTCGCCGGCCGCCAGCCGCCGGTCCGCCGCGTCCGCTTCGGCGAGCGCGGCCTCGCCGCGCACCACCCGGAAGGCGTTGAGCTCCGGCTGCGAGGCGGCGATCCGCCGGAGCGACTCTTCCGTCAACTGCCTTGAGGAGACGGCGCCTTCGGCGAGCAGGCGCGCGGTGGCGACCAGCCCGGGGGGCTGCGGTGCGTTCGATACCTGTCCGGTCGATACCGGACCTGTGGACACCGGGCCTGCGGACATCGGACCTCCCCGTTACTCGTCAGTAAGGGGGACAGTAACGGGGAGGAATCGGTGCCTGCTAGAGCCTGATCAGATCCATCCGTTCAGCGAGACCATGAAGCCCTCGAAGTCGTCCCGGTGGATGGTGTGTCCGGCGCCCGCCACCAGCCGGACCTCGAAACCCCGGTCGGCGAGGAGCGCGGCCCGCTCCGCGGATATCAGGAAGCTCGGGTCGGCGAGCTGGACCAGCGACGGCACCACCGGCGCCGCAGGCAGCAGGTCGGTGCCGAACAGCGGGCCCAGGCTGAGCGCAGTGGACTCGTCCCAGGCCGCCAGGGTCTCCAGCTCGATATCGACGTCCGCTTCCTCCCAGCGCGGGTTCATCGCCTGGATCTCTTCCTTCGAAGCCGTTTTGAACTGTGCGAACGTCTCCGGCCCGAAACCCTCCTCGGAGGAGGCCAGATGCCACGCCGGGTCGGAGAACACCGCGCGCAGCGGCTTCAGCCGGTCCACGGCCAGGGACAGGGTCAGGCCGCCGAGCGAGTGGCCGATGGCGAGTTCCGCGCCGGCGGGCAGGGTCTCCACCAGGTCGTCCGCGAAGAGTTGTGGGCTGTACTCGCCCCGCCCGCTCTCGCCGTGACCGCGCAGATCGACGGCAATCACCCGGTATCCGCGCTCCGCAAGGGCCGGGCCGACCCGTCGCCAGGTGCGGTGGTCGGCCATGATGCCGTGGATCAGCAGGGCGATGCGGTCGCCCTCGCCCCAGGTGTGGGTGTGCAGCAGCACGGTGCTTCCTCTTTCGTTTCCGGGTTCCGGTACGTCGATACAAGTCGGGGTTGGGGACGGGGACGGGGACAGGGATGGGGGCGGTCAGCGCACGCCGCGGATCGGTCTGACCGCCAGGGCTCCGGCCACCGATAGCGCCGCGGCCAGGATGAACAGCGTGGTGTAGCCGCCGCTGACGGACACGATCAGCGAGGCGATGAACGGGGCGACGATCTGCGGACCGGCGTTGGCGATGTTCAGCACGCCCATGTCCCGGGCCGCGTCCTCCGCCTTCGGCAGCACCATCGTCACCAGCGCCGTGTCCACCGCCATATAGCAGCCGAAACCCAGGCCGTTGACGACGGCAAAGACGAGGATCGCGGTCCAGCTCGAGGACAGGGCAGGGATCAGCAGGGCGAGGGCGGACAGCAGGGCGGAGGCGCCGACGAAGAGCTTGCGCCGGTCGAACCGGTCGGAGAGCCAGCCACCGAGAACCGTCGAGACCACCATGGCGAGGCTGGTCAGCGGCATCAGAACGGCCACCGCCTCCTCGGGCTCCATGCCCGCGGGCAGCACGGTGTGGTCCTGGAGGATGTAGAGCTGGTACCCGCTCACCGCGAAGTAGCCGAGTACCAGCAAAGCCCGCCCGATAAAGGCCCATCGGAAGTCGTGGTCCCGCAGCGCACTCGCGAAGGCGGCCAGTTGGGCCTTGACCGGCAGGGCTGCGCGGGCCGGCAGTCGCTCCTCGCGGGTGCACACCGTGAACAGGACGGCCGCGCCCGCCACGAGGGCGCCGAAGAGGAGATATCCGGTGCGGTGGTTCTCGGAGAAGGCGGCGCCGAGCAGCGCGCCGAGCACGGAGCCGAACGGCAGGCCCAGTCCGACGGCCGCCGAGGCCTTGCCGCGGGCGCCCACCGGCACCCGGTCGGGGACCACCGAGGTGATGGCGGCCTGGTAGACGTTCATCACGGCCTGTCCGAGGCACCAGGCAATGGTGATCAGCAGGACGGTGTCGGCGAGGCCGAGCAGGAACATCGCCGGGACGGCGGCCAGACCGCCGCCGAGGATCCAGGGGTTGCGCCGACCGCTGCGGTCGGACAGGGCGCCGGCCACCGGGTTGAACACGGTGGCGAAGATGGCGGAGACCCCCGCGATCAGGCCGAAGTTGGCGACCTTGCGGTCCGGGTCGATGTCCTCGACCTGGAGCGCGAGGAGGACTCCGGCGACGCCGACGTACAGGGCGTACATCGCGGTGTTGCCGACGAGCAGCAGCGGGAGCAGGCCGCGTCCGGGAGTGGTGGGGGCAGCAGGGGCGCTCAAGGCGGGAGCGGGAGAGGGAGGGGGAGACGGAAGGGCCACGGTGGCCTCCTGGGCAGGGCGGGTTCTGCTTCGGAATGTGGGGGAGGGGTGACTGACGTCAGATGGGTTACACGTGTCAATGAAACGTGTAACCAGTGTTTAGCACTCGTTTCCGGCCATCCGCCAGCCCCCGGACGCGACCGGTCTGGAAGGATGCCTCGGCAATGAAGTCTCAGTCTCCGAAGTCGCCCGCGCCCGAGTCGCCCCTGCCCGAGCCGGCCGAGCTGCCCGAGCCGCCCGAGCCGCCCGAGTCGGCCGAGCCGCCGGCCCCGTCCTCGGCACCCGTCCCCACCAGCGCCGACGTCGCCCGCCTCGCGGGCGTCTCGCGCGCAACGGTGTCGTACGTCCTCAACAACGCGGAAGCGGTCCGCATCAGCGAGCCCACCCGCCGTAAGGTCCGCGAGGCCGCCGAGGAGCTGGGGTACGTCCCCCATGCCGCCGCGCGCAGCCTGCGGGCCGGCCACACCCGGATCGTCCTGCTGCCCACCTCGCACGTGCCGGTGGGCCCGCTCTACAGCCGGTTCCTGAGCGAACTCCAGGGGGCGCTGCGCCGCCTCGACTACACCGTGGTCCAGTACGGCAGCCTGGGTCTCAGCGGGGACCAGGCCGCCCGGGCCTGGGCCGAACTGCGGCCGGTCGCGGTGATCTCGCTCGGCGAGATCACCCTCACAGCCCGGAACGTGGCCACCCTCAAACGGGCCGGCGCCCGCGCGGTGCTCACCCTGGGCCCGGTCGGGGTGCCGGGCGCGCACGCGCTGCTGATGGACCAGAAGGAGGTCGGCACCCGGGCCGCGGCCCACCTGCTGGAGCGCGGCCACCGCCGGATCGGGGTGGTGGTCCCCGACGAGGAGGGTCTGGAGCTGTTCTCCGCCCCGCGGCTGGCGGGCGCGCGGGCCGCGGCGGACAGGGTGCCGGGCGGCGCGCTGATCGAACCACTGCCGATGGGCTACACGGAGGAGTCGGCGGGCGCGCTGGCCGCCCGCTGGCGTCGGCTCGGCCTGGACGCGGTGTACGCGTACAACGACGAGTACGCGATGCTGCTGATGAGGGCCCTGCAGGACGAGGGGCTGCGGATCCCCGAGGACGTGGCGGTGATCGGTGCGGACGATCTGCTGCTGGGCCGGCTGCTGCGCCCGCGGCTGAGCACCGTACGGATCGAGATGCCGGGCGGGGACCGGCTGGCCGCGCTGGTGGACCGGGTGGTCCGGGAGGCCGCCGACGCGGTGGAACACCACGACCTGATGTCGGCGCAGGCGATCCCCCGCGACTCCACCTGATCCCGCTGATCCCGCTGATCCCGTCTTCCCGGAGCTCGGCTCACTCGCTCTGTCGTTGACACGCCGTGATCGCCGGGCGGAGACTGCGGACGGCGCGCCCCGCACGGCGCATCCCCGATACAGGAGACATCCATGCCGTCCATCCGCGACGTGTACGTCGTCGACGCCGTCCGCACCCCGATCGGAAAGTTCGGCGGGGCGCTGTCCGGGATCCGGCCCGACGATCTCGCCGCGCACGTGGTCCGTGCCCTCGTCGACCGCACCCCCGCCCTCGATCCGGCCCGGATCGACGACGTGGTCTTCGGCGACGCCAACGGGGCGGGCGAGGACAACCGGGATGTCGCCCGGATGGCCGTGCTGCTCGCCGGGCTGCCGGTCACGGTGCCCGGTGTCACCGTCAACCGGCTCTGCGGTTCCGGTCTGGAGGCCGTCGTCCAGGCCGCCCGGGCCATCGCGCTCGGCGATGCCTCGGTGGCCATCGCCGGCGGGGTCGAGTCCATGAGCCGCGCCCCCTGGGTGGTGCAGAAGCCCGAGCGGGGCTTCCCCGCCGGGCATCAGCAGATGTGGTCCACCACCCTGGGCTGGCGGATGACCAATCCGCGGATGCCCGAGGAGTGGACCGTCGCCCTCGGCGAGGGGGCCGAGCTGATCGCGGAGAAGCACGGCATCACCCGCGAGGCACAGGACCTGTTCGCCCTGGACAGCCACCACAAGGCCGCTGCGGCCTGGGCCGCCGGGCAGTACGACGGCGAGGTGGTTCCGTACCCGGGCGTGGACCTGGTGCGTGACGAATGCATCCGGGAGGGTTCCACCACGGAGGCGCTGGGCCGGCTCAAGCCGGTCTTCCGTACGGACGGCACCGGCACGGTGACCGCCGGGAACGCCTCCCCGCTCAACGACGGCGCCGCCGCCCTGCTGCTGACCGACGAGGCCGGGCTGGCAGCCGTCGGCCGCGAGCCGCTGGCACGGATCCGTACCTCCGCGGTGACCGGCATCGAGCCGCAGCTGTTCGGCCTGGGCCCGGTGGACGCGGTCCAGCGGGCGCTCGCCAAGGCCGGCCGCGGCTTCGGCGACCTGACGGCCTTCGAGCTGAACGAGGCGTTCGCCGCCCAGGCGCTGGGCTGTCTGGCGGCCTGGCCGGAGCTGGACCCGGCGGTGGTCAACCCGCGCGGAGGTGCCATCGCCCTCGGGCACCCGCTCGGGGCCTCCGGGGCGCGGCTGGCCGGGTCGGTGGCCCATCAGCTGGCGGCGGCCGGCTCGGGCACCGGGCTCGCCGCGCTCTGCATCGGCGTCGGTCAGGGCATCGCCCTCGTCCTCGAACGCTGAGCGGTCCCCGAACTGTCCGATGGGTCCGAGCGGTCCGATCGATCCGGGCGGTCCGGCCGATCGTTTCCGGTCATCGACCGCGTCAACTGCCCTATAACTCAACAGTGTTGGTATGCCCGGCTGGCTAGCATGACCTCTGCCCACCCCCCTGCCCCCAGCCACCCCCGCCCCCGGAGGCACAGCCATGCCGCTTCTCGACCCGACGATCTGGCAGGACGGACCGATGCTGACCGGCGGCACGGCCCCGGTGGTCGAACCCGCGACCGGGCGGACCCTCGCCACCCTCCGGCTCGCCGCCCCGGCCGATGTCACCGAGGCCGCCGTACGGGCCCGGGCCGCGCAGGCCGGCTGGGCGCGGGCCACCCACCTCGAGCGGGCCGCGGTGCTGCGCCGGGCCGGCGACGTGTTCGCCGAGCACGCCCAGGAGCTGCGGGGTTGGCTGGTGCGGGAGTCGGGCTCGATACCCGGCAAGGCCGACTTCGAGCTGCACGTGGCCGCCCAGGAGTGCTATGAGGCGGCGGCCCTCGCCTCCCGCCCGGCCGGCCAGGTGCTGCCGAGCGAGGCGCCCAGGCTCTCGTACACCCGGCGGGTGCCGGCCGGGCTGGTCGGGGTGATCGCCCCCTTCAACGCGCCGCTCATCCTGGCGATCCGCTCGGTCGCACCCGCCCTCGCCCTCGGCAATGCGGTGCTGCTCAAGCCGGACCGGCGGACGGCCGTCTGCGGCGGCCTGGCGCTCGCCGAGGTGTTCGCGGCGGCCGGGCTCCCGGACGGGCTGCTGCACGTGCTGCCCGGCGGTGCCGACACCGGGCGGGCGGTCGTCACCGAGCCCGGGGTGCGGGTGGTCTCGTTCACCGGGTCCACGGCCACCGGACGCCTGGTCGGCGAACTGGCCGGCCGTCAGCTCAAGCGTGTACACCTGGAGTTGGGCGGCAACTCGGCGCTCCTCGTGCTCGCCGACGCCGATCTGGAGGCTGCCGTCGGCCAGGCCGCCTGGGGCTCCTTCTTCCACCAGGGCCAGATCTGTATGACGGCCGGCCGGCACCTGGTCCATGCCTCGCTCTACGACGAGTACGTCGAGCGGCTCGCCGCCAGGGCCGAGGCGCTGGCGGTCGGGGACCCGTACCGGGAGGAGGTCCACCTCGGCCCGGTCATCGACCGGGCTCAGCGGGACCGGATCCACGCCCTGGTCGAGGCCAGCACCGAGCAGGGCGCCAAACTCGTGGCCGGCGGCACCCACCGGGACCTGTTCTACCGGCCGACGGTGCTCGCGGGCGTCGCGGACGACACCCCCGCCTATGCGGAGGAGGTGTTCGGTCCGGTGGCGCCGGTACGGTCCTTCGTCACGGAGGAGGAGGCGGTGGAGCTCGCGGCGGCCGGCCCGTACGGCCTGTCGCTGGGCATCGTCACCGCCGACACCGCCCGCGGGCTGGAGCTTGCCGACCGGATCCCGACCGGGATCGTGCACGTCAACGACCAGACGGTCAACGACGAGGCGGTGGCCCCCTTCGGCGGGGTCGGCGCTTCGGGCACCGGGGCCCGCTTCGGCGGCGAGGCGAACCTGGACGCCTTCACCGAACTCCGCTGGACCACGGCCCGCCGCACCCCGGCCGGCTATCCCTTCTAGGATTTCAGGCCGGCAGCGGGTCGTGGGCGAGCCGGAACGGGTGGGCGAGTGCCGTCTCGTACGCGGCGCGCGGGAAGACGTAGGGCCCGATGGGGAGTTCGCCCCATGCGGGCCGGTACGGATCCCGGAACCGGGACCAGATCACCGTGTCCGCGGTCACCGTGATCCGGGCCAGCAACGGTCCGCACTCCCACACGCCGCAGGAGCAGCCCAGCACCGGGGTGCCGTCCTCGGTACCGCAGCGGAACGCGGGCTCGTGCTCGCCCAGGAAGTAGGCGGCCGGGGCGCCGAGGTCCTCCTGGCGCATGCCGCCGTGGCGCCGGGCGAGGAAGTCCGTCCGCTCCTGCGCGGTCATCCGCCCGCCCGGCTCGGCCGCCATGGCATCGGCTTCGCGTTCCCGGAGG
Organism: Streptomyces venezuelae; assembly: GCF_008642295.1. Lineage (GTDB taxonomy): Bacteria > Actinomycetota > Actinomycetes > Streptomycetales > Streptomycetaceae > Streptomyces > Streptomyces venezuelae_C. Next base: position 822,691 of record NZ_CP029190.1, on the reverse strand, counting down.
CTGCGGGTGGCATCGGCGACGGTCAGCCGGAGGTCCGTGCCGTCGACGCGGACGCCCCAGTAGTCCGCGGGGCTGTAGCGGAAGAATTCGATCCGGTGCATGGGATCATCCTGCCTCCGCGGAATGAAGGCGGCGACCTGCTCGTTCCCCGAGCAGACAGTCCGGGCAGACACACGACAGACGGAGGTCGGAAGACAGTGGCTACAGTCGAGCTCACCAAGGAGAACTTCGACAGCACGGTCAGCGAGAACGGATTCGTGCTGATCGACTTCTGGGCGGAGTGGTGCGGTCCGTGCCGGCAGTTCGCACCGGTCTTCGAGAGGGCCTCCGAGGCCAACCCGGACATCGTCTTCGCCAAGGTGGACACCGAGGCCGAGCCGGAGCTGGCCGCGGCCTTCGAGATCCGGTCCATCCCCACCCTGATGGTCATCCGGGACCAGGTCGCGGTGTACGCACAGCCCGGCGCCCTGCCCGAGCCCATGCTCGCGGATGTGATCGGGCAGGCCAGGGGGCTCGACATGGCCGAGATCAAGGCGAAGATCGCGGAACAGCAGGCGGCCGGCGGCGAGGCGGCCCCGGGCGGCGCGCCGGAGGCGTAACGCGTGCAGGCCGGGCGGCCTGCCGAGAGACTGTCCGGTATGACTGAAGCCGTGGAGTACGACGTCGTGGTCCTGGGCGGTGGGCCGGCCGGCGAGAACCTCGTGGACCGGGCCCGGGCCGCGGGGCTCAGCACCGCCCTGGTCGAGAGCGAGCTGATCGGCGGGGAGTGCTCGTACTGGGCGTGCGTGCCCAGCAAGGCCCTGCTCCGCCCGGCCCTCGCCCGGGCGGACGCGCGCCGGGTTCCGGGGCTTGCCGCGGCCGTCCAGGGGCCGCTCGACCGGGAGGCGGTCTTCGCGCACCGCGACTACTGGACCGGGGACTGGAAGGACGACGGCCAGGTCGACTGGCTGGACTCCGTCGGCGCCCATGTCTACCGGGGGCACGGCCGGCTCTACGGCGTCCGGAAGGTCGCCGTGGGCTCGCCCGAGGGCGAGCACCACGTCCTTGCCGCCCGGCACGCGGTGGTCGTGGCCACCGGCAGCCGGGCCGTCGTCCCCGACCTGCCGGGCATCACCGGAGCCCGCCCCTGGACCAGCCGCGAGGCGACCTCCGCCCGGTATGTGCCGCCCCGGCTGCTGATCGTCGGCGGTTCGGTGGTGGCCGCCGAGATGGCCACCGCCTGGCAGGCCCTCGGCTCCCGGGTCACCATGCTGGTGCGGGGCGGGGGGCTGCTGCCCCGGATGGAGCCCTTTGCCGGCGAGCTGGTCGCCGAGACCCTGCGCGAGGCCGGTGCGGTGGTCCGTACGGGGGTGTCCGTCGAGGCCGTCGTACGGGACGGGGCCACCGGCCCGGTCACGGTGGTCCTGGAGGGCGGCGAGACGCTGGAGGGAGACGAACTCCTGATCGCGACCGGCCGGTCGCCGCGCACCGAGGACATCGGACTGGAGACGGTCGGGCTGAAGCCGGGCGACTGGATCGAGGTGGACGACAGCCTCCGCTCGACCACCCACGACTGGCTGTACGCGATCGGCGATGTCAACCACCGCGCGCTCCTGACGCACCAGGTCAAGTACCAGGCCCGGATCGCGGGCGCCGCCATCGCCGCCCGCGCCGCGGGCACTCCCGCCGTGGAGGGCGTCCGCTGGGGTGCCCATACGGCCACCGCCGACACCGAGGCCGTCCCGCAGGTGGTCTTCACCGACCCGGAGGCCGCGGCCGTCGGCCCGACCCTGGCGGCGGCGGAACGGGCGGGACACCGGGTCCGCGCGGTCGACTACGACCTGTCGAAGGTCTCCGGGGCAGGCCTGTACGCGGACGGCTACCGCGGGCACGCCCGGATGCTGGTCGACCTGGACCGCGGCGTGCTGCTCGGCGCCACCTTCGTGGGACCGGGGGCCGCCGAACTCCTGCACGCCGCGACCGTGGCGGTCACCGGGGAGGTCCCCGTCGAACGCCTCTGGCACGCGGTCCCGTCGTTCCCGACGATCAGCGAGGTCTGGCTGCGGCTGCTGGAGACCTACCGCGACGGCTCCTGAGCGTCACGGGCTTCACCGCCGCACCGCCGCACCGCCGCACCGCCGCACCGCCTCACCGCAGATGGTCGCGGAACCAGTCGCGGGCGAGCCCGGCGACCTCGTCCAGGGCGCCGGGCTCCTCGAACAGGTGAGTGGCGCCCGGGATGACCTCCAGCCGGTTCTCGCAGGTCAGCTCGCGCTGGGCCAGCCGGTTCAGTTCCAGCACCGTGGTGTCCCGGCCGCCCACGATCAGCAGGGTGGGAGCCCGGACCGCGGCCAGGTGCGGCCCGGCGAGGTCCGGCCGGCCACCGCGGGAGACCACGGCGCCGATCTCCGCGCCCGCCGCCCCCTCGGGCGTCGTCGTCCCGGCCGCCCGGAGCGCCGCCGCGGCCCCGGTGCTCGCCCCGAAGCAGCCGATCGGGAGCGGCGTACGGTCGCGCAGCCAGCGGGTGGCGTCCAGCAGCCGGCCGGCCAGCAGCTCGATGGCGAACACGTTCGCCCGGTCGGCCTCCTCGGCCGGGGTCAGCAGGTCGAACAGCAGGGTGCCCAGGCCGGCCGCGTTCAGTGCCGAGGCCACGGCACGGTTGCGCGGGCTGTGCCGGCTGCTCCCGGAGCCGTGGGCGAAGACCACCACGGCCTCGGCGCCCTCCGGGAGGACGAGGTCCCCGGCCAGCCGGACCTCGCCGGAGGCCACCTCGACCGGCCCGGACCCGGCCGAGCCTCCGGACCCGCCAGCGCCGCCGGCGGCGCTTTCGTCCGCGCCCCCGGCTACCGTTTCGCCCGCCGCCCGCATGAGCAGGGACACGACCTCCTCGTCCGGGGTCTGCGAAAAGTCCTGGTACCACTCGCCGACGGCACTGAACCCCGGCGGCGTCGACAGGCACACCACCTCGTCCGCCTCGGTGCGCAGCCACGCGATCGCATCCGGCGGCGCGACCGGCGCGGCCAGCACCACCCGGGCCGCGCCCTGCGCGCGTACGACCTCACAGGCCGCCGCCGCGGTCGCGCCGGTCGCGATCCCGTCGTCCACCACGATCACCGTCCGGCCGCGCACGGACACCCTCGGCCGCCCCTCGCGGAACCGCTGCGCCTGCCGTACGAGGTTCTCCTGCTCGGCGTGCTCGACCGCCGCCAGCGCCTCCCGGCCGGCCCCGCTGCGCCGCACGATGTCCTCGCTGATGATCCGCACCCCGCCCTCGCCGATCGCGCCGAAGCCCAGCTCACGGTGGTAGGGCACGCCCAGCTTGCGGACCACGATCACATCCAGCGGGGCACGCAGCGCCCGCGCCACCTCGAAAGCAACCGGAACCCCGCCCCGGGGCAGCCCGAGGACGACAGGGGATTCGTACTCCACATGGCGCAGCGCCGCGGCGAGCCGGGCGCCCGCGTCCGTGCGGTCGGTGAAGAACATCGTCCTTCACCCCCAATCCACACCTACTTCGAACGAACCGCGGATGGGCCGGTTCCGCAACTCGGGGACCGGCAACAGCGGCCTGACCGGGATTGGCTAGACTCCGGGCTCACGCCGCCGGCCTGCTAATTCGCTGTCGGCCGGGCCCTCCCGCACGAGAGGATGAAGCCTCAAGAACCGGGAGGAACCCATGAGCCAGGTACACCTGACTCTGCATGACCTGATGCCGCCGCAGGAGCTGGCGGACGCCATCGAAGCCGGGCACGTCACCCGCAAGTCCCACCCCGAACTGCCGCTGTCCATCTACACCTACACGCGGGTGTGCCAGTACGAGCGGATCTGGAACCGGGTGACCGTGCGCTGCCGCGGGCTGGTCGCCGACGACGCCACCGGTGCGATCGTGGCCCTGCCGCTGCCGAAGTTCTTCAACGTCGGTGAGCACGAGTCCGGTCAGCCCTACGCGCCCGCGCTGCCGGACGAGCCGTTCGAGGTGTACGACAAGGTCGACGGCAGTCTGGCCGTGGTGTTCCACTACGCCGGCCGCTGGCGGGTCGCGTCGAAGGGTTCCTTCATCAGTGCACAGGCCACCTGGGCGCAGCGCCGCCTCGACGGCCGTGACACCTCCGCCCTGGTCCCCGGGGTGACCTACCTCGCCGAGATCCTGTACCCGCAGAACCGTATCGTCGTCAACTACGGAGACCGCCGGGACCTGGTCCTGCTGGCCGCCTTCGGCACCGACGGCACCGAGCTCCCGCTCGCCGAGGCCGCCGGCCACTGGCAGGGCGTCGGCTCGGTCGTCACGGTCTGGCCGGCCATGTCCCTCGACGAGCTGGTCAAGCTCACCGAGTCCAACACGCTGCCCGACGGCGGCGCCGCCACCGGTACCGACGCCGAGGGCTTCGTGCTGCGCTTCGCCTCCGGGGTGCGCGCCAAGGCCAAGATCGCCGAGTACGTGCGGCTGCACAAGGTGCTGACCGGCGTCACCGAACGGGACATCTGGCGCGCCCACGGCATCCAGCGGTTCCCCGGCGTGTCCGTGAAGCGGCTGGCCCAGGGCCTGGGTTGTTCGGTCGCCGAACTCGGTGGCGTCAGGTCCTCGGGCGGCCGGCCGCTGGACGCCCTGCTGGAGCAGGTGCCGGACGAGTTCGACACCTGGGTGCGTACGGTGATCGCACGCCTGGAGGACGAGGCGACGGCGCGTGCGCATGCCATCGACGAGGCCTACCGCAGCATCGAGCACCTCGCCGGTGACCGGGGCGCGTTCGCGCGGGCCGCCAAGGCGCTGCCGGCCGAGTACGACTCCGGCATCCGGTCCGCCATGTTCCTGCGCCTCGACGGCAAGCCGACCGACCTCATGGTCTGGCGTGCCATCCGGCCGGAGAACTCCGACCCCTTCGTCACCGACCAGGAGAACTGACCGTGCCCGTAGTACACGTCATGACGGGACTTCCCGCCTCGGGGAAGACCACGGCCGCCCGGCAGCTCCAGGCGGAGTCCGAAGGCCGGATGCGCCGCGTCAACCTCGACGACCTCCGCACCATGCTCGACGTCCCGGCCCCCGAGCGCGGGCGCTCGCACGCCCATGAGCGGACGGTCCTCGACATCCAGGACGCGGCGGTCCGTTCGGCCGTCGAGGGCGGCTTCGACGTGGTCGTCGACAACACGCACCTGACCCCGCACATCCCCAAGCGCCTCAAGGCCGCGGTCACCGGCCTCGGCGCCGGTTTCGTGGTCCACGACTTCACCGGCGTGCCGGTCGAGGAGTGCATACGCCGGGATGCCGCGCGGGAGCGCTCGGTCGGCGAGGAGATCATCCGCATCCTCGCCGAGAAGCACGCCAAGGCCACCAAGGGCGGCTGGCGGCTGACCGCCGAATGGCTGGGCGCCCAGCCCGCGGGCACCCCGTACACCGCCGACCCGGCCCTGCCCTCCGCGGTGATGTGCGATATCGACGGCACCCTGGCACTGCGCGGGGACCGCGGACCGTACGACTTCACCCGGTGCGACGGCGACCTGCTCAACGTCTCCGTACGGCAGGCCCTGCGCGCCTTCCGCAGCGCCGAGAACGACAGGATCGTGCTGCTGTCCGGGCGCAGCGAGGACCACCGCGAGATCACCGAGGCGTGGCTGGCCACACACGAAGTGCCGTACGACGAGCTGTGGATGAGGGCGTCCGGCGACGGCCGCAGCGACGACATCGTCAAGGCGGAGCTGTTCGACGCGCACGTCCGGCACCGCTATGCGGTCCGGGTCTCGCTGGACGACCGCGACCGGGTGGTCGCGGTCTGGCGCCGGATGGGCCTGCCGACCTGGCAGGTCAACTACGGCAACTTCTAGGCCGTATACCGAAAGCATGGACGGGCCGGACCATGTGATGTCCAGGTCCGGCCCGTCCGTCCGCTGCTAGAGGTCGAGTTGGTACTGATGTGTCGTGTGCGTGGGTGAGTAGCCGAGACCGTCGTTGATCTGTCTCATGTGCGTGTTGCTGTCGGCGGTGTCGGTCAGGAGGCCGCCGAGGTCCGGGTAGCGCCCATGGGCGTGTCGGATGGACTCGGCCTTCATCCATCGGCCAAGGCCGTGTCCACGGTGCTCGGGCAGCACGCCGGTGCCGTAGTGCTGGGCGTCACCTGTGCCGTTGCCGGGAACGACCAGCTCGGTGAAGCCGGCGATCGAGTCGTCGGAGGTGTCGACGGCGGCGACGGTGTGCAGGTGGTCGCCGCGCTGTTCGACGGCCTTCGCCGCGGTCCGGACCCGGTCCACGTCCCAGGCGACGATGCCGTAGTCGGTGTCGTCCATGGGCATGTCGTCCATGGCGCGACGTGAGGCGGCGAACGTCTCGGCGAGGTCGTCGGGCACGGTTCCGTGCCATGACGTCAGCCGGTAGCCGGGGTGCGGGCGCTCGATGATGCGGGCGAGGGCGCTGGTGTCCGCGTCGGCCAGCGGCAAGCGGGAGAACCTCAGCGTGAGGACCTTCCGGAAGCCGCGCGCGGGCAGGAAGTGGTCGCCCGGAGATCCGGCCTCGGCCTGTGCGATGACGCAGCGGCGGGCGTGGTCTCGGGCTGCGGCCACGGCGGCGTCGAGGAGCTGCGAGCCGATGTGACGGCGTCGCTCCGCCGGATGGACCTGGAGGGTCAGTTCGGCCAGATGTTCCTGTTCGGGGCTGTCGAACAGGCGCAGAAAGGCGGTTCCGGTGGGGATGGAATCGCCGTCGGACGCCAGCCATGCAAGTCGCCGGCTGTTCGCGGCGTGAGCGGGATCGGTCAGCGGGGTGATGCGAGACGACAAGGTGTCTCCGTCGTGAGGAAGTGGCAAAGGTCAGTACGCGGACTCAACACCTGGGCACTCCTGCGCATGTGCTCCACACCTCCTCGTCGACAGCGCCGGTCCCGAACGACATCGGGCGGCTGGGAGAACTTAAGCTGGCCATCGGCTCATCGGCAAAGGGTTAACGAAAAGACCGGTGCGAGCGTGCGGTCACGGCCACTCCCGAGGTCACAGGCCGAGCCGTCGGCGCCAGCCCGCGTCGATGCGGGGGCGGATGAGGACGACGCCCTGCTGGGTGCCGACGGCCAGGTCCGGGCCCGGGCTGCCGGGAACCACGGCGAGGCAGGTGACGAGGGCGGGGACGGGGGTGGACCAGACCTTCTCCCCGCCGGGGAGATGGCAGAGGGTGATGCCCTGCGGATCGCCGAGGGCGACGAGGACCTCGCCGTTGGGGGTGGTACCGGTCCACAGGATGCGGGTGGCCGGCACCGGTAGCTGCCGGGTGGTGTGGGGTGCGGTGGAGTCCCAGACGGTGACGGGGAGCGCCCGTTTGTCCCTGGCCGTGTCCACGTCCACGCTGAGCAGCACGGCGGCACCGCCGGCGGTCTCGGCCCACCGGAGGTCGAAGTCGCGGCCGGTCCGGGGCCTGCGATTCGGGTCGCGGTCTACCCCGGGCTGTGCCGCGCGCACGGGGAAGACAGCACCCGTCAGCGGCTCGAAGACCGCGACCTGTCCGGCGGGTGCCTGGCAGGCGACCCACCGGGTGCCGCGGGGGCTGTGGTGCGGCACGAGCCGCAGTGTGTCGAAGGGGAGCGGCTGAACGGCGCCACGCACCGGACGGCCCGTCTCACAGTCCCAGAGCCCGGTGGCAGGCCCTGAAAGAGCCGGACTCGGACCGTTTCGGGCCGGCCTCCGGAGCCAGGTGGAAATCTCGTCGGGCCGGGCCGGCCGGGAGCAGACCATCAGCACCGCGGTCCCCGAGGGGAGGGTGAATGCCGCGGTACGGACGATGTCCCGCATCCCGGGCACCTCCCAGGGGATCGCCGTCCAGGCCGGGGCGTGCGTGGGGAAGCGGTAGAGCCCGATCCGGCCGCGCAGGGCGTCGAATCCCACGACGCAGGTCCCGGGCCGGGCCCGGGTCGAAGCCAGCAGGTGGCCGTGCACGGCGGAGTCTCCTTCGAGGTCGGTGAGCCGGGCCCGCCTGGCGGTCGAGCCGTCGCGGGCCACCCCCAGCCACACGGCTTGGCCGGGCCGTGACCAGTACGTGCCGAATTCATCGTTCCCTTCATTGAACTCGGAGTATTCCCAGGCCAGGAGGTGGAGTTCGCCGTCGGGTCCGGCGCTGTGGGAAACCGGCCCGGACACGTCCTCGATGAGGGCGGTCCGGGGTGCGACGTCAGCGGGTCGGTCCAGCACCCCGGTGTCGACGACTGTGAAGCCGCTCGTGGCGAGGGCGAGCAGCGGACCGCGGGCGACCGACCCGGTGATGAGTTCATCGGGTTCGGAGTAGGGGGGCTGATTCTCCGCTCCGTCCGTTCCGTCCTCGGCAGGTCCTGCGACCAGTACGTCCGGCCAGCGCCACAGGCGGGCCGTACCGTCGTTTCCGACGGCGAGGATCTCGGGATCGCCGCTCCCCGGAGCCTCGAGAACGTGCACCAGGCCCACCGCGCTTTCGTGGCCTTTCAGCGACGGTCCCACGCGTTCTCCGGTGAGGGAGTCCACCACACACAGCTCATGGAAGTCTGCCACCGCCGTATGGAGCCGCCCCTGGTACCGGAAGGAGGTCATCGACAGGCTTCTGGGGATGCGCACTTCGGCCTGCTCGACGGCCTCCGCCCCGAGGCGCAGGGTCACCGACCCGCCGCTGCCCTGCAGCACCAGCATGGGACTGCCGGAGGAACCGCGCACGAAGCCGCCCTCCAGATGTCTGTCCCAGCCCGCGGGCGCGGTCTCGGTCATCTCTCCCGACCGCACGTCGAGCAGGGTCAGCAGGCATGATCCGTCTCCGCTCACCACAGCCACGGCCATACCGCCGTCCGCGAGCCGGATCCGGTGCTGCAGGACGGGCTCGTGCCGCCCCGTCAGCAGCGTCCTGCTCTCTCCGTCCCCCTCGACCGGGTGCAGGGTGACGGTTCCGTCGGGCGCGTCGGACGCGTTGCCGACGAGCAACTGGGCCGCCCCCTCCGGATCGTGGCAGAGGAAGGCCGTGTGCCCGGGATACGAGGTTAGGACGTGGCCCGTGGTCAGATCGACGACGGCCACGCCCTCATCACCGTCGCGGCACGCGGCCACCGGAGTCCCGTCGCGGAGCGCTCCGGCGTCGAGCAGTTTGACGTACGGCGTGTCCGGGATCTCCCCGACTACCGCGTGTTCGTGCAGGTCCCAGACCCGGAGGGCGCCGACCGTGTCGAGGGTGACCGCGCCTCCGGGCACCAGGGCCAGGCCGGTGACCTGCGCGGGATGGGGCAGCACCCCGGACCGCGAAGGCGAGTCGATCACCCAGAGGCGGACCTCGCTGCCCTGCGGAGGAAGGGCCAGCACCACCCGGTCGCCGCCGGCCAGGACCGTGTCCTCGATCCGCCAGCCCTTCCGCACGGACCAGGTCGAGTACGCATCACCCGCGTACCGGCCCACCACCCGGTGCGGTGTCAACTGCCGCCGCGGCACCCGCATCCGCTCCACCGAGGCCGCCAGCGCCTCCGCCGCCCCGGCCAATCCGTCCTCCCCGTAAGCCCGCGCCACGTACGCCAGCAGCGCGGCCCGGTCGGTGTCCGGGTCCGCGTCGCCGAACAGGTACGCCGCCCGTTCCACCGCCATCGACAGCAGCGGGCGGCGGGAGGCGTGGCGGACCGCCGGGAGGAGGGAGGCCGGGTCGGCCGCCAGGACGAAGGCCGCGTCCTCGATCAGGCCGTCCAGCAGGCCCGCCTCGGCCGCGTGGGTGGCCAGGTGGGCGCGGACGTACTCCGGGGCCCGCGCCCAGTTCCGGCCACCGCCGGGGACGGTGTCCAGCAGTGTCCGGACGAAGCATTCGTGCACGTCCTGCAGGTCCCGGTGGGCCAGAGTCCGGTTCCTGATGTGGTCCGTCAGCTCCTGGTGGTAGAGCCGGAAGTACTTCGTACGGTCCACCTCGGCGTGCGAGAGGTACGAGCCGTCCCCCTCCAGCAGCAGGTCGACGTCCGACTCCGCGAGCGGGATCCCGGACAGCTCGGCCGCCACCCGCACCCAGATCCGGCGCGGCAGCCCGTTCCCCTCCCCGAAGGCTGCCGCGCTCAGCAGGGCCATGGCCGCCGTGTGCCGTTCCCGGGGCAGCCGTTGCAGGTACGCCTCGAAGGCGCCGCCCACGTCGGAGGGCAGCTGTTCCGCCCAGCCCGGCACGGTGGTGTCCACCAGCGGGCCGCGCAGCAGGGCGGTCGCCGTCATCCGGGCGACCAGGAAGCAGCGGCCGGACCGCCGGGCCACCTCGTCCGCGATCCGGCGGGCGGTGCCGGGGGTGCGCCCGTACGGGCCGGCCGGGTCGGCCAGGACCTTCGCCACGTACTCGGCGGTGCTGGTGTCCTCGGCGTACGCGCTCTGGTCGAGGTCGACGGCCGGGATCCGGTCGCCGATGTGCGGCAGCATCTCGCGGCGCGAGCCGATCACCAGGCGGACACAGTCCACGGCGCCCAGCGGGCGCAGCAGTTCCCACGCGATCCGGCGGGCCTCCGCCTTGTCGCCGCCCGGGCCGGCCTCGTCGAGGGAGTCGAGCACGATACGGAAGGGCCGTTCCCGGCCGGCGAGCGCGGTGAGCAGCGCGTCCGGGCTGCCGGCCCGTACATCGGCTGCCGCGGCGAGCCGGCCCACCAGGGCTTCGAGGGTCTGGTGGCGGGCGTTGACGGAGGTGTCCGCGTGGCCTTCCAGCACCAGCCTCCCCAGCACCGCCGACTTGCCCGAACCGGGGTCGGCCGTCACCACGAGCGGGGCCCGGCCGCCCTCGCCCGCCAGGTGGGCCCGTACCGCCGTCAGGGCGTGTTCCCGGCCGGTGAAGTACGAACCGGGGTCGTGTACGTGCTCCACCCCGCGGCCCCGGGGGTCGAAGTGCGAGGCGCGGTCCCCGTCGTCCGCGCCGGGCCGGCCCTCGGGGGTGACTTCGGCCTCCCGGTCGAAGGCCGGGTTGGGGAAGAACGGCGGGCGCCGGGCCTGGTCCAGGGAGGAGCAGCCGGCCCGCTGGGTGAGGCCGGCGGTGACGAAGGCCCGGTTGATGCGTTCGGCCAGGGTGGCGGGGGAGAGGTGGCGCTGGGAGGGGCCGTCGCCCTCCTCCCAGGCGGCGGCGAGCCGGCGGACGAAGGCGCCGTCTCGGGCCTGCTCGCGGTGCCGGGCGGAGGCGAGCAGCCAGGTGCCGGCTCCGGGCTCGTCCGCCCGGGACCGGGTGGCCACGATGGCCTCGGTCATGCCGGCGATCTCGGCACCGGCCGCCGCCGCATGGCAGGAGTCCACGACGAGCAGGACGTTGCGTAGCGGGGACTGGGCGATGATCTCCGCCAGCGAGGACAGGGACAGCCAGGACCGGGGCCGGTGGTCCTCGCTGTCGGTGCACGCCAGCCGGTAGGGGCCGGAGGCGGAACGGACGCCGTGGCCCGCGTAGTAGAGGACGAGGAGGTCGTCCGCGGTCAGGTCGGCCGTTGCGCACCAGTCGGCCAGGGCGTCCTCGAATTCTCCGGCCCGCGGGTCCGCGGAGACCGCGGCCAGCGCGCGCTCGTAACCGGCGGCCGTGAAGAGCGCGACCACCGCGTCGACATCACTGTGTGCCAGGGGCAGTTCCGGCAGGCCGCCGCGGTAGTGGCGGGTGCCCGCCGCGATGAGGAAGCGCCTCACTCCGTGCCCCTCCCCGGTTGAGGGGACCAGCCTAGGGCCGGGCGGCCGGCCCATTGGAGGGAAGCCGTCGAATTTCGGTCAAGCAAAGTCTGGATATAGCTGCCGCAAAGACCGGAAAGATTCATTCCACTTGGATAGGTGGCGTTAATTTCGGTCGAAAATGGCCACAATGCTGTTGTGATGCATGCCCGGCGTGTTAGGGAGTCGTCAACATTTGCTCACGCGCAGTCTCCGGACGCCAGGTGGTGTCGATCATGAGCGAACGGATTTTCACGCGCCCATGACGAGGAGCCGACATGGTCAACCCGACTGAAACCACGGGCAGTACGGCGCCCCCGCCGCCGCTCGCGGGTCTGCCCACGGAACGCCCGGCCGGCTGTCCGCTGGACCCGCCCGCGGAGTTCGCGCAGCTGCGCGCGGAGGAGCCGCTGTGTCCCATGGCGTACCCCGACGGCCATGTGGGATGGCTGGCGACCAGCCACGCCCTGGTGCGCGAGGTGCTGGCCGACAGCCGGTTCAGTTCGCGGGCCGAGCTGGTGCACTGGCCGATTCCGGGGCCGGCCGCCGAGCACCAGGCCCCGCCGGCTGAGCCCGGCATGTTCGTACGGATGGACGCGCCCGAGCACACCCGCTACCGGAAGCCGCTCGCGGGCAAGTTCACCACCCGCCGGATGCGCCGGCTCACCGAGCGGCTCGAACAGATCGCCGCCGACCGCCTGGACGCCATGGAACGGCAGGGCCCGACGGTCGACCTGTTCCAGATCTACGCGATGCCGATCCCGGCGCAGATGATGTGCGAGCTGCTTGGAGTCCCCTACGAGGACCGGGAGTTCTTCGAGCGGCAGGTGATCGCGACCAATGACAACAGCCACGGTCCCGAGGCGCAGTTCGCCGCTTTCGCGGAGATCCAGAAGTTCCTGAACGAACTGGTCCTGGCCAAGCGCGCCAACCCCACCGACGATGTGCTGAGCGAGCTGACCGACAGCGACCTCACGGACGAGGAACTGACCAACATCGGCTCGCTGCTGCTCGGAGCCGGCTTCGACACCACCGCCAACATGATCGGGCTGAGCGTCTACGCCCTGCTCACCAACCCCGATCAGCTGGCCGCGCTGCGGGCCGAGCCGGAGCTCGCCGACGGGGCGGTCGAGGAACTGCTGCGCTACCTGACCATCACCGATACGGGGATGCGGACCGCCCTGGAGGACGTCGAGCTGGCGGGCCGGGTCGTCAAGGCCGGGGACACGGTCACCCTCGCGGTCCAGGCCGCCAACCGCGACCCGGAGAAGTACCCGGACCCCGACGTCCTCGACATCCGCCGGCAGGCCGCCGGGCAGCTGACGTTCGGCCACGGCATCCACCAGTGTCTCGGCCAGCACCTGGCCCGGGTCGAGGTCCGGATCGCCCTCGTCGAGCTGTTCAACCGGTTCCCCGGTCTGCGGCTGGCCGTTCCGGCCGAGGAGGTTCCGATGCGCTCCGACTCGGACTTCCACGGGGTGGTCAGTCTCCCCGTGACCTGGTGAGACCCGGTGGGGCCGTCCGGCACGGGGACGGCCCCACCGGGTCACCGGGGCACCCGGTCTCCGCTGTCGGCTACCGGATGCTGGGAGCGGGTTCCGGAAGCCGCCGGAACAGCCGGCCGGCGAGGTCGATCCCCACGATCGCGCCGGTCTCGTCGCGGGTGAAGAAGCCGCGCTGCCCCTTCAGGCCCCCGTTGGTGATGATGTAGTCGTCCGAGTCGCCGGGCAGCAGGCCGAAGTCGGCCGGCGGGTAGTCCGGAGGAAGGGGAATGTCGGACGCCGCGCGGAGCTCCGCCTTGAACCGGACGTCGAGCGTCAGTCCCGCTCCGTCGGTGCCGATCGAGAGGGTCATGGCATCGATGTCGTAGGTGCCGACGAGCTCGCCGGCCCGTGCCGCGTCGTGCGGGATCGGCTCCGGGTCCCGGTCCGTCACCCCCAGCCAGGTCCGGAGCGCCCACCGGACGATCTCCTGGTTGCAGGGGATGCCGTTCGGGCCGGCGTTGGACACCGAGACCACGGCGAAGTTCCGTTCGGGCACCAGCAGGAACTCGGCGAACTGACCGTTCGCCGAACCGCCGTGGCCCACCGTGCGGACCCCGTCCACATCGCGCAGGAACCAGCAGATGCCCAGGGCGTCACCCTGGGTGCTGCTCCGCAGGGCGACGGTGGGCTCCTTCATCCCGTGCAGGCGCGCGGCGGGGAGCAGCGGCTCGCCGCTCTCCGTACGGCCGTCGCCGAGGTGGAAGCGGGCCCAGCGCAGCAGGTCCGCCACCGAGGAGACCATGCCCCCGCCGGGGTTGTGCCCGCGCGGGATCCGCCACGGCCGGGCGATGGAGAGGGTGTCGTCCTCGAGGTTGTGACCCACGGCGAACCGCCGGGTCATGACGTCGTCGGGGAAGAAGAAGGTGTCCGAGAGCCCGAGCGGCTCCAGGACGAGCGAGGCGACGGCCCGCTCGTAGGTGAGGCCGGTGACCTTCTCCAGCACCCGGCCGGCCAGGTTGTACCCGGCCTGGCTGTAGGAGGCCCGGGTCCCGGGCGGCGCGGCCATCTCCATCTCGGCCATCCGCGCCACGTACGCGGCCAGGGCGTCGTCCCCGTCACCGGTGTCGGCGATCACCGCCCAGTCCAGCCCGCCGGTGTGGTTGAGCAGATTCAGTACGGTGATCCGGGCCGCGGCCTCCTGGTCCGAGAGCACCAGCTCGGGAACGTAGCGGCACACCGGCGCGTCCAGTTCGATCTCGCCGCTCTCGACCAGGCGCAGCAGTGCGGTTGCGGTGAAGGTCTTGGTCACCGACCCCAGTTGGTAGAGCGTCCTGGGGTCGACCGGCAACGGGTTGTCGAGGCTTGTCACACCGTGGGACGCGAACACCTCCTGCCCGTCCGCCCACACTCCGACGACGACGCCTGGAATGGCGTACTCCTCGGCCGTGGCCGCCACTAATGCGGACAGCGGGTGTTCGTGCTGCTCGTGTTCGGACATGCGGGTCCCCTTGTCGGTGCGGTCCATCGTTCCACTTGCACTGTGTTCAAGTGGAACGATAGACCAGCACTTGAACACAGTGCAAGTCGGACTCGGGGTCCCGGCAGGTCCGGGGACGGGGTCTTACGGCGCGACGGCGATCTGCTGCGCCGGGTCGGTGGTGTCCGTCACGCGGTAGACGGCATTGAAGGTGGAGGTGGTCGCACTGGTGGGACAGCCGAACCCGCCGGTGACCTTGACCGGGACCGAGGCATTGGTGAAGGTCAGAGAGGACGGGGCGCCGTTGGCCCAGGTGCCGGGGACGTTCGCCGGGGCGGTGGGCGCGGTGACGACCGTGCACGAGGCCAGGCCGGTGGTCTTCAGCACCAGGCCGCCGGTCGGGACGGTCATGGTGGCCGTGATCGGCGACCCGTGCTGCATGGACACCTGCCAGGCGCCGCTGGTGGTGACGGTCGGGGTGACCCCCGGCAGGCTCGCCGTACAGGAGCTGTAGGTCGGTGCGGAGATCGGGGACGAGACCGGGCCGGCCGGGTTGTGGTTGCCGGGGGCGGCCGGGACGGTGCCGGTGGCCACGGAGACCGTGCAGGTCACGGTGACCGCGCCGGCCTTGAGGGTGGCCTTTCCGCTGAGGGTGGCCTTGAAGGCGTGGCCGGCCGGGGTGACGGTGGTGGACCCGGCCGCCGGTAACGGTGCCGGGGACGGGGCGGGCGACGGAGCGGCGGTGGCCGCGGCGGCGCCGAAGGTCAGGGCGCCGGCGGTGGCGAGTCCGAGGGCGAGGGTGGTGCGCGTACGGCTCATGGCTGTGCTCCTTGGGGATCGGGATGCGGTGTGGGGGTGGGTGCGACGCGCCCGGGGGAGGGGGTGCGTGCCGGGGAGGGGGTGTGCTGCCAGGCGAACATCAGGCCGCCGCCGAGGATGCCCAGCAGGGTCCCGATCAGGAACCCGCCGAGGTTCGACAGCACCAGGGCGGCGGTGGCGATGAGGGTGGTGAGGACCCCGGCAAGGGTGCGGTAGTGCGGGGCGAACCAGGCGGTGAGACCGAGCACGATCATCACGAGGCCCATCAGTACGGACGGGATGCCCGCCACGCCCTGGGTGAGCATGACCTTCAGCGGGGCGAGCGGCAGGACGCAGATCTCGGCTCCGGCCAGGGCGGCGAAGAGCCCGCCCCAGAACGGCCGGCTGCGCCGCCATCGCCGGAATCTCAGAAGCATTCCTTCTTGCCCTTGCTGATCTTCAGGTTCAGGCCGGAGAGTTTGAAGGTGCCGGCGTTGGTCGCCCAGGCGGTCTGCTGCAGATCGGTGATGCTGACGGTGTCGGCCTGCTGGGCGAACAGGTCCTGCATGCCCTGGGCATCGGTGGGGCCCTTGTCCAGGGTGGAGGCGTCGCGGCCGATCTCGATGTTGGTGAAGGTGGCGTTGCCGGAGAGCTGGGTGGCGTCGACGAACAGGTTCGTCGCCTCGACCGGGCTCTTCTGGCCGGCGGTCAGGTTCAGCGAGATGTCGCCGATCACCGGGAGCGTGGTGACCACCGACTGGCAGAGGCTGTGGAGCTTGGCCTCCTTGATGGCGGTGACCGCCACCGGGATGAGCTCCTCGCGGGCGTTGACGTCCACGCTGCCGTACTGGACGAAGCCCTCGCCCGTCAGGCTCTCGGCGGACACCTTGAACTGCTGGCCCGAGACGGCGAAGGAGGCGGCGAGGGCGCCCTGGGCGAGGGCGATGCCGAGGCCGGCAGTGACCGCGACGGCCGGGACCGTCAGAACGGCGAAGCGCCGCCAGCGCACCCGCCCGTCGCCCGAGGTGCCGGCCGGGCCGTCGCCTAAGTCATGTAAATCATGCTCCATGGCACTTCCCCTTTATGATCGTTACTGACCGGTATGGGTGTGCCGTTGAATGTAAGAGTGCCAATGGTGGTTGGCAAGGTTGCTCGACCGCCGCCATCAGGCCAACTCCTACTGTTGCGTACGGGGTTCCGTGTGCAGCAGTGAGGCGACTTCCGCGTCCACCCGCCGGGCCATCGCCCGCGCGAACTCCGTGGTCACCACCTCGCCGGCGACCGGACGCAGCGCCGCCACCGCCTCCGTGACATGCTCCAGCTGCGCGGCCGAAAGCCGCCCCAGCCCCTCCGGGCCGATCACATGCCGACGGAACAGGGCGACAAAGCGGTCCGCGAGCGCCGCGGCCTGACTCTGTACGAATTCCCCCGCGTCCAGGATCTCGGAGAGCGGCACCCCCTGCCGCACCAGCGCCACCGTCGCCTCCAGCAGCCGCCGGCTCGGGAAGGTGACCGTGTCCCCCTCGACGCGTACGTACTCCAGCGCCGCCGCCCGCCGGGTGTCCTGGGGCGTCGCCGCCGGGCCGAACAGCTCCCGCAGCTCGGCCAGGGTCATCGAGACCGGTACCTCCTGCACCCAGTCCCGGGTCATCTCCCGCTCCAGGCCCAGCAGTTGGGCGATGCCACCGCCCTGCTCCCAGGCGGCCAGCAGCTCGGCGATGCCCTGCACCGTATAGCCGCGGCCCAGCAGGTCGTCGATCAGCCGCAGCCGGACCAGGTGGTCGTCCGAATACCAGACGATCCGGCCCTCCCGGCGCGGCGGGGGCAGCAGCCCGCGCTCCTGGTAGTAGCGCAGATTGCGCACCTTCACCCCGGCCGCCCGGGCCACTTCCTCCCGGCGGTACCGCGCGCCGCCCGCCCCGCCCCCTGCCCGCTCGCTGCTCACGCGGCCGAGTGTAGGACGTACTGGCTGGTCACATGGGCCGTGGACGCTTCTCCCGCTTGACCGCCCGCAGGACCACGAACCTCGGCTCGCTCGCCACGACTTCACTGTTGCCGAAGAGCCGCCGCAGATGCGTGTGGTAGCCCATGTGGCGGTTGGCGACCACCCACAGCTCGCCGCCCGGCCGCAGCACCTTCCGGCTCTGCGCGAACATCCGCAGCGCGGTGGCGTCCGTGGTCGCCTGGTGGGAGTGGAACGGCGGATTGTTCAGCACCAGGTCCACCGATCCGGGCGGCAGGTCCGCCACCCCGTCGCCGACCAGGAACTCCGCGCGCCACCGGTCCGTACGGACATTGGCCTCGAAGGTGGCCCGGGCCGAGGCCACCGCCTGGTACGACTCGTCGGTGAAGACCACCTCGGCGTCCGGGTCCGCGACCGCGACCGCCGTACCGACCACACCATTGCCGCACCCCAGGTCCAGGACCCGGGCCCCGGCGGTGTTGGTGGGGATGCTCTGGAGGAAGAAGCGGGTGCCGACGTCCAGACGGTCCGCACAGAAGATCCCGGCGTGGTTGACCACGGTCAGACCGGCTCCGGAGCCGCCGTCCTCGTCCACCGTGTAGCGGAGCGGCCACGGGTCGCCGGCCGCGCGTCCGGCGGAGAGGAGCCCGGGGTCCGGGGTGCAGAAGATCAGCCGCGCCTTCTTCTCGGCCAGCGAGGTCCGGGTCGGGCCGATGATCTTCTCGAACAGCTTCAGGGTGGAGGTGTGGATCTCCTTGACCATGCCGGTGCCCACCACGACCGTGCCCTCGTGCAGGTGCGGGGCCAGCCGGTACAGCTGGTCCTCCAGCAACGCCAGGCTCTTGGGCACCCGTACCAGCAGGACGTCGATGCGCTCCGGCGGCGCGTCCTGCGTGGTCAGCAGCCGCACGCTGCCGGCCGGGGCCCCGGCCCGCGCCAGATTGGCCTCGGTGGCCGCGTGGGTCAGGGCGGAGTCGGTGATCTGCGCGGGCCGGTACGCGGCGAGCGCCGTCACCAGCGCACCCCACCGGTCCCCGAGCACGGTGATCTGCCCGGCACCGGCCAGGTCCACCGGCCCGCGCTCCCCGGTACCGGAGTCGAGGTGGCGCAGCAGGTACTCGTCGGCGGCATCCCAGGCGCGCAGCCGGTCGCGCGGGTCCTCGGGGAAACGGGTGAGCTCACAGGAGCCGAAAGGCGTGGTCAGACGGTTCATCGTGGCCCCAGGCTAACCGAGCCGGGGCCCCGGCCCCGCACGCCCGGGGCCCGCCCCGGGCGTGCGTGTCGGCTATTCGGGGAACTCGCCGGCCATCGCCGCGGCGAGCCGCAGGTACGGAGCCGCCTCGGCGGCCCGGCCCTGCCGCTCCAGAGTGCGCCCCAGCAGCAGCTGCGCGTAGTCCTCCACCGGCCAGCGTTCCAGGATGCCGCGCAGCTCCGTCTCGGCGCGCCACAGCTGCGCCGAGTGGTAGTAGGCGCGGGCCAGCAGCAGCCGCGGAGCCAACTGCTCGGGGACCTCGCCGGCCAGCGTGCGCAGGACGAGCGCAGCGGTGGCGTACTCCTTCGCATCGAAGAAGAGCCGGGCCCGCTCCCAGCGCTCGGCGGCCGTTCCGTGCTCGAAATAGGTCGTCGGGGCGTTCATGGTGCCTGCAACACGGGTGGCACGTGGAACATTCCGGGGAACGGTTCCCCCTCGCGGGGCTACGTTGTGCCCATGAGCAATCTCGATCGTCAGCCCGCACTCTCCGCCTGCGGCGGCCGGGGCTTCGTCGTTGCCGAGCCCGTACGCGAACTCCTCAGCCCCCGCCAGGTCAAGCTCGGCGAAGCCACCGAGGTCCGTCGGCTCCTCCCCAACCTCGGCCGCCGGATGGTCGGCGCCTGGTGCTTCGTCGACCACTACGGCCCCGACGACATCGCCGGCGAGCCCGGCATGCAGGTGCCCCCGCACCCGCACGCCGGTCTGCAGACCGTCAGCTGGCTGCACGAGGGCGAGGTGCTGCACCGGGACAGCGTGGGCAGCCTGCAGACCGTCCGCCCGCGCGAGCTCGGGCTGATGACCTCCGGCCGGGGCATCAGCCACTCCGAGGAGAGCCCCAAGCGGCACGCCCGCTTCCTGCACGGGGCCCAGCTGTGGGTGGCCCTCCCGGACGCCCACCGCGATGTCGAACCGCACTTCCAGCACCACGCCGAGCTGCCGCAGGTCACCGCGCCCGGTCTGACCGCCACGGTGATCCTGGGCACCCTGGACTCGGCGACCTCGCCCGGGACGGCATACACCCCGATCACCGGCGCCGACCTGGCCCTCGCAGCCGGCACCGAGACCCGCCTCCCGCTGGACCCGGACTTCGAGTACGCGGTCCTGTCGATGTCCGGCGAGGCCCACGTCGACGGCGTCCCGGTCCTCCCGGGCTCGATGCTCTACCTGGGCTGCGGCCGTACCGAACTCCCGCTCCGGGCGGTTTCGGACGCGGGCCTGATGCTGCTCGGCGGGGAACCGTTCGAGGAGGAGATCGTGATGTTCTGGAACTGGATCGGCCGCTCGCACGACGACATCGCGCAGGCCCGCGAGGACTGGATGACCGGAACCCGCTTCGGCGAGGTAAAGGGCTACGACGGCCCTCCGCTTCTGGCCCCGGAACTCCCCCCGGCCCACCTGAAGCCCAGGGGAAGGGTGCGTTGACCTGCTGGTTTCTGTGGACGAGGGCTGGGTGTCGTGCTCGCGCCCAGCCTTCCGTTTTTGGTCTCGCAGAGGAAGTCGCCGGGCAGGGTGGTGCGAGCCTTCGGTGCCGACGATCGAGTCTCATGTGTTGCAGGCTGTAACCAGGTTTGGTCGGACGAATGCTGACCCTTTGCTGACTTTACTGACGAGTAGGTAGATCTGGCTGCTGGTCGAGGGCCGCGGGCTGGCCGGCGTGCACTTCCATATCTGGAGGTGCCGCACGCCTCCGCGGACGAGCATGGCGAGGGGTGAGGCGATGCGTTGCCAGGGGACGTCGTCCACGCGGGCCCATGGTGCCCGGTCGATCAGCGGGGATGCGGGATCACCGGTGACCCACAGCGGGGCTATGCCGTTCGCGCGCGCATGGGCGGAGCGTCGGTGGACCGTGCTCGCGCTGATGGGGGAGTACTGGGCTTCCCAGCCGACACGGCCCGCGGGCCCGGAGACCAGGACGTCCGTGACGATCCGCCGGTCGGAGGACCGGGCCTCGACCTGTACGTCGAGGCCGTGACGGGACGCCGTACGGGCGATCCGCTCCTTCATCGCCTTGTGCTTGTCGCTCTCATGGGGCGTGGCGACATGGGTCACGGGCAGATGCGCGGCTACCAGAGTCTGCCGCCCGCCGCGGCGTTGCCGGCGCACGAACATCCACGGGCTCTTCTCTGCCTGCGCGCACTCACAAGAGCCACCTTCGTAGTCCTGGAGGCACTGGAGCAGGTCGCGGGTGGCCAACGGGGTGTACCACACCAAGTACGGCATAAAGATCAACCTGACGCACCAGGATCGTGTATGACGGTAAGGCAGCTCAGAGCCGCGCAGAAGAGGGCGTTTCGGTGCCGCCGAGCCTCTTCCCGTACTCCGGTCAGCGGTCGGTGGGGTGTTCCGTGATCCAGCGGGCCGCGAGGAGGCCAAAGCCGGCGGTGAGTACGGCTGCCGCGATGACGGTGGCGTCATGGTCCGGCTGCCGATGAGGGCGGCGAGTTGCGCTCGGGCGTCGGCCCGGCCTCAACGAGGCCGCCGGATGCACCGCCGTCGGCGTCACCGCCGTCCCCTCACCGGCTACCTAGCCACTCACACGTGATCACCCAGGCCACCGAGCACCCCGCGGTACTCGAAACTTGCCCGGCCCTCCAGCGGCTCCACGGTGCTCGGATCACGGTGCTGCCCGTGGACGGCACGGGTCTCGTGGAGCCGGCCGACCTCGCGGCGGCGCTCAGCGACGACACGGTCCTCGTATCGGTCATGGCCGCCAAACAACGAGACCGGCGCCCTCCAGCCAGTTGCGGAACTCGCTGCCCTCGCCCACGCGCGGGGCGCACACTTCCATTGCGACGCCGCTCAAGCGGGGCGCGGCCGAGCTGTACGTACGCGACGGTGTGCAGCTGGAGCCGGTCGTCTACGGCGGCGGGCAGGAGTGCGGCCTGCGTGCGGGGTCCGTGTCGCGGCTCTCAGAGACGGGTGGCTGTCCGCACCTGCGAGCGGAGCGACCGTGCCACGTCCACATCGAAGGGTTCGGTGCTGGGGGTGAGCATCGCCGCAGCGGCTGTGGCCACCCCCAGAGCGCAGGCGCTGACCGGATCCTCTCCGGCAGCCAGCTGTGTGGTGACGGCGGCGACCATGCTGTCTCCCGCACCTGCATCGCTCAAGGCCTCGCCGGGCAGCGGCGGTACATGGAGCTCGGTGTGGCCATCGCGGGTCGAGCACAGCGCGCCCAGCGCTCCGAGCGTGGTGACGGCGATCTCGGCGGCCCCCGTGGTGACCAGCCGTTCGTTGAGGGCCAGGGCGTCATCGAAACCGGTGACGGGCCGACCGGTCAGGCTCTCGGCCTCTGTCCGGTTGCACCTGAACAGGAACACGCCCTCGGCGAGCGCGGCCCGAAGCGCCGGCCCGGAGGTGTCCAGGATCAGCCGGGACCCGGCTTCCCTGACACGGCGGGCAACGGCCGCGAAATAGTCGTCTCGCAATCCGCCTGGCAGGCTGCCGCTGGCCACGACGTACGGACAACCGCCGATGAGCTGCTCCAGCACCTCCAGACACCGTTCTCCCTCGTGCTCCCGTAGCTGCGGGCCGGGTGGCACGACGTGGTAACTGCGATGCGAACTGGTCTCGAAGAGCACGAGTGCTTCGCGGGTGTCATCGTCGATGCCGACGGCGACGTGGTCGACGCCTTCTTCGTCCAGCAGCCGGTTGAGGCGCAGACCGACCTCGCCTCCCGCGGTGTGGACGGCGGTGGCCCGTCCTCCGAACCGCCCGACGTGACGTGCGACGTTGATTCCTCCGCCCCCTACGGCCACCGCTCGGACCCGGGCACGGTTCTTGCCGGTGCCCTCCAGGTGTTCGACCTCCCAGCAAAGATCGACAGTGGGATTCATCGTCAAGGTGACGACGGGCTGACTGGACGGGTTCTCCGATGTCCCCGCACCATCGGGAATCCCGGCGGGGGAGGGGTCCGGCGTTGCTGCCGTGGTCACAGCGGTGCCCCGTCAGTCGTGATGGCCTCCGGCGCGCGCGGCGCCTGGTGGATGGGCCGGAACCGCTGGTTCGGCGCCCCTGGCGCATCCGGGAATGGGCGCCCGCGGCCACAACGGTCGTCCGGATCGACCGCCCCATCGATCCGGCGCTGCGACGGAAGCGTCATCGCGCTCACCTCCGTGGACAGCGACACGTCTGCCTTGAGTTCCATACTCAGACAGCCTGCCGTCACATGCATGCCGGCTCATTGCCGGGCCTGCCTCTCGTCCTCGTCTTCTCCTGGAGCAGCAGCTTTCCCGGGGCTTGTGGTTCGGTGTGCGCCTCAAGCAGGGAGCGGACGTCGACGACGCCCTCCACGGACCGACCAGAGCGGTTACGACGGGCCCGTCTGCGGGCCTGCGGTGTGCGTGGCGACGTAGCGGGCGCACCCGTCGAGGGTGGTGAGTGAGGGGTAGTCCCGTTCCGGCAGGGCGAGTTCCGTCCGTGCACTGAGCGCCTCGACGAAGTTGAGGAAATCCAGTGATCATTGCGAGGGCTTCGTCGCGGGTCACAGGTCCTCCGGGTGCTGGAGCCCGTCGTTTCGGTCGCTGCGACACGTACGGCCGGGAGCTGCTCCGGGGAGGGGATTACGGCCCGCCTGGGGTCGTACGGGGGAGGTTTGACTCCGACGAGCGGGTTGTCGTCAAAGAGTCCCAGGCAATGGGAGTCGAGAAGGATCGCCTTCAACTTGTCGTAGGCATTGGACCGGGCTGCCAGGCCGGCAGCGGCGTCCGGCAGACCGCTCTGCGCGGAAGGGCCGACTGGGCCCCATCGCAAACCGAAGGACCTATCGCCGGACACAGGTCCGAGGGCCCACAGTGGCAGCGGACACGAGATGAAGGGGGAGGGGCGAAAGGAGAGCACCGCCATGACCACCGCCCGGGACATCATGCACGCGGGCGCCAACTGCGTGCAGGAGAACGAAACCCTCATGGACGCCGCGCGGCGCATGGGCGAGCTCGATGTCGGAGCTCTTCCCATCTGTGGCCCGGACGACCGGTTGCACGGCATCATCACCGACCGGGACATCGTGGTGAAGTGCCTGGCCAAGGGCAAGGACCCGCACCGCATGACGGCGGGCCAGCTGGCTCAGGGCAAGCCGGTCACCGTCGACGCCGATGCCGACAGCGAGCAGGTTCTGCGGACCATGGAGCAGCACCGCATCCGGCGCCTGCCGGTGATCGCCGACCACCGCCTCGTCGGCATGATCAGCGAGGCGGACCTGGCCCGTCACCTGTCCGAGGAGCAGGTCGGGCATTTCGTGGAGACGGTCTGCGCGACCTCGTGAGAACGTTGATCGCTGTTCGCGGGGTGCTCATGCTGCGAGTGCCCCGCAAAGGGAGGTGCTGTCATGACGCACCCGGCGCCTGAGAAGGCTGCCCAACGGCCTTCGGAGGACGAGCACCGGATCGACGCCGTGCACGTCGAAGGTGATGTCTACGCCGTCGAGGTACGTGGCCACCGGTTCCTGGTCGACCAGCCCGTGGACGCGGGCGGAACGGACCGCGCGCCGACGCCCACCGAGCTGTTCGCGGCGTCGCTGACCACGTGCGTCGCCCACTACGCGGGGCGCTACTTGCACCGCCACGGCCTGTCGCGCGACGGCCTGCTCGTGCGTACCCGGTTCACGCTGGCTGCCGACCACCCTGCCCGCGTCGCGTCCGTCCGCATCGTGATCGTGCCGCCGCCCGGACTGCCCGAGCAGCGCCGCGCAGGCCTCCTGGCCGTCGCCTCCCACTGCACCGTCCACAACACGCTCCGCCACCCGCCGGAGATCGGCATCGAGCTGGAGGCGTAGCCGGCACCCTGTTGCACCCTGTTGCGGGCTCGATCAGGCCGGGCGGAACGTGTCCCGGTCAGTCCAGGGGCACCAGCGCGACTGGTGCGGGGCTGTGGTGGATCACCGCGTGTGCGACGTGGCCGATGTGCGGGCCGAGCGGTACCTTGCGGCTGCGGCGGCCGACGACCAGGAGCGCTGCTCCCTGCGCCGCGCTCACCAACCGCAGGCCGGGCGAACCGGTGACTACCTCGTGAGTGACGCTGACTCCCGAATAGGTCTTCTGCCAGGGTTGCAGCAGTTCCGTCAGCCGGTGCGCAGCATGCTCTCCGAGCTCGTCGCCGATGTGCGGGTCCATCACCCCGCCGTACACGTATACGGGCGGCAGGCTCCAGCAATGCACGATGTGCAGGGCGCCGCCCCTGCGCGCGGCCTCGGTGAAGGCGAAACCGAGGAGCCGGTCGCTGATGTGGGCGAGGTCGACACCTGCGACGATCCCGCCGGCAGCGGGGGCGTCCCCCGTTCCGTCCGCGGGCGTCCGGACGAGGACGACCGGGTGCCGGGCCCTGCCGACGACCGCCAGCGACACCGAGCCGATGAGATATCCGCTGATGCCGCCGAGGCCTCGGGAGCCCAGCACCGTCAGCTCTGCCTCGTCCGCCGCATGGGTCAGCACCTCTGGGGGGCGGCCCCGGACACTGCGTGTGCTCACCTCTACGGACGGCTGGTGCCGGCGCGCCAGCTCGGCGGCGTCGTGGAGGAGCGCTGCGGATCGGTTCGGCTGTGGGGAGGACCGGCCTTCAGGGGTTTCCGGCCCAGTCTCCACGTGGAGCAGGTCCAGCGCCACATCCCGAAGCGCTGCTTCCTGTGCGGCCCACGCCACTGCTGCGAGGCTCTCCTCGGAGCCGTCAACGCCCACGATCACCAGGGCCGTCATGGCGAGCCTCCTTGCGGTTCCCACGCGTGCGCGGACTGATTACACAGTCCAGCTTCCTGCCGTGCCCGCTCGCCCCACAGGGCCGACAGGGGCCGCGCCGGGTCCGAAGGGCCCAACCTCTTGTCTGCCGTCGATGTGAGGCTTGGCGCGCCCCAGTGGGCCAGGCTGTGCGCGTGTCGCGCACGAACCGGCCCGGGCCGTGCGGTGGTATTCGCCCATGCATACCGCAGTGGCGGTGGTGGCCGCTCTGTTGTCCGCCCTGACCTTCGGGCCCCTGGTCCTAATCCAGCCAGTGGCCGCCACCGATCTCGTTCTTCGCCCTGCCACTCCTGGCCTGAGGCCGCAGGATGAGGCTGCGTCGCCAGGATGCGGCCGGCATCGCCTGCACGACCGGGGGTGTCGCGATATTCCTGGCCGTGCTGCCGCCGGCTCCGGAAGGCACGGCCATCCCCGCCGTTCGGCAATGGCTTCCCGTGCTCGTGGCCATCGCGAGCGCGGTCGTGCTCCTGGCGGAGATCGGTCGGCGAAGCCTGGCGACCATGCGAACGGCCCTCTACGCCACCGGCGCCGCACTGACATTCGCTCTGCTCGACGGCCTGACGAAGAGCGTCGGGGGTCGGTTCCGGACCGACGGGTTCGGCGCACTCGGCCACTGGGAGCTGTATGCGGTCGTCCTCGTGGGCGTGATCGCACTGGTCTTGTCGCAGAGCTCCTACCAGGCGGGCTCGCTGGCCATCAGCCTGCCGCTCATCGACGGCCTCGAGCCTGTGGGCGCGGTACTGATCGGGGTGGCCGTCTTCGGCATCCTGGACAGGTCACCGCTGGCGCAGGCCTGAGCCAGCCGGCCGCCTCAGCCGGTGGCTGTTCATGCCGTGGTACGTGACGTGAGCCGGCAGCGGACGTCGACGATGCCCTCAACGGAGCGGGTGAGGCGATCGGCCAAGGGGATCAGGCTGCTGTCCCGGATGTCGCCGGTCAGGGTGGCGACCCCTTGGGAGACCGTGACCTTCACGGCTTCGTGGGAGAGCGGGAACAGGCGCTCGACCACGCTCTGGCGGATCTCGGCGGTCAGTTCCTCGTCGGTGCGGAGGAATACCTTGAGGAGGTCGGCTCGGCTGACGATGCCCTTGATGGTGCCGTCGGCGTCGACGACCGGGAGGCGCTTGATGTGGCGGTCGGCCATGAGGCGGGCGGCCTGGGGGAGGGTGGCGTCGGGGCGGATCGTGACCGCCGGGGTGGTCATGAGGTCCCCGGCGCAGGTGGAGCCGGCCTTGTTGGTGTCGCCTAGGCGGCGCATCTGCTCGATCAGGCCCGGGCGGTGCTCGTGGAACTCCTCCTTGGGGAGGAGGTCGGCCTCGGAGACGACGCCGACGACACGGCCCTCGCCTTCGAGGACGGGGAGCGCGGTCACCTTCCACCGCTCCATTGCGGCGGCGATGTCCTTGAAGCCGGTGGTGGGGGTGACGGCGATGACCTTGGTGGTCATGACGTCGGCGACGGTGTACGGGGTGGAGGTCATGGCGGGATCCTCAGCGTGCGTGGGCGAGCGGGGTTCCGCTGCCGTAGGGGGCGAACAGATCGAGGAGCCGGGTGCGGGCGGAGTCGAGCCGGTCGGCGATGACCGCGGCCACGGCGGTGGAGACGGACCGGCCGACAGCCGAGTCCTCCTGGCACAGCTCCCGTACGGCGGCGGCGTCGAACTCCAGGGCGCGCACCTCGCGGGAGGCGGTGGCTCCGAGGTGCCATGTGTACGGGCGGAACATCCAGGACCAGCCGAGCAGTTCGCCGTAGCCGAGGGTGTCGATGACGGCGTCCTTGTGGCCGGGGACGTGAATGTCGAGGTCCACGGTGCCGCACTCGATGATCCAGAACTTCTCGGCCCGCTGGCGCTCCTTGAAGATGCGGGTACCGGCCGGGAACGTCACCTGGCGGGAGTGGGCCAGCAGGGCCTCGCGGGCTTCCGGAGCCATCTCTTCGAGGATGCCGTGCATGGTGCTCATGGTCTGCCTCCAACCCTTCCCCCTCACCCTGCGCCAGGCGGCGTCCGTGCCGGAAGGGCCGCGCGGTGCACACCGCGGGACCGTCCGGCCCACCTCAGCGGACCAGGACGGCCTCCCCGGGCCTGGGCACGATGGCTGTCCAGCCCAGCCCAGCTCGTGCTCGATCCGGGCCCGCAGGGCATTGGCCGCGGAAGCCGTTCCGGACCAGGCGCGGCAGGCAGCCGCAGTGGTCGAGGTGGGCGTGGGGTGACGACGACGGCGTGGATGCGGCGGCGTCACACGGGAGCCTGTCCCGGTTGCGGCGCCGCAGGTCCGCGACACCCTGGAAGAGCCCGCAGCCGACGAGGATCCGGGCGTGGTCGCTCTCGACGAGGAACGTGCTGCCGGTTTCCACCGTCGCACCGGCCGGGCTCCGCGGGAGGGGCCCGACCGGTCCCGGGCAAGGGGCCGACCGGCCCAAGCGGGCCGAGGCGATACGGGCACAGCCTGGCGGTGACCCCTTTCGCACCGCATCACAGAGAGAAGGCCGCGCCATGAAGGCACTCGTCTTCCACGGGCCCGGACAGACCTCGTGGCAGGACGTCCCGGACCCCTCGATCAAGGACGCCGCCGACGCGATCGTCCGGGTCGACGCCGTCACCATCTGCGGCACCGACCTGCACATCATCAAGGGCGACGTTCCCGAAGTGGAGCCCGGCCGGATCCTCGGCCACGAGGCCGTCGGCACCGTCGTCGAGACCGGCGGCGACGTCCGCACCGTCCGCCCCGGCGACCGCGTCCTGATCTCCTGCATCTCCGCCTGCGGACGCTGCCGCTTCTGCCGCGAAGCCCGCTACGGCCAGTGCCGTGGGGGCGGCGGCTGGGTCCTGGGACACCTCGTCGACGGCACCCAGGCCGAGTACGTACGCGTCCCGTTCGCCGACCTCTCCGTCCACCCGCTGCCCACCGCCCTGCCGAGCCACGAGGCGGTCCTGCTCGCGGACATCTTCCCCACCTCGTACGAAGTGGGCGTCCTCAACGGCAGCGTGCGCCCCGGCGACACGGTCGTCGTGGTCGGTGCGGGGCCCATCGGGCTGGCCGCCATCGCCACGGCGGGGCTCTACAGCCCGTTCCGGATCATTGCCGTCGATCTCGCCGCCTCCCGGCTGGCCGCTGCCCGTGAGCTCGGCGCCGATGCCACCGCGAGCGCGCAGGAGGAGCCGGAACGGCTGGTGGAGGACCTGACCGACGGCCTCGGCGCCGATGTGGTCATCGAGGCGGTCGGCGTGCCCGAGGCGTTCGAGATGTGCACCCGCATGGTCCGCCCTGGTGGCCGGGTCGCCAACATCGGCGTTCACGGCAAGCCCGCCACCCTGCACCTCGAAGACCTGTGGATCAAGGACGTCACCCTCACCACCGGTCTCGTCGACACCTACTCCACCCCCATGCTGCTGCGGATGATGGCGGCGGGCCGACTGCCCGGCGCCGCGATGGTCACCCACCGCTTCGAGCTGGACCAGATGGAGGAGGCCTACGACGTCTTCTCCCGCGCCGGCGACACCGGCGCCCTCAAGGTCGTCCTCGGCGGACCGCAGCACGACACGGTCGCCGTACCGCCCCAGGAGCAGTGATCGCCATGATGAGCACCCCACGAACGCCGTCCATGCCCCCCGGCGGGACAACCGGACGCACCGATCTGGGCCGTCGTCTGGCGGCCCGCCGCGAAGCCCTCGGCCTCAGCCGCGAGGACCTGGGCCGGCGATGCGGAGCAGACGGCAATTACATCGCCTACCTGGAGGATCACGCTGCCTCTCCCCCCATCGGCACCCTCGTCCGAGTCGCCGACGCCCTCGGGGTCACCGTCGGCGACCTCACCGGTGCCGGAGCCGACCGTGTACCGGGTCGGTCCACCGCACGGCGCGACGCCGTACTTGTGCCGTTGGACGAGAGCGAATGCCGGAGGCTGCTCGGCACCCACGGGGTCGGCCGCATCGCCGTCTTCACCCCCCAAGGCCCGGCCATCCTCCCGGTCAACTACATGCTCGCGGGCACCGCCATCGCCTTCCGTACGTCGGCGCAGGCCGTCGTTGCCCGAGCCGTGGGAACCGAGGTCGCCTTCGAGATCGACCACATCGACGACGTCAATGCGGACGGGTGGAGCGTGCTGGCCGTCGGCGAACTCGAGGCCGTCCCGGATGACGAGGGACAGCACCTGGCCGTCATGGCCCGGTCCCAGCCCTGGGCCGGTGGCATCCGCACGCACTGGATGAAGATCACCCCGGTCCGGCTCACCGGCCGCCGCGTGGTGCACGGCTGATGGCCGTGGTGCGCGCCGTCGTCTTCGACACCGACGGAGTCCTCCTCGCCACGGCGGCCCGGCACGCCGCCGCCTGGAAGGAGGCCTTCGACGGCTGCCTCGCCGCGTGGGGACGGCTCACCGGGGAACGGCCGCGCCCCTTCGACCCCGTTCACGACTACCGTGATCTGGTGGACGGGCGGTCCCGGCTGGACGGTGCCCGCGCCTTCCTCGCCGCACGCCGCATCGGCCTCCCCGTCGGAACGTCCGGGGATCCGCCGGGTTGCGGCACCGTGCACGCAGTCGCCGCCCGCAAGGAGCAGATCTTCTCCCGGACGGTGCGGGCCGAAGGCGTGGAGGCCTTCGACGATGTCCGCCCCGCGCTCTTCCGCCTGCGGGAGATGCAGGTCGGATGCGCGGCTGTGTCGGCCTCGCGGCACGCCCGCTCCCTCCTCGAATCCGCGGGCCTCGTCGGCTCACTCGACGCCGTCGTGGACGGAAACGATGCGGATGTGCTGGCCCTTCCGGGCAAGCCCGACCCCGCCCTCTTCCTCGAGGCGGCCGACCGGCTCGGCGTCGGCCCTCAGTACTCCGCCGTGGTGGAGGACGCGCTCGTCGGCGTCGAAGCGGGACGCCGAGGCCGCTTCCGCCTGGTTGTGGGACTCGCCCGCGACGGCGGCCCGGACGGTGCGGACGCCCTGCGTGCGCACGGAGCCCACCTCGTGATGCCGGATCTCGGTGGTCTGCCCGCCGCGCTCGACGGGCGCCGGCCGTGAACACGTTCCGGCACTGGGAGTACCACCGCTACGACCCCAAGACCGAGAGGCTGGTCGAGTCCCTGTGCACCCTCGGCAACGGCCGCTTCGCCACCCGGGGCGCGGCCCCCGAGAGCACCGCCGGCGCAGTCCACTACCCGGCCACCTACCTGGCCGGCTGCTACAACCGGCTGACGTCCATCGTCGCCGGGCGCGCGGTCTCCAACGAGGACATGGTCCGCCTGCCGGACTGGACCGCCCTGCGCTACCGCTGCCTGCCCGACGGCGCGCCGCCCGGCGACTGGCTCACCCCTGACCACCCGACGCTGCGCCACTGCCACGTCTCGCTGGACCTGCGCACCGGAACGCTCACCCGTCGCATGCTCTTCCACGATGCCGAAGGCCGCCGACTGGGTGTGACCCATACCCGCCTCGTCCACATGGGCGACCCGTACCTGGCCGCGCAGCGCACCGTCTTCACCGCGTACGGCTGGAGGGGGCGGATCGAGGTCGAGTCCGTGCTCGACGGCGAGGTCACCAACGCCGGTGTGGACCGCTATCGAGCCCTTGCCGGAGGCCATCTCGTCGCCCACCGGGCGGGAGTGGAAGCGGAAGGCGTCGCCTGGCTGTCCTGTACGACATCGGCCTCCCGGGTACGGATCGGGCTCGCGGTCCGGACGTCCTCGCGGCCGTTGACGTATGTCGACAGGCGGTGCACGGCCGGCACTGCGACACAGAGGTCCGCCATGCCCATCCGGCGTGGGCGGCCGGTCGTGGTGGTGAAGACCGCTGCCCTGTTCAGTTCGCTCGACCGCCCTCTCGCCGACCCCGTGCGACACAGCATCGAGTACGCAGGCCGGGCTCCGGACTTCCCCACCCTGCTGGCATCCCACCGGGCGTCCTGGCAACGCATCTGGAACGAAGGGGAGTTGATGACGGCAGGGGAGAGTGGCAGGATCCTGCGCCTCCACGCCTTCCATGTCCTGCAGACCCTCTCGCCGCACACCGCCGAACTCGACACCGGCGTCCCCGCACGGGGCCTCCACGGCGAGGCGTACCGGGGCCACGTCTTCTGGGACGAACTGTTCGTCCTGCCCTACCTCGCCCTCCACTTCCCCGAGACCGCCCGCGCGCTGCTGATGTACCGGCATCGGAGGCTGCCCGCAGCCCTGGAGGCGGCGCGCCGGGGAGGTGTCAGAGGGGCGATGTTCCCCTGGCAGAGCGGCAGTTCCGGCGCGGAG
The DNA here is from genome assembly GCF_008642295.1 of Streptomyces venezuelae. Taxonomy (GTDB): domain Bacteria; phylum Actinomycetota; class Actinomycetes; order Streptomycetales; family Streptomycetaceae; genus Streptomyces; species Streptomyces venezuelae_C. The sequence goes on along the minus strand of NZ_CP029190.1, from coordinate 791,162 downwards.
GAGACACAGCGGGTGCACCTCAACCCCCGCTCCGGCCGCTGGTTGCCCGACCACTCCCGCCTCCAGCACCACGTGAACTCGGCCATCGCCTGGAACGTCTGGCAGTACGGTCTCGCCACCGGCGACACCGGCTTCATGCACGGTCAGGGCGCCGAACTCCTCCTGCACATAGCTCACTTCTGGGCCGACTCCGCGGACTGGGACGAGAGCCTGGGCCGCTACCGGATCCGCGGCGTCGTCGGCCCGGACGAGTACCACGACGCCTACCCGGGCGCCGCCGTGCCCGGCATCGACGACAACGCGTACACCAACGTCACCGCGGCCTGGGTGCTCGCCCGCGCCCTCGACCTGGACCAGGAGCTGTCGGCCGCCCGACGCGCCCAGCTCCACGCGAACCTCGGCCTCGGCGCGGACGATCTTGCCGTGTGGGAGGAGATCTCGCACCGCATGTACGTCCCCTTCCACCGTGATGTGATCAGCCAGTTCCACGGCTACGGCGACCTCGCCGAACTCGACTGGGACGCGTACCGCGCCCGCTACCACGACATCCGCCGCCTCGACCGCATCCTGGAGGCCGAAGGCGACACCCCCAACCGCTACCAGGCGTCCAAGCAGGCCGACACCCTCATGCTCGGATACCTCTTCCGCCCCGCGGAACTCGCCCGGCTGTTCGCCCGTCTCGGCTACGTCCTCGACGACGCGCTCTGGGCGAGGACGGTCGCATACCACCTCCGCCGGACCTGCCACGGCTCCACGCTCAGCAGCCTCGTCCACGGCTGGGTCCTCGCCCGTCAGCAGGGCCCGGACGCCTGGCGGTACTGCCGGGAAGCCCTGCTCGGCGACATCACGGACGTCCAGGGCGGAACCACCGGCGAAGGGATCCACCTCGGCGCCATGGCCGGCACCCTCGACCTCGTCGAACGCGGCATCGTCGGACTCGACCCCGCCACCGACGGCCTGCACATCGACCCGATGCCGCTCTCCGAGATCCCCGGCTCCGCGTTCTCCGTCTCCTACCTCGGCCACCGTGACATCCGCATCCGGTTCCGGCCGGGCCGACTGGGCGTCCGCGTCCCGCCGTCGCTCCTCGGCCCGGTACCCCTGGTCCTTCCGGGCGGCCGGCGCGAGCAGGTCGCCGCCGGCCGGGAACGGTGGTTCCGCCTGCCCACGGGCTGACGCTCGCGTGGCGGTGCGTCCGTGACTCGCACACGCTGGACGTAGAGAGTCGGAAGGGGTGAAGGGCATGGACACGCAGGATGAGGCCCCGCGGATCGTGGTGGGCGTAGACGGATCGCCCTCCTCCCAGGCCGCACTGCGCTGGGCGGTACGGTACGCCGGCCTGGTCGGCGGGAAGGCGGAGGCGGTCACGGCCTGGGAGGTCCCCGGCGAAGCATCGTGGTCGGCCCCGGCAGTGGATGCCTCGTTCGACGAGGAAGAGGCGGAAAGGCTCCTGGTCGAAGAGGTCCGCACCGTACTCGGCGAGGACGGCGCCGCCCTGGTGCACCAGCGCCTGGTGCACGGCCACCCGGCCGAGGTCCTGGTGGACGCGGCCAAGGGAGCCGACATGCTGGTCGTGGGCAGCCGCGGGCGCGGCGGATTCCGTCGTGCCCTGCTCGGTTCGGTGAGCCAGCAGGTGGCCCTGCACGCCCCGTGCCCGGTGACCATCGTCCGCCCGGACCTGTCCACCGGGTAGATTCCGCCCTGCCGTCGCGGGCAGCGGTGGCCTTGCGCTGCGTGCGGCCGGGCTTCGGCATGCCCGCCCACCGAGGCCGTGGAAGCCCGTCACTGCCTGAGTTCGCGCGGCGGAGCGTCCACGGTGCAGTGCTCTCTTGCGGCCTGATGGGCAGAGAGGACGCCGAGGTCAGTGGCGAGCCCGCCCCATCGGTACCCGTGGGCCGATCGGCCCCGCACCCTGGCCCGCTCGGCACTGCGTGCGGGGTGGGGCGCGGCGTGATCGTGGAACCCGGACGCCGCTCAAGGCGCCGTTTCCCGAAGCGGGTGACCACGATGCAGCGCACACGGATCCAGACCCGGCCGAAGCAGCCCCACAAGCCTGCCCCGCTGGACCTGCGCACACCGTCCGGCCGTCCCCTGCCGTACTGAGCACCCGCACCGCCCCGCAGGCCCGGAGGACGTCATGAACAGCACGCGACGCGTCATTCCGTTCACCCAGCTCTGCCGCAACGACGTCAGCCGCGTGGGCGGGAAGAACGCCTCACTGGGCGAGCTGATCGTTCAGCTGGCCTCGTCCGGCGTAACCGTACCGCCAGGCTTCGCCACGACCGCCGAAGCCTACGGAGAGCTACTTGACCGGCACGGGCTGCGCACCCGCATCGAGGAACAGCTCGACCGGTTCCACGACGGCGCCGCGCTGGAGGACGTCGGCGAGGCGATCCGGTCTTTGATCACGGCCGCACCGCTGCCCGAGGCACTCCGGGACGGCATCGCCGCCGCGTACGAAGAACTGGGCCGCGCGGTGGGCCGGCCCGAGCCCGAGGTCGCCGTGCGCAGCAGCGCCACGGCCGAGGACCTGCCCGAGGCCAGCTTCGCGGGCCAGCAGGAGACCTACCTGAACGTGCGCGGCACCGAACAGCTGCTGGATGCCGTACGTCACTGTTTCGCCTCCCTCTACACCGACCGGGCCATCGACTACCGCGAGCGGATGGGCTTCGACCACCTGCGGGTCGCGCTCTCCGTCGGTGTCCAGGTGATGGTCCGTTCCGACCTGGCCGGCGCCGGGGTGATCTTCACCCTGGACCCCGAGAGCGGCTTCCCCGGGGTCGTCGTGGTCAGCGCGGCCTGGGGGCTCGGTGAGACCGTGGTCAGCGGGCAGACCGACCCTGACGAATACACCGTCTTCAAGCCCTCCCTCAAGGACCCGGTCCTGAACCCCGTCATCGACGTGCGCGTCGGCGCCAAGCGCCGCAAGGCCGTCTACGCCGTGCACGGACTCACGGACACCGTGGACACCACCGCCGAGGAGCAGGCCCGACGCGTCCTGACCGACGCCGAGGTACGGCAGCTCGCCGAATGGGCCGTCGCCGTCGAGGAGCACTACGGCTGCCCGATGGACCTGGAATGGGCCAAGGACGGGATCACCGGCGGCCTGGCGATCGTCCAGGCCCGGCCGGAGACCGTCCAGTCCCGCCGACGTGCCACGACACTGCGCCGCTGCCGCCTCACCGGAGCCCCCGGCAAGGTCCTTGCGGAAGGCATCGCGGTCGGCGAGGCCGTCGGTGCCGGACCGGTACGGCTGCTGGACACCCCCGTCGAACTGGACCGCTTTCCCGCGGGTGCCGTACTCGTCACCTCGATCACCGACCCCGACTGGGAACCGATCATGAAGCGGGCCGCGGCGATCGTCACCGATCACGGAGGCCGCACCTCCCACGCGGCGATCGTCAGCCGGGAACTCGGCGTGCCGGCCGTCGTCGGCACCGGGAACGCCACCGAAGTCCTGCACGATGGCGACCACACCACCGTCTCGTGCACGGAAGGCAGCCGCGGCAAGGTGTACGCGGGCCTGTTGCCGTACGAGGAGACCGAGACCGACCTGGCCGCGCTGCCCGCCACACGGACCCGGGTGATGCTCAACCTCGCCGACCCGTCGGCGGCCTTCCGCTGGTGGCGGCTGCCGGCCGACGGTGTGGGCCTGGCCCGCCTGGAGTTCATCGTCGCCCACCAGGTCAAAGTCCACCCCATGGCTCTCCTGCACCCCGACCGCCTGGACGCCGCCGACCGCTGCGCCGTCGACCAGCTCACCGAGGGATACCTCGACCGCACCGCCTGCTTCACCGACCGCCTGGCGTACGGCATCGCCCGGATCGCCGCCTCCCGCTGGCCCGACCCGGTCGTCGTCCGCACCAGCGACTTCAAGACCAACGAGTACGCCAAGCTGCTGGGCGGCAGGCCCTTCGAGCCGGTGGAGGCCAACCCGATGATCGGCTGGCGAGGTGCCAGCCGCTACTACAGCGACGGCTACCGCGACGGCTTCGCCCTCGAATGCCGGGCCCTGCGCCGGGTGCGCGACGAGATGGGCCTGACCAACGTCATCATCATGATCCCCTTCTGCCGCACCCTCCGGGAAGCCGACCGGGTGCTCGACGTGATGGCGGCGGAGGGACTCCGCCGGGGCGAGAACGGCCTCAAGGTCTACGTGATGGCGGAGATCCCCGCCAACATCCTCCTCGCCCAGGACTTCGCGGCACGCTTCGACGGTTTCTCCATCGGCAGCAACGACCTCACCCAGCTCACCCTCGGCGTCGACCGGGACTCCGAAGCCCTCGCCGAGGTGTTCGACGAGAACGACCCGGCCGTCACCGGCCTCATCCGGATGCTCGTCCCACAGGCCCAGGCCGCAGGGCGTCCTGTGGGCCTGTGCGGTCAGCGTCCCAGCGACGACCCCGCCTTCGCCGCCTTCCTCGTCCACGCCGGGATCGACTCCGTCTCCGTGGCCCCGGACAGCTTCGCCGCCGTCAAGCAGCACGTGGCAGCGGCCGAGGAGCACGGGCACGGAGAGGGCCGAATGGTCCCTGCCGGGAACCGTCCGACCCAAGCGGAGCCGCCGCCGGCCGCGTGACAGTGGCTTCAGCCCGCTCAAGGGGAGACAAGGAGGCACGGCCATGACCACCAAGCGAGTCCTGGTCGCCTACGGGACCAAGCACGGCGGCACCGCAGGCATCGCCGAGCAGATCGGCCGGACGCTGTCCGAGGACGGCCTCGAGGCCGTCGTGCTGCCCGCCGACGGTGTCCGCGATGTCCGCGGCTACGACGCCGTCGTCCTCGGCGGCGCCCTCTACGCGGGCCACTGGAGCGGCAAGGCCAAGCGCTGCGCCGAACGCAACGCCGAGTCCCTCCGGCACCGCCCGGTGTGGCTGTTCAGCAGCGGCCCCCTCGACCGCTCGGCCGAGGAGCGCGACATTCCCCCGGTTCCCGCCGTCGCCCGGCAGATGCAGCTCATCGGCGCACGTGAGCACAAGACCTTCGGCGGCAGCATCACGGCCCGCACCCCCGGCCTCCTCGCCCGGTCGATGCTCCGGCAGGGCAAGGGCGGGGACTATCGCGACCCCGGGCGCATCCAGGAGTGGGCCCACCACATCAGCGCCGAGCTCACCGCCGCCTGAGCGCGACGGCCCGGCTCGCCGGCAACGCAGGGCGGAGGTGCGCCATGCACGACCGGACACCGGAACGGGGTGGCAACCCGCTGCGGCGAAAGGCCGACCGCACCCGCGGCCGTCTGCACGCTGCCTTCGCCGTGGCCTGCCTGATCGCCGTGATCTGCGGTGTCGTCGTGGGACGGAACGCCTGGACCGAGGCCGGGCGCGCCGCCGAGGAGGTCGCACGCCACCGGCACTCCGTAGCGGCCGTCACGGTCGGCGAGACCACCTACCGGGCCGGCGACCGACCGGGACAGCGGACCATCACCGTCGCCCCCGCCGACTGGCAGTATCCGCCGGGCCGCGCGCACGCCGGCACCGTCCCCGTACCGGCGAACGCACGCAAGGGGGACAGCGTGCGCGTGTGGGTCGACGACCACGGCAGCGTCGCCTCGGCGCCCCGCGGCACGGCCGGGATCGCGCTGGAGGCATTCGGTCTGGGCACGGTGGCGTTCACCGCAACCCTGCTGGTGTCGGGTTTCCTCGTCCGTATCGGTCTGCGGACCGTCGACGCACGCAGTGCCCGGGCGTGGGAAGCCGAGTGGGAGGACGTCGAACCCGTCTGGACCGGCCGCCTGCGCCCCGATCAGGGAGCGGACGATGACTGACCGGGTGGCCGGCCCGGCACTCGGGCGGGACGTCACCCCGGATCCCCTTGAGCCCCTACCCCTGCTCCGCCGTGAACTGCACACGGGGCCGCTGGGACTGTCGAGCCGGGAGGCCGCCCGCCGGCTGGCGGTCTACGGCCCGAACGAGGTCCGTCGCACCGCGCAGCCGAGCGTCCTGCGGGAACTCCTGCGGCAGCTGGTCCACCCCCTGGCCCTGCTGCTGTGGGCGGCAGCGGCCCTCGCCTTCATCGCCGCCATCGACGTGCTCGGCTGGGCGATCATCGCGGTCGTCCTCGTCAACGCGGGCTTCGCCCTCGTCCAGGAGCAGCAGGCCGAGAAGGCCGTCGAGACCCTGGCGCAATACCTGCCGGCGCAGGCCCAGGTGATCCGCGACGGCCGGCCACAGCACGTCCCCGCCCGCGATCTCGTTCCCGGTGACCTCATCGTCCTCGGGGAGGGCGACCGGATACCCGCGGACGCCCGCCTGACCGAGGGCGGCATCGAAGCCGACCTGTCCATGCTGACCGGCGAATCCACTCCCGTCGAGCGTGTGGCCGGCCCCGGTCTGCAGGCGGCTCCGCTGCTGCAGGAGCCGAACCTCGTCTTCAGCGGCACCAGCGCCACGGAGGGAGGGGCACAGGCGATCGTCTTCGCCACCGGTGACCACACGGAGCTCGGTCGGATCGCCGCCCTCAGCCAGCGCACCCGCCGCGACCCGAGCCCGCTGGAGAAGCAGGTCAAGAAGGTCGCCTGGCTCATCGCCGCGGTCGCCGTCGCCATGAGCGCGGTGTTCCTCGTGACCGGCGTGGCGGTGGGGCTGCCGGTGACCGACTCGCTGATGTTCGCGATCGGCCTGCTCGTGGCCAACGTGCCCGAGGGGCTGCTGCCCACCATCACCCTGGCCCTCGCCGTCGGCGTCCGGGTCCTGGCCCGCCAAGGCGCGGTGATCAAGCGGCTGAGCGCCGTGGAGACCCTGGGGTCCACCAACGTCATCTGCACCGACAAGACCGGCACCCTCACGCGGAACGAGATGCGCCTCCACGGGTTCTGGACGCCCGGGCACCTCACGGAAACCGGGCCCTGGAGTGCCGAGCTCATCGGCGCGGCGGCCCTGTGCACCACCGTGACCCGCGAGACCGATGGCCGGCTGCACGGAGACCCGACCGAGATCGCGCTGGTGGAGGGGGCCGCACAGCACGCCGTTCCGCCGGACCTGGCCGACCGGGACGCCGGACGGCGCGCCTGCTTCCGCTTCGACCCGCGCCTGCGCCTGATGTCGGTGGTCCAGGCGGCGGACCACGGCCGCCTCCGCGTCATCGTCAAGGGCGCCCCGGAAGCCGTCCTGTCACTGCTCGCGGGCGGAGAGCCGGCCCGGCAGCCACAGGACGCCGCCGACGCGCTGGCCGCGGAGGGCATGCGGGTGCTCGCCGTCGCCGTCCGGGACCTGCCGGCCGGTGCCGCCGTACCGGCGCGGCGGCAGCAGGCCGAGCGGGACCTGCGCCTGCTCGGCCTGGTCGGCCTCTACGATCCGCCGCGTCCGGAAGTGGCGGCTGCGGTCCTGCGGTGCCACGAGGCGGGCCTCACCGTGCACATCGTCACCGGGGACAGCGGCGCCACGGCAGCCGCGATCGCCCGCGCCGTGGGCATCGGCGAGCCGGAGCTGCGGGTGATCGCCCAGTCCGAGACGGTCGATGACCACCACCTCGACCACATCCTCCGGCAGGGCGGTACCGAGATCGTCTTCGCGCGTTCCTCGCCCGAGACCAAGCTGAAGGTGGCCGACGCCCTGCGGAGCCACGGCCAGATCGTCGCCATGACCGGCGACGGGGTGAACGACGCCCCCGCCCTGCACCGCGCCCACATCGGCGTGGCCATGGGGCGCTCGGGCACGGACGTGGCCCGCGAGGCGTCGACCATGATCCTGACGGACGACAATTTCGCCACCATCGTCACGGCGGTCGAATCCGGCCGTCGGGTCTACGACAACGTCCGCAAGTTCATCGTCTACATCTTCGCCCACCTCACCCCCGAAGTCGTTCCCTTCCTCGTGTTCGCCCTCTCCGGCGGGGCCGTCCCGCTGCCGTTGACCGTGCTCCAGATCCTCGCCATCGACCTCGGCACCGAGACCCTCCCCGCGCTCGCCCTCGGCCGTGAACGTGCCGAACCCGGCGTCATGAACCGTCCGCCCCGCCCCAGTACCCAAGGCGTGATCAACAAGGACATGCTGGTCCGCAGCTGGGGCTGGCTCGGCACGGTCTCCGCCGTCCTCGTCATGGCCGCGTTCTTCTACGTCCTGTGGCGTGCGGGCTGGCACCCCGGCGACCCGACCGGGCCGGGCGCCCCGCTCCACCACGCCTACCTCACCGCGACCACCGCCACCTTCGCCGGCATCGTCACCTGCCAGGTCGGCACCGCCATCGCCGCCCGGACCGACCACGCGGCCCTGCGGGACATCGGCCTCTTCACCAACCCCCTGCTGCTCGCCGGCATCGCGTTCGAACTCGCCTTCACCGCGGCGCTCGTCTACGCGCCCCCGCTCCAGCACCTGTTCGGCACCGCGGCCCTGCCGCTGGACGTCGTCCTCCTCATCGCGGCCTTCCCGCCGCTGGTCTGGGGGACGGACGAGATCCGCCGCTGGGCCCGCCGCCGGCACTCGTGATCCCGAGGGAGACGATGGCATGCAGGACGCGGGAGCCCGGCCGTGAGCGGGCCGTCACCGGATGTCCAGAACCTCCGTCACCGGCCTGCGCGGCGTCGTGGGTCCCTGGGGGCCGTAGCCGAGGCGGATGACCATCTGTACGTGGCCCGTGGCCTCGGCCGGGTCGCGGACCGTCCACCGCAGCTCCTGCCACTCCAGGGGTTGTGAGGTCATGGAGGTGGCGAGGCCGTCGGAGGTGGCCTGGAGGAGGACGCGTTCCAGCGCCTGGCCGGCGCGCAGCCAGTCGGCCCGGGTGTCCGCGGCGGTGCCGAGCAATGCCAGCTGAGGCCGCTTCTCGAAGACGGCCCAGCCGCGGTCCGGCAGGTGCCGGGAGCGGCCGAAGTCGCGTACGGGGGAGGACCCGCCGGAACTCCTTGGGCCGAATGCGGCGGCCGGGATGCCGTCGCCGCGTGGGTCGGTCCCGTCGCGTACGGGCGCGGTCCAGGCGGCGGTCTCGGCCCGTACCAGCGGATCGATCTCCTCCCGGTGTTCGGCGTCCCGGACCAGTCCGAGCACGGTCTCCACGTGCCAGTCGCCCGGAACCACCAGCCGGCAGCCCTCCAGGCGGGCCGCGGCCTTCAGGCCGTCCAGCAGCGCCTCGGGGACGGGCTCGTCACTGAACGGGTCGCGGCTGGTGTGCCGGCGCCCGAGGGCGTCGTGCAGGGCCGCCAGCTCGTGTTCGTCCGTGGCAGGTTCGCCGATGGTCGCGGTGGCGAGCAGCCACGGCTCGGAGTCTTCGGGCAGGAGACGCACCCGCACCGGGTACCGGTGCCAGGCAGCGGAGACGCGCAGGTTGAACAGTGCTGCGGCGCAGCCGAGGTGGAGGGCCCGGTGATCCGGATCGGTCCGGGTCAGGGCGCGATCCGGGTCGCCGTGCAGTTCGATGACGTTGCCCGCCGAGCGGAACACGAACTTCCACGGCTGGGCGTTGTGCATGGAGGGAGCGCTGACGGCATCGCCGACGAGCCGGGTGACATCAGCGGGGTCCAGGTGTGGTGCGGTCACGGGACTGGTCCTGTCTGTGCGTCCTCAGTCGTGTGCCACGACAGCGACCGGGGAGGTGGCATGGTGCATCACCGCATGGGTGAGGGGGCCGATGTGGGCGCCGAGTGCCGAGCGCCGGACACGCCGGCCGACGACGAACGGGCGGGAACGCCGGTGGGCCTCTTCGCAGGAGAAAGCGAACAACCGGTCGCAGTTGCAGCGGAGATCCACCCCGCGCACCACCGGTCCGTAGGGTTTCGCTCGGCCGGCCGAAGCGTCGCCCCGGTTCTCGGTCGCCCGTACGAGGACGACGGGAGTCTTGGTCCTGGGGATGGCGTCTGAGCCGGTGGAGCCGACGAAGAACCCGTCGATCCGGCGGCTGCCGCCGCGCAGTTCGGCCTCCTCGGCCGCCCAGTCGGCACAGGCGAGGTCCGCGCCCGAACCGTCCTGCCCCACGGTGATTCGGTTGGACATGGTGTTCCTCCTCGGTTCCCGGATCCCGCTGAAGTCAGGCTCTGATGTCCGCCGGGGGACCGGTAGGGCCGATCAGTCCGGCCGTTCGGCCCCCGTCACACGCTGTCGGCGGCGACCGGGGCGCAGGTCAGTCTGTTGTCGACGTCCACGACCCCGTCGACGCTCTGGCAGAGCCGGACGACCACGGGCAGCAGCTCGGGCCGGGGCACCGTGCCGCTGAGCGTCACCGACCCGTCCTCCACGTCGACGGTGACCGAGGAAGGCGCGATGCCGAGGATGCGGGTGAGGACGTCCTCGACGATCTCCTCGGAGATGGCGTGGTCCGGGCGGAGGAACAGCCGGATCAGATCGCTTCGGCTGATCACACCGATCACCCGGCCGCCGGCGTCGACGACCGGCAGCCGCTTGACCCCGTGCCGCTGCATCACCCGGGCCGCACGGACCACACTCCACTCCGGGCGGGCCGTGACGGCCGGGCTCGTCATGAGGTCTTCGGCCGTCGGCACACCGCCGACCGTGCGCCGACGGAGCAGGTCGGCTTCCGAGACGACACCGACCGGGTGCCCGGTCCCGTCCACGACGGGCACGGCCGTGATGTCGAATTCCTGCAGAAGCCGGGCGATTTCCTTGAACGCCGTGGCGGGGCGGACGGTGACGGCGGTGGGCGTCATCAGGTCGGCGACCCTGCGGTGCCTCATGGCGGCCTTCCTCTCAGCCGGATACCGGGACGGTGAAGTCGGCCTCGACCCCCACGACGCCCGGTACCGTCCCGGCGGCGCGGACCACGACGTCCTCCAGCCCGGGATCCGACAGCGATCCGTGCAGGTGGGCGATCCCGTCGGAGACGTGCACATGTACTTCGGCGGAGCCGCGCGGGATCAGTTGACGCATGATCAGGTCGCGGACCTCGGCGCCGATGTCCGCGTCCGGGCGCAGGTACACCTTCAGCAGGTCGCCGCGGCTGACGACGCCGACCAGGCAGCCCTCGCCGTCGACCACGGGCAGGCGCTTGAGATGGTTGCGCGCCATCAGGCGCGCCGCACCCGGGATGGTGGCGTCCCTCGTGACCGTCACCGCCGGGCGGGTCATCAGCTGCCCCGCGGTGGTCGCGCGGTCCGGGTCGGTGCCCTGTGCCTTGATCAGGAGGTCGGCCTCGGAGACGACGCCCGCCACGTGTCCGTCCTCGGACAGGACGGGGAGGGCGCTGAGGTTCCACATCCGCAGCGCCTCAACGATGTCCTTGAACACGGTGTCGCGATCGACGGAGATCACGGCATGGGTCATGACGTCGTCGACTGTGCGCATGTGCTTCATGACGTTCCTTTGTGAACGGTCCGCGGACGGTGCGGACTCAGCCGTGGGCGATGACGGCCACCGGCGCTGCCGCGTGGTGCAGTACCGCGTGGACGACCGGGCCCAGATGTACTCCAAGGGGTGAGCGGCGCAGCCGGCGACCCACCACGATCAGTCCCGCTCCGTGGGAGGCGTGGACGAGCCGCTCCCCTGCGGATCCCATGAACACGTCCGAGGTGACCTCCACTTCCGGAAACTTGTGCCGCCAGGGCAACAGCATGTCGTCGGCCATGTGCGCCACGCTTCTGCCGATGTCCCGCTCGTTCTCCGGGTCGAAGAAGGGGACGTACGCGTAGGCGGCCGGCATCTTCCAGCCGTGCACGGCCCGCAACGGGCATCCACGTCGTTCCGCCTCTTCGAAGGCGAAGGCGAGCACCCGGTCCCCGGCCTCGTGGATGTCGACGCCGACGACCACCTCGGCACCGGCACCGGCGCCCGGGTCGTCCGGGTCGTCCGGGTCGTCGGCGAGGCGGACGAGCACGACGGGGGTGTCGGTCGCGACCACGGTGGACATCGCCACCGAGCCGATGAGGAACCCGACCACACCGCCCAGGGCACGCGAGCCCAGGACGAGCAAGGAGGCGTCCGCGGCCTCGGCGGCCAACGCGGCTGCCGGACGGCCCGTCGGGCAGCGGGTGGTGATCTCCAGGTGCGGATGCCGCCGGTGCAGCTCCTGTGCCGCCTCGGCCAGGACCTGGTCCGCCCAGCGGTCCACGTCCTGTCTGCCGATGCCGGGGAGTACCGGGTCCAGGGGCCAGTCGACGGCGTGGACGAGCCGCAGCGGAACCCGCCGCAGGACGGCTTCCCGGGCGGCCCATCGGGCCGCCGCCCGGCTCTCGGGGGAGCCGTCGACGCCGGCCGTCACATGGTTCTTCATGATGACGAGCTCCTTGGTCGCGGTGGCGCCGGCCTCACCACGGCATGGCGTGACGGGCGTGCCCGGCATGGTGGACCGCCATGTCGTCGGATCCGGCCGTGACGCGCGATGCGACGGCCACGACGCCGTCGAGGCGTTCGATGAGGCCGAGCAGTACGGACAACTGACTCCGGCGCTGCACGGTGCCGTCCAGGGTGACGATGCCGTCCACGACATGCGTCTCGACGTCGCCGTCCGGTACGCCCGCGACATCCCTCAGCACCTCGTGAACGCGTCGGCGTATCTCGGCGTCCGGACGCAGGAACATGCGCAGCAGGTCCCGCCGGGTGACGATGCCGACGAGGCGGTCCTCCACGTCCACGACGGGCAGCCGTTCGATGCCGCGGCGTGTCATCAGGCGGGCCGCGTCGGCCGCCGTCTCCTCGGCATGGGCGGTGATCGCCGGCGCGGACATGAGATCCCCTGCCGTGGGAGACGCCGTCGATGTCCCGCTGCCCGGACCGGGTGGACCGGCCGGGGACCTGCCGGCCAGCAGGTCGGTCTGCGAGACGACACCCACCACCCGGTCCTCCTCGTCCAGGACGGGGACTCCGGAGATGTCGTACTGGGCGAGGAGCTTCGCCACGTCCTTGAAAGCGGTGTCCGGGCCCACGGAGACGACCTCGTCGGTCATCAGGTCCGCCACCGTGATCTGTTTCATGAGGCCCTCCTGCTGTTCCGGGTCGTGCGCGGCCGGTGCCCTGTGCGGGCTGTGTGCCCTTCACCCTCCGCCGGAGCGGAGGGAGGAATCGAGGGCCGAACGGTCCCGTCCCGGGACCGGAAGGACCAGCCGGTCCCGGGCGGTACGGGCCGATCCGGAGTGATGGGGCCCTTTGGCCCCGGCAGCGGTCCCGGGCGGCCCTCCTGCCAGGGCATCACGGATGCCAGCGTGGGTGGTGTCCCCCATCGGCCTCTCGGTTGGGAGTAACCGTGGAAAGCACCATCCGTACCCCGGACACCAGCTCGGTCACCGTCGGCGTGGACGGCTCGGAGCCGGCGCGCCGCGCCGCTCTGTGGGCCGCCGGCGAGGCCGTACGCCGGGGCCGCCCCCTGCACATCGTCTACGGTGCCGACACCGACGGCAGGGCCCTGTACGTGGCGGCGGAGACCATCGAGAAGGTCCGTGCCGCGGGCCGGGAGCTCCTGGACGACACGGCGAAGGCTGTGGCCGCCGAGTATCCCGGTCTGCATGTGACCACGGAGTTCAGCCGCACGGACGCCGTCACCACCCTGCACCGGGCCGGCGGTCTGTACGGCACGATCGTCGTCGGCAACCGCGGCCTGGGCGGCTTCAACTCCCTCATGCTCGGCTCCGTCGGCCTCGACACGGCAGCCGGTGCCAGGACCCCGGTCATCGTGGTCCGCGGCATTGAGGATGAGGATACGGAGGAACGGGGCACCGTCCTCGCGGCCGTCCGTGACGAGCACGACCTCGTGTGCGCCCGGTACGCCGCCCGGGAAGCGGAGCTGAGAAAGGCGTCCCTGCGGCTGCTGCACGTCTGGAACGTCTTCCAGTCCGTGGGCAACGTGGCGCCCATGCTCGACGACGTCGACGAGATCGCCGGCCGGCACGCTTCGGCCCTGCAGGCCGTCACGGAGACCATCCACGACGAGTTCCCCGACCTGACCGTCGAAAGCCGTGCGGAGAAGAGCGTCTCGGTGGCCGGAGTGCTCGTCGAGGCGTCCCGTCACGCCGACCTGCTCGTCATGGGCGGTCGCCGAGCCCCCACGCCCCTCGGACTCGGCCGCAACCTGGGCGGTGCCACCCACGGGGTACTGCACCACGCCCACTGCCCCGTGCTCCTCATCCCCCGTACGGGGACCGATTCCGGGAGCCGGTCATGACCGGGCACGGGGAAGCCGCACACGACATCCTCGTGGGCATCGACCCGGTCCGGGAGTGGCACCTTCCCCTGGCCTGGGCCGCTGACGAGGCATACCGGCGCCGGCTCCCGCTGCGCCTGGTGCTGGCCGTGCCACCCCCGCGCGACACCCACCATGTGGACCACACAACCCGGCAGACCGCCCTGCGACGAGCCGGCGCGGAGCGTATCGAGCAGGCCCGGGACTGGGCCCACGGACGCCATCCCGAGCTGGCCGTCGTCGGCGATGTGCGGGAGGGTTTCCCCGCCCCCGTTCTCGCCGGCGCGGCACGGCACGCCCGGATGGTCGTGCTCGGCTCCCGGCACCTGGGCCGGGTGGCGGAAGTCTTCAGCGCCGGATCGCTGGTGGTTCCGGTGACCGCGCAGGCCGCCTGCCCGGTCGTCGTCGTGGGCGACGCCGACCACATCACCCAGCAGCCGCCGTACTTCGTCGTCGGCATCGACGGAAGTGCCGCCTCGGCCACGGCCCTCGCGTTCGCCTTCGACGAGGCCGATCTGCGCGGCGCGGCCGTACGTGCCGTCTCCGTGTGGCAGCCCCCCGTTCTCCCGCTCCACGGCCGGGAAGCCGCCCTGCAGGCTCAGCGAGCCCTGCTGGCCGAGACCACCGCGGGACTGTCGGAGAAGTACCCGGACGTGCACCTCACCCACGAGGTGCCGGTCGGCCACCCGGTCGAGGAGCTGGCCCGTGCCGCCGAGCACGCGCTCGCCGTCGTCGTGGGCCGTCGCGGCCGGGGCGGCTACACCGGCATGCGCGTCGGCTCCACCGTGCACGGTCTGCTGCACCGGGCACACTGCCCGGTCATCACCGTCCCGAACGGATGAAGGCCGACATGACCAGCCCCACGACCGACGCACCGGCCGTCCGTGTCCCGGACCCTCCCGGGCTCACACAGGCCGAGGCCGAACGCCGGCTGGTCAGCCACGGCCGCAACGAGGTGTCCCCACCTCGGCCGACGCCCCTGTACAGCCGAGTGCTGGCACAGCTGCGCGATCCGCTGATCATGGTGTTGCTGGGCGCCGCACTGCTGACCCTCGCGATCGGGGATCACCCGGACGCCGTTGTCATCGGACTGGTGATCGTCTTCAACACCACGGTGGGGGTCGCCCAGGAGGTCCGGGCGGACCGCGCCGTCGCCGCGCTCTCCGCCCTCTCGGCCCCGCACGCCCGGGTGCTGCGCGACGGAGCCGCGCACGAGGTCGCCGCGGCGCTCGTGGTGCCCGGGGACACCCTGCTGCTGGGCGAGGGCGACATCGTCGCCGCGGACGCCGACCTCACCGAGGCCACCGCGCTCCTGCTGGACGAGTCCATGCTCACCGGCGAGTCCGAACCCGTCGACAAGGCCGCGGGCGAGACGGTGTCCGCCGGCACCATCGTCGTACGCGGCCGGGCCACCGTCACCACCACGGCCACCGGCCCGGCGAGCGCCCTCGGCCGCATCGCCGCCCTGCTCGACGGCGACCGCGAGCCGACCCCGCTCCAGCGGCGGCTCGCCTCCCTCGGCCGCGTCCTGGCTGCCGTCACCATCGCCCTGTGCCTGCTGTTCTTCGCTCTGGGCCTGCTGCGCGGCCTTCCCCTGAGCACGATGGCCGTCACCGCCATCAGCCTGGCCGTCGCCGCGGTACCCGAGTCACTGCCGGCCGTGGTCACCCTCGCCCTCGCCCTCGGCGCCCACCGGATGGCAGCCCGCGGCGCACTCGTCCGGCGGCTGCCCGCCGTCGAGACGTTGGGCTCGGTGAGCGTGCTGGCCACCGACAAGACCGGCACCCTCACCGAGGGCCGCATGGTCGTCCAACACCTCTGGACGCCCTCCGGAGCCGCCGACGTGTCCGGCAGCGGCTACGCGCCGCACGGCGAGCTGACCCGCGCGGGACGCCCACTGACGCCCGAAGAGCTCCGCCCGCTCCGGGAGCTGCTCACCACAGCTGCCCTGTGCAACGACGCCAGCCTCAAGCCACCGGGGGCCGGATCGGACACCTGGGCGGCCGTGGGCGATCCCATGGAGGCCGCGCTGCTGGCAGCCGCTGCCAAGGCCGGCTGCCCTGACCCGGCCGAGCTGCACCGGGCCTGCCCCCGGATCGCGGAAGCCCCGTTCGACAGCCTGCGCAAGCGCATGACCACCCTGCACCACCTTCCCGACGGGAACGTGCTGGTCTGTCTCAAGGGAGCCCCCGAGGCCGTCCTCACCCCCACGGTGCTGGCCGAGCCGCCCGAACGGCTGGACCGGGCCCGTGAGCAGGCGGCCTCGCTGGCCGCGGAAGGCTTCCGCGTCCTGGCCGTGGCAGGCATCGAGCGGCTCCAGTGGAACCTGCCGGCCGCCGAGGCCGAGCAGGGGCTGCACCTGCTCGGCCTGATCGCCATCAGCGACCCGCCGAAAGCCGCCGCCGCGGCGACCCTTGCGGCATGCCGGGACGCGGGCATCACCTCGGTCCTGATCACCGGCGACCACCCCGCGACGGCACATGCCATCGCCGCGCGCACCGGCCTCGTCCAGGACGGGAAGAGCGGTGAGGTCGTCACCGGCCCCGAACTGGCCGCCGCGCCGGACACCGACCTGACTGCCGTCCGCGTCTTCGCCCGGACCGACCCGCAGCAGAAGCTGGACATTGTCCACGCCTGGCGGGCCCACGGCGCCGTCACCGCCATGACCGGCGACGGAGTCAACGACGGACCCGCCCTGCGCCAGGCCGACATCGGCGTCGCCATGGGCGCCCGCGGTACCGAAGTGGCCCGGCAGGCCGCCGACCTCGTCCTCACCGACGACGAGCTCGGCACTGTCGTGACCGCCGTCGAGGAAGGCCGGCGGGTCTACGACAACATCCGGCGTTTCCTCGTCTACGCCATGGCCGGCGGAGCCGCCGAGATCCTCGTGATGCTGATCGGTCCGCTGCTGGGCCTGGCCCTGCCGCTGCGCGCGGGGCAGATCCTGTGGATCAACCTCCTCACCCACGGCCTGACCGGCATGGCCATGGGCGCGGAGCCCGTCGCACCCGAGGCCATGCGGCGCCCGCCCCGGCCGCCGGACCAGCACATCCTTGCCGCAGGCGTGTGGCAGCGCCTCCTCGTCCTGGCCGCTGCCGTCACGGCGGTCAGCCTGCTCGCCGGCCTCGCCGCCCGGGCCATGGACCTGCCGTGGCAGAGCGTGCTCTTCCTGGCCCTGCTCGGAGCCCAGCTGGGCGTGGCCCTGGGACTCCGGGCCCGACTGCTGACCAGGGCGAACATCTTCCTTCCGGCTTCCGTGGCCGGATCCGCGGCGTTGGCGATGGCCGCCCTGCACGTCCCCGCCCTGCAGTCACTGCTGGACACCGAGCCAGTGGGCTGGACCGGTGTCTGGCTCGCTTCGGCAGCCGCCCTCGCAGCATTCGCTGCCGCCCGCCTCCTGCGGGCCGCCTTCCGTAGAAGGGCACGATCATGAACGCGTACGCACCTGAACACGGACCCGGTATCCACGCCGAGGTCGGCGACCAGATCGTGGTGGGCGGCCCCACCGTCGGCAGGCCCGGCCGGGACGGCGAAGTCATCGCCCTCCATCACCCGGACGGAACCCCTCCGTACGACGTCCGCTGGTCCGACACCGGTCGTACGTCCGTGTTCTTCCCGGGCCCGGACGCCCACGTCCGGCACCTGCACGACGGAGCGGTGGCACGGCCCGCCGGCAGAATCAGCAGGACGGAGCAGTAGCTCCCGGCTGAGCGGGACGGCCCCTCCGGCGGGCGCTACGGTGGACGCGTGGTCCTCTCACCGTCGCCGTCGGCCGGAGGTGGGGCATGAGTGCCGGAAGCCGGTCTGCCGCGAGCGGTGTGCCGCGGCTGCGGCTGGACGAGCTGCTCGACGAGCTCCAGGTGCGGATCGACGAGGTCAGGGGCACCCGGGACCGCGTCAACGGCCTCCTGGAGGCCGTCATGTCGGTCGGCCGCGAGCTGGACCTGCCCCAGGTGCTGCGCGGCATCGTCGAGGCCGCGGTCGTCCTCGTGGACGCCGAGTACGGCGCACTCGGCGTGATCGGCGACGACGAGAAGCTCGCCGAGTTCCTGCCCGTCGGCATCAGCGACGAGCTCCGCGCCCGGATCGGCGACCTGCCCTCCGGCCACGGCATCCTCGGCGAACTGATCCGCCACCCCGAACCCCTGCGCCTGTCGGAGCTGTCCGAACACCACGCGTCCTACGGCTTCCCGCCGCACCACCCGCCGATGCACTCCTTCCTCGGTGTCCCCATCCGGGTCCGCGAGGAGGTCTTCGGCAACCTCTACCTCACGGAGAAGCGCGGCGGAATCGACTTCGACGCCGAGGACGAGGCGGTCCTGTCCACCCTCGCGGTCGCCGCCGGCATCGCCATCGAGAATGCCCGCCTGTTCGAGGACGTGCGCCTGCGCGAGCGGTGGCTCGCCGCGAATTCCGAGATCACCAGCGCCCTGCTGTCCGGAGCACCCGAGGACGAGGTGCTCGCGGGCATGCTGGAGCGGGCCAAGGACATGACCGGCGCCGACATGGGCGTGTTCTACCTTCTGGGGTCCGAGGGGGAGCTGTGCGGGTCCCTGGCCGCGGGCGAGGGAGCCGAAGCCCATCGCGGGATCGTCCTGCCCAGTACCCGGGGCACCCTGGCGGAAGCGGCACTGGCCAGGAACGGTCTGATCACGGTCAAGGACGTGGAGACCGACAGCCGCGTTGCCGTGCAACCGGAAAGGTGGCGGGGCTTCGGCCCGGCCGTCGCCGTCACGGTCGGCACGAAGGAGAAACTCAGCGGCGTCCTGATCCTGGCCCGGCGCCGCGGGCGCCCCGGCTTCGCCTCCCCGGAGGTCGCCGCGCTCCCCGCCTTCGCCGGCCAGGCCGCCCTCGCCCTGGAACTGGCCGGCCGCCGCCGCGACGCCGAGCAGATGAGCATCCTGGAGGACCACGACCGCATCGCCCGCGACCTCCACGACCTCGCCATCCAGCGCCTCTTCGCCACCGGCATGACCCTCCAGAGCGCCCAGCGCTTCGCAGAGCACCCCGAAGTGTCCGAACGGCTCTCCCGTGCGGTCGACGACCTGGACGCCACCATCAAGATCATCCGGTCCACCATCTTCGGCCTCCGCGAGCACGAGGCCCCCGCCACGGGCTCCAAGCTCCGCTCCCGCGCCGTCCAGACCCTGGACGAGGCGACAGCCGCCCTCGGCTTCGCCCCCGCTCTGCGCATGGAAGGGCTGATCGACACCGACGTGCCTCCGGGCGTGGCCGACGACGCCCTCGCCGTACTCGCCGAGGCCCTCAGCAACGTCGCCCGGCACGCAAGGGCCACCCGCGCGGAGGTCGCCATCGTCGCGGCGGACGGCGCGCTGACCCTCACGGTCACCGACGACGGAGCCGGCATGGCCGAGGGCGGCCGGCGCAGCGGACTGCGCAACCTGGCCGAGCGCGCCGCGAAGCTCGGTGGCCGGATGACGGCCGGTGCGCGGGGCGATGGGGTGCGCGGCACTCGTCTGGAGTGGGAGGTGCCGCTGTCCCCGCCGACGCTGTGACCGGCGCTGCCTCCCCACGAGGCCGCGTGCCGGCCGGTCGGGCGGCTACGTGCCGGTCGGTGGGGTGGCTACAGGAAGCTGCCGCTGCCGTAGGGCGCGTACAGGTCCAGCAGCCGGATCCGGGTGGACTGCAGGCGGTGGGCGAGGACCTGCCCGACCCAGTGGCCGACGGCAGAGCCGAAGACGGGGTCGGCGTCCATGAGCTGCCGCACGCGCGCCGCGTCGAACTCGTAGGCGCGTACGGGGGTCATCGCTTCGGCGCCCAGGCGCCAGGCGTAGGGCTTGAAAAGCCAGGAGCAGCCGACGAGCTGGCCGGCGCCGAGGCTCTCGACCACGGCGGCGCGCCGGCCGGGCACGTGGACGTCCAGGGTGACGGTGCCGGACCGGACGATCCAGAACCGGTCGGCGTGGCCGCCCTCGCGGAAGAGACGGGTCCCCTCGGTGAAGTTCACCTCGCGGGCCATCTCCATCAGGCGGGTCCGGCAGTCCGCGGGCAGTGCCGTGGCGATCCGGGTGGGGGACTGGGTGTTCATGGACGGCCTCCTGATTCGAGTCCGTCCCCAGTCTGGGCGGGCCGGAACGTGCACGGCATGGGCCCTGTGGTCCCTGCCCGGGCCCGAACGGCCCATGCCCGAGTTCGTTCACGGCGGGACCCTGGCGGGTGGACGGCCTCTTCAGGGCCGCCGGTCCCGTTGAACCACATCGCGGGCGCCCGAGTCCGGCTAGCCTGCCGAACCGAAGGGGCCGAGGATGCACAGCAGTCAACCGCCAGGGGGAGCCGGGGCCCACGCCGCGCCCGAGGTGCCGGGGCGGCGGGTGGAACTGGCCGCCGAGGAGGCGTGGGAACTGCTCGGCAGCGTGAGGGTGGGGCGCATCGTCTTCACCCGGCACGCGCTGCCCGCCGTATGTCCGGTCGATCACCTTCTCGACGCCGGCGACATCATCATCCGGCCCGACGAGGGAGCGACCCGGACAGCGCTGACCGGGGTGGAGGAAGGCGCGGGCGTGGTCGTCGCGTACGAGGCCGACACCATCGATCCCGAGACGCACGCCGGCTGGAGCGTGGTGGCCACCGGCTACGCCACGGTGGTCACCGATCCCGACGAGCTGGAACGCTACGCACATCTCCTCCGGCCCCGGGGCGACGGCACGTCCTCGGGAGCCATCCGGATCACGCCCGGCCTGGTCACCGGCTTCCGGCTGTCCTGAGACGGCCGCACCGTGGTCACCGATCCGCCCGCGTGCTTGACGCCCGTGCGGGACCGGGCCCGGCACGATGGAGCGGCAACCGCCCGCAGCGAGGTCCGGAGGTGCCATGCCGAAGCACGGACGGAACGCTGTGGTCCCGCCCGCCTTCCGTGGCTATCGGCCCGATCGGCTGCGCGGTGACGTCCTGGCGGGGATCACGGTCGCCGCCTACCTGGTGCCGCAGGTGATGGCCTATGCGGGTGTGGCCGGCCTGCCGCCGGTCGTCGGACTGTGGGCGGTGCTGCCGGCCATGGTGCTGTACGCCGTGAGCGGCTCCTCGCGGCTGCTGTCGGTCGGCCCGGA
Organism: Streptomyces venezuelae; assembly: GCF_008642295.1. Classification (GTDB taxonomy): domain Bacteria; phylum Actinomycetota; class Actinomycetes; order Streptomycetales; family Streptomycetaceae; genus Streptomyces; species Streptomyces venezuelae_C. Next base: position 770,043 of record NZ_CP029190.1, on the reverse strand, counting down.
GTCGACCACCGCCCTGATGACAGCCGTGGCCGTCGGCCCGCTCGCGGCCGGCGATCCCGCACGGTACGCGGGGCTCGCCGCCGCCCTCGCCGTCGCCGTCGGCCTGCTGTGCCTGGTGGCGTGGGCCGTCCGGCTGGGCTTCCTCGCCGACCTCCTCTCCCGGCCCGTGCTCGTCGGCTACCTGGCCGGAGTCGCCGCCATCATGATCGTGGACCAGCTGCCCCGGCTCACGGGGACCGAGGGCGGTGGATCGGGGTTCTTCCCCCAGCTGCTCTCGTTCCTCCGGCAGCTGCCCGAGGTCCACGGGCCCACGGCCGCCCTGTCCGCCGGATGCCTGGTCCTGCTGTTCACCCTGCCCCTGCTGTGGCGGGCCCTCCCCGGGCCGCTCATCGTCCTCGTGCTGTCCACGGCGGTGGTGGCGGTCCTCGCCCTCGACGAGGCCCCGGGCATCGACGTCATCGGTGCCGTCCCGACCGGCCTGCCCGGCTTCGACCCGCCCCGTCCGGCCGACCTGGCCCACCTGGTCCTGCCGGCCCTCGGTGTCCTCCTCGTGGGCTACACCGATGTCGTCCTGACCGCCCGCGCGTTCGCCCGCGCCGACGACCCGTACCCGCTGGACGCCAACCGTGAGCTGCTGGCCCTCGGCGCGGCCAACCTCGGTGCCGGAGTCCTGCAGGGGTTCCCGGTCAGCAGCAGTGCCAGCCGCACCGCCCTCGCCGACTCGGCCGGAGCACGCACGCAGGCCTATTCCCTGGTCGGCGCCGGGTGCGTGGCCGCCGTCCTGCTCTTCCTCGGCCCGCTGCTGGCCCTGACCCCCACCGCGGCCCTCGGCGCGATCGTCGTCTACGCGGCGGTGCGTCTGGTGGAGGTGGGAGAGTTCCGCCGCCTCGCGGACTTCCGGCGCCGCGAACTGCTGCTCGCCCTCGGGTGCACCGCCGGCGTCCTCGCCCTCGGCATCCTGTACGGCGTCCTCGTTGCGGTGGCCCTCTCGGTCCTGGAACTCCTCGCCCGCGTCGCCCGACCGCACGACGCGGTCCTCGGCACGGTCGCGGGTCTGGCCGGCATGCACGACGTCGACGACTACCCGGAAGCACGGACCGTTCCCGGCCTGCTCGTCTACCGCTACGACTCCCCGCTGTTCTTCGCCAACGCCGAGGACTTCCGCCGCCGCGCCCTGGCAGCCGTCGAGGCACAGGACGAACCCGTCCACTGGTTCGTCCTCAACGCCGAAGCCAACGTGGAGGTCGACATCACCGCCCTCGACGCCGTCGAGGCCCTGCGCTCCGAACTCGTACGGAAGGGTCTTGTCTTCGCCCTCGCCCGCGTGAAGCAGGACCTCCGCGACCCCCTCGACGCCTACGGTCTGACGGCCGCCGTCGGTCCGGAACACATCTACCCCACTCTCCCCACCGCAGTCGCGGCGTACCGCGCCTGGCAGCGCACGGCAGAAGACGACGGCGGGGACGGCTGACGGGCGGGTGGGGACCGACCGGCCCATGCGGGGAGGCCGGCCGTGGGCCACGCTGGCGGTGTCGGGGAGGGAACGGAGGGCACGTTCCCGCCGGACCGCGGACGATGCGGCGACGGAGCCGCTTGAGGAGCGATGACGCCATGACCACCAGCAGTGGACCCGGACCCGGGCATCCTCCCCTCCACGAGTCCGCCGGTCGGGACTCGGGGAGCCGGACCGATCTCGGGCGTCGGCTCGCGGCCCGCCGAACCGCCGCAGGGATGAGCCGCGAGGAGCTGGGGGAGCGCTGCGGTGCCGACGCGGACTACATCGCCTGGCTGGAGGACCATGTCGCCCTCCCGGCGATCGGGACACTCGTACGTATCGCCGATGCGCTCGGCACCACCGTTGAGGCCCTGACGGGTGGGGGACCCGATCACGATCCCCCCGGGGCGACGCCCGGACCGCCCGGGACCCGGCCGGTCACCCTGGACGATGACGAGTGCCGGAGGCTGCTGGGTGTCCGTGGTATCGGACGGGTGGCCGTCTTCACCTCCGAAGGTCCGGCCATCCACCCCGTGAACTACCTGGTCGTCGCCGGAGACGTCGCCTTCCGCACGGAGGCCGGCACGGTGCTGGCACGGGCCGCGGGTACCGAGGCCGCCTTCGAGGTGGAGCGGATCGACGAGGTGGCGGAACGGGCGTGGAGCGTGCTGGCCGTGGGGGTGCTGGAGGAAGCGGCCGACCCCGACGGACTGGAGCGCCTGGCCGACGCGGCCCACTCCACGCCCTGGGCGGGCGGCGAGCGTACCCACTGGATGAAGCTCACCCCGGTCCGGCTCACGGGCCGCCGGGTGAAGTCCCACCCCTGATGCGGCCCGCATCCGTCTCCACCAGGTCCGCGAGCAACCGTCCGCGCACTTCTTCCGAGAGCCGGGACAGCCGCTCCGAGACCTTCGGGGCCGGAGCCAGCGGGGCGCGGATGCGCCTGGCCTCCCGCGGCACGGCGGCGAGGTCGGTCCGGAAGCGGGAGCGCGCGGCGGTGAGGGAGTCCGGCGGGCCGGTCCTGCGGCCGTTCCTCATCACCACTCCCAGCAGGGCGCCGGCGCCCGGCGGAGGGTTCTCGTCGCGGAGGGCGATGACGTCCGTCTGCCCGGGCCGCCGGTACACCTGCTTGGGTGCCGGGGCGGTGACCTTCGCCGATGACAGCTTCATGACCGGCCGGCCGTCGTAGGCCACCAGTTTGTACGCGGCGTCCAGGTACGGCGCGTCCGCGGCGACTCCCACGCGGGTGCCGACCGCGAAGACGTCGACCGGAGCCGCCGAGCGGATGAGGTCGTCGATCGCGTACTCGTCCAGGCCACCGCTGGCGATGATCCTCACCTCCGGCAGACCCGCGGCGTCCAGCCGGGCGCGGGAGCGGCGCGCGAGCTCCCCCAGATCACCGCTGTCCAGGCGGATCGCGCAGCCCGGTCCGCGTCGCAGGTCGCCCAGGACCCGGGCGGCGGTCGCCACCCCCCGGTCGGTGTCGTAGGTGTCGACGAGGAGGGTGACCGGGCCGGGATGGGTGCGTGCGAAGGCCCGGAACGCCTCCTCCTCGGAGGGGAAGGTTTCGATGTACGAGTGCGCCATGGTGCCGGAAGCGGCCAGGCCCAGCCGGACCGCGGCGTCGACGTTGCTCGTGCCGGCGAAACCGACGAGGCTCCCGAGCCGGGCGGCCTGGAAGCCGGCCTGCGGCCCGTGGTTGCGGCGCAGCGAGAAGTCGACCACCGGCCGGCCCCGGGCCGCCAGGACGCAGCGCGCCGCCTTGGAGGCGACGGCCGTCTGGTGGCAGAGCAGGCTGAGCAGGTACGTCTCGACGAGCTGGGCCTGGGGGAGGGGCGCCGTCACTTCCAGCAGCGGTTCACCGGCGAAGACCAGCCGCCCCTCGGGGACCGCCCGCACCTCGCCCTCGAACCGCAGGCCGATGAGGGGCGCCAGGTCGGCGGGCGGCCGGTGCAGGGCTTCGGCGAACACGTGGGAGTCGTCGGCCGTCACCTCGAACCGGGCCAGATAGTCGAGGGCGGGCTCCAGGCCGGCGGCGACGAGGAAGCCCCGTGCCGGCGGCAGGTCCCTTACGAAGAGGCTGAAGGTCGCCTCCGCGTCCTTGCCTTCGTTCAGGTACGACATCGCCATCGTGATCTCGTACAGATCCGTCGTGGTCACCTCGGACATGCCTCCAGCGTGCGCCTGGGGCCGCCGGGTGCGCTGGGCCGAACGGCCCTCTCACTGCCCCGACAGGCCCAAGCGGACCGGACGGCGGCAGGACGACAGTGGAGGCGGAAACCCGCCCGAAGGCGCCCGTCGCACGGCGCCGGAGATCCAGGAGCACCCCATGTCAGGTCAGCAGATGGAACGGAGGCGCAGCCTCTTCCCCGACCTCACGGACTGGTTCGGAGTCGACTTCCCGCGCTTCCCGATGTGGCGGCCAGCCCTCGACGTCCACCCGATTGCCATCGAGGTGAGCAGGAACGACGGCACGTACACGCTCCGCGCCGAGATGCCCGGGATGGATCCGGAGAAGGACATCGAGATCACGGTCGACGGAGACATGCTCACCGTGAGCGCCGAGCACACCGAGAGCACGGAGGACAAGGACCACAGCGAGTTCCGCTACGGGTCCTTCCGCCGCAGCGTCCGCCTGCCCGGTCAGATCCCGTCCGAGGGGGTCGAGGCCGCGTACGAGGACGGCATCCTCACGGTCCGGATACCGATGGAGCCCGAACCACCCGCCGGCCGCCGCAGTGTCCCCATCACGCGGTCCCGGGGTACGGAGACGGGAGAGCCGGCATGACGGCGAAGAGGGTTCTGGTCGCCTATGGGAGCAAGCACGGCGCGACCGCCGGAATCGCGTCGGAGATCGGCAGGACCCTCCGCGAGGACGGCCTGGACGCCGTGGTGCTCCCGGCGGACGACGTGGACGACGTCCGCGGTTTCGACGCCGTCGTCCTCGGCGGGAGCCTGTACGCGGGCCGCTGGAGCGCCAAGGCGGTGCACTGCGCGGAACGCAACGAGCACTACCTCAAGCACCGTCCGGTGTTCCTGTTCAGCAGTGGCCCGGTCGACAGCTCCGCCGAGCAGCGCGAGATCCCGCCGGTCCCGGCCGTGGCCCGGCAGATGGAACGGCTGGGCGCCCGCGAACACGTCACTTTCGGAGGCAGCATCACCACGAGCACTCCCGGCCTCATCGCCAAGGCACTGGTCCACCACGGCAAGGGCGGCGACTTCCGCAACCCGGAGCGGATCCAGACCTGGGCCCACCACATCAGCAGCGAACTCGCCACGGCTGCCTGAACGGTCGCTCGATCTTCAGGTCCAGGAAATGGGCCGAGCACGAGATGCAGGGGTCGTGGTTGCGGACGGCCCGCTCGCACAGCCGGGTGAGTTCGGCCTCGGAGTCCTCGCCGCGGTCGAGTCCGCCTTGGACCAGGCGGCGCAGGTCCTCCTCGATGGCGCCCTGGTTCTGGGCGGTCGGCGGGACGATGCAGGCGTCGGTGATGCGGCCCTGGCCGTCGAGCGCGTAGTGGTGGTAGAGCAGGCCGCGTGGCGCCTCCGTGGCACCGTGACCGGCACCGGCCCGGGCGGGTACCTCCACGTGCGGGTGGGCCGGACGCTCGTACTCCGCGATGATGCGCAGGGCTTCCTCCACCGCGTACAGGACCTCCACGGCCCGGACGAGGATGCTCCGGTACGGGTTCCTGCAGACCTCGCCCCGTCCGGCGCCCGGCGCGGCCGACCGCAGCGGAGGGTCGCCGAGTCCGGCCTCCCGGGCCGCTGCCAGAGCCAGTGGGGACAGCAGGTGGCCATTGACCGCATAGCGGGCGAGGGAGCCGGTGAGATGCCTTCGGCCGTCCAGCCGGGAGTGCAGGGCAGTGGAATGGGGGACCTGCTCCTCGGTGACGTGGTCGCGAAAGTCCCGGAGAGGAAAGCTGCGCGGTGGCTCGTCGCCGTACGGGAGCACGGTGGGGACACCGGACTCGATGGCGTACGTGCCGGTCTCGGCGAGGGCCAGCAGGTCGGCGGTGCACTCGGCATCGGGGAAGTCGAAGCCCGCGACCCAGCGCACTGTGTCCCAGGCGTCGTCGAGGGCGGTACGCAGCCGCTCTGCCAACGGGCGCAGTTCCGCGCGGGTCGGGGTGCGGTGGAAACCGCCGAGACGGACGTTGACGGGGTGGATCGCGCGTCCCCCGAGCAGTTCGACGATGGCGTTGCCGGACTGCTTCAGGCGGAGTCCGCGCTCGACATGTGCCAGGTGGGAGCGGGACATGCTGATCATGTCGTCGTGGCCGAGGAAGTCCGGTGCGTGCAGCAGATGGATGTGGAGCGTCTGGCTCTCGATCCACTCGCCGCAGTACAGCAGGCGGCGCAGAGCGGCGAGTTGGCCGTCGACGACGGCGCCGCACGCGTTCTCGACGGCCCGGCAGGCGCTCAGCTGGTAGGCGACCGGGCAGATTCCGCAGATGCGCGAGGTGAGGTCGGGCGGCTCGGTGTGGGCGCGGCCCCGGAGGAAGGCTTCGAAGAACCTCGGTGGCTCGTAGATGTCGAGCCGGGCCTCGGTGACGGTGCCGTCGTGGATCCTGAGGTGCAGCGCGGCCTCGCCCTCGACACGGGTGAGGGCGGGGACGCGCAGGACCCGGGACCCGGTCACGGGCTCGCTCATACGGGGTCTTCCCCTTCTGTCGTGCCCGGCTCCTGCCCCGCCACGGCGGTGAAGGCGGTGACGTTGAAGGTGTGCAGGAACCTGCCGATGTCGTCGTCGCCCATCCCGTCGCGACGCAGGATCGGAAGGAGCGCGGGCAGGTTCGTGGTCCCTGCGGGTCCGAAGCAGCCGTAGCAGCCGCGTCCGTAGGTCGGGCACAGCGCTCCGCAGCCCGCATGGGTGACGGGGCCGAGGCAGGGTGTGCCGTGGGCGACGGTGACGCAGACGTTGCCGCGCCGCTTGCAGGCGAAGCAGACGGCGTGGTTCGGGATGCCGGGCTTGCGTCCGGCGAGGAAGGCGGTGATGACCTCGATGAGCTGACCCCGGTCGATGGGGCAGCCGCGCAGCTCGAAGTCGACGGGGACGTGGGCGGAGATCGGGGTGGAGGTCGCGAGGGTCTCGATGTAGTCGGGGCGGGCGTAGACCGTCGCCAGGTACTCCTCGACGTCAGCGTAGTTGCGCAGCGCCTGAACCCCTCCGGCCGTGGCGCAGGCGCCGATGGTGACGAGGTGGCGGGAGTCCGCGCGGATGCGTCGGACGCGTTCAAGGTGTTCGGGGGTGCTGACCGATCCCTCGACGAGCGCGAGGTCGTACGGGCCGGGCGCGATATCGCTGGACGCTTCCAGGAAGTGGGCGATCTCCAGTTCGCCGGCGATGCCGATCAGTTCGTCCTCGCAGTTGAGGAGGGTGAGCTGACAGCCGTCGCACGAGGCGAACTTGAACACGCCGAGCCGGGGGCGGTGGGGCGGCTGGGGTGTGGTGGGGGTACTCATCTCACAGTTCCCGTACGGTGAGCAGGGGCTCGGCCCGGTCGTAGCGGACCACCGGGCCATCGCGGCAGAGCAGCAGGGGCCCGAGCTGGCAGTGTCCGCAGTGGCCGGTGGCGCAGCGCATGTTGCGTTCGAGGGAGACCCGGATGCGGTCGGGGCGCACCCCCCGGTGGATCAGGGCACGGGCGGTCGCGCGGATCATGACCTCGGGGCCGCAGACGAAGGCGGTGGTGTTCGCCGGTGTGAACAGGGCCTCGTCGAGCAGCGTGGTGACGACTCCGACCCGGCCGGTCCAGTCACCGGAGGGCCGGTCGACCGTGGCGGCGCCGAACGGTCGTCCCCAGGCGGGGAACTCGTCCCGGTAGAGCAGGTCGCCGGGGGTCCTGGCTCCGGCGAGGACATTCAGCCGCCCATACGCATACGGCTCGGCCAGAACGCTGTCGATCAGAGGGCGCAGCGGGGCGAGTCCGATGCCGCCGCCGATGATCAGCAGATCCTGGCCGCGGGCCACGGCTGGGTCCCAGTTCGTGCCGAACGGGCCGCGCACACCGACCGCCGCGCCGGCCGGCAGGCCGCACAGCGCCCGGGAGACGGCTCCGACGGCGCGGACCGTATGCGCCAGCCGCTGCCCGCCCGGGAGCCGGGACACGGACACCGGGATCTCGCCGATGCCGAACGCATAGACCATCGCGAACTGCCCGGGCACGAAGGGGTTCAGAGCCTCTCCGGCCGGCTCCAGTACGAGCGTGACCGTGTCGTGCGTCTCTGCCCGGCGGTCCACCACACGATAGGGAAGGGGGACGAGCGTCATGGCGTCGGCCCACTCGCCTGCGATCCCTGCGGTCCGTACAGGTCGAGCAGCCGGGTCCGGGTGGCCCTGAGCCGGTCGCCGATGGTCTCGGCGACGACCGTGACCAGCGCCAGACCCAGCACCGGGTCCTCGGCGCACAGGTTCCTCACCGCGCCCGCGTCGAACTGCCAGGCGCGGACGGGCTCCCGGGTCTCGGCCCCCAGGTGCCACTGCTGAGGCGGGCACAGCCAGGACCAGCCGAGCAGGGCGCCCGCACCGACGGTCTCGACGACCGAGCGCCCGCGGCCGGGTACCTGGACGTCGAGTGCCACCGTGCCCGAGCGGATGATCCAGAAGCGGTCCGCCTTCTCGCCCTCCTCGAAGATCCGCGTGGCCCCCGGGAAAGCGGTCTCGCGGGCGAGGGCCATCAGCCGCCCATGGTGCTCCGCGGGCAGGGCGGCGAGTACTCCCACGTCCCGCTGCGGGGTCACGGCGCGCTCTCCCTCTGCGTTGCTTCCTGGTGCAGGGCGTGGGCCTCTTCGGTGAGGTCGATGCCGGTGGGGCACCAGACGATGCACCGTCCGCAGCCGACACAGCCGGAGCTGTCGAACTGGTCGTGCCAGGTGCCCAGCTTGTGGGTGAGCCACTGACGGTAGCGGCTGCGTGGGGTGGCCCGGACCGGTCCGCCGTGAAGAAGGGAGAAGTCCAGGTCGTAGCAGGAGTCCCAGCGGCGCCAGCGTTCGGCGTGATCGCCGGTCAGGTCGGTGACGTCCTCTGTGGTGGTGCAGAAGCAGGTGGGGCAGACCATGGTGCAGTTCCCGCAGCTCAGGCACCGGGCAGTGACGTCGTCCCAGCGCTCCGCCTCCAGGTTGTCGCGCATCAGTGTGCGCAGGTCCACGGGCGGCATGGACCGGCCCATACGTTCGGCTGCCGCGCCCACGGCGTCGGCAGCGGCGGTACGGGTGGGGGCGTCGGCGCTCCGGCGCGGGATCTCCGCGAGCACCGCGGCTCCCTCCGCGCTTCCGCTGCGGCACAGGAAGCGATGGCCGGCGTCGTCGACGACTTCGGTGAGGGCGAGGTCATACCCGGTGTCCGCGGCCGGACCCGTGCCCATCGACACGCAGAAGCAGGTGGCACCCGGTTCGGTGCACTCGACTGCGATCAGGAAGGCCCCGGTGCGCCGGGAGAGGTAGGCGGGATCGCGGTACCGGCCGCCGGACATCACGCGGTCCAGGATCCGAATGGCCCGCAGGTCACAGGGTCTCACGCCGAGGAACGCGTAGGAGACGGCCTGATGTCTCTCCTCGCGGACCGTGATCCCGCCGCCGGGACCGCGGTCCGCAGTCCACTGACGGACGCGTTCCGGATGCAGGAACGACTTCCACGACTGCGGTCCCGCGCTGTGCGCGAAGGCGGCCCCGTCCCCCCTCCGGTGCAGCCGGTACCGGCCCGCTTCCAGCTCCACGCCCCACCCATAGGGCAGCTCGTCGGCCGATTCCAGTTCGGCGAGGAGGATCGCGCCGTCGCGCACGGTGGGGCCGACCACGGTGAGGCCGCGCTGTTTCAGAGCACGTACGAGCGCGTCCAGACCGTCGCGGTCGAGCACCGCATCGGACTGGGGGGCGAGTGCCGCTCCGGCATCTGCGGCGTCGGTCATGGTGTGGCCTCCGTCTTCGCACGCCTCGGTCGTGGAGGAGGACCGGACCGTCCGCCGCAGACCACTGCACTCGGCCTGCCGTACAGGCGCGATCAACATGTGACAGCATGTCAGGTGCGAGGTCGTCGACCCGCGAAGCCGTCTGGCGTGTTCCGTCGGACGGGCCCGCCCTCGGGCCGCCGCCCGAGGGCGGGCCGGCGCTCACCCTGCCCCGAGGCCGCGCGCCCGAGCCTCGCTGTACTGCTCGACGTCCGCTTCGACCTGCCGAGCCAGACGGGGCACAGCGCACGCCACCGCAGGAGTGAGCCCCGTGCCCAGCGAACGGTCGGCTCCTTCGACCGCGTACACGATGAGGTGACCGGGAGCGCGTCCGAGCGCCTCGGCGAGACGCAACGCCTCGGCCGGACCGAGCCCGTGCGTGCTGTGCCGCCCCGGAGTGGCCGCGCCCAGATCATCGCCCGAGGCCGCACACCACCGATGCACCCGCCCGGGTACCGCGGAGGGGGGAAAGCAGGCGTCGACGAGGACGGTCAGCCCGGTGTTCTCCCAGAGGGTGATCAACCGGCCAGGGTCTCCGTCGCACTGCGCGAGAAGGGTGTCCGAAGGCAGCGGCCCCTGCGCGGCCCGGTCCCTCAGCAGGGAGACGACGGCCCACCCGACCCCGTCATCCCGCCGGAACTCGTTGCCGATCCCGATGACCGCCGTACCGGTTGGCCGCTTCATCGATCCCTGCTCCCGTGACCGGACGGCATCACCGTCCCGGCCTCCGCGACCTCAAGCGCTGGACAGCGACACGCGATCCGCCCCCGAGGCCAGTCGCCCGTCGTCGCCATCGTCGGCTACGGAGGCGATGGTGTGCCGCATCGACGCACCGGTCGCCTTCGCGGGGGCGGTCCTAGGACGCCCCGGCGGCAGGTGACGGGCGGGGCCCGGCAGCCGACGTCGGAGGCGCTCCCGCGCCGGACCACCTGTGGCCCACTCGCCCGCGGAGCGCGAGGGCTGTCCGGGGCCGGAAAGGGACCGTTCGGCCCTGGCGGCCGTCTGCGGCCCGTGGTGTGATGAAGGTGACGGGAGGAGTCCCGTGAGGATGCGGAGAAGCGGCTGACGGCCGTGCACCGCACGATCAGGATCCGCGAGAAGCGGGCGGACTCTTTCCGTCCATTCGTGTGTGCGGGCCGATTTCGTCCTGGGGGCCTGGAGGCTCCTCCAGCACGCTCCAGGCGATCGGGCCGAGCAGATCGGCCACCCTCCGGAAGACGTCCATCAGCAGGTCGTCCACTGTCAACATGCCCACGACACGCTGTCCGTCGAGAACGGGGAGCCGCCGGACACCGCTGTTGCGGAACGTTCGATAGGCGGCGTGGATGTCGTCGGCCACGTCGACGGTGACGGTCGGGGTGGTCATGACCTCCGCCACCGGCTCGTCGCGGTCGAGCCCTGGGGCCATCGCACGGACGGCTATATCACGGTCGGTGACGATGCCGCGCAGCACTTCGCCCTCCGTCACCACGAGGCAGCCGACGCCATGGATGTCCATCAGGCGGGCTGCCTCACCGATGGTCGTCGTGCCGTCGACGGACACTGCGGGCGCGGACATGGATGCGGACACGTTCATCGCCCAGCTCCTTCCCCATCACGCTCCATGGAGTTCACCGTAGATCGGGGCGCAAGGCCCGGCGAGGGCCGAGTGGACCCGCACGGCGGGCCCGCATGGCCCTGTGCGGCGCCGAACCGGCCGGGCACCACGACGTGCGGATACCGGTAGCCACTCCCGCAGGCTGCCGGGCGAAACAGCACGGCCTGAGCCGGCAGCCGGCGAGCGACCCGGTCGGCTCAGCGTCCCGTGCCGGTGTCGTCGGTCTCCCACGCGAGGTGCTCCGTGACCCGGACGACGCCGTCGACGGTTCGGCACAGCCGCTCGACGACGGGGACGAGGCTCCGGAAGCGCACCGCGCCGTGCAGGGTCACCTGCCCGTCCACCACCTCGACGGACACGGCGGTGGGCTCCAGGTGCAAGGTCCCGCCGAGGACATCCGCGGTGATCTCGTGGCGGATGGCGTCGTCGTCGCGCAGGAAGATCCGCAGCAGGTCGCCACGGGTGACGATGCCCACCAGCAGGTCGGCGTCGTCGACCACCAGTAGCCTCTTCACCTGCTGGCTCTCCATGAGACGGGCGGCCTCCGCCACCGTCCAGTCCGGCCGCGCGCAGACGGCCGGCGCCGACATCAGCTCCTCCGCCCTGGTGCCGGTGGCCTTGTCGCTCTCCCAGGGGTCGGGGTGTGGCAGGGAGCTGAACCAGTCGCCCTGGTCGGCGGTCTTCGGCAGCAGGTCGCTCTCGGAGATCACGCCAAGCGGGTGGCCGTCGTCGTCGGTGACCGCCACCGCGGACACCCTTTGCTCGCCGAGTGTCCGCACGATGTCCTTGAACGTCGCGCCCCGGGGAACCGTGACGACCTCGCGTGTCATCAGTTCGCCCACTTCTCTGTGCCTCACCGTGATCTCCTTCCGTCTCCCGCCGGGGGCGTCGCCGTCAGCCAGGCACCTGCGCGTGGAGACGGGACGCGACGCGCCATCCCCGCGCGGGGTCGATCCGGTGCGATTCGCGCGGCGGCGCACGTGTCACTCAGTGTGACGATCGGCTTTCGGTGTGGTTTCGCCCGGGTGTCCCTGGCCGTGGACCTGCGCGGCGATCACTGCCGCCTGGACCCGGCGTTCCACGCCCAGCTTGCCCAGCAGCCTGGAGATGTGATTCTTGACCGTCTTCTCCGAGAGGTAGAGCTGCTTGGCGATCTGGCGGTTGGTGAGGCCGTCGCCGATCAGTTCCAGGACTGCCCGTTCCCGCTCGGACAGGGTGGCGAGCCGGGCGTCCTCGGGGTCCTTGGCGGCTTCCGGGTCGCGTAGGGAGTGCATCAGGCGCGCGGTGGTGGCCGGGTCGAGCATGGACTGGCCGGTGGCCACCATCCGGACGGCGGAGACGAGATCCGAGCCCTTGATCTGCTTGAGTACGTATCCGGCCGCCCCCGCCATGATCGCGTCCAGCAGGGCGTCCTCGTCGTCGAACGAGGTCAGCATCAGGCAAGCCAGCTCCGGCATACGCGAGCGCAGTTCCCGGCAGACGGTGATGCCGTCGCCGTCGGGCAGCCGGACGTCGAGCACGGCGACGTCGGGACGGAGGGCCGGCCCCCGGGCCAGTGCCTGCTCCGCGCTGCCGGCCTCGCCCACGACGGTGATGCCGGGCTCGGCGTCGAGGAGGTCCCGCAGTCCACGGCGGACCACCTCGTGGTCGTCGAGGAGGAACACCTTGATCGGCACCTCGGGGGAGGCGCCGGGTACGTCCGACATGGTCGCCGCCTGATCCGGATCACGCTACGCACGCTTCCACCCGAATTGTCTCAGGAGAAGGGCGCTTCGCACCTTCGAACCGAGGCAGGCCCGGGGCTGCTCTTGCGGGCGGACGGTGCCCACGCCGGCCTACGCGTCGGCCGATACCGCCCCGCCGAGTTCCATCCGGACGTCGACGACCCCTTCGACGGCGCGGATGGCGCGGGCAAGGAGGGGAATCAGGGCCCGGTCGTGTACCGGTCCCCGGAGGGTGACGACACCCTCCTCCACGGTGAAGTCCAGCGGCACGCCGGGTGCGAGTTCGGTGAGCACGGCCTGGCGGATCTCCTCCGCCAGCTCCTCGTCGGGGCGCAGGAAGACCTTCAGCAGGTCGCTGCGGCTGACGACGCCCTCCAGCATGCCGATCCTGTTCACCACCGGCAGGCGCTTGACGTGCTTGCGGGCCATGATGCGGGCCGCCTCGGCGATGGTGGCGTCCGGGTGCACGGTGACCGCCGGACTCGACATCAGGTCCTCGGCGAGCACGCCACCCGCCTTGGCGGCCTCCTCCAGCTGGTCCGGGAGGTGGGGCTCCTCGCGGCGGAACTCCTCCTTCGGCAGCAGGTCGGCCTCGGAGACGACTCCGACGACGCGGCCCTCACCTTCCAGGACGGGAACCGCACTCACCTTCCATGCGTGCATCAGTTCGACGATCTCCTTGTAGGAAGCCTCGCGGCCGATGGCGATCGCGGTGTGCGTCATGACGTCACTGACGGTGTAGCGGGATGCGGGCATGACCGGCTCCTTCGCCGTGTTCGGTCATGGAACCTGCCGCTCCCGTGAGGTGCGTACAGGTTGGCTTGGACCCTTCCTCCATCTGAGCACCCGAGCACTTCCCGCACAGGGGCCCTGTGGGTCAGAGCGGAGGTCCGAGTGGCCCCTCGTCGGCGTGGCCGGGTGTGCTTCAGGGAGTCCACGATGGGGGAGGGCGAACATCCGGAGTGGCGCGGTTCGCATGCAGGCCCCTGCCCACAGCCTCACGAGAGGAGGCCGGTCATGGCACCGACGGTGGCGGAGCCGCGCGAGGTGCACGTTCTCCTCGCGGACGGGGCGACCGTGTCCGTCCGGCCGGTCCGGCCGGACGATCTGGCAGAGGTGGACGCGTTCTACGCCGGGATGTCGCCGGAGAACCTGCGCCTGCGCTTCTTCACGGCGAACCGGCGTTCGGCGGAGCAGTCGGCCGAGCGGGTCTGCCGTCCGGCTTCCCCAGGACGCAGGGCCCTGCTCGCCGAGGCGGGGGGCGAGGCGGTCGGGCTCGTCGAGTACGAGCGGCTGCCGGGCACCGATCACGGGGACCTGGCCCTGGCGGTCGCGGACCGCTGGCACCACCGGGGCGTGGGCACCGTGCTGCTCGAACACGCCGCTTCCGCGGCGAGGAACGACGGCATCACGGCGTTCGCGGCCGACGCCCTCTCGGAGAACCGTGACGTGCTCAAGGTCTTCGCGGACCTGGGGCTGAGCGTCACGCGGCACTTCGACGGGCCGGAGGTGCACTGCCTGGTGCGGCTGGAGGCGGACGAGACGTATCTGTCCGCCGTCGAGGCGCGCGGCCGGACGGCCGACGTCGCCAGCCTCCAGCCGCTGCTCAGGCCCCGGTCGGTCGTGGTCGTGGGGCCCGGCCGGCGGCCGGGCTCCGTCGGGCGCGCCGTCCTGAACAACCTGCGCCTGGGAGGCTTCAACGGCCGGCTGTTCGCCGTGCACCCGGTGGCGGCGGCCGTCCTCGGCGTGACCACGTACCGTTCCGTGTCCGACCTGCCACAGGCACCCGACCTCGCCGTCCTCGCCGTGCCGGCCGCAGCCGTGCCGACCGTCGCCGAGGAGTGCGGAAGGCACGGTGTGCGCGCACTGCTGGTGTTGTCGGCCGGCTTGGACCGCGAACACGGGCGCGGCCTGCTCACAGCGTGCCGCCGCCACGGGATGCGGCTCGTCGGCCCGAACTGCCTGGGCCTGGCCAACACCGAGGACGGCGTACGGCTGGACGCCACCTTCGCCGCCGACCTCCCCAGCCCCGGCACCGCCGGAGTCGCCGTCCAGTCCGGCGGCGTGGGCATCGCCCTGCTGACCGGGCTGTCCCGTCTGGGCATCGGGGTCTCGACCTTCGTGTCGCTCGGCGACAAGTACGACGTCAGCGGCAACGACATGCTCCAGTGGTGGGAGACCGACGGCCGGACCGATCTGGCACTGCTCCACCTGGAGTCGTTCGGCAACGCCCGCGCCTTCTCCCGTACCGCCCGCCGGGTCACCCGCCGCATTCCCGTCCTGACCGTCGACGCCGGGCGCACGGCGGTCGGCCGACGGGCAGCCGCCTCGCACACCGCCGCCGCGGCGACGCCCACCATGACCCGCCAGGCCCTCTTCCGGCAGGCCGGGGTCACCTCCACCCGCGGCATCGCCGAACTCCTCGGCACGGCCGCGTTCCTGCACTCACAGCCGCTCCCGGCCGGGCGCAGGGTCGCCGTCGTCTCCAACGCCGGCGGCACCGGCGTCCTCGCGGCGGACGCCGTGGTCGAGTCCGGACTGGTCGTACCGGTCCTGTCAGCAGAACTGACCAGGCGGCTCCTGGGCATCCTCCCCGGGGGTGCGACCGCCGCCAACCCGGTCGACACCACTGCGGCCGTCTCCGAGGCACAACTGCGCGACTGCCTGGTCGAGCTGATCGGCAGCGGCGAGGTGGACGCCCTGACCGTGTCCCTGGTCCCCACGGCAGTCGCCACCGCCACCGGGGACGACCTCACCCGCTCGGTCGTCCGCACGGCCGAGGAGCAGGCCTTTCCCGTCGCTGTCGTGCTTCCCGGTCAGACCGCCTCCGTCGGCTACCTCACGGGCCACCACGCCACCGTCCCCGCCTACGCCGATCCGCAGTCCGCGGCGCAGGCACTGGTGCATGCGGCCGATCGCACCGAGTGGCTCGCCCGCCCGACAGGAACCGTGGCCGATCTTCAGGCCATCGACCCCTCGCGCGCAGTCGAAGTCGTCACCGAATTCCTTTCCGCCCATCCCGACGGCGGCTGGGCGGACCCTGGTACATGTGCCGGTCTCCTGGACTGCTACGGCATCCCGCAGGTTCCGTGGGAGTGGGCGCACAACGAGTCGGACGCCGTCTCCGCCGCGCTCCGGTTCCGTGACGGGTACGGTGGCGCGGTGCTCAAGGCGTACTGGCCGGGCCTTGTCCACAAGAGCGAGGAACACGCCGTCCGGCTCGACCTCCAGGACGACGCCCAGGTATCGGCCGCCTACCGGGACCTGGCCGACCGCTTCCGCGGGAAGCTCGCCGGTGTCCTGGTGCAGCCCATGGCACGGCGCGGCGTCGAACTCTTCGCCGGTGTCGTGCAGGACGCGGTCTTCGGGCCCCTGGTGATGTTCGGCCTCGGCGGCACGGCGACCGAGGTGCTCGCCGACCACGCCGCCCGGCTCGCGCCACTCACCGACCAGGACGTCCACGACCTGGTGAGCGCACCACGCTGCGCCCCGCTGCTCTTCGGCCACCGCGGTGCGGAACCGGTCGACCTGGATGGCCTCGGCCAACTACTGCTGAGGCTGTCCCGGATGGCGAACGACCTGCCACACATCACCGAAGCTGACCTCAACCCCGTCATCGCGCGCCCTGACGGCATGGACATCGTCGACGTCCGCATGCACCTGGAGCCGTCCCGGCCGTTCGACCCGTATCTTCGCCGCCTTCGCTGAACTGCGTCATCAGGAGGCGAGCCCCGCCGAGGAGGTGAACGGTGATCATGCCGACGTACGACGGCCCTCCGCTTCCGGCTCCCGAGCTCCCTCCGACCCACCTGAAGCCGCGAGGTCGTGTGCGCTGACCTGCTGGTTCGTATGGACGGGGGCTGGGCGCAGTGCTTGCGCCCAGCCGGTGTCCGATGGGAGACCGTTCAGGCGCGGTTCCGGGAAGCCGCCAGGGCCTCCTTGACCTCGCGCGCCACACGGGCGGCGTGGTCGGGGTTGTTGACCACGTCTGTGTGGGTCATGTCGATGGTCAGGACCTCGCTGGCGGAGTAGTGCTCGTGGACCCAGTTGTCGTAGCCGGACCACAGGGTGCGGTAGTACTCGACGAGGCTCTCGTCCTGCTCGAAGTCGCGGGCTCGCAGCCCTATGCGGTGGAGCACGGTCTCGAAGTCGGCCTTGAGGTAGACCATGAGATCGGGTGCCTTGCGGTACGGCAGGCCGTCGATCTCGCGCATCATCTCGCTCAGCAGGCCCTCGTACACCTGCATTTCCAGGGTGCTGATCCGGCCCAGGTCGTGGTTGACCTTGGCGAAGTACCAGTCCTCGTAGATGGACCGGTCCAGGACGTTGTCGTCCTGCTTGTACGCCTCCTTGATCGCGGCGAACCGGGTCTGCAGGAAGTAGAGCTGGAGCAGGAAGGGGTAGCGCTTCGCCTCGATCTCCTCGGGGCTCGCCGTGTAGAAGAGCGGCAGGATCGGGTTGTCCTCCACGCTCTCGTAGAAGACCGTGCTGCCGAGCTCCTTGGCAAGGAGCTCGGCCACGCTCGTCTTGCCGATCCCGATCATGCCTCCGACGCAGATCACTGGCATTCCTCACTTCTCCCTGGGGGCTTGGCGTTCGGGGGCGGGCAAGCCGGTGGTGCCGCCCCGATGAGATGCACGCCGGCGTTCGCCTGTCGGCCGGGAGCTCTCGTGATCAGCGTCTGTGGTCCCGCCGCGACCATGGCCGCGGCGTGGGCGGCCCTGTCACAGCGGCCTGATGATCGAGTCATCTTATGCCGCGTCTCCTCGTGCCAGCTACGCGCCGAGGGCGTACGCCGTGGAGCCGCCTATGCCGCGCAAGGCGGCACGGAGGTTGTCGTGCGGTCGTTCGGTGGCGGTGGCGGTGGCGGTTACGCCGCTTGAGCGGAGTGGGGTCCGGCGCACCCCTTCCGGTGCCGGCTACGGGCGGTTCCCGGCACCCATGCGCAAAGCGAATGCGTGGGTTCCAGTGGCAGTTGCCGGGCTCCATGCTGCAGACCATGACAGCGGGAAGCGGTAGGCCTTTCCGAAGCGGGCGCTCCGACTCGCGGCACGTGGTTCTCTGCCGCTCACGATTGCAGGCCAGTGACGGATTCACACCGGCTTGCCCCACTTGGTAGGCATTCAGTTGTCATCCACGGGTCAGTGGAACGGCCGCAACCCGAGGCCCGGAGTGCCGCCGGCAGGGCAGACGCGCCGACTCCTGTCAGCCGGACGGGGTGACCGCGCGAGCGACCCTGACCGCGTCGGCTGTCGCCCGGACATCGTGGACCCGCACAGCCCAGGCGCCCTGGTAGGCGGCGATGGCCGACAGGGCAGCGGTGGCGGCGTCCCGCCCGTGCGCGGGTGGCGGGGTGCCGTTCACGTCTGTCAGGACGTGGCCGAGGAACCTCTTCCGGGATCCGGCTACCAGGACGGGACGGCCCAGTGCACACACCTCGCCGAGTCCTGCCACAAGAGCGAGGTCGTGCTCGGCGCGTTTGGCGAAGCCGAGTCCCGGGTCGATCACCAGGCGTTCCGGCGGAATGCCGGCGGTCACGACGGCCTCGACACGGGCGCCGAGTTCCGCGACGACCTCGCCGACCACGTCGCCGTAGACCGCACGGCTGTTCATGTCGTGGCTGAACCCGCGCCAGTGCATCACGACGAAGGGGACGCCGCAGGCCGCGACGGCCGGGACCATGGCGGGATCGGCGAGGCCGCCGCTGACGTCGTTGACCAGGACCGCGCCGGCATCCACCGCCCGTGCCGCGACGGAGGAGCGCATGGTGTCGACGGACACAAGGACGCCTTCGGCCGCCAGATCCCGCACCACGGGGACGACGCGGCGCAGTTCCTCGTCCTCGTCGACGCGGGCGGCGCCGGGACGGGTCGACTCACCTCCCACGTCCACCAGGTCGGCCCCCTCGGCCACGAGGTCCAGCCCGTGCTTGACGGCCGTACTCGCCTCGAACCACCGGCCGCCGTCGGAGAACGAATCGGGGGTGACGTTCACGACGCCCATGACCGCGCACCGGTCCCAGTCCGGCAACCCCGCGATGGAGCCGTGCCGCCGGTGGCCGTCGGAGTTCACGGCGACACCTCCGTCCGGTGGACGAGATGGCGCCGGTACGCCTCGGTGGTGAAGAAGGCGGGCAGTTCGCGGGCCACCAGCGTCTGTTCGAGGATCGTGCGCGCTTCGGCGACCAGGGCGCCTGGCTGCTCCCGGGCCAGGGAGGCGGATACTGCGTCGATCAAGGCGAACAGGTCCTCGTGGGAGATCAGGCGGTGCCGGAGCCACTGCCACAGCCGGGCACGCGCGATCTCGGCGGTGGCCGTGTCCTCCGGCAGCCCGGCGGGGGCGACCGCACCCCGTCCTTGTAGCCACGCGTCGAAGTACCGCAGCGCGACGGCCACGTTCAAGCGGACCTCCTCGGTACTCGGCGGCAACGCGGACCGGCGTACGGACAGCAGATCGGCGGCGCGTACCTGCACGTCGTCGAGCGTGCGGTGCATCTGGTGGGGGCCACCGCCGAGCCGGCGGTCGAAGACCTCGCGGCAGACGGGCACCAGGGCGGGGTGGGCGACCCAGGAGCCGTCGAACCCTGCCCGGGCCTCGTATTCCTTGTCGGCAATGATCTTCTCCGGCACGACCCGTTCGGCTGTCACGTCCCTGCCCCTGCCCGGGAGTTGTGCGGCCACGCCGCCGATCGCGTGTGCTCCGCGACGGTGGCAGGTGCGGACGAGGAGTTCGCAGTACGCCCGCATGAAGGGGGCGGTCATGGCGGTCTCGGTGCGGTCGGGCAGCAGGAACCGGGCCTGGTGCCCGAAGGTCTTGACCAGACTGAACAGATAGTCCCAGCGCCCCGCATTGAGACCGGCGCCGTGTTCGCGCAGTTCGTAGAGGATCTCCTCCATCTCGAACGCGGCGGTGACCGTCTCGATGACGGCGGTGGCCCGGATCGTGCCGCGCGGGACGCCCAGGAGCTCCTGGGCGAGCAGGAACACGTCGTTCCACAGCCGGGCCTCGTGGCGGTTCTCCAGCTTGGGGAGGTAGAAGTACGGGCCGGAACCGAGGTCGGTCTGCCGCTGCGCGCAATGGAAGAAGTACAGGCCGAAGTCGACCAGCGAGGCGGGCAGCGGGCGGTCGGCGACCGTGAGGTGTTCCTCGTCCAGGTGCCAGCCGCGAGGCCGCACCATGATGGCGGGGAGGTCTGTTCCCAGCCGGTGTTCCCGGCCCTTCGGGGTGGTGAAGTCCCTAGGCCGCCGGGACACGTCCAGCAGGGTCAGCTGGCCGCCGACGATGTTCTCCCAGAGCGGGGAGGCGGCGTCCTCGAAGCAGGCCATCCACACCCGGGCGCCGGAGTTGAGCGCGTTCACGGCCATCCGGGGGGTGGGCGGGCCGGTGATCTCCACACGGCGGTCGGTCAGGCCCGGGGCCGGCGGCGCGACCCGCCAGTGGGGGTCTTCCCGCACACCCGATGTCGCGCGGGGGAAGTCCAGCGGGGATCCCGAGACGAGGCGGTCGCTGCGATGGCGGCGAGCGGTGAGGATCTCCCGGCGGCGTCCGGCGAAGGCATCGTCGAGCAGTGCCAGGAAGTCGAGTGCCGCGGGGGTGAGGATCTCGTCGTGCCGGTCGCCCGGTGGACCGAGAACCTTGACGCGGCGGGGTACCTGAGTGGGCATGGTGTCCTTCTGCGAATGTGGCGGCCTTCGCGGAGCCGCTGGCCCGCGGATGCCGTCCGTGTGCCGGGCGGGACGCCGTGGCGTCCCGCCCGGACCGCCAGGCGTCAGCCGTTGTCGGTCGTCAGCTCCGCGCGTACTTCGCGGGCGGCGGCGACGAGGTTTTCCAGGGATGCGCGGGTCTCGGTCCAGCCGCGGGTCTTCAGGCCGCAGTCGGGGTTGACCCACAGCCGTTCGGCCGGGATGGCCTCCAGACCCTTGCGCAGCAGCCCGGCGGCCTCGCCGGTGCTGGGGACGCGCGGGGAGTGGATGTCCCAGACGCCCGGGCCGGCCTCGCGCGGGTAGCCGTGCTCGGCCAGCTCACCGGCCACCTGCATGTGCGAGCGGGTGGCTTCCAGGCTGATGACGTCGGCGTCGAGGTCGTCGATGGCCTGGACGATGTCGCCGAACTCGGCGTAGCACATGTGGGTGTGGATCTGGGTGTCAGGCCGGACCCCGCTGGTGCTGAGCCGGAACGACTCGGTGGCCCAGGCCAGGTACTCGGCATGGTCCGCGGCCCGCAGCGGAAGGGTCTCGCGCAGCGCCGGCTCGTCGACCTGGATGACGGACGTCCCCGCGGCCTCCAGGTCGCCCACCTCGTCGCGCAGGGCGAGGGCCACCTGGCGGGCGGTCTCGCCGAGCGGCTGGTCGTCGCGTACGAAGGACCAGGCGAGCATGGTGACCGGGCCGGTCAGCATGCCCTTGACCGGCTTGGGCGTCAGGGACTGGGCGTACGAGGTCCAGCGGACCGTCATCGGCTCGGGGCGGGAGATGTCGCCGGCCAGGACCGGCGGGCGGACGTAGCGGGTGCCGTAGGACTGGACCCAGCCGTGCTGGGTGGCGACATAGCCGGTCAGCTGTTCGGCGAAGTACTGGACCATGTCGTTGCGTTCGGGCTCCCCGTGGACGAGGACGTCGATCCCGGTCTTCTCCTGGAAGGAGATCACCTCACGGATCTCATCCTTGATGCGCTCCTCGTAGCCGGCGGTGTCGAGCCGGCCGGCCCGCAGGTCCGCGCGCGCCACGCGCAGCTCATCGGTCTGGGGGAACGAGCCGATCGTGGTGGTGGGCAGCACGGGCAGGCCCAGATGGGCGCGCTGGGCGGCGGTGCGTTCGGCGTAGGGCTGGGCGCGGCGGCCGTCGGCGTCGGTGATCGCGGCGGTACGGGCCCGGACCGCGGGGTCGTGGGTGATGGCGGAACCGGCGCGCGAGGCGAGGTCGGCGCGGTTGGCGGCGAGTTCCGCGGCGATGGCGTCGGTGCCCTGGGCGAGGCCGCGGGCGAGCGTGGCGATCTCCGTCGCCTTCTGGCGGGCGAAGGCGAGCCATCGCCGGATCTGCGGGTCGATGTCGCGCTCGGCGGATGCGTCCAGCGGGACGTGCAGCAGCGAGCAGGACGCGGCTACGTCCACCCGGTCGGCGAGGCCGAGCAGAGTGCCGAGCGTGGTCAGGGACTTCTGGAAGTCGTTGATCCAGACATTGCGACCGTTGACCACGCCCGCGACGAGCCTCTTGCCGGGCAGGCCGCCGACGGCGGCGAGGTCGTCGAGGTTGCCCGCGCCGGTGTCGGTGAAGTCCAGGGCAAGGCCCTCGACGGGTGCGGCGGCCAGGACCTGGAGCGCATCGCCGAGCCGGCCGAAGTAGGCGGCGACCAGCAGCTTGGACCGGTCGGTGAGCGCGCCGAGTTCGCGGTAGGCGCGGGCGGCGGCGTTCAGTTCGGCCGGGGTGCGGTCCTGGACCAGCGCCGGCTCGTCGAGCTGCACCCACTCGGCACCGGCGGCCCGCAGGTCGGCGAGGACCTCCGCGTACACGGGGAGCAGCCGGTCGAGAAGGGTCAGCGGTTCGAAGTCGGCGGCCACGCCCGGGGCGGGCTTGGCGAGCAGCAGGTACGTGATCGGGCCGACGAGGACGGGGCGGGCGGTGTGGCCGAGGGCGAGCGCTTCCTTCAGCTCGGCGACCTGCTTGGTGGAGTCGGCGGTGAAGGCGGTGTCGGGGCCGAGTTCGGGGACCAGGTAGTGGTAGTTGGTGTCGAACCACTTGGTCATTTCCAGGGGCGCCACGTCCTGGGTGCCGCGGGCCATCGCGAAGTAGCCGTCCAGGGTGTCGGCGGCGACCGCCTCGCGGTGGCGGGAGGGGACGGCGCCGACCATGACGCTGGTGTCCAGCACGTGGTCGTAGTACGAGAAGTCACCGGTGGGTACTTCGTGGATGCCGGCTTCGGTCAGCTGCTGCCAGTTCGAACGGCGCAGGTCGGCGGCGGTGGCCCGGAGGGCGTCGGCGGTGACGCGGGCCTTCCAGTAGCCCTCGATGGCCTTCTTCAGTTCGCGGTTCTGCCCCTGGCGGGGGTAGCCGTACACGGTGGCTCGTGCTGCCGCGGCTGCGGGCTTCGCTGTCACGGAACTCTCCTTCGCGAGATGTGTCCAGAAACGTCCCGGCGACGGGACGCGGACGCGAAGGGAACGACAGAACGGGCGGCCCACGCCGCGGAATCAAAGCCGCTCGTGCCGCTCGCTGTGTACGCCGACCCGCCCACGAGGTCACCGGGATGTCCGCGCACGGCATCGGCCGGGCGCGGGCAACGGGCAGGTCTTCGGACTTGCGGGCACGTCTCGTCGTGGACGAGGTTCCTACTGGCCGTCGCTTCCCAGGGCCGTTGTCCGGTCCCAGTGCGTATGACGGCGGTCGTTCCCGCTCACCGCTGCGGGGCAGTCCCGGATTCCCACCGGGTTCCCTCTTACGACGCATCCCGCCTGGCGGACGGGGCGAACCAGCTGCACCGGCCAGACTAGGGTCCCGAATGGCCCAGCGGCGAGCACTGTCCACCATTCGGACGCTGGAATGAGACGCTCCGCACGTGTGCGGTGCGGAGGGGAGGAGCGTCGGGTTCAGTGTTCGGCCACCACCGGGTACGGCACGTAGGTGCGACGGTCGGGGTCGACGGCGAGGCTGCCGCCGGCCGGGGGCCGGGCCCGCTGGGCGCAGTCCTGCCGTTCGCAGATCCGGCAGCCGAGCCCGATGGGGGTGGTGGCGCGGGGGTCGTCCAGGGCGATGCCTTCCGCGTACACGAGGCGGGGCGCGTGCCGGAGCTCGCAGCCGAGGGCGACGGCGAAGTCGGCCCGGGGCGCGTGGTGGCCGAAGCCGCCGCGGGTGACCGTGCGGGCGATCCAGAAGTACTTCTTGCCGTCGGGCATTTCCGCGACCTGAGTGAGGATCCGGCCGGGGGCCGAGAAGGCCCCGTACACGGTCCACAGCGGGCAGGTGCCGCCCAGGCGGGAGAAGTGGAAGTCGGTGGCCGACTGCCGCTTCGAGATGTTGCCGGCCCGGTCGGCCCGCAGGAAGGAGAAGGGCACACCCCGGCGGTCGGGGCGCTGGAGGGTGCTCAGACGGTGGCAGACGGTTTCGAATCCGACGCCGAAGACGCCTTGGAGGAGTTCGATGTCGTAGCGCACCTTCTCGGCCGCGGTGTGGAAGGCGGTGTACGGCATGAGGAGCGCACCGGCCAACGGCACCGCCGTCCGCGAACTCGACTTCCACGACACCTACCTCGCGGCCGACTACTCCCACCCCGGCGACAACATCCCCCCGCTGCTGGCCGTCGCCCAGCACACCGGCCGCTCCGGCGCCGACCTGCTGCGCGGCATCACCGCCGCCTACGAGATCCACGTCGCCCTCGTCAAGGGCATCTGCCTGCACGCCCACCGCATCGACCACGTCGCCCACCTCAGCGCCGCGACCGCCGCCGGCATCGGCGCCCTGCTGCGGCTCGACACCGAGACCGTGTACCAGGCCGTCCAGCAGGCCGTGCACACCACGACCGCGACCCGTCAGTCCCGCAAGGGCGAGATCTCCAGCTGGAAGGCGTTCGCCCCCGCCTTCGCCGGCAAGGCCGCGATCGAGGCCGTGGACCGTGCCATGCGCGGCGAGGGCGCCCCCTCGCCGATCTACGAGGGCGAGGACGGGTTCCTCGCCTGGATGCTCGACGGCCCCGAGGCGTCGTACACAGTGTCGCTGCCCGGGCCGGGTGAGGCCCGCCGGGCGATCCTCGACACGTACACCAAGGAGCACTCTGCCGAGTACCAGGCGCAGGCCGTCATCGACCTCGCCCGCGGGCTGCGGGAGAAGACCGGCCCGCTGGAGAAGGTCCGTTCGATCGTCCTGCACACCAGCCACCACACGCACCACGTGATCGGCTCCGGCTCCGGCGACCCGCAGAAGTACGATCCGGCCGCCAGCCGCGAGACCCTCGACCACTCGGTGCCCTACATCTTCGCCGTCGCCCTGGAGGACGGCGGCTGGCACCACGAGCGCTCCTACGCCCCCGGCCGCGCCCGGCGCCCCGCCACCGTCGAGCTGTGGCAGAAGATCACCACGGTCGAGGACCCGGAGTGGACCCGCCGCTACCACGACCCCGACCCGGCCCGCCGGGCCTTCGGTGGCCGCGCCGTGATCACCCTCTTCGACGGCACGGTGATCGAGGACGAACTCGCCGTCGCCGACGCGCACCCTGCCGGGGCACGCCCCTTCGACCGGGCCGGCTACACCGCCAAGTTCCGCACCCTCACCGACGGCATCGTCACGACCGCCGACCAGGACGCCTTCCTGGAGACCGCCGCCCGGCTCGCGGAGCTCGACACCGCCGGACTCACGGACCTCTTCCCGGCCGTCGACACCGATGCCGTTGCCGCGTACGACGCGGCCCTCCCGAAGGGCCTGTTCTGATGCTGCACACCCACACCACGCCCGCGTTTCGTCGCCGCCGCTTCCGCGAACAGCTCGCCACCGGGCGGCTCCTGAGGATGCCGGGCGCGATCAACCCGTACTCGGCCAAGCTCATCCAGGAGGCCGGCTTCGAAGCCGCCTACCTCTCCGGAGCCGTCCTCGCCGCCGACCTCGGCCTGCCGGACATCGGCCTGACCACCTCCACCGAGATCGCCGCCCGCGCCCAGCAGGTCACCCGTGTCACCGACCTGCCCGTCCTCATCGACGCCGACACCGGCTTCGGCGAGCCCATGAACGCTGCCCGCACCCTCCAGCTCATCGAGGACGCCGGCCTGGCCGGCCTCCACCTCGAGGACCAGGTCAACCCCAAGCGCTGCGGGCACCTCGACGGCAAGACCGTCGTTCCGCGCGAAGAGATGGCCCGCCGGATCCGCTCCGCCGCCGGTTCCCGCCGTGACCCTGACTTCCTCCTCATGGCCCGCACCGACGCCCGCGCCGTGGAGGGCCTCGACGCCGCCATCGACCGCGCCAGGGCCTACGTGGACGCCGGAGCCGACGCGATCTTTCCGGAAGCCCTCGCCGACGAGGCCGAGTTCGAGGCCTTCCGCAAGGCCGTCGACGTGCCGCTGCTCGCCAATATGACCGAATTCGGCAAGAGCCGGCTGCTCGGCACGGCCACCCTGGAGAACCTCGGCTACAACATCGCGCTCTACCCCGTCACCTTCTTCCGTCTCGCCATGGGAGCCGTCGAGGACGGTCTGCGCACCCTCGCCGAGGAGGGCACCCAGGAGTCCCTGCTGCCCCGCATGCAGACCCGCTCCCGCCTGTACGAGGTACTCGGCTACGAGGACTACAACACCTTCGACTCGGCCGTCTTCGACTTCACCCTTCCGCCCGGCAACTGACCCGCACCGGAGGCCACCATGACCGCCACCGCACCCGAGATCCACCGAGGTCTCTCCGGTGTCGTCGTCGACACCACCGCCATCTCCACCGTCATCGCGGAGACCAACTCCCTCATCTACCGCGGCTACCCCGTCCAGGACCTGGCTGCCCGCTGCACCTTCGAGGAAGTCGCGCACCTCCTGTGGCACGGAGAACTGCCCGACGCGGACCGGCTGCGCGAGTTCCGGGCACAGGAAAGGGCCCTGCGTCCCCTGGACCGCACCACCACCGAGGTCCTGGCGCGGCTGCCCGAGACCTGCCACCCGATGGACGTACTGCGCACCGCCGTCAGCTTCTTCGGCTCCGAGGACCCCACCGAGGACGACGGCAGCACCGCCGCCAACCGGGCCAAGTCCCTTTCCCTGCTCGCGAAACTCCCGGTCGTCGTCGCCGCCGACCACCGCCGCCGGCACGGACTCGCCCCCGTCCAGCCCGACCCGTCACTCGGCTACGCCGAGAACTTCCGCTCCACGGCGGCGCCAACGAGGCCGTGATGCACATGCTGAACGAGATCGGCGACCCGGACCGGGCCGGGGAGTGGCTGGAGGAGGCCCTGGCCTCCAAGCGCAAGATCATGGGCTTCGGGCACCGCGTCTACAAGAACGGCGACTCCCGCGTCCCGATCATGCAGGAGGCCACCGACCGCCTCGTCGCCCGCGCCGCGGACCCGGACGTCACCCGGCTCGCCACCCTGCACGCCGCCCTGCGCCACGCCATGATCAGCCGCAAGGGCATCCACCCGAACCTCGACTACCCCGCCGGTCTCGCCTACCAGCTCATGGGCTTCGACATCCCCACGTTCACACCCATCTTCGTGATGAGCCGCATCACCGGCTGGACCGCCCACATCACCGAACAGCTCGAACACAACGCCCTGATCCGCCCCCTCGGCGCCTACAACGGCCGCCAACAGCGCTCCCTGCCGTGACGAGAGAGCCGAGTCGTCGTGTGAGCGCCGGCCCCCTGCACCCGGCCCGCACAGCCGCCCCTCGCCCGGAGGGCGTGACCGGATGGTCACGCCCTCCCCGCTGCGGGCCGGCCTTCGGTCACTGCGAAGCCGGCAGGCGCGGCGTACGCGGCGGCACCGTGCGCCGGCTGCCGGTCTTCTCGAAGGCTGCGGCGAGGGCCAGCAGGGCGTTGTCGTCGTAGGCACGGCCTGCGAAGGTCAGCCCGACGGGCATGCCGGTGTCGGCCATGGTTCCCATGGGCACGGTCACGGTCGGGATGCCGAGGTGGCGGGGGACCAGGTTGCCGTTGGCGACCCAGACGCCGTTGCGCCAGCCGAGGTCGGCGGACTCCACGGACACGTCCATGTCCGCGGGGCCCACGTCGGCGACCGCGGGGAAGACCACCGCGTCCAGGCCCAGGCCGTCCATCCACTGCTCGAGGTCCACCCGGCGCGTCTCCTCCAGACCGCGCAGCCCCTGCTCGAGGTGCGGCATGTCGGTGAGGGAGGCATACGGGCGCTCGCGCACGAAACGCGGGTAGTCGCCGATCGTGTCGTCGAAGCCGTCGTAGCGGTCGGGCAGCTCGCCCTCCTGCTTGGGCCAGATGAGGGTGCCGTCCACCTCGGCCAGCGTGGACAGCTCCGGGTCGCCGTTGGCGCGGAGGAAGTCGTCCCAGGCCCAGGCGGACAGGTCTTCGATCTCGAAGGTGAGGTACTCGCGGCTGACCAGTCCACGGGTGAGCAGCGAGGGCGCTCCGGGGCGGTCGGACTCGTAGTTGGTCACCGCGGGGAAGTCGACCTCGACCACCTCGGCGCCGGCCGCCTCCAGATCCCGGCGGGCGGCTTCCCACAGGGCGATCACCGAGGGGCGCGTGTCGATGCGCTGCCCGGTCTGGCCGCCGATGCCCCCGTCGGGGTTCGTTCCGGCATCGGGGTCGGCGTTGATGTACATCCGGGGCACGCCGACGCGCCGGCCGGCCAGCACCTCGGCCGCGGCCGGCGCGTCGGCGGGGGCGAGAGCGGGGTAGGAGGCGGGCCGTACCTGCGAGGCGGAGGGCAGCGCCACCCAGGGCTGCGCGCGCCACAGGTCCCCGCGCGGGTTCGGGTCGTCGGCGACGACGACGTCGAGCAGTTCGAGCAGGTCGGCCATGGTGCGGGTGTGCGGCACCACGACGTCCATGGTCGGCACCAGCGGCCAGTTGCCGCGGACCGAGATCACGCCGCGGCTGGGCGTGTAGGCGCACAGCGCATTGTTCGATGCGGGGGCCCGGCCCGAGGACCAGGTCTCCTCGCCGAGGCCGAACGCGCCGAAGGACGCCGCCGTCGCCGTGCCCGAACCGTTGGAGGAGCCGGAGCCGTAGGCGCTGGTGAGCCAGTCGGCGCTGTACGGGCTCTCCGCGCGGCCGTACACGCCGCGCTGCATGCCGCCGTTCGCCATCGGCGGCATGTTGGTCAGGCCGATGAGGACGGCCCCGCCCGCGCGCAGCCGCTCGATGGCGAAGGCGTCGCGCTGGGCGACGAGGTGCTCGAAGGCGGGGGAGCCGGACGCGGCCGTCAGCCCCTCGGCGAGGTAGCTGTCCTTCGCGGTGTACGGGATGCCGTCCAGGGGGCCGAGCGTCTCGCCGCGTGCGCGGCGCGCGTCGGAGGCCTCCGCTTCCGCGCGGGCCCGCGGGTTCATCACGACCATCGCGTTCAGAGCGGTGTCCGTGCCGGGCCCGTCGTACGCCTCGATCCGCGCCAGGTAGGCGTCGAGCAGCCCGACCGCGGTTGTCTCGCCCTTCTCCAGCGCTGTGCGCAAGTCGGCGATACAGGTCTCCACGACATCGAATCCGCGCGTCATGAGGGTGTCTCCCGGGTGGATGAGTAGGACAGGGCGGCCGGGGCGGCCACGCACAGCCGACCGGTCCCTCGCTCTGACTAGATATTCAGTCTAGATTGAAAATCTAGATTTTAGGAACCTAGACTTGGGGCCTGGATCTCCGGAACCGAAAGAGAGCTCATGCCGACGTCAGAAACTGCCGGGCCCGGCGCGGCCTCCCGGTCCGCGACCCGGGCCCCGGTCGACAGGAAGCGTCAGCCCAGCGGGGACGAGGCGCGCGGGCGTGCCATGCGGGCCGCCATCGCCGTCATAGCCGAGAAGGGCACGGCGGCCCTGCGGATGTCGGACATTGCCGCGCGGGCCGGCATGAGCACCGGGCACATCCTCTACCACTTCGGCAAGAAGGACCGGCTCCTGCTCGAAGTCCTCGCATGGAGCCAGGCGGACCTCTGGGCCCGCTTCCAGCAGGCCGCCGACCAGGCCGCGTCCCCTGCAGAGAAGCTGGACCTGTTCGTCCGCTTCTACCTGCCCCGCCACCAGGGCGACGAGCGCTACGCGCTGTGGACGCAGGTACTGGCCCAGCGCCAGGACGAAGCAGGCCGACGTGTCCTGACCGAGTTGCTGGACGGCTGGGACGAGCGCCTGGAAGCCATCCTGTGCGAGGGCCGGGATTCGGGACAATTCGCCGAGGTGGACCTTCCCGAGTTCACCATCCGCGCCGTGGCCATGCTCAGCGGGCTCTCCGAGGACGTGATGCTCGGCCGCTCACGCTGGCAGCACGCCTCCCCGCACGCCTTCGCCCTGTCCGCCCTCGAACGCGAGCTGCGTCCGACAGGCCAGGTGTGACAACGCCCGGAGCTGCCGATCCCCGCGACCGTGGCAGAGGCGGGAATCCGGTCCGGAGGCGGGCCGGGCTGGGCGGTGCCGTGGCTGCGACCACCGCCCAGCCCGAGTCTCAGGCCGCCGCCGTCACAGGTGTGGCGGCGGGCTCGTGCTCGCAGGCGTCGTCGATGCCGTACGTCTCCCATGCCGGGAAATCGTCCTCGGCCGGGACGGGCTCGTCAGGCGTGAGCAGGCAGGCCTCGAGCGCCGCCCGGAGCGCCTCGGTGCGCAGCCCGATGCCGATGAAGACCAGTTCCTGGCCCTGGGTGGTGTCCGTGCCACGGGCTCCCGAGGGCTCGAAGCGGGCCACCGCGCCGGCCTGGGACCACAGGCCGGTCACCCGGGGGCGGCTGGCGAGCCAGAAGAACCCCTTGGAGCGCAGGATCCTGCCGAAGGTGCCGCTGTCGAGGCCCTTGGTGACGAACGTCCAGAGCCTGCCGGGGTGGAAGGCCGCATCGGCGCGGAACACCAGTGAGGAGATGCCGTACTCCTCGGTTTCGGGGACGTGGTCCCCGTTGAGCTCCTTGACCCAGCCGGGGGCCTGCTGGGCGCGCTCCACGTCGAACAGTCCGGTGCCCAGGACCTGTTCGAGTGCGACGTGGCCGCGTACGGCGGGCACGATCCGGGCCTCGGGATTGAGCCGGGCGAGGGTGGCGCGCAGCCGTGCGGCGTCGCCCGGCCCGACCAGGTCGAGCTTGTTGAGGACGATGACGTCCGCGAATTCGACCTGGTCCATGAGGAGATCGCTGACGGTCCGCTCGTCGTCCTCGTACTGGTCGAGGCCGCGTGCTGCGAGTTCGTCCCCGCCGGCGAGTTCCCGCAGGAAGTCCGAGGCGTCGACGACGGTGACCATGGTGTCGAGTCGGGCCAGGTCGCCGAGGGTGGCGCCGTCGTCCCGGGGGAAGGAGAAGGTGGCGGCGACCGGCATGGGCTCGGAGATGCCGCTGGACTCGATGAGCAGGTAGTCGAAGCGGCCTTCGCGGGCGAGCCGGTCGACCTCCTCCAGCAGGTCGTCGCGCAGGGTGCAGCAGATGCAGCCGTTGGTCATCTCGACCAGCCGCTCCTCGGTGCGCGAGAGCGCCGCCTCGCCACCGCGCACGAGCGCGGCGTCGATGTTGACCTCGCTCATGTCGTTCACGATCACCGCGACCCGGAGGCCCTCGCGGTTGCTGAGCACGTGGTTGAGCAGGGTGGTCTTTCCCGCGCCGAGGAAACCGGACAGAACCGTCACCGGAAGGCGGTCGAACGGGGCCACGGGATCAGCCTTCGGGGCGGAGCAGGCCGCGCTCGTACGCCTTCACAAGGCGCTGCGGTACCTGGTAGACGGAGCCGTCGACCGTGATCGGCACCAGCTGCGGGGTGGTGGCCTTCCACTGGGCGCGGCGGTGACGGGTATTGCTCCGGGACATCTTCCGCTTGGGGACGGCCATGGGAACTCCTGAATGCGTCGAGGTGTGCGGTACCCGCGACACCCTATTGGTAATGGCATCCATTTTCAATTAGAGCTTCGATGCCACGGCCGACGGGTGCTTGGACCGCAGGGGCGGCGGTGCAGTCGAGGTGGGGCGGGGTGCAGGCCGACGCCGGGGGAGGGGTCCGGCGCCGGCCCGAGCAGTGCCCCGACCGTGAACGGACGGCCGCTGGGGCGCTGCGGTCAGGGTGCGGCCCGGCTGCCGCCGTGCTTGCCGGGGCAGCGGCCTCCGGAGTGGGCCGCTGGGGCCGCCGCGGTCGAGTCGGACATCAACCGAGCTACGTGCGACGCCCGTTGGAGCCCCCCTTGGCGCCGGCCGGTCGTCGCACGCAGCGCCCCCACTCTAAGTCGCCATGGTAATCGTTTTCAACTGATGGCCAAGGGTGCCACCCGCCCAGAGGGCTCGCCGCCGGAGGGCGATAATTCAACTGATTACCGTTTCGGTTTCCCCTTGCAGGGAGGACGGTATGCGGTTGGCACCTGCTCGTGCTCCGAGCGCGGTCATCGTTTCCTCGGTCGTGGTGACGGGGACCACGCGTCGGCGGATCGCACCGCGCGTGAGGGGGAGCCCCCAGCGGTCCCCGTCCACGCCGAAGCGGACGAGGTCCCGGGCGCGGAGCATCGTGTGTGCGCGCTGCTGGCCGGAGTGGTGCTCATCGCCCTCGCGGTGCTCTGGAGGCCGCTGGCCTTTGCGAGTGCCGACCCGGAGGCAGCCGAAGCCAGAGGGGTGCCCGTCCGCGCGCTGTCCCTGTCCTTCATGCTCGTCCTCGGGCTGGCCGTCGCCCTCTGCGTACAGATCGTCGGCGCCCTGCTGGTCCTGTCCCTTCTCGTCACGCCAGCGGCGGCAGCTGCCCGGATCACGGCGTCCCCCGTGCTGCTGCCGGTGCTGAGCGTCGTTTTCGCCCTCGTGTCCATGGAGGGCGGGATCCTGCTCACGCTCGGCGGCACCGTCCCCATCAGCCCCTACGTCACCACCCTCTCGTTCCTGATCTACCTCGGTTGCCGACTGGCCGCTTCCCGGCGCGTCGCCAGGGAGACCGGGACCGTTGTACCAGCCCGTGCACGGCCCGCGGCAGGTATCTGAGCGGGCCCGCCGACCTGCGGTCGACCACATCACCGCCCGGCGCGACACTGGAGGCGAGGCACCGTTGCGCCCGGCCGGCGCGGACGGAAGGAGCTGCCCGTGCACCCCCTCACCATCATTGGTGCCACCATCGGCAAGGTGGCGCACTACGCCGTGTCCGGCGTTGTGGGCGCCCTGATCGTCAAGAACCTTCCGGTCGCCGCACCGGCTGCGCGCAAGGCACTCGTCCAGGGCGTCGCCGGTGGCATCGTCGCGAGCCGGTGGCTGGCCGAAGCCGCGGAGGAAGCCAGGCTCAAGGCCGGCGATGTACTGGCCGAGGCCCGCACCTCGCTCGGCGAGGAGGCGCCACCGCCCTCCGCTGTCAAGGTCGACAGCGCCGACCACGGCCACGAGCACTGACCATGCAGACCGTGATCGTGCGCTCCGTGGCCTCGGGACGTGCCCGGCTGACCGTCCCGTGGCTGCGCGACCGGCCCGGCTGTGCCGGACTCGTGGACGACCGCCTGAGCGGCATGGCCGGCTTCCGGGCGCTGCGGATCTTCCCGCGCACCGGGAGCGTCGTGATCTGGGTGTCCCCGGACCAGCTCGACGTGGACACACTGGTCGCAGCCCTCGAGGAGGCGCCGCCCCCCTCCCTGGTGGCAGCCAAGCCTTCCCGGTCACTGCCCGACTCCTCCACCGGGGAAGTCGCTCGGCTGGTGGTCGGCGGAGCCGTCCTGGCGCTCGTGGCCGTGCGCCGCCTGCTCGCCCGGCCACCGATCACCCTCGGCTCCTCCGGATTCCTTGGCGTGATCACGGTCTTCACAGGGCTTCCCTTCTTCCGGGGTGCCTTGCGCACGCTGCGCGGACGCAGCAGCCCTGGCACGGACACCCTGGTCACCGCCGCCACCGTCATCTCACTGGTGCTGCGCGAGAACGTGGTCGCTCTGACCGTGCTGTGGCTGCTGAACATCGGCGAGTTCCTCCAGACCCTCACCCTGCGCCGGACCCGCCGGGCCATCGAGGACCTGCTCACCATCGGCGAAGAACGGGTGTGGCTCGTACGCGACGACGTCGAGGTCGAGGTGGCGCTGGACGAGCTGGAAGCCGGCGATGTCGTCGCGGTGTACGAGCACCACCGCATTCCCGTCGACGGACACGTACTCTCCGGCGAGGCCCTGGTCGACCAGGCGGCCGTCACCGGCGAGGCACTGCCCGTATACGCCCGCGAAGGCGTACACGTGTACGCCGGCACCATCGTCACCTCCGGGTCGCTCACCGTCCGCGCCGGTTCCGTCGGAAGGGACACCACGGTCGGGCGGATCATCAGCCGGGTCGAGGAAGCGCAGTCCGACCGCGCCCCGATCCAGACGGTGGCCACACGCTTCACCCGGCGCTTCGTGCCCGTCTCCTTCGCGCTGGCGGCGCTGACCTACGTCGTCACCCGCGACGCCCGCCGGGCGATGACCATGCTGCTGGTCGCCTGTCCCTGCGCCGCCGGACTCGCCACACCCACGGCCATCAGCGCCGCCATCGGCAACGGCGCGCGCCGCGGGACCCTCATCAAGGGCGGCACCCACCTCGAAGGCATCGGCAGGGTCACCGCCGTGGTCTTCGACAAGACGGGCACCCTCACCTTCGGCAAGCCGCTGGTCACCAGTGTGGTCACCCTCAGCGAGCAGTTCACCGCGGACGAGGTCCTCGGCCTGGCAGCCTCCGGCGAGCTGCACGCCCGCCACCCCCTCGCCCAGGCCATCGTCGCCCGGACCGAGGAACAGCACCTGCACGTCCCCATCCACCAGGCGTGCGAGGTCGTCCTGGGCATGGGCATGCGCGCCGAACTCGACGGTACCCGCCTCCTCGTCGGCAGCCCCGCCCTGTTGCGCCGGCACGGCATCGCACTGACCGACCGGGCGCGGGGCTGGACCGACCGCCTGCGGGGCGGTGGCGAGACGGTCATCTGCATCGCCCACGACGCCGACCTGATCGGCATGCTCGGCGTCTCCGACGCCGTACGCGCCGGTGCCGAGACCGTCATCCAGCAGCTCCGCGAACTCGGCGTGGACCGCCTGATCCTGCTCACGGGCGACGCACCGGAGACCGCACAGGTCGTCGCCGAAACCCTCGGCATCACCGAGGTGCACGCACACGCACTCCCGGAGGCCAAGCTCCAGCTGATCCGCGACCTCCAGGCGGAGGGACACACGGTCGCCATGGTCGGGGACGGCACCAACGACGCGCCCGCCCTCGCTCTGGCCGACGTCGGCATCACCATGGGCGAACACTCCTCCCACGTCGCCCTGGAAACCGCCGACATCGCGCTCGCGGGCAACGACCTCCGCCAGGTCGCAGCCGTTGTCGAACTCAGCCGCCACACGCTGCGCGTCGTACGGCAGAACTACGGACTCGCCATCGGCGTCAACCTGCTCGGCCTGGTGGCCGGCGCCGGCGGCTCGATGAACCCGGTTCTCGCCGCCCTGCTGCACAACACCAGCAGCATCGCAGTGGTCGCCAACTCCGCCCGGCTGGTCAACCACACTCCGCACCTGCCCCGCGTCGGCGACGACATCCTGCGGGCAGCCCCTCTGGAAGACCGCCGGGTCCACTGAGGACTATTCGCCACACAGACTGTCCGGTTCGCCTTCATTCTGCCGATTCGACCGCAGTTCAGCGGAGGCCAGAACAGGCCGCTATTGAAAATGAGTACCATCTTCATATAGAAGTACGGGGTGCTTATCTCACAACAGGTGCTCGAGCGCCCGGTGGCCGGAGTCCGGCCCTTCGCGCTCACCGCACTCCGGCATCCCAAGGTCTCCACGCTCCTGGCGGATCATCGCGTCCTGCTGGCCGATCTTCTGGACGGCCTGGGATCCCCGTTGCACGTCGTGCTGCCCGAGGTTTTCGAGGAGAACGTCGCCCGGCTCCGTCAGGCGTTCGCCGAATCGGGAGCCACCGCCGACATCCTGTTCGCCAAGAAGGCGAACAAGGCCGGTTGTTACGTCCGGTCCGCCGCCGCCCTCGGTATCGGGGTCGACGTCGCCAGTGCCCCCGAATTGGTCAAGGCCCTGGCCGGGGGAGTGCCCGGGCACCGGATCGGGATCTCCGGCCCGGAGAAGGACGACGCGCTGCTCGCCCTCGCCGTGCAGCACGGCTGCCTGGTCGCCGTCGCCTCGGTCAGCGAACTCCGCCGGCTCGCGGCAACCGCGCGGACCGCCGGGCGTCAGGCCAGTGTGCTGCTGCGGGCCCGGACTGCCGGCCAGTCGGGGAGCCGCTTCGGGCTGTCGCCCGCCGAGCGAACGGCGGCCGTCGGGCTGTGCGGGGAACTCGCCGACCACGTCCGCCTGCGCGGCTTCTCCTTCCATCTGGGCGGCTACTCCGCAGCGGAACGCGCGGCGGCGGCGAACGAGATGATCGAGCACTGTCTCGACGCCCGGCGGCGCGGCTGCCCCACGGCCGAACTGGTCGACATCGGAGGCGGGTTGCCGGTTCGCTACGTCGATCCGCGGCTGTGGTCGGAGTTCCTCGCGCAGAACGAACCGGCCCACTACCACGCGGACAAGCACTTCAAGGACTTCTATCCGTACGGTGGGCAGACTGCCGTCGAGGCGGTGCGCGCGATCATGGCGCACCCGGTCGACGGTGCCGAGAGCCTGTCGGCGAAAGCGGCACGCACCGGCATCCGGTTCCTCGTCGAGCCCGGCCGAGCGCTGTTGGACCAGACCGGATTCACCCTGTTCCGTGTGCAGCAGGTCGACGACCGGCGGGCCACCGACGGGTACGCGATCCTCACCGTCGCGGGCAGCAGCTTCTGCCTCTCCGAGCAGTGGTTCAACAGCGACTACCTGCCCGATCCGCTGCTCCTCTCCCCGGGACCGGCTGCCGACGAGGTGTTCCCGGCCTGTGTCGCGGGCTCGACGTGTCTGGAGAGCGACCTGGTGACCTGGCGGAAGATCGGCTTCCCCCGGCCCGTACGGCGCGGTGACCACCTGGTCTACCTCAACACCGCCGGCTACCAGATGGACTCCAACGAATCACCCTTCCACGACGCCGCACTGCCGCTGAAAGCAGCCCTGTGGCTCGGTGACGGCGACGGCCCGCCGCGCTGGCGACTGGACGGAATCTGACGCGACCTCGCGTACGCCCCGCGCACGCCCCGAGCACGACCTCGAACGAAGGAGAACCCCCGCATGTCACAGAACTACGCCCCACCAGGGCAGTTGTGGCTGTTGCCACAAGCGCAGCAGGAAGGACTGGACGTCGACCACCGACAGGTGATCGCGGTCGTCGAGCAGGCCTACCGCGCGCTGCGCGAAGGCGGCTCGGACAACCCGGTCAAGACGATCATCGATGACCCCGGACACCGCTCACTCAGCTATTCGATGGTGGCCAGGGACGGCGGCAGCGGCACCGTCTGCTTCAAGGCCGTCTACGAGTTCGACCCGCGCCGCACCCGCGACAGCTACCGCTTCCACTCGTTCGTCTTCCTCGTCGACGACACCACCGGGGCCCCCATCGCGCTGATGGACGTGGTGAAGCTCGGACCCCTGCGGTCCTCGGCCACCACCGCGCTGTTCGCCCGCGCGGCCTGCCCCGACGCGCGCACTGCGCTGGTCGTGGGCACCGGAGTCCAGGGGCAGATGGCACTGCCGATGCTGGTCGCGGCCATGCCCGGGCTGGAGCGGCTGCAGGTGTTCGGCACCTACCCCGAAGGGCTGCGGGCCGTCCAGGACAGTGTCGACGGACGCCATGTCGAGATCGTCACGGATCTGCGTCAGGCCGCCGGCCAGGCGGACATCGTGATCGGCGCTGCCGGCCTGTCCGCCACGCAGGAGGTGAGGCGCGACTGGATGAAGCCGGGCTCGGTCGCCGTACTGCTCGGGTACGGCGTGCACGCCGACGTGTGCCACGGCGCGGACTACCGGATCGCCACCGACACCGCCCAGATGCACGCCACCTGCGAGGACCTGCGGGGCGCGGACGGCAGCCTGCCATCGGTGGACGCCCAGCTGCCGGACATCCTGCTCGGCCGGGCACCCGCCCGCCGCCATCGCGACGACGTGGTGTTCGCCTACAACAGCGGCATGGCGGTCACCGACGCCGCGCTGGGCCGGTACATGGCCGACCTCGCGCTGGCGGGCGGACGCGGGGAAAAGGTCAACTTCTGGTGAGCACCGACACGACGGACACGACTGACACGACCGGCACGACCGGCACAACCGGCCCGACCCGCGCGGAGCAGACCGGCACCGGGTGGTGGATCAAGAACTCGCGGGCGCTGCTCAAGCTCGCGTTTCCGCTGATCCTCACCAACTTCGCCTATGTCGCGCTGACCACGGTGGACATCGTGATGCTGGGCCGACTCGGCGCGGTCGACATCGCCGCCGCCGGTCTGGCCCTCGCGCTGTTCAACCAGTTGCGCACCACCGGGACGGGCCTGGTCACCGGGGTCGGCAACCTGGTGGCCGAAGCCCATGTGCGGGACGACCGAGAGCGGATCGGCGCGCTGCTGTTCGCCGGGCTGTTCTGGTCCACGGTGTGCGGTGTGGTGTTCTGTGCCGCCCTGCTGCTGATCGGACCGCTGCTCGTCCTGCTCGGCCAGGACCCGACCGTGGTCGACAAGGCGGGCGATTTCCTGACGGTGCTGGCGCCGGGGATGCTGCCCTGCCTGTGGTTCCAGACCCTGCGGCACTTCACCACCGGTCTCAGGCGGCCCGGTCCGCTGCTGGCCATCACCCTTGCCTCGGTCGGTGCGACCATCGCCCTGAACCATGCATTGATCCACGGCGAGTTCGGGCTGCCCGCCTTCGGGTTCGTCGGCGTCGCGATCGCCACCGTCACGGTGTTCCTGCTGTCCTTCCTGGCGTTCGCCGCAGTGATCCTGCGCGACGGCGTCCTGCGCCCGTACCTCATGTCGCCCGCCGCGCGGCGGTGGAACGGAGACGCGGTCCGGTCCGTCTGGCGCCTCGGTCTGCCGATCTCGGGCACCTACGCCTCGGAGGCCGGGTTCTTCAGTGTCCTCACCCTGGTCATCGGCTCCCTGGGGGCCGACGCCCTGGCCGCGCAGACGGTGCTGAACCAGATCGTCTACATCGTCTTCATGATCTCCGCCGGTCTCTCGCACGCGGCGTCCATCCACATCAGCGAGGCCCACGGCCGTGACGATCACACCACCGCGCGCAGGATGGGGCTCCTCGGCACGGGGTGGGGCGTGATCGCGACGCTGGTGGTCGCCGTCGTGTACCTGGCGGTCCCGAACCCGATCGTGTCCCTGTTCATCTCGGACGAGCACGCCGGGAACGCGGACATCATCGCGCTCACCGTGACCGGACTGCTGATCGCCGCGCTGATGCAGGTCTTCGACGCGATGCAGAACATCGGCAACGGCATCCTGCGCGGCATCGGCGACACCGCGGGCCCCTTCCGGATCTCCCTCGTCGGGTACTGGCTGATCGGACTGCCCGCGGGTTACCTGCTCGGGGTGACCGCCGGCCTCGATGTCGAGGGCGTCTGGATCGGCCAGACCATCGGCCTCGCGGCCACCGCCGCCCTCCTGCTGGTCGCCTTCCTGCGCCGCGTCGAACGGCTGCGCAGAACGGCAGCCGGCACACCCGTCCCGGAATCGGAGACGTCATGAACCGCGTTCTCGCACCTACCGCTTCCGCCCCGCTGATCCGCCGGGAAGTGGCGGGCCTGCCCGGCTACGACCCCGGCGCCGACCCGGACGAGGTGGCCGTCCTCAGCGGC
Source organism: Streptomyces venezuelae (assembly GCF_008642295.1). Classification (GTDB taxonomy): domain Bacteria; phylum Actinomycetota; class Actinomycetes; order Streptomycetales; family Streptomycetaceae; genus Streptomyces; species Streptomyces venezuelae_C. The sequence goes on along the minus strand of NZ_CP029190.1, from coordinate 730,992 downwards.
TCCCGCCGCGTGATCAAGCTCTCCAACAGCGAGATCCCGTACGGCGTTTCGCCGGCGGTCGCCGAAGCCGTACGCCTCGGAATCGCCGACGGCTTTGCCCGCTACCCCGATCCCACCGGCAAGCGCCTGACCGACGCCATCGGGAAGAGCCTGGACGTGCCGGCCGACCGGATCGTGCTCGGCAACGGCTCAGAGAACATCCTGGAGTTGCTGTGCCAGGCCGTACTCGATCCCGGTGACCTCGTCATCACCCAGGCACCCGGTTTCAGCCTGCACGAGATCTTCCCCCGCGTCATGGGCGCCCGGGTCGAGAAGGTCCCGGTCACCGCCGAGTTCGGATTCGACGCGGCTGCCTGGCGTGACGCGCTGGCCGCAGGTCCGAAGCTCGTCTTCCTCGCCAACCCGTGCAACCCCACCGGTGCGATGCTCGGCGCCGGCGAGCTGGACCGGGTCGTCGCCGGTACCCCGGAGTCGGCCCTGCTCGTGCTCGACGAGGCGTACGGCGAGTTCGCCCGCCCCGACCCGGAGTACCCCGACGGGCTGGAGGCCCTGCGCACTCTCGACCGGCCGTGGATCGTGCTGCGCACCTTCTCCAAGGCCTATGGTCTGGCGGGCCTGCGGATCGGATACGGCATCGCCTCCGACGCCGCCCTGGTCCGGGCCCTGGACCGGGTCCGCACTCCGTACAACGTCAACCGGCCGGCCCAGGACGCCGCCGTCGCCGCCCTGGGCGACCATGCGCACCTGGCCGACACGGTACGCCGGACCGGCCTGGAGATCGCCAGGGTCACCGACCGGTTGCGCGCCGCGGGACTGCGTGTGGTCCCGTCCTCGACCAATTTCCTCTTCATCGACACCGGCCACCCCTCCGACCGGGTCGCCTGGGAGCTGCACCGTGCCGGAATCATCGTCAAGGCGTGGCGCGAACCGGGATACGAGAACCACATCCGAGCCTCCCTGTCGACCCCCGAGGACAACGACGTCTTTGTGCGGTGCCTGACGGAAATCTGCGCGAAGGACAGATCATGAGCACGATCAAGACCAAGGTATCCGACCTGATTGGGCGAACGCCCCTGCTCAAGCTGGCGGTTCCGGACGGTTCGGCGACCGTCCTGCTGAAGATGGAGCAGTACAACCCCACCGGCACCGCCAAGATCCGGATGGCCCGGAACATGGTGGACGAGGCGGAGGCCGCGGGGCTGCTGGCCCCCGGCGGGTGGCTGGTCGAGTCCACCTCCGGCAACACCGGGCTCGGCCTGGCGCTCATCGCCGCCGAACGCGGGTACAAGTTCACCGCCGTGGTGGACAACCACTCCAGTACGGACAAGCTGCGCGGCATGCTCGCCTACGGCGCCGACATCCTCAACGTCGCCGGGGACGCCGAAGGCCTGGCCACCGCCGAACGTGACACCGTGGCCGAGCGGCTCGCAACCGAACAGGGCGCCTACTGGACCGCGCAACACCGCAACCAGGGCAACCCCAACGGCTACCGTCCCCTGGCCCGCGAACTCCACGACGACCTGGGCGACGACATCCACTACCTGTACGGGGCCGTCGGCACCGGCGGCTCGCTCTGCGGCACCGGCCGCGCCCTGCGGGAGCGCATCCCCGACCTGAAGATCATCGGCGTCGAGCCGGTGGGCTCCGTCGTCTTCGGCGGGCCCGGCGCCCCGTACCACCAGTCCGGTACCGGTACGCCCGAGGGCTCGGAGATCGGCGGCGTCGTCGACTACGAGCTGTTCGACGAGGGGGTCCGGGCCAGTGACTCGGAGGCCTTCGAGACCTGCCGCTACCTGGCCAGGAACTTCGGCATCCTGATCGGCGGTTCGGCCGGCGGCGTGGTGTACAAGGCCCTGGAGCAGGCGCAGCGCTCCGGACCCGGGGCCACCATCGTCGTGCTGGTCTGCGACGGCGGTGACAAGTACCTGGACACCGTGTTCAACGACGACTGGATGGCCGCCAACGGCCTGTACGACGAGCAGGTCGTCCACCGACTGGCCGCGATGCTGCGGTAACCGCCTGCACCCTTCTGTACATCTCCTTCGAAAGCGATATCTCAGCCAATGAAAACGAAAATGATTACCGCAGTCCTTACGGTGCTGGCGGTGTCCGCGGTCGCCGGGTGTGCCGGCGACGGACCCTCCGATGCAGGCGCGAAGCCGAAGGCGAAGGGGACGGCGACGAGTGCGACGGCCTACCCGTTCACCCTCAAGAACTGCGGCACCGACGTCACGTACAAGGCCGCGCCTCAGAAGGTCGTCACGCTGAACCAGACCGCCGCCGAGATCCTCATCCACCTGGGGGTGGGTGACCGGATCGTCGGATCGGGCTACGAGGTCGAGAAGACGCCGGACGCGATCGCCGGGCAGTACAAGAAGATCCCGCAGCTCTCCGCGCCCGGCCAGGAGATCAAGCACGAGAAACTGCTCGCAGCGCAGCCGGACTTCGTCTACGGCTCCTTCGCGAGCATGTTCACCGCGGAGCAGTCCGGTGACCGCAAGCAGCTGCACGACCTGGGCGTGCCGACCTACCTCACCGAGTTCGACTGCGCGTTCCACGAGAGCGTGGCCGGCGCGAACTTCGACATGCTGTACGAGGAATACCGCAGGCTGGGCAAGATCATGGGCGTGCCCGCCGCCGGTGACAAGCTGGCCACCGAACAGCGGGCCGTGGTGGACAAGGCGCTGGGCACCGTCAAGAAGCGGGACAAGCCGCTGAAGGTGATGTGGTTCTACTCCACCTACGAGGGCACTCCGTGGGCCGCGGGCCCCGGCGGCCTGCCGCAGCACATCTCGGAACTCGTCGGCGTCCAGAACGTCTTCGCCGACGCGAAGACCAAGTGGGCCGAGGTCAGCTGGGACGAGGTCGCCGCCCGCAACCCCGACGTCATCATCCTGGCCGACCTGACCCGAGGCGAACCCAACGACACCGCCAAGGAGAAGATCGACCTCCTCAAGAAGGACCCCCTCACCAGCAAGCTCGCCGCCGTGAAGGGCGACCGGTTCATCACCATTCCCGGATCGCACATGGATCCCGGCTACGGCAGCGCGTCGGCCGTGCCGACGCTGGTCGACGGCCTCAACAAACTCGGGTGACCTGGAAACACCATGACGACGAGTTCTCACAAGACCGCCGCGCGCACCGGAACCCCGCTCACCAGCCGTGAGAGGGTTCCGATGCGCCGGCGGCGCGCCTCGACGACCTTGCTCTTCTCCGCGGCCGTGGCCGCGCTGCTGGTGTCGGTCGTCGCCGCATCGCTCTTCGGGAGCGCCGACATCCGGCCCTTGGATGTCGTCTCCACGATCCTCCGCCATGTCGGTCTGGGCGATATCGCGCCCACCCCGCCGCTGCCGGGACTGCTGGACGCCCTGATCTGGGAGTCGCGCTTCCCTCGGGTGTTGCTGGCCGCAGTCGTCGGTATGGCCCTGGCGGTCTCGGGCGCGGTCCTGCAAGCGGTCACCAGGAACCCCTTGGCCGACCCCTACCTGCTGGGAGTCTCCTCCGGCGCCTCGACCGGCGCGGTCGCCGTGCTCCTGCTGGGCATCGGCGGCAGCGTCTCCCTCTCGACCGGCGCTTTCGTCGGCGGCCTGGTCTCCTTCGGCCTGCTGCTGGCCCTGCTCGGCGGGGGGCGCGTTGCCAGCCCCTCCCGCGTGGTGCTCACCGGCGTACTCGTCTCCCAGTTCTTCGCCGCGGTCACCTCGGTCATCCTCATGGTCAGCGGGGACGCGAACTCCACCCGCGGCTTCACCTACTGGCTGCTCGGGACCCTCGGCGGCGCCCGCTGGGAGGGGGTGACCGTCACCGTCGTGATCATCCTGGTCGGGGTGGTCGCCATCCAGTTCTTTGCGCCCGCCCTCGACGCCTTCACGTTCGGCTGGGACTCCGCGGCGGCACTGGGGATCAACGTCACCGCGGCCCGCGTCTGGCTGATGGTGCTGACCTCCGTCGTCACGGCGGCAGCCGTGGCGGCCTCGGGCGCGATCGGCTTCATCGGGCTGCTCGTCCCACACGCCGTCCGCATCCTGGCGGGACCCACGCACCGCTCGCTGCTGCCCTTGTCCGCGATCACCGGAGCCGTCTTCCTCATCTGGGTGGACGTGTTCGCGCGGACGGCGTTCTCCCCCCACGAACTGCCCGCCGGCGTCATCACCGCGCTCCTCGGCGCGCCCGCCTTCGCCCTGGTCCTGAAGCGTCTGGAGTCCTGATGGGCCGCATCACCACCACCCAGCTCTCCTGGTCGGTCAAGGGCCACCGGCTGCTCGACAACATCGAAATGGCGGCTCACGACGGAAAGATCATTGGCCTGCTCGGCCCCAACGGCTCCGGCAAATCGACCTTGCTGCGCCTGCTCGCCGGACTGCGCCGCCCCGACACCGGAACCGTCCGCTACGACGACACCAGCCTGGACGACCTCGGCCGCCGCGCGCTCGCCCGACGGCTCGCCGTCGTCGAACAGGACGTCTCAGCCCACCACCGCGTCACCGTCCGCCAGGTCGTGGAACTCGGCCGCACACCGTTCCGCGGCCGGTTCGACGCGCTGACCGAGCACGATCGACGGGTCGTCGACGCAGCACTGGAACGGACCGACCTCACCGACAAGCAGCACCGGAGCTGGCACACCCTCTCCGGCGGAGAGAAACAGCGCGCCCAACTCGCCCGCGCGCTCGCCCAGGAACCCCGGGAGATCCTCCTCGACGAACCCACCAATCACCTCGACATCCGCCACCAGCTCGAACTCCTCGACCTCCTGACAACCCTGGACGTCACCTGCGTGGTCGCCCTGCACGACCTCAACCTCGCCGCCCGGTACTGCGACCACGTCGTCGTCCTCGACCACGGGCAGGTGGCCGTCGCCGGCGCACCGGAGTCCGTACTGACCCCGGACCTCATCGAGTCGGTCTACGGCGTCAACGTGCTCGTGGACCGCGAACCCACCACCGGCACCCTCCGGATCACCTACCTGGCCTCAACCGCCACGCGAGCAACGACCACAAAGGAGCTGCAACTCGATCCCCAGTGACGATGACGGAAGTCTTACGGGGCGGTGTGGGAGCCCCGCGTGCGGTCCTCGGATGCGTAGCGTGCGGCCATGCGCGTACTCGTAACGGGAGGCGCCGGGTTCATCGGCGCGCAGGTGGCGGACGTCCTGCGGGACCAGGGGCACGAGCCGGTGGTGCTCGACGCGTTGCTGCCGGCCGCGCATCCGGTCGGGCCCGTGCTCTCCGATGCCGAGTTCCTGCGCGGTGACGTGCGGGACCCCGACGTGGTGCGGGGTGCCCTGCGGGGTGTGGATGCCGTGTGCCACCAGGCGGCCATGGTCGGGCTGGGGAAGGACTTCGCGGACGCGCCGGCCTATGTGTCGTGCAACGACCTCGGGACGGCGGTGCTGCTGGCGGGCATGGCGGAAACCGGGGTACGGACGCTGGTGCAGGCCGGGTCGATGGTGGTGTACGGGGAGGGCCGGTACGAGTGCCCCGGGCACGGCGTGGTCCGACCGGGCCCGCGTGCGGTCGAGGACCTGCGGGAGGGGCGGTTCGAGCCGCGCTGCCCGCGTTGCGGGGCCGCACTGCTGCCCGGACTGGTGACGGAGGACGCCCCGGCCGACCCCCGCAACGTCTACGCGACGACCAAGCTCGCGCAGGAGCACCTGGCGGCGGCCTGGGCCCGGACCACCGGCGGCTCGGCGGTGTCGCTGCGCTACCACAACGTGTACGGCCCGGGGATGCCCCGGGACACCCCGTACGCGGGCGTCGCCTCGTTCTTCCGCTCGGCCCTCGCCCGGGGCGAGGCGCCCCGGGTCTTCGAGGACGGGGGACAGCGACGGGACTTCGTCCACGTACGGGACGTGGCCAGGGCCAACGCGGCGGCCCTGGCAGCGCTGGCCCCGGAACGCGGTACCGGCCGGCACACCGCCTACAACGTGGGCAGCGGGGAACCGCACACCGTCGGGGAGATGGCCGAGACACTCGCGCGGGCCCACGGCGGGCCGGAGCCCGTGGTGACCGGGGAGTTCCGGCTCGGGGACGTCCGGCACATCACGGCCGACTCCGCACGGCTGCAACGGGAACTGGGCTGGCGGCCGGAGGTCGGCTTCGCCGAGGGGATGGCGGAGTTCGCCGTCACGGAACAGCGGGCGTCAACCAGGACCCCTTGACGTGTCTCCGGGCGTGCGCATGCGCCCCAGCCTCATACGGGGGGCCGCGGTCCGTCGCCGTCCGCGTTTCGTAAGGAGTCGATCGCCCCGTTTCCGGACTCGGCTCCCTACGGTGACAGGCGTGAGCGAACACCCACTGGACACGGCCGTGGACGTCGTCCTTCCCTGCCTGAACGAGGCCGAGGCGCTGCCCTGGGTCCTCGCCCGCATCCCCGCCGGCTGGCGGGCACTGGTCGTGGACAACGGCTCCACCGACGGATCCGCGGAGATCGCCCGCTCCCTCGGCGCCGTCGTCGTGACCGAGGCCCGACGCGGGTTCGGAGCCGCCTGCCACGCCGGACTCCTCGCCGCGAAGGCCGAGTTCGTCTGCTTCTGTGACTGCGACGCCTCCCTCGATCCCGGGCTGCTGACCGGCTTCGTCCGCACGATCGCCGACGGCGAGGCCGATCTGGTGCTGGGCCGGCGACGCCCCCAGGGCCGGGGCGCCTGGCCGGTGCACGCACGCGCCGGAAACCTGGCCCTGTCCCGGATGCTGCGCCGCCGTACCGGCCTGCGCCTGTACGACCTGGGGCCGCTGCGCGCAGCCCGGCGGGAGTCTCTGCTCTCCCTGGACCTGACGGACCGGCGCAGCGGGTACCCGCTCCAGATGGTCGTCCGGGCCGCGGACGCCGGCTGGCGGGTCCGCGAGGAGGACGTCCCGTACCTGCCACGGGCGGGGAAATCCAAGGTCACCGGCACCTGGCGGGGCACCTGGCAGGCCGTCCGCGACATGCGCGCCGTGCTCGCCGAGCCGCCCCGCGCCGTCCGGCCGACCTCCGCCGGGGGTGCCCGGTGACCGCCCTGCTGGTGATCGCGAAGGAGCCCGTCCCCGGCCGGGTCAAGACCCGCCTGACCCCGCCGTTCACGCGCGGCGAGGCGGCGGCGCTGGCCGAGGCGGCACTGGCGGACACCCTTGAGACGGCGGCGGCCGTCCCGGCAGGCCGGCATGTCCTGGTCCTCGACGGCTCCCCGGGACCGTGGTTGCCGCCCGGCTTCGAGGTCCGGCCACAGTGCCCCGGTGAACTGGACGCTCGCCTCGCCGCGGCCTTCGCCGACTGCGCCGGTGATGCGGCCCTGCTCATCGGCATGGACACCCCGCAGATCACGCCCGGCCTCCTCGCCCCCGCCCTCGACTTCGAGCGGCACGACGCCTGGTTCGGACCGGCGGCCGACGGCGGGTTCTGGGCTCTGGCGCTGGCCGCCCCCGATCCGGCCCTGCTGCTCGGCGTACCGATGTCGACGCCCCAGACCGGTGCAGTGCAGTACGAGCGGCTGCGCGCGGCGGGGCTGCGGGTCGGGCTGCTGCCGGTGCTCCGGGACGTGGACACGGCGGCCGACGCCCGCGAGGTGGCCGCCGTGGCACCGTGCGGCCGGTTTGCGGCCCTGCACGCCCGGCTGACCGCGTCGCCGGAGGCGGTCCGGTGACGAGACCAGGCAAGACCACCCGTCCGCCCCTGGCACCGGCGCCCTGGCGGGACGACCCGTACGCCAGGGCCCTGAGCGACGGGCAGGGCCCACTCTTCCTCCGCCGGGCGGACGGATGGCTGCTGCCGCTGGAGGTGGAACGGTGGCTCGCCGACGCGGACGCCGGCGACGAGAGCGTGCTCGCCCGGTGCCGGGGCGCCGTGCTCGACGTCGGGTGCGGTCCGGGCCGGCTGGTCGCCGCCCTGGCCGGGCGCGGACACCCGGCCCTGGGCGTGGACGTCAGTCCGGCCGCGGTGGCCCGGACCGTACGGCGCGGGGGAACGGCCCTGTGCCGGTCGGTCTTCGGACCGCTGCCCGGCGAGGGCCGCTGGACCACGGTCCTGTTCATCGACGGCAACATAGGCATCGGCGGCGACCCGACCGCCCTGCTCCTCCGGGCCGCCGAACTCCTGGGCAGCGACGGCCGGGTGATCGTGGAGGCCGCCCCGGTAGAGGTGGACGAGCGGTGCCGGGTCCGCCTCGACGACGGACGGGGCACCCTCGGGGTCCCCTTTCCCTGGGCACGGGTGGGACCGCAGGCGCTGCACCGCCATGCCGGCCGGGCGGGGTGGACGACGGTGGACAGCTGGCGGGTGTCCGGCAGGAGCTTCACCGAACTCGCGCCCTGAGCCCGGCCGCCGGGCAGGGCGGCCGACTGCGCCGCCCCGGCCCGTGATCAGTCATCCGCAGGCCGGGTACCGTCCCGGAGCTGAGGCCCGGCGCGTCGCCGTCGGGCCAGCCAAGCCGCCGTACTCGCGACCAAGGCTGTCACCGCGAGCACCAGCAGCAGGTTGCGGGCATAGGGCAGGGGAAGTGCCGATGGGTTCGGCGGTGCTCCCGGACGCAGCAGCAGCGGCAACGTGATCAGCACGAGCGACCCCGCCGTGATCAGAGCCCCGCGCACCACGGGCCGCGCCGGTACGGCCGCCACCAGCAGCCCGACGGCCAGCACCAGCGGCGCCACCAGGACGTCGTGCAGGACCAACGCCCCGCCCAGCCACACCAGTACGTCGTACGGGTCCGGCTGCGCGGCCACGTGCCACCCGCCGACCCCGATCAGCAGCAGCCCGAAGGCCCCGAGCACCCAGCGGGTCAGGGACACGGAGGCGCGGGCGTCGGCGGCCCCGTCCAAGGCCCCGTGTGTGGGCCCGGCCGCGGTGCCCCTGCCGGCCGCAGGTCCGGACGCCGGTCCGGGCGCCGGTGCGGACCGGCCCGCCGCCTCGGGCCCGGGTCCCGTATCGGCCCCCTGCTCAGCCCGCGCACCCGCTTCCGGTTCGTGTTCCGGCTCCGGCTCGCGCCCCGGCTCCGGCTCGGACGTGGACATCACAGCACCTCCAGTCGGGTGACCCACTTGGTCTGCAGCACACCCGGCCGGTTCGGCGCGATGATCCGGGCCGGGTACCCGTGGTCGGCCGACAGCACCTCGCCGTTCAGCCGCAGCGCGAGCAACGTCAGCGGGTCCTCGGCGTACTCCCGTCCCATGTGCATCACCCGATACGCGCCGGCCACCTCCAGCGACACCACCCGCAGCATGGCGCCAGGCCGCCCCCCGGCCAGCCGGATCAGGTCGCGGACCGGCACTCCCTCCCACCGGGCGTCCATGCTCCAGCCCTCCACGCATGCGATCGGCAGCCGGACCCGGCGCTGCGGCAGAGCGGCCAACTGCGGGAGCGTCAGCCGGAACGGGTTCGGACCCAGCACCTCCAGCCGCCACTCCCGTACGGCCGCCTCCGTCACCCCGGCCGCCGCCGCCGTCCGGTTCACCGGAAGCCCCTGCGGCCCGTACCCGGGATGGCGGGGAGCCAGCAGGTCCAGCGGCGCCAGCGGCGTGAACGACTGCCCCACCGTGGTGACCGTGACCACTCCCACGGCCGCGCCCACACCGAGCAACAGCGCCCGCCGGTCCCGTCCGTCGCGCTCCTCGTCCGGCAGGGCGAGCGTCCCGACGGACTTCCGGCCCCAGTGGGCGCGGATCTCGGGGGCCTTGACCGCGAGGTGCAGCAGGACCGACCCGGCCACCACCCACGCCACGGCGTAGTGCACCGGAACGAAGGAGAACGGCCACGGATACCACTCGGCGATGTTCAACAGCCCGGTCAGGACCTGGAACAGGGCGGTCGCCACCAGCACCGCCACCGACAGCCGCTCCAGCGCGTGCCGCACCGAGCGGACCGTCGGCCACACGAACAACCGCGGGTAGACCGCCCAGAGCTTGGCGAACAGCAGGACGATCGCCGCCAGTCCGGCGGCGACGTGCAGGCCCTGTGTCAGCCGGTAGCCCCAGACCGGCCGCGACGGCAGGTAGCCGGCGAGCCAGGGCGGCGGCTGCTGGAGGACGTGACTGAACAGCCCGGTCAGGAAGCAGAGCGCCAAGGCCACCCCCAGCCACCGCCCGATCGCGGTGGCCGTGCGCGGGTCGTGCAGTCGGCCGGAGAACGAAGGCGGGCGCAGGACCGGCGGCCGGAGCGGCGGGAGGTGGGGGCGCCGTCGGGCGGGGGGAGTGTCCATGCCCTCATGCAACCGCCTCGACCGGGTCGGGAGGCGTCTCCGACACCTTACGGAACACGAACGGCCTGTCGTGCCGGTCCGTCACAGGGCCGGGCCCCTGCCAGGGTGGGCCCCGTGAGCCGTCCCTGCCCCGATCCCACCGATCCGCCCCTCGAACCCCCGGCCCCCGGCCCTGCCATCCGCGAGGCCCGTCCCGGCCGCCGGGGTGGTTGCCGCACGTTCGGTTCCACCGTGGCGACCGCGGCCCTACTGACGGCGCTCACCACGGCACTGGTGCTCACCGTCCACCACGACGGCTACTTCGCCGACCCGGCCGGGCTCTCCTGGCGGTACGCGGCCTGCTGGGCGCTGTTCGGAGCGGCGGTGTGGTCGCTGCGCCGCGCCCCTGCCCGGCACGTCACCGCCCTGGTCCTCGCAGGCGGCATCGCCGTGGCCGCCGCCGGCCTGGTGGCCGCGCCCCGGACCAGCACCGACTCCTTCCGCTACGCCTGGGACGGCCGGGTACAGGGCGCCGGAATCTCCCCGTACGACCACGCCCCGGCAGACCCCGCGCTCACCGCGCTCCGGGACGACTGGCTCTTCCCACCCCGAGAGCACTGCGACCGGCCGGATCTCTCGGCACTGCCGGACGGCGGCTGCACCCGCATCAACCGCCCCCAGGTCCACACCATCTATCCGCCCGCCGGCGAGGCGTACTTCCTCATCGTCCACGGCCTCTCCCCGGACGGGGTCCGCCACGAGGCGTTCCAGGCCGGCGGCGCGGTGCTGGCCGTGGCGACCGCTCTGGTGCTGCTGCGGGTGTTGCGGCGCCGCGGCGATCCGCGCAATGTCGCCTGGTGGGCCTGGTGTCCGGCGGTGGCCGTCGAAGCGGTCAACAACGCCCACGCCGACGTGCTCGCCGTGCTGCTGTCCGTCGTCGCTCTCGCCCTGACGGTCCGCCACCGCGCTGTCGGAGGCGCGGTGCTGGGGCTGGCCACGGCAACCAAACTGCTGCCCGCCGTCCTGCTCCCCGGCGCGCTGTCCGGCGTACGGCGGCCCCGCGACTTCGCCTCCACCCTGCTGCCCGCCGCCGGCGTCCTCGTCGCCCTCTACCTGCCGTACGTCCTGCTCTCCGACTCCTCAGTCCTGGGATACCTCGGCGGCTACGCCGAAGAAGAGGGCTACCAGGACGCCGCCTCCGGCAACCGCTACGCCCTGCTGCGCCTCGTCCTGCCCGACTCCTGGGCACTGCCGGCCGTGCTCGTCGGCATGGTCGCCATCAGCCTGTACGTGATCCGCCGCGGCGACCCTGAACACCCCTGGTCCGGAGCCCTCCTCGGCACCGGAACCGCCTTCCTCCTGACCACCCCCGGCTACTCCTGGTACGCCCTGCTCCTGGTCGCGCTCGTGGCCCTCGACGGCCGCTGGGAATGGCTCGCCGTCGCCGTCGCGGGCGCCGCGGCCTACCTCACCTCGCGCGCGCTGCCCGGTGCCGGGACCGTGATGTACGGGGCCGCGTTCGTGGCCGTCCTCGTGGGCCACGCGTTCCGCACACGCCGCGCCCACCCAGGCCCCGGCGCCCTCGCCGCCCCGGTTGACTGACCGGCGAGCAGGCCCGGCATGCTTAGCTGATGATCGATCAGTCGACACGTCAACTCCCGGACTCCGCAGGTCGGATGATCGTCTGCGGCGATGACGGCCTGGCCCGGAGGCTGGCAGCGGAACTCCGGGACGTCTACCGCGAACCGGTGACCCTGGTGGTCCCCGAGGCCCGTGAGCCGCAGCCCGCCGTGGGGCGGCGTCCGGGACGCGTCCCCGGTCTGCTCGCCAGGGTCCCGGTGGCGGGGACGCGACGGGCCCGGACCACGGAGCAGGGGCCCGTCCGGGACCTGCGCGTCGTCGAAACCGCGGAGCCCGACGAAGCCGTGCTGGCGGCTGCGGGAGCAGCGCATGCCGCAGCCCTGGCGCTGGTCTACGAGGACGACGAGACGAACGTGCGGGCCGCACTCGTGGCCAGACGGCTGAACCCCCGGCTCCGCCTGGTCATCCGGCTCTACAACCGCCGCCTCGGCCAGCACCTGGAAGAGCTGCTGGACCAGGCGGCCATTGTCGCCGAGCCCGGAATCGACCTGCGGGGGCTGGACGCCTCGACCACCGTCCTCTCGGACGCGGACACCGCCGCGCCCGCCCTGGCAGCTTCGGCGATCGCCGGAACCAGCAAGGTGGTTCAGGCCGACGGCCTCCTCCTGCGAGCCGTGGAACGGACCCCACCCGGGCGCGGCGAGGTCGCCGACCCCGGTCTGTGCACACTGGCCCTGCTGTCGGCGACCACCCGGGACCCGGCCGGGGCCGAGGGATCCGACGCCAGCGGCGACAACGGCCCACAACTCCTGCCCGACGACCGGGCCGTGGCCGCCGCCACCGGACGCGGCATCGTCGCGTTGGAAGCCGTGTCGCACACGGGGCCGGTCCAGGCGGGGGCCGGGACTCGCCTCGCGGCGGCCACGTTCCCGGTCGGCTCGCTCTTCTCGCGCAGGCTCCGCTGGGCACTGGTCGGCATCGGCGCGGCCGTGGCCGCCCTTGCGGTGGCGGCCTGGCTGACCACGGGCGACCACCCGATCCACGCCGCCTATATGACCCTGCTGGACATCTTCGCCATCAACGACCCGGCCGTCGAGGAGTCCACCGAACGCAAGACGCTCCAGATCCTGGCGGGCACCATGGGTCTGCTCCTGCTTCCCGTGCTCGTCGCGGCGGCCCTGGAAGGGCTCGGGGACTTCAGGACGGCAACAGCCCTGCGCCGCCCGCCGCGCGGGCTCTCCGGCCACGTGGTGCTCCTGGGCCTGGGCAAGATCGGCACCCGGGTGCTGGGCCGCCTCCGGGAGCTGGACATCCCGGTGGTGTGCGTGGAGTCCGACCCCGAGGCGCGGGGTCTGGCCCTCGCCCGCCGGCTGCGGGTACCCGTCGTCCTCGGCGACGTCACGGAGGAGGGAGTCCTGGAATCGGCACGTGTCCACCGTGCGCACTCCCTGCTCGCCCTCACCAGCAGCGATACCACCAACCTGGAGACGGCCCTGTACGCCAGGGCGGTGCGGCCGGACCTCCGCGTCGTCATGCGCCTGTACGAGGACGACTTCGCCACCGCCGTGTACCGCACCCTGCGCGCCGCCCACCCCGCCGCCCTGACCCGCAGTCGCAGCGTCACGCACCTGGCGGCTCCGGCGTTCGCCGGGGCGATGATGGGCCGCCAGGTGCTCGGAGCCGTACCCGTGGAGCGCCGGGTGCTGCTCTTCGCCGCCCTCGAGGTCGCCGGCCATCCGCAACTGGAGGGCCGGACCATCGCGGAGTCCTTCCGGCCCGGGGCCTGGCGGGTGGTCGCCCTGGACACGGCCGCTCCGGAGGACCGGCGCCCCGACCTGGCATCCACCCCGGACGAGTCTCCCGCGGCCACGGCCGGGCTCGTGTGGGACCTCCACCCCGGGTACGTCCTCAAGGCCCAGGACCGGGTCGTCCTCGCCGCCACTCGCCGGGGCTTGGCGGAACTGCTCGGCCGTCATGGCACTCGTGCCCCGGGCGAGCGCACGTGAGACAGCCCGACCTGCGCGGCCGTCCCCGCTCAGGGCATGGCAGGCTGACCCTCGGCCGGTGACGGGTGTGATGGGGGCGGGGCGAAGGTTGAGCGACGAGCAGCGGACGGCGGACGAGTACCTGGCGGGCAGCGCCGGCATCCTGCGCGAGGTCTGCGCCACCGGGCGCCGCTTCACCCGCACCGAACTGGAAGCCCGCCGCGATGCGGGTGAGCGGGCCGCCGAGGCCGGCATCGGGCTGCGTGCTCTGGTGCGGGCCCATCTGACCGTTGCCCGGGAGATCCAGCCGGAGCTGGCGGTGCGGGAGCTGCCCTACCTCCTGGGTGCGCTGGAGCAGGCGGTGGATGCCTTTGCGGAGGGGTACGAGAGGGCTCAGCGGCAGGCGGTGCGACAGCAGGAAGCGGCACGGCGGGAGTTTATCGACGACCTGCTGTACGGGGGCAGCGATCTGGGGCGGCTCGCGGAGCGGGCCGAGCGGTTCGGGCTGCGGCTGTCCCAGGCCCACGCGGTGGCGGTGGCCCAGGGCCCGGAACCGTACGGCGACGGCTACAGCATGGTGCGGGGCATAGAGACGGCCGTGCTGGCCCGGTTCGGCAACCGCAACATCCTGCTGACCACCAAGGACGGCCGGCTGATCTGCGTGGCCCCCGGTGACCGGCCGGAGGTCCTCGCCTATTTTGCCAAGCAGGCGTACGCGGCCACCGACGGGGGACTGGTCGCGATCGGCAGGCCCCATCCCGGTGCCGGTGGAGTGGTGCACTCCTACGAGGAAGCCCTCAACGCGCTCGACCTGGCCCGGCGCATGGACCTGGAGGGTCCGGTCCTGCACGCGGCGGACCTGCTCGTCTACCCGGTGCTCGGGCGGGACCGGCAGGCCATGGCCGATCTGGTCGACACCGTTCTCGGTCCGTTGGAGCAGGCCCGGGGCGGCGCCAGGCCGCTGATCGACACCCTCCACGCCTACTTCGACACCGGCTGCGTGGCCACCGACGCGGCCCGCCTGCTGTCCTTGAGCGTCCGCGCCTTCACCTACCGCCTGGAGCGCATCCACAAGCTCACCGGAGCCGACCCCGGCGACCCGCGCCACCGCTACACCCTGCAGACGGCCGTCATCGGTGCCCGGCTGCTGGACTGGCCGGAAGGGCCGAGGCCGGCCTACTCCGACCGGAGTTTCGATACGGCGTAGGTGACGAGGGCAGCGGCGAGCAGCGCCCAGACGAGCCCCTCCGCCCCGGCCTGCAGCCAGCCGAGCACCCCGAGCGGGCAGGCCGCCGCCGCACCGGTGCCCAGCGCACGGGGATCCCGCAGGAACGCCCATTCCGCGCTTGCGCTGCCCGGGCGCCGCAGTTCCCTCACAGCCGTCCTGATGATCCAGACTGCGATGATGATGGCCGCGGTGAGCAGGGCCGGACCCATGGTCGCTCCGATCAGCGTTCTGCGGCGGTGGCTTCGCGCTGGTAGATGTCGGGGATTCCGTCCGCGTCGGCGTCGACGTTCTCTTCCTCGTAGAGGCGCTTGTACACCTTGTTGCGGCGCAGCAGGAGGAGGGCGGCGAGGCCGGCGGCGGTGACGGAGGCGATGAGCACGGCGGCCTTGATCTGTTCGGTGAGGGCCTGGCCGGGGAAGGCCAGTTCGCCGATCAGCAGAGCGACGGTGAAGCCGATGCCCGCGAGGACGGAGAGGCCGAAGACGTCGGCCCAGTCGAGGTCGGGGTTGAGCCGGGCGCGGGTGAACCGGGCCGCCAGGTAGGTGCCGCCGAACACGCCGAGGATCTTGCCGACGACGAGGCCGATCACGACGCCGAGGGGCTCGGGCCGGGTGAACACCTCCGCCAGGGCGGCACTGGAGAGGGTGACGCCGGCAGCGAACAGGGCGAAGAGGGGCACGGCCACACCGGCAGAGAACGGGTGGACAAGGTGGGAGACGCGGGCGCCGGGGGAGGCCGTCTCGCCCTTGTCGAGGGTGGTGCGCAGGATGAGGCCCATGGCGACGCCGGCGACGGTGGCGTGGACGCCGCTGTTGTACATCAGGGCCCAGATGGTGATGCCGAGCGGGACGTACCACCACCAGCCGCGGACGCGGAGGCGCTGGAGGGCGTAGAAGAGGACCAGGCCGGCGAAGGCACCGCCGAGCGCGAGGAAGTTCAGATCGCTGGTGAAGAAGATCGCGATGATGAGGATGGCGCCGAGGTCGTCGACCACGGCCAGGGTGAGGAGGAAGGCCCGCAGGGCGGCGGGGAGGTGCGTGGAGATGACGGCGAGGACGGCGAGGGCGAAGGCGATGTCGGTGGCCATGGGCACGGCCCAGCCGTCCAGGCTTCCGCCGCCGAGGCCCGCGGTCAGCGCGTAGAGGGCGGCGGGGACGGCCATGCCGCACACCGCGGCGATGACGGGAAGGGCGGCCGTGGCCGGGGTGCGGAGCTCGCCCACCACGAGTTCCCGCTTGAGTTCGATGCCCGCGACGAGGAAGAAGACGGCGAGAAGCCCGTCCGCGGTCCAGTGGCCGACGGAGAGGTCGAGGCCGAGGGCGGGTATGCCGAAGTGGAAGTCGCGTATCTGCTGGTAGACGTCGCCGAGGGGGCTGTTGGCCCAGATGAGTGCGACGACGGCGGCGGCGAGGAGGACCAGGCCGCCGATGGTTTCGGTGCGCAGGGCGTCGGCGATGGCACGGCGCTCGGGCCAGGGCAGGACGCCGAGGAAGGAGTGCTGGGGCGGCGGGGTAGCGGTCATGGCGGGGATACCTCCGGGGCGTCGGCAGCATTCGGGCACACAGCCCCAAGGACGCCGACCAGACTTCCCGGCACACCCCGCGTCCGCTCCTTGGTGTGATGAGCGCATTGACGCGTTCTTTACACCCTATCGGGAGGTCCGGGATGCCGCCAGAGAGTCTTTGACGTGCGGTGATGGTGTTCGGGACAGGGGAGAGGGCCCGTACCCACCCAAGGCGCGAGGGTGGGCACGGGCCCTCTCTGAGGAGCCGGGCCGCGGGGGCGGTCAGACGGTGGTCTTCACCGGCTCCTGGTCTTCGTCCTCGTCGGCTTCGGTGTCCTGGCCGGCGTCGCGGCGGCGGACGAAGTCGAGGAAGTTGTTCAGCTCGCGCTTGACGACGGGGGCGAGCAGGTACAGGCCGATGATGTTGATGACGGCGAGCATGAAGAGCACCGCGTCGGCCATGTCGATCAGCGTCTGCAGGGTGAGCAGCGATCCGGCCACGGCGACGAGGGTGTACATGACCTTGAAGGTGATCTCGCTGGCCTTGCTGCGGCCGAACAGGTGGGTCCAGGCCTTCATGCAGTAGTAGCCCCAGGTCAGCACCGTGGAGATGGCGAACAGCATGACCGCGATGGTCAGGATGTAGGGGAACCAGGGCAGGACGGTGGCGAAGGCGTCGGAGGTGATGGTGACGCCGCCGATGGACTCACCGCCGTTGCGGAGCTCGACGTAGCTGGCCGGGTTGGCGATGACGATGGTCAGCGCGGTCATGGTGCAGATGATGACCGTGTCGATGAACGGCTCCAGCAGGGCGACCAGGCCCTCGCTGGCGGGGTGCTTGGTCTTGACCGCGGAGTGCGCGATCGGGGCGGAGCCGAGGCCGGCCTCGTTGGAGAAGGCGGCCCGCTTGAAGCCGATGATCAGAGCGCCGAGGACACCGCCGGCGACGCCCTGCGGGTTGAACGCGCCCTCGATGATCGTGGAGATCGCGGACGGGACGGCGGAGACGTTCACCAGGATCACGACCAGGCAGGCCACGATGTAGATGCCGGCCATCGCGGGAACCAGCTTGCTGGTGACCGAGGCGATCGAGCGGATGCCGCCGAGCAGGACGATGCCGACGAGCGCGGCGACGAGGATGCCGAAGAACAGGGCGCCGGCGGAGCCGCCGATGACGCCGTCCTCGCCGCCGGTGACGGAGACCAGCTGGGCGTAGGACTGGTTGACCTGGAAGAGGTTGCCGCCGAAGAGGCCGAAGAACAGCACGAAGGCGGAGGCGAGGACGGCCAGGACCTTGCCGAGGGTCTTGCCGCGGGCACCGAAGCGCTCGGCGAGGCCCTTGGGCAGGTAGTGCATCGGGCCGCCGGAGACGGACCCGTCGGCGTGCACCTCGCGGTACTTCACGCCGAGGGTCACCTCGACGAACTTCGTCGCCATGCCCAGCAGACCGCAGAGGATCATCCAGAACGTGGCACCGGGGCCACCGATGGAGACGGCGACGGCCACACCGGCGATGTTGCCGAGTCCGACGGTGCCGGAGACGGCGGCGGTCAGCGCCTGGAAGTGGTTGACCTCACCGGCCGACCCCTTCTCGTCGTACTTGCCGCGGACCACTTTCAGCGCGAGCGGGAATTTGCGTATCTGGATCAGGCCGAACCCGGCGGAGAAGACCAGACCCGCGATCACCAGCCAGGCGACGATCAGCGGGAGCTCGGTGCCGTTGACCGGCACCGAGTAGAAGACGACATCACCGAGCCATTTCGCGATGGGCTCGAAGAATCCGCTGACGGCCTCGTCGACGGAGTCGGTGAAGGAGTCGAGTGACATGTGGCAAAACCTCGATGGCGCAGACCGGCCTCGTGCGGAGGGCCGGTGTGAGAAGGCGGGCTGTGAGCGAACGCCGTTGTCCGATCGGCGACCCGTGGCGCCACCGGTCCGCGGACACGGACGGGTGTGAAAGCGCCTTGGTCGTGCAGGTGAAGCAAGCACTGCAGGTGGTGCCGCGGCCTGGTGACGGCCGCCACTCCGGACTTCCGGCGAGGGGTGGGCCGAAGCGGAGTTGCGTATTCCTAGCACGCTCTTTACGCCGTCTTTAGTGACCAGGTTCACAGTGGCTGGATTTATGCGGTGTTTGCCCAGGTCTGGTGATGCGATCGTTATCCGGATCTGAGGTTCTCCTGAGCGAACAGCTGGCCGAGCGGACTCACATCGGCTCGCCCCGGATGGCGCTTTCAACGGCGGCGAGCCGGTCGGCGAGGAGGCCGAGGGCGGCCACGGCCCGGTCCAGCGGGTCCCCGTCGGGGCCGCCGACCGTCCGTGCGCGGACGTACGAGGCGGTGATCTCCGACCAGCGGGCGGCCTGCCGGGGGGTGAGGCTGCCGCGCAGGGCGGCGAGCTTGAGGAGATTGGCCTCGGCGCCGGTGGTGAGGGTCTGGGCCTCGGCGGTGTAGTGGTCCTGGATGGCGGCGGCCAGCTCGTCGTCGTTCATGGCGGGCGAGAGCCGGGCGGCGATCCGGTTCATGGACCGGTAGGAGCCCTGGAGCAGGAACGGCGGCTCGGTACGGCTGTCCTCGCTCTGTGCGGCCGAGGCGATGTAGGCGGCGTTGACGGCGAGGACGGTGGTGCGCGCGGCCACGAGCCGGCGCAGTACGGCGAGCACCTCTTCGAGTTCGGCCGGGGCATAGGGGTGGGTCAGCCGGTCGGTGCGGGCCGTGGGGTCGCCTTCGGCGAGCCGGACGAGGAGTTCGAGGTCGGCGCGGTCGCGTCCGGCGAGGGGGGCGAGGACCGGGTTCGAGGTGAGTGCGTTCTCGACGAAGCTGAACGCGAAGGCGTCCTCCTTGCCGGTCAGGACGTCCCCGAGGTTCCATACGTCGGCCCGGTTGGCGAGCATGTCGGGCACCTGGAAGCGCTGCCCGGACTCGGTGTACGGGTTGCCGGCCATGCAGACGGCGAACCGCTTTCCGCGCAGGTCGCGCCCGTTCAAGGTGCGGGTGGTATCGCACAGCGGGATGAACCTCTGCAGCAGCTCGGGGGAGGTGTGCTGGATGTCGTCGAGGTGGAGGAGGACGTTGTTCCCGGCCTCCAGGGCGAAAGCGATCTTCTCCAGTTCGCGGCGAGCAGCCTCGTCCGGAGCGGCGGCCGGGTCGAGCGAGGTGGTGGCCGGGCCGAGGGCGGGGCCGTCGACCTTGACCAGGAGCAGTCCGAGCCGCTGGGCGACGTACTCCATGAGGGTGGTCTTGCCGTAGCCCGGAGGGGAGAGGAGCAGCAGCAGGCCATGGGAATCGGTGCGCTTGGCGCCGCCGGCGGCTCCCAGCTGCTTGGCGAGGCTGTCGCCGACGAGGGGGAGGTAGACCTCGTCGATCAGGCGGTTGCGGACGAAGGAGGACATGACGCGCGGCCGGTGCGCGTCGAGCCGTAGCCGGACGTGTTCGGCTGCGACCAGAGCGGCGCGCTGTCGCTGGTACGAGCGGAAGCCCGGCACGTCCACGGCGGCGAACTCCGAGGTGCGGGCCAGGAACTCGTCCAGGCGCAGGGCGAGGGCGCCCTCGTGCAGACGCGGGTGGGTTCCGAGCAGGCCTGTGACGGTGGCCGTCGTGTCGCCCTCGACGGCGTAGCGGGTCAGGGAGGGGCACAGCTCCACGGCGGTCGCCTCGGCGATGTCGCCCTCGTCGACGGGGTGGTCGGCCGCTGCCGCGTAGGCGCCGAGCCAGCCCTCCACGAGCTGGCGACGTTCGGCCAGGCCGGGGAGGGCGGCGAGGTCCTCGGCATAGGGAGCGGTGCCGGGCGTGCCGACGCCCTTGCGGAACGCGTCGAGCAGCGTACGGGCGGCGGCCGAGACCGCGAATCCCTTCGGCCCTGACGTCAGCTCTTCGAGGAGGTACGCGGCTGCCGGCTCGGGGTGGGCGGGTCCGGGCGAGAAAGCCTCGATGGCGTGGGAGAGTTCAGCGCGGAGGGCGTCGAGAGCCGGAACGGTTCCGAAGAGGGAGCGGGCTCGCCCCAGGGATGCCGCGCGGCGGTGGAGCGACCCGCGTTCGTCTTCGGTCAGGCCGTGGACCCAGAACAGAACAGCGGCGGCCCGGTCCCGGGCCGAGTGGGACACCACGTCGGCACCCTCGTGCAGCCGGAGGAGGACGCGCAGGATCGCGGTGGCGTCGTGGTCGTGGACGCCACGCTCATAGCCCTCGTCGTACGCAGCCTCGGCGGCCCGCCGGACCAGGACGTCGAGTGCGTCGCCTGCCTGGGTGAGGACCGCGGTGCCGTGCTCGGCCAGCAGCCGGGCCGCCAGGTACTCGGCCCGGTACACCTCGGCCGACTCACTGGGCACTGTGCGGTCCCAGTACGCGCGGGTGGCCGCGAACGAGGGATCGGTGACCGGGCGCCGGTAGTCGGTGCCGGTCAGCGCGAGCGCCATGCCGTCCTGGCCCGGCACCAGGGTGAGTTCGGTGGGGTGCCGGGTGACGGCGAAGAGGTGCCGGCCCAGGCGGATCGTGTCCCCGCCGTCCGTGAACAGGTCCGTGCGGTCGCGCAGCGCGCGGCCGGCTTCCTGGCGGGCCGCCGCCAGCCGGCCCGTCAGCTCCTCCGCGCGCACGGTGTCGCCGAGATCCCGCAGCCGGTCGATGTTGCGGCGCAGGCCGGCCACCAAGGGGTCCGAGGCGAAGTAGGTGTTGACCTTGTCCTCGTCGGTGAGGGCGGAGGCCCGGCGAACCACGGACTCCAGCGCGCGGTGGGCGGACCCGGCGAGGCTCTCGGCGCGCCGGGTCCGGGCGTCCTGGAGGCTCTGGCGACGGGCTGCGAAGGCGTCGTGCAACTCGGCGCGCTTCTCGGAGACCTGGGCGAGGAAGTCCTCGTGCTCGGCGAAGCGGGTTTCCAGGTTCTCCAGCCGGAGCAGCAGGCCGGAGAGCCGGCCGTCGCAGTCCTCAGGCGTGTCGGCAGCGGCCAGGGCGCTGGTGACGGTCTGGCCCAGCAGGGCGAACTCGGCCGCGAACTCGGCACTGTCCTCCTGGCGGAGAAGATGCTGCCGGCGGGTGTCGAGCGTGGCGCGGGCCCGGTTCAGGCCCGCCGTCGCCTCGGCGATGCGTTCCAGGAGGGAGATACGGACGGTCGCGTCACCGACCTCCAGGCCGGACACGACCTCGGTGAGCTGCTGGAGGCCGGCGGTGTGCCCGTCCAACTGCCCGCGCAGCGGCTCGGCCTCGGCGACCGTGGTGATCGCCCCGGCCTCGTTGACGAGCCGCTCGGCTTCGGTGCCGTACCCGGCGAAGGCGTCCTCGCGCCGGAGGTGGGCGACGGCCCGGTGTGCGGTGGAGTCAAGGGCGGCGGCCACCTCCCCGGCCAGGGTGTCGATGCCGGCGGTGTCGGCGTACCGCATCTCCTTGAGGGTCACCAAGTGACCCTGTGCCTTGCGCAGTTCGGTGATGCGGGCGATCCACTCGTCGGCTCCGGCCGGTGATTCGCCGCGGATCCGCCGGATGAGGCCGGTGGCGGTCCGATGGGCTTCGGCCAATGCGTCGGCGGCCTGCGCGATCAGGATCCGGACGGTTTCGAACTCCTCCAGGATCTGCGCCGTGGTCGTCCGCACGGCCTCCAGCAGACCGGCAAGGTCCCGCCTGCCGGTCTCGGTGTCCGCGGCCTCTCCGAGCCAGGGAAAACGGTCGGCGGTACGGACGCAGGCGGCGAGCAGCGTCTCGTACCGGGCGGCGGCGGTGCCGGTGGACGCGGTCCGGGTGTCGGTGGCCTGCCGGGCGATGGCCAGGGTGTCGGCGACCGCTCGGACCAGCTCGGCGTTCCCGATGCGGCCGAGCGGACCGTCCACCGCGGTGACGGGGAGGGCGTCGGAGGTGAAGGGGGTGCGCCAGACCTGCACCGGGTGGGCCCGGCCCGGCCGGTCGGTGTCCGGGCGCAGGGCGACCAGGGTGCCGTCGTCGAACCGGGCGTGGCCGTGGCAGGGGAGCGGCGCAGAGATCTCCTTGCGGATCGTGTTGTAGGGGAGGAGCAGGCTACGGCCGCCGGCGCGGGGCCGGAAGACGAACAGCAGGTCCTCGCCGGTCGGGGAGGGCACGGAGTGGTCGAACTCCAGGTCGGAGGTGTCCGTGTCAAAGGTCTTGACCGTGCCGGAGGAGAGGCAGTAGCCGCCGGGGAAGACGATGCCCTCGTCGTCCGGGAGCCGGCGGCAGGACCGTCCGATGCCGTCCAGCCGGACCACCGTGCCGGTGACCGAGTGGTGGACGAGGTGACGCCGGGTCTGCTCCTTGTACGGCAGGACGCGGAGCAGGATCAGCGGTCCGACGACGGCGTACGAGATCTCCGCGTCCGCGAGGGACTGGAGGGGCTCGTCCACCGGTTCGCGGTGCAGGACCTCGTCCGTCCCGGTGTCGTTCGCGGCCTTGAGGATGAGCGCGCCACCGATGGTGGAGACCAGGATTCGTCCGTCGACGGAGACATGGGGGTGCCCGCTCAGGACGTGGTCGTCCCGAGTGGTCTCCTGCCAGCGGATGTCATCGGGGGAAGGGACGGTGTGGTCGCGTTCGCCCCGGGCATCCAGGAAGCGGGCCGTGCCGGCGGGCGTGAGCGACCAGCGCAGGACACGGATGTCCTCCGCCAGGTCGCCGACCTGGAACACGGCGAGCAGTGTGCCGCCCAGCTGCCGCAGCCGCTGTAGCCGGGCGGCGTGGTAGTAGCGGTGGAGGGTTTCGAACTCCCGCCGGAAGGCCGGGTCGTCCAGGAGGCCGGGCGCGGCCTCCTCGGGGAGCCGGTTCAGGTCGCGGTCGTACAGGGCGAGGACATCCCCGACGGCCTTCTCGCCCCGCTGATCGCCGGACCCGTGGTAGCCGAGGAGCAGTAGGTTCCCGACGCCCACCAGGTCCACGGGGATCCGGTTCTCGGCCGTCGGAAGGTGCCCGGAGCCGGTCAGCTTCAGTTCCGACGAGCCGAACGCGGCGATCCGGGCCTCGTTGAGCGCCTCGGCGCCCTGGGCGAGCTCTGCGGCCTGGGCCAGGAGCCGGTCGCTCAGCATGCCGTACGTCCCGGTGTCGCTACCCGTCGTCATCCGTTCTGCTCCCTCGCGTACAAGATCGTGATGTGGCCGGGAGGCCGCCACCCCCTGCTCGGCGGCTTCCCGGCCGGTGACCGCACCCCCGTGGCGGTCAGCTCTTGGCGGCGCCGTTCACGGCCGACGCCGTGGCCTTGCCGGTGAGTTCACCGACCGGCAGGTCGGCCAGTCCGAGGTCCTTCGCCCTTGCCATGAGCTCGTCCAGCTGCCCCGAACCCGCCGGCATGAGCTTCATGAGGAGGGCGGAGACGGTCAGGTTGCGCACGTCAGCGGTGGACACGGCGCCCAGGGCGCGGGTGAGGTCCTCGGTGAATGAGCCGCTGCCGTCCAGCCAGTCGCCGGTCAGGGCCTGCGCCGTCCGCGAGTTGTCCATGAACCCGTCGACGGCACGGCCCATCGACATCGCTCCGACGATGCGGTCGAAGAAGGCGGACTCCCCGCCGACGATGCTGATGTCGGCGCTCTCCAGGCCGGTGGCGAGCACCGTGGCCTGGGCCTCGGCCACCTGTCGCTGGGCGTCGAGCCCGGCGAGCCGGACCTCCTTCTCGGCCTCCAGCCGAAGCCGGTACTCCTCGTGGGTCCGCGAGGCCTCGTCCAGCGCGGCCATCGCCGCCGCCTTCTCGGTCAGACCGGCCGCCTCCGCCTTCAGCTTCTCGCCGATCGCCACGGCCTCGGCCATGGCCATCTCGCGGGCGCCCTCCGCTTCCGCCTTCAGCCGGGCCGTCGTGGCTCCGGCCTCGGCCCGCCCGGTCTTCTCGATGACGTCCGCCTCCTTCTCCCGTACGGCGACGGCGGCCAGTCCCTCGGCCGCAGCCTCCGCCTGGACGCCCTCGGCGAGGCGGATCTTGGCGCGGGCGTCGAGGTCGGCGGCCTTGTTGCGGGCCTCTGCGAGGGTGAGTTCCTCCGCTGCCCGGTGCACCGCCGCCTGCTCGGCGGCCTCCGCCGCCTTGATGTCCTTGACCAGCTTCTCTTGCGCCTCAGCCTCCGCGGCGATGACGACCGCCTGCCGGGTGCGCTCGGCCT
The DNA here is from genome assembly GCF_008642295.1 of Streptomyces venezuelae. Taxonomy (GTDB): domain Bacteria; phylum Actinomycetota; class Actinomycetes; order Streptomycetales; family Streptomycetaceae; genus Streptomyces; species Streptomyces venezuelae_C. The sequence goes on along the minus strand of NZ_CP029190.1, from coordinate 706,479 downwards.
CCTCCACCGCGCGCAGCCGCTTGATGGACTCCTCCTGCTCGGCGACCGTCCGGTCCACCGCCACCCGCTCGCGCACGACCTCGGCGATTTCCCGCCTCTCGGTCTCCACCTCCTTGTCGGCCGCGATCCGGGTGAGCTCGGTCTCCCGCTCCCGCGCGATGACCTCCAGCAGGCGGTCCTTCTCGATCCGCTCGTTCTCGATCGCGATGACCCGCTCGCGGTTCTTGGCGGCGACCGCCACCTCGCGGGCCTGGTTCTCCCGCTGGACGCCGAGGTGTTCCTCCGTCTTGAGGAACGCGGTCTGGGCGCGCAGCCGCTCCTCCTCCACCACCCGGGCGGTCTCCGCCTCCTCGCGGGCCCGGGTCGTCTCGATCTCGCGCCGCTGCTTGATCTCGGCGTCGGCCTGCCGCCGCTCCAGCTCCAGGATGGCCTCGCGGGCGTCGACGTTCTGCCGGGTGATCTCCTTCTGTTCGTGCTGCCGGTACTCGTTGGTGCGGACGTTCTCGATGGCGGTCAGCTCGGTGATCTTGCGGATGCCCTGGGCGTCGAGGATGTTGCCGGCGTCGAGCTGGGCCAGCGGGGTCTGCTCCAGGTAGTCGATGGCCGCGTCCTCCAGGCTGTAGCCGTTGAGGTCGATGCCGATGATCTCGATGATCTTGAAGCGGAGTTCGTCACGCTTGGTGTAGAGGTCGGTGAACTCCATCTGCTTGCCGACGGTCTTGAGCGCCTCGGAGAACTTGGCGTTGAACAGTTCCTGGAGGGTGGCCTTGTCGCTGGCCCGAGCGGTGCCGATGGCCTGGGCGACCCTGATGACGTCCTCGGCGGTCTTGTTCACCCGGACGAAGAACGAGATCCGGATGTCCGCGCGGATGTTGTCCTTGCAGATCAGGCCGTCGCGGCCGGTACGGGAGATCTCGATGGCCTTCACCGAGATGTCCATGACCTCGGCCTTGTGCAGGACGGGCAGCACCACCTGGCCGGTGAAGGTGACGTCCACCTTCCGCATCTTCGACACGATCAGGGCCTTGCCCTGCTCCACCTTGCGGAACAACCGCGTCAGGACGATCACCACGACGAGTGCGACGACCAGAAGACTGAGGACGAGCAGACCGAAGCCCGTCGTGATGGCATCCACGAGGGATCCCCCCTTGAAAGTGAGTGCAGGTGCGGCGCGGGCCCCGTCCGGCATGGCCCCCGCCCTTCGCCGTGCGATTCCGACGCTCGGCAGGCAGAGCCTTGCGGCGCCTTGATGTCTCCATCCTGCCCGGCGAGTTGAAACTCGGTCATTGCCGACGACCGGCAGTCTTTACGCCTCTTTAACGCGGCAGGGCGTGACCGCCTAAATGTTAGGGACTAACACCTCTTGGGAAATGACGTAGGTGGGAGGTGGCCATGCGCTCCGAGACGGTCGTCGTGGTCGGCGCCGGACCCACCGGTCTGGCGACGGCGTGTGCTCTGCGCGCCGCGGGGAGGGATGTCCGGGTCCTCGACCGGGCGACCGGGCCGGCGGATACGTCGCGTGCCCTGGGGCTCCAGCCGCGGGGTGCCGAGGTGCTCGCCCGGCTGGGCGCCCTCGGTGACATCCCCGCGAGGTCCGTTCGGATCGGCCAGGTGGCGACCCATGTCGACGGCAGGCTCCTGGCCCGGCTTCCGGTGGGTCGGCCCACGAAGCGGGTGACGAGGCCCGGCCTGCTCGTCTCCCAGGCCGAAGTCGAGGCATGTCTGCGGTCCCGCCTGTCGGGACTCGGAGTGGAGGTCGAGTGGCAGTGCGAGGCCGTTGACCTGCGCCAGGAGGCGGACGAAATCCTGCTGAGGTGCGGGGATGGCGAGGTGCGGGCCGGGTGGCTGGTGGGGTGCGACGGGGCGCACAGCCGGGTCCGCAAGGCCGCGGGAATCGCCTTCCCCGGTGTCCCACTCGTTGAACGCTTCCTCCTCGCCGACGTAACCGCCCGCCTGTCACTGCCCCGGGACACCGTCGCGGTCTGGCTGCGCGGTGACACCATGCTCGGAGCGTTCCCCCTGCCAGGGGAGGACGTCTGGCGGCTGATGGCCCCGGCGCCGGCGGATGCGGAGGACACCCTGCCCCTTCGGCCGGCAGACCTGCTCGCGGATCTGCTCACTGCGGAGGCGGGCATGCCGGCCGGACTCGTCGACGCAGTCCACTGGGAATCGGTGTTCCGGATCCACCGGCGCCTGGCCGCGTCCTACCGCAAGGGCCGCGTCTTCCTCGCCGGAGACGCGGCGCACATCCACAGTCCGTTCGGTGGGCAGGGCATGAACACCGGCCTGGGCGACGCCGAAAACCTGGCCTGGAAGCTCGCCCTGGTCGCGGCCGGCCGCGCGAGCGCCGGGCTGCTCGACACCTATGAGGCGGAACGCCGGCCCGTCGCCCGGGAGGTGCTGTCCTCCACCAGTGCCATGACGGGCCTCGTCCTCGGCGGCACCTGGTGGGCCCGCCTCCTGCGCGACCGTGTCTTCGTCCCCCTGCTGAACCAGCCCGTGGTCCAGCGCCGGATCTGGGTGAAATCCTCCCAGCTGGCCCTCACCTACCGTCGAGGGCCGCTCGGCGCCGGCCGACGCCTGCCCTCGGCCGGCCCCCGGGCCGGCGACCGTATCCCGGACCGCACGTGCACGCGCGCGGACGGCACCGCGACACGCCTCCACGACGAACTGGGCGGGTGCTGGGCGCTGCTCACCCTCGGGGGCGGCACACCGGAACCGGACTGGGACGCGGTCGCCCGCCGCCACCTCGGTGCGGGCCGCTTCTCCCGGCTCTTCGCTCCGGACGGTCCGCAGCACACCTTCCTCGTACGCCCCGACGGACACCTGGCCTGGCGCGGCACCTCACCGGCGGCCATGGGCAGGGCGCTGTCGCGGATACTCGTGGACGGCGCGCTGCGTTGAGCGCGAAGAAGAAGCAGGAGAAGCGGTAGAGGCAGAGGCAGCAGGTCCCATGAGCACACCACCGACACCGGCTCCCGGACTGCGCGAGCGCAAGAAGGCCCTGACCCGCCGGACGATCCAGGAACACGCCCTGCGCCTCTTCCTCGCCCAGGGCTACCAGAACACCACCGTCGAGGAGATCGCCGCTGCGGCCGGCGTCTCCCACATGACCTTCTTCCGCCACTTCCCCACCAAGGAATCCGTGGTCGAGTCCGACGACTACGACCCGCTCATCGCCCGGCTGATCCGGGAACGCCCGCCCCACGAGTCCGACCTCACCGCCCTCCGTGAAGCCCTCCTCCAAGGACTGGGCGAGGTGTACGCAGTGGGGAGGGAAGCCCTGCTCGCCCGTACGCGGCTCATCCTCGAAACCCCCGCCCTTCGGGCCCGCACCTGGGACAACCAGTACGCGACACAGCGGCTGTTCGCGGAGGCTCTGCAAGCCCGCGCGCCCGGCCAGAGCGAACTCTCCCGGCGCGTCATCGCCGCTGCCGCCCTCGCGGCGGTGACCACGGCCCTGGCCACCTGGGTCGAAAGCGACGGCGCACGCGAACTGCCCGACCTGGTCGAAGAGGCGTTCGGGGCGCTGTGCCCGTCCCGCGCCTGAGCGTGACGAGCTGATCTCCACCAGGGCTTGCTTGAACTGGCCTGCAGCCTGATTGCCTGCGCCGCCTGCGAACCTCGTCCTGAAGCGATCAGCCGACTACGCTGAACCACCCCGGCCGCACCTCGGTCAGAAGCGGTTGCAGCGACCGAACTGCGTCCCGCAGGTCCTCATCCGTGACGTCAAGAGGCTTCGGCAGGCTCAGCCCATACGAACGCAGCCGCCAGAGGTCGAAGACCTTCCTCCCGTCGGCTGCGAAGTCCACATCGACCTCCGTGCCGTTGTCGCTGATGAAGCGGCACCCTGCCCCATGAACCGTGTAGGAGTAGGCGCCGACGTGCCCACTCCGGCTGATGATCCGGCGCGAACGGACCAGGCCGAGGACATCTGCCAGTCGCTCAAGCGAGGGGATCGCCGTGCTCATGGCCTCGTCAATCGCGTTCAGAGCGTGGACGTAACCAAGCACGAGGTCCCGTGCAGTCCATACCCGTTCCATACGGCGTCACCCCCTGAGCCTGTGGCTCAAGGGATTGTGCCACGGGCCGCCGGCGTCTCCGCAGGAGGACAGCATTCTGAAGCGACGGTCAGTCCGCACTCGGCGGCGAAGCTCTGCTGCCGCTCAGACGGTCAGCTCGCGCAGGGCGCCCGGCAGGGGGATGTCCAGGCGCGTGTAGTGCTCGGTCGCGATGATCGACTCCCGTGCTTGTGCCGGGAGACGGGCGAGGATCCCCGGCAGGGGCCGTTCCCGGGCTGCCTGGCTGTGGTGGGAGAGGATCGCCGCCCACTTCTGCTCGAGATGGCCGTGTACGTCGACCGTCGCCGTGATGTGCTCGTCCGGGACGGACAGAACCTTCTTCCCGACCCGCGTCAACAGCTCGCCCAGCTCGCCCGCCCCCGAGTGCGGGTGCGTGGCCGCGAAGAGGGCGGCGGGCTGCCATGGCGCTCCGGTGTCCGGGTAGAGGTGTTCCAGGCCTGCGGAGTGGAACGCGAGGACGGTGACCTGATGGGTGCGGACGTGATCGGGGTGCCCGGTCAGCTGGCCGTACGCGTCGTGGGTGATGACGATCTGTGGCCGAACAGTGCGGATGTGTCCGACGAGGAGTTCCACCACCTCGTCGACCGGGGCGTCGCACAGCCTGGGCCGGCCCGGGGCAGAGTCGGGGATGCGGGCGTCGGCGTAGCCGAGCATCCGTGGTTCCCCGGCGCCCAGGATCGTGAGGGCGTCGGCGAGCTCGGCGGCCCGGTGGCTGCCCGGCGCCCAGGTCGCGGTGACGACGGCCGTGTTGGCGCCTGAGGCGGCGTGCTGTGCGAGCACGCCGCCGGCCAGGAGCGATTCGTCGTCCGGGTGGGCGAACACTCCCAGGAGGGACGGCCGGGCCGGTACTGGTGGTGGAGCCATGTGCGTGGTGCCTTCCTTTGCAGAGCGGGCGGACGGACGTCCTCGGGCTAGGCATGCCCAGGGCTGTACGGCTGGAAGCGGGCGGGCGGATGGTCGAGTGGGAGGCGGTGGTCCCATGCGGTCAGGCACTGGGCGCTCGGTACGAACAGCGGCTGGGGCAGCGCACTGCGGGGCCAGAACCGCCAGGACCCGATGGCCTCCTCGCGCTGCTGCGGGACGCCGGACCAGCGGCGGACCAGGACGGGTACCGTCAACCGGACTACGTCGCCCACCCGGTCCAGCAGCGTGCCCAGCTCCAGCGCGTCGCCCGGCTCGGCCACCAGGCCCGCCTCCTCGTAGAGTTCGCGGACCGCGGCCTCGGCGAAGGTCTCGCCGGGCTCCACGGTCCCGCCGGGCAACTCCCAGGTTCCGCGTCGGTGTTGACCGAGCAGGACACCATCGGCGCCGGGCACGATCACGCCGACCCCGATTGCGCAGTTCGGCGCCGGCGGTGTGCCGGTGCGGGGACGGCTGGGCACGCGCTCCGGGCGGCGGGCCGCATACAGCCGGTAGGAGACCGAGTTCCCCGGTTGCGGGGAGTCGATGGCGGTGACCGACTCCAGGATGAAGCCGTGCTCGCCGAGGAGGTCCTCCCACAGGGTCGGCGTGAGGACCCACATGTGCACGGGGTGCTCTTCGTTCGTACCGGGCAGCCGCAGGACCTCCGACCGTGCGGTCACCTCGGTGGCGGGGCCATCGCCATGGGAGTTGGTGTGCAGCGCGGAGAAGAGGAGGCGCCCGCCCGGCCGGATGCCGTTGGCCAGCGCGGGCAGGAGCCGGCGCGGGTCCGTGAACGGTACTCCGCTGACCGAGTAGACCAGGTCGTACGGGTCGGCGGTGTGCAGGTGGGCCACAGCGTCGGCGCACTCCAGGCGCAGCCCCGGGGTGTCCGGGTAGCGGGCGGCGGCGCGCTGGTGCTGGGTGGGGGAGGAGTCCACGGCGCTGACCTGCGCGCCGAGGGCGGCCATTCGGGCGGCGTGCCGCCCCAGCCCGCTGCCGAGGTCGAGCACGCGCAGCCCCTTCACGTCGCCGAACAATTCGGTGCCGGGGCCGGCCGCGGGGATGTCCCAGTCCCAGCGGTCCAGCTCGGGCAGCTCGATCCCTCGGGCGATCTGGTGGGCTCCGTACGTCGTCCAAACGCCCTGATTGTGTGTCTCCATGTCCGTCAAGGGGGGGCTCCTTCAGTAGGGGGTGGTCAGGGGCGCAGGGCGTAGCAGCGAAGGACGTCGAGGTCGGCGGTGCGGACGACGGACCAGCCCTCCGTGAGGAGCTCGGCATCCGCGGGGCTGATCCCGAGCCCTTGGATGGCCGGGTCCGTGGTCGTGCGGCGGCCGGTGATCTCGGTGACGACCCAGAAGGTGCCGCCCGGCGGGAGGAGCTTGCGGACACGGTCGAGGAAGGCCGGCTTGTTGCCCATCCACCGGTAGACCAGGCGGCAGGTGATGAGCGCGAACGCAGCCTCCGGCAGGGCGGCGAGGTCGGCGGTGGTGATGTCCAGACACCGCCATACCGGCCCCGGGCCGGAGCGGGGGTCCAGGGTGGCGGCGAGGGTGATGGCGCTGGGGGAACAGTCGACGCCAGTCGTGCGGTACCCGAGCTCGTGGTGGAGGTGGCGGGCCACGGTGCCGGCGCCGCATCCGATGTCGAGGGCGGGGCGGCCATGGCCGGGGCCCAGGTGCTGGTCCATCAGCCGCTGCTCGGCTTCGCACAGCTGCCGATACCGGCGGCCTTCGACCCAGAGCGGTTCCCAGTATTCGGCGCTCGCGGCGCTCGCGGTGGACGCGGTGGTGTTCACGGTGATCCTTTCCGGGCGGGCGGCACCGCAGCGGTGTCGGGCGGGGCGGGCATGTAGCGCAGGGTGCGGACGGAGGAGGTAAACAGCAGGACCACCGGGACGGTCTGGAGCAGCGCGCCGACGGCGAGGACCGTCCGGACGTCCAGGAGGACCGCAAGGGCGCCGGCGGTCGCGGCGGCCAGGGGGCGGCCTCCGGCAGTCACCGTGGTGCCGGCCGCCTGCATCCGGCCCTGGAAGCGCGGGTCGGCTGCGGTGAGGTGAGCAAGCCCGATGTACGTGATCTCCGCCGGCGGGGGCGGGGCGGGGGCGGCGCTGTGTCCAGCTGTTCGGTCGTGGCGGCCGAGGTCATTTCGGGTCCCCCAACACGGTCGTCCGGCGTGGTCGTGAGGCTCAACGATCCGGCCGGGATATCGAACACATGTGTTTTGGTCGGTCCTGAAACCCCGAGATAGCGGGCGTGGCGGAGCATGGAGAATGCATCGACCCGTCTCCCATAACGGAAGTGCAGAGCAGCGGCGTTGGCCGAAACGCCGACAGCGACTTCGTTCCGTGCGCGGACCGAGGGCGGGCGGGTCGAGAAGGAACAGATCCTTGACACCTACGGTCACCAGGACGCCTGACAGCTCGCCGCGCCGGCAGGCCCGCAGCCGCTCCGCGTTGCCCGCCGAATCAGTTTCACCTCGCGTCTCAGGGGGCCTCGGCGGCCTTGCGCCGCAGCGTGTACCGCTTTCCGGAATCCTGGTGACCGATGATCTGATGGATCGAGGGCTTGTGGTCGGTGCCGCCCACGCGCCACGCCGGCCAGGAACACCCCGGGACGCGGATGCGGACTTCCTGGGTCCAGACGTCCCGCCCGGGCTCGTACGACCAGGTGCCGGAGCCCGAGCAGCGCCGTGACGGGCCGCTGGGGTGGTCGTCGGAGTTGTGCTCGCCGACGCTGGAGGCCGTGACCCGGCCGTCCGATGTGAAGACCAGCGTTCCGCTCGTGTGGTCGACCCAGGTGCCGGCCATGGTCGCCGGACCGATCGCCGGCGGCTCGTACGCGGGCAGCAGGCCGACGGTGAGCCCGAGTGCGCCGAGCAGGCCCGTCCCCGCCACCACCGCCGTGCCCCACAGCGCCACTTGACGTACCAGTCCCGGGTGCCGGGGCCGGGCCACGAGGCCGCCCACCGAGAGTGCGGCCATGGCCGCCGCCCAGAAGACGAGCGTGGGTCGCGCCTCCACGCGGTTGTACGCCGCGAAGGTCGCGATCGGCGGTGCCACCAGGACCGCCGTCATCAGCGGTACCCACCACCACGCCTCGCGGCGGCCGATCCGTCGGCCGAGCAGGTCGGCCAGGGCCACCGCCGGCAGCACGAACACCAGGGACAGTACGAACGCGATCACCCCGATGAGCAGGCCGAAGGAGAGCAGGCCCGCCAGCAGGGCGGTGGGGTCAACCGGGGTGTCCGGAGGCGGCTGCGTCCGGACGTACAGGAGGACCACCACGATGGCGAGGGCGACCTCCAGGCAGCCCACCAGTGTCGAGACCGACAGCACCCGGCCGTACGACCGCTTCTGATGCACGGCCAACCCCCCTTGCGGTACGGCGAAATGAACGCGTCCTCGAGCGTCCGGCCCGGCCGGCCGACGGCTTGGATCCATTCTGCCAGCCGGGCTGAACGCGTTCAATTCAATCTTCGTGCACCGCAGGCGGCGGAATCCGGTCAGCCTGCGTGGCCGTTCGGTGAACCGCGCGCGACCGGCAGCAGGTCAACGGGCCCTCTGTGGCCGTCACGCGGGGTGTGGGCTCTTGTTCGGTGCGTGATCGCGTAGGGCTGCACGCCGCCTGAGCTGCTGGAACGATCAGTTGATCTCCGATAATCGAACGTGGTGTCCGTAAATAGGTCATCGATGTGCGCGCAACCTTCACATCCGACAGACTCGGCCCGCGTTCGATCGATGAAGCGCAGTCAAGTGTCGTGTGTTTCCTTTGAATTGAAAGAGAGTTCTGTCGTGCGTTACCGCATCGCTGCCGTCTCCGCCGCCACCCTCCTGACCCTGGCCGGCGCCACCGGCATCGCGCAGGCCCAGCCGACCAGTCTGTACGCACCCTCCGCGGTGGTCCTCACCGTGGCCCAAGGCGAGGACGAGGCCACCGTCATACGGGCGTCCACTCTCAGCTGCGCACCGACCGCGCAGGGAACGCACCCCGACCCGCAGGCCGCCTGCGCCGCACTTGCCGCCACCGCCGGCACGCTCGACGCACTCCTGGCCGCCCCGGACCTGAACCGCGCCTGTCCGATGCACTACGACCCGGTCACCGTCACCGCCCAGGGCGTGTGGCAGGGCAGCCGCATCTCCTGGAAGCACACCTTCTCCAACGCGTGTGCCATGTCCGCGACCCTCAATGGAAACGCAGTCTTCGCGTTCTGATCGCCCCGCCCGGGCGGGGCCGTACGGACCCCCGTGCCGTACGGTCCCGTGGGCCGGCCTCCCTGGCCTCCTCCGCACGTCGCTTGTTCATTTCTGCACGTGCTGGTGGCGGTAGTCGGTGGGGGTCATCCCATAGGCGGTACGGAAGGCCCTGCTGAAGTGGGCCGGGTCGGTGAAACCCCAGCGGGCGGCGACGGCATGGACGGTGTGCGCGCGTGCGCGAGGGTCGGCGAGGTCGCGGCGGCAGCGCTCAAGGCGGCATGTGCGGATCCATGCGGCGACCGTCAGGCCTTGCTCACGGAAGAGCGTGTAGAGCAGGCGAGTGGAGATGCCGTGTGCGGCGGCGATCGATTCCGGCGTGAGACGGGGGTCGGCGAGCTGCCGGCGGGTGAAGTCGAGGATGCGTACCTGCAGGGCGCGGCGGCGGGATTCCGGGTCCATTGCGTCCTCGGCGTCCCGGCAGCGGGCGACCACGGACGACAGGAGGTCGAGAGTCATCGTGGTGAGAGCGGAGACGTCGGCCGGGGTGAACTCGTGGGCGCGCGTGTTGAGGTCCGTCAGCCAGCGTGCGAGGAGTGCTCCCATACCGCTGCCGGTGCCGATCGGAACGGCGAGCATGCTCTGCATCAGCTTCTCCGGCAGCGGCAGCAGTGCACGCGGGATCTGCAGGGTGAGCTGCGACCATTCGCCGCCGGGGGTATGGATGTTGCCGTGGTAGGGCCTGCTGCTGTCCAGGACCAGGAGGTCACCCGGACGTAGCGTCGTCTCGCTTCTGAGCAGCGATACCGTCCCGTGGGCAGCCGCCAGGTAACTGACCTGCCATACTTCCGGGTCGGCCTGCCGGATCAGCCTGTTCGTCCGTGCGATCTCCAAGTGGGGAAATGCCAGCGCCGACAACTGGGCCTCGGCCAGGGCCACAGTCCGCAGCCGCGCGCGGAAGTCGTCCCGGGCATTGCTGCGCAGGCGGTTACGCATGTGCGAGGTAGCGGCTGCCTCGGCCCATAACGGGAACCGTTCTGGTGCGGCCACGCCTTCGGTGCTGAACTCGGTCACCAGCATGTCCCGGCCCCCTCATTCCCTCAGTGCCCTCGAGCCGAACATGGCATGGGGACGTCTGCGGGTACCAGCCGTGCTTCAGCCACGATTCGCGGAAGGATCGCCGGGGGGCGGGCCTGGTTTCGTACGGATGGGGGCCGGGCGCGGTGTTCGCGCCCGGCCCTCCGGTTACGTCTCAGCAGTGGGGGACGACGCGCTGGTTGGAGACCTTGTTGGCGGAGATCCACCCGGACACGCGGACGGACGAGCCGTTCTGGGGGTGTATTCCGGGAGCGTGGACGAAGAACCAGCGGTTGGTGCCGTTGGACCAGGCGCCGTCCGCCCAGCACTGCATATCCACCTTGGTGTTCGCCCAGATGGTGCCCATACGGGTCTTCGGCACGGTACCGATGGAGGCGTAAGCGGTCGCGACGCTGTTTGTCCTGGGCGACGCGGGCATCTGGTTGCCACCGCCGTCGGCGGCGAACGCGGGGCCGGCGGCGGCCATGGCAAGGGCGGCGCTGAATGCTCCGGCCGTGGCCATGCGGCCCAGCCGTCCGAGGTATGCGCGGTCGCTGTTCATGGATCGCCTCTCATCGTGTGGTCAAGGGAAGGCTGGTCAGTCCCGGTGTTCCCGGCCGCGTCCAGTTGACCACGCACCATCCTCTGCACCGGTCGGTCGTCCGGTTACGGAACCCTTACGCGTGCTGGTGGCGTCCCAGGTCGTCTTCGTGCCGAAGTCGTTTGTAACGTTCGGCCGTTCGGCGGCACTGACGGGTATGAGCCATGACGACCCGCGTGCGCTGTGCCTGATCCACGCGCTGAGGACCAGCCCGGAGCAGAGCTCTGTGGCGAAACGCCGGGTGCCGTTTCGGCTTCGAGCTCCGCACCACCACTGACACCGGCAACGAAGGGCTGAGAACCATGACTGTCGAGACCGTTGAGACCGTTCCCACCTGCGCCTACCCGGGCTGCACCCACGCGCCCGAGCCGAAGGCGCCCGGCGCGGAGGGACCGGCCTCCCGCTACTGCGACCACCCCGACCACAACGCGCTCGGCGCGTTCCGGAAGTTCCGTGCCAAGCGGCAGCAGCGCAAGGAGGACAAGCGCGCGGCGGCCAAGGCCAAGAAGGCGGCCAAGGAGGAGACGGAGGAGGAGACGAAGGGGGCCGCTCAGCCCGCGCCCGTCGCCGGGCAGCCGTGGCCCACTTCCTCCGTACCCGGGGCCGAGATCGTGTCCCAGGCGCCCGGGCACACCCCCGCCGCCGAGGCGCCTGAGGCCACCCCGGTCCCGGTCCCGGTTCCGGCCCCGGTCCCGGCCGCGGACGAAGCGGTGCACGATGAGATCGGCTCGATGGATGTGATGGCCTCCATGGCGATGGCCGATTGTGGCGACGGCGCCCACTCCCGCGACACCGTCGTCGCGCTCATCAGGCAGCTCTCCGCCGATCTCCCCGCCTACATCGAGGAGTTGGCGATCATCACCGACTCCGCGGCGGCCGAGGCGCGCATCGAGACGGTCACCCGCGCCTCAGCGCAGCGCATCCTCGCGGCCGAGGAGCGTGCCACGCTCGCCGAGGAGGCGGCCGACATGGCCGTCGCCGCGCTCGACACCGCGATCCAGAAGTTCGCCGAGGAGACCACCGCGATCCGCGAGGAGGCCGCGCACAAGGTCGCCGACGCCGAGTTCGTCCGGGCCGAGCTGGAGCGCTACCGCGAGCGCGTCGGCATGCTCGAAGTCCGGCTCGACGCCGTCCGCGACGAGGCCGACGAGCTGCGCCGCGCCCGCGTGGCCGCTCCCGCGGCCACGAGCTCCCCGGCCACCCCTGCCGGTCAGGAAAACCCGGCCGAGACCTGCTGAAAGCCGGAGCTGTAGCCGTAGACGGACCGGAGCGGCGGACGTTCATCTGTAACGTTCGCCGCTCTTTCCGTCTCTGAATGCCCAGCAACCAGCACCCAGCACCCAGCACCCAGCACCCACGAAACACCCGAGAAGAGACGGAAACCCTCATGTGCCGTAGCAAGCGCCGCAACGCCCTCTGGATCACCACCGCAGCCGTCGTCGTCGTGGCGGCCATCGGGCTCTACCTCTTCCAGCCCTGGAAGCTGTTCACCACGGACCGCGTGGACGAGGCGGCTCCCGTGGCCGCCGGCCAGCAGGCGGGCACGGTCAGGCAGGTGGCGAACGGGGCGTTTATCTCGCACGAGCACGAGACCAGCGGCTCGGTCGAGGTCCAGCAGCTCGCCGACGGGAAGGCGACCCTGCGCCTGACGAACCTGCGCACCTCCAACGGCCCGGCCCTGCACGTGTGGCTCAGCGACCAGCCGGTCAACAAGAGCGGTGGCGGCAACCTCGACGACGGCCGGCACATCGACCTCGGCGACCTCAAGGGCAACGAGGGTAACCAGAACTACGCGATCCCCGCCGGCACCGACCTGAACAAGTTCTCCACGGTCACCATCTGGTGCGAGCGCTTCAGCGTCTCCTTCGGCGCGGCCGAGCTGAAGCAGCGCGCCTGACCGAGTCGGGTTGCACGGAAAGGCCGAGGAGCGGGTGGCGACATGCCACCCGCTCCTCGGCTTTCCGGGATCCCGCCGGGCCAACAGCCGCTACGACACCAGGATCGGAATGAGCAGCGCCACGCACGCGGTCAGGCTCCACAGCGCGGGCGCCGCTCCCAGTGTCTGCTCGTGACGCGCCACCGCCCTCGCCGCGGCAGCCTCGCTGCGGGACCGGTGCCAGGGGCCGACCCGCTCCTCCAACCGCTGGTACACCAGGCCGAGTACGGCGCCGTAGGCGAGGTGGCCGACGAGCGAGGGGAAGGACCCGGCCAGCGCGGAAGCGCTCCACCGGGGTGCGTCACCGAGCAGTACGGGAAGCAGGGTCAGATTGCCCAGGACCCACCAGAGGAAGCCGTACGACACCCCCCAGCCGATCCCCGAGGCCGGGTCGAAGCTGCGTCGGCGGAAGAAGACCGCGTAGGTGACGCCCACGACCTGCGAGATCAGCAGATGGATGACGAGACCCACGGCCGCGGACCGCGAGCCGACCAGGGTGGCGACCGTCGGCAGGAAGCCCACGGCGACCATGACCCCGGTGAAGAACGCGCCTCCGGCCAGGCCGGCGAGGACACCGTGCCAGACCGAGATCACCCGCCCACCGGCCAGGCGCCCTTCCAGCGCATGCCGTACGTCGTCCGAGAACACCGCCCGCGACAGCCCGCCCAGCCAGCCGGTGAGCAGGGCCGTACCGGCGCCCACCAGCAGGAAGCCGGGCAGGGACACCACCGCGGTACGCACCGCGCCCGGCGTCCACTGCAGGCCCCGGCCGGCCAGCAGGGGCGCGACCGTCACCGCCGCGAGCACCCACCACGCGAAGCCGAAGGCGGCGCCGCGTACCAGGGCCGGGCCACCGCCCTCGCCGGGGTCGCCGAAGACCACCGCGTACGAGGCGCCGAGCAGCACCCCGACGATCAGCCCGTTCCAGCCGAGCCCCAGCACCGGGGCGACGACCAGCCCGGCGACCACTGCGCGCACCAGGATCCCGGGCCCGATCCGGCGCTCCCCGGGTGCCATCAGGGCCAGCACGGCGGCCGTGACCGCCCCGTACGCCAGGTGCCCGAGCAGGCTGGGGACCAGGGCCTGTGCCGCCGCCACGTCCCAGGCCACCGGCTTGCCGAGCAGGAGCGGCAGCAGCGTCAGCGGACCGAGGAACCACCACAGCACCCCGTACGCGAGCCCCCAGAACAGCAGCTCGCGCTGGCGTGCGACGAGGAGCCCGAAGAGGCCCCCGACGATCGCGGCGATCAGCAGGTGGACGGCGAAGCCCACGACGGGCGAGTCGGTTCTGACGATGGCCGCGACGGTGGGCAGGAAGCCGATGCGCACCATCACCCCGCCGAAGACCACTCCTCCCGCGAGGCCGGCCAGGGCGCCGAATCCGGCGTTACGCATGACGGTTCACCTTCTTCACATCGGTCAGGGTGGTCAAGGTGGTCGGGGTGGTCGAGAGGGCGATGTCCCGGGGGAAGACGAGGTCGAGGGTCCAGTCGGCGAGGACCCGCAGCCGCTTTTCCGCACCGGGCAACTTGCTCAGATAGACCCCTCGCCACAGGACCCAGGCGAGGAACCCGGAGACCCGCCGCCCGCCGATCTCGCCGGCCGCCGTACGGTGCCCCAGCGAGACCAGCACGCCGAGCCCGCCGAAGCGGAACGGGACGGGACGGCGACCACCGAGGACTGCGGCGATGTTCCGCGCCACCGCCCTGCCCTCCCGGATCGCGTGCTGTGCGGTCGGCGGGTAGAAGCCGCCCGCCGGGTCGGGGATCCGCGCGCAGTCGCCCAGCGCCCACAGCCCGGGTGCGCCGGGTACCTGCAAGGTGGGTTCCACCGCGACCGGCCCCGCAGCCCCCTGCGCGACCTGCCGCACCAGCGGGTTCGGCCGGTTGCCCGCCGTCCAGGCCAGGGTGCGGGTGGGGATGGTCTCGCCGGAGGTCAGCGTGATGTCCTCGGCGGTGGCGCTGCTCACCCGCGCGCCGAGACGGAACTCGATGCCCCGCCCGCCGAGTTTGTGCTGCGCGTAGGCGCCGAGCTCGGGCGACAGCTCCGGCAGCAGCCGCTCGCCGGCGTGCACGATCACGAATCTGGGCCGCAGCCCGTGCAGGCGCGGGTAGAGGTGGAGTACGTCATGGACGAGGTCGAAGAGTTCGGCCACCAGCTCCGTCCCGGCGAATCCGCCGCCCGCCACGACGAACGTCAGCAACCGGGCCTGCTCGGCCGGGTCGGGCTCCAGATCGGCCCGCTCCAGCGCGCCCAGGACCTGGTTGCGCAGTGCCGTCGCGTCCTCCACGGTCTTCATCGGGAAGGCGTGCTCGCCGACTCCCGGCAGGTCGAAGAAGTGCGGCACCCCGCCGACCGCGAGGACCAGATGGTCGTACGGGACGCGGAGCATCCCCTCCTTGCCGGCGGACACGTACGCACTGCGCGCCTGTGTGTCGATGGAGGTCACCCGCCCGTGGAGGAACGAGGCGTGGTGAAGTCCGACACGCACCGGGGCGCTGACATGCCTGGCCTCCACCGTGCTGGAGGCGACGCCGACGAGGAGCGGGGTGAACAGCAGGAAGTTCGAGTCGCTGATCAGCGTCACATGGGCGTCGAGGCCGCGGCCGATCCGCCGGTCCAGTTCACGCGCGGCTCCGACCCCGCCGAAGCCACCACCGACGATCACCACATGGGGTTTGGCCCGCTGCGGTGCCGGGCGGGGTGGGAGCCAGATCGACAGGGCGTGGAACACGAGCCCGGTGATCGCGCCGGACAGGGCCGCGCCGACCAGCTCGGGGAAGCGTGCCACGGCCACCGCGATCGACCACGACGGGGTGTCCCCCTCGAGGACGGGGGCGAGGGTGAGGGTCCAGGTCACCCAGTCGAGCAGGCCGATGAGCAGGCCGACGGAGAAGGCCGAGCCGCCGCTCTGCCGGTGCTCGCCGAAGAGGAGGCCGAGCACGGCCCCCAGCACCACCGTGTGTCCGGCCCACTGGATCCAGGGCGGGTCCGTCGCGAGCGCGACGACCGCGCCACCGGGCAGTCCGGCGAGGACGCCGAACAAGAGTCTTCTGAGCAGAGTCATGCACGTTCAGAGCGGGCGCGCCGCACGAGCGTTACACGTCCCGCTGCCAGTCCCGGAAAGCGGAGAGGAGGTGCTGCCTGGCATCCGACGAGATGCCCTCCGGGGTCAGTTCGCCCGTGGCGGCGATCGTCTGACGGAACTGGTCGAGATAGTTCTCGCACCCGGAGCACTGCGCCAGGTGCTCGATGAAGCGCTGCTCGGTGTCCTCGGAGAGGGCGCCGTCGAGGAACTCGGTCACCAGTTCCACGAAGTCGTTGCAGTTCACGCGCGCCCCCTTCCGCCGGCGATGTCATGGGCACCGGACAAGTAGGACTCCAGCTTACGGCGCAGCAGGGCCCTGCCCCGATGCAGGAGCACACGCTGGTTCCCCGGCGAGATCTCGAGGAGCGAGCACACCTCCTCGGAGCCGTACCCGGCGACGTCGCGCAGGGTGATCACGGTACGGAGGCGGGGCGGGAGCTCGTCGATCGCCTCCGCGATCACCTCGCGGACCTCGCCGCGCAGCACGTGGTCCTCGGGGATGTGCCAGGGACGCGGTTCCTGCCCGGCGACCCAGTGCCCGGCGTACGGTTCGCCGGTGGCGCGGAAGCGCTCGGCGTCGACCGTCGGCCCCTCCTCCTCCGGCAGCAGGCTGGCGAAGGGCACGGTCCTGCTCTCCTTGGCCCCGCGCGCCTTCGCGGTGTTGACGAGGATCCGGTACACCCACGTCTTCAGGGACGCGCGGCCCTCGAAACCGTCGATGCCCCTGATGACCGCCAGCCAGGTGTCCTGGACCGTCTCCTCGGCCGAGTCCTTGGTCGACACGAACGACATGGCGAGCCGGACCATCCCGCCCGACCAGGAGTCCAGGACCAGGGCGAACGTCTCCTCGTCACCGTCTCGGAGGCGCTGCACCAGGACCTCGTCCGGGGGCAGTTCGCGTGGGCCTGCCATGGTTCTCTCCTTGCCGGACGTCAACTGGAAGCGCCAGCCTAGGGCAGTGGTACGAGCGCTTGGAGGGCGGGGGGAGTTCGTCATCGACCCGTAAGAACCCCTTGACGGTCGACGGCCGCCGCTCACCTCAGGGGCACGTCTCAGGGGCGCGTCGCCCCGCGGAACGCCTCGAGGAGTTGCTCACGTGCCGCGGCGGGGATGCCCGGACCGGGCAGCGTACCGCCGAGGGCCGCGGTGGTCTGCCGGAACTGGTCGAGGTACGTTTCGCAACCCTCGCACCGCGCCAGGTGCACCACACAACTCAACTCGGCCGACTCGCTCATGGAGCCATCGAGGAATTCGGTCACCAGCTCCACGAACTCGGCACAGTTCATGACTCCTCCTGTTCTCCTGCGGCGGGGACGGTCGGCCGGCTTCCCACCGGCGCATCCCGGTGATGAGCCAACTCCTATCATGCTCATGTCGCGGCCGGCGCCGAATCACCCGGGTGGGACGCCGCCCGTGAGCCGGGCCTCGAGGAGGTCGGCACCCGCGGGTATCGTCAACGGCCATGGAGCTGCGCACCCTTCGCTACTTCGTGGCCGTGGCCGAGGAACTCCACTTCGGCCGGGCTGCCGCCCGGCTGCGCATGAGCCAGCCGCCCCTGAGCCGGGCGATCAAGCAGCTGGAGGCCGACCTCGGTACCGCTCTGCTCGAACGATCCCCCGCAGGAGTCACTCTCACCGCGCCCGGCGCGACGCTCCTGAACGAGGCGCGCACCCTGCTCGACCGAGCCGATCTGGTGCGGGTGCGGGTGGCTGCGGCTGCGGCCACCGGTGCCGCCGTTCTCATGGTCGGCATCCTGGGCGACGGCACTGACCGGGGTGCCCAACGGCTGGCCGCCGCGTACCGGCGCCGGCACCCGGAGGTCGAGGTCCGCATCCGCGAGACCGACCTCACCGACCCGACCTGCGGACTGCGCGCCGGACTGGTCGATGTCGCCCTGACCCGCGCACCGTTCGACGAGACCGGCCTGACCGTGCACGAACTGCGCTCCGACCCGGTGGGCGCGGTGCTCCGTGCCGACGACCCGCTGGCCCGCCGCGACGATCTGGAACTGGCCGACCTTGCGGCGCGGCGCTGGTTTCGGTTCCCGGACGGCACCGACCCGTACTGGCAGTCGTACTGGAACGGCGGTGAACCGCGGCAGGGCCCCGTCGTCCGGGGCGTTGCGGAGTGCGTGCAGGCCGTGTTGTGGAACGGCACGGTCGGCATGGCCCCGCTCGGGCACGACCTGTCCGAAGATCTGGCCGTCGTCCCGCTGACCGACATGGCGCCGAGCCGCGTCGTGGTGGCATGGAACGAGGGCCACACCAGCCCTGCACTCCGCTCGTTCGTGCAGATCGCCACGGCCGCGTACCGCACCTGAGGCGACGGCAGGCCGCGTGGCGGGCCGCGCGGCCTGCCACGATACCCATCCGGTATCGGATCGCCCCGATCGGTCTTGGACGCCGACCGGGCCCCGCCCGCACAGTCGGGTCATGCCTCTTACGCGACGAAGCGCCCTGGGCGCGCTGACGGGACTGTCGATCACCGCCGCCGGTCTGGGCACGCCCCGCGGCAGCGCCCAGGCCATGGAGTCAGCTGCCGACGGCCATGCCCAGTGGCGGGCCGGGACCCCGATGCCGCAGGCCCGCGCCGAAGTCGGGGCCGCCGCGCTCGACGGCCTCCTGTATGTCGTCGGCGGCACCCTCCAACGGGACGACACCGCACCGGTGTGGGCATCGGACGTGGTCACCAGCTACGACCCGCGCACCGACCGGTGGGCGTCCCACGCACCCCTGCCACGCCCGCTCACCCACGTCGGGGTGGCCGCCCTCGACGGAAGGCTGTACGCCTTCGGCGGGTTCACCGACGCGGTGCACCTGCACCCGCAACCGGTGGCGTACGTCTACCACCCGGCCAGGGACCGGTGGAGCCGGCTGCCCGACATGCCCCGGAAACTCGGCTCGGTCGCCGTCGCCGCCGTGGACGGCAGGCTCCACCTCATCGGCGGCCGGGAATCCACGTCGGTCGTCACGATCCCGGAACCGCCGCTTTCCCTGGGATTCGGCACGGTGAACAGCCACTTCGTGTACGACCCCCGACGGCGTCAATGGGCCGGCGCGCCGCCGCTGCCCGGCGAGCCTCGCGATCACGCCGGTATCGCCGTCCTCGGCTGCGATATCCACGTGTTCGGCGGCAGGGCGGCCGACGTGACCGACAACCTGGCCCGCCACGACATCTACCACCCCCGCACGGGCCGCTGGAGCACGGCAGCGCCGCTTCCGGCGCCCCGGTCGGCCGGGGCCGCGGTCGTCCTCGACGGCCGGATCGTCTACGCCGGCGGCGAATGCGGCCCCGGCGGGACCACCTTCGGCGACGTGACCGTCTACGACCCGAAGTCCGACCGCTGGTCCGCCACAAGCCCGCTGCCCCAGAGCCGGCACGGATTCGCCGCCGGCGCGGTGCACGGCCGCGCCTACTTCGCCGCAGGCGCCCCCACCTGCGGTGGCGGCGCCTCGAAGGACATGCTGGAGCTGTATCCGGGCTGAGCGACAGGCGCTTGTGAAGGAAGCGGACCATGGCCCAGCAGGGGGAGTGCTACTCCCCCAGGGGGACGATGCGGCGGCCCGTTCCATGCCGGTCACCCCGTCGCTCCTGCGTTCGCGCAACAGTTCGCCTCCGAGGGAGTAGCGCGGGGCTGCCGCGGTCGACCGGGCGGCTCGCTCGACGATCGCGTCGACGAGCGTGCGGACCATGGCCAGACGGGGATAGGCCGTGTGGATCTCCTCCCCCCGAAGGTCGACGTCCGGCCGAACGAGCTCTACGTCGACGACGGCGACGTCCTCACCTCCGCGGGAGTGACCGCGGGCGTCGACCTCTGCCTGCACATCGTCCGGCGCGACTACGGCTCCGCAGCCGCCAACGCCCGCGCCCGGGATCTGGTCGCCCCTCCTCAACGCTCGGGCGGCCACGCCCAGTTCATCGAACGCTTCCGGCCGGCCAGTCACGGTCGTGATCTCGCGGCGATCCGTACCTGGATGCTCGGCCACCTCGCCCACCCGCAGACCCTGGACAAGCTGGCGGACCGCGCACATGTCCCGGCGGCACCTTCATCCACCAACCCCGTCGAGCAGGTCGCCCGCCTGAGTGGCCTGGGCAGCCCCGCCGCCTTCCGCGCAGCGTTCCACCGCCATGTCGGTACGTCTCCTGCGGACTACCGGGCAACGTTCCAGGCTCCTCGCCCGCGCTACCCGGCGGAGCCGACTGCCTGGCCCACCACATCGCGTTCGGTATGGACGACGAGCGCACGATCATGATCGCGGCCATCCGCCACCTCGACGAATTCGTCAAGCAGGGCGGCGTGTGGCTCTTCGCCGAGCGCCGCCTGATGGTCGACTGGATGGAAACCCGTCCCCGCCGGCCCTGAACGGCCTCGCAGGGGCAAAGGCCGCACCCGTCGCCGACTGGTCACGCGAGGAGACGTCATGGAACAGCGGACACTGGGCGGTCAGGGGCTGAGGGTGGGCAGTCAGGGCCTCGGCTGCATGGGCATGAGCGCGTTCTACGGGGCCACGGACGAGACGGAGTCGCTGGCCACCATCGACCGTGCGCTGGAGCTCGGCATCACGTTGCTGGACACCGCCGAAAGCTACGGCCCGTTCGTCAACGAGCAACTGGTCGGCAAAGCGCTGGCCGGGCGCCGGGATGCCGCCGTTGTCGCCACCAAGACGGGCGTGGAGATCACCGACGACGGCCAGGTGCGAGATCTCAACGGCCGACCCGAATACGTACGCCGGGCGCTGAACCGCTCCCTGCGCCATCTGGGCACCGACCATGTCGACCTCTACTACCTGCACCGCATCGATCCCAAGGTGCCGGTCGAGGAGTCCGTGGGCGCGCTGGCCGAGCTGGTCGACCAGGGCAAGGTGCGACACATCGGCGTGTGCGAGGCGTCCGCACGGACGATCAGGCGTGCCCACGCCGTCCACCCGCTCACCGCCGTACAGACCGAGTACTCGCTCTTCGAGCGCGAGATCGAACACAACGGGGTGCTGGACACCCTGCGCGAGCTCGGGATCGGCCTGGTCGCCTACTCCCCGCTGGGGCGAGGCTTTCTCTCCGGCGCGATCACCAGCCCCGATGACTTCGCCGCGGACGACTGGCGCCGCACCGACCCCCGGTTCCAGGGCGAGAACTTCCGACGCAACCTCGACGTCGTCCACGAGGTCCACCGCATCGCAACCGCCAAGGAGGTCACGCCCTCTCAGCTGGCCCTCGCCTGGGTCCAGCACCAGGGCGCGGTGGCCATCCCCGGCACCAAGCGCCGCCGCTACCTGGAGGAGAACGCCGCGGCGACCGAGGTCACCCTCACGGCCGAGGACATCGCCGCGATCGAGGCCGTCGCCCCGCCCGGCGTGGCAGCCGGCGACCGCTACGCACCCGAGTTCATGGGGAATCTCAACGGCTGAGAGTGCGCGGAGTGATGCGAGGCGACAGCCCCGGATTCCGACGCCCCAGCAGGCCTTTCGTGACCGGGACCGCGCTCTGCGCGGTCGTCCCATCATCGTGCTCGGTGAGACCGTGTGAGCCTGGTGGACTTACTTCGACTTCGCCGGACACCGACTGCCGCGACAGACACGTGTGAGCACCATGCAGTGGAAGCTGCTCCTTGTCCCGCTCACGGCCGCGGTAGCCGCCATGGCCTGGGTGCTCAGCGGTGGCACGGTTGTCGCGCTCTGCCCACGATGGCGCTCGCGGCCACCCCGCACGTCTGGCACCGGTAGCCGGGGTCTACCCGCCGCTGACCCGAACATGAGTCGGCGGGGCCCCCACTGCAGCGGTCGGCCCAGGTCATGGGGGCGGAACCGCCGGCCCGGCGCCGCTCGGCGCGCATGCGATCGTGGCGGCGCCAAGCCCGCCGCGACCAGGAAGACTTCGAGCCCGTTCGAGCAAGTCGTCCAAGTCGCAGAGGGACAACGAGCTGAGCCGGTGGTGGGCCGCGGTGAAGTCGTGGGATCGTGTCAGCACGTGTGGAACCGCCACGCAGAACGCACCAGCCGCCGTTGCCGCATGCACTCCCCGGCCAGAGTCCTCGAAGGCCACGATGGCAGACGGCTTCACACCGAGCTGCCGCGCAGCTGTGAGGTAGAGGTCGGGCGCAGGCTTGAGCCGAGCGACATCGTCAGCAGTGGCGATCACGTTGAATGAGTTGAGCAGCCCGAACTGCTCGAGATGTGGCAGCACCGAGGAGGCCTTGGAACTCGATGCGA
Organism: Streptomyces venezuelae; assembly: GCF_008642295.1. Classification (GTDB taxonomy): domain Bacteria; phylum Actinomycetota; class Actinomycetes; order Streptomycetales; family Streptomycetaceae; genus Streptomyces; species Streptomyces venezuelae_C. Next base: position 684,397 of record NZ_CP029190.1, on the reverse strand, counting down.
TGCCCAGGGGCAGACCGCGCCGGGTCGCTTCCGCCACCAAGCGCCGGACCCCCGGTAGCGGATCCTCGTACATCATCCAGGTCCGAAACCGCTCCTCTCCTCGCTCCTCCAGTTCTTTTGCATTGAGGGTGCCGCACCGGCTGGCCAGGTGCTCGAAGGGGTCGAAGTCGTCCAGTGTGCCGCCGATCGACTCGACGTAGCGGTCGACGGGAAGCGTGTGCCCGAACGTACGGTAGAGCTCCGAGAGAGCCGCCAGCCAGAGCACCTCGGTGTCGGCGACAAGTCCGTCGAAGTCGAGCACCAGGGCTCGGTCCGGCCCGTTCACTTGGCTGCCACCGTGTCCGGGTGGCCGTGCCGGGGCAGGAGCCGGACGTCAGCCTGGTAGGACAGCTTGCCGAAGGCGCAGACGGCGGCGATCGCGTACAGCAAGGCGATGGCGCCGAACAGGAGCAGCGGTTGGGTGTCAAAGATCACGGCTGCCAGGTATCCGGTGGGGATGGACACCACTGCGGTGAAGGTCTGGACGGCCGCGAAGAACGTGGCTCGCTCGTGGGGGTGCACGCAGCTGACGACGATGGCGTCGCGATAGGACTCCACCAGGAACGGTCCCGCCGAGGTGAGGACAGTGCACACGAAGAGCAGGATGAGGTCGCTCCGCCCCAGCGCGAGAAAGAGCAGCCAGCCCGCACAGCTGATGACGAGGGACCATCGGGCCATGCTGCCCGCAGAGACTCGGTCGGCGGCCCACGGCATGACGACGGCGTAGGAGAACAGTGCGGTCACCGCGCCGACGGCCGGGACCATGCCGACCACCAAGGAGCTGTATTCCAGCGTTTTCGTCAGGTATACGGCCAGGAAAATGTTGAGCTGGAAGGCCACAAAGCTCAGCATGTACATGAAAATCAGCCGGCGCAGTGCCGCGTGGCACGCCGCCGCCCACAGCAGCCTGCCGCTGTCGAGTATGCGCTTCGGCAGGCGCGTGCCGGCATGTCGTTCCATCGCTTCGATGCCCGCCTGTGTCTCGGCGGTGTACCGATGCCGCAGTGCGTTGTGCAGCAGCATGGCAAGGCCGCCTACGAAGAACAGGACACGGAGCGTCGGCACCGTGCCGTACGTGTCCATGAGGACCCCGACAATCGGCACCAGCAGCCCCGCGAACATGATCACTACCTTGATCGCGGCGAAGATGCGGGGCCGGTCCTCTTCTGGGCTGTCCTCCGTCGCGAGCAACCAGAAGGACACGTTGACGATCTTCGATGAGGCGTTCAGCAGATACCCCACCAGGAACATGAAGAAGTTGTCGCTGAACGCCCAGATGAACATGGGGACGACCCAGGAGGTGACGTCGAACCAGAACGTGGCCCGGCGCCGGCCCATCCGGTCTGTCACCCCGCCCGCCACCAGTTGGAACAGGAACGCGAGGTAGAGGTTGGCCGAGAGGATGGCACCGATGGCCACGGTGCTCAGGCCGACGCTCTCCATGTACAGCGTCGCGTAGAAGAGCGAGGCGGTCCCGAAGACAGCCCAGAACGGCTCCGTGTAGATGCAGTACCGTGCGTTGGGATGCAGCTGTGTCACGAACAGCTGTCGTTTCACGAGCGGATCACCGCCTTGACCGCCTTGACCTCAACCTTCTGCCCGGTCGTCAGGTCGACGCCCATCGTTGCCTCGAAGGCGTCGCGGAAGTTGTCCATGTCCGCCTCGGTCGTTACCAGTTCGCCGAGTTCGGGCAGGTCGGCGGCGAAGTCGAGGGCCGGGCCGATGGCGTCGTGCAGGGGGACTGCCGCGACGATGCTGAGTCCGTCGTCGATGAGACGCGTGGGCTCCAGTTCGACCCGGTAGGTGTCGTCATAGCCCATGGGCACCACCCGGCCGCCCTTCGCGACGGCTTCCAGCGCGGCGCCCAGCTGGTTGCCGACCGCGTCGATCACCACGTCGAACTTTTTTCCGCCGGTGAGATCGGCGACAGCCTCCGGAGTCAATTCGTTCGGGTGCAGCGCGTAGTGAGCGACTCCGGCAGCGAACTGACGGCGGAATGCGTTGGGTTCTGTGGCCACGGTGAGTCGGCTCAACCTGCGTGTGATGCTCTGGCACAGCAGCCCGATGGCACCGGAGCCGATCACCAGGACGGACTCGTGGGGCTGCAGGTTCGACTTGAGAACGCTGTTCAACGAGCAGCCCAGCGGTTCGATGAGGCTGGCGACCTGCCAACTCATTCCTGCGGGGATCGGGTACAGGTACTGGCCGCTGCCCACGTAGTACTCGGCGAAGGTGCCGGCGAGCGTGAAGCCCACCTGGTGGTCGTCGAATTTGAAGCAGTAGCAGTAGGCGCCCAGCCGGCAGTTGCGGCAGGAGCCGCAGGACTGCGTGGGGTTGATGATGACGCGGTCGCCGACCTGCAGGTGTGTGACGGAGTCGCCCACCTCGACCACCGTGCCCACGCCTTCGTGCCCCAGCACGGTACCGGTTTCGGCCACCGAGAGCTTGCCTTCGATGATCTTGTGGTCGGTGCCGCAGATGCCGGTCATGGCGATCCGCACCTTTACATCATGGGCGGACCTCAGGGTGGGCTCCTCGACATCTGCAAGTTCCATCTGTCCCTTGCCTGCGTAAACGAGCGCTTTCACTTTGTTTGGTATCCGTTCGTCGGTGGTCAGTAGGTGGCGAGTGCCGCGCAGATCGCGCGCTCGACGTTGTCGAGTTGTTCCGGCGTGTGACGGTCCGAGAAGACGAAATAGCCCTTGGTGAAGATCTTTCGGTCCGCTAGTTGCGGCAGCACATGGGCGCGGAACGGGTCCGTCCAGAAGTCGGCGGCTCCGGGGGTGCCGAGTGAGAAACTCGAGTAGTCCCCGCGCACCTCGACGCGTCCGGTCAGGCCGAGTTCGGTAATGCGGGAGCGGAGGGTGACCATCATGGCCTGGGTCCGCACCCGAAATGAGGGCCACTCGGGGGCTGCGTCCAGCAAGTTCTCACATGCCAGGGCGGCGGCGATGGCCAGGGACTCGCTGGAATGTGCGTTGCTCATCCGGACGTCCTCCGCGCGCATCACGTGCCGGCGTGCACCGAGAATCGCCGCGAGCGGCAGGCCATTGGCCATGCCCTTCGAGATACACAACAAATCCGGCCAGATGCCCACCTCGCCACAGGTGGCCCGGCGGCCCATGCGCATGCCGGAGGTCACCTCGTCGAAAATCACCAACGTGCCGTGTGAACGTGCCTCGTCCACGACAGCCCGGAGGTGCTCGACGGTCCAACGGTTCGGGCAGAGCACCACGGCAGCGACGGACAGGGAATGCTTGCGCAACAGGTCCGTCAACCGCTCCGGGTCATCTGGCGCGCAGGTAAGCGTGAGCTCCGACACCGCGTGCGGTATGCCGAGCCGTTCTGGCTCCGTCGCATAGTGCGCCGACGCGGCCCAGTCGTGCCACCCGTGATACTCGGTTGCCACGACGAGGGCGCGGCCGGTCGCCGCACGGGCAATGCGTACGGCGCCGCTCACCGCGTCGGCACCGCTCTTGGCGAACTTTGCGGACTCGAATACCTCGAATCGGTCCAGGAGCCGCTGCGCCAGTAGCAGTTCAAGAGGGTCGGCCACCGAGAACGACGTGCCGCGTCGCAGCTGTGCAATCACGGCTTCCTCGACCTCGGGACGGGCGTGCCCCCAGGTCGCCGTACCCATGGCCATCTCACAGTCCAGCCAGGTACGGCCGTCGAGATCGGTGAACTCGGCGTCCTTTGCGCACACCGCGGCAATCGCTCCATGGCCGGGCAGCAGGCGATTCGGGGTCTTCGCCAGGGTGCTGCACCCGGCTGGGATGATCTGGCTGACGGTGGTGAGCCAGTCGAGACTCGGCGTTCCGCTCGTGGAAGCTACTGTGCCACCCGTCATCGGACCTTGACCCCCGGCCAGCAGTTCTCGTACAGATCTGTCAGGCGCTTGCCGTTGCCATGGAGGTCGATGACGATGTCCGCCGCCTGATTCGCCAGACGTTGCGCCAGCCACATTCGGTTGTCCAGCAGACGAACGAAGTTCTCGACCAGAATCAGAAGCGGCCGGGGTTCAGCGAGCAGTTCGGCCGGTAAAATCTGCGGGAGAAGGATGGGCTGCTCGCCGCTTACCTTCGCCGAGTAGTCGAGCACGCTCTGCCGGTCGATCACGGAGGCATCGGCGAGTGCCTGCCAGAAATCTGCGGCATCGGTGCGTGTCTCCGCCATGTCCAGCAGCACGAAATCGCGGAGATCGGCGGCATAGCCGAATAACGTGTTGACCATACGTGGGGTGACGTCATTTACCAACTGCGCGCCCCAGGACTTCCAGAATCTCGCTAAATTGGTCTTGCGGTTTCCCGCTCGGTGCACACCATTGCGCTGCTCCCAGTGGTACGAGATGACGCTCGGGTCGATCACCGTGTGGTAACCAAGTTCCCTTGCCCGCATCTGATAGTCGAAATCCTCATATCCATTGAAGTACCGCTCGTCCAGCAGGCCGACTGCTTCTCTTACCTCGCGGGTCATGGCGAACATGGCAAACGCGGCCAATTGCACCGTATATCGGGATGACGGCAGATCAGCCGTCCGAGCGTTGAGATACAGGTGCCTGCCAAGTGTTTCACTGAACGTGATTCCGCAATGCTGCACCCCTCCGGTCTGCGGGTACAGCAGGACTCCCGCAGTCATGCCGGCGTCCGGGTGTTCACTCAAGGTCCGCTGCATTCCGGATTGCCAACCGGGCTGCAGGATCAGATCGGAGTCGATGAAGAAGACGTACTCACCGTCCGCAATCTCGAGACCCTGGTTGAGCGCTTGGCCGCAACCGCGAGGACTCTTGTTGTGTAACGTATCAACGGTGACCGCGCCCGCACGCTCTGATTTGACCGTGCGAGCGAACTCCTCGATGAGTTCAGCCGCCTCGGCTCCGGAACCGTCGTTCACCAGGATCAGCTGGGTATCGGGCTCGACAGTACGTTTCAGCGAGCTGAGAAAGATTGACAGGACTGTCTGGGACTGGAATATGGGAACGATAACACTGCTGCGCACGAGAACCTCATTTCGGCAGCACGATTCCAGGGCGCAGCACAACACCACGCCTGGCATGTGAAATGATGTGAGAAGCGGTGGCCTCACCCCTACCTGGGCGAGGCCACTTTCCATGTGGGCCCGGTGCTCAGCTACCGTTCCGGAGCCCGTCGAGTGTTTCCCGCCGGAAACAAATGTTGTCAAAGATGGCGGTGCATCCCGCGCCGAAGGGAGATTGAGCGAAAAAGCCGACCTTCAATGCCGTTGATTCGGGCAGCGGGCCCAGGGAGAAGTATCGGATCAGACGCCACCAGTCGCCGTCGTCCGACGCGTGAAATGCGAACGCCCTCCCTATGCGGGATACGCGCAGCCATGTCCGGTTCTCCTGAACCTCGTTGCTGTTTGCGTCGTCCGAGTCTGCTCGAGTCACCACCGAAACAACACTGGGGCGGCGCTGAGGTGTGTACTCGAAGCACAACTTCGCCCAGCTGTGGTCCGCTATGCCGACGAACAGCACTCCTGCATCAAAGGTGTCCTGGAAATCCACTTCCACCTGGGCGGTCAACTGAAAATCGCCGCTGACATCTCCGGCGAGGCGCAGGAGATCGGCTCCTTCTGTGGAGGGTTCCCGCGCAGGGTCGAGAAACAGATCTGTCTGCGGGCCCGCATTGATAACGAGTTTCCCGCCTCCCACGTGCCACGTCGTGCCATTGGAAGGCCCTTCCGGTGCCAGCTCGAATGGCAGGCCGGGAACGCTAATTGCCTGTGTCACGGTTGCCTCGTGTATCGGTGTGACGTGTCGCGGATTTCTTAACCGCTGAGATCATGGCGTGTTGCGACGGAAAGGGATAGGGGGGCAAAATCCCCCAGAGGGAATGAATGCAATCTATGGATGCAACTCGGGCATGACTTTCGCAGAGATTCGGCCTGAGCGAGAGGGTGGGGCAAATAGTGTGAATCGGTCATTTTGGCACTCTGTTGTGTGATCGTGTGCGTATTTGTTGAATCAAGTTCGCTCTTGTTGCTCTTTGGGAATGACTTGTTCTCACCTGTCGTGTTGCGCCGGCGACGGCGCTCGGGGGCGGACCAGAGCGAGCGCGTGGAGCCCACGCTGAGCTGGCCGACACTGCGTCGTGAAACCTGGCCGCACGATGCGATGCAGTTCGGGCCGTAGACCAACTCCCCTTTCGGGTGACGATGCGCGATGCCCAACCACGGCGCGATGGCTCCCAGGAGGATGGCACTCAGTAGTCGTGCCAGTTCACAAGAACCATCGGTGGGGGAATCGTGGAACCGAGCCTTGCACTGCTTGCCGCCGCACTCGTCCAGGCCATGACGACGGACGCGTGGAGCGCGATGCGGGAAAGCCTGGTCCAGCGCTTGCGCCGAGATGCCCCCGATGGGGCGGAGCATGCCGTAGCCACGCTCGACAGGACCGCGTCGGAGGTTGCGGGGCATCCGGCGGGCAAGAGTGCGGTCGTAGGACTCCTGCAGGGCCGACTCGAGCCGCTGATCGCCGCCTCGCCCGAGCTGGGGGTGGTCCTACAGGACTTAGTCCGTGAGCAGTCGGCCCGCGACACGAGTGGGGCGCGCATGAATCTGCAGGCGCACGCGGACCGCGGTGGCAGCGTTCACCAGCAGAACGGCGGCTTCTATTACTCCGACCACCACGAGGGTGACCGCTTCGCGCCGGTCGCCCAGCAGATGAGCTTCTTCAAACAGCCCAGACGCGTCATGCTGCTGGCAGCCGGAGTCCTTGCCGCCGCGCTCCTTGCGACCGGCTACCTCCTGATGGCTCCAGACGAGGTGGCTGACTATCGGAAACAGGTCGTCGGCACCTGCAAGCAAGTGAACAGGGTGCTGTCGGAGCAGCACAACGACGCGATCTACCTCCGGGCGAATCCCGGGTCTGACGATCCCTTGGGGGGCATGGCCATTCGCAAGGAGAGGTTTCTCTTCCATGCACAGTCGAACCTCGACAGCGCCCGGCAGTCCTTCACCTCCCTCAACACACAGAAGGCGCCGGACGAGTTGAGGGAACAGCACGCTCTGGCGAAGAAGGCCCAGGACGACTGGCTCACGCGGATGGGCCAGGACATGCAGCGATACGAGCGGGAGCTGAAGGACGGAGACTTGATCAGCAAAGTCAACTCCATGAGCATGGCCAGCCAGCCCTGGCACACGCGACTCAACGACGCGATGACCTCCCTCGCGGGAGAGACCTGCCAGACGACGGCCAGCTCGCCCGGCTCCTAACGCGTGCACAGGAGTTCCGGCGCCGGCTCAACATCGGTGATGCCCATCCCCTCCGATGTGGGCCGCTGCACGAGGCCGGTGGGGTGGGCTGAAGCCGTCCTCGACAAGCGCGGTCGGCCATCGGCTTCAGCGCGTCGGCGAGCTGGCGGGCTGCCAGAATGAGTACCTTCGACTCGGTCCCCGTGCCCTGGAGATTCGATGCGTGCAGGCGTCGTGGTTGCCGCTCACCCCGGTGTGGAGGATCTCGCCGTGCGGGCCGAGGAATTGGGCTTGCACAGCTTCTGGGTCAACGACACCCCGATGGTCCACGGTGACCCCTTCGTCGCCTTGAGCCTGTGCGCGAAGGCCACCCGGCGCATCAGGCTCGGTATCGGCGTGACCTCACCGGCGCTGCGCTCGGCTCCGGCCGCGGCGAGCGGGTTCGCCAGCCTCAACGCCCTGGCACCGGGCCGGATCATCTGCGGGGTCGGCACCGGAAACACCGCCCGGCGCACCCTGGGCATGCCGCCGACCACGGTGGCCACGTTGGAGCAATTCACCGCAGCCCTGCAGGATCTGTGCGCCGGGCGCCCGACCGCGTACCGCGAAGGTGACCGGGCCCGCGACATCCGGTTCCTGCACACCGGGGCGCAGGTGAACACCACCGATCCGATCGAGTTCGTCGTGGCCGCGCTCGGGCCCAAGGCCGCTGCCGTCGCCGGCCGCCGCGGCGCGGGCCTCATCTCCTTCGGCCTGCTCGACCCGGTCGCCTGGCACCGACTGCACGACGCCCGCCGCCAGGCCGTCCACGGCACGTCCCGCGACCCCGACTCCCATGAGAACTCCTGTGAGAACTCCTACGTGGTCACCTCGATCCACCTGCTGGACGAGAACGGGGACCCCCACGGCGACGCGGCCCGGGACGCGACAGGTCATCTCGTCCTGTCGCTGCTGGACTTCGCCGCCGACACACCCGCGGTTGCGGAGCAACTCGGCCCCGACGAACGCGCGGCGGTGCGAGCGCTCCTGGACCGGCGTGGCACCACCGCCACCGCGCCGGACCGGTACACCAAGCTCTACCCCGGCTACCTCGGACGCATCGCAGCGCAGGACCGGGACCTGGTCCTCCCCTCGCTGATGAACACCCTGGCCCTCGTCGGCACCCGCGACGCCGTCCTCAACCGCATGACCGCCCTGGAACAGGCAGGTATCGGCGAACTCCTCATCCAGCCGGTGATCGACCCGCCCGCCGAGATGGCCCAACTCGCCGAACTCCTGGCCTGACCACTCCGCGCGTCGTCACCCGCACCCTGCCTTCACCTTCGGTATCCGGCTCCCGGGCCCCCTCGGCGGACGGGTCATGGTGGACGGAGAGGACATTGCCCGGCTCTTCGGCGACGGCACGGGCCAGGAAGTGACCGGCGGCGTCCTCGTACTCCTCCAGGCGCCAGCCCGTCACCTTCAGGGATGCGCGGAGATTGTTCTCGGCGAGGAGGTCGTCGGGGTCGAAGGGACGGCCGTGGCGGGCGGCGCGTTCCGCGCGGCCCGAGGGGTGGAAGAGGACCAGGACACCATCGGGGCGGTGACGCGAGCCCATTCGCGCAGGGCGGTGTGCGGGTCGGGGAGGTGGTCGAGGAGGCCGGCCGAGAAGATTCCGTGTACGGACGCGCCGGGCAGGGGAGTCGCGTGCAGTCGGCGACGAGGAGCAGACCTCGCGGGTACGCCCTTGGCGCGCGGCAGCCGCGAGCATGGCCAGAGTGATCGAAGTGCTCGCGGACCCGGTCGTCGACGAAACTCCACGCCGAGCAGGCGGGTAGCGGCGGGCCTCGGTGTCGAGGACCTCGGGTGCGTAGCGGTACAGCCAGAAGTCCCGTACGAGCGCGGGGTCGCAGGTGAGGACGGCCACGGGGTCGCGGGTGACGCGCCGCATTCTCGTACGACCCGGCGCCGGCATCCACGTTGAGCATCGTCTGCGCGTCGCCCAGGGCCTGGGCGACGAACCGGGCGATGCGCTCGTCCGGACGGCGGTAGGAGGAATAGCCGGCGCCGATCGCGCCGTAGTCGACGTCGCCGGCGCTGCCGTCCTGGGTACGTGTCGTCATCGGGATACCTCGCCTTGTGAGCAGGGGCAGGGGGTTGATCCCGGCAGCCATCGTTGCCGCGGAGCAAGGGCGTCATCGAGACAATGAGCATATGGACAGCGAACCTCTGCAGATCCCGCTTGACCGGCTTCGGCAGGCCTTCGAGCTGGCACTGCAACACATCGAAGCGTCAGCCGGCGACGCAGTGGCGCTCGAGCACGACTACTTCTGGTCCATTCCGGGCGACGAACTCTACGACGTCCCCAACGAACCGAGAACGATCACCATTGGGCAGCTCTCCGAGTCGTGGCAGCACCTTGAGGACCTCCTCGCCGACCCGAACCGGGCCGTGGGCCACCACTTGCTCTGGCTCGCCGATGTCCTCCGCGCGATAGGGCAGGACACCACCCGGTGAATCGTCCTGGCAGGGCATGGTCCCGGGGTCAGCGGGGGCCGTGTGGGAGGAGGGCCATCTCGCGGGCGTTCTTGATCGCGGTGGCGAGCTGTCGCTGCTGCTGGGCCGAGACGCGGGTGACGCGTCGGCTGCGGATCTTGCCGCGGTCGGAGATGAACTTCCGCAGGAGGTCCGTGTCCTTGTAGTCGATGTAGGTGATTCCCGCTGTGTCCAGCGGGTTGGGGCGGGACTTCAGCGGCTTGTGGGGGATCTGGCGGCGGGGCATGTCGTTGTTCCTTGTGGGTGTCGGCGTGTCAGGAGACCGGGGCGAGGAGGGAGTCGAAGGCGGCCGGGAGGGATTTCCAGGCCTCGGGGCCCGCCGCGTATTCGGCGTCGGTGAGCAGGCAGGACTCCAGGAGCCGTGCCAAGCCGTCGCGGTCCAGGCCCGGGGAGGTGAAGACCAGGTGCTGGCAGCAGTCGCCGTGCTCGGGGTGCCAGTCGAGTGAGGCGGCTGCCCGGCGCATCGGCGGGACCAGTTCCCACGCGGCATCCGGCAGGGACGCCAGCCAGGGGCCGGCGTTCTCCACGCACAGGGCGCCGCCTGCCGCGTCCCAGGACAGCAGGGTGTCGGGGCGGTCGGCGAGCCAGAACCGGCCCCGGCTGCGGGCGGCAGCACAGCAGAGGTCTTCCAGCGCCTGGTAGAGGCGCTCGGGGTGGAAGGGGCGGCGGCGGTGCCAGACGAGGGTGCTGACGCCCGCCTCCTCCGCCTCCTGGGGGAGCAGGGCGCAGGCCGGGTGCTGGGCGGCGGCAGCCGCTTCCACGTCGAAGCCGGCGAAGGCGGCCTGCGCGAGCTCGCCGGATCCGGCGGACACGCGGCGGGCGGTTGGGTGGAGTTGGGCCAGCAGGGCGCGGTCCTCCTCGTCGGACTCCGGGCTGTCGACGAGGGCGAGTACGGGGGCGTACTCCAGTTGGCGTGCCCAGGTGTCGCCGACGGTGCGTTGATCGGAGGCGGCTGCCGCGAGGCCCGCGTCCGCCAGGTCATCGCCGTTGACGAGGTACGGCAGGACGAGCGCCGGGTCCACCGCCGTGATCACGCCGGTGAGGTCGAGTACGCCGGCACCGTGCGCGGCGACCACCTCAGCCATGGCCTTGGGCTCGACGGAGTCCCACAGTTCGACGACGGCCAGCCGGGTCAGGCCGCTGTCGGCCAGCCGTTCCAGTTCGGGGACCAGGTCCTCGCGGAGCGCGCAGCAGGCGCAGTCGTTGACGAGGGGTGTTTCGCCCCGGGACAGCTCGCCCGAGGCGTCGCGCACCACGCGCTGCACGGTGCCCTGTGCTGCCGCCGTGGACAGGTCGTGGTGGAGGGCGACGCTGCCGGGGACGGAGTGCAGCAGCCGGTCCACGACCTCCTTGCGGGCGTCGGAGTGGAGGCCGCCGACGATGACGACGGGCAGGCTCATGCCGTGCTCCCGTAACGGCGCTGGAAGCGCTCGACGCGGCCGGCGGTGTCCAGGACGCGGGCGGTGCCGGTGTAGAAGGGGTGGCTCTGCGAGGAGATCTCCACGTCGATGACGGGGTAGGTGTTGCCGTCCTCCCACTCCACCGTCTTCTCGCTGGTGGCGGTCGAGCGGGTGAGGAAGGCGAAGTCGGCGGCCTTGTCGCGGAAGACGACGGGGCCGTAGGCGGGGTGGATGCCGGGCTTCATGACGGTGTCCTTCGGGAGTGAGGTGCGGGGGTCAGCGCTCTTCGCGGAAGTCGACGTGCCGGCGCACCACCGGGTCGAACTTGCGCAGCACCATGCGGTCCGGGTCGTTCCGCCGGTTCTTGCGGGTGACGTAGGTGTAGCCGGTGCCCGCGGTGGAGCGGAGCTTGATGATCGGGCGTACTTCGTTGCGTGCCATGCCGCTACTATACGGGAATGGAAATCATTTCCAATAACCACTCCCGTCCAGAGAGGGGCAGGTAGCACCATGTCCGCCCACTGCCAGCTGACCGGCGCCCGGCCGGGCTTCGGCAACAACATCTCCCACTCGCACCGGCGCACCTCCCGCCGTTTCGATCCCAACATCCAGCGCAAGCGCTACTGGCTGCCGAGCGAGGGACGCCATGTCCGGCTGACCCTGAGCGCGAAGGCGATCAAGACCGTCGACCTGATCGGTGTCGAGGCGGCGGTGGCCCGGATCCGGGCCAGGGGGGTGAAGGTCTGATGGCCAAGAAGAGCAAGATCGCCCGGAACGAGAAGCGGAAGGCGGTCGTCGAGCGGTACGCCGTGCGGCGGGCCGAGCTGAAGGAGGTCCTGCGGCGGCCGTCGTCGACGGAGGCCGAACGGAATGCGGCGCTGGCGGAGCTGCGCAGGCAGCCCCGCGACGCCAGCGCCACCCGGGTGCGCAACCGGGACGGCGTCGACGGCCGGCCCCGCGGGCACCTGCGGAAGTTCGGGCTCTCGCGGGTCCGCATGCGGGAGCAGGCGCACGCCGGATACCTGCCCGGAGTCACCAAGTCCTCCTGGTAGCACCCGCGGCGAGCACGCGTGGGTCCACATCTCCGGCGGGGTGTGGGCCCACGCCCGGCTAGCGTCGGCGGGGTTCGCGGAAGGTCGACAGGAGGCGGTCGCGGACGTAGGGGTCGAGGTCTGCGACGTCCGCCGGGGTCAGGCGGCCGGCGAGCGCGGCCACCGTACGCCACTGGGCGAGGGCCGTTCGGCAGCCCTCGCAGAGCTCGAGGTGCTCGTCGATACGCCGGCGGGACCGTTCCGGGAGGGTGCCGTCGAGGTAGGCGGTGATCAGCTCGACCAGGTCGATGCACCGCTGGTCGGTCCCGTTCGGCTCCGGCTCGTCGGGCATCAGGGCTCCTGTCCTTGCAGGTACTGCTCCAGTCGGGCACGTACCAGCCCGCGGGCCCGGTGGAGGCGGGTGCCCTCCTCCGCGGCGCTGATGCCGAGGGCCTCCGCCACCTCGGACGGAGGCCGCCCCTCCACGTCGCGCAGCACGATGACCCGGCGCAGCTCCGCCGGCATGTCCAGGACTGCCGCACGGACTTCGGCGAGCACCCTGTCACCGCTCAGGTCCAGGCCGAAGGTCTCCCAGGCGACGGGCGGGGAGGCCCAGTGCCCCGGCCACTCCGGATGGCTCTCGGGGAGGAAGCGGTCGGCCGGGAACGCGTGCTCCGGTTCCTTCTCGGGGGGCACGGCCGCCGGGGTGACCGGGCCGCCCGGCAGGACCACGACCATCAGGATTCCGGTCACGAGCGCGACCGCGACGAAGAGCCACCCCGCGGCCCCGACCCCCCGTCGTTCGCTGACGAACCCGATCACCAGCGCGAACGGTACGAAGGCGAGCCAGGTGAGGGTGCCGACGCCGGAGGCGACCCCGGCGCGGAGCGCCGAGGGCACCGCATCGTGCAGCCTGTGCAGTACCGGAATGCTCACCGCGACCACCGCGAGGGTGAGCACCACCTGGGCGACGATCACCGGCGCCGGCGACCGGCCCGTCGCCAGTACGCAGCAACAGCCCACCACCAGGGCGGCCAGTGCCACCACGGGCCATCGGCGGCTCAGCCAGCCCTGGGAGCCGAGCAGTCCGCCGAGGCCGAGCGCGGCCGTCAGGCCCGCCCAGTGCGGCCCGTACCAGAACGCCGGAACGGCCAGCGCGACCAGCCACAGCGGACCGAACTCCAGCATCCCCTGCATCAGCAGCGCGCCGGCGACGGTCAGCAGGATCACCGCGCGGAGCCGGCCGGGTCCCAGCAGCACCCGGTAGGTCGCCGCGATCTGACGGCGCAGCGGCTCGGCCTCCTCGGTCTTGTGCAGCCGCGGTTCCCGGAAGAAGAACAGGGCGAGGGCCGCCCCGATCAGGGGCGGCACGGTCAGGAAATAGGTGTCCCGCAGGGAGAGGACTTCGGCGATGACACCACCCGCCAGGGCGCTAGCGACGAGTGCGATGCTCTCGACCACCCGGACCCGGCCGATGACCCGTTCGAAGGAGTCGCTCGACCCGGTCTCCTCCAGCAGGGTGTCGTAGACGACCGCCTCGAAGGTCCCGGACTGCATCGCGAAGAAGACACCGAGGAAGAACGCCGCCACCATGTACATCCCGACGCTCCGGCTCAGCCCGCCGACGGTGACGCTGACCACCGCCGCCGCGCACGCGAGGACCAGCACCCCGCGGCGGCTCCACCGGTCGGCGAGCAGGCCCGACGGCACCTCGAAGACCGGTACCACAATCGAATAGACGGCGGCCATGACGCCGATCCCGGCCGCATCGAAGCCGATGCCGGTCATGAACAGCTTCTCGACGGGCACCCACAGCGCCAGGTTCTGCAGGAACGCGGTCGCGTAGAGCGGGGCCAGCCGCCGCCGGAGCTTCCGCCGCGCCGCGGCGTCCGGGGTCGCCGTGCGGTCCGGGGTCGCCGGCGGGCGGCTCAACCGCCGTCCGGGGCGGAGTGCCCGGACTCCCCGGCTTCCCGGGCGCGCTTCTCCATCTCCTCCGGCGGGACGTCCTCCACATGCGTGGCGAGGTTCCAGCGGTGGCCGAAGGGGTCCTCGATCTGCCCGGTCCGGTCACCGTAGAACTCGTTCGTGACGGGCGACAGCTCCGTGGCACCCCGGGCGAGGGCCTTGGCGAAGACCGCGTCGACGTCCTCGACGTACACGTGCAGGGTGACGGGCGTGCCGCCCACCGCCTTCGGCGAACGGAACCCGATGTCCGGGTGCTCGTCCGCGAGCATGATGACCGAGTTGCCCAGCTCCAGCTCGGCGTGGCCGATCCTGCCGCCCGGGGCCGGCATCCTCATCCGCTCGGCGGCGCCGAGCACGGAAACGTAGAAGTCGATCGCGGCTGCCGCTCCGTCGACGCACAGGTACGGCGTGACGCGTGGGTATCCCTCGGGGACGGGTTGGACGGTCACGGTGCGCGGGCCTTTCGGAGGGGACGGTGGCGGTCGCCGCGGACCGCCGGGTGCGACCACTGATATCCCGGGGCGCGGGACACGCGTCGGCGGCGCGCGGCAGCCCGCCCGCCGGTTGCACCGGTCGGCCCCGGCCGTGCCATTGCCGTTCCGGGCGCCGGGGATGCGGTATACGTCAGCTGGGGATGACGGAGATGGCGGGGATCGCGGGGATCACCGGGATCGCCCGAGGCCGCGAAGGAGTGGTTGCCGTGGAGCGCACGACCTGCTGCGTGGTGGGAGGCGGGCCCGCCGGAATGGTGCTCGCGCTGCTGCTGGCCCGGGCCGGGGTGGAGGTGACCGTACTGGAGAAGCACGGCGACTTCCTGCGCGACTTCCGCGGTGACACCGTGCATCCCTCGACCCTGTCCTTGCTGGACGACATCGGACTGGCCGAACGGTTCGCCCGGCTGCCGCAGCGCCGGGTGACCGCGGTGCAACTGCCCATCGGCGCGGACCGGGCCCTGGTTACCGTCGGGAACATCGGGGCGCTGCACGGGAAGTACAACTACATCGCGATGGTCCCCCAGTGGGACCTGCTCGACCTCCTCGCCGACGAGGCGGGCCGGGAGCCGTCCTTCCGGCTGCGCATGGACACCGAGGCGGTGTCCTTCCTGACCGAGGGCGGACGGGTCACGGGCGTGCGGTACCGCACCGCGGACGGCACCACCGGCGAGCTGCGGGCGACCCTGACCGTGGCCTGTGACGGCCGCGGGTCGCTCGCCAGGGAGCTGCCCGAACTCGGGCTGGAGGGCTTCCCGTGCCCGATGGACGCCTGGTGGTTCCGGATTCCGCGGCGCGAGGAGGATCCCAGCGGGCTCGTCGGTGGTGTGGGGGACCGGTTCTTCACCGCGCTCATCGACCGCGGCGACTACTGGCAGTGCGCCGGGCTGATCCCCAAGGGGACCGACGCCGAGCGGCGCGCCGAGGGCCTGGACCGGTTCATGGCCCAGTTCGCGGAGGCCGCTCCCTGGCTGGCCGACCGCACCCACACCCTCACCTCCTGGGACGAGGTCAAACTGCTCGACGTACGCCTCGACCGCCTGCGCCGCTGGCACCGGCCGGGGCTGCTGTGCATCGGTGACGCCGCCCATGCGATGTCGCCGGTCTTCGGGATCGGCATCAACCTCGCCGTACAGGACGCGGTGGCCGCTGCCCGGTACCTGGTGGGGCCGCTGCGCGCGGGCACCGTGGGACTGCGGGACGTACGCCGGGTCCAGCACCGCCGCTGGCCCACCACGGTGGCCACCCAAGGCCTCCAGCGGCTCGCCCATGCCCAGGTCATCGAGCCACTGCTGGCCGGCCGGGCCGCGTTCGGCCATCCGCGGCGGGCGAAGCGGATGACCGAGCTCGTCACCGACTCACGGTGGCTGAACCGGGTGCCGGCCTACTTCATCGCCTACGGGGCCGTGCGCGAGCGGCCCCCGAAGGAGTCGCTGCACGGGAGCGGGCGCTGACCTCCGCCGCTCAGCCGGGGCCGCCGCCGTTGCGGACGGGCTGGACCGGGCGCCACGGCGCGAAGGCGCTCGCCCCGCGCGGCAGGATGCCCGCCAGCTCCGGGCAGTGCCGCAGGATGACGCTCGTCATGCCGTTGCGTGCGATCCAGTCCATCCCGAGGGGCGTGTAGACCTCCGGCCGGAAGTCGACCGTGAGGAACCGGTCGCTCTGCAACCGTCTGCTGGCCATCAGGATGAACACACGGAAGGCGGTGTCGCTGAACCCGAAGCCCGCGGGCGGGTTCTCGGCGAAGAGCCCCACCATGGTGTCGATGTCGTCCACCGAGCGGTAGACGTCCCGCAGCCGTGCGACCGTCTCCGGATCGGAGGAGAGGTCCTCGAACCGCCGGATCCGCGGCTTGTGCAGGCCGGCCCGGAAGTCGTTGTAGCGCGGGACGCCGCGGCGCCGGGTGCGCACCAGGTCGACCACGGACAGATCGATCACCTCCCCATCCCGTTCGAAGGCCTGCAGGGTCCGTGGGAAGTTGTGCAGGGTGATCGCCCCCGGGTGGGCGATGCCCAGCGAGTACAGGGTGTTCACCAGGCCGGTCTTGCGGATCAGCGGCTCCGTCGCGGCGCCCTGGAGGGCGGTGAAGTCCAGGGTGTCGAGACGGCGGCCGAACCGGTGGTCGACGAGCTCGTAATCGTCCGGGATCAGCGGGTGCATCCGGTAGACGGTGACGAACTCCTCCGTCAGGGAATACGGGGCGCCGTGGTGGTCGGGCAGGGACTTGGGGATGCCCTGCCGCCCGTTCGCCTCCAGCAGCCAGACGCCCAGCTGGTCCAGCCAGTTCTTCGGCGGCCCCTGCCAGTTGGTCTTCATGCCGATGTCGAGCGTCTTGGTGGCGAGGATCGCGGGGGTCCACTCGACCGTGTGGATCTTCGCGATCAGCGCGGAGACGATCAGCCGCGCCGTGTGGTAGACCCGGTCCGCGTCCATCCGCGGGTACTCCTGGCGCAGGGCGTCGCACACCGCGTTGTGCTCACGGGCGAACAGGGTGTGTACGGCGCTGAGGCCGAGCCACCAGTTGTCGGTGAACCCCGTGAGCGGGGTGCCGCCCAAGCCGCCCGCGCCGCCTGAGCCGTTCGTGCCGTTCGGCAGGTGTCCGTCCTCCAGCCGGAGCCGGGGGCC
Organism: Streptomyces venezuelae; assembly: GCF_008642295.1. Classification (GTDB taxonomy): domain Bacteria; phylum Actinomycetota; class Actinomycetes; order Streptomycetales; family Streptomycetaceae; genus Streptomyces; species Streptomyces venezuelae_C. Next base: position 667,099 of record NZ_CP029190.1, on the reverse strand, counting down.
GCCGTCGGGCTCGCGCAACGACATCGCCACCACCTGGTCGCTGCCGTACACCTCCGAACCGTCCCACCAGTGCGACACGCTGCTCGCGAACACGATCGGCGGCTGCCCGCTGCCGGGCGGCCGGTGCACCGGCTCGTCCTCGCCGAAGCGCATCACCTTCTCCCGCGGCCCGCCCGGGGTGTTCTGCCAGGTCTCGCCGGGTGGCAGCGGCACCTCGACGCTCCGGACGGCGGCCGGAAGCCTCTTGTGCTGGACCCAGTCGTGCACCTGGAACTGGATCCACGCGGCGGCGATGATGTTCAGCGAGGTCGCGGGGATGAACGCCTCGCGCCGGAGCAGTTCCCGGCTCACCGTGACCGGACTGGGCGTGTCGAACAGGTCCGGGCGGTAGACGGGCGGCATGGAGCGGCCGAAGGTCGCCCCGACAGCGCCCATCCGCGGCGCCGACAGGTCATTGAAGGAGCCGTCGAAACTGCGCCTGACCAGCAGCTCCTCCTCGGGCGGGGCCGCCACCGGACCGGCCTCGGGCGGAGCCTCGTGGACCTCGGTGTCGATGAGGTTCTGCCGGCGCAGTGTCTGCCGGAAGGCCATGAGGTTGAGGAGGCCGAGCGAGGTGGGCAGCCGGTGCCACGGGACGACGCGGTTGACGGTCCGGAAGACGGCCCGCAGCGGTGCCCCGAGCTGTGCGTTGCGCCGCGGCTCGACGGTCAGGAAGCGCCGGCCCAGGCGGTGGGCGCTGCTCGCCTCGTAAGCGGCCTTGCGGGCCCGGTTGAGATTGCCCAGGGGCCGGAAGTACTCCGTGGTGTGCCACGGGTTGAACGCCAGCAGGTCCACCCGGGCAGCGCAGGCGCGGGCTTCGGCGGTGTGGATGTCCTGGCGCGGGACGGTCAGGGTGGCCACCGGCACGACGGGCGTGGCCTGCTCCGTCCACTCGGCCGCGCCGTCCTCGACGGGGGTGCGCCGGGCGTCCACGTAGCGCTGTACGCACAGTTCGAAGACCACGTCCGCCCGGCGCAGCCGGTCGGAGAGCTCGCGCCGCAGATAGTCGGGATCGGTGTGCGAGGCCGCCGGGGCCTGTGGGGCGTCCGCCGCGGGCCTCAGCTGGTAGCGCACCGGTCCGTGGTCGCCCCACAGGATCGCGCCGCGGCTCCAGTACGTCTCCAGGGCCAGGCTGCGTACCGTGCGCCGGGTTCCCGCGACGACGTTGCGCCGCATCCGGGTGGCCGTGGGCCAGCCGACCGCCAGGGGCAGCTTGACGAACAGGGCGTACCCCTTCCGCAGCCGAGAGTCGGCACCTGCCATGGCCTTGGCGAAGGCGACGAACTCGACCGCGTCGCGGGCGTGGGACACCGGGAAGTTCGTCATCAGCAGATCGTGGGTCTCACCGGGGCCCGCCTCGACGCGCAGCGCCGCCCCGCGCAGATCGGGTGCGAAATCGGGCTGCCGGACCCCGCCGGCGTTGGACAGCCGGACCGTGACCGGGTATTCGGCTCCGGGCCTCGCGAACCCGGCCCGCAGGTCCTCGGGAAGGTCCTCGCGGAACGTCAGCCGGGCGTTCTCCACGCCGAGGACGGCCTTGGCGTGGAAGGCCCGGTCGACGGCGCCGGCGCCACTGCGCCCCTTCGCCTTGAGCTGCACCTTCAGGAGCTCGTGCGCCAGCCGTTCGAAGACCAGCCGCTCGGCCTCGGGGCTGCCGCCGGCATAGCGCTCGTACCGTGCGACCTCGTCCATGCGAGCCTCTTCCCGGGGGACTGCCGTGCACTCGCCACGACCCTGCCGCAGCCCGGGGGCGCTGTCGTGCGGGGCGGGGCAGACGGGCGACCCCCCCCCGCGGCACCGGGCCGGTCAGCCGGTCAGTCGTCCAGCCGGTCAGCCGGTTACGGGGTGAGGGCGGTACCCGGTGCCGGCCACTGCCGCCGGGAGGGGACCAGGGCCCGCAGGACACGGAAGGCATGGCGGCGCCGCCAGTCGTCCGGGGAGCGGAACTCGGCGATGAACGCGGCCGTCGACCTGCTGATGGAGCCCTGTGCCCCGACCGCCGCCGCCGGATCCAGCAGCCGGTCGCAGTTGAACCAGGCCAGGCCCCGCGCGACCCGGATCCCGTAGCTGGTGAAGAGCTCGTCGTCCCGGGTGAACAGGCGGTCCAGCGAGTGCAGCCGACGGCAGTAGCGGGCGGCGATCTCGTGCTGGACCGCGTCGACGGAGGAGGCCAGCAGGTCGTTCATCCGGTGGAAGTCCGCGAGGTGGCGGTGCAGGTCCCCGCCGGCGGCCGGGGCCGGGGCCAGGGCCCGGAGCGCCAGCGGCAGGTCGTACGACATGTGCGCCATCATCGAGAACAGCACCTCCTCCAGGACGTAGGAGTGCCGCGCGGTCGAGGCGGCGTAGACGTCCCGCCACGGTTTCGGGATGTGCTCCGGCATGTCGGCGGAGTGGATTTCGCCGCCGGGGCGGGGACCGGCGCCCAGCCAGCCGTCGATGGCGTCCATGGCGCCGAAGTAGGCCGCGGCGAGGGAGACGGACAGGTCGGCGACCCACTCGGGCGTCCTGAAGGACGGGGTGTTGCCCCGCAGGCTCGCGGCGAGGTCCGAGGTCAGCCGGAAGTAGGTGTATGCGAAGACCGCGCGGTGGTCCCGCGCGGCGTCGTACTGCATGACCCGGGCGGTGAGTTCCCGGACGACTCCCTGGACCCTCTCGGCGGCCACGCCGGTGGCGTCCTGCGTCATCGGATACGGCGTACGTTTTCCGTCGCCCTGGCCCAGTCGCACACGAGCTGCCCGGCGAGGCTCTGCCGGTCGGCTCCCACCTCGTACGTGGCCGTCCACGGGCTCCCCAGGAGCGGCATGTGGTAGGTGGAGCCCAGACCCGAGGGCTGGATCTCCGCCGGGTAGCCGAACGTCCGCGTCACGATGCCCGGGACGGGACCGAACTGCTCGTGTGCCTCCACCGTGACACTCGTGCCGTCCGGGGCGAGGAGGTAGCGCTCCTTCAGCAGGTACAGGGTCACCCCGAACGTGGAGAGCCTGACCACGTTGTCGGCGACCCCGAAGGCGCCCGCGGAGGGATCGGCCACGATGGTCGACTCCAGCCGGGGCGGCCCGGTCAGCCGCTGGGCGAGCACCATGGCGACGACCAGCGCCCGGTTGCGCAGTCCGACGCGGGTGCGCCGGAAGCGGGGCCAGGACGTGACCCGGAAGGTGAACCGCCCCTCCCAGTCCCCGACCCCCACGTCGAAGTAGTAGATGTGAGTGGGGGCACCTGAGCGAGGCGGTGCATTGCCGACGCTGTGCGTCACGGCGTGCAGTCTACTGACGGCTTCTGCTCACGGAGCGTAAGCGGGAGGCGTGTCCGTCACTGTTCCTGCGGGGGTTTGCCCTCCGCCGCGGACACCTCGACGAACTCGACCCGGCCCTTGCCGTTGAGGCGCAGGATCGGGACGGCCTTGTTGCGCGGGTTGCCGTTGTTCTGGAAGGAGATGAACCCGCCGGCCCCGGCCACCTGCTGGGTGCCGTCCATCTGGTGGAACATCCGGGCCACCGCGTCGCCCACCACCTGCCCCTGCCAGCGGGCGGCCATCTGGATGCCGTGCGCCGCGGCCAGCACCGCGTCGTGGCCCATCAGGGCCCCGCCGTCCTCGCGGGGATCGTGCGGGAACCACTGGTCCAGCAGCCCGCCCGGCTGGAAGTTCTTCGCGGACGGCGCGGACACCGCCTGCGGCGCCGAGCGGTACATGTCGGGGTGGGAGAGGCCGGTGTAGAGCACCTCGACACCCGTCTCGGCGGCGTGGGCGAGCTGCTCGGCGCTCAGGTTGGTGGTGTCGTCCCCGGCGAACACGGTGAAGTGCCGGTCGGTGCAGCTGCGGTTGGCGAGCGCGTCGAGGAAGTGGGTGAGGTGCCGGCCGCGGCCCGCGAAGTACACGAGCTGGGGGCGCTGCTGGCACAACTGCCCCGGCATGTAGCGCAGTTCGTTCTGCCAGGCGCTGCTGACGGAGGAGTCGTAGGTCATGCGCTCGGCGACGAGCCGGTGCTTGCCGCCGTCCTGGAAGGCCTTGGTGAAGGCGGTGCCGAGGGTGGAGGCGTAGAGGTCCCCCTCTGCCACGTCCTGGATGACGACGGCGGTGCCGACGCCGTGCCTCTTGAGGTAGCCGGCGGCGGCGTACGCCTCGTCCTCGTTGGTGGGGGCGACCCGGACGTAGCCGTTGATGCCCTGGATGTTCGTGGCGGTCATGGTGGCGCCGACCATGGCGATGCGGTGTTCGGAGAGGCGCTTGATCGCTGCAAGGTTCTCGTTGGTACTGGGGCCGAGGCCGGCCACGGCGACGAGCCGGTCCGGGGAGTCCTTGCGGGCGATCAGCTCGTCGACGGTGTGCTGCCACTGCGCGGACCGGGTGCCCGGGTTGGCTATCAGCAGCCGGATCTTGGGGGTGGCGGCGAGGTCGCCCCGGTTGTGCCGGTACTGGGCGAGATAGGCGCCCTGGAGTTCGTGGCGGACGCCCTCGGCGGAGTTGCTGTCCTCGGCGGTGGTGGTGAAGGAGGTGTAATAGGCGACGCTGACGTACGGTTCCTTGTCCGCGTTGGCGAGGACCCGGCGGTTCTCCTCCTCGATCTTCCCGCTCACGGCGTCCAGGTGCGGTGCGAAGACATAGGAGCCGTCGGTCACGCCGACGCACTCGTCGGCCGGGCCCAGTTCGACGACCCCGTCGGCGCATCGGGACCGGCGCTCCTCCAGCCAGCCGACACCCACCCAGAGTGCCGCGCCCAGGGCGACGACGAGCGCGGTGGCCAGGGCGACCCGGCGTACGACGTGCAGGGGCCATTCGAGTCTGGGCACGGGCTCAGCCCTCCCAGCCGGCGGTCAGCGGATCGCGCCAGTGACGGTACCGCTCCGCCTCGTTGAACAGGGCCACGATGTCGTTCCTCCGTAATTGGGACAGCTGGGTGTAGCCGTCGGCGATCAGGCCGTTGAGCCGCATGGCGGGATCGGCGAGCGGATCGCTCCACACCCAGCGGGTGGTCACCAGGGTGTGGATCACGGACTCGGTGTCCCGCACACGCCCGGGCCGACGCGGGACCAGCCCGGTGAGGAGTTCCAGGGGTCCGCCGTCGGTGGGGAAACGGTTCGGCGCGGCGGTGACCGCATCGAACTCGGAGATCCACTGAGCGGCCGGTACGGCGGTGAAACGCCGCGTCAGATGGGCGGTGACCTCCTCGGTCCGCCCGCGGGCGAGCTGGTGGTACATCTCCTGTACGGGCTTGCCCTCGCCGCGGTAGTACTCCGCGAGGAGCTCGTGCACGGTGTCCCATCCGTCGGGGCGTTCGGCCAGCCGCCACAGCAGCAGCCGGCGCAGCCACGGGTGGAGTACGGGCACGACGGCGACGGGTCCGGACAGCAGCCAGCGGGAGCGGATCTCGCCGAACAGGGAGTCGTCGGGGCTCAGCAGCCGGGTGGCGACGGAGAAGTCCCGGGCGGCGGCGCATTCGGCGAGGGCGGCCCGCTGGGTTCCGTCGAAGTCGCGCAGGAGGTGCGCGAGGGCGGTGTCGGCGAGGGTGGCCGAGTCCTCCCCGGCGCGCAGCGGCCGATCGGGCAGGGTCCGCAGCCACCGGTCCTGCAAGGGGCCCGAGTCCGGCAGCGGCCCGGCCTGGCGGAGCACGTCCAGCACATGGTGGACGGCGCGCGGCAGACCTCCGGTGAGCCGGTGCACGAAGGGGGTGAGCCGGGTCAGCGGGGCCAGATCGCTGTTCCCGCCGAGCTGGAGCTCTATCCGGATCCGTACCTCGTCCAGGTTGAGGTCCCGCAGGCGCAACGGGTACCACCAGGTGTCCTCGCTGTCCCGGGTCGGCCGGTGCGCGTTCCAGTCCGCCAGGGAGGCCCGGTCGGGGCTGCGCAGCTGCCAGGGCCAGGAGTCCCCGGTGGCCGGGCCCCAACGGGGCAGCCAGCGGTTGGAGCTGGCGACCACGGTCAGCGGATCGCTGGTGCGGCCGGCCACGACCGTCTCGTCATGGCGGGAGCGCAGCAGCAGGTCGAGGAAACGGCGGCCGTACTCGGTGTGGGAGTTGTCGAGGAGCAGCAGGTACGAGCGGGGCATGAAGTTGCGGGCGGTGTTGCGTCTGAGGTCCTCCAGGAAGGCCGAGAAGAGGACCAGGTCGAGCCGCTCCTGTTCGTTCTCGTTGCCCTCGTGGCGCCAGAGGTTGAGCTCCACGAGGGCTTCCATGGGGTCCGCGCTGCGGGTCATGGGGTGGCGCCCGTACCAGTGGGCTCCGGCGGTGAGCCGGCTGCCCAGTCGGCCGCCGAACAGGCTGGGCATGGTGCGGCGGCTGCGCCGCAGGGCGTCCTGGAAGAGGGCGAGCGCGGCGGTGGAGGCGCCTTCCGGCATGCCGACCGCACCCATGCCCACTTCGAAGAAGGCGGCCAGGTAGTCGCCGTGCCGGGCCTCGTTCTCCTCCTGGAACCGGTCGAGTTGGCGCTGCACCGCGCGCCGTCCCTCGGCCAGGCTGCGCATGCGCAGCTCCTGGTCGGACGCCAGCAGGCCGAGGCTGAGCAGGGGGAAGTGGGAGCGGCCGTAGCGGGGCAGTTTGCGTTCGAGCTGGCGGGCCAGGAGCCCGAGGGCGTAGCGCGGCAGCAGGGACTGGGCCCCGCCGAAGTTGACGAAGGCGAAGGGGTGGTCGGGCCCGAAGTGCTCCATGAGTGCGCTGTGCGCCTCGCTGGCTCCGCTGCCCGCCGGACCGAGCAGCACGGTCAGGGGCCGCTCGGCCGCCGGGTTCTCGTTCAGACATGCGTCGACCAGCGACAGGATGCCGCTGCGGCCCCGCAGGCCCACGCCCGTGCCCGGCTCTCTCACGTATGACCCCCCCCAGGACAACGCTTCCGAGGAGTAGAGACTGCCATCCGGAGCCGGAGTCAGACAGGGGTTTCCGGCCCCGGAATCGTCACGGTATGACGACTGATCCCTACGGCCGGTCCGCCGTACGTGGTGCGAACTGCACCGGGGCCTGGAAGCGGGCCTTGCGCGCGGCGCGCCGGAACACCGTGAGCACCGCGGGCCCGGCCAGGCAGATGCAGACGAAGTTGGTGACGGCACGTCCGGTGTCCCAGCCCAGGGAGGTGGCCAGGTCGAAGGCGAGGTAGCGCTGGAACTGCTCGGTGAAGGGCAGGCCGGGCAGGTAGGCGATCGAGCTGTTCGGGTCGAGGGAGAACGGCCAGAAGGACAGGTTGAGGAGGAACCCGAAGAGGTAGCCCGAGAGCGAGCCGTAGACGGCGAGCATCGCCACTTCGAGGCGGCCGGTGGCCCTGGGCAGGAAGCCGGCGAGCATGCCCACGAAGGCGCAGCCGAACATCTGGTACGGCATCCACGGCCCGACCCCGCCGGTGATGAGGGCGGAGGCGAAGAGGGAGGTGCAGCCGAGGGTGAAGCCGAAACCCGGTCCGTAGACCCGGCCTGCCAGTACGAGGATGAAGAACACCGTCTCGATGCCGGCCGTGCCCGCCCCCAGCGGCCGGATGGCGGCGTTCACCGCGGACAGGACCCCCAGCATGGCGAGGGCTTTGGAGTTGATGCCGCCCTCGGCGATCTCGGAGATGACCACGCAGAGCACGATCACCAGCAGGACGCCGAAGATCAGCGGCGGCGCGTAGTGGGAGCCGAACGTGCCGGGAGCCACCAGGAACGGCCAGAAGAACGCGACGACCCCGAGGAAGGCGGCCATCGAGATGACCACCCCGGCCCGCGCGTTGATGCGGATGGCGGCGGCGCGTGCGGCGGTCATGAGTCCGGATCCGTTCCGTCGCCGGCCAGGACGGAACCCACCTGGGCGACCGTGAGGTAGGGGAGGGGGGCGAGGATCTTGGCGGTCTGGGGAGCGAAGACGGGGGAGGCCACGATGACCTCGGTGGTGGGGCCGTCGGCGACGATCTCGCCCTCGGCCATGACGACCACCCGGTCGGCGGCGCGGGCCACGAACTCCACGTCGTGGGTGGAGACCACCACGGCCCGTCCCTCGGTGGCGAGGTCGTCGACGATGTTGATGAGCTGGTTCTTGGCCCGGTAGTCCAGGCCCCGGGTGGGTTCGTCGAGGAGCAGCACACCGGGGGCCGCGGACAGCTGGATGGCCAGCACCAGCGCGAGTTTCTGCCCCTCGGACAGATCCCGCGGATGGACGGCGTCGTCGATGCCCGGGGCGAGCCGGTCGAGGATCTCGCGGGCGGCCGGTGAGCCCGCGGCCCGCCCGGACTCGGCGTCCGCCTGGTCGAGTTCCTGCTTCACGCTCTCCAGGTAGAGGAGGTCGGTGGGTGTCTGGGGGACCAGGCCGACCAGCCGGCGGGCCTCCGCCGCGGACAGGTCGCGCGGGTCGGACGGCCGGGACGGCTTGGACGGCTGAGGTGCCTCGGCGGGGCCCCCGGCCGTGACCCGTACGGTGCCTGCCTTGCGCGGGCCGGACCCCTGCAAGGCCCACAGGAGCGAGGACTTGCCGGAGCCGTTGCGGCCCATCAGGGCGGTGATCTCGCCGCCGCGCAGGGCGAGGTCGACCTCCCGGACCGCCGGTACGCCGTGATAGGTCACGGTGACCTTGCGGGCGGTGAGGAGGACGGGGTGCTCGGCCGGAGGAGCCGGACGGACCGCCGGGGGAGGGGTGTCGGCCAGCCGGGCGCGCACCGGAGCCGCCGCCCGGCGGGCGTCGCGGATCGACAGGGGCAGCGGTGTCCACCCGGCCGTACGGCCCAGCTCCACGATGGGCGGGGCGATCGAGGACGTACGGAAGATCTCGGCGGGCGCGCCGGTGACGACGCGGCCGTCGCCGGGCAGGTGGATCACCCGGTCCGCGTACTGCACCACCCGCTCCAGGCGGTGTTCGGCGAGGAGGACGGTGACCCCGAGGTCGTGGACCAGGCGGGTGACGGCGGCCAGCACCTCTTCCGCCGCCGTGGGGTCGAGGGCGGAGGTGGGTTCGTCGAGGACCAGGATGCGGGGGTGGGCGGTGAGGACCGAGCCGATGGCCACGCGCTGCTGCTGGCCGCCGGAGAGTTCGTGCAGGGCGCGGTGGCGCAGGTCGGCGAGGCCGAGCAGGTCGAGGGTCTCCTCCACGCGCTTGCGCATGGTCGCCGGGGGGACGGCGAGCTGCTCCATGGTGTAGGCGAGCTCCTCCTCGACGGTGTCGGTGACGAATCCGTCGAGGGGGTCCTGGCCGACCACGCCGACGACGTCGGCGAGTTCGCGCGGGGGGTGGTGGGCGGTGTCGCGGCCGTCGACGAGGACGCGGCCGTACAGGGTGCCGCCGGTGAAGTGCGGGACGAGGCCGTTGACGGCACCGAGGAAGGTGGACTTGCCGACGCCGGTGTGGCCGACGACGAGGCAGAGCTCCCCTTCCTCGACGGTCAGGTCCACATCGCGCAGCACGGGCTCGGCCGTGTCCTCGTACCGGACGGCGACCTGGTCGAAGGTGATCACTTGGGTTCCTCGGTGCGCTGTGCGGGGACGGCCGGCCGGGCGGGCGGGGCCGGGGGCGGAGCCAGGAAGCCGGCGGTACCGGCAAGCAGGATCGCGGCGGCGGGCACCAGCGGCAGCGTGGGCCAGCTGAGCGGGTAGATGGAGGGGTTGAGCTCGGCGGCGTTGAATCCCGCGTTGCTGAACAGCAGGACCGCGGACAGCACCCCGCAGCCGGCCACGGCCCACTCGGCGAAGTGCCAGGGGTCGGGCCGGTACGTGGTCCGGGTGATGCGGCGCCCGCCGAGCCGCAGCCCGGCGAAGCACAGCAGGGCCCCGGCGCCCATGGCGGGGAGGCCGAGCAGCTTCGGGGCGGTGGCGTCGAGGAGCCCGTACGCGCCCGCGCACAGCCCGCACATGCCGAGCAGCATCAGGGCGCCGGTCAGCCGCCGGGAGCGGCGGGTGGCGGTGCCGGCCCGGCCGTAGCCGCGCGAGTCCATGGCGGCGGCCAGCCGCAGCGAGCGCTCCAGGGCGTCTTCGAGTACGGGCACGATGATGCCGCGCAGGGCCCGCAGCCCCCGGGACCGGCCGGCCCGCAGCCGCTTGGCCCGGTGGACGCGTTGCACGCTCTGGACGAGCTGCGGGGCGACGCTGATGGACACCGTGACGGCGACGCCGAGTTCGTAGAGGGCGCCGGGCAGGACCCGCAGCGCCCGTTTGGGGTTGGCGAGGGTGTTGGCGGCGCCGATGCAGCAGAGCATGCAGGCGAGCCGCAGTCCGTCGGTGGCGGCGGAGAGCAGGGCCTCCAGGGAGACGGGGCCGCCGAGTTGGATGCCCGCGTACCAGTCGGGGGTGGGGATGTGGGGGAGGGAGAAGAGGAAGTGGTCGCGGGGGGTGATGCCGGTGGCGAAGACGGCGCGGAAGACCACCCGGATCGCGACGACGGTGAGGGCGAGGTAGAGGTAGTACTTGAAGCCGCGGGCCCACGGGGCTTCGGTACGGCGCATGGTGATGACGTAGCCGAGGACGGCGAGGACGAGGAACAGCAGCAGCGGGTTGTTGGTGCGGCTGACGGCGGTGGCCAGGGCGAGGGCCCAGATCCACCAGGCGACGGGGTGCAGGGTGCGGGGCAGACGGCGACCGCCCGGGTCCGGCGCGGGGCCGGACACGGGCGGCCGGGCCGCGGCCGTGGTGGTGCGCGACACGCGGTTACTCCGTACGACGGCGGCGTTGGGCCGCGAAGACGGCGGCGGCGCCGATGAGCAGGACCAGCGCTCCGGTCGCGACGGCGGGCAGGAACGAGCCGGCATCGTGCTCGGCGTCCGCGGCGGGAGCCGCGTCGACCACCTGGAGGCCGGGGCTGGGGGCGGCCACCGCGGGGGCGCTGGACGAAGGCGTTCCGGAGGGCGTGGGGGAGGCGCTCTCGGAGGGGCCGGCCGAGGCCGGCGGAGTCGCCGGGTCCGGGGCACCGGTCGTGGGTGCGGTCGGGGAGGGCGTCGGGTTGGCCGGCGGCGGGGCGGCCGGGGGCGGGTTCTCCGGCTTCGGGCCCGTGTTGACGTCCGGCGGCAGCGGGGCCGCGGTACGGGTGTCCTTGGGCGCGGGGCCGCCGGCCGGCCGGGTGTTCTTGGCGCGCAGCTGGTCAGGGGTGACGGTCGGGCGCCCCTCGGTGCCCTCGACGTTGGTGCCGCCGAAGATCCACAGGTCGACGCTGCCGGGCTTGGGCTTGTAGAGCATGGCGCCGAGCTGGCTGTACTGCCAGGTGTTCTGCCCGGGGTCGGCGTGCCAGTACGACCAGTAGGCGGAGGCGGGCGGGGTGAGGACGCAGTCGTCCTGCTGCGGGGTGGGGAACTGCCTGCCGCCCTGGTAGCCGCTGTAGCCGATGCGGCAGATGAAGGCGGGGCCGTCGTGGCCGGTGCCGGTGGTGGCCCAGCCGCCCTGATTGAGGAGCTCGTAGCCGGTGGTGGGCGTGGTGCCGCAGGAGCGGTAGACGGGCCCGCCCCAGTGGCTGAAGTCCACCGCGAGGACGACCCCGGAGGAGGTGGTGCACTGGCCCATCGGTTGCGGGGCGGCCCCCGCCGGGCCCGCGGTGGCGGCGAACGCCGCCACCGTCAGGCCCAGCGCGGCGGTGGTCCGGGCAAGGGCCCGCAGGACACGGTTGCTCATGACGACGTGCTCCCGGTGGCCTCGCGGCGGCGTCGGGCGATGCGGGTCGCGCCCCAGCCGCCGAGCACCAGCCCCACGGCCGCCGCAGCGAGCCCGCCGGCCTGGGCGCCGGTGGCGGCGAGGCCACCGCCGCCCGAGCCGCCCGAGCCGCCCGCGCCCTCGCCCGGGGTCACGATCACGGGCCCGGAGGGGTTGCCGGAGGGCTGGAGCGGGGTGGTGGGGACGGGCTGCGGGGTGGTGCCGTCCAGGCTGCGGCTGAGGGTGCCGAAGGAGATGCCGGTGGTACCGCTGATCGCCTGGGTGGAGGCACGGACATCGGAACCCGGCTGGCTGCCCTTGGCCACGTTGAAGCCGCCGTCGGCGTTCTGCTGGCTCGCCAGGAACTTCCGGGCCTTGGCGATCTGGGCACCGTACGTGGACGCGTCCAGCGAGAGTCCCTGGATGGCGAGGGCGGCGGAGTTGACCGAATTCCCGGAGGCGCCCTGGAAACCGCCGTCCTCCTTCTGCTGCGCCGCCAGCCAGACCAGCGCCTTGTCCACGGACTGCTGCGAGTCGGCGTCGGGCAGCAGGTCCACGGTCATGGCGGCCATGGCGGTGGAGTCGACCTCGGCGGTACTGGGCTCGCCTATCAGGCTCACCCAGCCGCCCGAAGGGGTCTGGAGGCTCTTGAGGTACGCGATCGGCTCGGCCGCGGCGGCCGTCTCCCCGGCCCGGACCTGCGCCATGACGCCGAGCGACTGCTTGAAGACGGAGGTGGCGTAGGCGTAGTTGCCTTTGGCCGCGCACTGCTGGCGGACCTCGGTCCTGGCCTTGCAGGTGATTCTGGCGAGTGCGGCGATCAGGTCCTGGTTGCCGAAGTTGCGGGGGTCGCGGCCCACCGCCTGGGCCAGCACCGCAGCCTTGCCGATGAAGCCGCCGCCCGCGTACTTCGTGCCGATGAGGGTCCAGTCGTGGATGCCGCGGTTGTGGCCGTCCCGGCCGCCCTTGTCGAGGAAGTCGACGATATTGCGCAGGGTGGCGTTGTCCCCGCCGGTGGCCGCGAGGGCGTAGGCGCCGTCGATGGTCATGCCGTAGTCGGCGAAGCGCTTGCCGGGCTCGCTCTCGTAGTAGCGGCCCTGGATCAGCCGGGTGGGGCCGGTGAGGAACGCCACGCCCTTCCTGATGTCGGGTCCGTCGCCCGGCGGGACCGACGGGGTGGGGCCGGTGGGCTGGGGGTTGGTCGGCTGGGGGCTGGTGGGCTGCGGGCTGGCGGGGGTGGGCTTGGTGGGGGTGGGCTTCGGCTCGACCTTCCCGGTCAGCGCCACCAGGTCACTCTTGGCGCCCGCGACGGCGACGGTGGTGGTCGCGAACACCCGCCCTTCGGTGTCGTCCTCCTCGAAACCGAAGCCCCCTTGCGGGAACTGGTGCTTGGAGAGCCACGAGATGCCCGCGTCCGCATGCCCGGTGTCGCCGAGCGCGCGCAGGGCCTGGACCGCCCAGCCGGTGGAACTCGGGCTGCCGGTCGTCATATAGGAGGCGGACGGCCAGGCTCCGCTCGCCAGCTGGGACTTCTTCAGGTAGGCCCGCGCCCGCTCGACGGCCGCGTCGTGGCCGCCCGCCCGCTTGAGGGCCAGGGTGATCAGGCCGGTGGCGGCGGCGTCGCTGTCGCACCATCCGCCGGACCGGATGAGGATGCCGGTGAAACCGCCGTCCTCGCACTGGAGTCCGGTCAGCCGGTTCACGGCGTCGGCGGGCGGGGTCACTCCGCCGTTCAGCAGCGCGATGACGGCCATGGCCTGCGCGTCGGACTGGCCGGTGGTGCGGAAGTCGCCCTTGGTGAGGCAGCCCTCGACCGTCTCGCCGTCGCCGATGTCCCGTGGGCAGACGTATGTGACCAGGTCCCCGAGCAGGTCGTGGCCGCCGAAGGCGCGGGGATCCTTCCCGGTGGCCTCCGCGACGAGCGCGAGTCGCGCGGCGGCGGTGGCGTCGGGAATCCCGTCCTTGCCGGCCGGATAGGCGTACGCGTCCGTCTGCGCGGGCGTGGCGAGGAAATCGGCGGCCTTCCGGGCCACCGGGCTCTCCCGGTCGGAGGCGGCCAGGGCGAACACGACCTCGGTGGTCAGGAAGTGGTTGGGGGCGGTGGCGCCCTCGTCGACGACGCGTTCGCCGTCCGTCAGTCTGCCCGTGAGCCAGCGGGTGGCGGCGGCCACGTCCACCGCGCCCCGGCCCGGGACCGGCGGACCCGTCGGGCCGGTCGGGTCGGGCGAGGGAACACCGCCGCCGGCCCGGACGTCGTCGGGGGAGAAGGTGGGCTTGCCGGAGGTGCCGCCGATGTCGGTGCCGCCGAAGACCCAGGCGTCCACGTCACCGGCCTTGGGGGCGCGGGACATGGCACCGAGCGGGCTGTACGTCCAGTTCTTCTGACCGGGCGAGGCGATCCAGTACGACCAGTAGGCGGTGGCCTGCGGGGTGAGGACGCACTCCTCCTTGTCCGGAGTGGGGTACTGCGTACCGGAGTTGAAGGCGCCGGTCCCGATGCGGCAGATGAAGGCCGGGCCGTCGTGGACCGTGCCGGCGGTGGTGAACCCGCCCGTCTGCAGCAGCTCGTAGCCGGTGGTCGGGGTGGTGTCGCAGCCCCGCTCGACCTTGCCGCCGAAGGGGCCGAAGTCCACGGCGACGATGGCGCCGGTGGTCGCGGTGCACTGCTCGATCGGATCGGCGCTCGCGGTCGGGGGAACCGTGAGGAAGGCCACTCCCGCACCGAGCGTCAGAAAGGCCGCGGTGGCGAGGGAGAGAGCGCGCCGTCTCGTCCCCACCCGCCGTTGCGCCTGCTGTTGCGTCCCCACCGCGGCCCCTCGTCTCTGCCGGGCGGCTGCATACGTGGCGATGCGCCCCCGCACGGCCCGGTGGCCATGGGAGGCTGCGACGACCACACCGCAATCCGCGACGGCGCTCTCCGTACTGTGTCCCAGCTCCAGGCATTCCGGCTCACCCGGACGGACCGGGCCTACGGTTGCGGGTCAGCGCCGGACTTCGACCGGCTTCCCCTGGTACTGAGCAGTTATCAGCCGGAGTGCAACACGGATCCGGACGACCCGTCAAGGTGGCGTGGGTCTCAGTGGATGCGTCCGGCGGGCCCGGTGTCCACGTGCCGTCGGCATGGCTGGCGGTCGCTTGATCACTCGGGTAGCGTCCTGGGCTGCCAGATGGGGGAATCCGGTGCGAAACCGGAGCTGACGCGCAGCGGTATGGAACGGCGGGGGCCGTTTCCGAGCCCGAATGCCCATACGGCGATGCAGTAGACGAAGCCGTACCACGCGTTCCGGACGACGGCTCTCCGGCGCTGCCGTGCCCTGCCGTGCCTGTGCTCCTGTGCTCTGTGCCCGGTGAACTGCGGTGTTGCCGGGGGCGACCGGCGTCCGCCGACTCCAGGAGCAGGTCATGTCCCGTCCCCGCACCTCCCGCCGCCTCGCGCTCGCGGTGCCCGCCGCCCTCGGTGCCCTCGCCCTCACCGCGCTGCCCGCCGTCGCGACCTCCTCGCCGGCGCAGATCGCCACCTCCAAGACCAACGGCGTCGCCTACCTCAAGTCGCTCCAGGCGGCCGACGGTTCGTACGCCGGCTCCGGCCTGTCCAACGAGTGGGCGTTCAGCGCCTTCGCCGCCACCGGCACCGCCGTGGCCGACGTCGCCCCGGGCGGCGACACCACGAAGAACGCCCGGACCGTCTACCGCAACCTGCTGTCCACGGCGGGCTGGCCCTCCGGCGCCCCGGTGGTCACCGACTACGAGCGCGGCACCCTCAACGCCTACGCCGCCGGCATCGACCCGGCCCGCGTCTCGGCCTCCCGCAACCTGATCGCCCACATCTACTCGTACTGGCAGACCGCCGAGGCGGGCTACTTCGGCCCGTCCGGCAACTTCAACGGCACCGTCTTCGCGGCCCTCGCCCTCGGCGGGGCCAAGACCCAGGCCGGCGGCGCCCGCGTCCCCCAGGCGCTCACCAACGCGATGGTCACCCGGATCCGCGCCAACCAGCACGTCGACGGCGGCTGGACCTACCAGAAGGCCGAGGGCAACCCCACCGTCCTCAACTCCGCGAGCGACGTCGACATGACCGGCGCCGCGATGGCCGCCCTCTGCGCCTCCGGCGTCCCCAACACCGACGCGGACGTGGTCCAGGCCAAGAGCTTCCTCAAGAGCAAGCTGCTCTCCCCCAACGGCGCCTTCAACTCCCTGTACGGGGTCAACACCAGCTCCAACGGCTGGGGCGTGGCGGGCCTGAACGCCTGCGGCATCAACCCGCAGACCGGGGACTTCCTCACCGCCAACGGCAAGACCCCGATCGACTTCCTGATCGCCAACCAGTACAACCCGGCCGGCGGCTTCAAGTACAAGCCCTCCGACACCTCGCCGACCGCGTACGCCTCCATCGACGCCCTGCGCGCCGTCGCCGGCGGCGGCTTCACCTCGGCACCGCCGGTGCCGGTCACCCCCGGCGCCCCGCAGTGGGTCGCCCAGTCCACGTTCACCGCGGGTACGGCCACCAGGCTGGCGCTGACCGTCGACGACGGCGCGGGCAGCCTCAAGGTGTGCTCGGTGGCCTTCACGCCCACCGGCACCACCACGACCCTCGGCGACGTCCTGAACGCGGCGACGACCGGGGCCACCCCCACGGGCTGCGTCACGAGCGTGACCCCCTCGTCGGGCACCGGCACCATCACCGCGGTCAACGGCAAGGCCAACAGCGGCTCCCACACCTGGAAGGTCAGCGTGGACGGCTCCGCCTTCGCCGGCGCCGCCCGCGACAAGGTCATCAACGTGGGCGACACCATCGCGCTGCGCTGGGGCGCCTGATCCCGTCGGGTGTGCGGCCCCGATCCGGGGGCCGCACACCCTGCGTGAGACCGCCTGGGTGCTGGACGGCGGCCTAGACGGCGGCTTTCGGCAGGGTCACCTCGAAGCAGCAGCCGCCGGCCACATTGCGTACGCCGGCCCGCCCGGAGTGCGCCTCGACGATGCCCCGGACGATCGCCAGGCCGAGACCCGCGCCGCCCGGGGGCGTGCGCGCCTCGGTGCCGCGCCAGCCGGTGTCGAACACCCGGGGCAGGTCCTGCTCGGGGATGCCGCCGCAGCCGTCCGTCACCGACAGCACCACCGTGCCGTCCTCCTCCCGGGACTCCGCCGCGATGGCGACCGTGCCGTCGGCCGGGGTCCGCTGGAGCGCGTTGCCGAGCAGGTTGCACAGGACGCGCGTCATCTCCCTGCCGTCCACCTCGACCGGCAGCGGCGCCACCCGGTCGCCGACGAGCCGGACGCCACGCTGCCGCGCGAGCGCCTCGACACCGGCCATCGCCTCGCCGACCAGGTCGTACGTCGAGATCCGGGCCGGCGACAGCGAGAGCGTTCCGGCATGGATGCGGGAGAGCTCGAACAGCTCGCCGACCATGGTGTTCAGCCGGTCCGCCTCCGTGCGGATCTGGCGGAAGTACCGCTCGGGGTCGGCGGCCACACCGTCCTCCAGGGCCTCCGCCATCGCCCGCACTCCGGCCAGCGGAGTCCGCAGGTCGTGCGAGATCCACGCGACCAGCTCGCGCCGCGAGGTCTCCAGCGCGCGCTCACGCTCCCGTGACTCGCTCAGCTTGGCACTGGTGGCGGCCAGTTCCCGGCTCAACGCGGCCAGTTCCGCGGTCCCGGCCAGGTCCGGCTCCGCGAACGAGCCGTCGTCACCGAAAGAACGCGCCGCCAGGGTCAGCGCCGCACTCCGGGCGACCACCCAGCGGCCCAGTACGACCGCCAGCGCGAAGGAGACCACGGCGGACACGGCGACGACCGTGGTGACCACCGCCAGGTCGTGGTGCGACAGGAACATCGCCCAGGCGACGGTGAGCGTCCCGGCCAGCATCGTCGTCACCGAGACGGCGGCCACGACCGCGAGGGAGACCGCCGCCGACCGGTGCCGCACGGCTCGGAGCACCACGGCCCCCAGCGCACCGGCCACCGCCGCGCCCCCCAGGGCGTACAGGGCGATGAGGACCAGGTCCTGCTCCCGCATGATGGTCATCCCTTCTCGGCGGAGGAGTCGAAGCGGTACCCCAGACCCCAGACGGTCTGGATCAGTGTGGGGTTCGCCGGATCCTCCTCGATCTTGGTCCGAAGCCGTCGGGCATGGACCGTCACGGTGGACAGGTCGCCGAACTCCCAGTCCCATACGTCGCGCAGCAGCTGCTCCCTGCTGACGGCGCGCCCCGGATGGCGCATCAGGTACACGAGCAGGTCGAACTCGCGGGTCGTGAGGGAGAGTTCGGTGCCTCCCCGGACGGCCCGGCGGGCGGCCGTGTCGACCACCAGGCCCCCGGCGCTCAGCAGGGCCCCGCTGCCGACCCCGGCCCCGGCCCCGCTCGTGGAGGCGGCCCGGCGGCGCAGTACGGCCTGCACCCTCAGTACGAGTTCGCGCGGGCTGAAGGGCTTGGTGACGTAGTCGTCCGCTCCGACCTCCAGGCCGAGCACACGGTCCTCTTCCTCCCCGCGGGCCGTGAGCATGATGACGGCGGGGGCCTCCGCTGCACCCCCTGCACCCTCTGCCCCCTCGCGCAGGCGGCGGCACACCTCGATGCCGTCGATTCCGGGGAGCATCAGATCCAGGACGAGCAGATCGGGCCGGCCGTTCGCGGCGCACACGAGGGCCTCGTGTCCGTCGGCGGCGGTGTCGACCGCGAATCCGGCGTTGCGGAGGTAGCCGGTGACGACTTCGGTGACGGTGGGGTCGTCGTCGACGACGAGAATCCGGTGCGGTGGCTCAGCATGCATGCCGTCAGCCTCGCACGGCGCCGCGGGTGCCGAGCACCGTGGCGGTGAAGGCCGCCAGCTGCTCGCGCAGTTCTTCGCGGAGTTCTTCGCTGGGGGCGCTCTTGTCGCCGGCCAGATACGCGACCAGGTCGGCCCGGGTGGCGGCGAGCAGGGCGTGGGCGGTGAAATCGGCGCCGGCCAGGCCCGGGATCTGCTCCAGCAGGTCCCGCAGCAGGCTGTGCCACCGCTCGTAGTGCGCGGTCCGGTAGGGGCTGTCCGCGCCGGTGCCCTCCAGGGCGAGGGCGAGATGGCGGTTGTCGAGTTTGAAGCACAGCACCGCGTCGAGCAGGGCGGGAACGCGCTGGAGCGGCGGGGTGGCCGGCCCCAGGGGCGGCGGCCCCTCCGTGATGGCGTTCCTGACCGGTTCGAGCCGTGCCTCGTACAGCGCGCCGATCAGCCCGGTGCGGTCCCCGAAGGCGCGGAACAGTGTGCCCTTGCCGACGCCGGCCGCCGCCGCGATATCGGCCATGGTCACCTCCTCGGGGCTTCGGCAGCCGGCGAACAGGGCGTCGGCGGCGGCGAAGACGGCTGCCCGGTTGCGGGCCGCGTCCTTGCGTGGACTGCGTTCGGGCATCGGATCGACCCTCCGGTTGCGATGCGGACCGGCGGTCCGTATCGTTCCCGAGCGAGAACCGGACCGCTGGTCCGTATCGTACCGGACGGAGAACCCCCATGCCCGCAACCACCCTGGCCATCGGCGCCACCGGCACCACCGGCAGCCGCACCACCGCGCAGCTGATCGCCGCCGGCCACCGCGTCAAGGCCGCCGGCCGCCGGGCCACCCCGCTCCCGGGAGCGGAACCGGTCCGCTTCGACTGGTACGACCCCGCCACCTTCGGCGAGGCCCTCGACGGAGCCGACCGCCTCTACCTCGTCCCGCCCGTGGGCGACCCGGACCCGGCCGCGGTCATGGTGCCCTTCCTCCGGCAGGCCCGCGCCGCCGGCGTACGGCGCGCCGTCCTCCTCGGCTCCTCCGCGATTCCCCGGGGCGGCCCGGCGGTGGGGGCCGTACACCAGGCCCTGCCCGGGCTGTTCGACGAGTGGGCGGTGCTGCGGCCGTCGTGGTTCATGCAGAACTTCACGGGCACGCACGCCCACGCCGACAGCATCCGCGACCACGGCGTCATCCGGACCGCGGCCGGGAACGGCCGGGTCGGATTCGTCGATGCCGAGGACATCGCCGCCGTCGCCGTCCACGCCCTGACCGCCGACCGGGCGCCCGATGCCGACCTGGTCCTGACCGGACCGGAGGCGCTCAGCCACGAGGACATCGCCGCGACCGTCGCGGCGGTCACCGGACGCGATGTGGTCCACCGGCCCATGACGTACGAGGCCATGCGCGACCGGCTGGCCGCAGCCATACCGCTGGAGTTCGCCACCATGCTGGCCGGTATGGACCGCGCCATCGCGGAGGGGGCCGAGGACCGCACCACCGATACCGTCGAGCGCCTCACCGGCCGTCCGCCGAACCCGTTCCGGCTGGTCGCCGAACGCGAGCTCCTTGTCGGGGGCCGTCGGTGACCCTGACCGGGCTGACCGGGCCGACCGGGCTGATCAGGCGTCGAAGCGCCGGCGGGCGGCCTCGATGTGGCCGAGGTACCGGTGGGTCCAGTCGCACAGCCCCTCGATGGTCACCCGCAGGGCCCGGCCCGGCTCGGTGAGGGTGTAGTCGACCCGTGGCGGGACTGTGGGGTGCACGGTCCGCTCGAGCAGGCCGTACCGCTCCAGCATGCGCAGGTTCTGGGTGAGCATCTTGTGGCTGATGCCCTCGATCTCGTTTCGCAGCTCGCTGAAGCGGAGGGTTTCCTCGCCCAGGGCCTCGATGATCAGGAGCGCCCATTTGTTGGCGACATCCGAGAAGATCTCCCGCCCCAGGGAGTCCGCGCGCCTTACGTCCGCCTCGTCGGGCAGGCCCGTCAACTGCTTGGTCACCATCAGGTTCCCCAGTCACCGAAAAGTGCGTTCTTCCATGTCGGCGACCACTCTCCTACGGTTTCCCAGTAACCACAAGAGAGCAATGGAGGCAGGCAGCATGGCCATCACCCTGGTGAACCCCACCGGATTGCCCGAGGTCGACGCCTACCGGCAGGTGTCGGTCGCGACCGGATCGAAGACGGTCTTCATCGCCGGGCAGGTCGCCTGGGACGCCGAGGGGACCACGGTCGGCGAGGGCGACCTCGCCGCTCAGGTCGAACAGTGCTACGTCAACATCGGGACCGCCCTGGCCGAGGTCGGCGGTTCCTTCGACGACGTGGCGAAACTGACCGTCTACGTCGTCGACTGGACCCCCGACAAGATGCCCCTGCTGATGGAGGGGGTCAGCCGGGCGTTTGCGAGGCTGGGCGTCGCACCGGTCCCGCCGGCCACGCTGCTGGGCGTCGCGGCACTGGACATCCCCGAGCACCTGGTCGAGATCGAGGCCACCGCCGTCATCGACTAGCCGGGCGACGGCCGGGCGACGGCCCGATGACAAGGCCGCCGAACGCCCGCGCGTCCAGCACGGCCGCTCCGCCCGCGTCGTTGTTGAAGAAGGCGAAGACGTCCGCGTCTTCGGGCCAGGTGTCCGCGATCCGGCCGGCCCAGGTCCGCAGGGCGGTCCGGCCGTACCGGGGCGCGGGCCGGGCGCGGCCCTCGTGGAAGCGTACGTAGCCCCAGTCGGCGGTACGCCACAGCGGTGTCGCGGGCCGTGACCCCCGGTCGGCCCAGCACAGGGCCGCACCGCGGTCGGCCAGGACCGAGCGGACGGCCGCCGTCCACCACGACTCGTGCCGTGGCTCGACGGCGACGCGGGTACCGGCCGGGAAGCAGCCGAGGCAGGCGTCGAGTGCGGCCGGGTCGGCCCGCAGGGTGGGCGGCAGCTGGAGCAGCACCGGGCCGAGCCGGTCGCCGAGCGGCGCGGCGTGCGCCATAAGCCGGTGAACCGGTTCGGCCGGCTCGCGCAGGCGCTTGACGTGGGTCAGGAAACGGCTCGCCTTGACGGCCACGACGAAGCCGGGCGGAGTGCGCTCGCGCCACTGGGCGAACGTCTCGGGCGACGGCAGCCGGTAGAAGGCGTTGTTGACCTCCACGGTGCGGAAGTGGCGGGCGTACTCCTCGAGCCACAGCCGCTGCGGCCGGTCCGGCGGGTAGAGGATGCCCGACCAGTCCCGGTACTGCCATCCGGAGGTGCCGATGTACACGGCCATACCGTCCACCTGCCCTCCGGCGGCCCGGTCACACCACCCACCGGTTCCTGTCCGCTGCCCGACAGCGGGCGGCCCGGTCAGCGGCCGGTGGGCCTGCCGGAGGTCAGCCGGGCCGCTTCGATCTCCGCCCAGACGGCCTTGCCGTTCTCATGGGTGTGGGTCCCCCAGTGATCGGAGAGGCGCTCCACTATGTACAGGCCGTGGCCACCCGGGGTGCCCCGCTGCGGGGACGGGTGCCGGCGGGGCGGCGTCGTCGAGCCGTCGTGGACCTCGATCCGCAGAACCTCGCCGGCGGTGAGCGCGAGTTCGGTGCAGCCACCCGCGTGCAGTGAGGCGTTGGTCAGCAGCTCGGACACCAGGAGCAGAGCGTCCTCGGCGGTGTCGGTCGCGTCCCAGCCCCAGTCCTGCAAGGCCTGCCGCGTGAAGTCGCGTCCCTTGGCCACCCGGCCGCGGACGCCGGACAGGGCGAGCCGGCGGCGCTGCCCCGGAACGGGAAGTCCGGAACGCAGGGGACCGCCGGTCTTCGGGCCGATGGTTTCCACCGTGGTCTCTCACCCCCACCGTTGACACTGGCAGTGTAGGCGAACGCCGGTCTCAGGAGGCTGCCATGTGCATCCTCAGGGTGAGGCCGCTGTCCGAGGCGCGGACCTCGACCAGGTCGCACAGCTGATGGATCATCCACAGCCCGCGCCCACCGTTCACCGATGCCAGGGAAGGACGGCGGCGCCCCGCCAGCGGGTCGGTGAGCCTGCCGCGGTCCCGGATCTCGGCCACGACCCCGGCACCGGGGGTGCACCACAGCCGGAACGCACCCTTCCCGCCTCCGTGGGAAAGGGAGTTGGCGGCGGCCTCGCTGACCGCGAGGACGAGATCGCCGCGCCGTGCCGGGCTCAGGGCGGTGCCACGGGCCCAGCTCTCGACGTACGCCCGTACCTCGCCCAGCTCACCGTGGGCGTACGCCCGCCAGGGCGCGCCGCCTGCGGGTTCGGGCAGGGGGAGGTCGCAGCCGGCGCAGACCTCCGCGGCGTCGGCGTAGTCCGGGCTGGGCAGCAGGTCCGTGCCCTTCGCCAGCACGGTGGGATGGGTACGCCGGGCATCGGACACCACCGCGGCCGGCAGGCCCAGTTCGTCGTACGGGCACAGGACCGTGGCCCGCCGCCCCGCGAAGGCGGTGTTGATGAGGGCCTCGTGGCGGGTGGCCTCCAGCACCTCGGCCCGGGTGCGGCCGGGCCAGATCGGCTCACCCACGATCCGGGCCGGCCGGTCCGGGTGCCGGTCGGCGAAATCCTGCAGGGCGGCCAGGATGCGGCCGGGATTGCGTCCCGCCCGTGTCATGTCCGTCCAGCTGACCCCGGCCGCCGTCGCCAGGTCGCCGAGGCTCTCGCGCAGCGCGTCCAGCCGCGGGCCCGGCACGGCCACGAGCACGGGTTCACCGGCCGCGAGGGCGGTGCGTACGAACCCTCCCACGCCCGCCAGGTACTCCTCCTGGCCCCGGTAGAAGAGGGCGGGGTGGACGAAGGCCCCCGGGCCGGCGGGCGCGGGCGGGTTGATCATGCTGCGACCTCCAGCGCGGCACATTCGTCCGGAAACATCTCCACCAGCCTGCGGAGCGAGTACGGCGGGTGGTGGAGCAGCAGCCGGCGCCCCTGGCCGGTGACGGTGGCGGTGGCCTGCACCAGGGCTGCGACCGCGGCCGGGTCGACATGGACCACGGCGGAGAGGTCGAGGTGGACGACCTGGCCGGGAATCCGGGTGACGGCGCCGAGCGCCGCGCACAGGATCGGCCGGGTGTCGAGGTCGCAGCTGCCGCTCAGGCGGGCGCCGGGACGGTCGCACAAGGGCTGCGCGGTCAGCGCCGGCTTCGGCTCCGGCTCCGGCGCCGCTGCCGGCGCCGGAGCGCCGACGCGCGGGCCCGACCCTTCGTGCCGCTGCGATGGTGAGGGCATGACCGCTGCCTACACCGGGAGCATGCCGGCCCGCAGCCGGGCCAGGGTCCGGGACAGCAGGCGCGAGACCTGCATCTGCGAGATGCCGAGTTCGGCACCGATCTCGGCCTGCGTCTTCTCCTGGCCGAAGCGCATCTGCAGGATCAGCCGGTCCCGTTCGCCCAGTTGGCCGAGCAGCGGCGCGAGGGTGTGGAACTCCTCGAAGAGCTGGATGGCCGGGTCGAGGTCACCGAGCCGGTCCGCCAGTGGCCGTGTCGTCCGGGTCGTCACGGCCGGCGGCTCGTCATGGTCGGCGCCGGTGGTGTCCAGGGAGCTGCTGCTGTAGCCGTTCGCGGCCACCAGCCCGTCGATGACCTGCTCCTCCGTCAGATCGAGGTGCTGGGCGACCTCCTTGACCGTCGGGGCCCGGCCCAGGTCGTCCGTCAGCGCCTCCTGCGCCTTGGCGAGTTCCGTACGCAGTTCCTGCAGGCGGCGGGGGACGTGCACGGCCCAGGTGGCGTCGCGGAAGTGGCGTTTGATCTCACCGGTGATGAACGGCAGCGCGAGGGTGGAGAACTCGACCTCGCGGTCGGGGTCGTAGCGGTCGATGGCCTTGATCAGCCCGATGGTTCCCACCTGGACGATGTCGTCCATCTCCAGGCCCCCGGCCGGTACCCGGGAGCGGAAGCGCCGGACCGCGAACTGCACCAGCGAGAGGTTCATCTCGATCAGGGTGTTGCGGGCGTACTGGTACTCGCGCGTGCCCTCCTCCAGGACGCGCAGCCTCTCGAAGAAGAGCCTGGACAGCTCACGTGCGTCGGCGGGCGCCATCTCCCGGGCGTTGTGCACCTCCGGCAGTGCCACGGCCTGGCCGGGCACGGCCTGGGCGGGCACGGCGGGCGTGCTCTGCACGTCCACGGCACGAACGGGGCTGATGGCGGTGGCCGAGTGCGACATGGTGGCCGTTCCCTCCCGGTTGACTGAAATGACGGCTGCCCGGACGCACCTGCCCAGACTTCGCGGTCTTACTCGGCCCCCGCCGCATACTCTTGCGAAGAAGTGACGATCCGGGGAGGCGGACATGACCGGAGCAAGGGACGCGTACCACGACGGCGTGGTCGGCGACAGCTATCCGGCCGGGGCCGGGTGGGTGGTCGCCGCGCGCGGGGAGCTGGACCAGGACACGCTGGCCCCGCTCGAAGCGGCGCTCGACGCCGCCGCGGACCGGTCCCGGCTGGTGGTGCTGGACGCCGGAGCCGTCACCTTCGGCGACTCGTCGTTCCTGAACCTGCTGCTGCGGCTGCACCACCTCACCACCCTGCGCATCGCCGCCCCCGGGGACCAGCTGCGCCGTGTCTTCGCCCTGACGGGCGCCGATACCGTCCTCTCCCTGTACCCGACGGTCGAAGACGCCCTCGAAGGCTCATGACCGGTGCTCATGACCGGTATGCCTCGGCGGAACCCCCGGGACGCGGGGATACCTTCCGGGGCATGCGCACTCATGACATCGTCATCGTCGGGGCGGGCTCCGGCAACGCCGTCGTCGACGAGCGGTTCTCCCACCTGGACGTCGCCATCGTCGACGAAGGGCCCTTCGGCGGCACCTGTCTGAACCGGGGGTGCATCCCGAGCAAGATGCTGGTGCACACGGCGGACACCGCCGAAGGTGTCCGCGAAGCCGGCCGCTTCGGTGTGGATGCGGCGCTGCACGGCGTGCGCTGGGCCGACGTCCGGGACCGGGTCTTCGGGCGGGTGGACCGGGAGGCCGCCGAGGGCGAGGAGGACCGGCGCCGATCCCCGTACGTCCACGTCTACAAGGGACAGGCCCGCTTCACCGCGGACCGGACCCTCCTGGTCGAGACCGGGGACGGCACCGTGACGATCCGCGGCGAACAGGTCGTCCTCGCCGCCGGCAGCCGCCCCGCCGTGCCCGCACCGGTGGCGGAATCCGGACTCCCCTTCGAGACCTCCGACACGGTCATGCGCCTGGACAGCCCGCCCCGGCGCCTGGCGGTCCTGGGCGGCGGCTATATCGCGGCCGAGATCGCACATGTCTTCCACGCCGCCGGCAGCAGCGTCACGGTCATCGAGCAGGAGGACACGCTGCTCGCCGACCAGGACGAGGACGTCGCCGCCGCCTACACGGAGATCGCCGCCGACCGGTACGAGGTGCGCACGGGAGCGGCGCTGACCCGCGTCGAGGGCACGCCCGGGCGGTTGCGCCTGGTACTCGACGAGGGCACCACCGTGGCGGCGGACACCCTGCTGGTCGCCGTGGGCCGCACCCCCAACAGCGACCGCATCCGTGCCGGCCGGGCCGGGATCGCCCTGCACGACGACGGGCGGGTGGTGGTGGACGGCTGCCAGCGGACCACCGCTCCCGGGGTCTTCGCCCTCGGCGACGTGTGCTCGCCCTACCCGCTCAAGCATGTGGCGAACCGGGAGGCGGAGGTGGTGGCGCACAACCTTCTGCACGCCGACGATCCGGTCCGGGCCGGCCACGAGGCGGTCCCCGCGGCGGTGTTCACCCGCCCTCAGATCGCCCGGGTCGGCAGGACCGAGCGGGAGTGCCGGGAGGAGGGGCTCGACTACGCGGTGGCGGTGCGCCGGTTCGCGGACACCGGGTACGGATGGGCGCTGGAGGACACCACCGGCTTCTGCAAGGTGCTCGCGGACCGCGGCACCGGCCTGCTGCTGGGCGCCCACATCCTGGGGCCGCAGGCCGCCACCCTGATCCAGCCGCTGGTGGTGGCCATGAGCATGGGGATCGGGGCCGCCGCCCTGGCACGGACTCCGTACTGGATCCATCCTGCGCCCACCGAAGCGGTCTCGAACGCGCTGCTCGACCTCGACCTCGGCTCCTCGGGCCGCTGACCGGCGACGGTCCACCTCCACCGCCGGGGGCTGTTCGGACGCAGTCGGGGGCGGATGCGGGGGTGGTGGTGCGGTGCCGGGTAGGCGTCGGGCATGAACACACGTGACTTCGACACCTCCGCATCGTCCCGGTGGCTGACGGCGCTGGACCGGATGGAGAGGACCACGGCCGTGGATCCGGCCATCCGGGTGCTTCAGCGGGGAATCCGCTCGCTGCCCCTGGGCGGGGTGCGCGACCTGCTGCGGGGCGGGCCGTTGGGCCATCCGCTGCATCCCGTCCTGGTGCAGGTACCGGTCGGCTGCTGGCTGTCGGCCGCCGTCGTGGACGTCGCCGTACCGGGGGCGCGGCGGGCGGCGACGACGCTCACGGCCGTCGGACTGGCCGGGGTGGCTCCGGCAGCGGTCGCCGGCTGGGCCGACTGGGCGGAGCTGCCGCCCGGGCAGGCGCGGGTCGGACTGGCGCACGCGCTCGCGAGCGTGACCTCGGTCGCCTGCTACGCGGGATCCCTGACGGCGCGGCTCCGCGGTCGTACGGCGAAGGGCAGGCTCTGGGCGCTGGGCGGGCTGGCCGCGGTCGCCATGGCGGGTGCACTGGGCGGGCATGTGGCGTACCGGACGACCGCTTCGCCTCCGGAAACCCCGACGACGTGAGTCGTGAATGACGGGCCGGGGGCGGGGCAGGCGGGGTGGGGACGGCAGGCAGCCCGCCGCCGTCCTCGCTACCTGAGGAGTTGTTCTCGCGTGACTGAGGAAGTGTGGAATTACACGTCGACCTCGGGCCACCTGGCCGGTACCGACCTCATCGGATACAAGGTCGAGGCCATCGACGGCAGCATCGGCAAGGTGGACAAGCACTCCGACCAGGTCGATGACGCCTACCTGGTCGTGGACACCGGAGTGTGGATCTTCGGCAAGGAGGTCCTCCTCCCGGCGAGCATGGTGATCCGGATCGACCCGGAGCACGAGAAGGTCTTCGTCGACCGGACCAAGGAGCAGATCAAGAACGCTCCCGAGTTCCACCGCGACAAGCACCTCGGCGATGCCGACTACCGTCATCAGCTGGGCAGGTACTACGGCCCTGACATGCCGTTCGGCGGCCGGCCCGTGTGACACCTGCGACGCGGACGCAGGGCCCCGAACCCGACGGGTTCGGGGCCCTGCCGCGCTGCCGCCGGCGTTCAGCCGGCGCTGCGGGTGCCGGGCGGGTCCTGGGGGTCGACGCCGGTGGAGGCGGAGGCGTCCCTGGTTCCGCTGGGCCTACGGGAGCGGCCCTTGGGGCCCGTGTCGTGCATGCCCTGCTCGTCACCGCCGGCCTTGCTCTGGTCCTCGCCCCTGCGGCCCGTGCTCTTCACGGGCTTGCCGTGCGGCTCTCCGGCTTCCTCCTTGGCGACCTTGCGGCCGGGGCCCCTTTCCGGGGCGTACTGGTCGGGGTGGAAGGAGCGGTGCGCGCTCGGATTGTCCTGCTGACGGGTCTCGTCGACGTCGGGGGACCAGCCGTGCTGTTTGGTGCCCTTGTGCCGGCTGGGACCTTCGCCGTGCGGGGGCTGCGATGACTTCGGGTGCTTGGCCATGGTGTGGCCTGCCTGCCTTTCCTGGACGGGGAATGCCCCCCGTCCTCAGCGTAGGCGCGTCGGGCGGTGTCAGCGTGCCGTGGGCCACCGCTGCGCCACCTGGCCCAAGAGCCGCGCGCGGCGTCGGTTGTGCAGGTCAGCCTGGAAGTCCTCGTACGGAATGACTCGGAGGACAAGTGGCTGGTCTGGGTGGGTGGCTGGGCCGCGTGAAGAAGGGTGTCGCGGGGTTCGGCGAGCGCCGGGCGCGGCTCCGGGCCCAGCGGGATGCGGAGGAGTCCGAGGACGCCGGGACGGCGGCTGCGGGGCCGCTGCCCGCGGAGGCGCGCGGCGGTGACCGTCCCGGAGCGCGGGACGCCGCCACTGCCGTGCCCTGGGGGGTGCGGGTGGCGGCGGAGGCCGGCTGGCGGTTCGTGGTGCTCGCCGCCACCGTCTGGGTGCTGATGCGGGTCATCGGGTCGGTCCGGCTGGTGGTGCTCGCCTTTGTGGTCGCGCTCCTGGTCACCGCACTGCTCCAGCCGACGGTCGCCCGGCTGCACCGCGGCGGACTGTCCCGGGGCGCGGCCACCGCCCTCACTGCGACCTGCGGATTCGTGCTGCTCGGACTGGTCGGATGGTTTGTGGTCTGGCAGGTTCTCGACAACCTCGGGAATCTTTCCGAACGGGTCCAGGAAGGCATCGACGAACTCAAGCAATGGCTGATCGACAGCCCGCTCCATGTCACCGAGAAACAGATCAACGACATTGCCGACAGCCTGACCGACACCATCGGCGCCAGCACGAGCGAGATCACCTCCACCGGCCTGCAGGGCGTGACCGTGCTGGTGGAAGTGATCACCGGGCTGCTGCTGGCCATGTTCGCCACCCTCTTCCTCCTCTACGACGGCCGGCGCATCTGGCAGTGGACCCTCAAACTGGTCCCCGCAGCGGCCCGTCCCGGGGTCGGCGGCGCCGGCCCGCGCGCCTGGCGGACGCTCACCGCCTATGTGCGCGGCACGATGATCGTCGCGCTGATCGACGCGGTCTTCATCGGCGTCGGCATCTACTTCCTGGGTGTACCGCTCGCCGTCCCCATCGCTGTGGTGATCTTCCTGGCCTCCTTCGTCCCCCTGGTCGGTGCGGTCGTCTCCGGAGCCCTTGCGGTCGTCGTCGCGCTGGTCACCGAGGGGGTCTTCACCGCGCTGATGGCCCTGGTGGTCGTCCTTGTGGTGCAGCAGATCGAAGGGCACGTACTCCAGCCGTTCATCCTGGGCCGGGCCGTGCGGGTCCACCCGCTCGCCGTCGTGCTGGCCGTGGCCACCGGCGGCACCATTGCGGGGATCGGCGGGGCCGTCGTGGCGGTCCCGCTCGTCGCCGTGGCCAACACCGTGGTTGCGTACCTCCGCGCCCACCCCACCGGGAGCGTCCCCGCCGCGCCATCCCCGGCTCCGCTGCGGCCTCCGCCGGCTCCTGTTCCGCCTCCGCCGCCGGTTCCCCCGCCGCCCGAGGAGGACGGCACGGACCGGTGAGTGGGTGCGTCCGCCCGGTCAGGGGCGGAAGCGCAGCGGGTGGTCCGCCGGGACCTCCACGACGGCGATGCGGACGCCGTCGGGGTCGGCGATCCACATCTCGATCAGCCCCCACGGCTCGCGCAGGGGCGGCCTCAGCACCTCGGCACCCCGGTCGCGCAGTTCCCCGTACGCCTCCTGCACGTCCGCGACCTGGAGCCACAGGCTCAGCCCGGGCGCCGGCGGTGCCTCGGCGCGCCCCGACACCTCCAGGAACCCGCCGCCGAGGAAGTAGACCGTGCCGCGCTCGGGACCGGTACCGAACTCGCGGTAGACGGCGAGCCCGAGGACGTCGCCGTAGAAGGCGCGCGAGCGCTCGGGGTCCGTGGGGCGCAACAGAACCCTGCTGCCCAGTACGTGCACCATGCCCCCAGCCTCCCATCCGCCGGTGCCCCGGCGCGGGCTGCCGCGCGCGGGCGGGGAGGTGCGGGAACCTGGGCACCTCGGCGGGTCGGCGGCGGGAGAGGAGCTCCGGTTGCAGTGGTGGGTGACGGGTCTGGGCGCCGCCATGGTGCTGCTGATCCTGCGGGACGTGTTCCACACCTTGTGGCATCCGACGGCTCACGGCGGGCTGAGCCGCCTGGTCATGACGGCGATCTGGCGGCTCTCGTCCGCCCTCGGTCCGCGGTGGGGGCTGCCGGGCCTCGCCGGACCGCTCGCCCTGGTGTCGGTCGTCGCCCTGTGGGTGCTGACGGTGGTTGCGGGCTGGGCGCTGATCTACTGGCCGCACATGCCCGAGGGCTTCGGCTACGCCGCCGGCCTCCGGCCCGCCGACCACGGCGGGTTGCCCGACGCCGTGTACGTCTCGCTGGTCACCCTCTCCACCCTCGGCCTCGGTGACATCGCGCCCACCGAGGGCTGGCTGCGCGTGGTCGCTCCCCTGGAAGGCCTGGTCGGCTTCGCGCTCCTGACGGCCACCGTCTCGTGGATCCTCGGCATCTATCCCGCGCTGGCGCGCCGCCGCGCCCTGGCACTGCGGCTGTCGCAGCTCTCCCGTACCCACCCCGCGGCGGAGCAGCTCGACTCCCCGGCCGGGGCGGCCCTCCTGCTCGACCTGGCCGCCGGTCTCGCGGTCCTCGCCGTCGACTTCCTCCAGTACGCGGAGTCCTACTACTTCCACGACGGCGACGACCGCACTTCCCTCGCCCGCCACATCGGATATGCCGTGGGCGCCGCCGACCGGGCCGCGGGTGCCCGGCACCCCGATGTCCGGGCCGCCGGTGCCGTCCTGCGTACCGCGCTGGAGGATCTGGCCGAGGTCGTGGACCGGCGTTTCCTGCACACGCACGGGCCGACCCGGCAGGTGCTGGAGGCCTTTGCTGACGACCACGGCCGGCGGGGCTCGTGAACGGCGGCGGTGGGCCGTCGGGGGAGCGGGGTGCGGAGTGTGCGGTTCAGCGGGTCAGGCCTCGGCGGGCTGCTGGACGGCGGCACGGAAGGCCGCCATACAGGGGGCGCAGTAGCGTTCTGCGGCCTCCGGGTCGGCGGCGGGGATGTGATCGCGGGGGAGGCGGATGCCGCACAGGGTCCCGGACGGGGCCGTCTTCGCCAGGACGTGCCAGAGCAGCCCGCACCGACCGGTCAGGAGTTCAGGGCGCATCTCGTACACGGTGGGTCCCCTCTGCGCTCGGCAGCACGGTCGGGTGGCGATCCGCCACCCGCACTCCATGAGAGCCACGCGGCGCCGGATACGGCCATCGGGGGTGGGCCGACCGGTGGAATCACGCTTCCCGCAGGTTTAAGGAGTGTCCGGCCGGTTTCCGGGCGGCTCGGATGCTGCCGGCGGGTGCTGACCTGGCCCTTGGGGGTTGTCGGCGAGCGGAGTGGGGGACAGTGCGGTGGCTTCCTCGCCGGGTTCGAGGAGGGTGTCGGCCGCTCCGATGATCAGGGGATCGGGCCTGCCGACCGCCTCGGGGTCCTTGCTGGCGTAGTCGACGCGGGTGAGGAGGTGGCGGATGGCCTCCAGCCGGCCGCGCCGCTTGTCGTTGGTCCTCACCACGGTCCACGGGGCCTCGACCGTGTCCGTCGCACGGAACATGGCGACCTTGGCCTCCGTGTACGCGTCCCACAGGTCGAGCGAGGCGATGTCGGTGGGGGAGAGCTTCCACTGGCGCACCGGGTCGACCTGTCTGATCGCGAACCGGGTGCGCTGCTCGGCCCGGGAGACGGAGAACCAGAACTTCACCAGGAGGATGCCGTCCTGGACCAGCATCCGCTCGAACTGCGGGCACTGGGTCAGGAACAGTTCGTACTGCTCGGTGGTGCAGAACCCCATGACCTTCTCCACGCCGGCCCGGTTGTACCAGGACCGGTCGAAGAAGACGATCTCACCCGGGCCGGGCAGGTGCGGGACATAGCGCTGGAAGTACCACTGCCCGGCTTCCTGGGCGGTCGGCTTGTCCAGGGCCACGACCCGGGCGCCCCGCGGGTTGAGGCGTTCGGTGAAGCGCTGGATGGTGCCGCCCTTGCCCGCGGCGTCACGGCCCTCGCAGATCACGATCAGACGTCCGCCGGTGGCCTTGATCCATCGTTGCAGTTTCAGCAATTCGATCTGCAAGATCCGCTTGGTGCGCTCGTATTGCCTGCGGGGCACCTTGCGGGGATAGGGATAGTTGTCCCGCCAGGTACGGATCGGGCTGCCCTGGCCGTCCAGCAGTACCGGCTGCTCGGGCCGTCTGCTGTCCACGCTCAGACCTGCGAGCAGGTCTTCCTCCTCGCTCACGTCCGGCTCCTGCCCAGCAGGCGGCCCCCGCACGCCCGTGCCGGGGCGTCGGCTCCGTCATCCGGTGCCGACGGCCCCGGCACGCGCGCCGGCGTGCTCAGACCGGTGTCATCGGACCGGTGTCAGGAGCCCTGCTCCGTCAGGATCGCCGGGTCCGACAGGCCGGCCGCGCCCGTCTCGACCTTGCCCGCGAAGCGGCGCAGGAAGTCCGGGGCCCCGGATGCGGTGACGGTCACGTCGTACCAGCGCTTGGTGTTCTTCAGCGGGACGCTGTGGGTTACGGTGGCGCCCTTGGCGACCGTGAGGCGCTTCGGGCCGCCGCCGTAGGCGTTCACCACCGTGAGCGTGGCGGTCGACGCTCCGGCGTTGGTGAGGGTGAGGTCCAGGTTGCCGGTGGTGGCGTTGTGGCGGGCGGTGACCTCGGGGCCGGGGGTGGTGCCCGGGTTGCGGAAGCCGCGCAGGAAGCCGTTGGGGCCGTGCACGGTCAGATCGGTGACCCCGGCCGAGTAGCGGGTGTTCCAGGCGTCCGCGATCGACTTGCCGGCCTCGGTGGTGTAGGTCCAGGGGGCGTCGGTGCGGTTGCCGGAGGTGACGTAGAACTGCGCGCCCAGGTCCGGGCCGCCGCTGAAGGTCAGGCGGAACTTGCCCTCCGAGACCAGCGCCGTGCCGTCCACGTACGGGGCGTACTTCAGCGCACGGGTGGGACGCAGGCCCCTCTCCTGGCGCGGCATGGTGCCCACGGCCGGCGGGGTGGCCGGGAAGTCGGGGTGGCGCTCGCGGTCCTGCGGCTCCCAGGCACCGGTGTCGGGCAGCTCGACGGTCGCGGTGTCCTTGCGGGCGAAGTCGAAGGCGGAGGTGAGGTCACCGCAGACGGCCCGGCGCCAGGGCGAGATGTTGGGCTCCTGCACGCCGAACCGCTTCTCCATGAAGCGGATGACGGAGGTGTGGTCGAAGGTCTCGGAGCAGGAGTAGCCGCCGGTGCTCCACGGGGAGACCACGAGCATCGGCACGCGCGGGCCCAGCCCGTACGGGCCGGCGACGTAGCCCGGCTTGCCGGGGAAGACGTCCAGGGCGGTGGGCGTGGTCGACAGGCCCTGGTTGGCGTTGGCCGGGGCGTACGGCGGGACGAGGTGGTCGAAGAAACCGTCGTTCTCGTCGTAGGTGATGAACAGGGCGGTACGGGCCCACACGTCGGGGTTGGAGGTGAGCGCGTCCAGCACCTGCGAGATGTACCAGGCGCCGTAGTTCGAGGGCCAGTTGGAGTGCTCGCTGAAGGCCTCGGGGGCCGCGATCCAGGAGACCTGGGGCAGGGTGCCAGCGGCGACGTCGGCGCGCAGCCGGTCGAAGTAGCCCTCGCCCGCCTTGGCGTTCGTGCCGGTGCGGGCCTTCTCGAACAGCACGTCACCGGGCTTGGCGTTGCGGTAGTTGTTGAAGTAGAGGAGGGAGTTGTCGCCGTAGTTGCCGCGGTAGGCGTCGTTGATCCAGCCCCAGGAGCCGGCGGCGTCGAGGCCGTCGCCGATGTCCTGGTAGACCTTCCAGGAGATCCCCGCCTCCTCCAGGCGCTCGGGGTAGGTGGTCCAGCCGTAGCCGAGTTCGGCGTTGTTGAGGACCGGGCCGCCGCCCTTGCCGTCGTTGCCGGTGTAACCCGACCAGAGGTAGTAGCGGTTGGGGTCGGTGGAGCCGATGACTGAGCAGTGGTAGGCGTCGCAGATGGTGAACGCGTCCGCGAGGGCGTAGTGGAACGGGATGTCGTCCCGCGTCAGGTAGGCCATCGTCGCGGGCGTCTTGGCAGGCACCCAGTTGTCGTACTTGCCCTTGTTGAAGGCGCTCTGGCCGCCCGCCCAGTCGTGGTTGAGGCCCTGGAGGAACTCCATGCCGAGGTCCTCGGACGGGGGCCGGAAGGGCAGCGTCTCCTTGCCGGCGTTGTCGGCCTGGTGCCAGACGGACTTGCCGCTGGGCAGGGTCACCGGCCGGGGGTCGCCGAAGCCGCGGACGCCGCGCAGTGCGCCGTAGTAGTGGTCGAAGGAACGGTTCTCCTGCATCAGGACCACGATGTGCTCGACATCGGCGATGGTGCCGGTGGTCCCCTGCGCGGGGATGGCGGCGGCTCGCGCGATGCTGTCGTTGAGCATCGTCAGGGCGGCGGCGCCGCCGGCGAGCTGCAGGAAGCGGCGGCGGTTGAGTTCTGCCATGGGGGTTCGACCTCTGCGGTTGAGGGGTTCTTGAGCGCCCCCAGCAGAACGCGCCCGGGGTACCGGACAGGGAGCCTCGCGTGAAGGCGGCGGATACGCCAGGCGAACGGCAGACGGATTCCGGCACAGTTCGGCCACTCGGCTGCCAGTCGCCTGCCGCGGGCGGACTGCGGCCGGGTCGTGACCGGGCCGTGGCGCGTGACACTGGGCAGTCATCTTCCCTTTGCACAGGGGACGTTCAAGACACCCCCCAGGGCCTTACCATGCGCGTGCGAGGCGCGTGCAGCGCGCACAGCGGGGCGTCAGGGGGAGGCGCGATGGCCGCACGACCGTACGACCGCACACCCGGACCGCGCGGGATACCCGAAGACCTGCCGGACCACGCCGGGCGCGGGCTGCCGGGCGGGGTCGAGCTGTACCACCTCGGGCCGGACGGCTCCATCGTGCTGGCCGACCGGGAGGGGTCCCGGGAGCTCGGCCCGGAGCGGGACTTCCTGCGGTTCATCGACGACGGGCAGTTCGCCCACTATCTCGTGGGCGACGCCGGCACCTCGCCGGAACGCCCCTCGAACGCCACCGTCAAACTCGGGGTGGTGGGCCCACGCAGCGCCTTCACCCCGCATGCGCACGGAGGCGAGCACTTCGTCCTCAGCCTCGGCCACGCCGCCTGCGGTCTCTACGACCCCGACCGCGGACGCGTCGCCGAAGTCCCGCTCGTACCGGGCATGCTGATCCGGATCCCGGAGATGATGCCGCACTCCTTCGCCAACCGGGGGGACACCCCGCTGACCATCCTCGCCGCCAACACCGGATACGGGATCGACCACGAGGACTACGCGATCACCGCGGCCGAAGCCGAACACCGGGCCGCCCTGAGCGCCGGGCGGCCCGGCCGGGCGGGGCCGCGCACCGCCCCCAGGGGCCTCCCGGAGGGCGCCGCCCCGAGAGCCGCCACCGCCGCCGCCATCGCTGCCGGCACCGCCTCCTACTACCGCGACCTCGCCGCCGCCCTGCGCGACATCGAGCGCGCCCAGCAGGACCACGGCGTCGCCGGCACCACCGTCCGCGAACGGCTGGCCGCATGGCTGCGCCGGGCGGCGACCGCCCTGGAGGTCCGCCGGTGATCTGCCCCCACTGCGAACGCAACCTGCTCCGCAAGGAACGCAGGGGCAACATCTGCAGCAACTGCAAGCGCCGCTACGCGCTGGACCCCAAGACCAACCCCCTGCGCCTGAACGACCTCCGGGTACGCCGGATCACCGCAGTGCTGACCGACGGCGGCCGGATCGAGATCACCCCCGGCCAGCTGTGGTACGCACTCGCGCGCAAGCGGATCAAGGAAGGCGAGTTCGCGCCCGGATGCGCGGGCGGGGGCTTCTTCGGCGCCGGCCTCGTCTGCCTCTGGGCCGTCCTCGGCGGGCTGCCGTTCCTGCTGTTCTTCTCCGGAGTCCTGCTGGCCACCGGGCTCGGCATCCTGATCGCCCGGCAGCTGGGAGCCGGCCGCGGCATCCCGCCCATGACCCGCGGGGCCTTCCGTACCCAGGCCCTCGCCGAGTGGCTGCGGGTGTACGGGAGCCTGCCGCCCGGCGTGGTCGACGACACCGGCCACCCCTGGCCCCCGTGGCCGGCCGACGCGGCCCCGCCGAACGCCGTGCTGATCTGCCCCGACCCCTCCATCGCCGCCTTCCTCACCGCCGACGGCCTGCCCGGCCGGCACGGCATCGCCCTCGTCCCGAGCCCCGGGCACCTCCCGGCCCTGCTGCCCGCCCTGCCGCCGCACGGCCCGGTCCTGCTGCTCCACGACGCCGACGCGTACGGCGCACTGCTCCTGCGGGAACTCCGCGCGTCCCTCCCCGGCCGCCCGGTGCTCCCCGCCGGACCGCCGCTGCGCACCCTCCGCGGCCTGCCCAACGCCGTCGCCTGCCGCGACCCGGCACACAAGCCGACGGCAGCGGACCTGGCCCGGCTCACCGGCCTCGGCGAGTTCACCGAGGACGAGCTGAAGTGGCTGGCACAGGGCTGGCGGTACCCGCTCGTCGGGGTCCCACCCGTCCGGCTGCTCACCGCGCTCGACCGGCTCGCCGAACGGGCCGGCCGGATCGTCGACGCCGAACGGCGCCACGCCGCCGAGGTGGGCTTTATGACCTGGCCCGGGGCGGCAGCGGCCGGGGACGGCCCGCACCCGGCGGGAGGTGTGCGGTGATCTGCCCGAACTGCTCGACCCAGCTGAAGCGCCGGCAGCGCACGGGCCAGAAGTGCTCCCACTGCCACCGCCGCTTCGCCCTCGACCCCAAGCTGCACGGCCGCGGCATGCACGACCTGCGGATCCGCCGCTGCGTGGACTCCCTCACCGACGGCGGCCGGCTCACGGTGACCATCACCCAGCTCTGGTACCGCTCCCGTACGAGTACCCACACCTGGCGGGCGCGCGAGGCGCACGGGGTCCGGCACTGGATCCGGCGGCTGGTGACCCTGCCGGTCTGCGCCGGGCTCCTGGTCTGCTGGGCCCTCACCCATGGCCTGCTCGCCTTCCTCTCCGCAGCCGCCGCGGTCGCCGTCCTCATCGCCGCGCCCCAGTGCTTCCCGTACTACCCGGCCCGTCCCGCGGGCTCGTCCGTCAGTCCCAGTGAGTGGCACTTCCGGCGGCTGATGACCGGCCAGTGGCAGCCGGCGTACGGGGGACTGCCACCGGGCGTGGTGGACGACGCGGGGACCGCCGCCCCCGGGAACGCCGCGCCGAAGCCGCGCCGCCCCAGAGCCGTGATCCTGTGCACCGACCACGCCGTCGCGGTGTTCCTCGCGGCCAACGAGATCCCCGGGCGCCTGCAGGCGGTCCTGGTGGAGGCGGACCCCGGCGCCGCCCATGACGCCCTCGTGGACCTCCCCGGCCGGCTGCCGGTCGTGGTGCTGCACGACGCGAGCGCCTTGGGCGCGCTGCTGGCCCCGCTCCTGCGCATCGCCCATCCGGACCGGGCCGTGGTGGACGCCGGGCTGCCGGTGGCCGCGGTCCGGCACCGCAGCGGTGTCGTCCACTGCGTCTCGACCGTCCGGACCCCGGCCGTGGCGGAACTGCGGTCCGTGGCACGCCTGTCCGAGGAGGACGCCGCCTGGCTCGCCGACGGGTTCTGGAGCCCGATCGCGGCCGTGCCGCCGCCCCGGCTGGCCGCCCTGGTCGAGACGGCGGTGGAACGGGCCGTGGCCATGGCCGCGGCGGCCGGACGCCCCGGCTCCGCCCCGGAGTACGGCTTCCTGAGCTGGCCGGACATCCCCGGGACGAAAGGCACCCCCACCCCATGAGCACGCGTACCAGCAGGGCCGGCGCCCTCGGCGACCGGCTGACCGGCCTGGCCATCGGTGTGGCCGCCGCCCGTGCGGCCGAACCCGGCGGCCTGTGGTTCACGGAGCGCCAGCTCTACTACGAGACCTGCCGGGTCCTCAGCCCCACCGCGCCGCTGCTGCGCCGCCTGCCCGGCACCCCGGCACCGGGGGTGCGCCTGCCCTCGTTCACCCGGGCCCTGGACGCGCGCGGCCGGGACACCGTACCGGGCCTGCTGCCGGCCGCGCGGCCCCCGGCGGGCCCCGTGCCGGAGCGTCGGCCTTCCGAACCCGACCTGTACGACTACGGGTTGCCCCGCCTGCTGCTCTGCCAGGACCGCTCGATCGCCGCGATGCTGCTCGCCAACCACGTCCACCTGGAGGCCGCCTGCCCCGTTCTCGCGGTTCCGGACGCAACTCCGCTGCCCCGGCACCTCCTCGCCGCCCTGGAAAGGGCGGACGGTGCCATCGTGCACGTCCTGCACGATGCGAGCCCCGCGGGGGTGGCCCTCCCGGCCCGGGTCCGGGCCGCGCTCGGCCCCGCCGCCGGGGTACGGGTCGGCTCCCTGGGGCTGGTACCGCGGCACGCCGGCGCCCTGCGGCTGCCCTCGGGACGCGGCCCGGCCCCCGCTCCGGCGGCATGGGCCGACCGGCCCGCCGGGCTGCGGGCGCGCGAGACCGCCTGGCTGGCGCGGGGCCGGTTCGCCGAAGTGGCCGCCGTACCGCCGGCCCGGCTCATCCGGACGGTACTGCGCCTGACCCGGGGCCCACGACCGCCCCGCGACTCCCTGTGGGGCGACCTGAGCGGTCTGCGCACCGCCGGCTTCATGACCTGGCCCGCCGCGTGACCGGCCCCCGTGACCCCTTCCACACACCCGAGGTGCGCACACGATGATCCGGCCCCAAGAGATCGGCTACGCGGACGAACTCCTCGCCGACGGCACGGTCCACCGCAGGTACGAGGACGGCCTGGAGGAGTGGCGCAGCCGCAGCCCCGGCCACCCCCACCTGGTGCGCTGGCACGACAACCGGGGCGGCTCGGGGACCGATGAGCTGCTCGGCGACCGCGTCATCAAGCGCACCCTCGCCGACGGCACCGCCACCTACGCCCGCGACATCGGCTACGGCCGCACGGTCTGGGCGCGCGGAGAACGCCTCACCGTCAACCGGAGCTCCTTCGGCGGCCGGATGGGAGTGCTGCTCGCCGGCCTGGGGGTGGCGAGCCTCGCCATCACGGCCGCGCACCTGCCGCCGCTGAGCATGACCGCCGCAGAGGAAGAGGCCCTGCGCCGCCAGCAGGAGCAGGCCCAGGCCGCGTCCTCGTCCTCCGGTGGGGACAGCGGCGGCGGTGACCCCGGCGCCGCGGACTCCGGCGACGACAGCTGGGAAGCGGGCTGGGACGGCGACGCGGAGGCCTGGACCGACGACGACTTCGGCTGAGCGGGCCAACGCCGGCCGCGGACCGCTGCGCGGCCCACGCGGGCCATGCAGGCCTTGCGGGCGACGCGGGCCGTGCGGGCCGTGCGGGCCGTGCCGGCCTCGCGGTTACGCGGGCCTTGCGGGCCACGTCGGCCGTGCAGGTCACGTGGGCTATGCGGGCCGTGCGGGCCTCGCGGTTACGCGGGCCACGTCGGCCATGCGGGCCACGTGGGCCATGCGGGCCACGTCGGCCATGCGGACGACGTGGGCCGTGCCGGCCTCGCGGTTACGCGGGCCTTGCGGGCCACGCCGGCCATGCAGGTCACGTGGGCCATGCGGGTCACGCGGGCCGTGCAGGACACGAGGGACAACCGAGAGGAGCAACATGGCACGCTTCTGCGTCTGTCTGGCCGACACCACCGGGCAGGCCCGCGCCCATCTGGACGCGATGGGTGTCGCCACCGGACCGGGCCGCGCCCCGGACGTACCGGGCGCGGGACTGGGCCTGGTCACCGGCGAACCGGGGCGTGCCACCGGCCCGTTCACGGCACTCGGACGGACCGCGGTCGGCGAGACCACCCTCCACAACCGCCCGGTGCTGTTCGCCGCACTCCGGGCCCGGGCCGCCGCCCCGCCACCGCCCCCCGACTGCCCCGACGGCGAACTCCTCCTCCACTGCTGGGCCCTGCTCGGCGAAGCCGGCGTGGCGCTCGCCGAAGGGATGTTCGCGCTGGCCGTGTTCGACGGCCCCGACCTGGTCCTGATCCGCGACCACGTCGGCGCCCGCACCCTCTACTACGCGCGGGCCGACGGCGCCTGGGCCGCCGCCACCTCACTGCGGGCGCTGCGCCGCTGGCCGGCACTCGGTACGGCCGTGAACCTGTCGGCGGTCCGCTCCTTCCTCACCTTCGCCTATCTGCCCGGCGAGGAGACCCTGCTCACCGGGGTCCGCGAGGTGCTGCCCGGCCGGGTCCTGCGGCTGGCCCGGGACGGCCGGGTGACCGAAACCGTCCACTGGGAGCCCCGGGAAGACGTCGAAGACCCCGCACCCTCCGACCCGACCGCCCATGTCCTGGCCCTGCGCGCCCTGTTGGAACAGGCCACGGCCATCCGGCTGCCCGGGGCCGAGCCGGCCGCGGTGCTGCTGTCCGGCGGTATCGACAGCTCCCTCGTCACCGCCCTGGCGGCGAAACTGCACGGCCACCCCGTCCACACGTACTCGATCAGCTTCGGCGACGACC
Source organism: Streptomyces venezuelae (assembly GCF_008642295.1). Taxonomy (GTDB): domain Bacteria; phylum Actinomycetota; class Actinomycetes; order Streptomycetales; family Streptomycetaceae; genus Streptomyces; species Streptomyces venezuelae_C. The sequence goes on along the minus strand of NZ_CP029190.1, from coordinate 626,708 downwards.
TGCCGAACGAGCTGGGCTACTCCGGCCTGGTGGCCTCCCACTGCCACACCCGGCACCGCGTCCTGAACGTCTCCGGGGCGGCGGTGGCGGCGCGGCTCGCCGAAGCCGCGGCGCTGCTGGACAGCCCGGTGGGGGACCCGCTGACGGTGCCGAACCTGATGCTGGCCGAGGCCGTCGCCGCGGACGGCGCCTCCGTGGTCCTCAACGGCGAGGGCGGCGACCCCGTCTTCGGCGGGCCCAAGAACCTCCCCATGCTGGTGCAGGAGATGCACCGGACGCCCGGCGCGCCCTGGGACGAGGACCGGGCGACCGCGTACCTGCGCTCGTACCGCAAGTGCTGGACGGACCTCCCGGCCCTGCTGACGGCACCCGTGCTCGACGCAACCCGGAACGCCCCGCGCCTGGAGCGGCACGTGGAGCCGTACCTGCTCGCGGAGGCCGACGGCGGCGGCCCGTACGCCATGACGCACCTCCTCAACCGGCTGCTCCACTGCAACCTGCGGACCAAGGGAGCGCACCACATCCTGACGAAGGTGGAACGCCTGACCTCCTCCCAGGGCGTGGAGGGCCGCTCCCCGCTCTTCGACCGGTCGGTCGTCGACCACGCCTTCGCCACGCCGCCGGGGTACAAGCTCCGCGGCACGGCCGAGAAGTGGATCCTCAAGGAGGCCGTACGGGACCTGCTCCCGGGCACGGTGGTCGACCGCCCGAAGAGCGGGATGAGGGTACCCGTCCAGCAGTGGCTGACCGGTCCGCTGCGCGATCTCGGCCGCGAACTCCTCCTCGGCCACCGGTCCTGGCAACGCGGCCTGTTCCGCCCGGACACCATCAGGACCTGGCTGAAGGGCGAGGGCACGCTGCTGCCCCGGCAGGGCGGCAAGCTCTGGCTGGTCCTGACGCTGGAGCTGTGGCTGAGGTCGTACGAGGTATGAGGCGAGAAGCCTCGGGCAAGAGGAACGAAAGGAACCCATGACCACGGAACCCACCCGGCTCATCGACCCCCGGACCGGGCGGACGCGCGGCACCGCACCGCTCTCCCGGGAGCGGGAGGTGTCCGAGGCCGTGGCCGCGGCCCGCGCCGCCCTCCCCGGCTGGAGCGCTCTGACACCGAAGGACCGGGGCCGCCGGCTGGACCGTCTCGCGGCCCTGATCGAGGAGCACGCGACGGAGTACGCGGCCCGGGAGCAGGCCGGCACCGGCAAGCCCGGGACGGAGACGGCGGGCGAGATCGAGCAGGTGGCCGACCTGTTCCGGTTCTACGCGACCGCCGCCCGCACCCGGACCGCCCCGGCCTCGGGACACCTGGTGGCGGGCCACGAGAGCTGGGTCCGCTGGGAGCCGATCGGCGTGGTCGGGGTGATCGTGCCGTGGAACTATCCGCTGCTGATGGCCGCCTGGCGCTGCGCCCCGGCCCTCGCGGCGGGCAACACGGTGGTGGCGAAACCCGCCGAGACCACCCCCGACAGCCTCCGGCTGCTCGCGGAACACGCGGCGCAGGTCCTGGGCCCCGGCGTGCTCGGATACCTCCCGGGGGACCGGCACACCGGCCGGCTGCTCGTGGAGTCCGCGGTGGACATGGTCGCGTTCACCGGCAGCGGCCGGGCCGGAGCCGATGTCGCGGCGCGGGCGGGAACCCGCCGGGTCAGCCTGGAACTCGGCGGCAACGCACCGGCGATCGTCCTCCCGGACAGCCCCGCCGACACCTGTGCCCGCCTCGCGGAGGCCGCCACGTACAACGCCGGCCAGAGCTGCGCGGCCCCGGCGAGGGTGATCACCCTCGCCGGAAACTACGAGGCCACCGTCGCCGGACTGGCGGCGGCGCTGGGCGCCCGGCTCGCCGGCCGGGACTTCGGACCGCTGAACAATCCGGACCAGGCGGAGCGCTACGACCGGCTGGTCGCCTCCTCCGGGGCGAAGCGCAACCTCGCGGCCGGCATCGCCCCGGAGGCCCGGGGGCTGCCGGGGCACTGGCGTCCGGCCCGCCTGCTGGCGGACCTCCCGTACGACGACCCGTCGGTCACCGAGGAGGTCTTCGGGCCGCTCCTCACCGTCCAGCAGGCGGAGAGCACGGAGGCGGCCCTGGCCCTGGCGAACGGCGTCCCGCAGGCGCTCGCGGCGAGCGTGTGGACCACCGGCCTGGAAGCCGGCCTCGACCTGGTCGCCCGGCTGAACGCGGGCGAGGCGTGGCTCAACTGCCATCTGGTGCAGACGGCGGAACTCCCGCACGGAGGCCGGGGTACCTCCGGGCACGGCACCGACCTGAGCGTCCTGGCGCTGCACGAGTACCAGCGGCCGAAGACGGTGACCGTACGACGGACCCGCTGAGCCGGGTGCGGGCGGCAGACCGGGCCGCGGTCAGAAGATGCGCTGGCCCGGCGTGAGGATGCCATCGGGGTCGTAGCGGTGCCGCGCGGCCGAGAACTCCTCCCAGAAGGCGCCGAAGTGGTGCTCCCAGTCGGCCCGGGTGAGCGGGACCGACCCGATCGGGTACCAGCGCCCGCCCGCCTCGACCGTGGCGTCGTACTGGCTGCGGTTCGCGGCCACCATCGACTCCGCGGAGTCCGCCCCGGGGGAGGCGGTCTTGAGGAGGGAGAAGAGGTAGGCGAGTTCTTCGTCCGGCATGACCGGAAGCGGGGTCGTGCACTTGGCGGTGGGGATGGGGTACAGCAGGATGACCGCGCTCAGGCCGATCGCGTCGGGCTTGAGGTTCGCGAGGGTCTCCGTGACCACGGCGTCCACCGAGGAGGCGGGGAGCAGGCTGTCGTACCAGGGGTGGGGCCGCTGCCACTCGCCGATGGTCTTCAGCTGCTCCATCGACGGCGCGATCCGGTTGAGGAAGTCGAAGTACGGCACGTCCCGGACCTCGACCGAGGTGTGCTCCAGGTCGCCGATGAGCCGGGCGTCGTCGGCGGCCGTCGCATCGTAGGCAGCGGCCTCCATCACATACGTCCAGGCCCCCGGGGAGGGCGACACGACCTCGCCGATGAGGTAGTCGAAGCGTCCCTCCCCGACCAGAGCGGCCTGCTGTGCGCTGAGCGCGGCCACGCTCGGGCAGGTCAGCGAGTAGAACCGTACGGAGCGGGGGGCGGGGACCAGCGGGATGGTGGCGCGGGTGATCAGCGCGCACTGCCCGAGGCCGCCGAGGGCGGCCCGGAACAGGTCGGGGCGCAGGGTGGGCGAGCAGGTCGCCAGCTCGCCCTCGCCGGTGACGACCTGGAGTTCGAGCACATTGGCGGCCTGGGTGCCGTAGTGGCCGATCTGCCCGCCCAGTCCTCCGGCCGACAGCGTGCCGCCTATGGACAGTTCCAGGTAGTCGGTGAAGGCGGGTGGCGTGAGGTCCAGCGGCAGGGTCGCCTTGACCAGGGCGCTCCACAGCGCCCCGCCCTGGACCGCGGCGGTGGTGCCGTCGATCTCGATGGAGTTCAGGGTGCCGAGGTCGATCACGAGCCCGTCGGCCACCTGGGCCTGCCCGTGGGTGGAGTGCCCCTGGCCCCGCGCGGCCACCTTCAGGCCGCGCTCGCGGCAGTACCGGACCATCGCGGCGACGTCCTCGGCCGAGCCGGGCCTGAGGACCGCGGCGGGCAGCCGGTGCACGAGCCGGCCGAAGTCGCCGGCCGCCGCTTCGAGGGCGGCCTGGTCGAAGCACAGCTCCCCGTCCAGCGCAGGCACGGCGTCGAAGGAACGGTCAGGGCGGTGGGAAGAACTCACGCCGGCTCCAGTCGGTTCACGGAGGGACTACGGACACACGTCCTGCGCATTGTCGTGCACAGGGCACACAAACCACCAAGTGGAGGCTGCGCGGTTCGCCGACAGCGCCGGGGGTACGCGCCAGAGGCGGGGGCCGCGCGTTGCGACAGGCGCGAAGCGGAACGGCCGCCAAGGAGGCGTCATGAGGGCACTGACCTGGCACGGCAGACGCGATGTCCGTGTGGACACCGTGCCCGATCCCGCGATCCGAGACGCCGATGACGTGATCATCAAGGTCACGACCACCGGTCTGTGTGGTTCCGACCTGCACCTCTACGAACTCCTGGGCGCCTTCCTCGACCCCGGCGACATCCTGGGGCACGAGCCCATGGGCACCGTCGAGGAGGTGGGCCCGGAGGTCACCGTCCTGAAGCCCGGCGACCGGGTGGTGATCCCCTTCAATATTTCGTGCGGCGCCTGCTTCATGTGTGACCGGGGCCTCCAGTCGCAGTGCGAAACGACCCAGGTCCACGAGCACGGCACCGGAGCCGCACTCTTCGGCTACACCAAGCTCTACGGTCAGGTGCCGGGCGGTCAGGCCCAGTACCTGCGGGTGCCGTTCGGCAACACCCTCCCCATCCGGGTCCCGGCCGGGCCGTCCGACGAGCGCTTCGTCTACCTGTCCGACGTCCTGCCCACGGCATGGCAGGCCATCGAGTACGCGGCCGTTCCGCCGGGCGGCAGCGTCGTCGTCCTGGGCCTCGGACCCATCGGGGACATGAGCACGCGCATCGCCGCCCAGCGTGGCGCCGGCACGGTCATCGGCGTCGACCTCGTCCCCGAGCGGCTCGAGCGCGCCGACCGGCGCGGCATCGAGGTCCTGGACCTCCGGGCGTGCAGCGGCGACGACCTGACGGACGCGGTGCGCGCACTCACCGGAGGCCGCGGCCCGGACGCCGTCGTGGACGCGGTCGGGATGGAAGCCCACGGCAGCCGTATCGCCGCTGCCGCCCAGGGCATGACCACCCTGTTGCCGGACGCGCTCGCAGCTGCCCTGATGAAGCGCGCCGGGATCGACCGGCTCTCCGCCCTCCACACCGCCATCGACCTCGTCCGCAGGGGCGGCACCGTTTCCGTGTCCGGGGTGTACGGCGGGGCGGCGGATCCGCTGCCCCTGCTGACGATGTTCGACAAACAGCTGCATCTGCGCATGGGCCAGGCCAACGTCCGGCGCTGGGTCGACGACATCCTTCCGCTGCTCGTCGACGGGGACCCCCTCGGAGTGGACGGCTTTGCCACGCACCGGCTGCCGCTCGAACGGGCACCGGACGCCTACGAGATGTTCCAGAAGAAGCGTGACGGCGCCGTCAAGATCCTCTTCACCCCGTGACCGCTCCGCGGGAGGTTATTCGCCCTCCCGCGCTCCCTGGGAGGTTAGGTCGGTTTTCTGCGGGTATCAGGCATCCCCCGGGACAGAGACGGGAGGGCGGGAAGATGTCGCAATGCAAGGTTCCCGACTATCGGACCGGCCGGAAAGGGCGGCACTGGACGCACGCACTGCGCAGCGCGCAGAAGGCAGGTGCGGTGATCGTCACCGATGACACCGGCGAGCCGGTGGCCTATACCTTTGACCACACCGGACCACTGCGCTTCCGGCCCTGGGTGACTCGGACGGGCACCCACTACGACAGCCACGATGTGCACCCCGAATGGTGAGGTTTGGGGCCGGCCGATCGCGGTTAGGCGCGCCCCATGGTGCACATCGGGTACACGATGATGACCGAGCAGGCCGGCCCCCGTGAGCTGGTGACCCATGTGGTCGGAGCGGAGAAGGCGGGATTCGACTTCTCCGTCATCTCCGACCACTCGTTCCCCTGGCTCGACTCCCAGGGCCACGCGCCCTACGCCTGGAGCGTTCTGGGCGCGGCTGCGCAGGCGACCTTCCGCATCCCGCTCATGACGTACGTGACCTGCCCGACCTTCCGCTACCACCCGGCGGTGGTCGCACAGAAGGCGGTGACCCTGCAGATCCTGTCCGGGGGCCGGTTCCGGCTGGGGCTCGGCTCGGGCGAGAACCTGAACGAGCACATCGTCGCCGCCGGCTGGCCCGCGGCGCACATACGCCTGGAAATGCTGGAGGAAGCCGTGGACATCATCCGGCGGATGTTCACCGGCCGGTACGTGAGCCACCATGGCGTCCACTTCGACGTCGAGAACGCCCGGCTCTGGGATCTCCCCGACGAGCCGCCCCCGATCGGCATCGCCGTCTCCGGGCCCCGGTCCTGCGCGATCGCAGGCCGGCACGGCGATCTCGTGATCGCCACGGAACCCAGGCAGGAACTCCTCCGGCAGTTCGACGACCACGGCGGCACCGGCAAACCACGCATCGGCCAGCTCCCCGTCTGCTACGACACCGACCGTGACGCGGCGGTGGCCCGGGCCCACGACCAGTTCCGCTGGGCGCTCGGCGGCTGGCGGGTCAACGCCGAGCTCCCCGGGCCGGCCGGCTTCCACCAGGCTTCCGAGCACACCCGCCCCGAAGACGTCGCCGGAGCCATCCCCTGCGGCAACGACGTGGACGCGTTCGTCGAGGCCGTACGTCCGTACGCAGAAGCGGGATTCACCGAGGTCGCCCTCGTCCAGATCGGGGGCGACCGGCAGGAGCCGTTCCTGGCCTGGGCCGAGGCCACGCTGCTCCCCGCCCTGCGTCACCTGTGACCCGGCCGTCCGCCGCTTGTCTGCTCACTCCAGTGCGGTCGCGGCCACGGTCAGGTCGGCGACCAGCCCCGCGAAGGCGGATTCCCGGTCGTCCGCCCGGAGGACCGCTGACGGATGGACCGTCGCCAGCAGCCGGCCGTGCCCCGCGCCCCCGTCCCCGCCCCCGTCCCCGTTCCCGTCGGGCAGGGCCGGCATCGGCAGCAGCACCCCGCGCCGCTCGCCCACCCGGAACGAGGAGCCGAGCAGCGCCTTCCCGGCCGTACCCCCCAGCACCACCAGGACGTCGGGGTCGACCAGCCGCAGCTCCGCCTCGAGCCAGGGCCGGCAGGCGGCCATCTCCCGCAGACTCGGTGTTTTGTGGATCCGGCGCTTGCCGCGCGGGGCCGCCACGAACTTGAAGTGCTTGACGACGTTGGTCACGTAGGCGTCCTCGTCCCCCAGCCCCGCCTCGTCGAGCGCCCTGCGCAGCAGCTGTCCCGCCGGGCCCACGAACGGCTCGCCCTGCCGGTCCTCCTGGTCGCCCGGCTGCTCGCCGACGAGCATCAGCCGCGCGCGAGACGGTCCCCGGCCGAAGACCGTCTGGGTCGCGTCCCGGAACAGCGGGCAGCCCCGGCAGCCGGCCGCCGCCCGCCGCAGACCCGCCAGGCCGCCGCGCGAGGGCAGATATGGGGTCGCGTCGTACTCCTGTCCGACGGCCCCTGCCTCGGCGCCCGTGCCCGCGTCCGTCCCCGTGCCCATCGCCACCGCCTCCCAGCCGTCGGCTCGTCCACGGCGTCTGCCCCGCGATCACGGACCCCAAGCGGACAGGCCGCAGGTTCGCCGTACGTGGGATGCTCGAAGCATGAACAGCGATTCGGTGCTGTCCGGCGAGCCCGGATGCCCCGAGGTCGAGGCCGTACAGCGGATCCTGGACGTGCTGCCGGCGTCGGTGGTCCTGCTGACGCCCCTGCGCGACCGGGACGGGGAGGTCGAGGACTACCGCATCGAGGCGGCCTCCCCGGTGGCGGTGGACGTGGCCGGGCGCACCGGCAAGGAGCTCGTCGGCCGGCGGGTCCTGGAGACCTATCCGACGGTGGCCGGCACCGCGCTCTGGTCCGGCTATCTCGACGCGCTGACCACGGGAACGCGCTTCGAGAGCGAATCCTTCACCTACCGGGAAGTGCTCCCCGCAGTGCCCGCGGAATCCGTCTACTCGGTCCGCGCCGCCCGCCTCGGCGGGCGCCTGATCGTGTCCTGGCTGCGGCTGGACACCGACGACCGCGAAGCGCGCCGGCTCGCCGACATGCAGCGGCTGGGCAACCTCGGCTGGGCGGGCTGGGACCTGGTCGCGCCCGCCGCCACCTGGTCCGACCAGGTCTACGCGATCTTCGGCCGGGACCCGGCCGAAGGGCCGATGAGCCTGGAGGAGCTGCCCCGGCAGGTGCTCCCCGGGGACACCGCTGCCCTCGCCGCCGCCGTCCGGCGCCTCCTGAGCGAGGGCGGGGCCATCGACCAGCCCTTCCGCATCATGGCCGGTGACGCGGCCCGGTACCTGCGGATCGTCGCCGAGGCCCGTACCGACGCGGACGGCACACCCGTGGAGGTGCACGGCTTCTTCCAGGACCTCACCGCCCAGCGCGACGTCGAGGTCGCCCTGCGCGACAGTGAGCGGGCTGTCCTCCTCCAGCGGGGCATGCTGGAGGCCGAGCGGACCCTCGCCGCCCGGCTCCAGAACGCACTGCTGCCGATCCCCGAGCAGTCCCTGGAGCTGGCCGGCCTGTGCGTCGACGTCGCCTACGTCCCGTCCGACAGCGGCCTCAACGTCGGCGGTGACTGGTACAGCGCCATCGAACTGCCCGACGGAAGCGCCCTCTTCGTGGTCGGAGACGTCGCCGGACACGGTCTGGACGCCGTCGCCACCATGGCCCAACTGCGGTTCAGCGCCAAGGGCATGGCGATCACGGGCTCGCCGCTGCCGGACGTACTGGACGGGCTCAACACCCTGCTGCTCCACACCGCCCAGGGCGCATCGGGCGCCACCGCCACCGTGGTCATGGCTCGGTACCAGCCCTGGAACCATCAGCTGACCTGGGTGCGGGCCGGCCACCTGCCGCCTCTCCTGATCCGCGACGGTGCGGCCCGGTTCCTGCCGCTCCCGGAGGGCGGTCTCCTCGGTGCGTCCAGCCGGGCCGGCCACGCTCCCGCAGTCCTGGACCTGCGGCCCGGGGACCATCTCGTGCTGTACACCGACGGCCTCGTGGAGGAACCGGGGGAGGACATGGACCTCGGGCTGGCCCGGCTGGCCGAGGCGGCGCTGCGGCTCGTGGAGACGGAGTCCACGGTCAACCTGGCCCACCGCCTGGCCGCGACGCGGCAGGACCGGCGGGACGACGTCTGCGTCCTGGTCCTGAACGTTCCGGCGGAGCCCGTGCCGGGCCCGGAGGGCGACGGCCCCTGCGAAGCGGTCTGACGGGGGCTGACGGGTCTGACGGGGTCCGACGGCTGCGTGGTTCTGCCGTTCCGGGGTAGGCGGGGGATTATGGGCGGGGGCGAGCGAGGGAGTCCTGTCATGCAGGGTATGGAGCACAAGCGCCAGGAACCGGGGAAGGGCCGTGAGGAGCAGATCAGCGACCACCCCGGCCCGGACCCGGTGCACCCCGAGGCCAGCAGGCCGGTCCCGGGCAAGAGCCCGGAGGAGCTCAGGAGGCGGCAGGAGCGGCAGATGACGCACGAGCACGACGAGCCCGAGGAAACGGCCTGACGGCCGTACCGCCCGCGGCGAAGGAGAAGGCCATGGCCCCCGAAGGACCCGCCGGAACCGCCGGATGCCGACTGCTGGTGGTACGCCATGCGAAGGCCGTGCCCAAGGACGCGGCGGAGGACTTCGAGCGAGGCCTGAGCGAGCGCGGACGGGCCGATGCACCGGAGGCGGGCCGCTGGCTGGCGGACACGGGCCTCGGGGCCGATCTGGTGCTCTGCTCCCCGGCCCGCAGAACGCGGCAGACCTGGCAGCTGATCGCTCCGGTCCTGCCGGACCCGCCGCCCGCCGTGTACGACGACAGGCTCTACAACGCGGCCCCCAGCACCCTGGTCAGCGTGCTGGGGGAGCGGGGAGCGGATCTCGGCCGCCTGATGCTGGTCGGCCACAACGCGGGCATCCACGAACTGGCCTCGGCACTGTGCGGGTCCGGCCCGCAGGAGCTGCTGGACCGGCTGAGGGACGGGCTGCCGACCTCGGGCGTCGTGGTGGTGGACCTGCCGGGCGGGTGGCAGGACCTGACCCCCGGCGAAGGCCGCTTCACGGCTCTCTGGTCACCGGCCCGTTGACAGCCGCTGAGACCCGCTGTGGTGTCAGTCGCCCGCGGGTCCCGTCCACCGCTGGCGGTTCTTACGGGGCTCATCGGGGTTCTGCGGCCGGTCCAGCCGGCTCGCCTCGTCCGTGTCCTGAGCCCGGGTGCCTCCGGGCACCGGGCGCTCCCCGAGCTCTCCGCGCCTGCTCGCGTGCGGCCTGCGCCGCTCCGCGTCGTCACCGCCCTCGTGCAGCGGCACACCACCCGCGCCACCTTGGTCGTCCATGACCCCTCCTTCCGCTACGCCCCCATGCCGGGCGCGTGCCCGGCGCCCGGCCCGGCAAACACCCCCGCTCAGCGCTGGGCCGTCTCAGTCCACCAGCACCCCGGGGTTGAGGATGCCCCGCGGGTCCAGCGCCCCCTTTGCTGCGCGCAGCGCCAGGGCGAAGGGCTCGGGGCGCTGGCGGTCGTAGTCCGGGCGGTGGTCCCGGCCGACGGCGTGGTGATGGGTGATGGTGGCCCGGTGGCGGTGCAGGACCTCACCCGCCACGGCCTTGAGCTCGTCCCAGAGGGCCACCTCGGCCCCGGCCCGGCCGGCCGCGAGGACGGTGAAATAGGGCGCCGCGCCGTCCGGATACACGTGGGTCAGGCGGCAGTTGACGGTCGCGGGGTGTCCGGTGGCCTTGAGCGCCGCCGCGCCGACCTCAGTGCGCACCGCGTCGATCAGGCCGGGGATCCGGTCCCAGCAGGCCGCCGTCTCGAAGGTCTCCGCGATCGCACCCATCCTGGCCAGACCGTCCCGGAGGTAGGGCATCCGCAGGAAGGCCGAGCGCCAGGCGCCCACGGCCGCGTCCCCGGCGTCCCCGGCGGCCTCGTCCCGGCCGGCGGTCCCGCCGTACCGGCCTCCGTACGAGCGGGCCAGGCCGACGGCCCGGTCCAGCCGGGCGGTCACCGGTTCGTCCGCCGACTCGAACCCCAGGACCAGCACGGCGGAACCGTCCTGTGCCGCCCCCGACAGCGCCGCCTCACCGGAGTCCAGCAGCCGGCAGTTGGCCGGGGACAGGTCGGACTGCGCGAGCGCCCGCACCGCCCGGAGCGCGTCCTGGAAATCGGTGAAGGCCACGGCGGCGGACGCCTTGTGGCGGGGCCGTTCCTGCAGGCGGACCCAGGCCTCGGTGATGATGCCGAGGGCCCCTTCGGAGCCCAGGAACAGCCGGTCGGGGGAGGGGCCCGCCCCCGAGGCGGGCAGCCGCCAGGAGCTGCTCGTACCGGCCGGGGTGACCACGCTGAGCGACTGCACGCAGTCGTCGATGTGCGTGCGGCCGGTGGCGTAGTGGCCGCCCGCCCGGGTGGCGAGCCAGCCCCCCAGGGTGGAGAACTCGAAGCTCTGCGGGAAGTGCCGCAGGGTGAGGCCGTGGGGCCGCAGCTGGTCCTCCAGGGCCGGCCCGAGGGTGCCGGCCTGGATCCGGGCGGCCCGGCCCCCGGCATCGACCTCCAGGACCCGGCCCATGGCGGTCAGGTCCAGGGACAGCACCGCCCGGTGGGTGTCGCCCCGGTACTCCACGCCCCCGGTGACCGAGGAACCCCCGCCGTACGGGATGACGGCGACCTGCCGGTCCCCGGCCCACTCCAGCAGGTCGGCCACGCCCTGCTCGTCCCTCGGGCGGGCGACCAGATCGGGGATGCGGCCGGGCTGCCCGTGCAGGGCGCGCATCACATCGCGGTACGCCTTGCCCATGGCGTGGGCGGCCCGGTCCGCCGGGTCGGCGCTGACCAGGTGGGCGAGGCTGCGCGGGGGTTCGGCGGCGGGGCTCCCGATGCCCAGGTCGCGGATCCGGGGCACGGGCAGCGGGCGGTCGAGGGTGCCGGGGATCAGGGCGCCCATCGCGGTGCACTCCGCATCGCCGGGATGGGCGTCGGCCCAGCCCCAGCCCCACCAGGAACGGGTACGGGACATCGGCTGCGCGGTGGTACCGGCCATGGATCGCTCCAGCGGTCGCAGTAATTTACCTCGGGGTAAATTACCTACTGATAATATCCGCTCATGACAAGCCCTCCGTCGAAGGCCGGTACCAAGGGAGTCCCGCGGGAGCGCCGCCGGCAGCAGATGCTGGAGGCCGCCACGGAGGAGTTCGGCACCCGCGGCTACGCCGCCGCATCGCTCCCCGCGATCGCCGCACGCGTGGGCGTCACCAAGACGCTGCTGCACCAGTACTGCGGCACCAAGGAGGACCTGTACATCGCCTGCCTGGTCCCCGTCGGGGACCGGCTCCTGGAGGCCATCCGTACGGCCATCGGCCCGGACGGCACCGCGCCGCACACCCCGCTGCGCGTGCTCGACGGCATCTTCACCGCCCTGGAGGGGCAGCGCGAGGCCTGGTTCGTGCTGTACGACACCTCGCTGCCGCCCGGCGGCGAGGCCGCGCGCCGGGCCTCGGAGTACTGGACGGCCATCGACCGGCTCGCCGCGGCCGGCACCGCCGACCTGCTGCGCGCGGCCGGTTCCGGCGACCCGCTGGACGCCGACGCGCTGACCTATGTCTGGCGGGACCTGGTCGCCACCCTCGTCCGCTGGTGGGTCAAGCACCCGGAGCAGACGCCGGCGGCGATGACGCAGCGCTGCGCCCGCCTCTTCGCAGCCGCCGCCACCCTCACTTCCGGCTGACGCCGCCCGGCTCCCCGGCTATCGCGTCCTTCTGCGCCTTGAGCTTGCGCCACACGGTTCCCAGCGCCTCCAGGTCCTGAGCGTCGAGGAGCTCGGTGAAAACCGGTGCCAGGGCAGCCCGCCGGGTGGCGTCGGCCTCGGCGAAGACCGTGCGTCCCGCCTCCGTGAGGGAGACCTCCACCGACCGTGCGTCACGCGCCGAGGGCGTACGGGTCACCAGGCCGCGGCTCTGCAGGGCGTCCACCACCCGGGAGACCTGGCTGCGGCTGAGCAGCGTGCTGTTGCCGAGAACGGAAGCGGGCACCGGCTCGGGGCTGGTGGCCAGCCACAGCATCACCTCGAACCAGGACACGGGCAGGTCGTGGGCCTTCACCAGGGCCCGGTCGACGCGGTCGGTCATCACGGTTCCGGCCCAGACCAGCCCGTAGAAGGCGTAGTCGGCCGTCGACATCTCGGCTTCGGTGAGCTTTTTCGGCATGTCGGCAGTCTAGGGGTTGCGTGCGCACGCACATAATTTTATGGTGTGTGTGCACGCACATAAATCAGGCTTCGTGAAAGGCCCCGCCATGACGACCCTCCCCACCGCCTCCGAGACCTCCGCCGAGACCTCCCCGCGCACTGTCCTGATCACCGGCACCTCATCCGGCATCGGGCTGGCCGCAGCCGTCGCCGCCGCCCGGGCCGGCTGGCGCACGGTCGCCACCCTGCGGGACACCGGCCGGGCCGACGCCCTGCGCAAGGCCGCCGCCGAGGCGGGCGTGGAACTCGACATCCGCCGGCTCGACGTCGTCGACGAGAACTCCGTCGCCGCCGCCGTCAACGGCGTGATCGCCGACTACGGCCGCCTGGACGCGGTCGTGAACAACGCCGGCGCCGGTCACGTCGGCACCCTCGAACAGGAAACCGTCGCCGACGTCCGCGAGGTCATGGAGGTCAACTTCTTCGGCGTGCTGAACGTCTCCAAGGCCGCACTGCCGCACCTGCGGGCCACCGGGGGCCGCCTGATCACGGTCACCAGCGTCGGCGGTGTCATCGGCCAGCCCTTCAACGAGGCGTACTGCGCCGCGAAGTTCGCCGTGGAGGGGTACATGGAGAGCCTGGCCCCCGTCGCGGCCACCGTCGGCGTGAGCGTGTCGGTCATCGAGCCGGGCGCCGTGGCCACGGAGTTCGTCAACAACATCGGGCTGGACATCGAGGGCGAGATCGCCGCTGCCGGCCCGTACGCCGACGCGCTGCGCCACTATGTCGAGCGTACGGTCGCCCAGTTCATGGACGGCGCCCAGACCCCGGCCGGCGCGGCCGAGGCCGTCATGGAGGCGCTGACCGCCGACCGCCCCGCGTTCCGCATCCAGACCTCGCAGTGGGCCCGCGATTTCACCGGCACCAAGCTGGCCGACGGGGACGGCTCGGCTGTCCTCGGCATGACCGGATCCTGGGTGGCCTAGGGGGTGTCCGGTGGGTCAGGGTCGGATAGCCCGGGTCGTCTGGTGCCGTGCCCGGCCCTGATCCACCGGACACCCCTAGAACCGTCTGCGAGCAGCCCGAACTGTGCTCCGGCGGGAACGGGGTCATGATGGCCAGGGGGTGCCGCGACACCTCTGAGCCGGGAGGTGGCTCACATGGACGAATCCCGCAAGGCCTGGATCATGCTCGGCACCACCTTCGCCGTCATCTTCCTCAACCTCGTGGCCATCATCCTGATGAACGCCCTCGGTCGTTGACCGTGCGAAGCAAGCTGTTCGCAGCCTTGCCGTGTCGCGCCGGTTCGCCCATGATGCTCCCCGGCGTGTCGGTCCGACGGTGGTCGAGATCCGCCGCCGCCGTCGAACCGACCGGCCGGGAGGGCTGCTGTGCGGACGTACCGTCACATCCGGAGGGCGGGCGTGGTCTTCGGCGCCGCCCTGGCGCTGGTCGTCGCCGTCCCCCAGGTGGCCTTCGCGGCCCCGCCCCTGGCCCTGCCCGCCCTGGCCGACACGATCGAGCGGACCTTCCAGCCGGCCTTCGACTACGACACCGACGGCTGCTACCCGACACCCGCCATAGGCCCGACCGGAGTTCTCAACGGCGGACTCAAGCCCACCGGCGCCCTCAACGGCAGCTGCCGGGACTCCTCGGACCTCGACAACACCAACGGCTACTCCCGCTGGACCTGCAACAACGGCTGGTGCGCCGTGGTCTACGCGCTGTACTTCGAAAAGGACCAGGCCATCCCCGGCATCGCGCTCGGCGGCCACCGCCACGACTGGGAACACGTGGTGGTGTGGATCCAGGGCAACGAGGCCAAGTACGTCGCGACCTCCGCCCACGGCGACTTCGAGATCCACACCCGCGACCGGATCCGCTGGGACGGCACCCACCCCAAGATCGTCTACCACAAGGACGGCGCGAGCACCCACTGCTTCCGCGCGGCGAACACCAACGACGAACCGCCCGAGAACCACCGCGGCACCTGGCAGTACCCCGCGCTCGTCGGATGGTCCGGCTACCCGGCGGCCCTGCGGGACAAGCTCAGCCAGGCCGACTTCGGCAGCGCACACTTCGGCCTCAAGGACGGCGCCTTCGCCTCCCACCTGGCCGAAGCCAAACCGGCCGGCATCCCCTTCGACCCGTACGCATAGCCGCCGGCCGGTCACCGGACCACCGCCGGCGCCCCGAGGGCGCCGGCGGTGACCACTGCACGGCCCCGGGAGACCTAGCGGGTGTCCACCACCGCCAGGAGCTTCCCGCTGGCCGGGCTGCGGTCCAGCGAGGCGCCGTCCACCGCCTCGACCACCAGCTCCAGCAGCCGCTCCGCCACCGCCGAGCGGAGCTCCGGATAGCCGGCCAGGAAGACCTCCCGCAGCCGGTCCGGGTCCGTCGCCCCGGTCCGCTCCCGCTCCACCCGCACGGTCAGCCGCTCGCGCACGCCCGTACCGCCGAGACCCTCCAGCCGGATCTGCAACTCGCCCCGGTGGCCGCCCTGTTCCTCGGCCAGCGCCAGGAAGCGGCGGTGGTTGAGGAAGTACGTCGCCACCCGCATCACATCGCCGGTGCGGCCCCGCAGTTCGAAGCGGGGCGCCTGCCGGCCGCAGGCACAGCGGCCCGGGATCTCCCGGCCGAGGTCGCCGATCACATACCGGCCCAGCTGCTGGCCCCGCCGCGCATGCGTACTGAACACCAGCCGGCCCGTCTCACCCGGGGCCACCGGCCGGTCCTCGGCCAGGTCCAGCACCTCCATGCTGTGGAGGTCGGCATGCAGGTGGTGGACACCGCCCGAACTCTCGGTGCACTGGTAGCCCAGCGGACCCAGATCTGTGCTGCCGTACGTGATCGACCGGACCACCTCGATGCCGAACCGCTCCTTCAGCGTGCGCTGCTGCTCCGCGGTGAAGTGCTCGCCGCCGTAGAAGACCTTCCGCAGGCCCCCGTACGCGCGCAGCGCATCCGCCTCCGCGTGCAGCAACTGCCACAGGTAGGACGGCATTCCGAAGAGCGTGTCCGCGCCGAGGTCGATCAGCGCCCGTGCCGTGGCGCGGTGGTCCGGCCCCGCGGACAGCGGCAGCTGCACCCCGCCCAGCCGTTCCAGTACGGAGAAGAAGCTGATGAAGCTGCCGTACATGCCGCCGCAGTAGAAGAGGTTGGCGGTGCGGTCACCGACCGGGTCGTAGCCGGCGGCGAGCAGGCCGCGGGCGGCGGCGTGCATCTGGGTGTCGTAGTCGTCGTAGCTGAAGACCGACAGGGCGGGCGCGCCGGTGCTGCCGCCGCTGTGGAAGTACAGCTCGGCATCCTCCCGCGCCAGCCGCCGGCCCGGCCCCTGCACGTCCTCCTTGTGCAGCAGCGGGCCCGCCGGCGGCGGCAGGACGACCGGCCGGGCCAGATCGTCCAGGCAGGCGGTGGTGGCGAACCGGGCCGGATCGGCCTGGACCGCGACGCGGCGGCTGTAGCGCTGGAGGGCGTAGACCCCGTCGTGCGGCTCGCCCGGGTAGCTGTTCAGCATGGCGCCGACCGGGGTGACCCGGGTGACGCCCGCGGCCAGCGCGGTACGGGACAGCTCGGCGATATCGGCGGGGCCGCCCGCCACGCCCGCCGTCTGCAGATAGCGGCGCATCGGGCGCAGGGTGGCGATCATCCGCTTGCGGGGGAGTGGCTTCACCCACACGCTGCGGTGCAGCGGCGAGGCGGTCAGCGGTGACCGGGTGTCGGCCATGACCCGCCACGAGCCCTCCGCGAAGCCGCCGCCGGGCGCGGTGAACACCCGGGTCAGACCGAGGTGTTCCTCCAGCCGGGCCACCAGCTCGGTGGTGGTCAGCTCCGCGGCCTCGGCCGGATCGGGCTCGCCCGCCGCAGCAGGGACCACCGCCGGCGGCCGGGCCCCGAGCACCCCCGCGAACCGCTCGGCGAAAGCGAACACCTCGCCCTCGTCCTCGGTGTCGAGGTAGACCACCTGGGGGCTGGAACACGCCTGCTGCTCGTACCGGCACACGTCGTCGGCAAGGGCCTCCAGCGTGCCCGTATCCGACCAGGCGTCAGCCGTCAGGTACGCGAAGGAGATCCGGTGCCCCCACTCCACCAGCCGGCAGCCGGCCGGCACATGGGCCGCCACCCCTTCGACGGCGGCCTCCCCGCCCCAGACGGCGACGGCGTCCGCGGGCGCGCACATCAGGCGCAGCCACTCCTGCCGGGAGGACGGGAACCGCAGGACCACGACCCGCGCGGCCACCGCACCGGTGGGGTCCAGCGCCGCGAGCTCCGCCATCAGGTGCTGGGTCAGCAGGGAATCGGCGCTGCTGGTCTTCAGGACGTTGACGTTCCCGGCGAGCAGACCCTCCACGATGCTCAGCGGTGCCACCGTCGCCGCGTTGCCCGGGGCGATGTGGGCGACCAGGCCGACGGGCGCCCACGCCTCGTAGACCGTCTCCCGCGGATCGGCCCGGTTCAGCCGGCCGGGAGTCGCGCTGCCGAGTTCCCGGCGCAGCTTGCGGGTCAGCTCCCGCCGCCCGAGCAGCCCGCCGAGCTCGGCCAGGACGGCCGGGTCCTCCCCCTCGGGCAGGTGCGCGGCCAGCCGGGCGTGCACCGGATGGGCCGGGTCCCGCAGGGCGGTGCCGAGCGCATCGCACGCGGCCAGCACGGTCTCGGTCTCCAGCACCGTGGCCAGCGCGGCCTCCACGGCCGCCGGCAGCCCGGCGAGCCGGCGGCCCGCCTCCTCGTCGCCGATGAAGGCGCCCTGCCAGTAGTGGTGTTGCACAGTCATGGTCACGCCATTCCCTTCATCAGTTCCGCTGCGGCCACCGCGCAGCTCCGGTTGCGGCTCACCCCGGCACGGCCGTGGACGGTGAACCAGGGGGTCGCCAGCTCGCACCCGCAGTCCGAGCCCGGCCGGAGGGAGGCGAGGTCGCCCATGACCACGCTCTGCGCCGGCACCGAGGTGATGTACGGCGACACCAGGTGCAGATAGCCCCGCTCCCCGTACGGCAGCGGTTCCAGGGTCCGGGTGGAGCGGATCGTCACCCGGGACCAGACGGGGGCGTGCAGCCGGTGGTGGTCGCACTCGATGTACGGGATGCAGTGCTCCACCGACCCGAAGGTGTCCCGGATCCGCTCGCCCGGGATGCCGAGCTGCTCGGTGACGCGCGCGTACAGCTCCTCCTTGCCGATGCGCCGGTCGGCATGGCCCTTCCAGCCGCCGCCGAGGACGACCAGGGAGCCCTCGGGCAGCCGCAGCGGCGGCAGTCCCATGGCCCGCATCCGCTCCAGGGTGAAGAAGAGGAACGCCGGGAAGCCGAGGATGCGGACCGGCGCGTCCTCCCGCTCGAAGCGGCGCAGCGCCGCGATGCAGCCGAACGGGTCGAACTCGTGGTCGCCGCCGGTGTTGCGCAGCGCGTACTCGACGCTGCGCACGGGGGCGAAATCGCAGAGGTAGTTGTCGGTGAAGGCGGTGCCGAGGTTCAGGGACGGGGCCGGCTCATAGCTGTAGAGCAGGTAGTTGACCTCCTGATCCGGGGTGATCCAGCCGTTGCGCTCGAAGATCCGGGCGACCATCCGCTGGGCGGAACGGATCGTCCAGTGGTCGAAGAACATCTGCGACTTCTGGCCGGTGGTGCCGGAAGAGGTCAGGTGCAGCTCGACGTCCTCGGGCGGTACGGACAGCACTTCGTGCCGCTTGAAGAAGTTGGCGTGCACCAGCGGCGTGCGGTACGCCTCTCCCGCCGCGGCGGGCGTGGCCGCGTACAACGACCGGAAGAACGGGGACCGTTCCGTGTGCCAGGCGTTGATCTCCGCCATGGCCGCGGCGAACAGCCCGTCCTCGGCGGGTCCGCAGGCGTACGGGTCGGTCAGGTCGCACAGCTGCTGCACGTGCGGCAGGAGGGCCGGGTCGGGTACGGCGACCGGCGCGAGATGGGGGTTCATGAGGCAGCCTCGGATGGTGTGGGCAGATGGGTCGACGCCCAGGCCGACAGGTAGCAGTCCAGATAGGGCCGGAGGGGCGGTTCGACGGCGACGCCGCGGAAGTCGATCCGCTCGCCGGAACGGGACAGGACGGCGTAGTCGTGGAATCCCTCGCCGTCCGCGCGCATCGCCGGATACAGGGCCCCGGCGACGAACCCCTGGGCCAGAAAGGCCGAGAGGGCCTCCCGGTGCGCGAGCGGCACCAGCGCCTCCACATAGCCGGCGCCCGCGCGGGCCAGCGCCCGGGTGACGGGTTCGAGGTACGCGGCGGCAGCGGCCGGGTCGGGGTGGGCGGTGAGCAGGGAGCAGTACCCCCCGGCCCGGTTGAGGTAGGCGTAGACCTCGAACCGGCCGTCCTCGGGGGTGAGCAGCACGTTCGGGGTGTGCAGCGGGTAGAACCAGCCCTCGGCGCCGGGGAACCGCTCGCGGAAGCGGCGGCGGACGAAGGCCGGCGCCTCGATCAGCTCCAGCCGCTCGGCGGCCCCGTGCGGTGCGGGGGCCGGAAGCGGAGCCGCCGGGGCCGCCCGGACCCCCGGATAGCCGATGCCGAGCGCGGCCTCGGCGGTGCGCAGCAACGGCAGCAGCGGGGCGGGCACTTCGCCGACCGGAATCCGGCGGTCGAGCACCCCGGCGGAGTGACGCGCGTAGAGAGCGAGGCTTTCGCGGCTCCGGAGATCCACCGCATTGGGCAGGATGCCCAGCGGACGGAAGCCGTTGCGGGCGACGACACGCTGCGGACCGGCGCTGACGGTGCGCACGGTCGCGTACACCGAGTCCAGCCGGCCCGTGTCCAGCATTCCGGCGCACAGCGCCTCCGTCAGGGCGGCGGCCAGGCCCGCCGAGCGGTGCGCGGGGTGCACGGCGATGCCCTCCAGACGGCCGATCCGGCTGCCCTCCTCACCGTGGATGGCGGCGGAGCCGGTCAGGGCCCCGGTTCCGGGGCACCGGCCGACCAGCCACAGGGAGTGCGGGTCCGCCATGAGCCGGGCCATTTCGGCCGGGTCGGTGCCGAGGGCCACCGGGTAGTGCGGCCCGTAGACGGCGTAGTAGAGCTGCCGCAGCTCGGCGATGTCCGCGGGCCCGGCCGGGACGATGACGGGGTTCACCGCGCACCTCCTGCATCCGGGGTCGCATCCGCGTCCGCGTTCGCATCCGGGGTACGGGGCGCGAGCAGGGCCAGCGCACAGGCGGCCGGCACCAGGCCGATGCCCTGCACCAGGCACAGCGTCTGCGGGGAGAAGAAGTCACCGGCGGTGCCGAACACCAGGGCGGCCACCGGCAGGGAGGCACCCAGTACGGCCTGCATCACGGCGAAGAACCCGGGCTTGTCCGCCGCCGGCACCAGCCGCTGGAAGAGGGCCACGAACCGGACGCTGACGGCCCCGGCGCACCAGCCGGCCACCGCCAGGCTGCCCGCCATGACCAGGGGGTTCGCCACCAGCCCGGGCAGCGCCAGGGCGAGGGCCATCAGGCCCAGGCACCAGGCCCCGGCGACCGTGGGCCGCCCCGGTACCCGGGCGCCGGTGAGGGCGCCGACCAGCGCGCCGGTGCCCAGGGAGGCCTCCAGCAGGGCCACGGTGCCGCCACCGCCCCGGAGCACCGAGCGGGTGTAGAGGGGGATGACGACGAACACGGCGGTGGTGAAGAGGTTGGCCGCGGTGAAGCAGACCAGGATCCGCCGTACGTAGGGCAGTTCGCCGAGGATGCGGCGGAGCGTGCGCCGCTCGGCGACGGCTTCCGCCGGGCCGGAGGCAGAGGAAGCCACCGGAGCCGCCGGAACCGCCGGAACCGTTGTACGGAACCGGGCGCGCGCGACGAGCAGGGCGGCGCCGAGGTAGGCGGCGGCGCAGCCGGCCGCCAGCCCGGCCACGCCGGCCCGGTCCACCGCCACGGCGCCGAGCAGCGCTCCGCCGAGGCCGGCCAGGGACTGGGTGGACAGCTCGAAGCCGGTGGCGGTCTCGATGTCGGCGTCGTCGACGAGTTCGGGCACCGAGGTGGTCAGGCAGGGATCGAAGAACGCCTGGCAGGTGGCCAGGGCGAGGGCCGCGGCGTACACGGCGGCGAGGGGAGGGCCGCCGCCCTGCGCCCACAGCGCGAGGACGCCCGCGACGGCCCCGGCCAGGCCCGCGGCGGTCCGCAGCACCGAGCGGTGGGCGAACCGGGCGACGGCCCCGGCCACGACGGGTGCGAGGGCCACGGCGGGCAGTGAGCAGGCCGCCATGAACAGCCCGGAGGCCAGACCGCGGGCGTCCTGGACGGCGTAGGCGACGATCCACCAGGACACGCCGACCTGGAACATACGGACGGCGGCCTGGGTGAGGACCTGGCCGAGCCATACGGCGCCGAAGGCCCGGTTGCGCAGGACCAGCGGCGCACGCCGGCCGCCGAGACCGACGCCCGCCCCGGCATCCGCTACGGCCCCGGCATCGGCCCTGTCATCCCGCTCGGCCGCGGAGGGAGCGGCGGTCATGCGGTCGGCCTCTCGTCGAGGACCCGGACGAGCTTGCCGGAGCGCGGGTTGACGGCGAGGTCGCGGTGGCGTGCCCACTCCACCGACAGCGGGTGCGCGAACCCGGCGCGCACACTCTCCGGATACAAGGGCCGCGCTCGTTCGAGCTCCACGACGACGGCCTTGGCCAGCGCCTCCCGGCCCTGCACACCGGGTGCCGTGGCCAGCCGCAGGACGAGCCCGTCGCGGCCGTCCCAGCGGCGTACGACCAGCTGCATGCCGACCACCTGCCCCGCGGTGTCCGCCGTGGCCACCGCCTCCTGGGCGTCCTGGGTGTAGAGGGAGACGGGACCCACCCGTACCCCCTCCTCGGCCCGGCCGAGGATCCGGAAGTGCCCGGGTCCGGTGCCGGTCCACTCGGCCCGGTCGCCGGCCGGGTAGCGGATGATCGGCATCAGGCGGCGGAAGAGGCTGGTGACGACCACCCGGCCGGCCCGGCCCGGCTCGGTGACGGGCCGGTCGGCATCGTCGAGGATCTCGACGACGGAGTACGGGGTGAAGGCCCGGTGCACCCGGGCATCGGCGCCGGGAACGGGCCGGCCGAGCAGGCCGGCGTCCACGCTGGCGTATCCGATGGAACGGGCCTCGGCGCCGGGGAACGCGGCGGCCAGCAGCCGCCGCTGGTCGTCGAAGAGAGCCTCGCCGCCGAAGAGGAGCAACTCGACGGAATCGGGGCGGACCCCGGACGCGAGGACCTGTTCGGCGAGCCGGCACAGGGTGGTGGGCGTACCGGCCAGCACCTGCGCGCCGAGATCGCACAGTGTCGGGATGGTCGACTCCAGCGGCGCGCCGCCGCCGATGGGCAGGCGGACGTTGTCCACGGGTGCGTGGGCGAGCGAGTCGAGGACGAAGAGGAAGCTGGCGTACAGCTCACCGGCGTAGAAGAGGTCGGCGACGCGGTGTCCGGGGCGCAGACCCGTGTCCACGAGTCCGTGGCCGAAGGCGGTGACGAAGGTGCGCCACTCGTCACGGGTGTAGACGGAGAACTTGGGGGACCCGGTGGTGCCGCCGGTCTTGTAGACCGTGGCTTCGCTGAGCGGGCCGGTCAGTACCCGGCTGTCCTGGAGGGTGTTGGCCGTCCAGAACTCCTGCTGGTCGACCACCGGCAGGTCGGTGAGGCGGTCGGCGTGCGGCGGCAGGGATGCGTAAAGTTGTTGATAGTAGGACGAATTGCTGCGGGCGAAGCGTATGAGGTCCGAGAGCTGCTGGGCGGACATGGGCCTTTGCCTAGGTGACGGGAATGCGCCCAAAGGTGACGCGTTGTCACGATGATGGAACATCAGTGCGCTTGTCGCCAAACTGGCCAAATGTTTCCGGCCATTGCGGCGGAAAACAAGACCGCCGGAGACCCGTGGGGTCTCCGGCGGTCGTTTTATCCGGTGGTGCGTCGGTCAGGCGGCTACCAGGTGCCGGGGTCCGCGTACCAGGAACCGCGGGGCGACCTGAAGCCGCCCTCCGGGTCCGCGGGGAAGGTGAAGATACGGGTGGCACCGGTCGCGTAGTTGTACATGGTGACCAGGTCGGCGCGGCCGTCCTGGTCCGTATCGCCCGGCAGGAAGTTCCCCGCGCTGGTGTACCAGCCGCCGGGCTGCGAGGCCCAGGCCTCCACCGGGGCGTCGAACCCGCCGTCGGCCCGGCCGGCGAGCGTCTTGACGGTGGTCACGGTGGTGTCCTTGGTCTCGATGGTCGCGAGGTCGGCCCGCTTGTCGCCGTCGTAGTCGCCGAGGACCACGTCCGTGCGGATCGCGTTCCAGCCGGATGCGGCGCTCCAGGACTTCAGCGGGGCCTCGTACAGGCCGTCGGCCCGGGCGATGAAGGTGTACAGGTTGACCTTCTCGCCGTAGTGGTAGAAGCACACGAGGTCGCTGCGGCCGTCGCCGTTGACGTCGCCGACCGCGAACTTCGAGGTGGGGGATCCCCAGGAGGTGTCCGAACGCCAGCCCTTCAGGGGGGCGTTGAGGGAGCCGTCGGCCGTGGCGAGGAAGGTGTGCAGGCCGATGGAGTTGTCCTGGTAGTTGTAGACCGCGCTGAGGTCGGCCCGCTTGTCGCCGTTGACGTCGGCCGCCTTCAGCGAGACGACGTGGTTCCAGTTCCAGCCGCTGGTCAGGATCGCGCTCTTGGTGTGCTGGACGAAGCGGTTGTTGGTCTGGCCGAGGAAGGTCCAGGTGGCCACCGTGCCGTCGGCGTAGCCGTAGAAGGCCGCGACGTCGGTCCTGCCGTCGCCGTTGAAGTCGCCGGCCGTCCACTTGGCCCGGGCGTAGTCGAAGCTGCCCTTGTTGGCTTCCCAGGCCTCGACCGGCGGGTCGAAGCCGCCCTGGGCGTTGCCCGGCGCGATGTAGAGGGCAGAGGTGGCCGACTCGTAGTTGTACGCGGTGATCATGTCCGTCCGGCCGTCACCGTTGACGTCGCCGGACATGTCGGTGCGCAGGTGGGCCGTACGGTCGTCGAAGTCGTGCTCGACCGTGCCGCCGGTGGTGCTGTTGTGCCGGATGTAGCCCTTCTGGAAGTCGGTGCGGACACCGCCGTAGACCGCGTACTCGGACGAGAGCGGGTAGCCCATCGCCCCCTTTTCACGGCTGAGGGCGGACCACTTGGTGTAGATCGAGCCCCACACGGGCCAGGCGCCGGTTGCCGGCGACCAGAAGATCGCCCCGTACGTCGCCGTCTGGTTGCGCTTGCGGAAGTTGACGTACTTGCCGCCGATGGGGTCGGTCGCCGTCTCGGACATGACCGGGTAGCCGAGGACGGCGGTGCCGTTCATCTCCTTGTAGCGGGCGTAGATGGCGCCGACCAGCTCGTAGGTGCCGGTCTCGGGGGCGTAGTAGATGGCGCTCTGCTTGCCGGCCTTGCTGAAGGTGGCGAACCAGCCGACGCCGTCACCGGTACGGCGCTCGTCCGAGGTCGGATATCCGAGGATGCCGCCTTCGCGCGCGAGTGCGGACCAGCGGCCGTAGATCGCGCCGCCGATGGCTGCGGCTCCGGTCTGCGGGCTCCAGTAGATGGCCCGGTTGGAGGTGGTGGTCCCGGGGTACTGGAATTGGGCGTAGCGGCCGGCCTTGTCCGGGGCGGTGACGGTGTCGGTGGTCGGGTAGCCCCATTTCGCGGTGCCGCCCATGGCCTTGAACTTGGCCAGGATCGGTCCGCACAGCTCGTGCGTGCCCGTACTGGTCGAGGTGAACTTCTCGCAGGTCGACCAGGGCGTGCCGCCGACCACCATGGGACGCGGGGCGCCGAAGACGGAGCCGTTGCTCATGGCCTGGCCGGGGAACTCCACCGAGCTGCCCTGGGCATCCCGCGACCACAGGTCCGGGTGGCCGCCCGGGAGGAGCGTGCCGGCCGTGTCGTACTTGGCCTCGAAGTCCCCGTTGCTGGACAGGTGCGGGTAGGCGGTACCGGTGTAGCCGCTGCCGATGGACGTGGTGCGGACCGACGCATCGTTGAAGACGGAGACGTCGTAGACCAGGCTGTCGGTGGGGGCCGGGTTCCGGCGGCTGTTGTACTGGTGGATCTTGCCGGACACGGTGTCACGGGCCCAGATCTCGGGCAGCCCGTCCTTGTTCAGGTCGCCCGGCACCATCAGCGTCATGTTCTGCCAGTCGGCGTTGCCGAGGGGAATGGGCGAGCCGAAGTTGTCCAGGTACGGGTCGGACTTGGCGCCCCGGTAGAGCCAGAGGTTGGCGCCCTCCTTGACCAGCAGGTCCGCGGAGTCGCGCTCGTCGACCACCGGGGCTCCGGTGCCCTCGGCGAAGTCCTCGCTGTCGTTGTCGACGCTGGGCAGGGAGACGATCTGGTCGGCGTTGCGCCAGTGGTTCTCGCTGGGGTCGCCGTCGGCCTCGGTCTGGTCCGACACCAGCAGCTCGTAGCTGCCCTGCTGGGTGTCGTCGAGGACGCCGTTGCCCTTGTTCATGGACACCCACAGCTCCAGCCGGGCGGGGTCCTCACTGCCGGGGCGCAGGGCCACGACGTCTTCGCTGACGTCGTCGTTCCAGCTGCCGCGGTGGGTGATCTGCGCGTCCATGAAGGTGCGCTCCGACGCCCGGCTCGGATTGCCGAACTCGCCGGTCGCCTTGCCCGGGTAGAAGGAGAGGTCGCCGCTGCCGGGGTCGATGGACCACAGGTCGGTGGCGTTGTCACCGTTGAGGTCGCCCGGCTTGTCCGGCTTGCCCTTGCTGTGGGGGTAGAAGAGGTAGGTGGTCAGGGCGGACTGGTTGCCGGCCGCGTCGACGCCGCGTACGTACATGAACTGCGGGCCGGAGGCGTACGGGGTGAAGGTGACGGCCTTGGAGGAGCCGCCCTTGACGGTCGCCGGCTCGGTCCGCAGGGTGGTGTCCTGGTCGGTCCACCACTCGTAGCGCACGACGTCGTTCTCGGGGCTCACATCGTCGAAGGTGAAGTGGCCGGGGGTGCCGGCGACCTTGCCGTCCTTCAGGTTCCCACCGGGGTACTCGGGGGAGACGACGGTGGGAGCCTTGGACGGCGCGTCGGTGTCCAGTGAGAACTTGCACTGGCCGCCGGGCAGGCTCTCGGCCGTGCCGTCCGAGGAGCGGACGTCCCACCAGTAGGAGCCCGTGGTGAGCTTCAGGTCGGCCGGCTTGAGACGGACCTCGGCGTACGAGCCGCTGGGCACGTCGTAGTCGTACACGGTCTTGGCCGGCTCGCCGGTCTTGGCGTAGTCGAAGCGGACGCTCTTGAGCTTGGCGTCCTCGGCGTCCTTGACCAGGGCCCGCAGGACGATCTCGTCCGTCTTGCCGATGGTGCCGCCCGTGCAGGGAACGAGCGGGCTGGTCTGCATGTTCTGGGGCTTCTCGGGACGGGTGTTGTAGTCCGTCGAGACGACCGCCGTCCGGGGGTCGAACTTGCGCCACGAGACGTCGATGTCGGTGCTCTTCGAGACGAGGGCGAAGGCCCAGGAGGCCCAGCTGCTCTTGGCGACGGCGGCTATCTGGTGGGTGATGTCGAACTCGACCAGGCCCTCGGAGCCGGCCGGGCAGTTTCGGCCACCGAATGAGATCTCGGAGCTCGCCACGGTCGCGCCCAGGGAGGGCTGCTTGTTCCAGGTGATGCCGCTGGGGAGCTTTTCGCCGAGGTGCTTGACGAGTACTTCACCCGACTTGCAGGACCACGAGCCGCTGTAGTTCTGCTTGATCCGCAGCTTCGAATCGAGAATGGTCTTGTTCCGGAGCTTCGCGGTGGGCACCCGGAAGTAGGAAATGGCGGAAACCTTGCTGTTGCGCTGGGTGTCGTTCGCGTATCCGACCCGGGCATAGTCGGACATCGCCCCGCCGTTGGCGTAGGTGGTGTTCTCGCTGTTCGAGATGGCGGTGTTCTTGTAGGCCATCGCCCAGGCGTCCTTGAACGCGTCATCGCCCCAGACCGGGTCGATGACCACCGGGAAGACGGTGGCGGGGTCGGCGAGCAGCTTCCGGTCCGGGGTCAGGGTCAGGGTGCGGTCGGTCAGTCGTACGTCGATCGGGGCCTGGCCGGAGCCGTCGGTGGCACCCTCCAGTACCTGCGCCAGCGGGCGCGCCTGCTTCTTGGCGGGGGCGGCCCCGGATTGCGCGGGCCGGGACACGGCCGAGTCCCACATGAGGGGCTTGGGTGCCGCGAAGGTCGCATTGCCGTTCGGGGTGACGGCCTGAATGCCTCCGTCGGGACCGGACTTGAGGCTGAGGCCCTTGCTCTGCACGCCGAAGGAGACCGAGCTCAGCGCCGGGTTCTTCGCCGCTTCGGCGGTCTTGACCACCAGGGCGTGGGTGAAGGAGTTGGTGGCGGCCGTGACGGTCAGGTCGACGCCGGGAAGGACCTCCGCATAGGTGGCGGTGTCGCCGGACAGGACCGGCTTCGGCAGCTTGCCGGGCCAGGACAGCGACAGCTCGCGGTCCTGCTGCACCATCCTCGCGAACGGGCCGTCCCCGCCGCCCGAGAAGGTCATGGCCATCGACGCCGCGCGCGGCGCTACGCGCCCGTCCTTGCCGACCGCCAGCGCCGTGTCCACCGGGATCAGCTCGCCATTGCGGCGGACCCGGACAGGGAGGAGCGAGCGGTCCTCGCGGTACGAGCCGTTGGGGTTGGCGAAAACCTCGGTGGTCTCGGTGCGGAGGGAAACGATCTCGACCGGCTTGCCGGATTTCCGTGCGGTCGTTTCCGCGGCGGAAGATTCCTTCTTCTGCTGCTCCAGCAGGCTGATGCCCGAGCCGTTCGCAGCGAGTGTCCGAGGCTTTTCGGATTGCGCCACGGCATGGTTGGGTGTAGCAGCCAGCAATCCTGCCGACAAGGCGGCGAGGATCACTGTCGTGATTCCCCTTTTCAGGGTCCCCCCTGGGTCTTTCATGGAAATTCTCCGTGTTGTTGACTGCATGGAGAGCAGTAAAGGCCGACCCCTGCCGACCCCTCCCCCTGGTGCCGACGATCCCGCCGACTCGTCGTTTGTAGCAGGTCAGGCGGCCCGTAGGGCAGCTGGGTGATAGTTCCGATTTGGCCCGGCAGGTGTACCTTTGCCAACTATTGACCCTGTGTGCCGTTGCATACGGATCGAGCATTCCGCCGAACCGATGTCAGATGCTAGTTTCCGGCGTAGTTATGTCCAGGGGGATCTAAGGGTGGGGTTTTTCAGCGTGTACCGTGCTGCCCAGAATCGTCCTCGCAGGCCCGCGAGGCTCTCGCTGAGATGGAATTTGCCCATCTTGGCGACAACACTTCTCATCACCGGTCTGCCGGCCCTTCCGGCCGCTGCCGCACCGGGTAACAGCTCCCTTCCGGGGCTTCAGAAACTGGCCAAGGTCCCAGGTGAACGCGCAAAAGGAAACGGTGATTCCGGTTCCGCTCGGCCCGTTGTCACCTGGAAGGGGAATCCGGCCGCTGCCTGGCCGAACGCAGGCTCCGCGAACGTGGAGCTGCCCGGCGCCGCCACACCGGCAGCGCCCGCCAAGGGACCCAAGAGCAGCGCGCTCACGGCCCCAGCAGCCGGCCCGGCCGCCGGTGCCAAGGCCAAGGCCGGCTCACTGCCCGTCAACCTGAGCCGGGGGACCGGAGCGGACTTGAGCCGCGCCGCCGGCCCGGCCCGCGCACCGATGGCCGCCGCCGCGCCGGCCGCCGACGCACCGCTCACGGCGAAGGTCGAGCTCAAGGACCGGAAGGCCGCCAAGAAGGCGGGAGTGGGCAACGGCCTGCTGCTCAGCGTCCAGCGCACCGACCGCGCCGCGGGCACCGCGCCCGTGACCGTCGAACTCGACTACAAGGCATTCCGCAACGCCTACGGCGGCAGCTGGGGATCGCGCCTGCGCTTCACCGCGCTGCCGGCCTGCTCGCTCACCACCCCGGAGAAGCCGGAATGCCGGCAGAGCACCCCCGTCGTCACCACGAACGACGCGGCCACCGGCACCCTGAAGGCCACGGTGCCGGCCGCTCCGGCCGCCGCCCCGACCGCCGCCGCGGCGTTCGCCGCACCCCAGCCGGTCGTCCTGGCCGCCGAGGCCGGCCAGCAGGGCCCGAGCGGAGACTTCAAGGCGACCAGCCTCCAGGCCACCGGAAGCTGGACGGGCGGAGGCTCCTCCGGCGACTTCAACTGGTCCTACCCCATGGAGGTCCCGGCCTCCCTCGGCGGACCGTCGCCCGCGCTCGGCCTGACGTACTCCTCGGCGAGCGTCGACGGCCGCACCTCGGCCAGCGCACAGCAGCCCTCCTGGGTCGGTGACGGCTGGGACCTGGGCGCCTCCTCGAACTTCGTCGAGCGCGCGTTCGTCCCCTGCGCATCGGACCGCAAGGAGGGCTCGGGCCACAACAACCCGAAGAACCCCACCGGCGACCTCTGCGAGGGCCCGCCGATGCTGACCATGTCGCTCAACGGCTCGTCCACCCAGCTGGTCCTGGACGGCGGTGACAAGAAGAAGAACAAGTGGCGCCCCGCCTCGGACGACGGCAGCAAGGTCGACTTCTACAGCGTTCCCGTCGACGCCGCCAAGCCCGACGGCGAGAAGAAGGACTACTGGCGGATCACCACCCCCCAGGGCATCAAGTACTACTTCGGCATCAACCGCCTCGGCGGCTGGGCCGAGGGCAAGGAGGAGACGAACTCCGTCTGGCGGGTGCCGGTCTACGGCAACCACCCCGGTGAGACCTGTCACCAGGCCGCGTACGCCGACTCCGTCTGCGACCAGACCTGGCGCTGGAACCTCGATGCGGTCGTCGACGCCCGCGGCAACGCGATGACGTACTGGTACGAGAAGGAGACCAACCACTACGGCTCCAACGTCACCGAGCTGGGCAAGTCCACCGCCCGCAAGTACGACCGCGGCGGCTGGCTCCAGCGGATCGACTACGGTCAGCGCGCCGGCGAGTACTTCACCCCCGGCGCCGCCCGCATCACCTTCGACGTGGCGGAGCGCTGCCTCAAGGACCAGACCTTCGACTGCGCCGAGAGCAAGCTCACCGCCGAGGCCTCGGAAGCCGTCACCAAGAAGTGGCCCGACGTTCCGGCCGACCAGCTGTGCGAAGCGGGCAAGGAGTGCAAGAACCGCTTCTCGCCCACCTTCTTCACCCGCAAGCGCCTCACCGCGGTCAACACCCACGTCCTGGTCGCAGGCGCGTTCAAGGCGGTCGACACCTGGACGCTGAGCCAGGACTTCAAGCCGACCGGTGACGGAGCCGTCGAGGGCGACTACCCGCTCTGGCTCAACCAGATCCAGCGCACCGGCAAGAACGGCGCGACCGACCCGCTGCCTCCCGTGACCTTCACCGGCGAGCAGCTGCCCAACCGCGTCGACAACGACACCGACGGCAGCCCGCCGTTCCTGCGCTGGCGCGTCGCGGTCATCACGGCCGAGAGCGGGGCCAAGACCTCGGTCACCTACGCCGCGCCCGAGTGCTCGTCGAAGGAGCCCAAGAAGCTCCCGGCCAAGCCCGAAGCCAACACCCTGCGCTGCTATCCGGTCATCAAAGAGATACCGGACCCGACAGACCCGACCGGCCTGAAGAAGCTTTACTCGACGGACTGGTTCCACAAGCACCGCGTGGACTCCATCCGCGAGGGCGACAACACCAAGGGCACCTCACCGGCGAAGCGCACGGTCTACGACTACGTCGGCACTCCCGCCTGGGGCTACGACGACGAGACCGAGAACGTCAGCGACCGCGTCCGCACCTGGTCCAAGTACCGCGGCTACGAACGGGTGCGGACCCTCGTGGGCACCGCCCCCGAGAAGCGCTCGCTCGTGGAGACGCTGTACTTCCGGGGCCGGCACGGTGACAAGGACCCGGCCTCGCCCGACGGGAAGCGCTCGGTCGACGTGATCGACTCCGAGGGCGGCAAGATCCCCGACGCCGAGCAGTTCGCCGGCCTGGTCCGCGAGACCCTCTACTACGACGGCGAGACCGGGGCGCTCAACTCCACCACGCTCACCACACCCATGGTCAAGGGCCCGACGGCGACCCGCACTCGCGAGGGCGCGGCACCGCTGGAGGCCCGGGTCCGGGGAACGGCGAGCGTCTCCTCGCGCACGATGCTCTCGGACAACCGGGGCCAGCGGCGTACCGCGGTCGAGCACGAATACGACGACATGGGCCTGGTCACCCGGACCACGGACCGCGGTGACACCCAGAAGACCGGCGACGAGTCGTGCACCCTGTACGAGTACCACGTCGACACCGCAAAGCACCTCTACGTGCAGAAGCGGGTGGAGACGCTCACCAAGGCCTGTGACGCGACGGACATCAGCCGCCCCGCCGACGTGGCGGGTGACACGCTCGTCTCGTTCGACGCCAACGGCAACGTCACCAAGGCCGAGTCGCTCTCCGGGTACGCGGACGGCAAGCCCGCGTACCAGCTGACCGGCACGATGGCCTTCGACGCCTACGGGCGCCCGACCTCGGCCACCGACATCTACGGCAAGACCGTCAAGACGGCGTACACGCCGGCCACCGGCGGCATCCCGACCAAGATCACCACGACCAATCCGCTCGGCCACACCAGCAGCATCGAAATGGAGCCGGGCCGCAGCCTGCCGCTCGCCCAGGTGGATGCCAACGGCCGGCGCCAGGTCATGGCGTACGACGGTCTGGGCCGGATGACCAAGGCGTGGTCACCCGACCGAGACCCGGCCACCACCATCCCGGACGCGCAGTTCGAGTACACGGTCGCCCCCGACGCCCCGGTCGTCATCACGACCAAGCGGCTGCTGGAGAGCGGCAAGTACCGGGTCACGTACGACATCTACGACGCCATGATGCGCCTGCGCCAGAACCAGGAGCAGGCCCTCGACGGCGCCAGGGTCATCACCGACACCTTCTACGACAGCCGCGGCCAGATCTGGA
The DNA here is from genome assembly GCF_008642295.1 of Streptomyces venezuelae. Classification (GTDB taxonomy): domain Bacteria; phylum Actinomycetota; class Actinomycetes; order Streptomycetales; family Streptomycetaceae; genus Streptomyces; species Streptomyces venezuelae_C. Next base: position 595,126 of record NZ_CP029190.1, on the reverse strand, counting down.
AGGAGAACGGGGCCTACCACGCGGCCGGGGCACCCGAGCCGCATCTGTTCCAGGCCGATGACAACGGCGTCCCGTCGTCGACCGTCACCGAGTACGACGGTCTCGGCCGGCCGGTGGCCACCATCGCGCGCGCGAAGGCCACCGAGACCTGGCGCACCACGCGCAGCTACGGCGGCGATTACGTGGCCGTGGACCCGCCGGCGGGCCAGACACCGACCCTCGCCGTCACCGACGCCCAGGGCCGCAAGACCGAGCTGCGCCAGTACAAGGGTGCCTCGCCCAGCGGCGCGTACGACAAGATCCGGTACCAGTACGAGCGCCGCGGCATGCTGGAGTCCGTCACGGACCAGATCGGCAACGTGTGGTCGTACAAGTACGACATCCGTGGTCGCGTGTACGAGTCGACGGACCCGGACAAGGGCACTGTCACCACGGCCTACGACGACGGCAACCGCGTCCTGTCCGTCACGGACGGCCGGAAGCCGGCGAAGACCATCGCCTTCGCCTACGACGACCTCGGCCGCATCAAGGCCACCCACGAGACGTCGCTGACCGGCCCGAAGCTGACCGAGCGGACATACGACTCGCTGCCGGGAGCCCTCGGCATGCCCGTCGCCTCGACGCGATTCGAAAACGGCAACGCCTACACCCAGGAGGTCACGGGTTACGACAAGGAGTACCGCCCGCTCGGCTCGAAGGTCACCATTCCGGCCTCCGAGGGCAAGCTCGCAGGCTCCTACCTCTACTCGAACACGTACACGGAGACGGTCGGCCTGCCGGCCACGTCGTCCCACCCGGCTGTGGCGGGGCTCCCCTCGGAGCGGGTGACGACGGGCTATCACGGGCTCGACGGCATCACCACGATGAGCATCTCCGGCAAGCAGTTCGTGACGGACACCGACTACACGCCGCTGGGCGACCTCCTGCGCACGAAGGTGGGGGTGCTGGGCAAGCAGCTCATCTCCACCTACTCCTTCGACGAGCAGACCCGCCGCAACAAGTCGGTGATCCACGACCAGCAGAGCGGCACCGGCTTCAACCGGATCGGCGAAATCTCCACGCAGTACGACGCCTCCGGCAACATCCTGCGGGTGACGGACGCGCAGGGCGCCGATCCGACGCCCGTGACCACCGACACGCAGTGCTACCAGTACGACCACCTCCAGCGGATGTCGGACGCCTGGACGGCCACGGACAACTGCGCGGCCAAGCCGGGTGCGACGACCAAGCCGAAGGTTGGCGGCCCCGACCCGTACTGGCACGCGTACACGTTCGATGCGGCCGGCAACCGGCTCAGCGAGACCAAGCACGACCCGGCGGGCGATGACGCCAAGAAGGTCGAGCGCAAGTACAGCTACGCCGTCGGCCTGCCCACGGCCAACCGCCTGGAGAAGGTCGACACCACCGGGCCGGAGGGCGCTCGTACCGAGAGCTACGGGTACGACGACGTCGGCAACACCAACAAGCGGGTCATCCAGGGCAGCACCCAGACGCTGCTGTGGGACACCGAGGGCCACCTCGACAAGGTGACCGAGGGCACCAAGGTCACCGAGTTCCTCTACGACGCGGGCGGCAACAGGCTCATCCGCCGCGACCCGACGGGTACCACCCTGTACCTGCCGGGCACCGAAGTCCGGGCGGACAAGGCCGGCAACATCGTCAAGGGAACGCGGTACTACACGCACCCGGCCGGCCCGGTCATGGTCAAGACCGTCGAGGGCGGCAAGACCACGACCTCGTACCTGCTGAGCGACCGCAACGGCACGGCGACCACCTCGGTCGACGGCACCACACAGGCGGTCACCCGGCGCAAGTTCACCCCGTTCGGCGAGGAGCGCGGCGCCAAGCCGTCGATGTGGCCGAACGAGCAGGGCTACATCGGAGGCACCAAGGACGACTCCACAGGCCTCACACACATCGGCGCACGCGAATACGACCCGGCGATCGGCCGGTTCATCTCGGTCGACCCGGAGATGAACATCGCGGTCTCCGAGACGATGAACCCGTACGCCTACGGGCTCAACAGCCCGGTCACCTTCAGCGACCCGACCGGCCGGGCAGTCTGCTCGGAGCAGTACCTGGGCGGCCCCTGCGTACCGATCAAGCTGCCCAGTGCCGGCGGCAACAACGGCGGTGACACGGGGGACAGCGGAGGCGGCGGCGACACCGGCTCCTCCGGCGGCAGCGGCTCCACCACCCCGGCACCCACGAAGCCCAAGCCGTCCGTCAGCGCCGCCGACGTCGAGAAGGCCAAGCGCATCGCGGCGCAGAAGCGCATGGACGTCATCCTCCAGATCGCCAAGGAGGTCGCCAAGGAGGTCAGCGGCTGGAACGACATCAAGGACTGCCTGGCGGGCAGCAAGATGGCCTGCGGCATGATCGCCGTGGACGCTGCGCTGTCCTGGGGCGGCAAGGCCGTGAAACTGGGCAAGGCCCTGGTCAAGGCCTGGAAGATGTACGACAAGTGGCAGGGCGCCGTCGCCTGGGCCACGAAGACCATGAAGCGGGCCGACGACGACGCCGCGGCCATGGCCAGGTACACGGAGGAACTGGCCGACCACCAGAAACAGGCACAGGCGGCCAAGGACGCGGCAGCCAAGGCGGACGAAGCCGCGACAACGGCGGCACAGAAGGCCGACAGCGGCGGCAGCGGCCCCAGCGGGGGCGGCGAGACCAGCTCGGGTGCCACCTGCCGGGTCAACAGCTTCACGCCGGACACCAAGGTGGTGATGGCGGATGGCTCGGCCAAGGCCATCAAGGACCTGAAGCCCGGCGACAAGGTCAAGGCCACCGACCCCGAGTCGGGGAAGACGGAGAACAAGGAAGTCGCGGCGACGATCATCGGCAAGGGTTCGAAGAACCTGGTCGAGGTCACGATCGACGCGGACGGCGCCCAGGGCACCGCCAAGCCTGCCACGATCACGGCCACGGACGGCCACCCGTTCTGGGCCCCGGAGCTCCGCCGCTGGATCAAGGCGACGGACCTCAACCCCGGCACCTGGCTCGAAACGGGCGCAGGCACCCGCACCCAGGTCACGGCCGTCAAGCGCTGGACCGCCCAGGCCACGGTCCACAACCTCACGGTCGCGGACATCCACACGTACTACGTGATCGCCGAGTCCACACCGGTTCTCGTCCACAACTGTGGCGAAAGCAAGCTCAAGGAAGGCGAGCAGTACATTTACCGGGTGGTCAAGGGCCGTGAACTGGACCGGATCAAGAAGACCCGGAGCTACGAGCACTTCCCGGAGGTCGGGGCCGAGTCGAAGTACTTCTCGACGACCCCGGAAAGTGCCGCCCAGTATGCCAAGGCCGCCTTTGGAGAGAAGCCCGAAGGTGTGTACACGCTGACACGGGCGGTCATCCGATCGGATCAGATTCCGGACCACGCCTGGATCGAGAACCTGTCCGATGGTGGTAAGGGAATGACGGATACGTTCGTGCTGTGGGGAGATGAATTGAATGCAGCGGGACGTGTCCGGATCATGCCTTCGATGCCGGTCCCGTGGTGAGTGATGAAGATCTGCGCAACCACGCAGAACCGTAGGACGGCCGAGCTGTGGGCGGAGCTGCTCCGCCCGCGGTCCACGTTGGCCGTGATGGAGTCTCGTGCCGTGGACGTGGCGGCGGACGTCGTCGTCATGGCGGGCGCCTGGGCGTTCGAGCGGTATGGCGGGCGTCCGACCCACGATCACGCTCAGATCGTTCCGAACGAGAGGGGTGACGGGTTTCCCTTGTGGGTGGCCATTCCGCCGTACCGGCCCTTTGTGCGGTCGGGCGGCGAGATCAAGGTCCGTGAGGATTTTGCGTCGGTGAGCCCCGCGTATTTCGCGATCTTCAACAGCATCCGGGCGATCAGGCGAGAATTCGGTGACGAGGTGGAGGTCGTCCTCGACCTGCCACTTCTCGGCATGGATGATCCGGATGACGAAGTGACGCCGATTTCCGTCGCAGACGCGATCGAAGAGGCTCTGAGAGAGTAGGGATTCGCATCCCTTGTGAAGGCCGCACCCGATTCATTCGGGTGCGGCCTTCGCTGCGTCGTGCTCCCGCCGGAGTGCGCGGCAGCCGGCCCCGGCCCCGGGGCTGGCCGGAAGCCATCGGTGGCCTGGTCAAACTTCCTGCGGGGCAAGATCACTGCATCGAGGTAATACGAACGGCTTGGCGCGGTCCGGCGCGGCGCAGCGGGGTTAGTGTTCCCCGGGATCTGGATGGATTCCCGGATGTTCACCCCTTATTTCCTCTTTCACCGGTGACGTGCGCGTATGCCCGAACACCGGCCCTTACGAAGGAGACCTCGTCCGATGACCGTTGACACCAGCCCGGAATCGCAGCTGGAGCCGCCGCAGCAGTCCAGCCTCAGTACGGCTGCTGCCCGCAACCTTGCCACCACGACCAAGTCCGCCCCGCAGATGCAGGAGATCACCTCCCGCTGGCTGCTGCGGATGCTTCCCTGGGTGGAGACCAAGGGCGGTACCTACCGGGTGAACCGGCGACTGAGCTACACCGTCGGCGACGGGCGGATCGAGTTCGTCCAGGACGGTGGCAACGTCCGGGTGATCCCTCGCGAGCTCGGCGAACTCGCCCTCCTGCGTGGCTTCGAGGACGATGAGGTACTGACCGCGATCGCCAACCGGTGCGTCCAGCGCGAATTCCGCGCCGGCGAGGTGCTGGTCGAGCGCGGTACCCCCGCCGAGCAGATCCACCTGATCGCCCACGGCCGGATCAACCAGACCTCCATCGGAAAGTACGGCGACGCGGTCGCCGTCGCCGTGCTCGCCGACGGCGACCGGTTCGGTGAGAACGCCCTGCTCGACGCCGACGCCCGGTGGGACTACACCGCCACCGCCGAGACCGCCGGCACCCTCCTCACCCTGACCCGCGCCGACTTCGCCGCGGTGGTGTCCGCCGCGCCCGGACTGCAGCACCACATCCGGCAGTTCAGCTCGCTTCCCCTGCAACGGCAGAACCGGCACGGCGAAGCCGAGATCGCGATGTCGGCCGGCCACACCGGCGAACCCGAGCTGCCCGGCACCTTCGTGGACTACGAACTCAAGCCCCGGGAGTACGAGCTCTCCGTGGCACAGACCGTTCTGCGGGTCCACACCAGGGTCGCCGACCTCTACAACGAGCCGATGAACCAGACCGAGGAACAGCTCCGGCTGACCATCGAGGCGCTCCGCGAGCGCCAGGAGCACGAGCTGATCAACAACCCGGAGTTCGGTCTGCTCCACAACGCCGCCTTCAAGCAGCGGATCCAGACCCACTCCGGCCCGCCCACCCCGGACGACCTCGACGAGCTGCTGTGCCGCCGCCGCGGCACCAAGTTCTTCTTCGCCCACCCGAAGACGATCGCGGCCATCGGGCGCGAGCTCAACGCCCGGGGGCTCTACCCGGACCACGTCGACCTCGGCGGCCAGCAGGTCCCGGCCTGGCGGGGCGTACCGATCCTGCCCTGCAACAAGATCCCCATCAGCAAGGAGAACACCAGCTCGATCCTCGCCATGCGTACCGGCGAGGACAACCAGGGTGTCATCGGCCTGCGTCAGACCGGTCTGCCCGAGGAGTACGAGCCGGGCCTGTCGGTGCGATTCATGGGCATCAACGAGCAGGCGATCATCTCCTACCTGGTCACCACCTACTACTCCGCCGCGATCCTGGTGCCCGATGCGCTCGGTGTGCTGGAGAACGTACAGATCGCCCGCAGGCGCGACTAGCGGGCCCTGCCCCTGCCCGGGATCCGGGACAGCCCACCCACCTCACCAAGGAGTTACGGATGCCCGATCCCGGGCTTTCCCCTCTGCAGTCGAGCCTGCCCGGCGCTGCGGCCCATTTCGGGGCCTATGTGCTTGCCAATGCCGCTGCCCAGGCCGCCGAACTCGAAGCCGCCGAGCTCGAGGTCGCCGGGGTTGCAGCCTCCGAGCTCGCAGCCTCCGAGACCGCACCGACCGGGGTCGCAGCCGTCGAAACCGCACCGGTCGAGGCCGTATCGGTCGCGGCGGCACCGGTCGAGGTCGCACCGGTCGAGGTTGCGGGTGCTGCCGCAGGCCGGCCGCCGCTGCCTACCGGGCCCGCCCGGCCCTTCGTCCGCGCCACCGCCACAGCCACCGCCCCTGCTGCCGCAGTAGCCGCCGCCACCGCGCCGGACGCCAAGGCCAAGGCTTTCGTGGAAAGGCTCCGGCGCGGCCCCAGCGGCCTGGGGACGAGCGGACTGCACTTCGCCCCGCGCGAGCAGCCGCCCGCTCCGGCCACGGCGGCAGCGGAGGGACGGCCGATTCCCGGCCTCTACCACCACCCCGTTCCCGAGCCCGACCCCGCCCGGGTGGCGGAGGTCAGCCGCCGGATCAAGCGGTGGGCGGTGGACGAGGTCCAGGCGTACCCCCCGGAATGGGAGGACCAGTTCGACGGCTTCTCCGTGGGCCGCTACATGGTCGCCTGCCATCCGGACGCGCCGACCATCGACCACCTGATGATCGCCACACGGCTGATGGTCGCCGAGAACGTGGTCGACGACATCTACTGCGAGGACCACGGCGGCTCGCCCGTCGGCCTCGGCGGAAGGCTTCTGCTGGCGCATACCGCCCTCGACCCGGTCCACACCACCAAGGAGTACGTGCCGGCCTGGGAGGAATCGCTTCTCTCCGATGCCCCGCGGCGCTCCTACCGCTCGGCCATGGAGTACTTCGTCCGGGCGGCCACCCCGTCCCAGGCCGACCGGTTCCGGCACGACATGGCCCGGCTGCACATGGGGTACCTCGCCGAAGCCGCCTGGGCCGAGACCTCGTACGTCCCGGAGGTGAACGAGTACCTGGCGATGCGGCAGTTCAACAACTTCCGCCCCTGCCCCACCATCACCGACACCATCGGCGGCTACGAACTGCCGACGGACCTGCACGCCCAGCCGGCCATGCAGCGGGTGATCGCCCTCGCGGGCAACGCCACCACCGTCATGAACGACCTCTACTCGTACACCAAGGAACTCGAGGCCCGCGGCAAGCACCTGAACCTGCCGGTGGTCATCGCCGAACGGGAAGGGCTTTCCGACAAGGACGCCTACCTGAAGGCGGTCGAGATCCACAACGACCTCATGCACGAGTTCGAGGCGGCCTCCGCCGAACTGGCCGTCTCCTGTCCCGACCCGAGGGTCCTGCGCTTCCTGCGGGGCGTGGCCGTCTGGGTCGACGGCAACCACTACTGGCACATGAGCAACACCTATCGCTACAGCCTGCCCGACTTCTGGTAACCCGAATTCCGGTAATGAGAAATGGACTTATCCGTGACCACTGAGCTCACCCCCACCGCCCGCCCCTCCGCGTTCATCCCCGCCCCGGCGACGCCCTACCAGGGCGACATCGCCCGGTACTGGAACAACGAGGCCCGGCCCGTGAACCTGCGGCTGGGCGATGTCGACGGCCTTTACCACCACCACTACGGCATCGGCGACGTCGACCACGCCGCCCTCGGCGACGCCGAGGACAGCGCATACGAGAAGAAGCTGATCGCCGAACTCCACCGCCTGGAGTCGGCGCAGGCCGAAGTGCTCTTGGACCACCTCGGCCCCATCGGGCGCGAGGACACGCTCGTGGACGCAGGCTGTGGCCGTGGCGGCTCGATGGTCATGGCCCACCAGCGCTTCGGATGCAAGGTCGAGGGCGTCACCCTGTCGGCGAAGCAGGCAGACTTCGCCAACCAGCGCGCCCGCGAACTCGGGATCGAGGACCACGTCCACGCCCGCGTGTGCAATATGCTCGGCACGCCCTTCGAGACCGGGCAGGCCGCGGCCTCGTGGAACAACGAGTCGAGCATGTACGTCGATCTGCACGACCTCTTCGCCGAGCACTCCCGCATCCTCGCCGTCGGCGGTCGCTACGTGACCATCACGGGCTGCTGGAACCCCCGGTACGGACAGCCCTCGAAGTGGGTCTCCCAGATCAACGCCCACTTCGAGTGCAACATCCACTCCCGCCGCGAGTACCTGCGCGCCATGGCCGACAACCGCCTCGTCCCGCAGGCCGTCATCGACCTCACCCCCGCAACCCTGCCCTACTGGGAGCTGCGGGCCACGTCCTCCCTGGTCACCGGTATCGAAGAGGCGTTCATCAACTCCTACAAGGACGGCTCCTTCCAGTACGTCCTGATCGCGGCCGACCGCATCTGACCCACCGCACCTCCCAGGCCGGGTCCGTCATCCGACGGGCCCGGTCGTCGGCGTCACCAGCCCCAGCTCATACGCCTTGATCACCAGCTGCACCCGGTCCCGGGCGTCCAGCTTGGTCAGCAGCCTGCCCACATGGGCCTTCGCCGTGGCCATGGTGATGTACAACTGCGCGGCGATCTCCGTGTTGGACAATCCTTGGCCGACCAGGGTGAGCACCTCCCGCTCGCGGGTGGTGATCCCCGCCAGTGCTCGCCGGGGTGGTGGGCCGGCGGCGGGGCGGGCCGCGAACTCCGCGATCAGGCGCCGGGTCACACGCGGTGCGAGCAGGGCCTCGCCCGCGGCGACGACCTCGATCGCGCCGAGGATCTGGTCCATGTCCATGTCCTTGACGAGGAAACCGCTCGCCCCGGCGCGGAGCGCGCCGTAGACGTACTCGTCGTCGTCGAACGTGGTGAGGATGAGGACCTTCGGCTGCGGTGTGCCGGGTCCGGAGCCGGGTCCGGGTCCGGAGGCGGCGGTGATCCGCCGGGTGGCCTCGATGCCGTCCATGCCGGGCATCCGGATGTCCATCATCACCACATCCGGGGCCAGCCCGGCAGTGAGCCGCACCGCCTCTTCGCCGTTCGCCGCCTCGCCCACCACCTCCAGCCCGGGCCGGTCGGCGATCAGCACCCGCAGCCCGTGCCGGACCAGCGGCTGGTCATCGGTGAGCAGCACCCGGATCATCCGACCACCGCCGTCGTCGTGGCCGTGGTGGCCGTGGTGGCCGTGGTGGTCGCCGCGGGCACGGGGAGCCGCGCAGCCACGCGGAACCCGCCCTCGGGCCGCGGCCCCGCGGTGAACTCCCCGTCCAGCAGCGCCGCACGCTCCCGCATGCCCGTCAGTCCGTACCCGGCCGCTCCGGGCAGACCGGACCGGGCGGATCGGGCGTGCTGGGCGGACGGGCCGTTGCCCTCGTCGGTGATCTCGATGGACAGGCCGTCCTCCGCGCACTCGACGGTCACCCGGCAGGTGTGGGCGCCCGAGTGGCGGACCACATTGGTCAGCGCCTCCTGGATGATCCGGTACGCCGACAGTTCTGTCTCCGTCGGCAGCCGCCGCCGCTCACCCCGCCACTCGAGCTCCGCCCGCACCCCCGCGTCCCGGGTCCGCGCCACCAGCCCGTCCAGATCTGCGAGCACCGGCACGGGGCCGAGCGGTGCGTCCTCCCCGCGGTCCGTCTGGCGCAGCGCGCCGAGCATCCGGCGCAGGCCGGCCAGGGTGTCCCGGCTGGTGTCCTCGATGGCGGCGAGGGAGTTGCGGGCCTCCGACGGCTGGGTGTCGATGACGCGCCTGGCCACGCCGGCCTGGATGGCGATGACACCGATGCTGTGCGCCACCATGTCGTGCAGCTCCCGGGCGATTCGCAGCCGCTCCGCGGTGACGGCCTGCTCCGCGGCCCGGGCCTGGAGCGCGGCCGTGTGCTCGCGGCGTTCGCGCACGGAGTGGCCGACCGTCCAGGCGGTGACCATCATCAGGGCCAGGAAGGCCGAGGCGGCGAGGAAGGACGAGGAGCCCTCGCGGTAGTAGGAGGCGCCTGCGATCTGTACGCCGAGTGCCACCAGGGCGGCGGCGACGGTCGCCGTCCGCCGCTGTGGTGGCCGGGTGGCGGCGATCCATCCGATGGTCAGATCGGTGAGCACGGCCTGGAGAGATGCGATCTGCCAGGCCTGCGTCTCCGCGGACGGCGGAATGCCGCCCGGTATGGCCGGCCTGGGCGGCCCCGCCGCCATCATGGAGTTGACGACGACGGTTGCCGCGAAGGAGGCGGCGACCAGCAGTACCAGGGCGGGCAGCGGCTGACGCCGCATCAGGGGCAGCAACAGGACGGCGAGCGGGAAGGCCAGGAGCAGGCGCATGCCGGTCAGTTCGCTGCCCGTGTTCAGCACGACGACGTACAGCAGGACGACGTAGGCGATGCCCGAGCACCCGGCCAGGGTCAGGTCGAGGAACGACCGCTGAGTCTCCTGCGGGGCTTTCATGGGCCGATCATAGGCAGCCCGACCGCTCCCCGGCATTGGCCCACGGGCGTACTCCCGTGGGCCAACCCGGAGCTCCGGGGAGGGGGTCCGTGGTCCGATGTGCGAGGGGTGGCCGGTCCGGGAGCGTGGACACCGTGATCGAAGCAACCGAACTCACCAAGCGCTACGGCGAGACCACCGCCGTGGACCGCCTGTCCTTCACCGTCCGCCCGGGCGTGGTCACCGGGTTCCTGGGGCCGAACGGCGCCGGGAAGTCCACCACGCTGCGGATGGTGCTGGGGCTGAACCGGCCCACCGGCGGCACCGTCACCGTCGACGGGCAGCCGTTCGGCGCCCGCCCGCGCGGCCTCCGACACGTCGGAGCCCTGCTCGATGCCCACGACGTACACGGTGGCCGCACTGCCCGCGCCCATCTGACCGCACTGGCCGCCGGTAACGGGCTGCCGCGCCGGCGGGTCGCCGAAGTGCTGGCGGAGGTGGGCCTGTCCGATGCGGCCGGCCGCAGGATCGCCGGGTTCTCCCTGGGCATGAAGCAGCGGCTCGGCATCGCCGCCGCCCTGCTCGGCGATCCACCCGTACTGATCTTCGACGAACCGCTCAACGGCCTCGACCCGGAGGGCGTGCGCTGGCTGCACGGCCTGCTCGGACAACTGGCGGACGAGGGCCGCACCGTCCTCGTCTCCAGCCATCTGATGCGGGAGATGGAGCAGACGGCCGAGGAACTGATCGTCATAGGCCGCGGCAGGCTGATCGCGGCGCAGAGTCTGCGCGAGTTCGCGGCGCGCAGCGCACCGCTGCGGGTGAGCGTCCGTACACCCGACGGGGACGTCCTTCCCGGCCTGCTGACGGACGCGGGCAAGCGCATGGGTGTGGGCGCGGGTACGGACGCGGGTACGGGCGCGCAGGCGGAAGCGGTTGCGGTGCGGGCCGAGCCCGACGGCTCGTACACGGTGACCGGTCTGCCCGCGGACCGCATCGGCGAACTCGCCTTTGCGAACGGAGTGCGGCTGTACGAACTCCGCCCGCACTCGGCCTCCCTGGAGGAGGCCTTCATGGAATTCACCGCAGAGAGCGTCCAATACGCGTCAGGAGCCGACCGATGACCCCTGTACTGGACCGGGTCGGCCGGGCCACCGCCCGGGCCGACCGCCCCCCGGCCGGGGCGCCCGCCCGGTTCCGGCACCTCCTCGTTGCCGAGTGGATCAAGCTCTGGTCGCTGCGCTCCACCTCCTGGGTGCTCGGCGTCGGCGCGCTGGCCGTGATCGGGATCAATGTGAACTCCGCCGCGTCCAACGCGGACCGGCTGGCGGGCCTGCCGGGGCAACTACCGGCGGAGCCGGGCATTCCGGATCTTCCCGAGTTCCGTTTCGACCCGATGCACACCGCCTTCGTCGATCCCGCCTGGCAGCTCCTCTTGATCATCACTGCGGCCGTGGGGGCCATAGCCGTCTTCGGTGAGTACACCAGCGGGCTGATCCGTACGACCTTCGCCGCCGTCCCCGACCGGAGGGCGGTGGTCGCCGCCAAGGTGACCGTGATCTCTGCGGTCATGCTGGCCCTCGGGGCGCTCGTCTCCGGCGCCTCCTTCGGCCTCACCCAAATGCTGCTGCGCGACCACGGCGGCCTGTCACTGGGCGACCCGGGTGCCCTGCGTGCCGTCGCAGCGGCAGCCCTGCTGGCGCCGCTGAGCGCGCTGATCGGCATGGCGGTGGGTGCCACCTTCAGGCATGCCGCGGGCTCCATCGTCGCCGCCATCGCCCTGCTGCTCCTGCTCCCGGCGCTCCTGCAAGGCGACCGCTACCGCTGGGTCAAGGAGATGGGCAACGCCATGCCGCTCAGCGCCTGGCGGCGGCTGGTGACCAACCCGGAGCGCGCCGGCAGCTTCGGCAAGTATCCGCTGACGGTGACCGAGGCGTGGATGGTGTACGGCGCCTGGGCCACCGTGGCGGTGGCCGTCGCGGTCCTCGTGGTGCGGCGCAGGGACGTCTGAACAGTCTCCGATGGTTTTTCTGACTGTTCATCAGGAAGCGTGCGGACTGCGGATTCCCTCGAACGTCCCCTCCGCCGCCCACCTACGAAACCGCGTCCGGAACCGCGGCGGTCCCGGGTGCCCCGGCCTCATGGCCGGGGCACCCACACATCAGGACGTCGGGACGGTGACCGAAGCGGCGGAGTATTCGCCGTACCAGCCGCGGTACGGCGTGTTGAACTTGCCGCTCGCCTGGTTGCGGAAGATGTGCACGGCCATCGTGGGCGCTGCCGGGGGCGTGAACGCGTACTTGTACAGCGAGGCGATGTCGTCGAGCCCGTCACCGTCGAAGTCACCGGTGGTCAGCTGCATGTTCTGGGCGGAGCCCCAGGCGGTGTCGTACCACGAGCCCACGGGCCAATTGAACCCGCCGTTGGCCTGTGAGAGGAAGGTGTGCAGGCCGACCGCCCCGTTCGCGTAGTCGTACAGGGCGGCGATGTCCTCGCCGCCGCTGTTGTCGAAGTTGCCGCTGACGATCGTCATCCGGTCCCCCGAGCCCCAGGTGCCGGCTTCCGCCCTCCAGGAGCCGAAGGAGGCGTTGAAGGTGCCGTCCTCCTTCGTGGTGAAGGTGTGGAGGCCGACATCGCCGTCGGCGTAGGTGTACAGGGCGGCGATGTCGTCGCGCTCATCACCGGTGTTGAACTTGCCGCTCACGATCTTCATCTGGCTCGCCTTGCCCCAGCCGGGCAGGCTGTCGAAGGCACGCTTCGGTCCCGTGAACGTGCCGTCAGGCTGTGCGAGAAAGGTGTAGAACGACCAGTCGTCGCCCGTGCCCGCGCGGGTGTACAGCGCGGCGACGTCGTCCCGGCCGTCGCCGTTGTAGTCGCCGCTGGTGAGACGCATGTTGCTGTACCAGCCCCAGTCTGAGTTGGCCTTCCAGGACTTGACGCCCGGGAAGTAGCGGCCGTCGGGCTTGCCGAGGAACGTCTCGAAGGAGAACGCCTTCTTGCCCTGGGCGTCGAGGCCGTCCTCGTTGAGGGTGACGATGTCGAGCACGCCGTCGCCGTTGAAGTCGCCCTTGACGCTCTTGCGGGAGAGCGCGGCCGGGCTCTGGAAATTGGAGTGTTTGGGGTCGCGGAACGTCTTGAACTCGGTCGTCCCGAACGTGAAGGGCGTGACCTGCTTTTCGCTGTACTCGTACAGGAACGGGATGTCCGTCAGCGCGTTCGCGGTCAGGTCGTTCTCGGCGCGCAGCCACTCCCAGTTGGCCTTGAAGGCGTCGTAGACACCGGCATCGGTGATGCGCAGCGAAGACTCGTCGGCGGCGCCGACGGCCGGGTTGCTGAAGTTGTCGGAGCCGGTGTGCACGACACGGTGGGCGCCGTCGGCGTCGTCCCAGGACAGGAGCACGTACTTGGAGTGCAGACCGCCGGACGCCCCGTTGAGCTGGTTCGACATGACCGTCCACAGCTGGACCTCCCGGTCCGGGTGCGCCGCGTTCGGCTCCAGGGCCACCGCCTTCGCCGGGGTGCCGGCCGTCAGGATCCGGAACGTGCACCGCTTGCCGTTGGCGCCGACTTCGTCGACCTTGGCGAGGAGGGCCTTGTCGACCTCGGTGCGACCGCCCCACGAGGCCATCGCGATGTGGACCTCCGGGCCGGTGGAGCAGTCGAGCGCGGCGATGCTCCTGGCGACCGGGTCGTTGATCACCCCGTCGGCCTCCGGATCCCGCGGGTAGCGCCACGCCGCGACCGTGCCCCCGTGGCCGCTGAAGTCCCCGGTCCCGGCGGTGTCGATCTCCGGCCAGAGACTGTCGGCTCCCCCTGCGAGCTCCTTCACCCGCATGGTGTTCCAGGTGTGCTCGTACCCCTGGTAGATCTGCGCGTCGCCGGAGCTGATGACCATGTTGTCCGCGAGCCCGGGAGCGGTGGCACCCAGGTTGTGCGAGGACTGGACCGCGACGTTCGTCCTGCCGTCGCTCAACTCGCTGAACAGCCAGAACTTGTCGTGGTTGATGTCCGCAGTCTGCATGCAGCCCTTGTTGCAGAGGACCACGCGCGGCTTGCCGTCCGGGGCGTTGCCGAGCGCCTGCGCCAGACGGGCGGCCTCCGGGACGATGGTCGTCACCGGGGGGATCGGCTCCCCCGAGGAGCCGTCGCACTTGGCCCTGAACACGCCCCAGGGGCAGCGCTCGCTGAGGACCCGCACATCGACTTTCCTGTCATTGGCGGCGGTGATGAGCGCGTTGACGACGTCCTTGTCCTCCATCGCGTACAGGGACACCCGGATGCTGGACGTCGACGTGGCCTTGCCGATCAGGTCCAGGAGCCGCGTTTCGATGGCCCGGTCGTGGCCGGCCGTGCCTCGCGGAGTCGGCTTGTTGAACACCACTTCCAGCGATGGTGTGGTCTCGACGGCGGCGGCCGACGGAGCCGACACCACCATGACCGCAGTGGTCACGGCGCTCAGCGCCAGCGCCGCCAGCTTCTTGAATCTCAAAGGTCCCCCCAAAGCCCGGTAACGTGTGCGAACCGCCGGATCGCGGCGGAGTAGACCATGCTGCCGGATGCCTACGACATCGCCACGACCAGGTGGGCGCGGTCGCGGCCCCGGCCAACCAGGCGGGCGTTCGCGTCCGACTCGCCGACCCAGCGCTCCGCCCCGGCCCGGCAGGCCGTCCCGGTCCGGAACTTCCACACGATCCCGTTCAGGACATCACGACACCATGATCCACCAGCGGTGATCATTTGAAGGTGCCGCCCAGGCCGGGGTCGAGAACGGCCTCCACGTCGACCACGACATCGACCATGGCACCGACGACAAGTCCGCCGCGGTCCACCACGTCGTTCCAACTCACCTCGAAGTCATGGCGATTGATGCGGGTGGTGGCAGTGAACCCGGCGCGTCGTCTGGGCCCGAGATCTCGACCCTCCTCCCACCAGGGGGTGTCCCACTGCCCCAGGTAGATGACGTCGAAGGTCACGGGGCGCGTCACGCCGCGTACCGTGAGATCTCCGGTGACCTCGAACTCGGTCCCGCTCATCTGCTCGATGCGCGACCCGATGAACGTCCACGTCGGATGATGTTCGACGTCGAAGAAGTCCGCACTGCGGAGGTGGGCGTCGCGCTGGGGCTCACCGGTGTACACCCGGGTCGCATCGACCGTCGCCTCGACGCGGGCCTGCTCGGGATGGTCGGGGTCGACCTCCAGCAAGCCGTGCACGTTCTTGAGTTGCCCGCGCACATAGGTGACCATCATGTGCCTGGCGCGGAACTCCGCCGCGGTGTGACCGGGCTCGAAGAACCATCGGGTCGTGACCATGTACGCCGTCCGTGCTCGTGCTCGTGGCCGTCGTGGCGCGTCACCGGTTTTCGTTCACGCCGTCGATGATGAGGGAGACGCCGATGCCCAGCATCCAGACGTCCTTGGCGAGCGTGATTCCCTGCTCGGTCGGGCGCAGGCTGCCGGCCTGTCGCATCCCTGGCGAACGCAGGTAAAGCCCGAGGGTGCCGGCGGAGAACGCGGTCAGCGCAACTCCGGCAACAGCGGCCGGGACGAACGGCAGGAGCAGCGCCGCGGCAACGGCGATCTCTCCCGCGGAGAGCACGCGGACGAACTTCTGGGCGTCGTACTCGCCCAGGAACGGGTAGGCGCTGGCGGCGAACTGCTGCAGGCCTTCTGCCGTGGCCTCGTCCGCACCGCGTTTCGCAAGCCCGGAATTCAGGAAGAACGCGCCGACCGGGAGCCTGAGCGGAAGTTGCCGGGCTCCGGAACACCATGCCGAACCGGATGACATGTCGATCCTCCCATTTCCTCCCGGCGCCCCGGCCCGGGTCAGTGCAGGTGCTGCTGCCAATCCGCCGGCACCTTGCCCAGCGGCCCCGGGGTCGGCTGCGTGGTCGGGTGTGAGGTGGGCGGTGTCAGGGGCGGACCCTCGTAGTACTCCTCGGTCTCGATGCTCCAGAACCAGGACTCGCCCGGCTCGAAGCTCGTGAGGAAGGGGTGTCCGGCTTCCCGGGCATGCTTCGTGCCGTGCTGCGAGGGCGAGGAGTCGCAGCACCCGATGTGCCCGCACTCCGCACAACGCCGCAGGTGGAGCCACCATCCCGGTCCGTCGCCCGCCAGGCACTCGACGCACCCGCTCCCACTCGGCCGCGCCGTGGGATCAATTCCCGGGATCTGCTCGCTGGCCATGGACTGAGCCTCTCTGGCGATGCCTGGGCGTTTCGGCTCCGGCTACCAGCGTAATCGGTGGCACCCGGGCCTGCATGGCCAGGCCCGGGTGCCGTGTTGTCCCGTCAACAGGACGGATCGCCGGATTGACCGCTTTCGCCAAGGAGACGTGCATTGGGACGTTCAAGGCTGGCTCATGCGGCGGTCAGGAATTACGCTTCATCTGCCAATCCGGGGAAATTCATGTCGGCGTCCGAGTCGGCGTTCGTGTCGGCGTCCGTCTTGACGTCCATGTCGAGTCACGTTGACCGCCGCACAGGGGGAGTGCTGCATTCCCTCCCCCGCTCGATAGGAGTGCGATCTTCGTTGCCCGTCTTAATGTCCGCACTCGGTCGCCTCGCCTGCCGTCGAACACGCACGGGCAGACCGAGACCCTCCCCGTGGGCAGTACCGCGCAGTTTGCTCCAGATGGCGAACTCCAGCGCGGCCTGAGGACGTTCACCGCGTTCCCGATCTGCATCTTTTGCCACTACCGCGAGGAGTTTGATTTCCGTGAAGACTTTCCACGTGTCGCCCCGGCAGGAAGGCATCTGGCTGGCGCAGAAGTTCGCGCCCGAAATGTCGAACAACGCGTGTGTGCGATGGGGCATCGAGGGAGAGCTCGATGTGCCGCTCCTCGTCCGCACCCTCGAGGTGACGTTCAGCGAGCACAGTAGTGCACGTGTCAACTTCACGGAGTCCGAGGACGGGCTGCGGCAAGTGGTGCGGGACATGGGGGACTGGTCCCCGCTCGTCATCGACGTGAGCGGCGAAGCGGACCCGGAAGCGGCGGCACGGGCCCGGGTTCTGGAGATCGACACGCAGCCGTTCGACCTGGAGCACGACCCACTCTTCCGGGCCGCGGTCCTGAAGCTCGGGGAATCCCGGTTCGTACTGGCGGTGGTCATTCACCATGCGGTGACGGACGGGTACGGCCTGATGCGGGTCCTGCCGCGCCGAATCGGTGACGTCTATGCGGCCCTGAAGAACGGGGACCCGGTTCCGGCGTTCACGCCCGCCGGGCCGGAGGACATCAACGAAGAGGACGCCCGCTACAGCCGCTCCGCCCAGTTCCAGCAGGACGCGGAATTCTGGCAGGACTACGTGGCGGATCTGCCCCCCGCGGCGAGGTTGCAGGGTGAGCGCAGTTCCGACGTTCCGGTCGCCATCCGGCGGATCGTGGATGTCGACGCGGAGGAGGTGGGCCGGTGGGCGGCTGCAGCTGAGGCCATAGGTGTGCCGACGCCAACGCTCCTGACGGCCGCATCGGTTTCATTCCTCCGCGCCATGGGAAACCCGCAGGAATTCACCATCTCGTACCCTGTCGCCAGCCGCCCGGAGGTCTTGAAGAACACGTACGGCCTCCTGGCGAAAATCGTTCCGCTGCGCGTTCGGGTTCCGCTTTCCTCCCGTTTTGCAGAGGTCGCCCATGGGGTGGGCGCCCAGATGAAGGCTGCCATTCTGCATTCCGGATACGACGGTGCAGACATTCGGCGCGCCTCGGGCCTCGACGGTTCGATCGCCAGTACGCCTTTCGGCGCGTGTGTCAATATCATTCCGTTTGCCACGGTCACGGAGATCGAAGGCTGCACGACCGAATGGGGCGGCTGCACCCCGGGCGTCACCGACGAACTGATGATCATCATGTACTACGACGGCCGTGCCGGCAGCGGTCTCAGCATGTCCATCGAGGGCAATGGCCTGCTCTACAGCCAGAAAGACCTGGATCTCTTCTCTGCCCAGTTGCTTGCCTTCATCAGGGCTGCGGTGGCGGATCCGCAGGTTGTGGTGGGTCGGGTGGATGTGCTGGGGGCGGGTGAGCGTGAGCGTTTGGCTCTGGTGAATGACACGTCGGTGCCGGTGGTTGGTGGGTCGGTTTCGGGGTTGTTTGAGCGGCAGGTGGGTGTGGCGCCTGATGCTGTCGCGGTGGTCCGTGACGGGGTGGAGTTTTCGTATGCGGAGGTGAATGCGCGGGCGAACCGGTTGGCGCGGGTGTTGGCGGGTCGTGGTGTGGGGCGTGGTTCGGTGGTGGGGGTTGCGCTGCCGCGGTCCGCTGAGCTGGTGATCGGGTTGTTGGCGGTGTTGAAGGCCGGTGGTGCGTATGTGCCGGTGGACCCGAAGTACCCGAGCCACCGGTTGGACTTCATTCTGGGCGAGGCCCGGCCGCAGGTGGTCCTGACCGATGCGGAGACGGTGAGTGTGCTTCCGCCGACCGATGCCGGGCTTGTGCTGCTGGACGAGGTTGATCTGTCGGTGGGTGATGCCGGGGATCTGGGTGTGGTGGCAGGTCCGGATGACCTGGCGTATGTGATGTATACGTCGGGGTCGACGGGGACGCCGAAGGGTGTGGCGGTCAGCCACGGCACTGTGGTGAATGGTGTCTCGCGTCTGGCTGAGCAGATTGAGGCGGGGCCGGGGCGTCGTGCTTTGGCGAGTACGTCCGTCAACTTCGATGTGTCGGTGTTTGAGATCTTCACCAGCCTGTGCCATGGCGGGTCCATTGAAGTGGTCCGTGACGTGCTGGTGCTGGGCGAGCGCGGTGGCTTCGACGGGCAGATCGTCTCCACTGTCCCGTCCGCATTCGCGGAGCTGGTTGACCTGCTTGCCCCTGGCATCGACACGCTCGTGTTTGCGGGTGAGGCGCTGCCGGCGGGTCTGGTGGACCGGGTGCGTGAGGCGTTCCCCGGTGTGAAGGTGGTCAACGCCTACGGGCAGACCGAGTCCTTCTACGCGACCACGAGCAGTGTTGCGGGTGGCGCAGCGATTGGGTTGCCGCTGGGCAATATGCGTGCCTATGTTCTCGGGCCCGGCTTGCAGCCTGCGCCGGCGGGTGCGGTGGGGGAGTTGTATGTCGGTGGGGCGATCGCCCGCGGCTACTTCGAGCGGGCGGGTCTGACGGCCGAGCGGTTCGTCGCCGATCCCTTCGGTACCCCCGGCGCACGTATGTATCGCACCGGTGACCTGGCGCGCTGGAATGCGAGTGGTGAGCTGGAGTATCTCGGCCGCAGTGACAGTCAGATCAAGATCCGCGGGTTCCGTATCGAGCCCGGAGAGGTCGAAGCCGCGCTCACTGCCCACCCCGCTGTTGCTCAGGTCGTGGTCCTTGCAACCGCAGGCAAGCAGCTCGTCGCCTACATCGTCCCGCAGGGCGTGAGGGACAGTGGCAGTGGTGTCGAGGACACGGGCGTCATGGAGCTGGACCTGGCCGCCGGTATCTCGGCGCGGGAGCTCCGGACCTTCGTGTCCGGCAGGCTGCCGGAGTACATGGTTCCGTCGGCGTTCGTGCTGCTGGACCGGCTGCCGTTGATGCCCAACGGCAAGCTGGACCATCGCGCATTGCCGGAACCGGGGTTCAGCGGGGGCCAGTACCGTGCGCCGCAGGGCCGGGTGGAGGAGGTTCTTGCTGCGGTCTATGCCGAGGTGCTGGGGCTTGACCGGGTGGGTATCGACGACGACTTCTTTGGAGTCGGTGGCGACAGCATTCGCTCGATCCAGGTCGTTTCCAGGGCGCGTGCCCAGGGTGTCGAGGTGTCGCCGTCGCAGGTCTTCCAGCTGCGGACGGTTGCGGAACTGGCGCGGGTCGCGACCAGCACCGGTACCGGAGCCGGTCCTGTGCTTGAGGAGTACGAAGGTGGTGGCACCGGTGTCGTGCCGCTGCTCCCCATTGCGAAGTACATGCTCGACCTGGGCAACTACGACCGCTTCGCGATGGCCATGCTGCTCGACCTGCCGATGGGAATCGATCTCGCAGGGCTGACGGCGACCTTGGGTGCCGTCCTCAACCACCACGATGTGTTGCGCGCCCGTCTGGTCCTCGACGGCACCGGCGGATTCATGCAGGTGGGCCCACCGGACTCGGTGGATGTGGCGGGGCTGATCCACCGCGTCGAATGCGATGGACGTTGGCAGGGCGAGGAGTGGGACCGGTTGGCTGCCGCCGAGCTGGATGCGGCATCCGAGCGCCTCAATCCGACCGGTGGGGTGATGGCTCAGTTCGTCTGGTTCGTGCCGACCTCCGGGGCCGCGGGGCGACTGTGGGTGGTGCTGCATCACCTGGTCGTGGACGGCGTGTCCTGGCGAATCCTGCTGCCCGATTTCGCAGCGGCGTGGAAGCGCGTTCGTGCGGGCGAGGCGCCGGATCTGCCACAGCCCGTGACATCGGTGCGGCGTTGGGCTCATGCGTTGTTGGAGGAGGCGCGTAGTCCTGGGCGGGTGTCGGAGTTGGGTGTGTGGCGTTCGGTGTTGGAGGGGCCGGATCCGTTGTTGGGGTCGCGGGTGTTGGATCCGGTGGTGGATGTGATGTCCACGGTTGACCGGGTGCGTGTGGGTGTGTCGTCGGGGGTGACGGAGGCGTTGTTGTCGACGGTTCCGGCTGTGTTCCGTGGTGGTGTGAACGATGGTCTGTTGGCTGCGTTGGGTGTTGCGGTGGTGCAGTGGCGTCGTGCGCGGGGTGTGGTGGAGTCGTCGGCGTTGGTGCGGTTGGAGGGGCATGGTCGTGAGCAGGAGGTCGTGCCGGGTGCGGATCTGTCGAGCACGGTGGGCTGGTTTACGAGTATGTTCCCGGTCCGGTTGGAGACGGCTGGGTTTGATCTGGATGAGGTGTTGGCTGGGGGTCCGGCTGCGGGTGGTGTGCTGAAGGCGGTCAAGGAGCAGTTGCTGGCTGTTCCGGACAAGGGTCTGGGTTTTGGTCTCCTGCGGTATCTGAACGAGGAGACGGGTGCGGAGCTGGGGCGGTTTGGTACGGGGCAGATCGGGTTCAACTATCTGGGCCGGTTCTCCGCGACGGACATGCCCGACGACCTGCGAGGACTCGGCTGGACCCAAGCGGCCGAGCTGGAAGCTCCTCCCGGCGACGACCGGCCGGCACTCTCCACCGTGGACATCAACGTCCTTGTCGTCGACACCGAACTCGGACCGCAGCTGGATGCTGTGATCGGGTTCCCCACAGGTGTGCTTACCCGTGCGGATGTGCAGGAGTTGGCGGATCTGTGGTGTACGGCATTGGAGGGCATCGCCCGCCATGCATCGACTGCCGACGCGGGTGGTTTCACTCCGTCGGATCTGCCGTTGGTGGAGGTGAAGCAGGAAGACATCGAGGTTTGGGAGCAGCGCTACCCCACCCTGTCCGACGTCTGGCCCCTCACCCCGCTCCAGTCCGGTCTGCTGTTCCACACGATGCTGGCGGACTCGGCATACGACGCGTACCAGATGCAGCTGGTGTTCCATGTCGCTGGTTCGGTGGACGCGGAGCGTATGCGGGCTGCGGGGCAGGCGTTGCTGGACCGGTATCCGAACCTGCGGACCGCGTTTGTCACCACGTCTGCGGGTGATCAGGTTCAGGTCGTGGTTGATGGTGTGGAACTGCCGTGGCAGGAAGTCGACTTGAGTGGGCTGCCGGAGGGGGCGAGGAGCGAGGCGTTCGAGCGGTTCCTGGTCGAGGACCATGCCGCGCACTTCGACCCGGTCACGCCTCCCATGCTCCGGCTGACGCTGGTCCGGATGGGCCCCGACCACTGCGAACTCGTACTGACCGCCCACCATGTGCTCTTCGACGGCTGGTCCTTCCCGATCCTGATGCAGGACATCCTGCGCCTGTACGGGGCCGATGGAGCGCTGAGCGCGCCGCCGAGGGTTCGGGGCGGGTACCGGGACTTCCTGGAGTGGCTGGCTCGTCAGGACGATGAGGCTTCCGCCCGGGCTTGGGCCGAGGAATTGGCCGGTGTGGAAGAGCCCACTCTGCTGCTGCCCGAAGCCCTTACCGATGCGGAGAGCTCGGGGTTCGGGCAGGTGAGTACCCCGCTGTCGGCGGAGGATGCGAGGGCGCTGGCGCGGCGTGCTACGGAGCTTGGTGTCACGGTCAACACCCTGGTGCAGGGTGCCTGGGCCGTGCTGCTGGGGCAGCTGACGGGGCGCACGGACGTGGTGTTCGGCGCGACGGTTTCGGGTCGGCCGCCGGCAGTGCAGGATGTCGATGCGATGGTGGGCATGTTCATCAACACCCTGCCTGTGCGGGTGGCGTACGCCCCGGGGGAGACGTTTGAGCAGCTCCTGACCGGTTTGCAGCAGCGCCAGGCGGCCCTCCTGGACCATCACCACCACGGACTGTCCGACATTCAGCTGGCCACGGGTATACCTACGCTGTTCGACACGCTGCTGGTGTTCGAGTCGTATCCGGTGGACCGGCTCGGTATCAACGAGGTGAACGCGGCCGGCAGCATCGCCGTCACCGGCATTCGCCCGATCTCCAGCACCCACTACCCGCTGACGGTGCTGGCCGAAGTCGAGCCGCAGCTGCGGTTGACGCTGCACTACCAGCAGCACCTGCTCCAGCAGAGCTCGGTCGAAGACATTGCGGCTCGTTTGGCCGGTGTGCTGCGGCAGTTGGTGATCGACCCGCGGGTTGTGGTGGGTCGGGTGGATGTGCTGGGGGCGGGTGAGCGTGAGCGTTTGGCTCTGGTGAATGACACGTCGGTGCCGGTGGTTGGTGGGTCGGTTTCGGGGTTGTTTGAGCGGCAGGTGGGTGTGGCGCCTGATGCTGTCGCGGTGGTCTGTGACGGGGTGGAGTGGTCGTTTGGGGAGGTGAATGCGCGGGCGAACCGGTTGGCGCGGGTGCTGGCGGGTCGTGGTGTGGGGCGTGGTTCGGTGGTGGGGGTTGCGCTGCCGCGGTCCGCTGAGCTGGTGATCGGGTTGTTGGCGGTGTTGAAGGCCGGTGGTGCGTATGTGCCGGTGGACCCGAAGTACCCGAGCCACCGGTTGGACTTCATTCTGGGCGAGGCCCGGCCGCAGGTGATCCTGACTGATACGGACACGCTGTCGGTGCTCCCGCAGAGTGACAGCGGACTGCTGTTGCTGGACGAGACCGATCTGTCGGTGGGTGATGCCGGGGATCTGGGTGTGGTGGCAGGTCCGGATGACCTGGCGTATGTGATGTATACGTCGGGGTCGACAGGGACGCCGAAGGGAGTGGCGGTCAGCCACGGCACTGTGGTGAATGGTGTCTCGCGTCTGGCTGAGCAGATTGAGGCAGGACCGGGGCGTCGCGCCTTGGCGAGTACGTCCGTCAACTTCGATGTGTCGGTGTTCGAGATCTTCACCAGCCTGTGCCATGGCGGGTCCATTGAGGTGGTCCGTGATGTGTTGGTGCTCGGCGAGCGCGGTGGCTTCGACGGGCAGATCGTCTCCACTGTCCCGTCCGCATTCGCGGAGCTGGTTGACCTGCTTGCCCCTGGCATCGACACGCTCGTGTTCGCGGGTGAGGCGCTGCCGGCGGGTCTGGTGGACCGGGTGCGTGAGGCGTTCCTCGGGGTGAAGGTGGTCAACGCCTACGGGCAGACCGAGTCCTTCTACGCCACCACGAGCAGTGCAGCGGGTGGCGCGGCGATCGGGCTGCCGCTCGGCAATATGCGTGCCTACGTTCTCGGGCCCGGCCTGCAGCCCGCGCCGACAGGCGCTGTGGGCGAGCTGTATGTCGGCGGGACGATCGCCCGCGGCTACTTCGAGCGGGCGGGTCTGACGGCCGAGCGGTTCGTCGCCGATCCCTTCGGTACCCCCGGCGCACGTATGTATCGCACCGGTGACCTGGCGCGCTGGAATGCGAGTGGTGAGCTGGAGTATCTCGGCCGCAGTGACAGTCAGATCAAGATCCGCGGGTTCCGTATCGAGCCCGGAGAGGTCGAAGCCGCGCTGGCTGCGCATCCTGCCGTCACCCAAGCCGCGGTGGTCGTCACCGACGCCAAGCAGCTCGTCGCCTACGTCGTCCCGGCTGCCGAGGCTGCCGGGCCCACCGTGGACGAGCTGCGGTCGTTCGCGTCCGGCAGGCTGCCGGAGTACATGGTTCCGTCGGCATTCGTCCTGTTGGACCGGCTGCCGTTGATGCCCAACGGCAAGTTGGACCGGGCAGCACTGCCCGAGCCGGAGACCATCGGGGTCCCCTACCGGGCGCCGCGCACGGCACAGGAAGAAACCCTGGCCACCGTATTCGGCGAAGTCCTCGGCCTGGGCCAAGCCGTGGGTATCGACGACAACTTCTTCCTGCTGGGCGGGCATTCGCTCCTTGCGACCCGGCTCATCAGCCGAATCCGTACCGAGCTCGGCGCAGAGATTCCGATCAAGACCGTCTTCGGTTCGCCCACGGTCGCCGAGCTCGCCGCGCGCCTCACCGCAGGCGCCACTCCGCTGCGCCGATCGTTGCAGCGGTTCGCCGAGCGTCCCGACCGGTTGCCGCTGTCCTTCGCGCAGCGACGCCTCTGGTTCATGGACAAGTTCGAGGGGCCTTCAGCCACCTACAACATCCCGCTGAGCCTGCGCCTCACCGGCGATCTCGATGCCAGTTCCCTCGCCGCGGCCCTGCAGGACGTGGTGGCCCGGCACGAGAGCCTGCGCACCGTGTACCTCCAGGACACCGAGGGGGTGCCGTTCCAGCAGATCGTCCCAGCCCGGGAAGCCCTCCTGAACGTTCCGATTGTGGAGGTCACCGCCGAAGGCATGCCCGGCGCCCTCGCCGAGATGGCCGAGTACCGGTTCGACCTGTCTTCGGAGATTCCGGTGCGGGCGCGCATCCTGCGCACCGGCCCGGACGAGCACATCCTCTCCCTCGTGATCCACCACATCGCCGGCGACGGTGAATCGATTGCAGTGCTGATCCGTGAGGTCTCGGCCGCCTACACCGCACGTCGTGAGGGCCGAGCACCACAGTTCGCTGAACTGCCCGTCCAGTACGCCGACTACACGCTGTGGCAGCGTGAACTGCTGGGCGAGGAAAGCGACCCGGAGAGCCTGCTGGCGGCCCAGACCGGATATTGGCGCAAGGAGCTCGCCGGTATTCCGCAGCCGCTTCAGCTGCCCACGGACCGGCCGCGCCCGCCGAAGGCCAGCCATCGCGGCGAAATGATCGAATTCGCTCTGGATTCCGATCTCCTGGACATGATCGAGGAGTTGGTACGACAGCGGGATGTGACCGTCTCGATGGTGATGCAGTCGGCTCTCGCCGTATTGCTGCACCAGCTGGGCGCGGGCGACGACATCGCTATCGGCTCTCCGATCGCCGGCCGTACCGATGATGCGCTCAACGACCTGATCGGATTCTTCGTCAACACCTGGGTGCTGCGCGCAGAGCTCGCGGAGGCAGTGACCTTCGACGCACTGCTGCGGCAGGTGAAGGAAAAGGCGCTTGGAGCCTACGGAAACCAGGACGCTCCCTTCGAGCGCCTGGTGGAGCTCCTCAACCCGGACCGCTCCACTGCTCACCACCCGCTGTTCCAGGTGATGCTCGCCTGGCAGAACTTCACCCAGACGGACTTTGACCTGCCTGGCCTGCGCGTGGACTTGGCGCCCGGTGCGACCGGCACTGCGAAGTTCGACCTGTTCATCAACCTGACGGAGCGGACAGGCCCGGACGGCAGGGACGTACAGGGCCTGATCGAGTACGCCACCGATCTCTTCGACCGCGAGACGGCGGAGCGGATCGCCGAGCGGTACGTACGTGTGGTGCGACAGCTGGTCGCCGAGCCCGGGATGCGTATCGACTCGGTGGATGTGCTGGGGGCGGGTGAGCGTGAGCGTCTGGCTCTGGTGAATGACACATCGGTGCCTGTGGAGGCGGTGTCGGTTTCGGGGTTGTTTGAGCGGCAGGTGGGTGTGGCGCCTGATGCTGTCGCGGTGGTCTGTGACGGGGTGGAGTGGTCGTTTGGGGAGGTGAATGCGCGGGCGAACCGGTTGGCGCGGGTGCTGGCGGGTCGTGGTGTGGGACGTGGTTCGCTGGTCGCAGTCGCGCTGCCGCGGTCCGCTGATCTCATCGTGGGGCTGTTGGCGGTGTTGAAGGCCGGTGGTGCGTATGTGCCGGTGGACCCGAAGTACCCGAGCCACCGGCTGGACTTCATCCTGGGCGAGGCCCGGCCGCAGGTGATCCTGACCGATGCGGAGACGGTGACCGTGCTTCCGCAGAGTGACAGCGGACTGCTGTTGCTGGACGAGACCGATCTGTCGGTGGGTGATGCCGGGGATCTGGGTGTGGTGGCAGGTCCGGATGACCTGGCGTATGTGATGTACACGTCGGGGTCGACGGGGACGCCTAAGGGGGTGGCGGTCAGCCACGGCACTGTGGTGAATGGTGTGTCGCAGCTGGCTGAGCAGATTGAGGCAGGCCCGGGGCGTCGCGCCTTGGCGAGTACGTCCATCAACTTCGATGTGTCGGTGTTTGAGATCTTCACCAGCCTGTGCCATGGCGGGTCCATTGAGGTGGTCCGTGATGTGTTGGTGCTCGGTGAGCGTGGAGGGTTTGACGGGCAGATCGTCTCCACTGTCCCGTCTGCGTTCGCTGAGCTGGTGGACCTGCTTGCCCCTGGCATCGACACGCTTGTGTTTGCGGGTGAGGCGCTGCCGGCGGGTCTGGTGGACCGGGTCCATGAGGCATTCCCCGGGGTGAAGGTGGTCAACGCCTACGGGCAGACCGAGTCCTTCTACGCCACCACGAGCAGTGCAGCGGGTGGCGCGGCGATCGGGCTGCCGCTCGGCAATATGCGTGCCTACGTTCTCGGGCCCGGCCTGCAGCCTGCGCCGACAGGCGCTGTGGGCGAGCTGTATGTCGGCGGGACGATCGCCCGCGGTTACTACGAGCGCCCAGGCTTGACGGTCGAGCGGTTCGTCGCCGATCCCTTCGGCACCCCCGGCTCGCGTATGTATCGCACCGGTGACCTGGCGCGCTGGAATACCAGTGGCGAGCTGGAATACCTCGGCCGCAGTGACAGTCAGATCAAGATCCGCGGGTTCCGTATCGAGCCCGGAGAGGTCGAGGCCACGCTCACCGCCCACCCCGCCGTCACCCAAGCCACGGTGGTCGTCACCGACGCCAAGCAGCTCGTCGCCTACGTCGTCCCGGCTGCCACACGGGGCGACGGCGACGCCGAGCATGTGGGGGAGGGGCAATACGATCTGGCGGGCTGGATCTCTTCGCGAGACCTGCGGACCTTCGTGTCCGGCAGGCTGCCGGAGTACATGGTGCCGTCCGCGTTCGTCCTGCTGGACCGGCTGCCGTTGATGCCCAACGGCAAGCTGGACCGGGCAGCACTGCCCGAGCCGGCGTTCAGCGGGGGCCAGTACCGTGCCCCGCAGAGCCGGGTGGAGGAGGTTCTCGCTGCGGTCTATGCCGAGGTGCTGGGGCTTGACCGGGTGGGTATCGACGACGACTTCTTTGCCGTCGGCGGTGACAGCATCCGGTCCATCCAGGTGGTCACGCGGGCGCGTGCCCAGGGTGTCGAGGTGTCGCCGTCGCAGGTCTTCCAGCTGCGGACGGTTGCGGAACTGGCGCGGGTCGCGACCAGTACCGGTACCGGAGCCGGTCCCGTGCTCGAGGAGTACGAAGGTGGTGGCACCGGTGTCGTGCCGCTGCTCCCCATTGCGAAGTACATGCTCGAACTGGGCGGCGGCTACGACCGGTTCGCCATGTCTATGGCTCTGGAGTTGCCGCACGGCATCGACGCCGACGAGCTGTACGCCACCCTGCAGGCGGTCGTCGACCGTCACGACATCATGCGCTCCTGCCTCGTCCTGGACGAGGCGTGCGGCGACAGTCTCCGTATCGGTCCTGCGGGATCGGTCGATGTGAGCACGCTGGTACACCGGGTCGCCTGGGACGGCGCCTGTGGCGCGGAATGGCAGCGGCTGGCTGCTGCCGAACTCAACGCAGCAGTAGGCAGGTTGGATCCGGCCGGCGGAGTGATGGCTCAGTTCGTCTGGTTCCGTACGGGCGAGGGCGCAGGCCGTCTGCTGATCGCACTCCACCACCTGGTCGTGGACGGCGTGTCCTGGCGGATCCTGCTGCCGGACTTCGCCGAAGCATGGCGCCAGGTCAGGGACGGCCGGGCGAAGCCTGAGCTGACCGGTGTCGGCACGTCCGTGCGGCGTTGGGCTCATGCGTTGTTGGAGGAGGCGCGTAGTCCTGGGCGGGTGTCGGAGTTGGGTGTGTGGCGTTCGGTGTTGGAGGGGCCGGATCCGTTGTTGGGGTCGCGGGTGTTGGATCCGGTGGTGGATGTGATGTCCACGGTTGACCGGGTGCGTGTGGGTGTGTCGTCGGGGGTGACGGAGGCGTTGTTGTCGACGGTTCCGGCTGTGTTCCGTGGTGGTGTGAACGATGGTCTGTTGGCTGCGTTGGGTGTTGCGGTGGTGCAGTGGCGTCGTGCGCGGGGCGTGGTGGAGTCGTCGGCGTTGGTGCGGTTGGAGGGACATGGTCGTGAGCAGGAGGTCGTGCCGGGTGCGGATCTGTCGAGCACGGTGGGCTGGTTTACGAGTATGTTCCCGGTTCGGTTGGAGACGGCTGGGTTTGATCTGGATGAGGTGTTGGCTGGGGGTCCGGCTGCGGGTGGTGTGCTGAAGGCGGTCAAGGAGCAGTTGCTGGCTGTTCCGGACAAGGGTCTGGGTTTTGGTCTCCTGCGGTACTTGAACGAGGAGACGGGTGCGGAGCTGGGGCGGTTTGGTACGGGGCACATCGGGTTCAACTATCTGGGCCGGTTCTCCGCGACGGACATGCCCGACGACCTGCGCGGACTCGGCTGGACCCAACTGTCGGGCTCAGAGGCCGTGACTGCGGACCTGGACGCCGATATGCCGGCGCTGTCGACGGTCGAGATCAACTCGGCGGTTGTCGACACCGACCAGGGCTCCCGGTTCGAGGCCGTGATCGGGTTCCCCACCGGTGTTCTCACCCGTGCGGACGTGCAGGAGCTGGCGGATCTGTGGTGCGCGGCACTGGAGGGCATCGCCCGCCACGCCTCGACTGCTGACGCGGGTGGTTTCACTCCGTCGGACCTGCCGTTGGTGGAGGTGAAGCAACAGGACATCGAGGTCTGGGAGCAGCGCTATCCCGCCCTGTCCGACGTCTGGCCCGTCACCCCGCTCCAGTCCGGCTTCCTGTTCCACGCCTTGCTCAACGAGGACGACTTCGACGCGTACCAGATGCAGCTGGCGTTCCATGTCGCTGGTGCGGTGGACGCGGAGCGTATGCGGGCTGCGGGGCAGGCGTTGCTGGACCGGTATCCGAACCTGAGGACCGCCTTCGTCACCACGTCTGCGGGTGATCAGGTTCAGGTGGTGGTTGATGGTGTGGAACTTCCCTGGCAGGAAGTCGACTTGAGTGGGCTGCCGGAGGAGGCGAGGAGCGAGGCGTTCGAGCGGTTCCTGGTCGAGGACCATGCCGCGCACTTCGACCCGGTCACGCCTCCCATGCTCCGGCTGACGCTGGTCCGGATGGGCCCCGAGCACTGTGAACTCGTACTGACCGCCCACCATGTGCTCTTCGACGGATGGTCGTTCCCGATCCTGTTGCAGGACATCCTGAGGCTCTACGGTGCAGGCGGCGGACTCGGCGCGCTGCCGAAGGTCCGCGGTGGCTACCGGGATTTCCTGGAGTGGCTGTCCCGCCAGGACCGCGACGCATCCGCCCGGGCCTGGGCCGCGGAGATGGCCGGCGTGGAAGAGCCGACCCTGCTGCTCACCGAGGTGAGCAGCGCTGCACAGACCGCCGCGATCGGGCAGGTGAGTACCCCGCTGTCGGCGGAGGATGCGAGGGCGCTGGCGCGGCGTGCTGCGGAGCTGGGTGTCACGGTCAACACCCTGGTGCAGGGTGCCTGGGCCGTGCTGCTGGGGCAGCTGACGGGGCGCACGGACGTGCTGTTCGGCGCGACGGTTTCGGGCCGGCCGCCGACGGTGCCGGACGTCGATGCCATGGTGGGCTTGTTCATCAACACCCTGCCGGTGCGGGTGTCTTACTCCCCGGGAGAGACGTTCGAGCAGCTGCTCACCTCTCTGCAGCAGCGGCAGGCGGCCCTCCTGGACCATCACCACCACGGACTGTCCGACATCCAGCAGGCCACGGGATTCAAGGAACTGTTCGACACGCTGGTCGTCTTCCAGTCCTACCCGGTGGACCAGGCCGCGATCGCCGAAGCCCACGCCGCCGGCGGCATTTCGATTGCCGGATTCCGTGCAATGTCCGGCAGTCACTATCCGCTCACCGTCATGGTGGGCGCCGACCCGTACTTGCAGGTGAACCTGCAGTATCAGCCGGCCGCGTTCGAACGGGGTGCTGTGGAGACCATGGCGGCTCGTTTGGCCGGTGTACTGAGGCAGTTGGTGATCGACCCGCGGGTTGCGGTGGGTCGGGTGGATGTACTGGAGGCGGGTGAGCGTGAGCGTCTGGCTCTGGTGAATGACACATCGGTGCCTGTGGAGGCGGTGTCGGTTTCCGGGTTGTTTGAGCGGCAGGTGCGGGTGGCGGCTGATGCTGTCGCGGTGGTGTGTGACGGGGTGGAGTGGTCGTTTGGGGAGGTGAATGCGCGGGCGAACCGGTTGGCGCGGGTGCTGGCGGGTCGTGGTGTGGGACGTGGTTCGCTGGTCGCAGTCGCGCTGCCGCGGTCCGCTGATCTCATCGTGGGGCTGTTGGCGGTGTTGAAGGCCGGTGGTGCGTATGTGCCGGTGGACCCGAAGTACCCGAGCCACCGGCTGGACTTCATTCTGGGCGAGGCCCGGCCGCAGGTGATCCTGACTGATACGGACACGCTGTCGGTGCTCCCGCAGAGTGACAGCGGACTGCTGTTGCTGGACGAGACCGATCTGTCGGTGGGTGATGCCGGGGATCTGGGTGTGGTGGCAGGTCCGGATGACCTGGCGTATGTGATGTACACGTCGGGGTCGACAGGGACGCCGAAGGGAGTGGCGGTCAGCCACGGCACTGTGGTGAATGGTGTCTCGCGTCTGGCTGAGCAGATTGAGGCAGGACCGGGGCGTCGCGCCTTGGCGAGTACGTCCGTCAACTTCGATGTGTCGGTGTTCGAGATCTTCACCAGCCTCTGCCACGGCGGGTCCATTGAGGTGGTCCGTGACGTGCTGGTGCTCGGCGAGCGCGGTGGCTTCGACGGGCACATCGTCTCCACCGTCCCGTCCGCATTCGCGGAGCTGGTGGACCTGCTCGCCCCCGGCATCGACACACTCGTGTTCGCGGGTGAGGCGCTGCCGGCGAGTCTGGTGGACCGGGTCCATGAGGCATTCCTCGGGGTGAAGGTGGTCAACGCCTACGGGCAGACCGAGTCCTTCTACGCCACCACGAGCAGTGCAGCGGGTGGCGCGGCGATCGGGCTGCCGCTCGGCAATATGCGTGCCTACGTTCTCGGGCCCGGCCTGCAGCCTGCGCCGACAGGCGCTGTGGGCGAGCTGTATGTCGGCGGGACGATCGCCCGCGGCTACTTCGAGCGGGCGGGTCTGACGGCCGAGCGGTTCGTCGCCGATCCCTTCGGTACCCCCGGCGCACGTATGTATCGCACCGGCGACCTGGCGCGCTGGAATACCAGTGGCGAGCTGGAGTACCTCGGCCGCAGTGACAGTCAGATCAAGATCCGCGGGTTCCGTATCGAGCCCGGAGAGGTCGAGGCCACGCTCACCGCCCACCCCGCCGTCACCCAAGTCACGGTCGTGGCCCACGGAGAACTGCTCGTGGCGTACGCGGTGTTGGCAACCCCGCATGCCGAGGCGGACGGGCCCACCCTCGACGACCTGCGGACCTTCGCATCCGGCAAGCTGCCGGAGTACATGGTTCCGTCCGCGTTCGTCCTGTTGGACCGGCTGCCGTTGATGCCCAACGGCAAGTTGGACCGGGCAGCACTGCCCGAGCCGGAGACCATCGGGGTCCCCTACCGGGCGCCGCGCACGGCACAGGAAGAAACCCTGGCCACCGTATTCGCCGAAGAGCTCGGCCTGGACCAGGCCGTGGCCGTGGGCATCGACGACAACGTCTTCGTCCTGGGCTGCAACTCCCTCAAGGCCACCCGCGTCATCAGCCGGATCCGTACCGAGCTCGGCGTGGAGATACCGATCAGAACCCTCTTCGACTCGCCTACGATCGCCGAGCTCGCCGCGCACCTCACCGACAGCAGCACCCCGCTGCGCCGGTCGCTCCAGCGGTTCGCCGACGCCGAACGCCCCGAACGGCTCCCGCTGTCCTTCGCGCAGCGACGCCTCTGGTTCATGGACCAGCTCGAGGGGCCCTCCGCCACCTACAACATCCCGCTGACCCTGCGCCTCACCGGCGATCTCGATACCAGTTCCCTCGCCGCGGCCCTGCAAGACGTGGTGGCCCGGCACGAGAGCCTGCGCACCCTGTGTGTCGAAGACGCCGACGGGGCGCCCATGCAGCGGGTGGTGCCGGTGGCCGAGGCGGTCCTCGATGTCCCCGTGATCGAGGTGCCCGAGGTGTCCGCGGAGGGCGTCTCGGATGCCGTCGCCGAGGTGGCCACGCACCGGTTCGACCTGGCCGCGGAGATTCCGGTGCGGGCCCGCATCCTGCGCGTCCGCCCGGACGAACACATCCTGTGCCTGGTGATCCACCACATTGCGACGGACGGCGTGTCGATGGCCCCGCTG
Source organism: Streptomyces venezuelae (assembly GCF_008642295.1). Taxonomy (GTDB): domain Bacteria; phylum Actinomycetota; class Actinomycetes; order Streptomycetales; family Streptomycetaceae; genus Streptomyces; species Streptomyces venezuelae_C. The sequence goes on along the minus strand of NZ_CP029190.1, from coordinate 562,358 downwards.
ATGCGGGAGCTCTCGGCGGCCTACACCGCCCATCGTGCGGGCCGGGCACCGCAGTTCGCCGAACTGCCCGTCCAGTACGCCGACTACACGCTGTGGCAGCGCGAGCTGCTCGGGGAGGCCTCCGACCCCGCCAGTGTCCTGTCCCGGCAGTCCGACTACTGGCGTACGGAACTGGCGGACATGGCGCAGCCGATCCAGCTGCCCACGGACCGCCCCCGGCCGGAGAAGTTCAGCCACCGCGGCGAGATGCTCGCATTCACCATCGACGGTGACACCCTCGCCGCAGTGGAGCAGCTGGCGCTGAGCCGCGATGTCACCGTCTCGATGGTGATGCAGTCGGCCCTCACCGTGCTGCTGCACCGGCTGGGCGCCGGCGACGACATCGCAATCGGCTCCCCGATCGCCGGCCGTACCGACGAAGCCCTCAACGACCTGATCGGCTTCTTCGCCAACACCTGGATCCTGCGGGCCGACCTGGCGGGCACCCCGACCTTCGAGCAGCTGATGGGACAGGTGAAGGGCAAGGCGCTGTCGGCGTACGACAACCAGGACGTCCCGTTCGAGAGGCTCGTGGAGGTCCTCAAGCCGGAACGCTCCACCGCCCACCACCCGCTGTTCCAGGTGATGCTGGCCTGGCAGGACGTTCCCCGGTCCGGGTTCGAACTCCCCGAACTGGAAGCGGAGTTCGTCACGGCCGTGACCGGTGTGGCGAAATTCGACCTGCTCTTCAACCTGGGGGAGTCCGTCTCCGCCGACGGGCGCCGGGTGGACGGCCTGATCGAGTACGCCACCGATCTGTTCGACCGCGCCTCGGTCGAGCGGATCGCCGACCGGTTCGTCCGGGTGCTGGAGCAGGTCGTGGCCGATCCGGCGGTGCGGATCGACCGGGTGGACGTGCTGGATGCGGCCGAACGGTCGCAGCTGGCCGAATGGGCCCGGGCAGGCGGTGCAGGCGGCCCGGTGCCGGACGTCACCTTGGCTGCGGCATTCGAGGCGCAGGCGGCCCGGACCCCCGGCCTGCCCGCGCTGACCTGCGAGGACGTACTCGAGGACGTACATCTCGACTATGCCGGGCTCAACGCCCGGGCGAACCGGCTCGCACGCCTGCTGGCGGCGCGGGGTGCCGGGCCCGGCCAGTTCGTGGCCGTTGCCCTGCCCCGGTCGGCGGACCTGGTCGTCGCGCTGCTCGCGATCGTGAAGTCGGGGGCGGCGTACGTTCCGATCGACCCGGAGAGCCCGGCCGACCGGATCGCGTACATCCTCCAGGACGCGGACCCGCAGCTGCTGGTCACCACGGCGGCCGTCGCCGACCGCATCCCGGACAGCGGTGTGCCCCGTCTGGCACTCGCCGAACCCGCGACGGAGGAGGCACTCGCGGCCCTGCCGGGCCACGACCTCGGCGCGTCCGAGCGCACCACCCCGTCCCGCGCCTCCGACCCCGCGTACGTGATCTACACCTCGGGGTCCACGGGCCGGCCCAAGGGCGTGGTCGTCACGCACCTGAACGTGATGAGCCTGTTCACCGCCACCCAGGGCCTGTTCGGCTTCCGCGAGGACGACGTGTGGACCATGTTCCACTCGTACGCCTTCGACTTCTCGGTGTGGGAGCTGTGGGGCCCGCTGCTCCACGGCGGCCGGCTGGTGATGGTCCCGTACGAGGTGAGCCGCTCCCCCCAGGACTTCCTCGCCCTCCTCGTACGGGAACGGGTCACGGTCCTCAACCAGACGCCGTCCGCGTTCTACCAGCTGATGCGCGCGGACCGGGAATCCCCGGAGCTCAGCGGTGAACTCGCGCTCCGCTACGTGGTGTTCGGCGGTGAGGCCCTGGACCTGGCCCAGCTCGGCGACTGGTACGGGCGACATGCCGAGGAGGCTCCGGTGCTCGTCAACATGTACGGGATCACCGAGACCACCGTGCACGTCAGCCATCGGGTGCTGACCGAGCGCCTGGTGAAGGAGCAGGCGGGCAGCACCATCGGCATCGGTCTTCCCGGGCTCGAGGTCCATGTGCTGGACGGGGCCCGCAGGCCGGTTCCCGCCGGTGTCGCGGGGGAGATGTACGTGGCCGGCGGCCAGCTGGCCCGCGGCTATCTCAACCGTCCCGGCCTCACCGCCGAGCGCTTTGTCCCCAACCCCTTCGGCCCGCCCGGCAGCCGTCTGTACCGCTCCGGGGACCTGGCCCGCTGGACGCCGGACGGCCAACTGGAGTACCTGGGGCGGGCGGACGACCAGATCAAGCTCCGTGGCTTCCGGATCGAGCCGGGAGAGATCGAGGCGGCGCTGATCGGGCAGCAGGGCGTGGCGGAGGCGCGGGTGCTGGTGCGTACCGATGCCGTCGGGGACAGCGTGCTGACGGCGTATGTGGTTCCCGCCGCCGGTGCCGCCCCCGAACCGGCCGAACTCCGCGCCGAACTCCGGACGTTCCTGCCCGCCTACATGGTTCCCACGGCCTATGTGCTGCTCGACGAGATTCCCCTGACCGGCAACGGAAAGCTGAACCGCAAGGCACTGCCGGCCCCGACCCCCTCCCTCGGCACCGGCAGGGGCGGAGCGGCAGCCCCGCCGACCAATGCGCTGGAGCGCCGGATCGTGGAGGCCTGGGTCGAGGTGCTGGGCATCGCCGATATCGGGATCGACGACAACTTCTTCGACATCGGCGGCGATTCCTTCAAGGCGGTGACCCTGGCCCGTGCCATCGGCCAAGGGCTCTCCGTGATCGAGCTGTTCAAGAACCCGACCCCGCGCGGCCTCGCCGAGCACCTGGCGACCGCCCCCGAGGACGGGGCACCGCACCGCTGGCTGCACCGGCTCACCCCGGACCGGCCGGCGGGCGAACGCCCCCGGCACAGCCTGGTCTGCATTCCGTACGGTGGCGGCAGCGCCACCGTGTACCAGCCGCTGGCGGGGCAGGTGCCGCCGGACGTCGACCTGTGGACCGTGGCGCTGCCGGGCCACGACCCGGTGCTGCCCGACCAGCCCATGGTGGACCGCGCCGAGTGCCGGGACCGGCTGGTGGCGGAGATCGCCGCCTCGGTGGAGGGGCCGTTCAGCCTGTACGGGCACTGTGCGGGCACCCTGCTGACGGTGCTGGTCGCCCGGGGGCTGGAGGACCGCGGCCTGACCCCGGCGGCGGTCCACCTGGGAGCGCCCTGGGACATCGCGGCGTTCGCCTTCGCCGCGTCCACGACGCCGGACACGCTGGAATCCGCGCTCGACAGCAGCGACGAGGAGCTGCACGCCTTCCTGGTCTCGCTGGGCGGGTTCGAGCGCGCCTTCGACGAACGGGATCTGCAGCACGTACTGCGCGTCCTGCGGCATGACATGGGCGAGGGCATCCGGTTCCTGATCGACACGGTGCAGGAGTGGGACCGGCTGCGGGCCCCCATCAACGTGATCATCGGTGATGCGGACCCCGCCACGGACACCGTCGCGGACGGCTACCGCGCCTGGGAGCACTACGCGGAGGAGGTGTCACTCCAGATCGTCCCCGGCGGGAGCCACTACTTCGTGCAGGACCAGGCGGACCTGGTGTCCCGGATGATCGTCGGCTGACCGGCCGACCGGGATGACGGAAGGGGCCGCCCCCCGGCTGTTCACACAGCCGGGGGGCGGCCCCTTTGCGGGTGGTGCTTACGTGCTTGCTACCAGCGGGAGTTGGTGTAGTGCGGCTCCTTGGCCTTGCGCAGGGCCCGCACCACCGGGTCCTCCTTGGCGGCGGGGCGGCTGCCTTCCAGCTTGGCGCCCTCCACGTCCACGTTCGGCAGCATCCGGTCCAGCCACCTCGGCAGCCACCAGGCCGACGTGCCGAGCAGGGCGAACAGGGCCGGCACGATGGCCATGCGGACCACGAAGGCGTCGAAGAGGACCGCCGAGGCCAGGGCGAAGCCGATCATCTTGATCAGGTCGTTGCTCTCGGTGATGAACCCGGAGAACACGCTGATCATGATGATGGCGGCGGCGCTGACCACCCGTCCGCTGTAGCGGAAGCCGGTGACCACCGCTTCGCGCGGCTTCGCGCCGTGGGTGTACGCCTCCCGCATCCGGCTGACCAGGAACACCTCGTAGTCCATCGCGAGGCCGAACACCACACCGATCATGAAGATCGGCATCGTGCTGACCACCGGGCCGGTCGCCTTGACTCCGAACAGATCGGCGAGCCAGCCCCACTGGAACACCGCCACCACGGCGCCGAGCGCCGCGCTGACCGACAGCAGGAAGCCGAGGGCCGCCTTGAGCGGGACGAGGATCGAGCGGAAGACGAGCACCAGCAGCAGGAAGGCCAGGCCCACCACAAGGGCGAGGTACGGCACCAGCGCGTCGTCGAGGGTCTTGGAGAAGTCGATGAACATCGCGGTCTGGCCGGTCACCAGGATCTCGTCCGCGCCGCTGCTGCTCTCGATGCCGCTCACGCTGTTGCGGATGGAGCGGACCAGCTCTTCGGTGTCGTGGTCGGTCGGGCCGGTGGCCGGGACGAGGTTCAGGATCGCGGTGTCGTTCGCCTGGTTGGCCGTGGCCGGCGAGACGGACTCGACACCCTTCACCTTCACCAGGGCCTGCCCGGCCGTACCGGCCGCAGCCGCGGCGTCCTTCGCGCTCACGGTGATCGTCAGGGGGCCGTTGAAGCCCGGGCCGAAGGACTCCGACAGCATGTCGTAGGCCTTGCGCTGGGTGGTCTCCGGCGCCATCGTGCCCTCACCGGGCAGCCCCAGTTCCAGGCTGGCGGCGGGCAGTGCGATCGCGCCGAGGCCGAGCACGCCGACCAGCAGTACGGACACGGGGTGACGCAGTACGTAACGGGCCCAGCGGGTACCGAGGTTGGGCTTCTGCCTGGCGGCGGCCTTGGCGGCCTTGCGCCGCTGCCGGGCCGAGAGCGCCTTGCCGGTGACCGCCTTGCGGTCGATCCGGCGCAGGACCCGGACCGGTGCGAAACCGAGCAGCGCCGGGACCAGGGTGATGGCGATCAGGACGGCGACGGCCACCGTGCCGGCCGCGGCCATGCCCATCTTGGTGAGCATCGGGATGTTGACCACGGCGAGGCCGGCCAGGGCGATGATGACGGTGAGTCCGGCGAAGACGACCGCCGATCCGGCGGTGCCCACGGCGCGTCCGGCAGCCTCCTGGGGCGCCCGGCCCTCGGCGATCTCGGAACGGTAGCGGGAGATGATGAACAGGGCGTAGTCGATGCCGACCGCGAGGCCGATCATCATGGCCAGCGTGGACGTGGTGGCCGAGAGGCCGAAGGTGCTGCCGAGGGCGAGGATGCCGCTGATGCCGACGCCGATCCCGATGATGGCGGTGAGCAGGGGCATGCCCGCGGCGATCAGGGAGCCGAAGGTGATCAGCAGGACCACGGCCGAGATGAGGATGCCGATGCCCTCGGCGCCACCCAGCTCCGCCTCGATCTTGATGGCGTCACCGCCGGCCTCGACGGTCAGGCCCGTGTCGCGGGCCTTGTCCAACGCCGCGGTGAGCGCGTCGTGTTCCTTGTCCTTCAGCGCGGTACCGGCGATCTTGTACGTGACGACCGTGTAGGCGGTCGTGCCGTCCTTGCTGATGGCGTTGGCCGTGTACGGGTCGGTGACCGAGCCCACCTCCGGGGCCTTGGTCAGATCGGAGACCAGCCCGGAGACCGCCGCCTTCCGCTCGGGGCCGGAGATCTGCTCGCCCTTGGGGGCTCGGATGACCACCCGGGCGATGGCGCCGTCGGCGCTCGCCGCCGGGAACTTCTCCTCCAGGAGGTCGAAGGCCTTCTGGGATTCGGTGCCGGGCATGGAGAACGTGTCGGCCGGAGGCGGTGGGGCGGACGAGGCGGCGACACCCACCCCGCCGAGGATCAGCACCCACAGCAGGGCGGTCAAGCCTCGCCGCCGGAAGGCGAGGCGGCCCAGCTTGTAGAGGAATGTAGCCACGACGAACAGGCTCCTGTCGGATCGGCAGTGGAGGGTCCGCGCACCGTTTCTCGGTGCGCGCGGCGATGGGGTCCGGGAGGCGGCGTGCGCGCCTCGGACTGCGTGACACCACTATGGCGCCATCATGGCGCCAACGCAAGATAGTGACGCCAGGTCGGCGCCACATGGGCGCCACCGGGCCATCCGGAAGCGCTCCTTCTGTAGCGTCACACGAGGTCTGACCCCCTGTCGTGCCGTGCTGGGGCCGTGTGTCAAAAGGCGTCGCCGGGGCGCCAGATTTGAGCCATTGTGGCGCCATCGCGTCGGTGCCGTGGTGCTGTCGCGCTGTTGACGCCCTGGTAGCGGGTTCTTTACGCGGCGGCCCGGCGTGGCGCGGTTTCTCGTCTGTCCAGGTGAGGGCGAAACGATCCCTTCGGCCCGGGGTGTTCCCCGGAGTGCCCGTGCCTCGTCAGCATCCACATGTCCGGCCACTGCCGCCGGGCCACCCCCACCGCAGCAGACGAAGGAGTCCCTGTGGCACTGACCACCGCCACGATCGCCGCCGAACTCGAAGCGGCCAACAAGGTCGGCGATCCCGACGCCGACGCACTCGTGTCCGATCTGATCGACAACCGGGAGGTCGACGGAGTCAACGCACTGTTCCGGACCATCGGCACCCTCGGCCCCAATCAGGACCTCTCCCAACTGCCGCCGCGCTTGGCCGAGTTCCTGAAGAAGGCCGCCGCCGCCCCGCCGGACTGGAGCGAGGCCGACGTCAAGGCCGCCGAGAGCTTCTTCGCGCACCACCACGGCGAGGTCTCGATGCTCCAGGGCACCGTCGGCCTGATCGGTACCTACCTCTCGCCCACCGGTGCGTACACCCTCCGCTCCACCGGCCGCCTCGGCGGCGTCGAGGGCCCGGGCCGGCGCCTGTCACAGTCCTCCCGGCTCTTCGTCGACATGGGCAACAAGAACGCCATGCGCGACGGCAGCCTCGCCGCCACCGTCACCAAGGTCCGGCTGGTGCACGCCTCCGTACGCCAGCTCCACAAGAAGAGCGGGGTCTGGGACTACGCCAAGTGGGGCGAGCCGGTCTCGCAGAAGTACACCACCGGAGCCGCCTGCGTCTTCTCCGCCCAGATCCTCCAGGCCATGAAGAACCTCGGGCTGGACGTCTCCAAGAACGACGCGCACGGGTTCATCTGCTCCTGGCACTACATCAACCACTACCTGGGCACCCCCGAGAAGTGGCTGCTCCCGAAGGACGCCGAGCAGGTGTCGGCGCTCTGGAACCAAGTCCGCGACGACGAGTGGAAGAAGACCGAGGACGGCGTGTTCATGACCGAACAGGCCATCAACTTCTACCGCAAGTTCCTGCCGCCCGGCGCCCACGACGCCTACGTCGCAATGGTCCGCACCGCGCTGACCGACAAGTACGCCGACATGGCCGGCCTCAAGAAGAACGTGCTGCTGGACACCGGCGGCAAGCTCGCGGCCGGCGCCCACGGCGTGGTCAGCGGGGTCGGCGGCGGACTGCTCGGCGGCACCGCGAAGAAGACCGTCGGCGTCAACCCGTACAAGGAGATCCTCGGCGTCGCCTCGAAGGCCTTCAACGAGGTCGAGAGGTTCGCACTGACCCACAACGAGGACGACCAGCCCCAGATGCACCAGGAACTCGGCGACAACCGCTGACCGTCACACTTCGGGCCTCTCGTACGGCGAGAGGCCCGAAGTGACGTGTGCGTAGCGCACATCCCGTCGATGACAAACGGGACTACCGAGGCCCCCCGGCGCCGTGACACCGTCATCCCGTCGCCGACCGAGGGAGCAGAGGTGAACAAGGGGTACGCAGTGTTCTGCGACGCCGACCGCTGGTTCTACGACGCGCCGTACCGGCGCACCGAGGACGGCGGCTACCCGGCCGGCACGGCCGCGGTTCCCGAGGGCTGGCAGTCGCACCGCACCGGGGACTGGCTGGCATGGCGGCCCGTCGAGCACCGACTCCCCGCACAGGGCTGGAAGATCCACGTCTCCGCCACGCTCGACAACGCCGAGTCCGTCCTGGACCGGGTCCGCGACTACTGCGTCCCGCGCCGCATCGCCTTCAAGTTCGTGCCCTCCCGGCACCTCCTGCACAACCGCAACGCCAAGTACGCCGACCGGGCCGGCGCCGGCAAGTTCGTCACCGTCTACCCCGCCGACACCGAGGAGTTCGGGCGCATCGCCGCGGACCTCGACGTCCTGCTCGGCGGCGAGCCCGGCCCGTACATCCTCAGCGACCTGCGCTGGGGCCGGGGGCCGGTGTACGTGCGCTACGGCAGCTTCACCCTGCGCCACTGCCACGACGAGCGGGGCGAACTGGTCCCGGCCATCGAAGACCCCGAGGGCCGGCTCGTGCCCGACCCGCGCGGGCCCGTCTTCCGGCTGCCGGAGTGGGTGACCCCGCCCGAGTTCCTCCGGCCCCACCTGGACGCCCGTTCCGCAGTCACCCTGGCGGACCTCCCGTACTCCGTCGAGCGGGCCCTGCACTTCTCCAACGGCGGCGGCGTCTACCTGGCCCGCGACAGCCGCACCGGCGAGCGCGTGGTGCTCAAGGAGGCACGCCCGTACGCCGGACTGGCCGCCGACGGCGCGGACGCGGTGACCCGGCTGCACCGGGAACAGCAGGCGCTGGAACGGCTGGCGGGCCTGGACTGCGTACCCGCCGTGCGGGACGCCTTCACCATCGGCGAGCACCACTTCCTGGCGCTGGAATACCTCGACGGCAAACCCCTCAACACCTTCTTCGCCCGCCGCCACCCGCTGATCGAGGCGGATCCCGACCCGGCCGAACTCGCCGCCTACACCCGGTGGGCGATGGCCGTGCACCGCAAGGTGTCGGAGGCGGTGGCGGCCGTGCACGCCCGCGGGATCGTCTTCAACGACCTGCACCTGTTCAACGTCATGGTCCGGGAGGACGAAGGCGGGTACGAGGACGAGGGCGGGTACGAGGGCGAGGGCGGATACGAGGGCGAGGGCGCGGGGGAGAGCGGCGGCGGGGACGGTGCCGGGGACGGCCCGACCGTGTGGCTGCTCGACTTCGAGGCCGCCGCGGACGGCGCCGACGGCTCGCGCCAGACCGTCGCCAACCCCGCCTTCGTGGCACCCGCCGACCGACGCGGATTCTCCGTGGACCGCTATGCGCTCGCCTGCCTGCGCCTGGCCCTCTTCCTGCCGCTGACCAGCCTGCTCGTACTGGACCGCAGCAAGGCGGCCCATCTCGCCGCGATCGCCGCCGAGCAGTTCCCGGTACCCCGGGACTACCTGGACGAAGCGGTGGCGGAGATCCTCGCCGGGCCGGACGGCTCACCCGGACCCCAGCCCGCCGAACCGTATCTCCCGGTCCCACCGGGGGAGTGGCCCGCAAGCCGGGACTCGCTGGCCGCGGCGATCACGGCCGCCGCCACACCCGACCGGGAAGACCGGTTCTTCCCGGGCGACATAGCCCAGTTCGCCCACCCCGGCGGCGGCCTCAGCGTCGGCTACGGCGCGGCCGGTGTGCTCTACGCCCTCGCCGAGACCGGCCACTCACCGTGGCCGGAGGCGGAGGAATGGCTGCTGGACCGCACCAAGGACCCCGCCTCCGGCACCCCGCCCGGCTTCTACGACGGCCTCGCCGGCCTCGCCTGGACCCTGGAGCGGCTCGGCCACCCCGAGCGGGCCCTGGAACTGGCGGAGCGGATCACCGGGCAGTCGTGGGACGCCGCCGCACCCGACCTGCACAGCGGGCTCGCCGGCATCGGCCTCGCCCTCGACGCCCTCGGCACCGCCACCGGCGAAACGGGGCTGCACGAAGCGGCCCTGCGCTGCGCCGGACTCGTCGCCGACGCCATCCGCACCGACGGCACCGACCGCACCGACGGCACCGACGGTTCCGCGCCGGGCCGGAAGGCCGGGCTGCTCCACGGGGCCTCCGGACCCGCCCTGCTCTTCCTGCGCCTCTACGAGCGCCTCGGCGACCGGGAGTTGCTCGACCTCGCCGCCGCATGCCTGCGCCGCGACCTCGGCGCCTGCGTGACCAGTGCCTTCGGGACCCTCCAGGTGAACGAGGGCTGGCGCACCATGCCCTATCTCGGCTCCGGCAGCGTCGGCATCGGCATGGTCCTCGACGACTACCTCCGGCACACCCCCGACGAGTCCTTCGAGCAGGCGCGCCGGCAGATCGTACGGGCGGCACAGGCCACCTTCTACGCCCAGCCCGGCCTGTTCCGCGGCGCCGCCGGCATGGTGCTCTACCTGGCCCGCACGACCTGCACGGGCCCCGGCACCGAGCAGGCCGACATCGACCGCCAGATCGAGGCGCTCGCCCGGCACGCCGTGCCCTACCAAAGCCATCTGGCCTTCCCCGGCGAGCAGTTGATGCGGCTGTCCATGGACCTCGCCACGGGCACCGCCGGCACCCTGCTCGCCCTCGGCAGCGCCGCCCCCGCGGTCCGCGCCCAGCTGCCGTTCCTCCCGCCGCTTCCGCGGCCCCTGAACCGGTCCCGAACGGGATCGTGACCCACCGACCAGCACCCACGAGTGAAAGGAATCGACATGACCCTTCTCGACCTGCAGTCGATGGAGACCATCAAGGAAGAGACCACCGAGGCCGGGCTCACCGGTGGCGGCGGCAGCCGCGCCAGCCTGCTGCTCTGCGGCGACAGCAGCCTGAGCATCACGACCTGTAACTAGTCGCAACCGTGCGGCCCGGCCGGTCCCCGACCGGCCGGGCCCGCAGGGCCGCGGACCGGGAGGCCTGCGCATGACCACCGAGCCCCTGCCGACCGCACGGCCCGCCGACCGGAAGCCCGCCGACCCGAAGGCCGCCGACCGGAAGCCCGCCGACCCGACGGCCGCCGATCCGAAGGCCGCCTCGCGGGCCGCCGATCAGGCCCTCGCCGCAGCCGCGCGGCACAGTGCCGGCCCGGCCGCCGCCCTCACCGGCTGCGCCGCCGCCTCGGCCGCCACCGCGCTGGCCGAACCGGCCCTCCTCGGCCACACCCTGGACCTGCTGCTCGCACGGGACGCCGCCGCCCCCGCCTGGACCGCCCTGTGCGCCGCGCTCATCACCGCCGATGTGCTCCTGGACGCCGCCGCGGCCCGCCTGACCGGAACCGTCGGCGCCCGTTCCACCGCCTGGCTCCGCACCCGGGCCCTCGGCCGGCTGCTCACCGCCGCCCCGCACCACGCGGCCCGCTTCCCGCCCGGCGACCTCGCCGCCCGGCTCACGGCACACGCCACCGAAGCCGGTACCGTGCCCGCCACCGCCGCCGGCGGCGTGGTGGCACTGCTGCCCCCGCTCGGCGGACTCATCGCCCTGTTCCTCATCGACCTGTGGACCGCCCTGGCCTTCCTCGCCGGAATGCCGCTGCTGCTCGCGCTGCTCCGGGCCTTCGCCCGCGACTCGGCCGCCACCGTCACCCGCTACCAGCAGCTCCAGCTCGGCATCGCCCGGCGGCTCGCCGAGGCCCTCGGCGGAGCACGGACCATCGCCGCCGCCGGCACCGTCGGCCGTGAACGCGCGCGCATCCTGCGGACCCTGCCCGAACTCTCGGCCGCCGGCCGCCACATGTGGCGCGTCTACGGCGGCACCGTCGCCCGCAGCACCGCCCTGCTCCCGCTCCTGCTCTACGCCGTGATCGCGGTGGCCGGGTTCCGGCTCGCCTCCGGCGCGCTCGGGGTCGGCGACCTGGTGGCCGCGGCCCGGTACGCCGCCCTCGCGGCCGGGCTCGGCGCGGCCACCGGCGCACTTGCCGGCGTGGTCCGAGGCCGTACGGCCGCACGGCGCACCGCCGAACTCCTCACCCTGCCGGAACTGCCCCAGGGCACGGCCCGGTTGCCGGCCCCGGGCACCGGCCCCGGCCCCGCCGCCGGCACCCTCGACCTCGACGGGGTCACCGTCGTACGCGACGGGGTGCCCGTGCTGAGCGGCATCACCCTGCACCTCCCCGGCGGGACCCACGCGGTGGTCGTCGGCGGCTCGGGATCGGGCAAATCCACACTGGCGGCCGTCGCGGGCCGGCTCACCGCTCCCGACCGCGGCCGGGTCCTCCTCGACGGCGTTCCCCTGGAGCAGCTGGACGCCGCGGAACTGCGCCGCGAGGTCACCTACGCGTTCGCCGGCCCGGCCCTCTTCGCCGGAACCGACACCACCGCCGCAACCGCCGGCTCGGTCGGAACCGCCGCAACCGCCGGAACTGGCGGTTCCGTCGGATCGGCCATCGCCTTCGGCGCCTCGCCGCCGCCGGGGCCCGAGGCGGTGGTGGCCGCCGCCCGCGCCGCCCGCGCCGACTCCTTCGTCCGCCGGCTCCCCGACGGCTACGACACCCCGCTCGCCGAGGCCCCGCTGTCCGGCGGGGAGGCCCAGCGGATCGGCCTGGCCCGCGCCTTCTGCCGGACCGGCCGGCTGCTCATCCTCGACGATGCCACCTCCAGCCTCGATACCGTCACCGCCCACGAGATCGACCGCGCGCTCGGCGCCGGGATACGGTCGGGCACCCGGATCACGGTCGCCCACCGGGCGTCCAGCGCCGCCCGCGCCGACCTGGTGGTCTGGCTGGAGCAAGGGCGTCTGCGGGCCGTGGGCCGCCACCGCGAGCTGTGGCAGGACCCGCACTACCGGGCCGTGTTCGCGGCCGGCCCGGAGCACGAGAGAGCCGAAGGCGCCGCGGCTGCCGAGGGTGCGCGATGACGCCCGGGCCGCTCCGCCGGATCGCCCCCGACGCCCGCCGCTTCCTGCGCGGACGCCGGCGCGCGCTCGCCGTGCTCGCCGGCTGCTCCCTGGCCGAGTCCGCCCACACCTTCCTGGGCGGATACGGGGTGGCCCGAGCCCTCGACGACGGATTTCTCGCGGGCGACCCCCGGACCGGGGCGGCCTGGCTCGCCGTGGCCGGAGCGGCGGCCCTGCTCGGCGCACCCGCCATGCGCGGGGTCTTCACCGGCCTCGCCGCCCTCGTCGAACCGCTCCGCGACGGGCTGGTGCGGCGCGCGGTGACCGGCGCCCTGGACTCGGCGGTGACGCGGCCCGCCCGGGCGCCCCGGGCCACGGACACCGCCGCGGTGTCCCGGCTGACCCAGCAGGCGGAAATGGCCAGGGACTCCTTCGCCGGACTCCTTCTGACGGCCCGTTCGTTTGTGTTCACTGCACTGGGCGCGGTGGTCGGCCTGGCCTCCCTCGAACCGCTGCTCCTGGTCTTCGTCCTGGTCCCGCTGCTGCTCGGCCTCGCCGGGTTCACCGCCACCCTCGCCCCGATGGCCGCCGCCCAGCGCGCCTGGCTCGACAACGACGAGGCGCTCTCCGCCCGGGCCGGCGCACTGGCAGCGGGCCTGCGGGACGTGGTCGCCTGCGGGGCCGCACCCCAGGTGACGGCCGAGACCGGGGTGCTGATCGCCGAAGCCGAACGGCTGGGGAACCGGCTGGCCCGCTGGGCCGCCCTGCGCACCCTCGCGCTGGGGCTGGCCGGCCGGCTGCCGGTCGTCCTGCTGCTGGCCGCCGCACCGTGGCTGCTCCGGCGGGGGGTCAGCGCCGGGACTCTGGCGGGCGCCCTGACGTACCTGCTCCAGGCACTGCTGCCCGCCCTGCACAGCCTGATGTCGGCCCTCGGCACGGCCGGCACCCGGCTGCTGGTGGTGCTCGAACGGTTCGCCGGCCCGGCCCCCGCCCCCAGCCCGGCCCCCGCCCCCGTACCAGCCGCACCCGCACCACCCGTACCCGTACCGGCCGCACCCGCCGCCGAACTGCGTTCCGTCACCTTCGCGTACGGGCCGCGCGCCCGCCCGGTGCTGCACGAGCTCGACCTGGTCCTCGCGCCGGGCGAACACCTGGCCGTCGTGGGACCCAGCGGCATCGGCAAGTCCACCCTCACCGCCCTGCTCGCCGGGCAGGTACGGCCCGACCGCGGCACGGTCCTGCTGGCCGGCCGCCCGGCGCGCCCGGGACCCGCCGCCGGGCCGCCCGGCCCCGACCCGCGCCGCACCCTGCTGCCGCAGGAGGCGTACGTGTTCACCGGGACCGTACGCGAGAACCTGAACCACCTCTCGGGCCCCGCCCCGGCCGCGGACCAGCGGCTCGCCGAGGCCATCGAGTCCCTCGGGCTGGAGCGGCTCGTGGACCGGCTGGGCGGCCTGGACGGGCCGGTGGACCCCGCCCGCCTCTCCCAGGGCGAGCGCCAGCACCTCGCCCTGGCCGCGGCCTGTGTCTCGCCCGCCCCGCTGCTGCTGCTCGACGAAGCCACCTGTCACCTGGACCCCCGTACCGAGGAACGGGCGGAGCGGGCCCTGGCCGCCCGCCCCGGCACCCTGGTCGTGGTGGCCCACCGGATCTCGTCGGCGCTGCGCGCGGACCGCGTCCTGCTGCTCGACGGGGCCGCGCACGCGGTGTGCGGCACCCACGAGGAACTGCGGGAGCGTTCGCCCGCCTACCGCGACCTGGCCGGATTGTGGGCGGACCACAACGGATGAGGGCCGGGTCCCGCCCGGCGCGGGTCCCTCAGACCCAGCCGGCCTGCCGGGAGATCCGGATGGCGTCCACCCGGTTGCGGGCGCCGACCTTGCGGGTGGCGGAGGCGATGTAGTTGCGCACCGTGCCCCGGGCCAGATGCAGGGCGTGCGCGATCTCGGCGACGGAGTCCCCGTTGGCGGCACGGGCCAGGACGCTCCGCTCCCGCCCGGTCAGCGGCATGCTGCCGTTCTCCAGCAGTGCGGAGGCCAGGGAGGCGTCCACGGACCGCTCGCCCCCGGCGACCTTGTGGATGGCCTGCACCAGACGCCCCGGCGAGCCGTCCTTGTCCACGTAGCCGTGCGCCTCCGCCTGGAACGCCCGGCGCAGCGAGCCGGGCCGGGCCGCGGTCGCGAGCACCAGCAGTGCGGTGTTCCGGCCCAGGACGCCCGTCCGGGCCGGCCCGTCCCCGTCGAGGACGGCCGACGCGCCCGGACAGTCGACGTCCACCACGCAGACGTCCGGTTGTAAGGACTCGGCCTGCTCCTCGGCCCCGGGCCAGGCCGCCGCCGCGACATCGAAGGGCCCTTCCGCGCGGAGCAGCGCGGTGAGAGCTGATCTCAGCAGGTTGACGCTGTGGAGCACCAGGATCCTGGTCATGCTGTCCTCCGGTCCGGCGGGTGGTGACGACCTCATCCCGCTGCCCACGATCGGCCCCGGGGAACACGCGGCCCGGGGCACCGCGGGCGCACAGCGCGCGCTTTTGGCCAACGGACCTCCCGGGAGGGAGGTTTCCGCGGCCGTCGGGGCGGTCCGGTCCGGGGGCGCGGCCGAACGGCACGGCCCCGGATCGGGTCGCTCCGCCCCGATGGCCTGGGCGGGCGCCGCCGGGCGGAGTCCGGGACGGCGGCCGGGGCGGGCCCGGTGCGGATCCGGGTACACCCCCGCCCGGACCGCCGCACCGTGTCCGCCGGTCGTCCCCATCGCTCCCCATCGGTCCCCTTCGTGCCCGGGGCGCCCCGCGCCCGGCGGCGGGGAACATGGCGCGAACCCGGCCGGGGCGCGGAACCGCCACCGGCTTGCGGAGGAGACCTCCCCACACACGGCGTACGCCGGGGCGCACAGGGGGCGCACAAGGGGCCGGCCGCCCCCGCACGCGGCCCGCCGACGCGCGGATGACGCGCGGATGACGCGCTGATGACGCGCCGGACGCGCCGGACGTGCCGGGCCCGACGGAGCGCCCATACTGAAGGTGCCGAAGGATCCGGAGGAGTCGGGCCGCCCAGGACCCGGCCGACCGACCGGCAGGTCCGGCAGGGTCTGTGCCGTGCCGGTGGCGACGATGGATGAACACAAGCCGACCCAGGACGTGACCAGCGGTGCCGCGAGGGACGCCGGTGGGTGGCTGGGCGCGGTGCCGATGGCGCTGCTGGCGACCGGCGCGGACGGCACGATCGTGCGCTGGGACGCGGGCGCGCAGGACCTGCTCGGCTACGCCCCGCCCGAGGTCGTCGGCCGGCACATCGCCGAGCTGCTGCATCCCGGTACGGAGCGGAACCTGGGCCGGTCGCTGTGGGAGTCGGCGGTCAAGGGCCGCGGGGTGATGGGCTCGGTCACCGCCTGGCACCGCGACGGCCACCCGGTGGAGCTGGAGATCTGGGCCTGCCCCGTCCCGGGCCGGCACACCGGCACCACCGTGCAGGTCCTCGCGGCCGATGCCCACGGCGCCCGCCGCATCCGGGGCTCCTCGGTGGTGTGGGACGGCCTGTTCGCCCGCTCCCCGGTCGGGATCGCCGTCTTCGACACCCAGCTGCGGTTTCTGCGGGTCAACCCCGCCCTGGAGGTGATGACCGGCGTTTCGGAGGCCGCGCACGCGGGACGGCGCCTGCTCCAGGTGCTGCCCGAGCTGAACGTGGCCGAGATGGAGGCTGTGATGCGCCGCGTCCTGGCCACCGGGGAGCCGGTCCTGGACAGCCGCCTCACCGGCCGGACCCCGGCCGACCCCCGGACCGACCGGGTGTGGTCGTGCTCGTACGTCCGGCTGGAGGACGCGGCCGACCACCCGGTCGGCCTCGCCGCCTCCATCATCGACATCACCGAGCAGCAGACGGACCATCTGGAAGCCGAGGCCGGCCGGCGCCGGCTCGCCCTGCTCAACGAGGCCGTCCTCAAGATCGGTACCACGCTGGAGGTCGAGCGCACCGCCCAGGAGCTCGCCGAGGCCGCAGTCCCCGCGCTCGCCGACGTCGTGACCGTCGACGTCCTGGAGACCCTCGCCGCCGACGGCGATCCCGGGGTCGGACTGGTCGGCGGGGCGGCCCTGCGCCGTCTGGGCAAGGCGCCGCTGACCGACTCCGCGGTCGCCCACGCCCTCGCCCCCCTCGGCCGGACCCTGCCCTTCCCGGCCTCCGCGCCCTTCACCCAGCCGCTGGTGGACCGCCGGCCCTTCGTGATCGACCGGCTCGACACCCAGGACGCCGTCCTGACCACCCGTCACCTGGCCACGTCCGAGGACCTGCTGCAGCTCGGGGTGCACTCCGTCATGATGGCGCCGCTGTCCGCCCGCGGCGTTGTGCTGGGCCTGGCCGCCTTCCACCGGACCGGCACCGGCGGCGCCTTCGCCCCGGACGACATCGCGCTCGCGGGCGAGCTGGCCGCCCGCGCCGCCGTCTGCATCGACAACGCCCGCCTCTACCACCGCGAGCACGACACCGCCGTGATCCTCCAGCGCAGCATGCTCCCCCAGCACATCACCCCGCCCCCCGGCATCGAGGTCGCCCACCGCTATCTGCCCGCCAGCGATGTCAACGAGGTCGGCGGGGACTGGTACGACGTCGTGCCCCTGCCCGACGGCACCGCGGCCCTGCTGATCGGTGACGTGATGGGCCACGGCACCGCCGCCGCCGCGGTGATGGGCCGGCTGTCCGCCTCTGTGCGGGCACTGGCCCGCCTCAACCTCGCCCCCGGCGACCTGCTGGAACACCTGGAGGCCACCCTCGCCGACCTCGCCCACCCGATGCTGGCCACCTTCCTGTACGCCGTCTGCGACCCGGCCACCGGCCGCTGCCGCATCACCCGCGCCGGACACCCGCCTCCCGTCGTGGTGACCCCGGACGGTGCGGCGAGCCTCCTGGACCTGCCGACCGGAGCCCCGCTCGGCATCGGCGGCATCCACTTCACCACCGCCGACGTCCACCTGGAGCCGGGCACCCTGCTGGTCTTCTACACCGACGGGCTGGTGGAAACCCGCGCAAGCGACATCGACGACCGCCTGAGTGAACTCACCCACCTGCTCTCCCGTCCCGGCCCCTCCCTGACCCGCCTGTGCGACACCCTGGTCTCCCATCTGGTGCCCGTATCCGCGGACGACGACGTGGCCCTCCTGATCGCCCGCATCGGCACCCGGCACCCGGGACCGGCATCGTGAACGACGAACCACAGCCCCACGCACCCCACGCACCCCACGCACCCCACCCACTGCACCCACTGCACCCACCCCCCGCACCTTTGGCCCTGCTCACCTGGTGGTCCGCGCTGCCGCCCGCGGCCGGCTCCGCGGTGATGGCCACCGGCATCATCTCGGTCGGCCTGCACCTGACCGGCCACGAGACCCTCTCCCGGGTGGCCCTGGTGCTGGCCCTCGCCGCCTGGCTGGGGCTCGCCGCGGACTTCACCGTACGGCTGGTCCGCACGCCCGCCCGCTGGACCGCCGAGGCCGACACCCCGCCCGCACTCACCGCCGTGGCCGCCACCGCCGTCCTGGGCACCCGGCTGTCCCTCCTCGGCATGCAGCCGGTCGCGGTCGCCCTGCTGGTCCTGACGGCAGTGCTGTGGCTGGTGCTGCTGCCCGCCGTACTCCGGCACCGCAAACGGAAGATGCCCGGGGCGGTCTTCCTGGTCTGCGTCGCCACCCAGGGGATCGCGGTGCTGTCCGGCACCCTGGCCCACGCCCTGTCCGCCGGCCTGCTCGCCTGGCTGGCCCTGGCCGCCTTCGCCGGCGGCCTGCTGCTCTACGGACTCGCCTTCGCCCGCTTCGACCTGGCCCAGGTCCGCACCGGTGCGGGCGACCACTGGGTGGCGGCCGGGGCGATGGCCATCTCCGCCGTCGCCGGCTCGAAACTCGTCGCCGCCCCCGAGTTCACCGGCTCCCTCCACGGCGTGCTCCACGCGGTCACCCTGCTGGTCCTGGCCCTCGACCTGGCCTGGTACCTCATCCTGGCGGTCGCCGAGATCCGCTGGTTCCGGCCGCACTACGACGTACGGCGCTGGGCGACCGTCTTCCCCCTGGGAATGACCGCGGTCGCGGCCCTCTCCGTCGCCGACGCGGCGGAGATCCCCTGGCTGACCGCACCCGGACAGGTGCTCCTCTGGATCGCCGTGGCGGTCTGGGTGGTCGTCCTGACCGGCGCGGCCCGATCGGCCGCCCGCGCGATCGCGGAGCTGCGCACGGCCGGGAGCGGCGGGAATGGGCTCCGCCCGCCCGGGTAGGCGCGCGGCATGTCCCCCCTCGCGGCGACCCTGACCGACAGCACCGTGTCCCTGCTGGCCCACGGCTACGCCTGGGCCCCCGACCTGCGGCGCGCCCACCACGGCGCCGAGCTCGTCCGGACCCGGCTGCTGGGCCGGCCGGCGGTCCTGCTGCACGGCCCGGCCGCCGTGGCCTTCTTCTACGACGAGGACCACGTCCTGCGCCACGGCGCCCTGCCGCGGCCGGTGCCGGAGACCCTGTTCGGCAGGGGAGCGGTGCACACCCTGGACGGGGCCCCGCACCGGGCCCGCAAGCAGCTGTTCGTCTCCCTGCTGATGCCCCCGGCGGCCGTCACCGCACTCGCCGACCGGGTGGCGGCCGACTGGGACGCCGCCGTACCGGGCTGGGCCGGCCGCCGGGTGGTCCTCTTCGACGAGGTGAGCACGATCCTCGCGCAGGCGGTCTGCGACCGGTCGGGGCTGCCCGTCCCGGACGACGCGGCCCGGGAGATCGCCGAGGACTGCATCGCCATGGTCGAAGGCTTCGCCACCCCCGGCCCCCGGCACCGGCGGGCCGTCCGCGCCCGGCGCCGCCAGGAGGCGGCCCTCGTGCGCGCCGTCCGGGACGTCCGGGGCGAAGGGCCGCATGCCGACGGCCTGTTCGCCCCGTCCCGGCACGCCGGCCTCGCGGGCTCCGCCCTGGAGACGATCGCCCGGTACCGCACGCCGGACGGAACCCCGCTCGATGCCCGCCTCGCGGCCGTGGAACTGCTGAACATCATCCGTCCCACGGTTGCCGTCACCTGGTTCGCCGTCTTCGCCGCGCACGCCCTCCACCGCGATCCCGCCGCCCGGGACCTGCTGCGGACCGGCGGTCCCGCACACGCCCGGGCCTTCGCCCACGAGGTGCGCCGCTTCTACCCGTTCGTGCCCTTCGTCGGCGGACTGGCCGCCCGCGACACCGTGTTCGACGGCGCCCCGATCTCCGCCGGGACCCTGATCCTGCTCGACGTCTACGGCCACCACCACGACCCGGACCTGTGGGAGGAGCCCTACCGCTTCGACCCCGTACGCTTCCTCGGCCGCGAACCCGCCCACGACGCCCTCATCCCGCAGGGCGGCGGCGATGCCCGCACCGGCCACCGCTGCCCCGGCGAGGACATCACCGTGGCCCTCCTCGGCACCCTGTCCCGGGCCCTGGCGGACCTGGACCCCGCCGTGGCGACCGTGCCCGACCAGGACCTCTCCATCCCGCTGGGCCGGATCCCCACCCGGCCCCGCAGCGGCTACCTCATCGACATCGACACGGACATCGACCACGTCCGACCGCCGGACGTCCGACAGCCGAGGAGACACCATGCCCCGCGGATCCCACGCCACCCGTGACCACACGCCCGGCCACCGGCGGAACCCCGCCGCCGGACCGGAGGCCGGACAATGACCCGCCCGGCCCCCATGGACCCCGGCGGCAGCCTGCGCGTCGTGGTCGTCGGCGCCACCGGAAACGTCGGCACCAGCGTGGTCCAGGCCTGCGCCGACGACCCGGCCATCGGCTCCGTACTCGGCCTGGCCCGCCGGGCCCCGGACTGGCGGCCTGCCAAGACCGCCTGGGTCGCCGCCGACATCGAACCGGGCGGCCCCGACCTCGCGCCGCTCTTCACCGGGGCCGACGCCGTGATCCACCTCGCCTGGAAGTTCCGGCCGACGCACCGTCCGGAGACCACCTGGCGGACGAACGTCCTCGGCAGCCTGCGCGTCTTCGAGGCCGCCGCCACCGCCAAAGTGCCCGCCCTGGTGTACGCGTCCTCCGTCGGCGCGTACTCGCCCGGCCCCAAGGACCGTACGGTGGACGAGTCCTGGCCCACCCACGGATGGCCGCAAGCCGCCTACACCCGCGAGAAGGCGTACCTGGAACGGGTCCTCGACACCTTCGAGCAGACCCATCCCGCCCTGCGCGTGGTCCGGATGCGGCCCGGCTTCCTGTTCAAGCGGACCTCCGCCTCCGAACAGCGCCGGATCTTCGCCGGCCGGCTGCTGCCCGGGCGGCTGGTCCGCCCCGGCCTGATCCCGGCCGTCCCCGATCTGCCCGGCCTGACCTTCCAGGCGCTGCACACCGACGATGCCGCCGCCGCGTATCTGGCCGCCGTCACCCGGCCCGTCAGCGGCGCCTTCAACCTGGCGGCCGATCCGCCGCTGGACGCGCAGGTCCTCGCCGGCATCCTGCACGCCCGCAGCCTGCCCCTGCCGACGGCCCCGGTACGGGCGGCCCTCGCCGCCGCCTGGCGGCTCCACCTCGCACCCGCCTCCCCGGACCTGTTCGACGCCGTCCTGCGGCTGCCGCTGCTGGACAGCTCCCGGGCCCGCGCCGAGCTGGACTGGCAGCCCCGGTACACCGCGGTACAGGCCGTCGAGGAGTTCCTGACAGGCCTGCGCGAAGGCGCCGGCATGCCCACCGCACCCCTGGCAGCCTGAACCCCGCCGCCACGGGGTTCAGGCCCGCCAGGCCGGGTAGGCGCCGGACATGAACGGCACCGACGCCCCGACCGGCGCCTCCGCCACCTCCGCCCCCCGGACCTCCCGGCCCGAACTGCTGACGGTCTACCTCAACGACCATCTGACCGGGTCCGGCGGCGGGGTCCGGCTCATCCGCCGGATGGCCGGGATCCACCGCGACACCCCGTTCGGCCCGAAACTGGCCGCACTGGCGCGCGAGATCGAGGAGGACCAGCACAGCCTGCGCCGGATCATGCGGGACCTCGGCGTCCCGGTGAGCAACCTCCGCGAGGCCGTGGGCAGGGTCGCCGAACTGGCCGGGCGGCTCAAGCTCAACGGCCGGATTCTCTCCCGCTCGCCGCTGAGCGACGTCCTGGAACTGGAGGCGATGCGCCTGGGCGTACAGGGCAAAGCCGCCTGCTGGACGTCGCTGCGCACCGTCGCGGACGGCGACGACCGCCTGGACGCCGCCGAACTCGACCGCCTGCTGGCCCGGGCGGAGGACCAGGTGCAGAGCCTGGAGGCACTGCGCGTGAGCCGGGCCCGCGAGGTCTTCACGGCGGACCTCCGCCGGACGAGCCTCCACCGGACGAGCCAAAGACAGTCCTACCCGACACCAGATCGAAGGCCGTCATGATTATCCTCGGACTCATCCTGCTGATCGTCGGCTATCTCGTCGGCATCTCCATCCTGTGGACCATCGGCATCATCCTGATCGTGGTCGGAGTCATCCTGTGGATCCTGGGAGCGCTCGGGCACGCGGTGGGTGGCCGCAACCACTACTGGTAGCGCCGGACGGCCAGCGCCCGGCGCTCCTCCTCGGTGAGCCCGCCCCAGACCCCGTAGGTCTCCCCGACGGACAGCGCGTGCCGCAGACACTCCGCCCGCACCGGGCACCCGGCGCAGATGCGCTTGGCAGCCCGGTCGCGGGCGGTACGCGCCTCGCCGCGCTCGCCCGCCGGGTGGAAGAACCTCTGGTCGCCCAGCCCCCGGCAGGCCGCCTGCATCTGCCACGCCCAGTGTTCTTCGGCCGGACCGGGGAGTTGCGAGGCGGGCGTGGGCGTGGGCGTGGACGTAGACGCGGACGCGGACGCGGGGGACATGACCGGTTCCTTCCGGGTGAGGGGGCATCGGGGGCATCGGCTAGGCGCCTGCTCGGCTGCGCGCCGCCCAAACCTCCCCCGACGGGAACGGGTGTAGCCCGCCGGCCGGCGGGCACGCGCAGACCATGACCACCGTCCAGGACCACCGCACGCTCCGCACCCGGGCCTTCGCGGGTCTGGGCCGCACCGGACTGGCCGCCCGGGGAGTGCTCTACCTGCTCGTCGGGGTGCTGGCCCTGCGGATCGCGTTCGGTGAGCGGTCCGCGCAGGCCGACCGCGGCGGCGCCCTTCAGACGCTGGCCGGACAGCCGGCCGGAGCCCTGCTGGTCTGGGCCGTCGGCATCGGCCTGGTCTGCATGGCGCTCTGGCGGCTCTCCGAGGCCGTACTCGGCGACGAACTGCCCAAACGGCTGGCGGCAGCCGGCCGGGCCCTGTTCTATGCGGTCGTCGCCGCCTCCGTCCTCGCCTTCGCGGCGGGGAGCCGCAGCAGCGGCAGCGGAGCGAGCGACCGGCAGTCCCGGGACCTCACCGCGCGGGTCCTCGGCCTTCCGGCGGGCCGCTGGCTCGTCGGGCTGGCGGCCCTCGCCCTCCTCGTGACCGGGGTGGTCATCGCGGTACGCGCCGTGATGCGCGCGTACCGCGACAAGCTGAAGACGGCCGAGATGCCGCCCTGGGCGGAGCGGGCGGTCGACGTCGTCGGCGTTCCCGGCGGCCTCACCCGCGGCTCCGTGTTCGCCGCGGTGGGCGTCTTCGCCGGGTACGCCGCCCTGCGCTACGACCCGACCGAGGCCAAGGGGGTGGACGACACCCTGCGCGCCTTCGCCGGTACCCCGGCCGGGCCCTGGCTGCTGGCGCTCGCCGCGCTGGGGCTGGCCGCCTTCGGGCTGTTCTCGTGGGCCATGGCCGGGTGGCGGCGGATCGACACGTGAAGACCGCCGCCTGAACCGTCAGGGCCTGCCGGAGCCGGAGCCCGAACCGGAGAGCGGTACGCGAGCCCGGACGGCGAGCACGCCGAGCGGGAACGACAGGTGCTCCGGCTCGCCGAGCGCCGCCAGCGCGGCGTCGATCTCCGCCTGGGACATCCGGCCGGTCTCGCGCAGCCGCGGCCCGAGGGCGGTCACGGTCCGGATCCACCAGTCGGTCATGGCGGCGTCGGAGCGGAACGCGGGCAGGGTCATCTCGGCGGCGATGTCCTGGTAGCCGTTGCGGTGGAGTGCGGCGGTCGCCTGCAGGCCCCACTCCGCCTCCATGCCGTACGAGGAGGCCAGCAAGTCGCAGCAGGCCTCGACGGAGTGGCGCACCGGATCGCCGACCGGCATCAGGGCGGCCGGGAAGTGGACGATCTCCTCCAGCAGAAGCGTTCCGCCAGGAGCCAGCCAGCCGCGCATCCGCTCCACCACCCGCTCCCGCTGCGGCAGGTGCATCAGCACGCAGCGGGCGTGGATCAGATCGAAGGAACCCTCGGGGAAGGGGTCTTCGACGATGTCGTGGCGGAGGGTGTGGACGTGCTCGGGGAGCTCGGCCGGCAGATGGGAGAGGTCGAGGTCGGTGGCGGTGATGTGCCCGCGCGGGCAGCGGTCGGCGAGCCAGGCGGCGACCGTGCCGGTGCCCGCCCCGACCTCCAGGACCCGCGCGTCCGGCGCCGGCCCGGCCTCTTCGAGGCGGCGGACGGTCTCGGGGTCGAGGGCGTCGGCGAGGGCGCGCAGCCGGGCGGCCTCCGCCGGGTTGGCACGGCCGAGTTCGTCGGCGTAGTGGCTGCTGTCGGCGGTCGGCACGTCGTCACTCCGGCTTCTGTGCGTATACGGGCTTCTGTACGGATACAGGTGTGCCTATACAGGGTGGTGGGGCGCTTCTCGATGTCTCCTGACGTTTCTTGACGGTACGTTAACGCTGCGGCGGGAAGGCAACGGAATCCCGCCATACCCGGCCGGCCGGTGGCCGGATCATGAAAGCCGGCCGGTCACAACAGCCGGTCCGGGGTGAGGGGAAGCTCGCAGACCCGCCTGCCGGTGGCGTGCCGGACCGCGTTTGCGACCGCCGCCGCGACACCGGTGATGCCGACCTCCCCGACCCCGACGATCCCGGACGGCATCGACGGATCGGGATCGTCCAGGCACCGGACGTCGATCGGCGGCACGTCGGCGTGGACCGGCACGTGGTAGTCGGAGAGGCTCGGATTCACGATCCGTCCGGTGCGCGGATCGAGGAGGGTCTCCTCCGAGAGGGCGAGACCGATCCCCATCACGATGCCGCCCCGCAACTGGCTCGCCGTGGTCTTGGCGTTGACCACCCGGCCCACGTCGAAGACCCCCGTCCACCGGCTCACCCGCACCTCACCCGTGTCGGGGTCCACCCGCACCTCGCAGAACTGCGCCCCGGCCGCCGCCCGCACCCAGCGCCGCCGGTCGCCCAGCAGCCTCCCCAGGAACCGGGCCTGCCCGACGGCCTTGCCGATCCTGCTCTGCGAGCCGACGGCCGCCTCCGCATGGTCCCGGCCGGTGCGGGCCAGGACCTGCGCGTACGACTCCCCGGGCGCCGGCCGCCCGACCGCCTTCCGCAGCTTCGCGCAGGCCGCCAGCAGCGCCTGCGCCACACTCGCGGTCTGGGCCGACCCGCCCGCGCCGGGCCCGAAGGGCAGCTCCGTGTCCCCGTACACGACGGTCACGGCCTCGAAGGGCAGCCCGAGCGCATCGGCGGCGAGCTGGCCCTGTGCGGTGGCCCCGCCCATCCCCATCTCGTGGAAGGCGCAGCGCACCAGAGCGGTACCGTCGGCGTTCAGACGCACCGTCACCGCGGCCGGGAACACCCAGGCCGGGTGATAGGCCGCCGCCGTGCCCCAGCCCACCAGCCAGTGGCCCTCGCGCATCGAGCCGGGCTCCGGCGTCCGCGCGGACCAGCCGAAGGCCTCGGCGCCGGCCGCGAAGCACGCGCGCAGCCGCCGGTGCGAGAAGGCCTTGCCGTCGATCGGATTCCGGGCGGGCTCGTTGCGCATCCGCAGGCCGACCGGGTCCATGCCGAGCCGGCAGGCGAGTTCGTCCACCGCCGACTCCAGGGCGAACGAGCCGATCGACTCGCCCGGCGCCCGCATCACCATGTTCGAGAGGGTGTCGAGCTCCAGCACGTACTGCCGGTGGCGGATGTGCTCGGCAGCGTACAGATGGCGGGCGACCGAGGTGATCTGCTCGGGGATGCCGCCGACCCGGCCCACCGGGGCGGTACTGGTGTGGATCAGCGCGGTCAGCCGGCCGTCCCGCTCCGCGCCGAGCGCGACCCGCTGCACGGACGGCTGCCGCCCGCCGGTCGCCCGGTACACGCCCTCGCGGGTGAGGGCCAGCCGGACCGGGCGGCCGGTGACCCGGGCCGCGAGGGCCGCCAGGATCGTGCCCGGCCAGACGACCGTCTTCCCTCCGAACGCCCCGCCCACGTACGGGGTGACGACCCGGACCCCGGCCACCGGGACCCCGAACTTCGCCGCCAGATGCGCCCGGGTCCAGGCCAGGTTCTGGGTCCCGTCGTGCACGGTGAGCCGGTCCCCGTCCCAGACGGCGGTGGTGGCGTGCGGCTCGATCGCGTTGTGGTGCTGCCGGGGGGTGGAGAACCGCAGGTCGACGGTGACCGGCGCGGCGGCCAGGGCGGCGTCCGCATCGCCCTTGCGGCCCTCGGGGTGCTGGAGCAGTCCGCCCTTCTGCGGCACCGCGTTCGGCTCCTCCGCCGCGAAATCGACGCTGTGGGGGAGGAGTGCGTACTCCACCGCCACCGACTCCGCCGCATACCGGGCGGCCTCCGGGGTCTCCGCGACCGCGACCGCCACCGGCTGGCCGTTCCAGTGCACCTCGTCGGTGTTGAGGTAGTTGACGGAGCTGCCGCTGGCGAAGGTCTCCGTACGCAGCGGGTTCGGCTTCGCCGGCGGGTGCATGGCGGGCGCGTTCAGATGCGTGATCACGGCGAGCACCCCGGGGACGGCCTCGGCCGCCCGGGTGTCGATCGCGGTGATCCGGGCGCGGGTGACGGTCGCGTACGTGAGCGCCGCGTAGGCGGTCCCCTCGTACGGGAAGTCCACCGAGAACGCCGCCCGTCCGGTGGCCTTGGCCATCCCGTCGACCCGGTCGAGGCCCCTGCCGACGCTGCGGTTCACACCGGACTCCCGTCCGCCGAGAGCCGGTTCAGGGTGGCGACCACGGTGCGCCGCGCCAGCTCGGTCTTGAAGGCGTTGCCGGACCGCCCCACCGCCCCGGCGAGTTCTGCCCCGGCTGCCTCCGCGAAGGCCGCTCCGTCGGCCCGCGCCCCGGTCAGCACCTGCTCGGCGGCGCGGGCCCGCCAGGGCTTGGTGCCCACCCCGCCCAGCGCGAGCCGGACCCCCGCCACCGTGCCGTCCCGTACGTCGAGGGCGGCGGCCACCGACACCAGCGCGAAGGCGTACGAGGCGCGGTCGCGCACCTTGCGGTAGCGGGAGTTCACCGCCCAGGGCAGGGCCGGCAGCTCGACGGCGGTGATCAGCTCGTCGGCCGCGAGCTCCGTCTCCAGGTGCGGGGTCCCGCCCGGCAGCCGGTGGAACCCGGTGAGCGGGATGCGCCGCACCCCCCGTACGCTCTCGGCCTCGACCTCCGCGTCCAGCGCGGCCAGCGCCACGCACAGGTCGGAGGGGTGGGCGGCGATGCAGTGCCCGCTCGTGCCGAGTACGGCGGTGGAGCGCTGAGCCCCGTCGAGGGCATCGAGGGCATCGCAACCGGCCCCCGGCTCCCGCTTGTTGCAGTGCGCGGCGGTGTCGTAGAAGTAGGGGCACCGGGTGCGCTGGAGCAGATTGCCGCCCACCGTCGCCATGTTCCGCAACTGCGCGGAGGCCCCGGCGAGCAGGGCCTGGGAGAGCACCGGATACCGGGTGCGGACCAGCGGATGGGCGGCGAGCCGGCTGTTGCGGACCAGCGCGCCGATCCGCAGCCCGCCGTCCGGCAGTTCCTCGATCCGGTCCAGCGGCAGCCGGCTGATGTCGACGACCGTGTCCGGCCGCTCGATGTTCTGGCGGATCAGGTCGACCAGATTGGTCCCGCCGCCGAGGAACCTGGCGCCGGGGTGTTCGGCGATCGCACCGACCGCCGTGGCCACGTCCGGGGCGCTGAGGTAGGAGAAGGGCCTCATCGCCCGGCCACCTCCGCGATGGCGTCGACGATGCCGTTGTAGGAGCCGCAGCGGCACAGATTGCCGCTCATCCGCTCGCGGATCTCCTCCGCCGTCAGCTCGGGCACCTCGGCGGGATGCCCGGTCACCGCGCTGGGCTCGCCCGCGGCGTGCTCGGCGAGCATGCCGATCGCCGAACAGATCTGGCCCGGGGTGCAGTAGCCGCACTGGAGGCCGTCGTGCCGGACGAAGGCCGTCTGCAGCGGGTGCGGGCGGTCGCCGTCGGCGACGCCCTCGATGGTGGTGATCGCCCGGCCCTCGTATTGGACGGCGAGCGCGAGGCAGGCGCAGATCCGCTCCCCGTCCACGAGTACCGTGCAGGCACCGCAGGCGCCCTGGTCGCAGCCCTTCTTGGGGCCGGTCAGGCCGAGCCGCTCGCGCAGCGCGTCGAGCAGGCTCACCTGGGGTGGCACCTCGACCGTCCGGACCGTGCCGTTGACATGCAGCCGTACCTCGGCCATTGCGGGCCTCTCCATCCGACGGAACGCTGGCTTCCTGTTTAGCGGCAGCGCGGGGCCGGGGCCGGGAACGGCACACCGCCCCGGTCCGGTGAGCGGGCCGGGGCGGTGTGCGGCGGAGGTGCCGTGCCGTCAGTGGAACAGCATGGAGGCGTCCCCCGCCGGGGTGGTGACGGAACCCGGGCACAGGAAGCTGCCGGAGGTCTTGGTGGCGGTGAAGGCCCGGTTGACGTACTTGCCGGTCGTCGCGTTGAGGTCCCACAGGATGTTCGTGGCCTTGTAGCGGCAGGAGATGAACGACTGCCGGCCGGAGATGTCGATCAGGTCGGTCCGTGCCGTGGCCCCGTCGAAGGTGAAGGCGGGGTTGTTGTTGAGGGTGGCGGAGAGTCCGCCGCCACAGGCCAGGTTGCCGCCCGGCTGGTTGACCGTGGTGCGGTCGACCGTGAGGGCGCTCGGGGGGCTGGCGCTGGTGCTCGCATTGGTCCAGCTGCAGCTGCTGCCCGCGACCGTCATCACGCCGTCGACCTTGAGGTCGGCGGCGGGACCGGGTCCGGCGGCGGTGGCCGCGCCGGTGGTGGAGAGGGTGGCCGCGATGACCAGTGCGGCGATTCCGGTGGCGTACGAGAACTGCCTCATGTCGCTCCTCCTTGCCACGTCCGTGTGGGGGTTTCGTCGTGCGAGGTGCGGGTGCCGGGAGAGTCCCACAGGGGTCTTGAATTGTCAGGCGCACGTCAAAGAACTGGCCGGAAAGCCGCCTTGTCCGGAGTTCGACCCTGCCGTGAGTTCGACCCTGCCGTGTTTCCCCGCGGGTAACCGGGAGGCATGATGAAGGGGTGGCGCCAGCCGATCGGCCGGGGGGCGCGGAGGATCCTGGTCCGATTCGGTCCGAACCGGGATCCCTGCTCGAGCGCGTGGCCGTCGCCGTCTTCGGCATCGACGGGCAGGACCGGGTCTGCTACTGGGGGCCCGGCGCCCGGAGCCTGTTCGGCCACGAGGCGGGGGAGGTGCTCGCCCGGCCCGCGGCCCGCCTCTTCCCGGACCCGCCCGCGGGCGAGCCGGACAGTGCCGCCCACCTGGCCGAGCGCGGCCGGACCCTGGGCTACTGGCGGGTCCGGCTGCCCGCCCGGCACCGGGACGGCACGGTCTTCGACTGCGGCTTCCGGGTCTTCCCGGTGACCGGGGCCACCGGGGACTCCGTCGTCATGGGCCTGGCCAGCGCGGGCACGGAACTCGACCGGGTGAAGACCAATCTGGCCTTCCTCGACGCACTCTTCGAGACCTGCCCGATCGGCCTGGTGATGCTCGACGAGGACCTGAGGTACGTCCACCTCAACGAGGTGCTCGCGGACATGGACGGAGTGCCCCTCCAGGACCACCTCGGCCGCCGGATGACCGACATCATGATCACCTCCGACGACGGCGCCTACCAGCGGATGCTGCGGTCCGTCGCCGAGGAGGGCCGGTCCGTGGTCAGCGCCCTGGTGGGACTGCGCACCCCCGGCCGGCCCGACCGCGACCAGGTGCGGTCGGTCAGCCTGTTCCCGCTCAGCGGGGCGGGCGACACCCGGCGCGGCGTGGGCGGGCTGCTGGTGGACGTCACCGACCGGGAACAGGCCCTGCTGGACGCCACGGCGGCCCGGCAGCGGCTGGCCCTGCTGGACCGGGCCGCCACCCGCATCGGCACCACCCTGGACCTGAACGTCACCGCCCGGGAACTCGTCGATGCCGCGGTCCCCGACTTCTGCGACGGCGCCGTGGTCGAACTGGTCGAATGGATGCACGACACGGAGCCGTTCGACCCGGAGCTGCCGCTGCACACCCACCGGATCGCATCCGGTACGACCCTGCCGCCGCCCGCCGTCGAACTCGTCAGCGGACTGGAGTGGGTGACCTACCCGCCCGGCTCCGGCATCCACCGGACGCTCAGCGCCGGCCGGCCCCTCCTCCTCCCGGTCGACGAGGAGTTCACCGTACGCACCGTCGCCCACCAGGAACGCGCCCGGCTGCTCCTCGACAGCGGACTGACCACCATCGTCATCGCCCCGCTCATCGCCCGCGGCACGGTCCAAGGGATCACCATGTTCGGACGGTCCGCCGCCCGGACGCCCTTCACCGACGAGGACCTACGGCTCGCCGGGGAGCTCGCCTCCCGCGCCGCGCTCTGCCTGGACAACGCCCGCCTCTACGGCCGGGTCCAGGACATCGCCCTCACCCTGCAACGCGCCCTGCTGCCCAACGCCTTGGCCAGCAGCCCGTACGTCACCCTCGCCCACCGCTACCGCCCCGGCAGCCGGCTCACGGAGGTCGGCGGGGACTGGTACGACGTGATCGAACTGCCCGGGGACCGGGTGGCCCTGGTGGTCGGCGACGTCATGGGGCACGGGGTGCCGGCCGCCGCGTCCATGGGCCGCCTCCGCATCACGGCCAAGGCGCTCGCCCGCAGGAATCCGGAGCCCGAGGAACTGCTCGCCGAACTCGATGTGTGCGCGCGCGAGTTCGGCATCGAACTGGCCACCTGCCTCTGCCTCCGCTACGACCCGCACACCGGGCACGCCCGCATCGCCAACGCCGGGCACCCCCCGCCCCTGGTGCGCCTCCCGGACGGCACGGTCGAGACCCTCGGCGAGGTGCTCGGCGTTCCGCTCGGGGTGGGCGGCGTGCCCTTCCGGTCGGCCGGCACCGACCTGCCCGAGGGCGCCGTGCTGGCCCTCTACACCGACGGCCTGGTCGAGACCCGAGGGCAGGACATCGACGCGGGCCTGGACGCCCTGCGCGAGGAACTGCGCGACTGCTCGGACCCGTTGGAGGAGGTGGCGGACCGCATTCTCGAGCACCGGCTGCCCGAAACGGCGACCGACGACACGGTCCTCGTCCTCGCCCGGGTCCGCCGGGCACGGGAGCCCGGCCGTAGCCGGGGTCCTTGACCCCGGCCCGCGGGGAACCCTGCGGCTCAACCGCCGGTCGGCGCGGTGAACTCCTCAGCGGGCCCGAAAGCGCCGAAGGTGGCCTTGTTGGCGGCCTGTACGCCGTGCATCACGAAACGCTGTTCGAAGCGGATGGTGCGGCCCTGGCTGTCGATCCACTGGTCGCAGGCGAAGCCACTGACGCCCTTGGCCTTCATGGAGGTGTACGTGCGAGGGTCGACGGAGGCGATCTGCTCCAGGGTGAGGTACCCCGAGAGGTGGTAGGTGGCGACGCCTCCCTGGTTCTCCATGCCCTTGCGCGCGGAGGGGCCGGTGCCGAGCAGCAGCTTGGCGTATCCCTCGTAGCTGGCCAGGTTGCCGCCCGTGGTGCGGGGGCGCTTCGTCCACTCGGCGCCCGCCGCACCGCGCTTGCGGACGTAGGTGGCGTCGGCCGTCGTGACCGTCTCCATCGTCGGGCCCGGTTCGGCGGACTTCATCTCCATGCGTCCCGTGAAGGGGCCGTTGAGGTTGACCCGGCCACTCGTGGTCAACGCCCCGGACAGGTCGTCCGCCTCGGTGGTGATCGTGAGGTTCGCCGCGTAGGGCTTCTTGCTCGCTGCTGCGAGGGCCTTATCCGGGTCGAACGCCTTGTCCGCGGGCACGGCGGGTCCGGCGGACGTGGTGGCGGGCGCCGGTGCAGCCGGTGCAGCCGAGGCGGAACCGGTCGGGGATACGGGAGCCGACGTGCCGCCGGAGTCGCCGTCGCAGCCGGTCAGCAGGGTCACGGCGCACACCGTGGCGGCGATGGCCAGGCCGGTGCCGCGGCGGCGCGGCGAGAGGGTGCGGGAGCTCGTATTCATTCGGGTGATATTTTCACAAACTTGTTCCGATCTCGTATGTTTCATCGGAGCGGCGGGCCCCGTACCCCGGCTCATTGCCTCCCCGACCGGCCCCGCGTCGCTGCCGCCGTCACAGGCGGTGCACGCCCCCGCCGGGTTCGGCCCACCGGTGGTCCAGTGCGGTCCGGGCACGCTCCGGCAGCAGCCGGCCCAGCAGGTCCTCGAGCCGGGTGCGCTTACTGCCCGCCACTCTGCGGGGCCGCTCGGCCATCAGCGCCGCAAAGCCCTGGCGGGCCACCAGGGCCGGAGAATCCTTCCGGGACCGGCCCAGCCGGGTGTTGAGCAGGCCCGCCCGTACGAAGAACCGGGAGTCGGTGGTTCCCGGCAGCAGCGCGGTGACCGTCACCCCCTTGTCCTTGAGCTCGCTGTTCAGGGCCAGCGAGAAGGACCGCAGGAAGGCCTCGGAAGCGCACTGGACCGCATGGAAGGGGCCGGGCCGGCCGGCCGACGCGGACGAGGTGATCATCATGCGGCCCTGCCCCCGCTCCGTCATCTCCGGCAGCAGCCGCCGGGCCAGGTGCACGGTGGAGGAGATGTTCAGGTCGATCACCCGGGCCTGGTCGGCGAACTCCGTCTCGAGGAACCCGCCGCCCTGCCCGACCCCCGCGTTCAGCACCGCCACGTCCACCGGACGGCCCCGCGCGTGCAGGTCCCCGTACAGGGTCTCGACACCGTCGAAGGTCGCCAGATCGCACCGTACGGCGCGCACGGCGCCGCCGTGGGCCCGCAGCCTCGCCGCCGCGTCGTGCAGTCCGGGGTCCTCCGCGGCGATCACCAGGTCGTAGCCGTGCTCGGCGAACTCGCGGGCCAGTTCGAAACCGATACCGCTGGATCCGCCGGTCACCACGGCCAGCGGGCGTCGGGTCTGTGTGCTGTCCATGCCCGGGCGACTACCCGCCGCCCGCAGGATTAGCCGTCACCAGCCCAGATCGGCGGCGTCGAGCACCCGCGCGCCCATGTTCCGCTCCATCATGTGCAGGGCCGCCTCCGCCAGATCCGGGTGGATCGCGGCGACCGCGTCCCGGGGGACGTCCACCGCCAGGTGGCGAATGTGGGCGTCGAGAGCCGAGTAGAGCACGCACTGCTCGGTGACCTGGCCGGTCAGCACCAGCCGGTCCACCCCCAGCGTCCCGAGCAGGTACGCCAGTGGGGTTTCGTAGAACACGGAGTGCCGGGCCTTCACCACGAACAGGGAGTCCTCGTCCGGCCGGACCGGCTCCACCAGGTCGGGCCGCCGTCCCGCCAGTGCGGTGCCGAGGATCTCGCCGTGGTGCGAACGCCACTGGCCGAAGTTGTCGTTCGCGTAGATCACCGGAACGCCCGCGGCCCGGGCCCGCTCCAGCAGGCCGACCAGGGTGGGCAGCATCCCGGCCACCGACGGCACCAGCAGCTCGGCGTCCTCGTGCTCATAGGTGTTGAGCATGTCGATGACGATCAGCGCGGACCTGGACATTCCTCCACGGTGGCAGAGCGTGACCACAGGACACGGTCCGGCACCGCCGGGCAAATGGGGGACCGGGGGTACTACCGGGCGGCCCGGGTGGGTAGGCAATACGGATCGGCGGCACGAGGCACGAGGCACGAGGCCCGACACGACCGAGGAGGCACGCCGTGAAACACCCTCCAGAGTCCCCGGCGTCTGCGGCGTCTGCGGCGGCTGTGGGGTCCGCAGCGGCGCGGACCGGCGAGCTGCCCCCCGATCACACCCAGGCCATCCTGGAAACGACCAAACGGGTGGCGACCCTGCTCAAGGCGTCCGGCAAGCCCTTTGCGCTCGCCGGGAGCGTCGCCGCCTTCGCCCACGGGGTCCCCGCGCGCTTCCAGCACGACACCGACTTCTGCATCCGGCGCGAGGACGCCGAACCGGTCGCCGCCGCCCTCAAGGAGGGCGGCATCGAACTCCGGGAGGCCCCGGAGGACTGGCTGGTCAAGGGCCGGGACGATGGCGAGGACATCGACCTGATCTTCGAACTCGCCCGGCGGCCGGTGGACACCGCACTGCTCGACCGGGCCGAGGTGCGCTCCGTGGACTCCGTGTACATGCCGGTCCTGGCGCCCACCGATCTCATGGACAGCCGGCTCGCCGCCCTCGCCGAGCACTACTGCGACTTCGGCGACCTGCTGCCGATGGCCCGGGTGCTGCGCGAGCGCATCGACTGGCCCCGCCTCGACCGGGCCCACCGCGACTCCCCGCTCGCCGACGCCTTTCTCTACCTGCTCGAACGCCTCGACGTCATCGGACCGAGAGAGCCGAGGGAGCCTGCCGCACCGAGGGAGATGAGCCCATGAGCGGGTCCGCCCACCCCGCCGGCCCCGTCGTCTACCGCCTGGAGCACCTCCGGGACCGCCTGGCCCACGAGGAGGTCTTCGAGCTCGGCGTACGGACCGAGCTGCGCGGCGGGGTCGCCGTCCTCGTCGGCACCGTCACCACGGCCGGCTGCCGTGACGCGATCCTGCGGATCGCCGCCGAGGAGCTGGCCGGCCTGCCCTGGCGGCACGACCTCCAGGTCGGCGGGGTCCGACCACCCGACCGCGAGCCGGAGGACGTGTCATGACCCGCATCGCCGCGGTCGGTGACATCCACCTCGCGCCCGGCAGCGAGGGCCTGCTCCGGCCCGCCTTCGACACCCTCGACGGGCACGCCGACCTGCTGCTGCTGGCCGGGGACCTCACCCGGCACGGCACCGAGGAGGAGGCCCGGGTGGTCGCGGGCGAGGTGGCCGGACTGCCGGTGCCCGTGATCGCCGTACTCGGCAACCACGACTACCAGAGCGACCGGCAGGACCGGGTCGCCCATGTCCTCACCGATGCCGGGGTCACCGTCCTGGAGGGCACGGGCGTCCGCCTCGACATCGACGGCACCTCCGTCGGCATCGCCGGGACCAAGGGCTTCTGCGGCGGCTTCGCCGGCCGCTGCGCCGGCGACTTCGGCGAACCCGAGATGAAGGCCTTCATCCGCACCACCCGCGACTCCGCCGACGGGCTCCGCCGGGCCCTCCTCGGCCTGGCCGAGGACGGCTGCGCGCTCCGGATCGCCCTCACGCACTACTCGCCCGTCCCGGACACCCTCGCCGGGGAACCCCTGGAGATCCACCCTTTCCTCGGCAGCTACCTGCTCGCCGAGGCCATGGACGGGGCGGGCGCCGACTTCGCCGTCCACGGCCACGCCCACCTGGGCACCGAGCACGGCATGACGGCCGGCGGGATACGGGTCCGCAATGTGGCCATGCCGGTGATCGGCCGGGCTTTCGCCGTGTACGACCTGCACACCGCGACCCCCGCTCCGACCCCGGATCCTGCCCCTGCTCCGGCTCCTGCTCCGGCCCCGGCCCCGTCTCTCCGGCATGCCGCTGCCCCAGACGGGTAGCCGCGCACCAGGGGAAAGCGGTGAGAGGACGTGAGCCTGATGAGGGTGGCCTTTCTGATGGCGCCCATGGGCGTCGAACAGGTGGAGCTGGAGAAACCCTGGCGGGCGGTACGTGCCGAAGGCTGGGAGCCCCGGCTGGTCTCCACCAGGCCGGGGGAGATCCAGGCCTTCCGCCACCTGGACAGGGGCGACACCTTTCCCGTCGACGACGTGGTCGGAAGCAGCACCGCCGAGG
The DNA here is from genome assembly GCF_008642295.1 of Streptomyces venezuelae. GTDB lineage: Bacteria > Actinomycetota > Actinomycetes > Streptomycetales > Streptomycetaceae > Streptomyces > Streptomyces venezuelae_C. The sequence goes on along the minus strand of NZ_CP029190.1, from coordinate 526,912 downwards.
ACTTCGGCGCCCTGGTTTTGCCGGGCGGCGTGGCCAATCCCGACTCGCTCCGGCTGGACGAGCAGGCGGTGGCGTTCGTCCGGCACTTCTTCGGCCTGGCCCGGCCGGTCGCGGCCATCTGCCATGCCCCGTGGACCCTGGTCGAGGCCGATGTGGTGCGGGGGCGGACCCTGACCTCCTGGCCCAGCCTGATGACCGACATCCGCAATGCCGGCGGCATCTGGGTGGACGAGAAGGTCCAGGTCTGCCATGCCGCGCCCGGCACCCTGGTCACCAGTCGCAAACCGGACGACCTGCCGGCGTTCTGCTCCGCCCTGGTCCAGGAATTCCGGAGGTGAGCCGGCCGTGCCGAACAACGCGGTCAACGCGGTCTTCGAGCTGGTGGACGTGGCCCTGGTGTCGGACGAGCTCGGACGCCTCACCGTCCCCCTGGACGGCAGGGATGCCGGGCCCTTCGAGCTTCCGGAGGGCGCCGTCGTGACGGTGGCGCTCTCCTTCCGTGTGCACCGGGAGGTGGACGGCCTCAGCTTCACCCTCAACCGGTGGCGCGAGGGCTACCTGGTGTCCTCGAACCAGATCCCGGTGGGCAGCTTCCGGCCCGGCGGCCCGTACGAGGTGCACCTGCCGGCCGAGCGGCTCCCGGTGGGGCGGGCGGCCTGTGGTGTGTACGACGTGACCGGGATCTTCACGGACGGTGACGGCCGGGAACTCTCGAGGGAGAGCCACAGCTTCCGGATCGTCCACCAGCCACGGCTGGTCCACGGCCGCCGCGGCGCCCGGGCGGCCTGAGACAAGCGAAGGAGCGAGATGCCCGAGGAAGGGAACGAGATGCCCGAGGTGAGAGAAGGCGACAGGGAGCGGGGCGAGTCCCCGCCGGAACGGGACGAATCCCCGCTGGAACGGGCCGACCGCCGCTGGAACGAACTTCTCCAGGAACTGCGGGTGGCCCAGACCGGCGTCCAGATCCTCTTCGGCTTCCTGCTGGCCGTCGTGTTCCAGCCCCGGTTTGCCGAGCTCGGTGATGTCGACCGGGCCATCTACGTGGCCACGGTCGTTCTCGGGGCGGCCACCGTGGGCGCCCTCGTCGGTCCGGTCTCCTTCCACCGGCTGGTGTCCGGCCGCCGGCGCAAGCCCGAGACGGTGGCCTGGGCCTCCCGGCTCACGGTCGTCGGCCTGGTCCTCCTGTACTGCACGATGGCCTCCGCCTTCCTGCTCATCCTCCGGGTGGTGCTGCACAACGACCTGGCCTTCTGGCTGATGCTGGTGATGGCCGGCTGGTTCGCCCTGTGGTGGTTCGCGATCCCCCTCTGGGCCCGCAACCGCTCCGAGAGCATGACGGACGACGAACCGAGCCGGTGAGGCAAAGTTCCCTACGTCGAACAGCAGTTGGTGGGTACGATCTGCCGGGTGGGGGGAATTGGAAGACACGGATCACGCACGCGCGGTGCAGCCCTGCGCGGCTGCGGCAGCGCACTGGCGGCCCTGTTGCTGCTCACCGCCTGCTCGGACGGGGGCGAACCGGCCGCATCCGGCGCGTCCGGCGCGTCCGGCAGCCCGAGCGCGGCCGGTACGTCCGGCAGCCCGGCCGCCGCCGGCAGCCCCGGCGGCTCCGCGCAGCCGGGCAGCGCCCCGCCGAGCCCCGGCGGGCCGAGCCCCAGCCCCTCGGGCTTCCCCCTGGTGCCCGAGGTCGACGAGGCGAAACAGCCGAAGAACGCCGCCGAGGCCCGTGCGCTGCTCGGCAAGATCGCCATCGCCCCCGGTGCCCTCGGCCCGGAGGTCGCCCGCAGCACCCCCTTCGAGAGCGACCCGAACCGCTGGCCGGTCCTCGACGGGAACTGCGTCTGGCAGACCGCCGGCCTGCCCGCCGACGTCCTCGCCACCCGCACCCAGTACTTCCACATCCCCGCCAAGGGCAGCCGCGGCCGGGTCCGCATCAACACCACCGTCACCATCCACCACACCCGCGAGGAATCCGGCTGGGAGACCGCCCGCGCCATGGAGGAGGTGCTGCGCTGCCCCACCCAGCGCCTCCGCGAAGGCGAGGAACTCCGGAACCTGTGGGGCGGGGGCCTCTACCTCGGCGAGCAGATGAACGCCTGGACCGAGGACGCCTTCTCCGAATCCGGCGAGTACGTCAGCACGACCGGAGCCGGAGCCGGGCCGGGCAAGACCGGAGAGCCCCAGCACTACACCTGGTCCCAGGGCCAGTTCGGACCGGTCACCGTCGCCGTCGCCATCAAGGGCGCCCCCGGCTACACCCCCGAGGAACTCCAGCAGTACGTGGTCCAGGGCACCAGCGATCTGATGCTGCAAGCCAAGCAGCAGCTCGGAAAGGCGGCCGGCTGATGGAACCCCTCCAGCCCTCGGACCCGTCCCGGATCGCCGGCTACCGCCTCCTCGGCCGGCTCGGCGCAGGCGGCATGGGCGTCGTCTACCTCGGACGCACCGACGACGGGGCCCTCGCCGCCGTCAAGGTGATCCGCGCCGAGTACGCCGACGAGACCGACTTCCGGGCCCGCTTCCGCCGCGAAGCCGAGATCGCCGCCCAGGTGGACAGCCCCTGGGCGGTCCGCATCACCGGCGCCGACCCGGACGCCGCGGAACCCTGGCTGGCCACCGCCTTCGTCCCCGGCCCCTCCCTCGCCGAGGCCGTCGCCGCCCACGGGCCGCTCCCGCTGCGCGCCGTACGGATCCTCGGCAAGGCCCTGGCCCGGGCCCTCGCGGTGATGCACGCACAGGGCCTCGTCCACCGGGACGTCAAACCCGGCAATGTGCTCCTCGGCATGGACCGGCCCCGGCTCATCGACTTCGGGATCGCCCGCGGCGGTGATCACACCGCCCTGACGTCCACTGACGCCGTCATCGGCACCCCCGGCTTCCTGCCGCCCGAACAGGCCGGGGGCAGCCCCGCCGAACCGGCCGGAGACGTGTTCTCCCTCGGCTGCCTCCTCGTGTACGCGGCCACCGGCCGGCTGCCCTTCGGCACCGGCGCCGTGGACGCCGTGCTCTACCGCACCGTCCACGACGAGCCCGAGTTCGGCCCGGAACTCCTCGCCGATCCCGAACTCACCGCGCTGCTGCGCACCTGCCTCGCCAAACACCCCGACATCCGCCCCGGCACCCGCGAGCTCGACGAGGCGCTGACCGAGGACACCCCCGGCGAGGGCACCGACTGGCTGCCCGACCCGGTCGTCGCCACCATCGCCGACCGGGCCGCCGCCCTGCTCGCCCTGCCCGGCATCGACGAGACCGTCGCCGACCCGGCCGCCGCGCCCGCGCCGGAATCCGCAGAGACCGCCCCGGCCGGCCCCACCCGGCGCCGCCTGCTCGGCCTGGTCGCCGGCGGGGCCGTGCTCGCCGCGGGCGGCGGCCTGGCCGCCTGGCTGACCCTGCGCGAGGACGACAAGCCCGCAAAAGCCGCCGCGGGCCCGGCCCCCCGGGCCTGGGTGATCGGCGTACAGGCGGACCTCTCCGGACCCCGGCAGACCATGGGACGCGCCCAGGAACGCGGAGTACAGCTGGCCGTCGCCGAGTTCAACTCCCGTAAGGACAAGCCCTTCACGCTCAGCGTCGCCACCGCGGACGACGCCGGTCGGGCCGACCGCTCCGCTGCCGCCGCCACCGGACTCATCGGCAACCGCGACCTGTTCGCGGTGATCGGACCGACCGGCAACGAGTCGGTGATCCCCTGCCTCGAACTGTACGGCGAGGCCGGCGTACCCCTGATCAGCGTGTCGGCCCTGGCCACCGCCTACAGCGTCACCGACCGGCGCAGCCTCATCCAGAGCTGCCCGCTCGCCGCGACCCAGTCGCTCGCCGTGAACATCCAACTGGCCGGGAAGCAGGGCGTCCGCCGGATCGGCATCCTCTGCGACCGCAACGGAGACACGGACAGCTGGCAGACGGCCCAGCTGATGGGCCGCACCCTCGGCAACTTCGCGCCCGGGGCCACCGTATACGGGCGGGTCGTCCCGCGCGGCACCGCCGACCTGGCCCCGGTGATCAACGACATGCTCGCGCAGCGCATCGACGGCTTCTTCTACACCGGCTCACCCGCCGGCGGGGCCAAGACCGCCGCCCTGCTCGCCGCCGCCGGCTTCAAGGGCCCGCGGGCCGCCGACTACACCATCATCGGCCGGGAGTACCTCGAAGCGGCCGGAGCCGCCGCCGAAGGCTGGCAGGTCTTCGCGCCGTACACCGGCCCGGACGCCCCCGAGGTGGCCGAGGTGGCCCGCGCGCACCAGGCGGCGTACGGATCGGCCCCCGAGGTGTGGACGGCCGAGGCCTACGACGCGGCCCGGCTCGTCATCGACCGGCTGGTGACCGGCGCACAGGGCGGCGCCCGGCCGGCCCGCGCCGCACTGCTGACCGCCCTCACCCAGGGCACCTACCGCGGCCTGACCCGGGAGTTCGCCTTCGACAAGATGCAACAGGTCAAGGGCAACCTGTTCTACGGGCACCGGGTGGAGGGCGGACGCCTCCGCTACACCGGCCGGGCCACCGGATAGCGCCCGGTGCGCGCGCTCACCCCCGCCGATCCGTCCACGGTCGGCGGACACCGGCTGCTGGGCCGGCTCGGCTCCGGCGGCATGGGCACCGTCTACCTCGGCAGGTCCCCGGCGGGCACCCTGCTCGCGGTCAAGGTCATCCGGGCCGACCATGCCGCCGACCCGGCCTTCCGGGCCAGGTTCCGCCGTGAGGCGGAGGCCGCCGGACGACTGTCCGGCCGCTGGGTGGTGCCGGTGGTCGCTGCCGACCCGGACGCCCCCGAACCCTGGCTGGCAACTCCGTTCGTCCCCGGGCCCTCGCTGTCCGAGGCGGTCGGCGCGTACGGGCCGCTGCCCGCGGACACCGTGCGTACGCTCGGGGCCCGGCTCGCCGAGGCGCTTGCCGAGGTGCACGCGGCCGGACTGGTCCACCGGGACGTCAAACCGGGCAATATCCTGCTCGCGCTGGACGGGCCCCGGCTGATCGACTTCGGAATCGCCCGGGAGGCGGGGGCGCCGACGCTGACGGCCGTGGACGCGGTGATCGGGACCCCGGGGTACCTGGCCCCGGAACAGGCCCGGGCGGGCGGCCCCGAACCCTCCCCGGCGGGCGATGTGTTCTCCCTGGGCTGTGTCCTGGCGTACGCGGCGACCGGGCGCGGCCCGTTCGGCGGTGGCCATCCGGCGGCGGTGGTCTTCCGTACCGTGCACGACGAACCCGGCCTGGACGACCTCCCGGAGGCACTGCGCCCGGCCGTCACGGCCTGCCTGTCCAAGACCCCGTCCGCCCGCCCGACCCCCGCCACCCTGACCACCCTCCTGACATCCACGGACCCGACGCCGGGCCGTACCGGTTCGGGACCCGGTACGGCGGCGACGGACCCGGAGACCACGACCCGCCCCGGCGGTGCCGGGGCGGACGCGCAGCAGCCGCGCGGCGGCTCCGACCCGGCCGGGGGGCCCGCCGGCCCCCCGGGGCACGCGGACGCGGCGACCGTCACCCGGTACCCGGCCGCAGACCGCGGGAACCGCGCCGACGCAGCCGGCCCGGCGGCGGAGCCGCCCGCCTCCGCGTCCCCGGCTGCCGCTCCGGCGCCCGCCGGGCCCGCCGAGGGGGCCGCCCGGCGCGACCGCGCGGATGCTGAGACCGTGACGCGGTCGGGCTCCGCCGGGGGAGGGCCGGCCGCGCCCGGGGAGCGCGCGGACACGGCCGCGGACGGCCGTCCGGACCGGAACCGGACCCGTACGGCCGGAGACGCTCCGGCCGCCGAAGCGGATCATGCTCCGGCGCCCGCCGGGCCCGCCGAGGGGGCCGCCCGGCGCGACCGCGCGGACGCGGCGACGGTCACCCGGTACCGGCACGTGGACCGCAGTGGTGCAGCCGCCCCGGAGGACGGGCCCGCCCCCGGGCCCGCTGCCGAGCACGCGGCGGATGCCGGGTCGGCAGACGGCGACTCCGGAGCCGGAGCCGGGGACACCGGCTCCGATTGGCTGCCCGCGCCGCTGCGGCGGCTCATCGCCGAGCGGTCCACCCGAGCCCTGGACCTGCCCGCCCCGGAACCCACCCGCATCGACCCGCCGGCCGCCGCCACGGGCACTGCCACCGCCGCCCCCCGGCCCCTCACCCGCCGCCGGTTCCTCGCCGCCGGCGGCGCCGTGCTGGCCGTGGGCGCACCGGCCGCATGGCTCGGCACCCGCGGACCCGCCAAAGGCAACGGCAAAGGCGCCGGCACTGGCACCGGCACGGCAACCTCGCCGCCCCCCGACCGTCCCACCCTCACCCTGGCCCTCCAGGCCGACCTCACCGGCCCCGGCAAAACCACCGGCCAGGCCCACGAACGCGGCATGCAGCTCGCCGTCGCCCACCACAACGCCCGCCCCGACGCCCCCTTCCGGCTCGCCCTGCGGGTCGTCGACGACCGCGGTGACGCCACCCGCGCCGGGCAGGCGGTCAAGGAGCTGACCGCCGATCCCGCCGTGACCGGCCTCGTCGGCCCCACCTGGGCGGCGGCCGTACCCGTGCTCGCCAGCGCCTGCAAGGCCGCGGGTCTCGTCCTGCTGCCGGTGTCGGTGGACACCACCGACCAGAGCAAGTCGGACCTGCGCACCCTGTGCGTCACCCGCCCGGACGACAGCCAGCTCTCACTGCCCGTGATCCACTACCTCAGTGCGGTCCGGCCCGCCCGCCGAACGGCCGTGGTGGAGCAGGAGGAGGACGGCGACACCGCCTGGCAGCTGGTCCGCAGCCTGAGCCAATCCCCGCCCTCCGGTGGCGAGGTGACGGTCCACCGGGTCCCGCGCGGCGCGGCCTTCGGGCCCGCTGTGCGCGAGCTGATGGCACAGCGCGCCGAGGCCGTGGTCTTCGCTGGCACGTCCCCGCAGCGCGCCGCCGAGCTCGCCCGCGCCCTGGCCGACGCCGGATTCACCGGCCCCCGCGTCGGCATCCAGCCCATCATGGAGCCCGGGTTCCCCGCCGCGGCCGGACCGGCCGCCGAGGGCTGGGTGATCGGCTCCTTCTTCACCGACCCGCTCGCGGTGCCGGCAGCCGCAGCGTTCGTCTCCGCGTACCGGGCTGCGTACGGAGAACCGCCCGCCCGCTGGGCCACCGAGGCCTACGACGCCGTCGGCTTCCAGGCCGCGGCCCTGGCCGGCCTGGAGGGCGAAGCCCGCGACCGGGCCGGCCTGGCCCGCCGGATCTTCCGTACGACCTACCAGGGCCTGGCCAAACCCCTGGAGTTCGACGTGAACACCCACGCCCTGACCTGGCAACGCACCGCCCACCTCTACCGCGTGGCCTCCGGCGGCTACCGCTACCTCGGCCTCTACACGGACGTCCGCACCGACCCCTGACCGGATGGGCCGGTTTGACCGGCTCCGGGCAGGGCAGGCGCGTAATCAGCCATCGAACAACGGAACGATGAGTGAGACGGCCGCCCGTGGAGGATGCGATGTCCACCAGCACACTTCTTGCCATCCTGATCCCGGTCGCCGTGGTGTTGATCCTCGCCGGATTCGCCGCGTGGATGTTCCAGCGCCGGCGCCGCCTCCAGGAACGGTTCGGCCCGGAGTACGACCGGACCGTGGAACACGAGGGCAGCAAGCGCGCTGCCGACGCCGAACTGCGGGCCCGCGAGGTCCGGCACGACGACCTCCACATCAGGGAACTCCCCGCCGAGGAACGGCACCGTTACGCCGCGGCATGGACCGACGTCCAGCAGCACTTCGTCGACCGCCCCGAAAACGCGGTCGCGCAGGCCGACGAGCTGGTCACCCGGTTGATGCGGGACCGCGGCTACCCGACCGAGGGATACGAGCAGCAGCTGCGCGAACTGTCCGTGGACCACGGACGGACCCTGGAGCACTACCGGGCCGCGCACGAGGTCAATGTGCGCAGCAGCGACGGAAAGGCGACCACGGAGGAACTGCGCGGGGCGATGGTCCACTACCGCGCGCTCTTCGACGAGCTGGTCGGAACGACGAGGTGACCCGAGATGACCGATACACCGGAGACGACGAGGAGCGCGGAAGAGCGCCCGACCACCGAGCAACTGGCACAGGCCGGCGGAGCCGGGAGCACACCGACGCCCATGTACCCGGGCGAAGCCACACCGGATGAGATGACCGCGGACGAGGCGGCACCGGACGACACCTACGCCGACGACGCCGACATCGAAGCCGAGGCCGGCCGCGAGGACATGCGCCGGGAGGCCGATGCGACCGATGCGACCGAGGCCGCCGCCAACGAGGACGAAGGCAGCGCCGAGGACACTGCCGAACCCGGACCGCTGCTCCCCGAGAAGGAGGCCGAGGAGTACCGCACCAGCTGGACCGAGATCCAGGGCCGGTTCGTCGACGACCCCCGGGGCGCCGTTCGCGACGCCGACGGACTCGTGGCCGAGGTCATGCAGACCCTGGCCGGAACCTTCGCCGACCACAAGAAGGGACTGGAGGGCCAGTGGCAGCAGGGTGAAGAGGTCGCCACCGAGGATCTCCGGCTGGCCCTGCAGCGTTACCGCTCCTTCTTCGACCGGCTGCTGCGCACCTGACCGCCCTGCGCGCCGCCCCCGCCGCCCCCAGCGCCCCCGCCGCCCGTCCAGGCCAGGAACTCCTCCAGCGGCCAGGTGTTGACCACCCGCTCCGCCGGCACCCCGCACTCCTCGGCGCGTGCACACCCGTACACCTGCCAGCCGAGCTGCCCCGGCGCATGCGCATCGGTGTCGACGGCGAACAGCACACCCGCCGCCACGGCCTGCCGCAGCAGCCGCCGCGGCGGGTCCAGGCGCTCCGGGCGGCTGTTGATCTCCACTGCCGTGCCGGCCTCCGCACAGGCCGCGAACACCTCCTCCGCGTCGAACTCCGATTCCGGCCGGCCCCGGCCGGTGAGCAGCCGGCCCGTGCAGTGCCCGAGGATGTCGGCATGCGGGTCGCGGACCGCCGCCACCATGCGCCTGGTCATCGCCCGCCGGTCCATCCGCAGCTTCGAATGCACCGACACCACGACCACGTCCAGCCGGTCCAGCAGCTCAGGCTCCTGGTCCAGGGAACCGTCGTCGAGGATGTCGCACTCGATGCCGGTCAGCAGCCGGAACGGCGCCAAAGTCCCGTTGAGGGTCCCGGTCCCGTTGAGCGCCGCCACCACCTCCAACTGCTCCCGCAGCCGCTCCGGGGACAGCCCCCGGGCCACCGTCAGCCGCGGTGAATGGTCGGTCAGGGCCGCCCAGGCATGTCCCAGCCCGGCCGCGGCCACGGCCATGTCCTCGATGGTGCTGCCACCGTCCGACCAGTCCGAATGCAGATGGCAGTCGCCGCGCAGCGCCGCCCGCAGCGTCTCGCCCCGGCCCTCGGTGGTCAGCGGCCGGTCGGCCTCGTCCTCCAGGAGCTGGAGGTACTCGGGAATCCGCCCGGCCAGGGCCTCCGCGATCACCCCGGCCGTCTTCGGCCCGATGCCCTTGACCGCCTCCAGCGTCCCGGCCGCGGCCCGCTCGGCGGCTTCTCCCTCGGCCATCTCCCCGACCCGGGCGGCGGCCGTACGGAAGGCCTGCACCCGGTAGGTGGGAGCCTGGGCGCGCTCCAGCAGGAACGCGATCCGCCGCAGCGCCGCCACCGGATCCATGGGCTCACCTCCCGGTGATTCTCAGGATCGCACCGGCGGGTGGGCGGTGCAGCAGGGCGGCCCGTCCCGGATGCGGGCGGCGGGCGGTGACCGCAAGGTGGTTGGCATGGGAATCGAGGACTACGGCGGCGGCCCGGGCACCCAGGCCGGGGTGCTGGTCGTCACCACCAACGACGTACCCGGCTACCGGGTCCAGCAGGTCATCGGCGAGGTGTTCGGTCTGACCGTCCGCTCCCGCCACCTGGGCAGCCAGATCGGTGCGGGCCTGAAGTCGATGATCGGCGGGGAGCTCAGGGGACTCACCAAGACCCTGGTGGAGACCCGCAACCAGGCGATGCAACGACTGATCGAGCAGGCCCGCGCCCGGGGCGCGAACGCCGTGCTGATGATGCGCTTCGACGTGACCGAGGCCGCCGACGTGGGCACCGAGGTGTGCGCCTACGGCACCGCCGTGGTCATCGCTCCCGAGAGCTGACGCCGAGTTCACAGTCGAAGGTGTACGCGACCGAGACCTCGCCGTGCCGGTAGGTGAAGCCGCCGCTGCCGCGCAGGCCGGCCAGCTCGCCGGTGCCGGAGCCCGGCACCACCTCGAAGGTGCAGCGGGTCCCCTCGGCGTCGAAGCCGCCGCGCTCCGCCAGGACGAAGGAGCCCTTGCGGCCGTCGACGGTACCGGTCAGCACCTCCATCCCGGCGAAGGTTCCGGCGGACTCCCCGACGTACGCAATGGTGTAGCTGCAGCGGGTGCCGGCCGCCTCGATGCGGCCGGAGAAGGTGTTCACCACGGTGGCCCGGGCGAGGCGCGGCAGCACGCCCTCCTCACCGACGGGCTCCTCCGTCCAGTCGGCGAAGCCGAACCGGCCGTGGGTGCGGGTGTTCGTGTCCATGGTGGGGTCCTCTCGAAGGGCGCGGAGACGATCTCCGCCGCTCCGCGGACCATGCTGGACGGCATACCTGACTCCTCTTGTCAGGTATGCCGTCCAGCATGGTCCGCGGAGGACAATGGCCCATGCGCGCCGACCGGCTGATCTCCCTCCTCCTGCTGCTCCAGAACCGCGGCCGGATGACCGCTCCCGAGCTGGCGGCGGAACTGGAGGTGTCGGTCCGCACCGTCTACCGGGACGTCGAGGCCCTCGGCGCCGCGGGCGTCCCCGTCGTGGCCGACCGCGGACCGGCGGGCGGCTACCGGCTGCTGGACGGCTACCGGACCCGGCTGACCGGGCTGACCGGCGCCGAAGCCGACTCGCTCTCCTTCGCGGGGGCACCCGGCCCCGCGCAGGAGCTCGGCCTCGGCGCCGACCTCGCCACGGCGCGGCTCAAGCTGGAGGCGGCCCTGCCGGCCGGCCTGGCCGGGCGGGTCCGGCACATCCAGGAGCGGTTCCACCTGGACGCCCCGGCCTGGTTCCGGGACGCCGACCCGGTTCCGGAGCTGGCCCGGATCGCCCAGGCCGTCTGGGACCAGCGGGTGCTGCACGCGGACTACCGGCGGTGGCGGGGCCAGGTGCACCGGGTGCTGGAGCCGCTCGGCCTCGTGCTGAAGGGCGGCATCTGGTACCTGGTCGCGCGGTCGGACGGTTCGGTGCGCAGCTACCGGGTCTCCCGCTTCCTGTCCGTGACGGTGGGCCCGGATTCCTTCGACCGCCCCCAGGGTTTCGACCTGGCCGGGTACTGGCAGGAGTCCGCCGACCGGCTGGAGGCCGCCCGGTACCGGCAGACCGCACGGGTGCGGCTGTCGCCGCAGGCCCGGAAGCTGCTGCCGATGCAGTTCGGGGCAGCGGGGGTGCGCGCGCTGGCCGGAGCCGGCCCGGCGGACCCGGACGGCTGGGCCGAGGTGGACCTGCCCGTCGAAGCGGACCCGGTCGCGGTGTCCGACCTGCTGCGCCTGGGCCCGGAGGCGGAGGTGCTGGCCCCGCCCGCGCTGCGGGAGGCGATGCGCGAGGCGATCGCCCTCCTCGCCGCCCGCTACGGACCCCCCTCCGACTCGGCCGATGACACCGCCGATGACACCGCCGATGACACCGCCGATGACAGGGCCGATGACAGGGCCGAAAAAATTTCTTCGGGAACGCGGCAACCTCCCGGGGAGTCGCGCGTCGTGCGGGGGTGAAGGGGCGCAGTCCGGCGCCCTCGACCCGAAACCGGGAGAGCACCTTGATGAACCTGAAGCGGGCCGGCCTGGTCCTCGCCGCCGTCGGAGCGCTGGCCGCCACGGCCGGACCGGCCTTCGCGGACGGGCCCTCCGCCAGGCCCTCGGCCGCGCCGAGCGCCGTGCCGAGCACCCCGCCGAGCGCCACCCCGAGTGCCGCGCCGAGCGCCGTCCCGAGCCTGCCGCCGACGCCGGTCCGCAGTGTCCCGCCGACCGCGCGGCCGAGCGCGCCCGCCCCGTCCGTCAGCACGCCGCCGGGCGGGACCGCGGCCCCGGCTCCGGCCGTCAGTTCCCCGGGCGCGGCCCCCGCCGACGGCGCGGCCGAGCTCGCGCATACTGGGGCCGACGCCACCAACGCCATGCTCGGTGCGGGCGCGGCCGGCCTGGTGGCCGTCGGCGCCGGCGCGCTCTACGCCGTGCGGCGCCGCGCCCACCGCTGACGTGCACCACCCGAGGAGCCTTGTGCTGCACCCCGCACTGCCGCTCCGTCCCGCCACGCCCGGTTTCCGCCGGGCGTGGCGGGGCGGGGCCTTTGGCATGCGCACGCTGCTGGGCGGGCTGTTGGGCGGGCTGTTGCGGCGCGAGCGGCTCGCGCCGCAGCGTCCCCCCGCGCCCGGGATCCCGTACGCAGACCGGGACCGGGACCGGGACGCAGGCCCATACGTCACCGCCGTCGGGGGATCGTCCCACCCGCCCACCGTCAGCGAGCTCTACCACGCACACCGGCTCGGCATGGTCCGGCTGGCGGTCCTGCTCGTCGACGACCTCGCCACCGCCGAGGACGTGGTGCAGGACGCCTTCACCGCCCTCTACCGGCGCCATGGCGAGCACATCACCGAGGTGGACAACGCGCTCGGCTATCTGCGCACCGCCGTGGTCAACACCTCCCGTTCGGTGCTGCGCCGCCGCCGTACCGCCCGCGCCTGGATCCCGCCCGCCGCGGGCGAGGCGCCCTCTGCGGAGGAACGCGTGGTGCTGGACGAGGCACACCGCGAGGTGCTCGCCGCACTCGGCCGGCTCACCCCGCGCCGCCGCCAGGTGCTGGTCCTCCGCTACTGGGCCGAGCTCAGCGAGGCGGAGATCGCCGACACCCTCGGAATCAGCCGGGGTGCGGTCAAATCGAACGCCAGCCGGGCGCTGGACGCGCTGGAACGGATCCTGGAGGGACGGGTATGACGGAGACGGAAGACGCCACCGACATCGAGCGGCGGCTGCGCCGGGCGTTCGCGGCCCGCGCGGATTCGGTCACCGTCCGGGACCTGCGCCCCGCCGACCCGCCGGGCCCGCACCTGCGTCGGCTCCCGGCCCTGCGGTGGCGGCGCTTCGCGCTGCCGCTGGCGGTGCCTGCGGCGGCGGCTGCCGCCGTGGCCGGGTACGTGTTCCTGGCCGGCCCGGACCAGGGCCCGACGCCGCGTCCGGCGCCCCCCGCGGCCCCGCCGGAGATCAGCCCGAGGTCCACGACCACCGGCCCGGTGCCGAGCCCCGGGGCATCGGGCTCCGCCCGGCCCACCCCCTCGAATTCGAGCCCTGCCGGTTCGAGCCCTCCCGGTACGCCGCGTCCGGGATCGGCCGCTCCCGGCTCGACCCCGTCCATGCGGCCGACGCCCGGTGCCTCCAGGCCGCAACCGCCCGGCCCCGGGCCCTCGGCCATACCGAGCCAGTCCCTGAGCCGTCCCCCTTCGGCCCCGCCGAGCGCTGGCACTAGGCCTTGAGCTGTTCCACGGCGGTGACCAGCGGCGCGAGCTCGGCGTTCTGGGCGGCGGCGTCGAGGGCCTCGCGCAGCGCCGCGTTGTTCGTGGGCCGGGCGGCGGCCAGCAGCGCCAGCCCGGCCTCGCTCACGTTGGTGTAGATGCCCCGCCGGTCCGTGGGGCACAGGTAGCGGGACAGCAGGCCGCGCTCCTCCAGCCGGGTCACCAGCCGGGTGGTCGCACTCTGGCTGAGCACCACCGCGTCGGCCACCTGCTTCATCTGCAGGTGGCCGCCGGGCCCGTCGTGCTGCCTGCTGAGGACGTCCAGCAGCGAGTACTCGCGCACGCTGAGGCCGTGCCCGGCCTGGAGCGCCCGCTCGATGTGCGCCTCGATCCGGCCGTGCAGGAGCGAGAGGGCGCACCAGCCCTGGGAGAGGGCGGTCAGGGCGCTGTCCGTCGCCGTCATGGGCCGGGCTCCTTCGTCTTCTCTGCATGTATCGCGATGGCTCCAGGATAGGACACTTCCGCGATAGCCCGCGTTTGCAAATATCCCGCGTGTGCAATTAATGTGGATGCGAGCAAAGTCCCCTCCCACGGCACCGCCAAGGACACTCCCATGCCCCTCGCCCTCCTCGCCCTCGCCATCGGCGCCTTCGGTATCGGCACCACCGAATTCGTCATCATGGGCCTCCTCCCCGAGGTCGCCGCCGACTACGGCGTGACCATCCCCACCGCCGGATTCCTGGTCACCGGATACGCCCTCGGCGTCGTCCTCGGTGCCCCGCTGATGACCGTCCTCGGCACCCGGATCCCCCGCAAACGCATGCTGATGCTGCTGATGGGCCTCTTCATCGCCGGCAACCTGCTCTCCGCGCTCGCCCCCGCCTTCGGCGTGATGCTGGCCGGCCGGGTGGTGGCCTCCCTCGCCCACGGAGCCTTCTTCGGCATCGGCGCGGTGGTCGCCGCCGAACTCGTCGCCCCCGCCAAGCGGGCCGGCGCCATCGCCCTGATGTTCACCGGCCTCACCGTGGCCAACGTGGTCGGCGTCCCCCTCGGCACCCTCGTCGGCCAGCACTTCGGCTGGCGCGTCACCTTCGTGATCGTCGCCGCGCTCGGCGTGCTCGGCCTGCTCGGCATCGCCCGCCTGGTGCCCGAACTGCCCCGTCCCGAAGGCGTCCGGGTCCGCCACGAACTCGCCGCCTTCCGGAACGTCCAGGTGCTGCTCGCCATGGGGATGACCGTGCTCGGCTTCGGCGGGGTCTTCGCCGCCGTCACCTACATCACGCCGATGATGACCGAGGTCGCCGGCTTCGCCGACACCTCCGTGACCTGGCTGCTGGTCCTCCTCGGCCTCGGCATGGTGGCCGGCAACCTCGTCGGCGGCCGGTTCGCCGACCGCGCCCTGATGCCCATGCTGTACACCTCGCTCGGCGCGCTCGCCCTGCTCCTGGCCCTCTTCACACTCACCGCGCACACCAAGGCGGGCGCCGCCGTGACCCTGGTCCTGATCGGCGCCGTGGGCTTCGCGACCGTCCCGCCGCTCCAGAAGCGGGTCCTCGACCAGGCCGCCGGTGCCCCCACCCTCGCCTCCGCCATGAACATCGGTGCCTTCAACCTCGGCAACGCCCTCGCCGCCTGGCTCGGCGGGCTGGTCATCTCGGCCGGCCTCGGCTGGACCGCCCCGAACTGGGTCGGCGCCGCCCTCGCCGCCGCGGCACTCGGCCTCGCCGTGCTCTCCGGCGCCCTGGAACGGCGTACGGGCCACGGACCGGGCCGCCGGCCGGGCCGCATCGCCGCCACATCGGTACCCTCCGCAGCCCCCGCAGCC
Source organism: Streptomyces venezuelae (assembly GCF_008642295.1). Lineage (GTDB taxonomy): Bacteria > Actinomycetota > Actinomycetes > Streptomycetales > Streptomycetaceae > Streptomyces > Streptomyces venezuelae_C. The sequence continues at coordinate 511,653 of NZ_CP029190.1, read as the reverse complement.
CCCGCCCCGGCTCCCGCTACCGCCCCGGCCCCCGCCCCCACTGACCGACCCGCCCCCGGGCACCCGGGCCCGCCCACCCGCGGGCCCGGGTCGCGCCGTTCCCGGCCGCATGGGACGTTGGTACGGGGGAACAGGTGCATGATGATGCGGCAGTTCAGGAAGCACAGGAGGAGCCGGCTCATCGCGACGGCCACCGCCGCCGCGGCGCTCACCCTCGCCCTCCCCGGCTGCAGCAGCGGCGCAGGCCCGGACGACCCCCGCAGCCCGGCCGCCCCCGGCAGCACCCCGCCCGGCCCTCCGCAGGCGGCCCCCACCCCCGCGCCGACTCCCTCGCCCACGTACCCGCTGTCCACCGCCCCGGACACGGTCCCCGCCGTCCACGAGTTCACCCCCGCCCGCGGCCCCGGCTGGCGCCCCTCCGACGGCGCCCGGGTCGTGGTCGATGCCAAGAGCCCGGGCCTCACCGACGAAGGGCGGCTGCTCGCCGGGGAGATCGGACTGGCCTACGGCGGAACCGCCGCGCCCCGCCGCGGCGACGTCCGGCTCGCCCTCGGCGCACCGGGCTCCGGCACCCCCGAGTCGTACACCCTGACCGTCCGCGACGGGCAGGCCACCGTCACCGGCCCCGACGAGGCCGGCGTGTTCTACGGCACCCGCACCATCAAACAGGCGGTACGGGCCGACGGTTCACTCGGCGAGGGAACGGTCCGGGACCGGCCCGCCAAACCCCAGCGCGGACTCAACCTCGACATCGCCCGCAAGCACTTCACGCCCGACTGGATCGAGGACCGGCTGCGCGAGATGGGCGATCTCAAACTCAACCAGCTCGGCCTGCACTTCTCCGACGACCAGGCCTTCCGGATCGAATCCACCAGCCACCCCGAGATCGTTTCCACCCCGCACCTCACCAAGGCCGAGGTCCGCCGCATCGTGGCCCTCGCCAAGAGCCTGCACATCGACGTGGTCCCCGAGATCGACTCGCCCGGCCACCTCGGCGCGGTCCTGAAGGCCCACCCACAGCTCCGGCTGACCGATGTGAACGGCCGCGCCGTCCCGGGCGCGGTGGACATATCCAACCCCGCCGCCGCCAAGCTGGTCGACGAACTGCTCCGCGAATACCAGCCGTTGTTCCCGGCCAAGGCCTGGCACCTGGGGGCCGACGAATACCAGGCCCTCACCCGGAGCAACCCGGAGGCGTCCTTCCCGCAGCTCGCCCGCGCCGCCCGACAGCGGTACGGGGCCGGGGCCCGGGTCCAGGACCTGGCCACCGGCTGGCTGAACGACCGGGCGGCCGTGATCCGCCCGTCCGGCAAGCAGCTCAAGGCCTGGAACGACGGCTTCTTCGCCGGCGGCATCGCCCGCCCCGCCGCCGACATCCAGGCCGAGTACTGGACCGGCAAGGAGCTCGGCGCCCGCCCGCCGCTGCCGTACCTCGCCGAGGGGCGCAAGGTGCTCAACCTCAACGACGAGTACCTGTACTACGTGCTCGGCGAACCCAACGAGTTCACCTACCCCACCGGCCGCCGGATCTACGAGCAGTGGACCCCGCTGGTGCTGCGCGGCACCACCCCGGTGCCGGCCCGCTACCAGGAGCAGATCCTCGGCGCCCGGCTCGCCGTCTGGGCCGACCTGGCCCGCTCCCAGACCCAGGCCCAGGTGGCCGACGGAATCCGGCTGCCGCTGGCAGCCCTCTCCCAGAAGGTGTGGGACGAGCGGACGCCGAAGCCGACCTGGAACGAGTTCACCGCCCTGGTCGACCGCGTCGGCCGCACCGCCCCCTGACCCGCCGGTCCCCGACCCGCCGGTCTCCGACCCGCCGGTCCCCGACCCTGCGGTCCCGGGTCAGCTGCCCTCGGTGATCGCCGGCGCCGGCTCGTGCTTGAAGTTCACCGCGCCGAAGTTCGCCTTGACCGACTTCTCCCAGGAACCGTCCTGGACCATCTTGCGCAGCGCCGCATTGATCTTCGTCTGGAGTTCGGTGTCGCCCTTCTTCAGGCCGATCCCGTACTTCTCGTTGCTCAGGCTCAGCCCGGCGAGCTTGAACTTGCCCTGGTTGATGTCCTGGGCGGCGTACCCGGCGAGGATCGCGTTGTCCGTGGTCATCGCGTCCAGCACGCTCTCCTTGAGCGCGGTGACGCACTCGGAGTACCCGCCGACCTCCGTGATGTACGCCTTCGGGGCGAGCTTGGTGCGGATGTTCTCCGCGGAGGTGGAGCCGGTCACCGAGCAGAGGTTCTTGCTGTTCAGGTCCTCGGCCTTGGTGATGCCGGTCTCCGTGCTCCGGACCAGCAGGTCCTGGTGGGCCACGAAGTAGGGGCCCGCGAAGTCCACCCTCGCCTTGCGCTTCTCGTTGATCGAGTAGCTCGCGACGACGAACTTGACCTCGTTGTACTGGAGCATCAGCTCCCGGTCGGAGCTGAAGACCTGCTTGAACCGGATCCGGTCCTCGGAGTACCCGAGCTCCTTGGCGACGTACCGGGCCACGTCCACATCGAATCCGGTGAACCGGCCGCCGGCCTCCCGAAGCCCGAGACCGGGCTGGTCGAACTTGATCCCGATGGAGATGGTGGGCAGGTCTGCGGCGTCTTCACCGCACCCGGAAGCGGTCAGGACGAGTACGGTCACTGCGGCGACCGCACCGGCCTTGGAAACCTTCATCATGGACTTTCGATCGAACGAACGGGGGGCTCGTGAGGAAGCTAGAAAGGCCACGCGCGCACCGTCACTAGTTCTGAGGAAAACTTGAGGATAACGATCCGGTTCTGCCGCAGATCCTGCGGCGGCGGCGGGCGGGGAGCGGAGACACGAGGATGGCTGGTTCCGTACGGATCGAGGGGAACGCCCTGCTGATGGGCGGCGGGGTACAGGTGCGGTTCATCCGGACGCTGCGGCTGCCGGAGTCGGGCACGCACCCGCTGCCACCGGGCATCGGAGAGTTCCCGTTGCGGCGGATCGAGGACTGCCCCGGCCCGGTGCCCGAGGAGTGGCGGGCCCGCGGCGGCGTGATCCTCCCGGTGTACCTGCGGGAGGCGATGTGGCTGAGCTTCGCCGGCACCCGCGAGCCCGCCGCCCTGCAGATCGGCGTGGGCAAGGTGTGCGCCGTATCGGGGGAGCGGTGGACCGGACGGCTGGCGCGGCGTCCGCAGAACTACGTGGTGCTGCCCCGGCAGCCGTGGCTGGACGGCATCAACTCGGGCAGCGGGACCGTCCGCCAGTTCGTCGCCGTGCCGCTCGGGCTGGGCGCTACCGTGGAGGGCCAGGTCACCGGGGAGGAGACCACCGGCGGGGTGCAGCTCCAGGCCTTCCCGCTGTCCGGGCCCCGGCTCGCCGCATGGCGGGAGGAGCAGCGGCCCCGGGCGGCGTACGGCGGTGCACCCGCAGCCCCGGGCGGCCCCGGCGGCCCGGTACCGGGCGGTGGTGCCGTCCCCATGCCCGCCATGCCGCCCATGCCGCCCCTGCAGGCGATGGCACCCGGGGGCTACGGCGCTCCGCCGCCACCCGGAGCCCCCGCCCCCGCCCGCGCCGCCGCTCCCGCGGCCATGGGCCTGGGCGTCGGCGGATCGATGAAGCAGGAGGTCTACCAGGACGAACGGCCGCTCTCGGACTGGTCGGCGGACCCGGCCGGGCGGGTCTTCGTGCACCTGGTGACCCCGCCCGAGTGGCAGCGCATCACCGGCGAGCCCGCCCCGCCCTCCCCGGTCGACCGGGCCGCGTACACCCGGGCCGGACTGCCCTGGTTCGACTATTACGACGAGGACGGCACCGACCTCGCCCCCAGCGACACCCTCGGCCAGGTCAAGCCCGTGGGGGACTGGCTCGGCGAGGACCACACCCCGTGGGTGCCGCCGGTCCCGGGCCAGGTCCAGCCGCTGGGCGACCAACCGGGGAAGCCGGTCGCCGACGGCACCTGGTGACCCCCGGGCCCGCCGGGACCGGTGGAGCGGTACCCGACGAACTGCCCGATCGGGCCTCTGACCTGCGCTTTCAGTTCTCTATTGCTGTGACCGGGAAGGTTCACCAGGTTGGGCCGCGCTGATGGCCACGATGGCGATTCTTGGAAAACGACCGACGTTGCCCCTCGCTTCACTTGATCTAGTTCGATCAGTAATGAGGTGCGTCCGGCACCGCACGCGGCTGTTCGGCGCTGGCTTGGGTCAGCCTCACGCCTCTGCGGAGGTGGCCGGTCGTGTCGCATATCGGTGGCGCATGGCGTCGCTGGCTGCGGGACCTGCAGTGAAGACATAGGTGTCGCTGTCGTCGAGTCGGCGGCCGGTCTTGGCGTCGACGAGGACAGGCTCGACTTCCTCGCCGCTGTGCGCGTCGATGAGGATCATGCTGCGTTCGGCCGGTGTGAGGCGGGAGTTGCCCCATGCGGCCAGGGCGATGATCACCGGTCGGAGTGAGTGCCCGAGTTCGGTGAGGACGTACTCGTGGCGTACGGGGTTGGTCTGGTAGGGCCGGCGCTGCAGCAGTCCGTCGGCGACGAGGGTTTTCAGCCGGGTGGTGAGCATGCTGGAGGAGATGCCCAGGCTCTCCTGGAACTGGTCGAAGCGCGTGTAGCCGTCAAAGGCGTCGTGGAGGATCAGCAGCGTCCACCACTCGCCTACGTGTTCCACCGTCGTGGACAGTGGACACTCCCGGTCCTCCGGCCTGATCCGGCTTGCCATGGTGGCCATCCCCTCAGTTACTGCTAAAATCGAAGTTAGTGGCTTCTATTTTAGCAGTAACTGAGGGGGTGGTGCCTTCTGCGCCCGCACCCGGAACGGAGTACACCGTGACCACATCCATCAGCGAATCCCTCGAAGGCCGACGCGCTCTGGTCACCGGCGGCACCAAGGGCACCGGAGCCGCCATCGCCCGACGTCTCGCCCAGGCCGGCGCGACCGTGCTGGTCACGGCCCGCAGCCACCCCGACGACGTCGAGGAGAAGGCGTTCATCACCGCCGACCTGTCCACCGCCCAGGGCGCCTCTCACGTGGCCGCCGAAGTGGACGCCCGCGTGGGCGGCGTCGACATCCTGGTCAACACCCTCGGCGGGTCCGAGGCACCTGCCGGAGGGTTCGCCGCACTCGGCGAGGACGACTGGGCCAGGGAGCTGAACACGAACCTGCTGGCCGCCGTGCGCCTGGACCGCGCACTCCTGCCGCACATGATCGCCACAGGTAAGGGCGTGATCGTGCATGTCACCTCGATCCAGCGCCGCATGCCGCTGTGGAACGGAACCCTGGCCTACGCCGCGGCCAAGGCCGCCCTGACCACCTACAGCAAGGGCCTGGCCAACGAGGTCGCCCCGCACGGCGTCCGCGTCAACACCGTCTCGCCCGGTTTCGTGCAGACCTCGGCCGCCGACAACCTCGTCGCCCGGATCGCCCACGACGCAGACATCACGCAGGAAGCGGCGCTGGGCCGGCTCATGGACTCCCTGGGCGGCATCCCGCTGGGCCGTCCCAACCGGCCCGAGGAAGTGGCCGAGCTCGTCGCCTTCCTCGTCTCGGACCGCGCCTCGGCCATCGTCGGTGCCGAACACGTCATCGACGGCGGCACCACCCCCACCGTCTGAACCCGCCACCACCCCAAGGAGCGTCATGCACGACATCCAGCCCCGCACCAGCACCCCGGACACCCTGCCCGAGGTGATCACCCGCTACCTGACGGCGCACCGCGCCCACAACACCGCTGCCGCAATCACGGCGTTCACCCGCGAAGCCACAGTGATCGACGACGGCAACACCTACGAGGGCATCGAGGCGATCGGGGAATGGCTCAACCGATCGGCCACCGAATTCACCTACACCATCCACCTCACCGGCGCCCAGCAGACCGACGCAACCCACTACATCGCCACCCACCACCTCGAAGGCAACTTCCCTGGCGGGACCATCGATCTCCGTTACCAGTTCACACTCCGCGACGGCCTCATCGAACGCCTCGTCATCGAACCCTGAGTCCCTGCCGGCGCCACCCGTTGCCGCCTCAGGGGTTCTGGCTCAACTTCCGTGCTGAGTGACGCTCCGTTACGGCTGGACATCGAAGAGAGCAATGGAAGGGGGTGGCGGGGCAAGCACTGCGCGAAGGCGCGTCAGTATGGCTCGCCACTGCTTCCAGTCCTCCGGATCGAACCAGTTTGAGGCCGGCCCGTCCTCGTCGCCGACGATGCGGGCGAGGGCTCCGTCGGCGAGTGCCCGAAGGTCGGAAGGGAACACGGGCATCGGTGATTCCGGGCCGTAGGACATGTCGACGGGTTCGCCTCCCGGGCATTGCGCCGCGATCAAGGCGGCGGCGGCCACCGCCTCTTCCGCTTCCGTGAGATAGCCGGTGGCGTCGATCGTCCGGATGAGGACGCCTCGGATCAGGGCTTCGCGAGCCTCGGGCTCGGCTTCGTCGAGGGCGTTGGCGAAGTCCGCGGCTGTGTCGTTGTCGAAGGGACCGGTATCCCAGGTGCCCATGCTGATCTCCTTGCGTATGGTCGCCCGGATCCTCGCATCAGGGACTGACAACATGACTACGGGGCGAGCAGGACTCGTTTGCGCAGGAGGTCGAAGCCTGCGCGGCCGAACATCTGGCGCTTGAGCATCTTGATCCTGTTGACGTGTCCTTCGACGACGCCGGAGTTCCAGGGCAGCGTCAAGCCGGCGATGACGGCGTCGCGGTCTCGGTCGATACCGGCCGCGAGAGTGTGGAGGCTGGGAAGGTCGTCTTGGCGGACGGCGTCGAGCCACTGCGGAAGTCGTTCACCCTGCCGCTCGGTGAGCATCTGGGCGAAGGACCGGACGTGACCGGTCAGGGCATCGAGTTCGGGGCAGTTGGCCAGGACGGCCTTGAGCCGGAGCTGCTCGATCTCGGTCAGCGTCTCGGGTCGGCTGAGGATCCATCTCGTCACCACGCGGGGAGCCGGCGGTTGCGCGGTGACCGGCCGTGGCGCGGTGCGCTTCTCTCGCAGGTAGGCGCTGACTCTGCCATAGCTGCCGCGATAGCCCAAGGGAACGATCTCCTCCCACAGCTTCCAGGCGTTGGTGCAGCCCTCGTCCCAACGTTTATCCAGGTAGGGGTTGTACTCGTCGAGGACGGAGGTCCGGTTGTGCTGCCACTGGCCGCGAAAGAGGTCATCCGGCCTGGCCACGTCGGCGAGGCTCTTGACGGTCCGGTGGGTCATTTGGAGCTGACGCCCGATGGAACGGCGACTGTGGCCGGCTTCCAGCATCGCGTGGACCGTGGCGTGCCGGGCTCGGACGCGGTTGGCGAACCGCTCGCTCCGCCATGGCGAGTCCGTCTTCTCCTCGGGCGGCGCGGGTTCGTCGGCCTTCGCCACGGGATCGGGGACCAGAACGCGAAGACACTGGCGGTGGCGGGCGACCGCCCGCTCGGAGGCTTCCCCGAGGTTGTGCCATAAGTGCCAGCGGTCGGCGACCTGCGTCGCCTGGGGTGCCCCGGCCGTGGCGCCTTCCGCGAAGAACGGCGCGCGGTCCCGGCAGACGACCTCGATCCCTGGCCGCTGTGCGAGCCAGGCGGCCAGGCTTGATGCTTCTCGATCAGGCAGGAGATCGATCGGACGGCGGGTCTCGACGTCCACCAGGACAGTGCCGTAGCGGCGGCCCTTGCGGGTGGCGTACTCGTCGACGCCGACCACCCGAGGCATCGGCACCTTTGGCTCGGGCAGCGCCTCGACCAGGCGCAAGACCGTGCTCCGGCTGATGGACGTGCCAAGCACGGCAGCCAGGCGGGCGCCGGCTCGACCAGCCAGGGCGAGGCCGACTGCGGTCAGAATGGAACGCAGTCGTTCGGTGCGCTGGCCGTGCCTGCGGGTGAGGCCGGATATCTGTTCCACGAACGTCTGACGTGGGCACTTGGTGTTCCCGCACCGGAATCGCCGGACCCGCAGCTGAAGTACGACGCTTCGTCCGGCGCTCGGTACATCAGCGAGAAACCGCAGGTAGGAGCTGTGAACCCGGGTCGAGCAGACTCCGCATCCCGGGCAGGCAGCGCCGGCCGTGGTGCACTGCGCGTCAAGGCGCACGTTCTCGATATCCACGTCCACCGACCGCACCGCGATGTCCGCGATCGCCGGGAACAACAGCGCCTTCAGCTGGAGGGCAACGTCTTCCACAGCCCGGACTGTCAGCCCAGCGGAACTGACCACCGTCCATTTTTGGGCGACTTCGAATGCCGTCCGGACACGCTCAGCCGTCACTCACCGTGGCCACTGCACGAAAGCTGAGCCAGAACCGCCTCAGGTGAAAAGCCCCGCTCGCCTCGCAATCTCGGCGACTCACCTTCCTGCCAGGTCAGGCCGCCAATCGCAGAGGCCGTCCGCCCCAGCGGATGCCTTTCTCGCTGCGGATGCGGGCGCGTTCCTTGTGTTCGGCGGCCAGGACATCGCGGTGGCGAGCGTTGGGGTTGCGCCACCGGAGGTAGGCGGGCAGGGCCCGGGTCTGAACGGTGTGATTGGGGTGATTGGAGTTGGCGATGGTGAACTGCCGCAGTGGTCCGAAGTGGGCCTCGATCGGGTTGGCCCACGAGGCGTAGGTCGGGGTGAAGCACAGCCCGACCTTGTGCTTCTTCGCCCAGCGGCTGATGCCAGTGCCTTTGTGGGCGGACAGATTGTCCAGGATCACGTAGTGGCTGCGCGATCTCTGACGACGGAGGGGGAGCAACATGGGCGAAGCTCGGAAGTACACGCCGGGTACCCACGCAGCACTGATGTCTTTGTGCCGTGGTACCTGCTACTGGCCGGGCTGCGACGAGCCGGTGACGAAGTTGGTGGACGGCGAGCACATTCTGAACTTGGAAATTGCTCACATCCGCGCCGTCAGCTCCGGGGGCAAGCGCTTTGACCCACAGATGACTCTCGAAGAGAAGAACGACTTCGCGAATCTGCTGCTGCTGTGCAAGGCTCACCACATGCGTGTCGATGGCCGTGACAGCGACCAGTACAGCGTCGCGATGCTCGGCCAATGGAAGCGGGAACGAGAGTCCGGGGCTGGCAGCGTTGCAGGGGCTTCGGGGGCTCACCGAGGCACGCCTCAGGGAACTGGTGACCGAGTCGTTTGAGTCGTTCTTCGACGAGACACACGAGGCGCTTGCTGAGCTTGCACGCATCGCACCCGAGGCCGCCGCGACTCTTCGAGTGCTGGTCGCGGAGTTGACGGACCCCCGCGTGCATGGATTCGGTGTTGATCCCGACGCTGCATGGATGCTGCAATCAGCTGCCCAGGACTTGCGTGGCCTTGAGGACAGCGCTGGCACTCTTCGGTCGGCTGCCGACAAGCTGCGGGGGCTGGAGGACTCGGCGAACACACTACGTGACGCTGCCGAAGAACTCGCAGGGTCAGCGCATCTGATTGAACAGTTGACGTACGCGGCCAAGCAACTGCGGAGTGCGCGAGGTGACTACTAGGGCCTGTTTTGAATTCAGATCATGAATAGCGGTTCAGGCTCGTCGGCTGCCTGGCGACTGGTAGAAGGGGTCCATGACTCGTGGCGATCTGACGGACAGTGAGTGGGAGCTGGTCGAGCCGTTCCTGCCGATGGCGGCGACGGGGCCGATCCCGGACCTGCGGCGGCAGTTCGACGCGATGATGTGGCGGTTTCGGGTGGGGAGTCCCTGGCGGGATGTCCCTGAGCGGTACGGCAACTGGCCGACGATCTACGGCCAGTTCGGCTCCTGGACGCGCAAGGGCGTCTTCCAGGCGCTGATGGAGGGGATGATCGCCGAGGCCGCCGCGCGCGGGCAGGTCGACTTGTCGCTGGTCAGTGTGGATTCCACCGTTTCCCGTGCGCATCATCACGCGGCCGGGATGGTCGTGGACGCCGAGTTGCTGGAAGAGTTGGAGAAGGCCGTCGGGGAGGAAAAGGGGCTGCAGCGAAGGGACAAACCGGGGCAGTAGCTGACCGGAGTGCGGTCGCTGACGGTGCGGAGGACGCCGAGCGGGAGGACAGGCGTCGGCTGCGCCGCCGCCGTCGGGCAAGGCTGAAGGCGGCCGCGTTGGGGCGTTCGCGCGGTGGCCTGACCACGAAGACCCATCTGGCCGCCGAGCGGCGCTGCCGGCCGTTGTCCTTCGTGGTCGCCCCGGGCCAGGGCGCGGACAACCCGCAGTTCATCCCGGTCATGGACAAGGTCAAGGTGCGGGGTCCGATCGGCCGGCCACGCACCCGCCCCGACGCGGTGGCCGCCGACAAGGCCTACTCCGCCCACGCATCCCGGGCCTACCTGCGCCAACGGCGGATCAAGGCGGTGATCCCGGAGAAGGACGACCAGGCCGCCAACCGGAAGAAGCGGGGCAGCAGTGGCGGGCGGCCCGTCGGTCACGACGCCGGTCTGTACCGCGATCGCAACACCGTCGAGCGTGCCATCAACAAGATCAAGGACTGGCGGGGCATCGCCACGCGCTACGACAAGACGCCCACCAGCTTCGAAGCAGGCCTCCATCTGCGCGGATCCGTCATCTGGCTCCGCAGCCTGAAACCGACATCATGATCTGAATTCAGAGCAGACCCTAGCGGAAGTCGGCCATGTCGATGGCCATGCCGCTGTCGGAGAACGCGGAGAACAAGGCGAAGGGGCCGTTGTTGCCGCCCTCGATGTTGCGCATACCGCTGTCGGAGCCGACCTGCTTGCCGGAGGAGTCAAAGACGGTGGCGACGTACGCCACGGGTGTTCCGGGGGTCCACGTGCCGGCTACCCGGTCGCACGGCACCGACACGGTCAGCTTGTTGGAGCTGAAAGACGAGCTGACGCCCTTCTTGATCCCCTCGCCGGTTGGGCTGTTGTCCCCGGCCTTGCCGTCGGCGCCGAGCACGACGGCTTGCGAGACCAGGACCTTGACGGTCAGCCCCGACACGTCCCGCAGCGGAAGACTCCCGGTCACCTCCAGCGTCTCGCCCTTGGATACGAACTGGAAGGGCAGGAAGCAGTCGACCATGAGGGTCTCCTTCGCATAGCCCGGCGCTGTCGCCGGATCACGGCATCCCTACCCGGCTGCGGCGAGGATGCGGCGGTCATTCGCTCGAAGGGGTGAACCGTCTCGGTTTGCCGGACAGATCTTCCCCCAGTCCGAGACGCCACTGCGCACCCGCCGACCCGGCGCCTACCATCGCCCCGGCGCGACCACCCCACCCTCACTAACCGGAAGAAGCGGGGCAGCAGTGGCGGGCGGCCCGTCGGTCACGACGCCGGTCTGTACCGCGATCGCAACACCGTCGAGCGTGCCATCAACAAGATTAAGGACTGGCGGGGCATCGCCACGCGCTACGACAAGACGCCCACCAGCTTCGAAGCAGGCCTCCATCTGCGCGGATCCGTCATCTGGCTCCGCAGCCTGAAACCGACATCATGATCTGAATTCAGAACAGACCCTAGAGGGCACGATGGATCTCGGCCCCCGTCGGCTGCACTGCGACGGGGGCCGAGACTACGATGGGCGCGCATGATCACCAACGCGAATAGATAGCTCGCCGTAACCCACGAGCGAGCACACGCCGCATGGTCAGGAAGGGCCGCCCGGACGGGAAACAGCCTGAGCTGCTCCGCGTGCCGGCCGGGGCGACCATGCACGACCTGCGCCACATCTACGCCTCGCTGCTGATCAAGCACCGAGAGAACGTCAAGACGGTGCAGAAGCGAATCGGTCACGCAAAGCCGTCGATCACGCTCGACACGTACACGCACCTGTGGCCTGACGGCGAGGACACGACGCGGGTAGCCGTCGAGGCGGTCCTCGGCGATGTGCCCCGTTGTCCCCTGCCGAGCTCGCCTAGAAGCGTTTTTGCAGGTCAGAGACCCTGATCGGCGGTACTCGACGTACCGGCACCCGTGCCCGCCGGGCCGCCGCCCACCCGGACGCTCAGGGGCGGGAACCGGCCATCGGCCGGTCCGCCGCCTGGCCGCCGGGACCGGCCCGCGCTTCACTGCGGGGCCATGAGACGACAGAGGATCACGAGCCTGCTGGGCGGACTCCTGCTCGCGGCAGGCTCGTTGCTCGGCACCGGAACACCGGCGGCGGCCGGCACCCCGCCCCCGCCGCCCGAGTTCGGCAGTGACTGGCACGACCCGCTCACCGCCAACCCGCCCGTGGACAGGCCCGCCACCCGGTCCTGCACCCAGACCCTCGCCGAGGCACAGTTCCGCGACTTCACCCCGTACCAGGGGAGTTACATTCCGCCCGCCGACTGCGGCGGTCCCTGGGCCAAGGTGGTGCTGCGGCTCGACGGCAAGGTCAAGGGCCGCCAGTACGACCGGCTCGGCAACCTCACCCTCGGCGGGGTCGAAATCCTCCGCACCTCCACCCCGCAGCCCTCACCCGACGGCATCACCTGGGCGGTGGAGAAGGACGTCACCCGCTACCGCGACGTCCTCAGCCGCCCGCAGCCCGTCGAGATGCTCATCGGCAACGTCGTCAACGACACCTACACCGGCGTCATCGACGTCAAGGCGACCCTGACCTTCTACGCCGCCGAAGGCCCGGTCCGGCCCGCCGCCACCCCCGACCGGGTGCTCCCGCTCACCGGCGGCACCCTCACCACCCCGCGCAATACCGAGCGCATCCTTGCCGAGGTGTACGCCACCGGCTCCGGCGGCGGCTGCGAGGAGTACTGGTACCTGACCGTCCCGGACGCCGCCCCGTACTCCTGCAAGGCGGCCGAGGGCCCCTACCGGGAGGTGCGGATCGCCGTGGACGGGCGGCTCGCCGGCATCGCCGCACCCTTCCCCACCGTCTGGACGGGCGGCTGGTCCAACCCCTTTCTCTGGTACGTCACCCCCGCACCCCGCGCCTTCGACGTCCAGCCGGTGGTCTACGACCTCACCCCGTTCGCCGGACTCCTCAACGACGGCCGCCCGCACCGGATAGAGGTGTCCGTGGCCGGGGTCCCGGCCGGGCAGACCGGCTGGAGCACCCCCGTCAACGTACTGCTGTGGCAGGACGCGGCACGGCAGGTCGTCACCGGCGGACTGACCCGCCACGAGGCGGGCGAACCGGCCAACTCCTCGGTCCACACGGCCGGTCCGGAACACCGGCTGGACACCCGGGGCGGGCACAGCCTGACCGTCTCCGGATACCTGGACACCTCCCACGGCCGGATCACGACCACCGTCACCCGCACCCTCGCCAACACCTCAATGCACCGGTGGACGGAGGGCGAGGACCGGGACGTGCTGACGGCCTCCTGGACCGACCGGGAGACCGTGACCAGCGGACGCACCACCACCCGTACCCAGCGCACGTACACCATGGACGGCGAGACCACCCTCGGCGCGGGCGACCGGCTGCGGACCGTCCTCGCCCTCGGTGACCGGGCGGACACCCTGACCCTGCGCGACGGCCGCACGATGTCCGCCGAGCGGCTGGACCACCGCTACACCGGCGACGCCACCTACACCACCGGCGTCCCCCGCGACCAGCGGCACGCGGTCGGCACCAGCTCCGAGCGCTATCGGCGGTACGGCACGGCCGGCTGCTACGACCGGACCGTCGGCACCGCCCAGGGCACGGTCACCGAGGACCGCCGCCGCTGCTGAGACGGGACTGCCGGGCGGGCGGCGGCCATGGAACGATGGATCATCCCGAGCCGTCCGATCGTCCGATCGGCCGATCGTGCCGCAGAACGGAGAGCCGCCGCCATGTCCGACGCCACCGACGCCACCGACCCCACCGGCACCCCTGCCACACCCGCCACGCCCGCCTCCGCCGTCAAGCCGGTACCCACCGCCGACCTGTACGACGAGTACGGCGAGCGGCTGGCGGTCTGCGGCCTCCAGTTCCGCGGGATCGGGGGCCGCCGGATGTTCGCCGGGCCGGTACGGACGGTCGCCTGCCACGAGGACAACGCCCTGCTGCGCGAGCTGCTGCACACGCCGGGCGAGGGCGCGGTGCTGGTCGTGGACGGCGGCGGCTCGCTCCGCACCGCCCTGGTCGGGGACCTCATCGCGGGTGCGGCCCAGCGCAACGGCTGGGCCGGGCTGATCGTCCACGGGGCGGTCCGGGACAGCGTGGCCCTCGGCGGGCTCGACCTCGGGGTGCTGGCGCTCGGCACCGTCCCCCGTAAGAGCGGGAAGACCGGCGCGGGCACCGTCGACGAGCCGGTGTCCTTCGGCGGCATCACCTTCCGCCCCGGCGGGACGGTGTACGCGGACGAGGACGGCGTCGTGGTGCTCCCCGAGCGGGAGTAGGGTGGAACGACCGGTCGAGGAGGGGAAGTTCGATGAGCGGTAGCGGCAGCCGAAGCAGTGTGCGCAAGGGCCTGGCCAAGGTCGAGGTCGCACTGAAATGGGACCCGAGCCCGGCCGGCAGCCCGGCCAACGATCTCGATATCGTCGCCGCGGTCTACGCCGCGGACGGCCTCCGTGGTGCCCCGGTCCATCTGGTGCACTTCGGCCACCGGTCCCCGGACGGCACCATCACCCTCAACCGGGACAGCCGCACCGGGCAGGGCTTCGGCTTCGACGAGGTGATGACCCTGGAACTGGACCGGATGAGCGAGGCGCTCGCCCGGGTGGTGATCGGTGTGGTGATCCAGGGCGGCGACGGCACGAAGACCTTCGGTGATGTCGCGGGCACGGCCCTCCGTATCCGGGAGGGCCACACCGATCTTGTGTCCGACGACTTCGCGTCGGTGGCCGACGCCTCGGCGGCCACGGTCGCCGAATTCGCCCGGGACGCCTCCGGCGGGTGGACCCTGCGTCCGGCGGTCCACGGCTTCACCGCGGACCCGGAGGAGTTCACCCGCCTGATGGGCGCGGTCTAGTAGGGCCCGTTCACGTTGTCGATCGAGCCGTAGCGGGCGGCGGCGTAGTTGGCGGCGGCGGTGATGTTCGCGACCGGGTCGTAGGAGTCGAACGAGGTTCCCGGCACGTGGTACGCCTTGAAGGTCGGGTCGATGACCTGGAGCAGCCCCTTGCTGGGGATGCCGTTCTTGGCGTTGATGTCCCAGTTGTTGATCGCCCGCGGGTTGCCGCTGGACTCGCGCATGATGTTCTTGTAAAGGCCCTGATAGGTGCCCGGAATGCCCTTTTCGGCCATGATGGCGAGGGATTCCTTGATCCAGCCGTCCAGGTTGTTCGCGTAGAGCGGGGTGCGCGTGGACCGGTCGGCCCGGGCGGGCTCGGCGGCGGCCCGGGCGGGCTCGGCGGCCGGCCGGCCGCCGTCCCCGTTGAGGGTGAGCTTGATCCCCGGTCGGATCAGCGACGGGTCGTTGCCGATCACCGCGCGGTTGTCCTCGTAGAGCTTCTTCCAGCCCCCGGCCACCCCGTACTTCGCGGCGATCTTCGAAAGCGAGTCGCCGGTCGCCACGGAGTACGTACCGGGGGCCTTCACCGGCGCGGCGGCCGGTACTGCGGCAGGTACTGCGGCCGGCGCGGCGGCCTGCGCCCCGGTCGCTCCGACGAGCGGCAGGACCAGTGCGGCGCCGCCGGTCCCCGCGAAAAGGAATCCACGGGTGAGCGGGTTGTTCTTGGGGCGACGGTGCTTGCCTTTTCCGGCCATGGCGCAATTCCTCAGGTTTTGGGGGGACCCATCGGGATTGCGGTGACCGTAAACGAGCCAGAGTGGCTGAAACAAGAGAGGAATTACGCACTATGACCGGTCTCACTGATCAATTCTTAAACCGGTTTTTGTGTCGCTATAGCGGAGCAAAGCGGACATGTTTTAGGGCTTCGGCGACGGCCCGTTCGGCCTCCGGGAGGCGCTCCAGGAGCAGGGTGATGGCGCGGTCGCGGGTCACGGCGTAGGTGCGGAGGGAGCGGGTGACGGACTGCGGGTGGTCCAGCGGTTCGTTCAGGGGGTACACGGAGCCGGCCAGGGCGCACAGCGCGGTCCTCGGTACGGCGGCCAGTTCGGCCGCCGGAAAGCCGGGGCGGGCCGCGCGGTAGGCGGCGATCAGCCGGGCCAGACCGGCCGGCCAGTCGGCCCGGGTCACCACCGTCCGCGGATCGCAGCCGATCCGGGCGATCTCCCAGACCGCCGCCCGCGGGCCGGGCGGCCGGAAGTCGATGACCGCGGCCACCCGTTCCCCGCGCAGCAGCAGGTTCGGGGAGGCGAGGTCGCCGTGTACGGCCTGGACGGTCAGCCGGTCCGGGAGCGCTGCGGCCAGCTCGTCGATCCGCGGCAGCAGCGCGAGCCGGTCCCGAGCGGCGTCCAGCGCCCACCCCTCGAAGCCCTCGCGGGGCCGCTCCTCGTACCGCTCGATCAGCCGGCGCAGCCGGTCCCGCCGGGCTCCGGGGTCGTGGACGACGGTGGACGGCGCCAGCCGGACATGGCCGCCCGGGTGCCGGGCCAGCGCCGTGTGCAGCCGGGCCAGGGTCCGGCCGACGGCGGCCCAGCGGCCCCCGTACAACCCGCCCTCGGCGGTCTCCGCCCCGGCCACGTACGCCGAGACCGAGACGGCGGCCGGGCTGCCGCCGGCCGGGGCGCGGGCGAGCAGCCGGCCGTCCCCGGTCTCCCGTACCTCGGGCACCGGCACCCCGGCCCGGCCCGCGAACCGGCCCAGTTCCAGGGCCTGTTCCACGGCCACCGGATCGGCGCCCGGCGGATGGCCCTTGACGAACCAGCGTGCTCCGCCCGCTTCGGTGACGATGTGGTTGACGCTTTCGGTGCCCGCGGGGCCGGGCTCCACCGTGTGCGGGACCAGTCCGTACGCCCGGGCCAGCAGTGCGGCCGTCCCTTCGTTCACGGCGCCGGGTCCGGGCCGGGGCCGGTCCAGGGCCGGCCCGCGTGCAGCTCCAGGGGCCCGGTGCCCTCCCGGAGCGCGGTCAGGCAGGCCTCGATCCGCCGCCGCAGCTTCGGCCGGACCAGCGAGCCCAGCTCCTCCTGCCCGGCCAGCCGCCACTCCCGCAGCTCCTCCGGAGGCAGCTTGATCTGCGCGAGGGTGCTGTCGTCCAGGACCCCGCCGTCGAAGGTGAACGCCACCCGGGCCGGATACGGCGCATGGCTCGCCCAGTTGACGGCCAGCAGCCTGCCGGGCTCCACCTCCAGCCCCAGCTCCTCCCAGACCTCGCGCCGCGCCCCGTCGCGCGGGCTCTCCCCGAGGTCGCTGTCCACCCCGCCGCCCGGCAGATGCCACCGGCCGCCGGCGCCGTAGGCGGGCTGTACCAGCAGCACCCGGCCGGAACGGTCGGTGAGCAGCATGTGCGCGGCGGTGAACGCCTTCGGCCGGTTGGCCCGGTGGCTGGCCGAGTCCAGCGCGTTGGCATGCTCCAGCGCGGCCCGCCGCTCGGGGTCGAGTGCGGCGGGGGAGCCGGGCTGCGGGACGCCGTTGACCAGATGGGCGATCGAGCCCACGTACAGCGCGGCCAGCCCGGCCCGCAGCCGCGGCGCGATCCGCTCCGGCAGCAGCCGGTGGGCCTCCTCCGGGGTGTGCCAGTGGGCCTCGGCCACCTCGCCGTTGGCGTAGCGGATCGCCGCCGCCTGCTCCGCGGTCAGCGGCCCCACCAGATGGACGTGCACCACCAGGGACCGGCCCAGCTCGCCCGGCGCCCGCGCGTCCACGGCGAGCAGCCGGCCCACCGGCACGTCCAGCCCGAGTTCCTCCGTGAGCTCCCGGGCCAGGCCCTCCTCGGGCGTCTCGGTGTCCTCCACGCTGCCGCCGGGCAGCTCCACCCCCTCCTTGTAGGAGGGGGTCAGCAGCAGCACCCGGCCGGCATCGTCCAGGACGATCCCGGTCGCCGCGACCAGCGGCGAGGGCCGGGCCGCGTAGTGCGCCCGGACCTCCTCCGGGGTGGGCTGCTGTCCGGGCTGCCGTCCGGGCTGTCCCGGCGGGGAGGGAGATGCGGGCGGCGCGGGCACGGGCGGCTCCTGTACAGGTCCGGGACGACACCGGACCAACGCAGACAGCGCCCGTTCTGACACGGTCACACGAGCAAAAAACAAAGGCAAGGAGGGAATCCCACTCCTTGCCACTCTCAACTTATAGCGCACTGGGGGGCTTGCGGCAAGGCCCCGTCCGCCGGGCAGAATCGCGGACCTGACCCAGAACCGGCAAGAAATTACGGGGGATTCACACCTTGCGTGTTGAGCTGTCCAGTGCGTTCGACCTTCCCGAGCACCTTTCCTCCAAGGCCGACCCGGCGCTGACCGCCGCCGACGAGCGGCATTTCGCAGCCATCTCGGAGAGCCTCGAACAGGCGACCACCGAACTGTCCGACCTCCTGGAGGCCGCGCGCAGGGCGCCCGGCGGCCTCGGCCGGCAGGCGATGGACCGGGACGCCGAGATCCACCGCCTGACCGGCCGACTGCGCACCCTGCGCCGCTTCGGCCTGGACCTGTGCCTGGGGCACTTCGTCCGTACCGACGACCCCGAGCCGGTGTACATCGGACGGCTCGGCCTGACCGACAGCACGGGGCGGCGGCTGCTGACCGACTGGCGGTCCGCCGCGGCCGAGCCGTTCTTCGCGGCCACCCACGCAAGCCCGATGGGCCTGGCGAGCCGCCGCCGCTACCGCTGGACCGGCGGCCGGATCAGCGACTACTGGGACGAGGTGTTCACCGCCGACGGGCTCGAGGGGCACGCCGCACTCGACGACCAGTCCGCGTTCATCGCCAGTCTGGGCGGCAACCGGTCGGCTCGGATGCGCGATGTACTCGCCACCATCCAGGCCGATCAGGACGCCGTCATCCGGGCGGGATCCCGCGGGGCCCTCGTTGTCGACGGCGGTCCGGGCACGGGCAAGACCGTGGTCGCCCTGCACCGGGCCGCCCACCTCCTCTACTCGGATCCCCGTCTCGGCCACCGCCGGGGCGGCGTGCTCTTCGTCGGTCCGAGCCGGCCCTACCTGGCCTATGTGGCCGATGTCCTGCCCAGCCTCGGCGAGGAGGGCGTACAGACCTGCACCGTGCGCGACCTCGTCGCCGAGGGAGCCGCAGCCACGGTCGAGACCGATCCGGAGGTGGCCCGTCTGAAGTCCTCCGCGGACCTGGTGAAGGCGATCGAACCGGCCGTCCGAATCTACGAGGAGCCGCCCACCGAGGGGATGACGGTCTCCAGCCACTGGTCCGACATCTGGCTTGGCGCCGATGACTGGGCGGCGGCCTTCGCCGCAGTGGAACCAGGTACTCCGCACAACCTGGCCCGTGACCAGATCCTGGAGGAGCTGCTTGCGATCCTGATGGACAAGGACGACAGCGACGCTCCGCCCCACCTGCTCCGGCGGTCGCTGCTGCAGGACCGGGACCTGATCGGGACCCTCAACCGGGCATGGCCGATGCTGGAGCCGACCGACCTCGTCGGAGACCTCTGGTCGGTACCCGCCTACCTGCGCAAGTGCGCTCCCGGGCTCACCCCCGACGAGGTCCGCGCCCTCCAGCGCCCGGACGCCCAGGCCTGGACGGTGTCCGACCTGCCGCTCCTCGACGCCGCCCGGCAGCGGCTCGGCGACCCGGAGGCGTCCGTGCGCAAGCGCCGGCACGACGCCGCCGTCGCCGCCGAACGCGCGCGCAGGGCCGATGTCATCGACGGCCTGCTGGAGGCCGACGACGACGGTGAAGGCGCGGTCACGATGCTGCGCGGCCGGGACCTGCAGGACACCCTGATCGACGGGAGCGGGCTCCCCGGTGCCGAACCGGACCTGCTCGCCGGCCCGTTCGCACACATCATCGTCGACGAGGCCCAGGAACTGACCGACGCCGAGTGGCAGATGCTGCTGCTCCGCTGCCCGTCCCGGAGCTTCACCATCGTCGGCGACCGCGCCCAGGCCCGGCACGGGTTCACGGAGTCCTGGCAGGAGCGCCTGGAGCGGGCCGGGCTCGACCGGATCACCGTGGCCTCCCTGACCGTCAACTACCGTACGCCGGCAGAGGTCATGGAGGTGGCCGAGCCGGCCATCCGGGCCGCGCTCCCGGACGCCAATGTGCCGTCCTCCATCCGCAGCAGCGGCATTCCCGTCGTCCACGGAGCCGTGGCGGACCTGGACGCGATCCTCGATACCTGGCTGGCTGCGCACGCCGAAGGAACCGCCTGCGTCATCGCCACCGGTGACACCGGCGACGGTACGTTCCGGGCGGCGTCGTCCCGCGTGCGGTCGCTGACACCGACACTGTCGAAGGGCCTCGAGTTCGACCTGGTCGTCCTCATCGACCCCGAGAGGTTCGGCGAGGGCACGGAGGGAGCCGTCGACCGCTATGTCGCGATGACCCGCGCGACCCGGCAGCTCGTCATCCTCACGAGCTCCTGACGACCGGAATCAGAGACGTCCGGCGGGGGCGAGCTCGGCGAGTCGCCGCAGCGCCCCCGCCACCGACTCCGCCGCGGCGGGCAGCAGCGGCAGCCGCACATCGGGCGTGGGGATCCGGCCCTGCGCGTGCAGCACCCCCTTCACCACGGCCGGGTTCGGCTCGGCGAACGACGCCGCCGACAGCCGGGCCAGCGCATGCCCCAGCTCCCGGGCCCGCGCCACCTCGCCCGCCTCCCAGGCGGCGGCCAGCTCCACGAACCGCCCGGTCGCCAGATGGGCCGAGGCGAGGATGCCGCCCGAAGCCCCCATGGCCAGCAGCGGCACCAGGTACGCGTCATCGCCGGCCAGCACCGTGAACCCGTCCGGCAGGTCCCCGAGCAGGGCCACCGTCTCCGGGCCGATACCGCCGCCCGCGTACTTGATCCCGGCGATCCCCGGCAGCGTGCCCAGTGCCCGCAGGGTGGCCGCGTCCAGTTCCAGACCGGTGCGGTAGGGGATGTGATAGACGATCAGCGGCACGGGGCTCGCCGATGCCAGCCGCTCGAAGTGGGCCAGCACGCCGGCCGGCGAGGGCCGGATGAACGAGGGCACCGTCACCAGCGCCGCCCGCACCTCCGGCCGCCCGCCGAGCCGGGCCAGTGCCGCCTCGCCCGCCCGGGTGTCGTTGCTCCCGGCGCCGACGGTCAGCCATGCGCCGCGTTCCCCGCAGACCCGCGCGCACACCTCCGTGACGAGGTCACGCTCGGCCGGGTCGAGCGCCGCCGCCTCCGCGGTGGTCCCGAGCGCGACGATCCCGGCGGCGCCGGCGTCGAGTACGTCCCGGGCGAGCTGTTCGAGGGCCTCGGCGGCGACCGCGCCCGTGCCATCGAAGGGGGTGACGAGCGGTACGTGAATGCCCCGCAGGGCGGTGTCCTGTGCCATGGACCGAGCCTCGCCCGCACTGACCGTCAAATCCAGTTCGCATTTCTTACGCCAAACGTAAGCTGGGCCGATGCTCGACGTACGACGCCTGCGCCTGCTGCGCGAACTCGCCCGCCGCGGCACCATCGCCGCCGTCGCCGAGGCCCTCGCCTTCAGCCCTTCGGCCGTCTCCCAGCAACTGGGAGTGCTCGAACGGGAGGCCGGTCTGGCCCTGCTGGAGCGGACCGGCCGCCGGGTCCGGCTCACCCCGGCCGGCGAGAACCTGGTGCGCCACGCCGAAGCCGTGCTCGAACGCCTCGAACAGGCCGAGGCCGAGCTGGCCGAGGCACGGGTCGGCCTGGCGGGCGTCCTGCGGATCGGTGCGTTCCCGACCGCCACCCGGGCCATCGTCCCGGCCGCGCTGGTCTCGCTGGCCCGCCGTCATCCGGGCCTGGAGCCGATGGTCTCCGAGACCGACCCGGCGGCCGTCGCCCACGCCCTGCGGGCCGGTGACCTGGACGTGGCCCTGGTCCACGTCTACGACTTCGTCCCCGCCTCAGCGGAGCCCGGCCTCGCCACCGAACCGCTGTACGCCGAGGCCATGTACCTGGCCGAACCGGCGGACCGGGCGGAACCCGCAGACCGGGCGGAACCGGCGGACCCGGCCGGCGGACCCGGTGCACCGGAGGAGGAGGAGCGGGACGCGGAGGTGCTCCGCCGCGGGGAAGACGCCCCGTGGATCACCGCCACCCCGGGGACGCTGTGCCGGGCGATGACCGTACGGGCCTGCCAGGCGGCCGGCTTCACCCCGCGGGTCCGCCACCAGGCCGACGAGTTCGCCACCGTCCTCGCCCTGGTGGCGGCCGGCCAGGGCGTCGCGCTCGTGCCGCAGCTGGGCATCGCCCGCCCGGCGGACCCGGCCGTCCGGCTCACCCGGCTGCGCCTCCAGCGGCGTACCCGGATCGCGTTCCGCAGCGGGGCTGCCGGCCACCCGGCCGTGGCCGCCTTCGGCGCGGCCCTGCGCGGAGCCGTACCGCCCGAACTCCCGCCGGAGTAACGTTCGACGGTCCGGCAAGGAACGAGCAGAGCGGGGAACGACGTGGGGAACGACGTGACGCACCGGGTCCGGGGAGTCATCGCGCGGAGCAAGGGCGCACCGGTGGAGACCACCACCATCCTGGTCCCGGACCCGGGCCCCGGTGAGGCCCTGGTACAGGTCAAGGCCTGCGGGGTCTGCCACACCGACCTGCACTACCGGGAGGGCGGGATCAACGACGAGTTCCCGTTCCTGCTCGGCCACGAGGCGGCCGGGGTGGTCGAGTCGGTGGGCCCGGACGTCACCTCCGTCGCCCCCGGCGATTTCGTGATCCTCAACTGGCGTGCGGTGTGCGGCACGTGCAGGGCGTGCCGGCGCGGCCGGCCCTGGTACTGCTTCGCCACCCACAATGCCACCCAGCCGATGACCCTGGAGGACGGCACCCCGCTGTCGCCCGCCCTGGGCATCGGCGCCTTCGCGGAGAAGACCCTGGTGGCGGCTGGCCAGTGCACCAAGGTCGACCCGGCCGCCTCGCCGGCCGCGGCCGGCCTGCTCGGCTGCGGGGTGATGGCCGGCCTCGGCGCGGCCCTCAACACCGGGAACGTGGGGCGCGGCGACACGGTGGCCGTCATCGGCTGCGGGGGAGTGGGCAACGCGGCCGTGGCCGGAGCCCGGCTGGCCGGTGCGGCGAAGATCATCGCGGTGGACCTGGACGACCGCAAGCTGGGCTGGGCCACCGGACTGGGCGCCACCCACACGGTGAACGCCCGCAGCGAGGACGTGGTGAAGGCGATCCGCGCGCTGACGGACGGCCATGGCGCGGACGTGGTCATCGAGGCGGTCGGCCGCCCCGACACCTACGAACAGGCCTTCTACGCCCGCGACCTGGCGGGCACGGTGGTCCTGGTCGGCGTCCCGACCCCGGACATGCGCCTGGACCTGCCCCTGCTGGACGTGTTCGGCCGGGGCGGCGCGCTGAAGTCCTCCTGGTACGGAGACTGCCTCCCGGAACGCGACTTCCCGCTGCTGATCGACCTGTACCTGCAGGGCCGCCTGGACCTGGACGCGTTCGTCTCGGAAACCATCGCCCTCGATGAGGTGGAAGAGGCCTTCGCCCGAATGGAGCGCGGCGAAGTCCTCCGCTCGGTGGTCCAGTTCTGACCCGACCGGCCTGACGTCGTCGGCCTGCCTGACGTCGCCGGCCCGCTGCGCGGTGCACCCCGCGCGGCGGCCCGGCGCAGCGGCGGCCTTCCGGCGCCTCGGATCAGCGCGATGTTCCCTCAGTCAGACGTTCATGATCGGTACGCGTCGTGATATCGGCGCAGCCGGGGGGCGCGTATGGCGGGCAGCCCGACCAGGGTGTCCTCGAAGGCGTGGTGGTGGGGCGTCAGCGGGCACCAGGGGCGCGGCGGCAGGGGATAGTCGTCGCGCAGGACTCCGTCGGGAAGCACCCCGGTCGCGGGCATCGGTGAGGTCTCGCCATGGTGGGCGAGGTACGCCCAGACCCCGCTGTCCAGCGGCACCACGGCCGCGTCGTCGTCGGGTGGGCGCCAGGGCGTGCCTGTGAGGGGGTGGCGGGGGACGAGGAGGACGTCGGGACGGGGCCGGGGCGTGCGGATTCCCGGGCCGGCCAGCCCCACGGTACGGGCATCAGGCCCGGTCGGCAGGTACCGCCCGACGGCGTGGCTGAGCAGCTCGGTGACGGGGCCGGCAGGGAGGGTCACGGGGCGGTCCCCTGTGGCCGCCACGAGGTGGGCCAGCGCGACCCCGACCGCCGCCTCCCAGCGACGGCTCCACGCCCCGTCGGGCCCGACGGGTGGGACGCGGTGCTCGGCGCGCTCCAGGTCGTCCCAGTCGGGAGGCAGACCGGCGGGGAGCCCCGAGGGGCGGCGTACGACCGCGTCGGGCTCCAGCCATACCGTCTGCCACAGTCCGCAGTCGTCCATGCGGGTCGCCACGGCCCGCCCGCACCCCTCGCACGCCAGGTTGGGGCCGGCCCGGCCGTCCACACCCTGGCAGTAGCCCTCGCATTTCTCGGGTATCAGGGCCATGGACCGGGAGTCGCCGGGGGCGATGACGATCCTGTTCCGCGCTCCGAAAGAGACGGAGCGCCCCGGCGCGTACACGCCCTGCCGGGCAGCCGCGTCCTCTCCGACCTCCTCCCACGACCGCCACGGCGGTCCGGTGGGTCGGGGGTCGACGGCGTACGTCGCGGGCTCCATCAGCGGAGGATGGAGTTCTTCCCAGCCCCCGTGATGGGTGTGGACCGGGAGGGCCACCCGGGACACCGGCGCCGTCAGCTCCGTGCCGCACCCGGCACACGCGAACACGTCCAAACAAGCTCCCCCTCGCCCCGATTCCCCGGGAATTGTGCCTCGCCCACGGCGAAGGACCCACCGGATTTTGCGGGCCCCGGCCCCGTACTAGACTCGCCGCACCGCCCGTACCGCCGCACACCTGGACCACCCGTGACCAGCAGCCACCGCCCTGCCGCCGCTCGCTACCGCCAGCCCGGAGTGGTCCTCACCGACCACCACTTCGAGGTGCCGCTCGATCACGATCGCCCCGGCAGTGGCGACCGTATCGAGTTGTACGCCCGTGAAGTGGTCGCGGCCGGCAAGGACCCGGAGGGGCTGCCCTGGCTGCTCTATCTCGAGGGCGGCCCCGGCTTCGGCGCCCGCCGGTTCACCGGCCGGCAGGCCTGGCTGGAGCGGGCCCTGACCGAGTACCGGGTGCTTCTCCTGGACCAGCGCGGCACCGGCCGGTCCACCCCCGCCAACCGGCAGACCCTGCCGCTCCGCGGCACCCCCGCCCAACAGGCCGAGTACCTGGCCCACTTCCGCGCCGACTCCATCGTCCGCGACTGCGAGGCCATCCGGCCCGCCCTGACCGGCGGCGCCCCCTGGACCGTGCTCGGCCAGAGCTTCGGCGGGTTCTGCACCACCCGCTACCTCTCCACCGCTCCCGAAGGCCTGGCCACCGCCCTGATCACCGGCGGCCTGCCCGGCCTGACGGCCACCGCCGACCAGGTGTACGCCGCCGCCTTCCCCCGGATCGAGCGCAAGAACCAGGCCCACTACGCCCGCTACCCGATGGACGTGGAACGCGCCCGCCGGATCGCCGCGCACCTCGCCGAGCGGCCCGCCGTCATCCCCGGCGGCCACCGCCTCACCGCCGAGGCCTTCCAGTCCCTCGGCATGCTCCTCGGCACCGGCGACGGCAGCCACCAGCTGCACTACCTGATGGAAAACGCCTTCGTCGCCACTCCGGCCGGCCCGGCCCTCTCCGACGCCTTCCTGGAGGGCGTACGCGGCCAGCTGTCCTTCGCCGGGCACCCCCTCTACGCCCTGCTCCACGAGTCCATCTACGCCCAGGACCCGGCCGCCCCCACCGGCTGGGCCGCCGAACGGATCCGAGCCCGGCACCCCCGCTTCGACCCGACCGCCGCCCTGGCCGGGGACGAGCCGCTCCTCTTCACCGGGGAGACCATCCACCCC
This sequence comes from Streptomyces venezuelae, assembly GCF_008642295.1. GTDB lineage: Bacteria > Actinomycetota > Actinomycetes > Streptomycetales > Streptomycetaceae > Streptomyces > Streptomyces venezuelae_C. The sequence goes on along the minus strand of NZ_CP029190.1, from coordinate 486,062 downwards.
TGGCACTTCACCACCGACCCGGCGCTCGAACCGCTCCGCGAGACCGCCGAACTCCTCGCCGCCCGCACCGGCTGGACCCCCCTCTACGACCCGGCCCGGCTCGCGGCCAACGAGGTGCCGGTGGCCGCAGCCGTCTACCACGACGACATGTACGTGGACACGGCCCACTCCCTGGAGACCGCGCGGGCCATCCGCGGCCTGCGCACCTGGGTCACCGACGAGTTCGAACACGACGGTGTCCGGGCCGGCGGCCCCCGCGTCCTGGACCGCCTGCTGGCCCTGGTCCGCGACGAGGCCTGAGCCGGCCCGGCGGACCTGACGGACTCCGGCCGGCGGCTGCCGTCGCGCCGGTCCGCGCCGGGCCGGGTCGCCTATTCTGCGGATCATGACGGAGCACACGGATCAGGAAGAGGGCCGCCGGAACCAGGGCCCGGAGCAGGGCCCGGAGCAGCTCGCCCCCATGCCCACGGACTGGCAGCGCGCCCTCGCCGTCGTCGCCCACCCCGACGACCTCGAGTACGGCTGCGCCGCGGCCATCGCGGACTGGACGGACGGCGGCCGGGAGGTGGTCTACCTGCTGGCCACCCGGGGCGAGGCCGGCATCGACACCATCGCCCCCGAGGAGTGCGCACCGCTGCGCGAGGCCGAGCAGCGGGCCAGCGCCGCCGTGGTCGGCGTGTCCGCAGTGGAGTTCCTGGACCACCGGGACGGCATCATCGAGTACGGACTGGACCTGCGCCGGGACATCGCGGCAGCCATCCGGCGGCACCGGCCCGAGCTGGTCATCACCCTCAACCACCGGGAAGTTTGGGGGCCCGGGCCGGGCGGCTACTGGAACACCCCGGACCACCGGGCGGTCGGCCGGGCCACCCTGGACGCGGCGGCCGACGCGGGCAACCGCTGGATCTTCCCCGAACTCATCGCCGAGCAGGGCCTGGAGCCCTGGAACGGGGTGCGGTGGGTGGCGGTGGCCGGATCGAGCACGCCGACGCACGCGGCGGACGCCGGCCCGGGGCTGGAGCGTTCGGTACGGTCCCTGATGGAGCACAAGGCGTATATCGAGGTGCTCACGGAGGAGGACCCGGAGACGTACTGCCGGACCTTCCTCACCGGCAATGCACAGCAGGCCTCGGCCCGCTTCGGCGGCCGGCCCGCCGTGCCGTTCGAGGTCTTCCCCCGCTGACCGGACCCGGCATAATCTGACGCATCCGATGCGTATGACGTTGCGTCAGATGTTGTTGCGGGGAGGGGCGCCCGGTGATCGACACGCTGTCCACGGAGATCGCCGAGGGCGAGGAGCGCATCCGTCTCGACATCGCGGACGGATGCGCGGTCCTCACCCTCTGCCGCCCGGACCGGCTCAACGGCTGGAGCTGGGAGTCGACCCGGCAGCTGGGACTGCTCGCCGACCGCATCCGGTTCGACGAGGCGGTCCGGGTGGTGCTGCTGCGTGCCGAGGGCCGCGCCTTCTGCGCGGGCATCGATGTGACCGCCCCCGGCGGCGCCATCACCGGGGACACGCCCGCCGCCCGTACCCGGAACTACTACGAGGGCATCCGCTGGGTGCACGAGCGCTTCACCGTGCTGGCCCGGCTCCCGCAGCCGGTGATCGCGGCGGTTCAGGGGTACTGCCTGGGCTTCGGCTTCGAACTGGCCCTGATGGCCGACATCCGGATCGCCGCCGAGGACGCGGTGTTCGCCCTCCCCGAGGCCGGGCTGGGCGTCGCGGTGGACGCGGGCGGCGATCTCCGCATCGCCCGCGAGGCCGGGGCCGGCTGGGCCAAACTGCTGGCGCTGACCGGCCGCCGGATCGACGCGGGCACGGCCGAGCGGCTCAACCTGGTCCAACTGGTGGTACCGCGTCCCGAGCTGGACGGCGCGGCCGAGGCCCTGGCGGCCGAGATCGCGGGCAATGCGCCGCTCGCGGTACAGGGGATCAAGCGGGCGGTGGACGCGTACGCGGATGCCGCGCTGCCCGCGGCCCTGGACCGGGTCGCGATGACCGCCGCCCTCACCCTCACCTCGGAGGACTGCCGCGAGGGCTACACGGCCAAGGCGGCCCGCCGCCCCCCGCACTTCACGGGCGGCTGACGTCCGAGAACTGACGTCTGACGGCGGGCGGCGGGCGGCGGGCGCCGGTCATCGGAACGGGCCCCGCCCGAGCTGCTCGCGGACCGTGACCACCTCGGGGTTCACCAGGGACCGGCGCTGCCAGTTCGCTCCGTCCACCACCAGGGTGTGGCCCGTGATGAAGCGGGCGTACGGGGAGGCCAGGAAGGTGGCGGCCCAGCCCAGTTCGCGAGGCAGGCCGACCCGCAGCGCCGGCTGCCGCGCGTCCCGGGCGCCGGGGGCCGCCGCTGCGCGGTCGAGTCCGTCCCGGATGTCGGCGGTCATGTCCTCGTGCGGGACCAGCCCCGGCACCAGCCCGTTGACCTGGATCCCGTACGGCCCCCACTCCACGGCGAGGGTCTCCACGAGGTTCTTCACCCCGGCCTTGGCGGCAGAGCTGTGGGCGAAGCCCGGACCGCCGGTCCAGGCGTACGAGGCGCCGACGTTGATGATGGAGCCGGGCGTACCGGCGGCGAGGTGGCGGCGGCCGAACTCGCGGGTGGTGAACCAGGTGCCGGTGAGGGTGATGTCCACGACCGCCCGCCAGGCGTTGGGGGAGAGGTCCTCGGCGGGGCTGGGGAAGTTGGCGGCGGCATTGTTCACCAGGACGTCGGGAAGACGGCCGGCGGCATCGAACGCCGCCGCCACCTGCTCCGGTTCGCGGATGTCACAGACGGCGACCGACACCCGGCCCGCGCCGGGTACCGCAGCCAACTCGGCCCGGGCCGCCTCCAGCTGCCCCGCCCGCCGGCCGGCGATCACCAGATCCGCCCCCAGCCGCCCGAACTCGGCGGCCATGGCCTTCCCCAGCCCGCTCCCACCCCCGGTGACCAGCACCAGCTGCCCGGCGTACGTGCCGGCGGGCAGCGCGGCGGCCCCGAGCGGCGGCGGGCCGGGGAGTCCGGGAGGCCGGGGCGGGGTCGAGGACGTATCGGTCATGCGGGCATCCGTAGCGCACCCAGCCGCAGATCACCAGACCCACGAACCTCCGGCGCCCGGGGCGCCGGCCTCCGGCCCCGGTCCCGGGCCGCCCGGCACGTGGGTGCCGGAGTTCCGCCCGGCTACGGCGTGTAGGCCTGCGCGGAGGCGCACTTCCAGATGACCGCCCGGGTTTTGCCGTTGGCGTTGACCGCGCTGCCGCCGACCCGGTCGTCGTCCGATACCGCCACCCCTTCGGAGGCCTTGCCGGCCGCCAGCCGGGGCAGGGCCAGTACCGGGCCGGACCCCGGCCAGAGCACCGCCTGCTCGGTCAGCTGCAGGTCGTCGATGTGTACCCGGGCCGTCCCGGCGACCACGCCCGTGGTCGGGCTGATCCCGTCCAGGCTGGTGGACGAGTGGGTGCTCAACGGGGCCGGCGAGGATCCGACGCCGCCGTCCGCCGCGGCCCACACCCGCGGGCGCCACTCGTAGCCGAACCCGAACCAGTCGCTGCCGACGACCGTGCCGTCCGCCGCGATATCCGCCACCCAGCTGGTGTTGCCGGTGGCGGTCAGGAGCCGGGCCGGCCCGCCGTCGCCGGGCCACAGCACGGGTACGGAGTGCTCGACCCGGCCGCCGGTGTCCGGTTCCGGCCAGTTCACGGTGGCCACCACGTCACCGCGGGCGTTGATGCCACCGAGGTGCTCCACCCGGGCGTCCGCTCCGATTCCCTCCGGGAAGGTCAGCGTCCGCTCCACCGTGCCGTTCGCGACGACCAGGAGGCTCTGCAGGCCGGAGCCGGCGGCCACCACGCGGCCGGAGTCGTTCAGGTCCAGGCCCACCGAGCCGTTCGTCCCGGCGGGCAGCGGGGTCACCGCGGCATCGCCCGCCCGGTAGGTGAAGGCCACCGGAACGGAGGAGCCGGTGGGCGTGTAGCGGCCCGCCATCAGGCCGTTCGCGTTCACCGCGAGCAGCTCGCCGCTCGCCTGGGCGTCGGGCACCGGCACCCGCCGCACCGTGGTGCCGGTCCAGTACACGGCCTTGGCCCGGGACGAGCCCACCGACAGGTTGCCCTTGCCCAGGGCGCGGACGCCCTCCTTGAGCCACCCGGCCTCCGGGCCCGGCAGCGCTCCCAGGACCGACAGGCCGGGCTTGCAGGCGCCGGCCGTCGTGCCGGACCCGGAGACCGGGCCCGCCGCGGATGCCGGACCGGTCGTGCCGATCAGTGCGGCCAGCGCGACCGCGGCGGCGCCGGCCGCCATGGATTTCCTCATCTCTCCCCCTCGTTCAGGTGTGCGGAAGATCATGTTGCCCGGTGATCGGCGGGCATGGACCCGGAATGGCGCATACCGCTACGGATTGCCCGGATCCGGCTCCAGACGGACCGATTCCGGGCGGTACGCGGTGCTGTGCCGCCCCGGGGCAGCGCCCGGCCCGGCCGGTGAGGGGCCGCCCCGGCAGCACCCGGCTAGGCTGCGCGATCACCGGGCCGGAACGTGGCCGGCCCGCCGGGGACGGCCCGCGCCCCGTACTGTTCCCAACGACGCAAGCGACCGCTTAGTATGCCCGCGGAGCGTGATCCCTCGACGGCGGCTGGAGGCCCCGGATGCAGGCATGGCGAGTACACACCCACGGCGAGCCCCGCGAGGTCATGCGGCTCGAGGAGGTCCCGGAGCCCGAGCCCCGCGAGGGCGAGGTGAGGCTCAGGGTGCGCGCGGCCAACATCAACTTCCCCGATGCCCTGCTCTGCCGCGGCCAGTACCAGATCCGCCCGTCGCTGCCCTTCACCCCCGGCGTGGAGATCTGCGGTGAGACCGAGGACGGCCGCCGGGTCATCGCCAATCCCAGCCTCCCCCACGGAGGCTTCGCCGAGTACGTCACCGCCCCCGAGGCCGCCCTGCTCCCCGCCCCCGACTCCCTCGACGACGCCGAGGCCGCCGCCCTCCACATCGGCTATCAGACCGGGTGGTTCGGCCTGCACCGCCGGGCCGCCCTGCAACCCGGCGAAACCCTCCTCGTCCACGCCGCGGCCGGCGGCGTCGGCAGCGCCGCCGTCCAGCTCGGCAAGGCCGCCGGGGCCACCGTCATCGGCGTGGCCGGCGGCAAGGACAAGGTCCGCACCGCCGAAGAACTCGGCTGCGACCTGGTCATCGACCGCACCGGCGAGGACATCGCCGCACGGGTCAAGGAGTTCACCGGCGGGCGCGGCGCCGACGTGGTCTACGACCCGGTCGGCGGCGACGCCCACACCGCCTCCGCCAAATGCGTGGCCTTCGAAGGCCGGATCGTCATCGTCGGCTTCGCCGGCGGCGCCATCACCGCCCCCGCCCTCAGCCACGCCCTGGTCAAGAACTACTCGCTGCTGGGCCTCCACTGGGGCCTGTACGCCGCCAAGGACCCCGGATCCGTCCGCGCCTGCCACACCGAACTGACCCGGCTCGCGGCCGAAGGGGCCATCAAACCCCTGATCAGCGAACGCGTTCCACTGGCCGGAGCCGCCGACGCAGTCCAGCGCCTCGCGGACGGCAGCACCACCGGCCGGCTGGTCGTCCTGCCGTCCGGAGCGGCAGCGGCGGCAACAGCAGCCCCAGGAGCCGCCCGATGAGCGCCACGCCTCCCACGCCTCCCACGTCTCCCACCGCGGCCGAACTGACCGCCCGCACCCGGGAGTTCCTCGCCGCTCACCCGCCCGCCGACACCGACCGCGCCACCTTCCTGCGGGCCCGGTTCGACGCCGGACTCGCCTGGGTCCACTACCCCGAAGGCCTCGGCGGACTGGCCGCCTCCCGTACCCTCCAGGCCGTCGTCGACGCCGAACTCGAAGCCGCCGGCGCCCCCGACAACGACCCGCGCCGGATCGGCATCGGCCTCGGCATGGCAGCCCCGACAATCCTCGCCTACGGCACCGAAGAACAGAAGCAGCGCTTCCTGCGCCCCCTGTGGGTGGGCGAGGAGGTCTGGTGCCAGCTCTTCAGTGAACCCGGAGCCGGCTCCGACCTCGCCGCCCTCGGCACCCGCGCGGTACGCGACGGGGACACCTGGGTGGTGGACGGCCAGAAGGTGTGGACCTCCAGCGCACACACCGCCCGATGGGCCATCCTCATCGCCCGCACCGACCCCGACCTGCCCAAACACCAGGGCATCACGTACTTCCTCTGCGATATGACCGACCCCGGCGTGGAGGTCCGCCCGCTCCGCCAGATCACCGGCGAGGCCGAGTTCAACGAGGTCTTCCTCACCGGCGTCCGCATCCCCGACAGCCACCGGCTCGGTGCCGTCGGCCAGGGCTGGGAGGTCGCCCGCACCACCCTGATGAACGAACGCGTCTCCATCGGCGGCATGCGGATCCCGCGCGAAGGCGGCATGATCGCCCCGGTCGCCGCCGCCTGGCGGGCCCGTCCCGAACTCCGCACCCACGCCCTGCACGACCGGCTGCTCACCCTCTGGACCGAGGCCGAGGTCGCCCGGCTCGCCGCCGAGCGGCTGCGCCAGCAGCTCGCGGCCGGCCGGCCCGGCCCCGAGGGCTCTGGCATGAAGCTCACCTTCGCCCGCCTCAACCAGGAGATCAGCGGCCTGGAAGTCGAACTCCTCGCGGAGGAAGGCCTGTTGTACGGGGACTGGACGATGCGCCGGCCCGAACTGGTCGACTTCACCGGCCGCGACGCCGGCTACCGCTACCTGCGGGCGAAGGGCAATTCCATCGAAGGAGGCACCAGCGAGGTCCTCCTCAACATCGTCGCCGAGCGGGTCCTCGGCCTGCCGTCCGAACCCCGTGACGACAAGGACCTCCCCTGGAAGGACCTCGCCCGATGACCGCATCCACCGCATCCGCCGCTTCCGCCGCATCCGCCGCGCCCGCGGATCTCCTCTACTCCGACACCGAGGACGAACTCCGCGCCGCCGTACGGTCCCTGCTGGCCGACCGCAGCTCCCCGGCCGCCGTCCTGGCCCGCCTCGAACAGGACCGCCCCTACGACCCCGAGCTGTGGAACACCCTCGCCACCGGCATCGGCGCGGCCGGGCTGCTCGTCCCCGAGAAACTCGGCGGCCAGGGTGCGAGCCACCGCGAGGCCGCCGTGGTCCTGGAGGAACTGGGCCGGTCCGTGACCCCGGCCCCCTACCTGACCAGTGCGGTCGTGGCCACCGAGATCCTGCTGGCCTGCGCCCCCGCGTCGCCCGGAGCCACCGCCCTGCTCGGCGAGCTGGCCGCGGGCCGGACCGTCTGCGTGCCCGCCCTGCCGCTCACCCTCGGCCCCGGCGGTCCGCTGCCCGCCGGGCCGCCCACCGCCCCCGTCGCCGCCGTTGCGGACGCAGCCGCCGCGCACACCTTCCTGGTGCTCGCCGACTCCGGCCTGTACGCGGTCCCCGCCGCCGAGGCCACCCGCGCCGACCGGACTCCGCTGGACCTGACCCGCCCGCTCGCCACCGTCACCCCGCACCCGGGCGCGGGTACCCTGCTCGCCGACCCGGCCACCGCCCGGCACGCGGTCCGCCGTGGTCTGCTCGCCGGGGCCGGGCTGCTCGCCTCCGAACAACTCGGACTGGCCGACTGGTGCCTCACCGAAACCGTCGGCCACCTCCGCACCCGGCACCAGTTCAACCGCCCGGTGGGCTCCTTCCAGGCCCTCAAGCACCGGCTCGCCCAGCTGTGGCTGGACGTGGCCTCCGCCCGGGCAGCCGCCCGGGCCGCCGCCGACGCGCTGGCGACCGGAGCGGCCGATACGGAGCTGGTGGTCTCGGTGGCACAGGCCTACTGCTCCGGAGTCGCGGTCCGGGCGGCCGAGGAATGCGTACAACTGCACGGCGGCATCGGGATGACCTGGGAGCACCCGGCGCACCTGTACCTGAAGCGCGCCAAGGCCGACTCCCTGGCCCTCGGCACCGCCGCCCACCACCGCACCCGCCTCGCGGCCCTGGCGGACCTCCCGTCCCCCTGACCCGCCGGCGGCGGCCGGCCACCTCCACCCCACCACCCTCTTCTCCAAGCACACCGAAGAGGTGACCTCGACCCCCGCCCCGCGTTAGTTCCGGTATGAACCCGACGGCAACCGGACCCGCACCCGGATCCGGCCTCCTCACCCGCCGCACGATGCTGCGCACGGCGTTCACCGCGGCCGTGCTCGCCGGGACCGCCGCCGCCCTCGGACCGCTGCTCCGGGCCCGGCGGCAGCGGCCCGCCACGGCCCCCGGCCGGGAGCCCGTACCGGTCCTGGAGGAGACCTACCGGGGCCGGCACATCGCCGTGGACGCGGCCGGCGTGCGGATCGACGGCCGGCCGCTGCATGTGATGCGCCGCGCCGACGGCAGCTACCTCAGCGGGGTCAACCACTTCGAGTCCTTCGCCACGCCCCTGGAGCTCGCCCGCGCGGCCGTCGACGAACTCGGCACGGCCCGGCTGGCAGCCGCCGTGTCCCACCAAGGCTGAACGGAGGAGCCCGCGTGTACACCCGGCAGAACCAGAAGAACCTCACCAGTGCCCAGAAGAAGAGGTTCGTCGCCGCGCTCCTGGAGCTCAAGCGCAACGGCACCTACGACCAGTTCGTCCGTACGCACGACCGCTGGTTCGTTCCGGACCGCGAGCGCCGGCTCCGGGTCGGGCACATGTCCCCGTCCTTCTTCCCCTGGCACCGCCGCTACCTCCTCGATTTCGAGAAGAAGCTGCGCGAGCTCGACCCGGGCCTCGCCATCCCCTACTGGGACTGGACCGCCGACCGCAGCCCGGCGTCCTCCCTGTGGGCCGAGGACTTCATGGGCGGTACCGGCCGGGCCTCCGACCGGCAGGTGACCACCGGCCCGTTCGCCCACGCCAAGGGCAACTGGCCGATCACGGTGGGCATCACCGAGGGCCGCTTCCTGACCCGCAACCTCGGCCGCCCCCAGAACCCGATCACCCTGCCCACCGCGGCCGAACTCCAATGGGCGATCGACGATCCGGTGTACGACACCGACCCGTGGGACTCCACGGCCTCCGAGGGCGGCTTCCGCAACAAGCTCGAGGGCTGGGCCGCCCCTCGGAGCGAGCGCTGGCGCAACCACAACAAGGTCCACCAGTGGGTCGGCGGCCATATGACCGGCGGCACCGCCCCCAACGATCCGGTGTTCTGGCTGCACCACGCCTTTGTGGACCTGGTCTGGGACCGCTGGCAGAAGAAGCACCCCCGCTCCGGCTACCTGCCCGCCGCCCCGCTGGAGCGGTACGACCTCCAGTACGGCCGGGTGATCGCGCTGAACGAGCCCATGCCGCCCTGGAACGTCCCGCCCAGCGAGCTCCTCGGCCACCAGGGCATCTACCGCTACGAGACCTAGCCGGCGCACCGCGCCCAAGGGCCGCGCACACGGCGCACGGCACAAGGCGCACAAGGGGAAGGGCCCCCGCCGGACTCGGCGGGGGCCCTCCTGGGTGGTCTGGCTCAGTGGCCGTAGCCGCCGGAGGTGTGGTGGTCCTTCTCCGAGCCGGACGCGTTCACGCAGGTGTTGCCGAACGCGGGGTTCAGCAGCGCGATCACGTTCACCGTGTTGCCGCAGACGTTCACCGGCACGTGGACCGGAACCTGGACCAGGTTGCCCGACAGGACACCGGGGGAGCCCACCGCCGCACCGTGCGCTCCGGCATCGGCGACGGCCACGCCGGCACCGGCGGCCAGAACGGAGCCGGCGGCAGCGGTGAGAGCAGCTGCCTTCGCAATACGCGACATCAAGATCTCCTTGTGAGATGTGGGGCTGCCGCAAGGACTGCGGCATTTGACATGGCATACAACGCCGCTGCCGCCCAGGGGTCACGGCCCCTCGGCCTACCCGGTGAAACCGGCCCCGCAGGTGCGCCCGCCCCACCGGCCCCGCAGGATGGACTTCCGGCATGTTCCGGCACCGGAGACACACGAGACGGCAGGAGAAGGCGATGGAACAGGCGGACGGGTCCCTGGTCACGGTGGTCACCCGGTACGGCACGGTCGGCGGGCGGTTCGAGGCCGAGGCCCGGACCGGGCGGCGGGTCGCCGTCTTCCGCGGCATCCCGTACGCCGCCCCTCCCGTCGGCGCACTGCGGTTCGCCGCGCCCCGACCCCCGGCGGCCTGGGACGGCGTACGCCGGACGACCGAGTTCGGCCCGACCGCGCCCAAGGTGCCCAATCCGCCGCCGTTCGACCGGCTGCTCCCCGACCCCGAGGTGCCTGGTGACGACTGTCTGAACCTCAATGTGTGGACCCCCGACCCCGCCCGGTCGGCCCGGCTGCCGGTCATGGTCTGGATCCACGGCGGATCGCTCACCCGTGGCTCCGCCGCCGTCCCCGTCTACGACGGGGCCTCCTTCGCCCGGGACGGCGTGGTGCTGGTCTCGCTCAATTACCGGCTCGGCGTCCTCGGCTACGGGCTGTTCCCGGACGCCCCGCCCAACCGCGGCCTGCTGGACCAGATCGCCGCCCTGGAATGGGTCCGGGACAACATCGAGGCCTTCGGCGGCGACCCGGACCGGGTCACCGTCTTCGGCGAGTCGGCCGGAGCCATCAGCGTCGGGGCGCTGCTGGCCGCCCCGCGCGCCGCCGGTCTCTTCGCCCGGGCCGTGATGCAGAGCGGGGCCCCCGAGGTGCTGCCGCGCGACCGGGTGCGGACCATGGTCCGCCGGATGGCCTCGCTGCTGAAGGTGCCCGCCACCGCCGCGGCCTTCACAGCCGTCGACCGGTCCGTGCTGCTGACCGCCCAGGCGGCCGTGCTGAAACGATCCGGCCTGCTGTTCGGCGGACCCGCCTTCGGCCTGGTGACCGACCCCGGCTCGGTTCCCTCGGACCCGCTCGAGGCCCTCACCGCCAGCGGCCCGGACCGGCTCTCGGACCGGATCCCGCTACTGCTGGGCTGGACCACCGAGGAGTACCGGCTCTGGCTGGCGCCCACCGGCACCCTGCGGGTCCTGGACCGGCTCGGCCCGCTCGCCCCGGCGCTGGCCCGGCTGCGCACGGGGAAGGACCGGGCCGCCGTACGGGCGCTGCGCACGATGTACCCGGCGGCCGGCCCCGGGGAGATCGCCGGGCAGCTGATCACCGACCGGCTGCTGCGGGACCCGCTGCGGCGGCTCGCGGACGCCCGGCGTACGGCCCCGGGCCATGTGTACGAGTTCGCCTGGCCCTCCGGGGTTCCCGGCATGGGCTGCTGCCACGCCCTGGAACTGGGCTTTGTCTTCGACACCCTCGCGGTGCCCGAGGCGGCCTGGCTGGCCGGTTCCGAGACCCCCCAGGCGCTCGCCGACGCCATGCACTCGGCCTGGGTGTCCTTCGCCGTCACCGGGGACCCGGGCTGGGCCCCCTGGGACGGCTCCGGCCCGCCGAAGGTGTTCGGCGGGCCGGTGGCGGAGTACGGGCAGGACTGGCAGGACGGTCCGGGCGGGGCTACGAAGCCGGAACGGGTCCTTCCATGACCTTGCTGATGAACTCGATCGCCTGCTGCCCCATCGCCGGCACATAGGTCTTCGCGTTGTGCCTGCCGCCCTGGATCACGTTCAGGTCGGTGTGGATGGGCCCCTTGCCGTAGGTGGCGATGAACCTCTGCACGTCCGGCAGGGTCTTCTTGTTGCTCTCGTCGGTGCCGACCTGGAAGGCGAGGTAGACGTCCGGCCCCTTGCTCCGGATCAGCTGCTGCGCCAGCACCTCCGGGTTGTTCTCGGCCTTCTCCTTCTCGTGGCCCTTCCACAGCGGGGAGTCCGGGACGATGTCCGGGCCGGAGGCTATGACGGCCTTGAACCGGTCAGGGTGCTTCAGCACGGCCTTCAGGCCGGCGAACCCACCGGTGGAGGAGCCCATGAAGGCCCAGCCGTCCCGCGACCTGATGGTGCGGAAGTTGGCCTTCATGAGGTCCGGGACGTCCTCGGTCAGCCAGCTGCCCATCTTGGGCTGGCCGGGGATGTCGGAGCCGTCCCAGTAGATGCCCTTGTCGTCGGGGCCGGGATTCAGCACGGGCATGGCCAGCAGGAACGGTTTGCCCTTGCCCTCCCGGTACCACTGGCTGATGCTCTTCTGCAGCCCGAGGTCGGTGCCCATCCAGTAGTTCTTCGGGTACCCGGCACCGCCCGGCAGGGCGATCATCACCGGGAAGCCGCTGTTCGCGTACTTCGGGTCGCCGTACTCCTTGGGCGCCCACACCCACACCTTGCCCTTGAAGCCCGACTTCTTGCCGTCCAGCTCGGTGACGGCCACATGGGTGCCGTCGTCCAGGGTCATCGTGTTCTTGAAGGAGGCCGCCGGCCCGGTCGGCATCAGCACCTTGGAGTCCGCGGCCTGGCCGGCAGCGCCCGCCTTGCCGCCGCCCGGGGCCTGCCCGAAGGAGACCGGGTCACCCTTGTCCGTGAACGGGGGTATCTCGAAGTGGGTCATCACGGCGGCGGCCCCGAGCCCGAGCACGGCGAGCGAGACACCGGCCACCACCCAGCGGCGGGCTCGCGACGGGCGGCGGCGCCCCTCCGGCGGTTCGGACCAAGGGGCCTGCTCGGGCCGGTCGGGCTGCTCGGACTGCTGGTGGGGGTACGACATCTGCGCTGTGGTCTCCGGCTGTACGTGGCGGTGCGTGGCTGTACGGGGTTGCATGTGGCTGCACGTGGCTGCACGCGGCTGTGCAGGAAGTGCTTCCCGATCGAGGATGCCGATCGGAGCAGCCGGGTTCCGTCCTTTTCCTTCTCTTGGGATGACCGAGGGCATACCTTGCCCGCCATGACGACACGCAGCCGGTTGCTCGTCCTGTTGGCAGCCATCGCCCTGCTCGCGGCAGTGGCCGGGATCGCCGTGCTCCGGGCCGCCGAACGGGCCGAGGAGAAGAACCGGGCCCGGGACGACGGACCCGCGGTCACCCGGGGCCCGCTGTCCCTCGCCCCCGGCGGCGAGCAGCGCATCGCCTTCCGGAACATGGCCTGGGGCCCGCACCGGGACGAGCTCGCCACGGTCCCGGCCGCCCGCCCGGACGGCCCGCGGACCGCCTCGGGGGTGAACTGCCTGCGCTTCCACGCCGCCGCAGGCACCGGGATCTGCCTCCAGTCCGGCGGCCGGGCGGCGGTGCTCGACGCCTCCCTGAAGGAGATCGCGGCGCATCCGGCCCCCGGCATACCCACCCGGGCCCGGATCTCGCCCGGGGGGCGGCTGGCCGCCTGGACGGTGTTCGTCGGCGGTGACTCGTACGCCGGGACGAACTTCTCCACCCGCACCTCGGTGCTCGACCTGCGCACCGGCCGGCTGGAGGCCTCCCTGGAGGAGTTCACGATCCACAAGGACGGCCGGGTGCACCGGGCCGCCGACGTGAACTTCTGGGGGGTCACCTTCGCCGCCGACGAGCGGACCTTCTACGCGACCCTGTCCACCGGCGGCAAGACCCACCTGGTCCGCGGCGACCTGGCCGAGCGGACCGTCCGGACGGTCCGCGAGAACGTGGAATGCCCCTCCCTGTCACCCGACGGCACCCGGATCGTCTTCAAGAAGCGGGTGGCCGGGCAGCCGGCCGAGGCGCCGTGGCGGCTGTACGCCCTGGACCTGGCCTCCGGCCGGGAGACCCCGCTCGGCGAGCAGCGGAGCGTGGACGACCAGGTGGTGTGGACGGACGCGAACACGGTGGTCTATTCGCTGCCCGGGGATTTCGGCGCCGATCTGTACGCCGTACCGGCCGACGGGAGCGGCACCCCCCGCCGGCTGATGTCCTCGGCCCTGGCCCCCGCCCTCCTCGGTCCGCGCTGACCGGGAAGGGCGGGAGCCACGGGCGCAGGACCGTTACGCCGGAACGAGCGTCTTGCGGCGGCGCCGACGGGCCGGGGCCCGGGCGGCGAGCCGCAGTTCGATGATCGACCGTACGGCCGGCCACTCCTCGTCCAGGACCGAGTAGAAGGCCGTACTGCGCACCGCGCCGTCCAGCCCCCGCGAATGGGCCCGGCGGACCCCTTCGGAGGTGAAGCCGAGCCGTTCCATGGCGGCCCGGGAGCGGGTGTTCCGGGCGTCCGCGCGCAGCGAGATGCGCCGGACCCCCCAGGTCTCGAAGGCGTGGCGGAGCATGAGCAGCTTGGCCTCGGTGTTGATGCCGGTTCCCTGGGCACTCGGCGACAGCCAGGTGTTCCCGATCTCGGCGGCATCGGGGACCGCGGTCACCGGATCCCCGTAGGGGACGCCGGGAACGGCGGGCCACACCAGCGGACCCTGCCAGTAGTCGAGTTCCAGGAACCGGGTCGACCCGACCACTCGCCCGTCCTTGGCCCTCACCACGGCGAAGGGGAGCGAGCGCCCCGCCGCCTGATCGGCGAGGGCACGGTGAATGTACTCGTGGGACGCCTGCACGCCGTGGGGCACGGGGGTGAAGGCGTAAGTCGTACGATTCTCGGCCCCGGCCACGGCCAGGGCCTCGGTGTGGTGGGGGGCGAGGGGCTCGAGCCGCACGGTGCGGCCGGCGAGGAGTACGGGTACGGGCACGGCGCCGGTCCTTCTAGGCGGGTGGGTGGTTGCACAGTGTGCGCTCCGGACAGCGGTCCCCGGGCAAAACACGGATGAAAGGGAACAGGCGGTCAGGTGAACGCGAGTGGCTCAATGTAGCTCCTTACCGTGATCACATGAACCCCCTTGCCGAGAACGGCACGACACAGTTTTGAGACGGGCCTGATTCGGGGGGTTGGGCTGCCCGTACTGATGGTTCCCGGACGCCCGTTCCATCGCACGTCGTGGCACGCCCAGACGGCGGCACCGACGGCCTCCGGACAGCCGGTGGCGGCCCCCTGACCTGCGGGGCTGCGGGCGGAGGGCGGTGCTACCCGGAAAGCCGCCGTCCGCCGGTTCCGCCCCCGATCCCGGGGCCCTCCCGGACCGCCCGGGCACCGGCCGGAGACGTCGCCGAAGCCCCGGAAATGGCCCACCGAACCCGGAGCGAAATGGCTCTGCCGGCTGGGCCATGACTCTGGTGTGATCAGGGGGTGACGATACGGATCCTGCCCCCGCCCGGAGCGCCGCGCCGACTGGCCGCCGCTCAGCTGAGCAATTCTGTCGGTGACGGTGCCTACTACGTATGTTCGGCCCTGTACTTCACCCGTGTGGTCGGACTCCCGCCCGCCCAGATCGGCCTCGGACTGACGGTGGCCTGGGCGGTGGGCTCGGTGGCCGGGGTCCCGCTGGGCGCGCTCGCCGACCGCCGCGGCCCGCGCGGCACCTCGGTGCTGCTCGCCCTGGCCACCGCCGCCGCGGTCGCCTCCTTCCTGGCGATCCGCTCCTTCTGGCCCTTCCTGCTGGCCGCCTGCGGGTACGCGATCGCGCAGTGCGGGCTGGCCGCCGCCCGGCAGGCCCTGCTGGCCGGGCTGGTCCCGCCGGCCGGGCGCACCGGGGTCCTGGCCCACCTCCAGGCCATGCTGAACGCCGGGCTGGCGCTCGGGGCGGCGGCCGGCGGGCTGGCGCTGGGCGTGGACAGCGCGGCTGCGTACCGGGCGGTGTTCGTGCTGGATGCCCTGGGATTCCTGCTGTGCGCGGCCTTGTTGGCGCGGCTGCCCGCGGTCGCACCGGCCCCGGTGCGTCCGGCTGCGGAACCCCGGCGGGCGGCGGTGCTGCGCGACCGGCCGTACGCCGTGGTCACCCTGCTGAACGCGGTGCTGCTGCTGCGGATGCCCCTGCTCAGCCTGGCCCTTCCGCTGTGGATCGTGGAGCGTACGCAGGCCCCGGGGTGGCTGGTGTCGGCACTGTTCGTGCTGAACACCGGGGCCGTGATGCTGTTTCAGGTGCGGATGGCCCGCCCGGTCACGGATCTGGCGAGCGCCCGTTCGGCCGTGCGCGGTTCGGGGCGGATCATGCTGGCCTGCTGCGCGGTGTTCGCCCTGTCGGCCCTGCCCGGCTCGGCCACGGCGGCCGGCGGGCTGCTGGTGCTGGGCGCCGCCCTGCTGGTGGCGGGCGAGATGCGGCAGTCCGCGGGCTCCTGGCAGATCGGCTTCGGGCTGGCCCCGGCCGACCGGATGGGGGAGTACCAGGGCTTCTTCGGCGTCGGTGTCCCGGTGGCCCGCACCCTGGGGCCGCTGGTCCTGACCTCCCTGCTGCTGCTCTGGGGCATCCCGGGCTGGCTGCTGCTGGGCGCGGTCTTCCTGGCCGCCTCGTACGCGATGGGGCCGGCGGTACGGTGGGCCGCCGCGGCGGCCGAGGGGCGCGCCGGGCAGCCTGTTCGGCCTGTCGTAAGGTCGTTCTGACATGTCGTCGGAACCGAGGAGGAACGCTGTGCTGCGTGGACTGGCCACGATCAACTTCTGGGCCGCGGACCACCCCGCCGCGATCCGCTGGTACACCGAACTGCTCGGTTTCGGCCCGTACTTCGAGCGCCCCGGGTACGCCGAGTTCCGGATCGGCGACCACCAGCAGGAACTGGGCCTGGTCGACGCCCGGTACGCCCCGCCGGGCGCGGCCGGCGGCCCCGCCGGGGTGGTGGCGTACTGGCACGTGGACGACCTGGCGGCGACCCTGAAGCGGCTGCTGGACCTCGGCGCCTCGGAGTACCAGCCGGTCACGGCCTGGGGCGATGCGGGATTCGTCACGGCCTCGGTCACCGACCCCTTCGGCAACATCCTCGGCATCATGACCAACCCGCACTACCTCGACATGCTGGGTCCCGAGGGGCCGGACGAGCCCGCGTAGGCCCCGGCCGGGGCGGGGGATACCGTCTCGGTATGGAAGAGACACTGCGCCGGCTCGGCACGGCCGGGCCGTTCTTCACCGTGCGCTGCGGGGCGGAGCCGCCGTCCGGGGGCGGGTTCCGGACCCTGGCCGAGCTCTACGGGGGCGGCCCGGTCCTGGCCGGCTATGTGGCCGAGGTGGGCCGGCGGATGGGCGGGGCGGAGCCGCGGGTGGCCGCGTCCACGCTGCAGTTCGGGCTGGCGGCCCGGATGTGGTCCCTCGGCCTCGGGGCGGTGGCGCTGAGCGGCCTGGCCCCCGACCTGGACCCGGTACGGGTGTGGTGGCGGCTGCCCGAGGGGAGTTCGGTGGAGCTGTGGCTGCCCGAACCCGGGGCCCGGCCGGGCGAGGAGCTCGGGGAGACGGTCCTCCGCCACCTCGCGGTTCTGGAGCAGGCCCTGCGCGTCGGCTACCGGGTGCCGCTGCAGACCCTGCGCGGCAACTCCGCCTCCGGGCTGGTCGGCGCGCTGCGCGAGCTCACCAAATGGAGGCCGGACACGGAGCGGGCCGCCGCGGGCGTCGTCGCCGGACTCCTTGCGGACGGACCGCTCGCCGGGACGGGCACCTTCGTCCACGAGGAGGGCCTCGGTGTGGCGTTCGTCCGCCGCAGTTGCTGTCTCTACTACCGGGCGCCCGGCGGCGGCCTCTGCGGGGACTGCGTCCTGCGGACCCGGCAGCGGACCGGCCGGCAGAACTGAGTGAGGGCCACCGGGAGGCAGTTGCACCGCCCCCGATGGCCCTCAGGACCTCAGAACCTCATGATTCTCAGAAGGTGAGGTTCCAGGCGTCGATCTTGCCGGTGTCCTGGTTGGCGTTGTCGTTCACGCGCAGCTTCCAGGTGCCGTTGGCCACCTCGGCGGAGGCGTTGACCGTGTAGGTCTGGTTGATGTTGTCGGTGCTGCCGCCGCTGCGGTTGTGCAGGGTGTAGACGGTGCCGTCCGGCGCGACCAGGTCGACCTTCAGGTCACCGATGTAGGTGTGCTGGATGGCCACGCCCACCTTGAGGGTGGCCGGAGCGTTGCCGGTCACCCCGGTGACCGCGATCGGGCTCTCCACGGTGGTGTTGTCGCCGACCGCGACATCGCCGGTGTTCTCGAAGTACTTCCCGGGCGGCGGGGTGGAGCCGCCGACCGCCTTCAGGGCGTCGACCTGGCCCTCGCCGAAGAAGCTGTTGTTGGCGGTGGTGCCGGTGCAACGGCTGTCGGACGGGCAGGCGATGTCATTGGCCTGGGTGGCCAGCCGGGCGCGGATGTCGGCCGGGGTGAGGGAGGGGTTGACGCTCGCCAGGAGCGCTGCCACGCCCGCGACGTGCGGCGAGGCCATGGACGTACCGCTCAGCGAGGAGTACTTGCCGCCGGGGACGGTGCTGTAGACGCCCTCGCCGGGAGCGGACACCTCGATGATGTCGCGGCCGAAGTTGGAGAACGAGGCCTTGGTGGTGCCGGAGCCGTTCGCCGCGACCGTGACCACGCCCGGCAGCTCGGCCGGGATGTCGAGGCAGTCGTTGGTGATGGTGCGGGTCACCGGGGTCGAGTCGTTCGGGCTCGCGGTGTCGGTGGTCTTGTTCGCCAGGTTGTAGTTGGCGTTTCCGGCCGCGGCGACCTGGAGCGAGCCCTTGCCCTCGGCGTACTTCTGGGCGCGGCCCACACCCTCCAGGATGGCGGCCTGGTCAAGGTTGTTGGGGCAGTTGAACTGCCACGGGTCGGTGTAGTAGCTGTTGTTGGTGACCTTGAAGCCGCGGTCGCCGGCCCACATGAACCCACAGATGGTGTTCTCGGGGAAGAACAGCGTGGTGCCGGGCTCGGCGATACGGACCGAGGAGATCTTCACACCGGGGGCGACGCCGATGGCGCCCTTGCCGTTCTTGGCTGCCGCGACCGTGCCGGCCACGTGGGTGCCGTGCTGGTCCACGTCCCGCCAGGCACCGGCCCGGGTGTCGGGTTTTCCGTACGCGCAGGACACCGAGTCGGCGGCGTTGAAGTTCGGCGCGATGTCCTGGTGCTGGTCGTCCACGCCGGTGTCCAGGATTCCCACCTTGACGGAGGGCGAACCGGTGGTGACGGCCCAGGCCTGGTCGGCCTTGATCTGGCTCATGTCGGCGCGGACCGGCTCGGTGGCAGGGGCCGCGGACTGCGCCGGGTTGGCGGGCAGGGCCGGGTTGTAGGCGTCGGCCGGCACGTCGGAGGTGCGGGTGGCGCCGACCTTCTGGACCCCGGAGACCCCGCGCATGGTCGTGGCGAAGGTGCCGGAGGTGGAGTGGGCCACGATCACGCCGATGGCGTCGAAGTACGAGAAGACCGTACCGCCGTTGGCCGTGACGGCGGACCGTACCGCCGAGGTGTCACCGGGAGCGGTGATCACCAGGTAGGCGCGGGTGCCGGCGGCCCAGGTCGCGCTCTGGGCGGTCGGCGCGGCCGGTGCGGCCGGTGCCGCGGACCGGAAGGCCGCGGCGGGTGCACCGGAAGGGGAGACGGGAGCGGTGTCGGCGAATGCGGCCGGAGCCGCGAGGGTCAGGGCGGCACCGATCGAGGCCAGGGCCGCGAGGCTGCGTCGGGGGCGGCTGGATATGTGGGGTATCAATGCGTCCTCCGAGGACCCGGGGTGCGGGTGGCACCTACCGGGTCGTACGAAACGAGTGGTGGACGCAAGATGGCAGAAGGATGCCCCCGGGCGGAAGTACCTTTCGGCGCACGTCAGTTGCATCGTGGCTGGCTGAAAACGATCGTTCACGGGGGAGGCCGGCCGGGCGGGGCACCATGGGGGCGAGCCCTGCCCGGCCGGCCGCCGGTGCACCTGTGAGGAGGGGAAGGGCGGTGCACCGGGGTCTCCACGGGGGGCCGTTCGGGTCGGCCGGCCGCCTGCGGAGAAGCCGCGGGGTCAGACCCGAGCGGGGTCCTTGGCCTCGGCGGGCGCCTCGGACGGGCCCGCTTCGTTGCGTCCGTGCCCGGCCGTTCCGTCGTCGGCCGTTCTGTCGCCGTGCCCGGCCGTTCCGTCCCCGTCCGGTGCCGGACCGTGGCCGTCGGAGAGCAGGGTGGCCTCGTCGAACGGGAGGCGGCCCGCCAGGACTTCGGCCGCCCGTGCTCGGTCGAACTCCTTGGTCCAGGTCCCCACCAGCACCGTGGCCACCGCATTGCCCGCGAAGTTCGTCAGGGCCCGCGCCTCGCTCATGAACCGGTCGATGCCCACGATCAGCCCGACCCCGTCGACGAGTTCCGGCCGGTGCGACTGCAGGCCGCCCGCCAGGGTCGCCAGCCCGGCACCGGTCACCCCGGCCGCACCCTTCGAGGCGATCACCATGAACAGCAGCAGCGAGATCTGCTCGCCGAGGGCCAGCGGATCGCCCATGGCCTCCGCGATGAACAGCGAGGCCATGGTGAGGTAGATCGCCGTACCGTCCAGGTTGAAGGAGTAGCCGGTGGGCACGGTGATGCCGGTGACCGGCTTGGACACCCCCAGGTGCTCCATCTTGGCGATCAGCCGCGGCAGCGCCGACTCCGAGGAGGAGGTCGAGAGGATCAGCAGGAACTCCCGGCCCAGATACTTCAGCAGCGCGAACACGCTGATCCCGGTGCACACCCGCAGCAGCGTGCCCAGCACCACGAACACGAACAGCAGGCAGGTCGCGTAGAAGCCCAGCATGATCACCGCAAGGGACTTCAGCGCGTCCACGCCGGTGGCACCGACCACCGCCGCGATCGCACCGAACGCGCCCACCGGCGCCGCCCACATGATCATCGACAGCACCCGGAAGACCAGCTGCTGCACATGCCCGATCCCGCGCAGCACCGGCTCGCCGGCGGCCCCCATGGCCTGGAGCGCGAACCCGCACAGCAGCGCCACCAGCAGCGTCTGCAGCACCTCACCCTCGGTGAAGGCCGACACCAGGGTCTTCGGGATGATCCCCAGCAGGAAGTCCGCCGTCGACTCGGCACCGCCCGCCTTCGCCTGGGCCTCGCCCGCGCTGCGCACCGCCTCCGTCAGGTGCAGTCCGCTGCCCGGCTCCAGCAGATTGCCCACCAGCAGCCCGATCGCCAGCGCCACGGTCGACATCACCATGAAGTAGCCGAGCGCCAGCCCGCCGACCGCGCCGACCTTGGCCGCCTTGCGGACCGATCCGACGCCCAGCACGATCGTGCAGAAGATCACCGGCGAGATCATCATCTTGATCAGGTTCACAAAGCCGGTGCCGAGCGGCTTCAGCTCGACCGCCACGCCGGGCGCAGCGAAGCCCGTCACGACACCGAGCACCACCGCGGCGATCACCGCGATGTAGAGATAGTGGGTTCTGTCCCGGCGGGCGGCCACGTTGCCTCCTGGTATTGCGAGGTAGTGCGAATGCGTTCCGGGAGACCATCGCCCAGTCCTGTGACCCCGGTCACCCTTGCGTTCATTGAGTTCACGGTCCGGTGCACACTGAGCGCCATGTTCCGCATCCCCCGTCCGCGCAGCCTGGCCGGACAGCTGTTCGCCATGCAGGTCGTGCTGGTCGCGGTGGTGGTCGCCTGCTGCGCGGTGTTCGCGTACGCCACGGCACGCCGCCAGGCGGAAGAGGCAGCCGGGCGCCAGGCGCGCGCCGTCGCCCGGGCCGTCGCCGACTCCCCGTCCGTACGGGAGGCCGTACGCGGACCCGACCCCACGCCGGTGCTCCAGCCGTACGCCGAGCAGGTCCGCACCGGCGCCGGCGTGGACTTCGTCACGATCATGGCCCCGGACGGCCGGCGCTGGACCCATCCCGATCCCCGCCGGATCGGCGAGCGCTTCCTCGGCAACACCGGGCCCGCCCTGCGCGGCAAGACCTTCACCGAGACCTACACCGGCACCCTCGGACCGTCCATCCGGGTGGTCAGCCCGGTGCGCGACGGCGACCGGATCACCGGCCTGGTCAGCGCCGGCATCACCGTCCGTGCGATCAGCGACCGGCTCGGCGGCCAGCTCACGGCGCTCGGCTGGGTCGCGGCCGGCGCCCTCGCCCTCGGCGGGGCCGGCACCCATGTGATCAACGCCCGGCTGCGCCGGCACACCCACGGCATGAACGCCGCCGAACTCAGCCGGATGCACGACTACCACCAGGCCGCGCTGCACGCCGTCCGGGAAGGACTGCTGATGCTCGACGGGCAGCGCAGGATCTCCCTGGTCAACGACGCCGGACGGGAGCTGCTCGGGGTCCGGGGCGAGGTGGTGGGCCGCAATGTCGCCGACCTCGGCCTGCCGGCTCCCCTCACCGGCGCCCTGCTCGCCGACCGGCCCCGGGTGGACGAGGTCCATCTGACCGCCGACCGGGTCCTCGTCGTGAACAGCGCCCCGGTGGCCGGCGGCGGCCGGCGCGGCACCGTGGTGACCCTGCGCGACCACACCGAACTCCAGGCGCTGACCGGCGAACTGGACCACGAGCGCGGTTTCACCCAGGCCCTGCGCTCCCAGGCGCACGAGGCCGCCAACCGGCTGCACACCGTGGTCTCGCTGGTCGAACTCGGCCGCACCGCCGAGGCGGTGGACTTCGCCACCGCCGAACTGGAGCTGGCCCAGGCCCTCACCGACCAGGTGCTCACCGCGGTGGACGAACCGGTACTGGCGGCCCTGCTGCTGGCCAAGGCCGCGCAGGCGCACGAACGGGGGGTGGAGCTGGTGGTCACCGCGGACAGCCGGCGGCTGACCGCGGGAGGCGGGGCGCTGCCGGCCCGGGACCTGGTCACCGTGCTGGGCAACCTGATAGACAACGCTGTCGATGCGCTGACCGGCACCCCGGGCGCGCGGATCACCGTGACCGCCCGCCCGGACGGCGGGGACCTGCTGCTGCGGGTGGCGGACAACGGCCCCGGGCTGCCCGAGGGCGCCGATGTCTTCCGGCGCGGCTGGTCCGGCAAGGGGGAGGACCGGGGCCTCGGCCTCGCCCTGGTCCGCCAGGCCGCACACCGGCACGGGGGCACCGTGGCCGCCGCGGAAGTCCCGGGCGGCGGAGCGGAGTTCACCGTCCGGCTGCCACTGCCGGCGGCGATCCCGGTGCCGGGGCGGGCGGCCGGCACCGGCACCGGCACCCCCGAAGGAGGCCACGGATGACCGGCGACCGCGAGAAGGACGGCAGCGGCGGCGGCCGGGCGGTGCCCGCGGAGGCCGCGGTGCGGGTGCTCGTGGTCGAGGACGACCCCGTCGCCGCCGCCGCGCACGCCCTGTACGTCGGCCGGGTGCCGGGCTTCACGGCCGTCGGCGCCGTCCACTCACTGGCCGAGGCGTCCCGGGTGCTGGAGCGCACCCCGGTGGACCTGCTGCTGCTCGACCTCACCCTGCCCGACGGCCACGGGCTGCGCTTCGCGCGCGGCCTGCGGGCCGCCGGGTACCCGGCGGACGTGATCGTGGTGACCTCGGCCCGGGACCTCGCGGTGGTGCGCGAGAGCGTCTCGCTCGGCGTGGTCCAGTACGTACTGAAGCCCTTCGCCTTCCCCACCCTGCGCGAACGGCTGCTCCGCTACGCCGAGTACCGTGCCGCCGCGGGCGAGGCGGTCGGGCAGGACGATGTGGACCGCGCGCTGGCCGCCCTGCGCGCGCCCCGCCCGGCCGCTCTGCCCAAGGGGCTGAGCGCCCCCACCCTGGACCGGGTCGGCGCCCTGCTCAGGGCGGCCCCGGACGGGCTCACCTCGGCGGGGACCGCGGAGGCGGCGGGCATGTCGAGGATCACCGCCCGCCGCTACCTGGAGCATCTGGTCGACACCGGGCGCGCGGTACGCGCACCCCGGTACGGGCAGGTGGGCCGCCCGGAACTGACCTACCGCTGGGTGCCGGAGGCCGGCGCGGCCGGCTCGGTGTCGAACGTGTAGAACTTCCGGTGGTCGAGCATGTCGGCGGGGGTGACATTGCCCCACGGCCGCATGGTGTCGTGCAGGTCCACCACGTTCACGGTGCCGGCCGCCGGCAGGTACGGCGACTGCGGGTGCCGGGCCTGCCAGTCCGCCCACAGTTTGTCGACGTAGGCGTGGTGCATCCAGAACACCGGGTCGTTGGGCGAGACCCCGGTGCCCATCTGGCCGCCGACCCAGACGTGCACCCGGTTGTGCAGGTTGGCGCCGCGCCAGCCCTCCAGGTGGTTGCGGAAGCCGCCGGAGGCGCTGTTCCACGGGGCCATGTCGTACTCCGGCATGGCGAGGACGTTGTCCACCTCGGCCTTCGTCGGCAGCTGGGCCACCGCGCTGCCCAGCGCGCGGCGCAGGTACGGGCGCCCGTCCACCTGGACCCTCATGTCCCACTTGCCGGTGGAGTAGGCGAACGGCCCGTCCATGACCTGGCCGTCGCGGGCGCGGCCGGTGCCGCCGAGGAAGTCGGCCGCCCACAGCGAGGAGCGGGAGGTGCGGTCGGCGGTCCAGTCCCAGTAGGGCAGGGCGACCGCCGGGTCCACCTTCTGGAGCTCCTGCTCGAATTCGATCAGGAAGCGGCGGTGCCAGGGGAGGAAGGAGGGGGAGCGGTGGCCGACCCGGTCGCCGTTGTCGGTGTCGCCCGTGATGAACCCGTTGTGGGTGGTGACGAACCGGTCGTAGACCCCGGTCCGCTTGAGCTCCAGCAGGGCATTGGTGAAGCTCTTCTTCTCCGCTGCCGTCAGCGTGGCCTGGTTCTTGCGGACGGTCATGCCGCACCGCCGAACGGGACGAGGGCGGCACCCTGGAGCTCGCGGACCGCGGCCCGGGCCAGCGCGCGCACCTCGGGGAACGTCTCGTAGTGGTTGACCACGCTGATCCAGGTGCCGTCGGCGTTGCGCATCACGTGCAGCTCGCGTCCGTCTATCCGGACCGTGGGACCGTCGGGGGAGTGGTGGCCGCCGTGGTGGCCGCCGTGCCCGCCCGTCGCGGCGGGCGTGATCTGTATCCGGCGGCCGAGGTAGACCTCGTCGACCGCACCCGGCGGGGTGGCGGCCACGGTGGCGCCGGGGGCGGGCGCCGGGGAGGGCGAGGAGGAGGGTGCGGTGTGGCCGAGGGTGACGGCGTGGGCCGTCGTGGCGAGGCCGAGGGCCGTGAGGGTGGCGGCCGAGGTGCCGAGTGCCCGACGTCTGGTGATCATGTTCATGGGGGAAGAAGTACCAGGGCCCGCAGGGCAGTTGGCGGAGATCCGGACATCCGCGGATATGTTGCCCATAGAACAAGATTGAGGATCTTCCCGCCCGCACCGGCTCCAGTGGCCCGGGTGGGAAGATCTTGCGGCCTGAGCCTACCCGACCGGAAATTCTCCGGTGAGCGGGGGTGGGGATGAGCGGGCTCACACCACGGAGTCGACCGGAAGCCTCTGTTGTTGAAATGTCCCATATAGTCCACCTATGGCACTTCATGAGATGAAGGATCCCCGCGCTCTGGACGCCGACGCGGACGTGTTCGCCTCCCCGATGAGCGGCCGGGTGCTCCCGAAGTACCGCATGCCCGAGGACCACACCCCCGCAGAGGTGGTCTACTCGCTGCTCCGCAACGAACTGCTGCTCGACGGCAACGCGGCGCAGAACCTCGCCACCTTCTGCACCACCTGGTCGGACGACGAGGTCCGCCGGCTGATGGACGTCTGCCTCGACAAGAACATGATCGACAAGGACGAGTACCCGCAGACCGCCGAGATCGAGGCCCGCTGTGTGAACATCCTGGCCGACCTGTGGAACGCCCCGCCCGGCACCGCGGCCACCGGCTGCTCCACCACCGGCTCCAGCGAAGCCGCCATGCTGGGCGGACTCGCCCTCAAATGGCGCTGGCGGGAACGGCGGCGCGCCGAGGGCAAGCCCGTGGACCGCCCCAACCTGGTCTGCGGCCCGGTGCAGATCTGCTGGGACAAGTTCGCCCGGTACTTCGACGTGGAACTCCGCCAGGTCCCGGTGGAGCCCGGCGCCACCGGGCTGCGCCCGCACCAGCTCGCCCAGTACGTGGACGAGAACACCATCGGAGTGGTGGCCATCCTCGGCGTCACCTACACCTGCGACTACGAACCGGTCGCCGAGATCGCGGCCGAACTCGACCGGATCCAGGCCGCCCACGGCTGGGACGTCCCCATCCACGTGGACGCGGCCAGCGGCGGCTTCGTCGCGCCCTTCCTCCACCCCGACGTGGTCTGGGACTTCCGCCTCCCCCGGGTCGCCTCCGTCAACACCTCCGGCCACAAGTACGGCCTCGCCCCTCTCGGGGTCGGCTGGATCGTCTGGCGCACCGCCGACCTGCTGCCTGAGGACCTGGTCTTCCGGGTCGACTACCTGGGCGGCAACATGCCCACCTTCGCCCTCAACTTCTCCCGTCCCGGCGGCGAGATCATCGCGCAGTACTACCTCTTCCTGCGGCTCGGCCACGGCGGCTACCGCCGGGTGCAGCAGGCCTGCGCCGAGACCGCCCAGTACCTGGCCGCGCAGATCGCCGAACTGGGGCCCTTCACCCTGCTGTACGACGGCCGGGGCGCCCTCCCCGCCGTCTCCTACGCCCTGACCGACCCGGAGGGCGCCGGGTTCAGCCTGTACGACCTCTCCGACCGGCTGCGGATGCGCGGCTGGCAGGTCCCCTCGTACCCGCTGCCCGCGGACCGCGACGACACGGTCATCCAGCGCGTGCTGATCCGGCACGGGGTGACCCGGGACCAGATCGCCCTGCTGGTCGAGGACATGCGCCGGGCCATCGACCACCTGACCACCACGGGCCCCCGCGGCACGGGCGCCGAAGCCCCGCGCCAGTCCGGCTTCCACCACTGAGCCCAGCGGGCCGCCCGGCGGCGCCGGCCGGCCCGGCCGGGCCCGGCACTGGAGGCGGCCCTGCCGGCCGGCCCTGGCGGGCCGGGCAGTGCACGGCGGGCTTCCCGGGGCTCGGCCCGGGGACGTGCTGGCGTGGCCCGGCCCGGCCCGGCGAGGTGCCGGGCCGGGTGCCGCGGGCCGGCCCTGGCCGGTCGGAGGGCTGGGGTGTCCGGCGGGTCATGGCCGGGCCCGGCACTGCGGCCAGCCGCGCTGTCGTCGGCCGCCGACGTCCCGGCCGGCTTCCGGGGCTCGGCCCGGGGGACGCACTGGCGTGGCCCGGCACGGCGAGGTGCCGTGCCGCCGGCCGGGGCCCAGGCCGGTCGCAGCCGCGTGGTCCGGCCCGGCGAGGTGCCGGGCCGGGTGGCGCGGGCCGGCCCTGGCCGGTCGGAGGGCTGGGACGTTCGGCGGGCCAGGGCCGGGCCCGGCACTGCACGGCGGCCCGCCATCCACGGCACCGGACGCCTCGGGCCATCCGGCCCGGGGCCGGGGGATGCCCTCGTACCGTACGTACTGGCGTGGCCTGGCACGGCGAGGCGCCGTGCCAGGTGCCGCGGGCGGGGCCCTGGCCGGTCGCAGCTGCGTGGTCCGGCCCGGCGACGTGCCGTGGCGAGGGACGGGGGGCTTGGCCGGGCGCAGGGCTGGGGTGTGCGGGGGGTCATGGCATGGCCCGGCTGGCAGGGCCTAGCCGCGCTGGGTCGGCCACTGCATGCCGAGGGCGTTCAGTTGCCGGACCCGTTCAGGGGGGAGGGTGGCGGCGCGGGAGCGCTGGTTGGCGATCCAGGCGCCGAGCCGGAGGTCCCGCTCGCCCACCCGCTCCACATGGCCCCGCGGCACCCGCAGGTGCTGCTCGCGCGCCTGGAACTGCCGGGCCGCCGCCAGTTGGGCCGCCCATTTCTCGGCCTGGCTGCGGCGCGGCTCCGGGCGCTCCGACTCCGCTGCGGGCGACAGCCCGAGGACGTGCTCCAGCAGCCAGCGCTGGGCCCAGCCCAGCCGCTCCCAGCCGAGCCGCTGTGCGCGCACCCAGGCGCCCAGGTCCTCGCCCTGCACCACGGCCTCGCCCGGGCCGGCCGGCGGGGGGCCGCCCGCCGCGAGGAGGGCCCGGGTCAGATGGAAGGCCCGCTGCCAGGCGATGTCCCAGGCCGGGCACCAGGATGCGTCGATCTCGTCCAGGGCCTCCCGGCGCTCCACCGGGAAGTCGCCGCGGCGGGCGGCGGCACGGTTGTTCTTCATCCAGATCCCGACCGGGGCCCCGTTCCAGGTGGCGTCCGCCGGCGGCAGCAGATGACCGTGTTCGGCCGCCCAGGCCCGGGCGGCGGCCAGCCCCTCGTCGAACGCCACGTCGAAATGGCTCCACACCATGCCGAGCGCATCCAGCGAGGCCACCCGCTCCGCGCCGAGCCCGCCCCGCCGGTACGTCCGCCGGGCGTCGGCGATCCACTGGCCGAGCGGGAAGCCGGCGAGCGGGGCCGGCCACTCCTCCGCGCCGGGCCCGCCGGGGCCGCCCGGCCCACCCGCATCCGGCGCGCCCGGCCTGCCCGTGGGCGCCCGGAAGCCGAACGGAACCTTCAGGTCCCCGGCCAGCCGCCGGTAGACGGTCGCCGCCGCCACCCCGCGCCGCCAGTGCTCCCGCTCCGGATGCAGCACCCGCAGCCGGACGAAGGCCGCCAGCAGAGCCGGATCCCGCGGTACCGAGAAGGCCAGCAGGGCCTGCGCCTCCGCACTGACCCGGCCCGGCCCGGCACCGGCACCGGCACCGGCACCCGCGCCCGCGCCGCCGGCTCCCGACCCCGACTCCCGCACCGCCTTGGGGGTCCGGCTCTGCGCCTGCGGCTGGGCGAGCGCCTCCACCAGCCGCGAGTCGTGCGCGCGCAGCGCCTCCAGCAGCCGGGCCAGATCCCCGTACGCCCGCGAGGTCAGCATCGCCTCCGGAGACTCGCCCGGGCCCAGCAGCACCGGCACCACCAGTGAAGCCACCTTGCCCTCACCCGGCCGGATCCGCAGCGCCCGCCCCACCGCCTGCACCAGATCGGGCATGGATCCGCGGACGTCCGCCCAGAACACGGAATCGCATTCCCGGGTGTCCACCCCCTCACCCAGCACCCGCACACTCCCGAGGAACGCCCGGTCGGCCACCCGCGGGTCCGCGAACGCGTCCAGCACCCGCCGCCGGTGGGCCGCCGGATGCCGGCCGCACAGCCAGTCGGCCCACACCGTCCGCGGGTAGGCGGGCCGGACCGCCCGGCTCGACCGCCGCAGCCGCGCGGCGACCGCCGGCAGTCCGGCCGCAAAGGCCTCGGCCTCCCGGGTGAGGTGGTGGAAGACCAGGGTCCGCCGGAAGTCCTGGTCGGCCGCCGCCTTCAGCAGGGCCGTCTGCAGGGCGGCCAGCCGGGGGCCGCGCACCGCGTCCGAGCGGCCGTCCGGGCCCAGCAGCACGGCCGCCTGGAAGCCGGGGTCGGTGACGTCCACGCAGACGACCCGGTACGGCGCACAGATGCCCCGGTCGATGGCCTCGCTCAGGGACAGGGTGTGGCAGCGGGCGCCGAACGGCCCGTCCGGGTCGTCCTCCATCGAGGCGACCAGCTCGCCCCGCCCGGACCCCGGACCGCCGGGCTCCCCGGTGCCCTCACCGGCCTCGCCGCCGTCGGCGCCTTCGGGGTCCCGCCAGACCCGGGGCGTCGCCGTCATGTACAGCCGGCGGGCGGCCGGGATGCGGCGGTTGTCGTGCACCACCGCCCACGGCTTGCCGATCCGCCCCGAGGTCCGGTGCGCCTCGTCCACCACCACCAGGTCCCAGGCCGGCAGCCCGGCCCGGTGGGCCCGCTCCAGGGTGCCCAGTCCCAGCGAGGCGTACGTGGCGAAGACCGTGAGCCGGTCGGCCGGCCCGCCCCGGGAGGCCAGTGCGGCCAGTTCGGCCGGATCGGTGGTGGTGGGGAAGCCCGCGTCCTCGGCGCGCAGCGAGCACACCCCGGCCATCCGCCCGGACCGGCCGCCCTCCCGCCAGGCGGCACCGGTCTGCACCAGCAGATCGAGGGACGGGACGAGCACCAGCACCCGGGCGGCCCGCAGTTCCTCGGCGGACCGCACGGCCACCAGGGACTTCCCGGACCCGGTGGCCATGATCACCTGAGTGCGCAGCCCGCCCGCCGGGAGCGGCCCGCCGGGCGGCAGCTCCAGGGCCCGGAGCACCGCGTCGACGGCCTCCCGCTGGTGCGGCCGGAGCTGCTTCCTCGCCATGGTCCCCGCTCCGTTCCCCGATCCCGCCCGCTGTGATCAGCCTTTTCGGCTCCAGTCTCCATCCTGTACCGAAAACGAAGCGAACGGGCGCAGGCCGCCCGGCGGGGCGGCCCCGAACCTCCGGGGCACCTCGTCACCTCCGGGTCACATCCTGGCGCCGAAGTTCTGGGTCCACCAGGGGCCGCCGGAACCCTTCCGGATGCCCACGCCGATGTCCTTGAACGAGCAGTTGAGGATGTTGGCGCGGTGCCCGGAGCTGTTCATCCAGGAGTCCATCACCTGCTCCGGGGTCTGCTGGCCCTTGGCGATGTTCTCGCCGTACGTGGACCAGCGGTAGCCGGCCGCGGTGGTGCGGTCGCCGGGGTCGCTGCCGCCCGGGGCGGTGTGCGAGAAGAAGTCCCGGGCCGCCATGTCGTCGGAGTGGCCCTGGGCGGCTGCCCGCAGCTGCGGGTCGTCCTTGAGCGGACCGCAGCCGGCCGCCGCCCGCTCCTTGTTGACCAGGGCCACCACCTGGGCCGCATCGCCCTGCGGGGCGGGGGGTGCCGGGAGAGGGCTGGACGGGCGCGGGGCGGCCTTGGCGGAGGTCTTGGCGGGGCCGGCGGTCTTGGATGCGCTCGGGCTGCCGGACGCGCCCGCCTGGGCGGACGCGCTCGTACCGGTGGACGGCGAGGCGGAAGCAGAAGCGGAGGCGGACGGCGAGGCGGCGGCGGAACCGGAGGGCGAGGCCGCGGAGGGGGAGGCGTCCGGAGCGGTCAGCACGGCGAGCGGGGAGGCGGGGGTCCGCGACGCGGCCTCGTCCTCGCCGTCCCCGGGCCCGGTGCCGAGGTACCAGATGCCACCGCTCGCCATGCAGGCCGCGACCACTGCCGCGCCGACCGCCCGGCGCCGGTTCTGCCGCCGCTTGCGGGCGGTGCTCCGAACGCCGTCCCGGCCGTCGCCCGCGCGGTGCCGGCCGGCCTCGGCGGTGCCGTGGCCTCCGGCCGGGCTGCCGGTGACGGCGTACCCGGCCTCGGGCGTGGCTCCGTACGCCACCGTGTCCGGACCGGCGTACCCGGCCGCGGCCGGATCGGCGTACGCGAGCGTGTTCGGGTCGGCGTAGCCCACGGCGTCCGGATCGGAGTAGGCCGCCGTACCCGGATCGGCGTAGGACGCCGTGCCCGCCGGGGCGAATCCGGCGGCGGCCGAGCGTACGCCCGACAGCAGGGCCATCGACACCGGGACCAGGGCCAGGCCCGCCAGCAGGCCCTCCGCCGGGACCAGGCCGTTCCACAGGCCGGCGCAGCGCACGCAGTCCCGCGCATGCCGGGCTATCCGCTTGCGCCACAGCGCCGACGGCCGGCCGTCCCAGGCCGACAGCATCGGCCGCAGGTCCGGGCAGGGCGGGACCGCGTCCAGCGTCCGTACGACCACCCGGGCCGCCTCCAGCTGCGCCTTCATCCGCTGCACCCGGACCGCGGTGTGCTGCGGGGACAGCCCCAGCGCCTCCGCGACCTCCGGCCGGGTCAGCTCGCCCGCGCACTCCAGCCACCACAGCGACAGCAGTCCCCGGTCGTCCGGCTCCAGCCAGCGGGTGGCCCGGGCGGTCTCCTGCCGCTGTCCGGCCAGCTGGAGCCGTACCACGGTGAGGTCGACGAAGTCGGCGCCCGGGTCGGCGAGTTCCTCGGTTCCCTCCAGGCCGGACGGCCCGAACTCCCGCTCCCGCCAGTGCGCCCGGACCCGGTTCATGGTGATCGCCACCAGCCAGGACCGGAAGCTCTCCGGGGCGCGCAGACCGCCGAGCCCGTCCAGCGCCCGCAGCATGGTGTCCTGGACGACGTCGTCCACATCGCAGGAACCGCCCAGGGCCCGCCCGACGATGTTGTAGACGAGGGGCAGATGGGTGCTGACGAGCTCGTCCTGGGCCCGCGGGTCACCCTCGCGGGCTGCCGCGACGAGTGCCGTGAGTGCTGCCGTGCCGTGCTCTGTGCTCATGTGTCGATCCCTGTCCGTGGCGCCGGTCGATGATGCCCAATACCTGGGAGACCGTCGAGAGGGTCCCGGATAACAGTTATCGGATTGTCGGACTGGATGCGGACCGGACGGGGTACCGAACGCGCACACGGGGTCATCATGAGGAGCGGCGGCCACGGGACGCGTGTGGGGGGCGGCATGCCGGTGTTGCTCGTACGGGGACGGCGGGAGACCGGTCGTGCGCGGGGCTGGCCGGCCTATCTCGCAGCGGTGGGATTGGGCGCGGGCGCGCTCGCCCTCGCCTCCCTGTGGACCTCCGGGGCCTGGGCCACCGGCATCGGGGCGGCCGTGACCACGCTGTCCGGGCTGGCCGCGGAACGGCTCCGCCCGGCCGAAAACCCCGCGGCCGGCCGCGGCGCGCTGCTGCGCACCCCCGGCGGCCGGATACCCCGGACCGGCCAACTCGACCGGCCGGAGCAGGCCGGCGCCCACCCTGCCGACCCGAGCCCGGCCACCGGCTTATCCGCCGGTTCCGCCGCGTTCCCCGTAGCCTCCGGCTCAACCGGCTCACCGGCCTCGCCCGCCTACATCCGGCGCGATGCCGAGCCCCGGCTACGCGAGGCCCTCGGCCGGTCCGGGTTCGTCCTCGTGGTGGGGGAGTCCACGGCCGGCAAGACCCGGCTCGCCTACGAGGTGGCCCGGATGCTGTACCCACGGCACGCCTTCGTCCGCCCGCTGAACCGGGCCGCCCTGCCCGAGGCGTTGCGCACCGCCGCGCGCCGTCGGCGAGCGGTGCTCTGGCTGGACGACCTGGAGGACTTCCTCGGCGCCGAAGGCCTGGACGCCGGCCGGCTGACCGCGCTGCTCGCCGGGCCGCCCGGCCGACGTGTGGTGATCGCCACCCTGCGCTCCCAGGAACACCGACGTTACGAGGCCCGCGAGGAGAGCCGGCTGACCGGCTCCGACCGGGACGCCTGGCGGGCCCAGCGGGAGGTGCTGCACCTGGCCGCCGTGGTACGGCTGAACCGGCACTGGACGCCGGAGGAGCGCCGCCGGGCCGCCGCCCAGGCCGACGACCCACGGATCGGCACCGCGCTGCGGGCCGGCGAACGCTTCGGGATCGCCGAAGTGCTCGCCGCAGGACCCGAGCTGCTCGCCTCCTGGCACAACGCCTGGGCGCCCGGCGCCAATCCGCGCGGCGCGGCGCTGGTGGCTGCGGCGGTGGACTGCCGGCGGGCCGGACTGCGCCGCCCGGTCAGCCGGGACTGGCTCCGCGACCTCCACCCGCCCTACCTCACCGCCCGCGGCGGCGGCGACCTCCAGCCGGAGCCCTTCCCGGACGCCATGGCCTGGGCCTGTACCGCCGCCTACGCCACCAGCGGCCTGCTGATCGGCAACTACACCCAGGGCTACACCGCCTTCGACTACCTGCTCGGGGACCCGGGCCTGGCTCCGGTGCCCGACCACCTGTGGCAGGCCCTGCTCGCCCGGGTGGAGCCGGCCGAGGCCTATGACATGGGCCTGCTCGCCCACCAGGAATCCCGGCTCGCCCGGGCCGCCCAGGCGCTGGCCAAGGCCCGCCGGGGCCGGGTGCCCGGAGCCGACTTCCTGCTCGCCATCGCGGTCGGCGACGCCGGCCGGCCGCGCCGTGCGGCGGCCGACCTGGCCGGGGTCACCCACCGCCGTGAGGCCCGGCTCGGCCCCCGGCACCCCGACACCCTGGCCGCCCGCCACCAACTGGCCTACTTCACCGGCGAGGCCGGGGACGCCCCCGCCGCCGCCGAGCGGTTCGCCGCCCTGGCCGCCGACACCGCCGCGGTCCTCGGCCCGGACCACCCCGACACCCTGGCGGCCCGCCACCAACTCGCGTACTTCACCGGCGAGGCCGGGTACCGGGCCGAGGCCGCCCGGCAGCTGACCCGGCTGCTCGCCGACCGGCTGCGGGTCCAGGGGCCGGACCACGCGCAGGTACTGGCCACCCGGCGCGGCCTGATCTGGTTCGAGGACCGGCGCCCGGCCGAGACGGCCCGCAGTCTGGACGCACTGCTCGCCGACGCCCTGCGCAGCCTCGGCCCCGACGACCCGCACACCCTGGCCATCCGGGCCAGCCAGGCGGACCTGGCTGCCCGGGCCGGCCGTACCGCGGAGGCTGCCGCCGCCTGGGAATCCCTCGCCGCCGACCGTACCCGGCTGCTCGGCGCCGACCACCCGCACGCCCTGTACGCGCGGCTGGAATGGGCCCGGGCGCTGGCCGTCGGAGGGCGGCCGGCACCGGCCCGTGCCCTGCTCCTCGGGGCCCTGGCGGAGGCCGAGGCCGTACTGGAGCCCGGCCACCGCCATCTCCGGCTGGCCCGGGAGCTGTTGGCCGGCCTCAGGGCAGCGGAGCCGGGGCGGCCATAGCCGCGGGCGCGGGCCATTGCGTATGGTCTATACCAGCACGTTCCGGTGTGTGATGCCCAGTTCCACTGCGTGGAACGAAAGGGAGGGTCCTTGTCGGGTTCCAAGCCGCGCTCCATGCCGGGTTCCGCACCGGATTTCGTGCCCGGTTCCGTTCCGGGTTCCGTGCCGGGGCCCGGGGCCTGCCATCCGTACGCGGTCATCGCCGCCCAGCGGCTGCTGCCGGTGCTGCGCACCCCCGACGCGGAGCAGGCCGTCCGGCGGACCACCGCTCTGCTCGCCGCCGGCTGCCGCGCCGTGGAACTGACCACCTCCACCCCCGGCTGGGCCGAGGCCGTCGCCCGGACCGTCCCGCTCGCCGACGCCCACGGCCGGCCCGCCCTGATCGGGGTCGGCACGGTGACCGGAGCCGAGCAGGCCGAGGCCGCGCTGGACGCCGGTGCCGGATTCCTGGTCTCGCCCCATCCCGCCCCCGAGGTGCGCGCGGTGGCGCGGCGCCGTCACGCCGTCTTCATCGAGGGCGGGTTCACCCCCGGGGAGATCGCCGCGGCGGTCCGGGCGGCCGGCGCCGCCAAGGTCTTTCCGGCCCATGTCGGCGGTCCGCAGTTCATCCGCTCCCTCACCGCCGTCCTGCCTTCGGCGCTGATCCTGCCGACCGGCGGCATCCGGCCCGCCGAGGTCCGGGACTGGCTCGACGCGGGGGCCGGCGCCGTCGGCATCGGCAGTGGCCTGCCGGACCGCCCCGCCGAACTGGCCGCCCTCTTCGCCGACCTGGCCGTGCCCGAGCCCGGGGCCGAGTCCGAGCCCGAGCCCGGGCGGTGGCGGTGAGAGGGCTCACGACGCCGGCCGGCCCGTACGACGTGCTGGTGCTCGGCGAGGTACTGGTCGAGGTCCAGGCCGGCACCGCCCTGCACAGCGCCGTCGACGGCACCGGCGCCCGGATCTCCTACTCCGGCGACGCGCTCAACGCCGCGGCTGCCGCCGTCGCCGCCGGGGCCCGTACCGCCCTGCTCGCCGTGGTCGGCGAGGACGAACTGAGCGGGCCGCTGCTGCACCGGGCGGCCGGACTCGGCATCGACGTCGCGCATGTACGCCGTGCCCCCCGCCCCAACGGGGCCTACCTGCTGTCCGCCGACACCGAGGGCGACCGCGCCTTTGTCTACTGGCGCACCGGCAGCGCCGGTTCCACCCTCTCGCGCGCCCACATCGAGTCCTGGCAGGACCTGCTCACCACCACCCCGGCCCTGATCACCAGCGGGATCACCGGGGCGCTCTCGCCGAGCAGCCGCGAGGCGGTGCTGGCCGCCGCCGAGGCCGTGCACCGGGCCGGCGGGCACCTCTCGTACGATCCCAACTTCCGTTCCCGGCTCACCAGCCGGTCCGAGGCACGGGAACTGCTCGCCCGGGTCGCCCCGCGCACCGGACTCCTCAAGACCTCCTGCCCGGCCGACGCCCTGGCCCTGGTCGGCACCGACGACCCCGGGGAGGCCGCCGCCCGCTACCGCCGGCTGGGCGCCCGTACGGTGGCGGTGACCGCCGGCTCCGGACGGCTGCTGCTGCACGACGGGGCCGGGGCCCGGTACCTCCCGGTCCCGGCCAATCCGGCCCCGGTGGACGCCACCGGGGCCGGGGACTGCTTCACCGGCACAACAACCGCACGGCTGGCCCTGGGCGACACCCTTGCGGATGCCGTCGCCTACGGCGTGGCGGCGGCCTCCCTCTCGGTGTCCGGGCGGGGCGGCACCGGACTCGTTCCCGCCTTCGGGGACACCGCCGCCCTGGCCCGCAGACAGGCCGGCCCGGACTGACCCGTCCGCGCCGGCCTCACCAGGAGCCGGGCAGCGGATCGGCGACCCAGCCCGCCGCCAGGACCAGCTTCGAGGTGCGGTGGACGGCGAGGAAGCCGAAGGGGCGGTCGATGACCAGGCCGATCCGGCGGGTCCGGTACCGCGGGCGCGGCGGGGCTGCGCCGCCGGGCGCCATCGCGACGGCGGTGACGGCCGCCGCCTCGAAGCCCTCGGCGTGGAACCGGGCCAGCGCCGACTGCGCCGCGGCGCCGATGGCCATCGGCTTGCCGCTGATGCCGGGGAAATGCCCGAAACGGTCGTCGGAGGCCGTCTCCAGGCCGAACAGCCGTGCCTGCGCCAGCAGATCGTGCTGGGCCTCGACGGAGAACGCCACCGTCTGTACGGCCAGCCGAGGCTCGGGGGAGTACGACAGTTCCCTACGGATGTCCAGTCCCGGACCGGGAGTTCCCTCCGGCAGCGCGGACCCGGCCACCGGTCGGGCGCCGGCCCCGCCGCCGCCCCCGGTCACGGCCGCAATGCCCTCGGCCAGCACCTCCCCCGGGCCGGCCGCGGGCTCGCCCAGGACGAGGTGGACGTCGACCCCGCCGTCGCCCACCACCTCCAGCAGGGTCAGCGGACCGGCGGTGGTGTCGGCGACCCGCACCCGGTCCAGCAGCGAGGTCCAGCGGCCGAGGCCACGGACCGTCCGTCCGGCCCAGGGCCCCGCGGTGATCGGCCGGGGGCGCTCGGTGAACGGCTGGAGCCAGGTGAGCTGCAGGGCGAGCGCGGAGGCGAGCACCAGCAAGGTGTCCGGGAACACCGGCACCGGCATCCGGTCGATCAGCCCGCCGGTGTGCTCCGCCGCCCAGTGGTCGAGGACCGCCCGGTCCGTGTCCGGCTCCCCGGTCAACTCCCCGCGGGTGCCGGGCGGCAGACCGGCCGTCCAGGGCTCCTCCAGGGGCAGGTCCCGCCGCGCCCACAGCCCGGTGGCCGTCTCCAGACCCCGTACTCCGGCCAGCCCGGCCAGCAGCTCGCGGGCCGCCTCGGCCGCCGCCTCGGCGGGTATGCCGAGCGCTTCCGCCAGTTCGGTGCGGGCCGGTCCGGCCGCGCCGTCCGCGAGCAGGGCCAGCAGCGGCCACACGCCGGCCGCCGTCACCACGGTCCCGCCGCCGGCCTCGGCCGCTTCGCGGGCCCAGCGGGCCGTGAGCCGGTTGACCGCGCGCGTTGTCGTCGTTCTCATGCCGGGGAGAGTACGGGGTGAAGGC
Organism: Streptomyces venezuelae; assembly: GCF_008642295.1. Classification (GTDB taxonomy): domain Bacteria; phylum Actinomycetota; class Actinomycetes; order Streptomycetales; family Streptomycetaceae; genus Streptomyces; species Streptomyces venezuelae_C. The sequence goes on along the minus strand of NZ_CP029190.1, from coordinate 449,020 downwards.
ACCGCCGGGCCGGGGCATTTCCCGCGGCCCGGCGGCGCCGGTCCATGGCACCGGATTCAGCGGCCTCGCAGGCCCCGGTCGACGGCGGTGATCAGCTCCCCGTCCGCGGTGTCCGCGTCCAGCGACCAGAACATCGCCCCGCCCAGGCCGTGTTCACGGATGTACGCCGACTTCGTACGCAGCACCTGCGGATCGTCGTATGTCCACAGGGTGGTGCCGTCGAACAGCCAGGCGTGCCCGCCGCGCCGGTCCCGGTGGACCTGGTAGGTGCCGCCCTCGGCCAGCTTCTTCAGCGCCTTGTAGTCCTCGTACCCCGCCGCCCAGGTGGCCGGGGCCGGTCCGGTCGCGGGCTGCCCCATACCGTCCCCGCCGCCGCTCACACCGGTCCAGCCCTGCCCGTAGAACGGCATGCCCATCACCAGCTTGTGCGCGGGCGCCCCGCGCCGCAGCCAGGCGTCCACGGTGCCGTCCACGCTGAAGTCGCCGCGCGCGTACAGGGCGGACTGCTGGGCGGTGGTCTTCTCACCCGACACATGGAAGTCGTAGCCCTGGAGGGTGACGAAATCGAGGTCCCGCATGATCCGGCGGACCTCGAAGCCGGCATCGATCTTCGCGGGAGCGGTCGGCACAAAGGCCGACAGCTCGTACCGCCGCTGCTGGGTGCGCCCGTACGCATCCAGCTGGCTGCGGAACTCGCCGACCAGGGCAGTGAAGTTGCGCTTGTCCTCCGGGCGGAACTTCGTGTCGGTGTCGCCCTCGGAGCCGGGCCACTCCCAGTCGAGGTCGATGCCGTCGAAGATGCCGGCCGCCGAGCCGGGGCCGCCGCGGCTGCCGTCCTGCGGCAGGTTCCCCTTGAGGTAGAGGTCGATGCAGGAGGCGACGAAGGCCTTGCGGGAGGCGGGGGTGAGGGCGGCGTCCGAGAAGTGGGTGGACCAGCTCCAGCCGCCCAGCGAGATCAGCACCTTGAGGTGCGGGTACTTGGCCTTGAGCTCGCGCAGCTGGTTGAAGTTGCCTGCGACCGGCTGCTGCCAGTCGTCGGCGACCCCGTCGACCGAGTCGGACGCAGCCAGCGGCCGGACGTAGTCGGCCCAGGCGTCGGCCTCGCCCGGCACGTTCCCGGTGAAGCACTTGCCGTCCGGACTGACGTTGCCGAAGGCGTAGTTGATGTGCGTGAGCTTGGCGGCGGTGCCGCTGGTGTCGAGGTCCTGCACCTGGAAGTCGCGTCCGTAGACGCCCCACTGGGTGAAGTAGCCGACGCGCTTGAGGGAACGGCCGTGGCCGGTCCGGGCATCGGCATCGGCGCTGGCCGCGGGCGCGAAGGCGGCCAGCAGGGAGAGGGAACAGGCGGCGACGGCCAGCCTGCCGAGCATGCTGCGGCGCATGGGCTTCCTTTGCTGAGGATGCGGGGAGTATGCGTCGTGCGTCGTGCGGGCGTTGCAAGGTCCACGCCGGAAACTATTGGTCTGGACCAGCTGGGTCAAGAGGGGTGCCGGAGAGTGACACGAACGGCGAACTGTGGTGGGTATCACACCTGTTGCCGGTGGTCCGCACCGGACCGGCAGCGGCCCGCGCCGCCCGCCTCGCGCCCGCCCCCGCACCCGGCTTGCACCCGGCCCGATGGACGAAATCCGGGTGGGCCGCCGCTCGGGCACGGGATAGCGTGTGGATCATCCACACGTGAGGAGCGGAACGTCCCCATGCGCTATCTCCCCCTCGGCCACTCTGGTCTTCAGGTGTCCGCCGTCGGCCTCGGCTGCAACAACTTCGGCCGCACCCTCGACGCCGCCGCCACCCGCGCGGTCGTCGACGCGGCCCTCGACTCGGGCATCACCCTGCTCGACACCGCCGACATCTACGGGTCCCCCCGCGGCGCCTCCGAGAGCCACCTCGGCCAGGCCCTCAAGGGCCGCCGCGACCAGGTCGTGCTCGCCACCAAGTTCGGCTACGACGGCGTCGACATGGGGTACGGCCCGGCCGTCGGCTCCCGCGGCGGCCGGCGCTACATCCGCCGCTCCGTCGAGGAGTCCCTGCGCCGTCTGGGCACCGACCACATCGACCTGTACCAGCTGCACAGCCCCGACCCGGCCACTCCGCTCGCCGAAACCCTGGGCGCGCTCACCGAACTCGTCACCGAGGGCAAGGTCCGCTACCTCGGCCACTCCAACTTCAGCGGCTGGCAGCTCGCCGAAGCCGCACACCTGGCCCGCGCGACCGGCGCCGCCCCCTTCATCTCGGCGCAGAACGAGTGGTCGCTGCTGGAGCGCACCGCCGAGCGGGAACTCGTACCCGCCGCCCGCCACTACGGCGTCGGCGTGCTGCCGTACTACCCGCTCGCCAACGGCCTGCTCACCGGCAAGATCCGCCGCGGCGCGGCCGTGCCGGCCGGCTCCCGGCTGGTCGGCGAGGACGACTACCTCACCGAGCAGAAGCTCGACGTGGTCGAGGCCCTGGCCGGTCTCGGCGAGAAGTACGGCCGCAGCGTGCTGGAGCTGTCCATCGGCTGGCTCTCCGCCCAGCCCGGCTGCGCCTCGGTGATCGCCGGCGCCACCTCCGCCGAGCAGATCCGCGCCAACGCGGCCGTCGCCGACCGCCCCCTGGACGCCGAACTCCTCGCCGCGGTCGACGCGATCGCCGAGGCGGCGGGCTTCGGGCCGGGCCAGGGCGACGCCTGACGGCGCTGCGCGCCGAACCATCCACCCGCCGGCTTTGCCGGCTCCGCCGCGGCGCCCCGGACACGTTCCCGGGGCGCCACGGCGGCCGGCCACCCGCACCGACCCGCACCGAGCATCAGGAGGTGCCGTGAACCGCAGACGGCAGAAGAAGCTGTCGCGACGGCTCGTCACCGCGGCCCGGCTCGGCCGGACCGCCGAGGCCGGAGCCCTGCTGCGGGCCGGCGCCCCGGCCGGGACGCCCGATCCCGACGGCACCACCCCGCTCTACGCGGCAGCCGTGCACGGAGCCGAGGACATCGTCCGCCGCCTGCTGGAGGCCGGAGCCCACCCGGACGCCGAAAGCGGTCACGGCGACGAGGGCACCCCCCTGTGCGCGGCGGCCTGCTGGGGCCACACCGGAGCCGTACGCGCCCTGCTCGCCCACGGCGCCGACCCCAACCTCCGCGAGGACCACGGCACCGGCCACACCCCGCTGTACTGGGCGCTCCGGGGACCCCACCCGGAAACCGCCGAGGCCCTGCGCGCCGCCGGCGCCTCGCACTGAACGGGCGCCGCGGTTGCGGGCGCACGTTTTGACACCGCCCGGGCCCCGGCGTTGACTGGACAGGAGGCGGCACATTCCAGGGGTGTCCGGCGGGTGTCCGGCAGGCGGCCGATTCCCCGGAGAGGTTGTGGCCATGTATCGCAGCCGTCCGAAGACGACGCTGTCTGCGCGCCTCATCGCCGGGCTGGTGCTGTCACCGGCCCTTGCGCTGTGGGGCTGGACCGCCGGGACCGCCAGTGCGACCGCCCCGGCCGTTCCGGCGATCGGCGAGGTGTGCCTGACCAACGACGATCCGTACTGGAACGGCTGCCGCGCGGGAGTGAACGCGGGGTGGGCTGTGGGTGGTAAGTGCCAGCCGAAACCTCCGCAGTCCTACGGCGATCCGTGGAACAGGTACCGGCACGGATACGTCGACGGCTTCAACTCGGCCTACGAGGAGGCGCGCAAGGACGCCAAGTGCGCGCCGACGACCCAGCCCACCGACCGCGTCCCGCCCGTGCCGCGGCCCCCGGCGCCCCAGCCGACCGACCGCGTCCCGCCCGTGCCACAGAGGCCCCCGGCGCCCCCGCCGCCGGCCGAGCCGAGGGTGAACCCCGAGAAGGAGAAGCAGCGCGCGGAGGCGGAGAAGGACTGTTCCGCGGTCATCCCCTACACGACGAAGCCCGAGGACCGGGCACGGATCATGCAGGGGTGCATGGCGGACAAGGGCTTCGACGACTACACCGGTCCCGCGCCCGCCAAGCCCGATGACGCGCAGAAGCGGGCCAAGGCCGTGACCGACTGCTCCGCCGCCATCCCGTACACGACGAAGCCCGAGGACCGGGCGCGGATCATGCAGAAGTGCATGGCAGACAAGGGCTATGACGACTACACCGAACCCGGCGCGCCCGTCCCGCCGCCCGCGGACACGACGCCCGATGAGCCCGGCACGCCGCCCGAAGAGCCCGTCACACCGTCCGATCCCCAGTAGCCGAACCCGGACGTAGTCGAACCCGGACGCGAATTCGGCCTCTAGGACACGATGTCCTTGCGGGCGAACCCCCGGAACGCGAGGGCGAACAGCACCAGCGCGTACGAGACCGACACCGCCGTACCCTTCACCATGCCGCCCCACTCCAACTGCGGCTGCAGCGCGTCCGCCCAGGCGAACTGCCAGTGGGCCGGCAGGAACTCCCGCCAGTCGCCGAGCGCGGTCACCGCATCCAGCACATTGCCCACGATGGTCAGGCCGACCGCCCCGCCGACCGCCCCCAGCGGGGCGTCCGTCCTGGTCGACAGCCAGAACGCCAGCCCGGCCGTCACCAGTTGCGACACGAAGACGAAGGCCACCACCAGCGCCAGCCGCGGCAGGATGTCCCCGGTCGGCAGCGCCCCGCCGGTCGGCAGTTGCAGCGGACCCCAGCCGTACGCGACCGTGCCCACCGCCAGGGCCACCACCGGCAGCAGCACCATCGCCGCCAGGCTGAACCCCAGCGCCACCACCAGCTTGCTCCACAGCAGCCGGGCCCGGGGGACCGGCGAGGCCAGCAGGTAGCGCAGCGAGGACCAGCTGGCCTCGGAGGCCACCGTGTCCCCGCAGAACAGCGCCACCGGCACCACCAGCAGGAAGCCCGCCGAGACGAACAGGCTGGTCGCGGCGAAGTTGGCGGCCGAGGCGGTGGCCGTGTCGATCAGGGTGATCCGGCCGTTCCCGTTCCGGTCGTCCTCCGGGCCGCCGCCCACCGCGAACGCGATCAGCAGGATGAAGGGGAGCGCGGCCAGCACCCCGCCCATCACCAGCGTCCGGCGGCGCCGCCACTGCCGCAGCGCCTCCACCCGCAGCGGCAGCGTCCGGCCCGCCGCATACCCCGGTGCCGTCTCGGCCCCCGCCGCCCCCTTCGGTGCCGGGGGAGTCTCCACCGTGCTCATGCCGCACCTCCGATCAGGGTGAGGAACGCGTCCTCGAGTCTCCGGTGCGGGCCCACCGCGGCCACCGGCACCTCCAGCCGGACGAGTTCGGCGACCAGCTCGCTCGCGCTCGCGCCCTCCAGCCGTACCAGCAGCCCGAGTCCGTCCTCGGACCTGACCACCGATCCCACTCCCTCCAGCGCGGCCACCTTCTCGACGACCACATCCGCCACCCGTTCCGCCGGCGTCACCAGCAGGGTGTCGCCGCCCCCGGTGATCTCGGCCACCGGGCCGGCCTGCACCAGCCGGCCGCGGTCCATGACCACCAGGTGCGTACAGGACTGCTCGACCTCCGACAGCAGATGGCTGGACACGATCACCGTCCGGCCGCCGGCCGCGTACCGGATCATCACGTCCCGCATCTCCCGGATCTGCGGCGGGTCCAGACCGTTCGTCGGCTCGTCGAGGATCAGCAGGTCCGGCAGTCCCAGCATCGCCTGCGCGATGGCCAGCCGCTGCCGCATGCCCTGGGAGTACGTCCGTACCGCCCGCTCCAGCGCATCGCCGAGCCCGGCGATCTCCAGGGCCTCGTCCATGTGCGAGTCCGCGGCCGGCCGGCCGGTCGCCCGCCAGTACAGCTCGAGGTTGGCCCGCCCCGACAGGTGCGGCAGGAATCCCGCGCCCTCCACGAACGCGCCGACCCGCGACAGCACCGGCGATCCGGCGCGCACCGGGTGCCCGAACACCCGGATCTCCCCGGCATCGGGCGCGATCAGCCCCATCAGCATGCGCAGGGTGGTCGTCTTGCCCGCCCCGTTCGGGCCAAGCAGCCCCAGCACCTGCCCCTGCTCCACCCGGAACGACAGGTCCCGCACCGCGTAGCGGTCCTTGGCCTTCTTGTACCGCTTCGTCAGCCCGGTGATCTCCAGTGGTACGTCGCCTCCTGCGGGCACCGGGTCCGGCGCGGGCCGCCCGGCCGCGGCCGGAGCCCCGCCGGGCCGTGCCCGCCGCCGCACCGTCAGCAGGACGACGGCCAGCACCACCGCACCCGCCGGCAGCCACCAGGTCCAGGCGGGCAGCGCGGCGGCCGAGGTCCGGACCCCGTCAGCCACCGGGACGGACAGCGGACCGAGCACCTCCACCGAGTAGCGGGCCGGGGCCGCCGGCGTGGCATAGCCGAGGTCGGTGGCGGACAGCACCAGGCGCAGCCGGTGTCCCGCCTCCACCGCATGGTCGACGGCCGGCAGCCGTAGCTCGACCTCCGTGCCGTTCTGCGCGTTCTCCACCCGGACCGGGGCCACCAGCTGACTGGGCAGCAGCTGCTGCCCGCCGGGCCCCACGTCGTACACCTTGCCGAACAGCACCGCCGAGCCGTCCGCCGCCGTCGACTTCACCCGCAGCCGCACGACCGGCGTTCCGGTGATGCGGAGTTCGCCGTCCAGCGGCGCGGAGTCGAAGCGGGCGTACTGGCCGGGGAAGTCAAGGGACAGGCCGGTGCCGAAGGCACCGAGCTGTGCGCCGATGCCCGGCAGCGAGGACAGCGAGGGCGGGGCTCCGCCGGCCGGGTTGGTGAAGCTCTGCTCACGGCCGGCCAGGGGGACCGTGCGGGGCCTGGAACCCAGCCCGGGGTAGCGGTCGCCGGCGGCCTGGCGGATCTGGACCTCGCCGTTGGTGGTGTCGATCCCGCCGGTCCGGGTGATCTGGAAGGCGGGCCCGGTGTCCACCGAGGTGTCGCCCTTGAGGTGGCGGTCGAACCAGGCGGTCACCCGGTCCTCGATACGGCCGGTCTCGCGCATGCCGCCGTCATGGCCGCCGGCCGCCCAGTCGACGGCGACCGGAGCCCCGTTCGCGGCGATGGCCCGGGCCATGGCATCGGACTGGTCCAGCGGGAACAGCGAGTCGGCCTGGCCCTGCACGATCAGCGTCGGCACCTTGATCCGGTCGCCGACCGCCGAGGGGCTGCGGGACTCCAGGAGCCGGCGCGCCTCCTCGTCGGGCTTCCCGGCCACCGCGACCCGCTCGTACATCGCGCACAGCTCCGGCTGGAACCGGCCGCAGACGGGGCCCGCGGCCGGGGCGGGGGCCGGGGCCGCGGTGCCGGCGGCGGGCGGGCCGGCGAGCTGGACCCCGCCGGCCGCCCCGGTGGTGAAGAACACCCCGGCCCACAGCTTCTTGAACACGCCCTGGGGGAAGAGGGAGTCCGCGAGGTTCCAGTAGGTGATCTGCGGGGCGATCGCGTCCACCCGGCGGTCGTGGCCGGCGGCCAGCAGCGAGACGGCCCCGCCGTAGGAGGCGCCGGCGATGCCCACCCGGGGGTCCCCGTCGGCGTCCAGGCGCACCTCGGGGCGCTTGGCCAGCCAGTCGATCAGCCCGGACACATCCTTGACCTCGAAGGCGGGGTCGTTCAGGCCGATCTTTCCGCCGGAGCCGCCGAAACCGCGCGCCGACCAGGCCAGCACGGCGTACCCGTCCCGGGCCAGCCGTTCCGCCTGCGCCCGCACATCGTCCTTCGATCCTCCGAAGCCGTGGCCGAGCAGCACGGCCGGCCGCCGAGCCCCTGTCGGGGCGACGTAGTACGAGGTGTCGATGCCCGTACCGGCCATGTCCAGCACCTGGTCCGTGCGGTGCACGGCGGGCGCGTCTTCGGAGGCGGCGACGGTCCAGGCACCGGCACCCGCGAGGACGGCGAGCGCGGCGGCACCCGCGAGCGCGCGGTGCCGGCGGCGCCGCGGCAATCGGAGTTTCATACCGGAACCCTAAGCTGGCGGCCCTCCCACCCCGAGCAACCGCAGGCGGAACTCAGCACCTTCTCAAGGAGTACGCTCCGTCGGCCGTGTACCGCAGCTGCGGTATGCGGCCCGTCGGTGCGCGGCCCCTCGATACGCGGTCTGCGTTCGGTTCGCGCCCGGTTCGCGCCCGACCTGCGCCCGCCCGGAGTCGGCGGGACGATGGCGGCATGCTGCTGGCCGAGGTCGCCCGCGTGTCCCGGGAGGTCGCCGAAACCTCCGCCCGGTCGCGCAAGGTCGCCCTCCTCGCGGAACTCTTCGCCGCGGCCCCCGCCGAGGAGGCCGGCCTGGTCATCTCCTACCTCGCCGGCCGGCTCCCGCAGGGCCGCCCCGGCGTCGGCTGGCGTGTCCTGAGCCGGGACACCGAGCCCGCCGGCCGGCCCGCCCTCACCGTGGCCGAGGTGGACGCGGCCGTCACCTCCCTCACCGAAGTGGCGGGCACCGGCGCCCAGGCCGAGCGGCAGCGCATCGTCGACGGACTGCTGGGCGCGGCCACCGGGCCCGAGCAGCGCTTTCTGCGCAGCCTGCTCGCCGGGGAGGTGCGGCAGGGCGCGCTCGACGCGGTCGCCCTGGAGGCGGTGGCGGTGGCCGCCGGGGTGCCGGCCGCCGGAGTGCGCCGCGCGGTGATGCTCGACGGGTCGCTGCCGCGGGTGGCGGGGGCGGTGCTTGCCCGCGGCGCGCCTGCCCTGGACTCCTTCACGCTCCGGGTCGGGCGGCCGGTACAGCCGATGCTCGCGAGCACCGCCGCCTCGGTGGCGGAGGCGATGGCGGCCCTGGGGCCGTGCAGTGTGGAGGAGAAGCTGGACGGCATCCGGGTGCAGGTGCACCGGGACGGGGACACCGTCCGTGTCTACACCCGGTCCCTGGACGAGATCACCGGACGGCTGCCGGAGGTGGCGGAGCTGGCCCGGGAGCTGCCCGGGGCCTGCTTCATCCTCGACGGGGAGGTGATCGCGCTCGACGGGGGCGGCCGGCCGGTGCCGTTCCAGGAGGTGGCGAGCCGGGTCGGCGCGCGCCTGGACGTGGCGGCGGCCCGGGCCGCCCGGCCCGTCACCGCGTTCTTCTTCGACGTCCTGGCCACCGAGGACCGGGTGCTGCTCGACCTGCCGTTGCGCGAGCGGTACGCGGCCCTCGCCCGGCTGGTGCCGCCCTCGGCCCGGGTACGGCGGCTGGCGGCCGAGGACCCGGTGGCGCAGCGGCAGGCCGCCGAGGAGTTCCGGGACGAGACCCTGCGGCGCGGCCACGAGGGGGTCATGCTGAAGTCCCTGGACTCGGTGTACGCGGCGGGGCGGCGCGGCAAGCTCTGGCTGAAGGTGAAGCCGGTGCACACCCTGGACCTGGTGGTGCTGGCCGCGGAATGGGGCCACGGCCGGCGCACCGGGCTGCTGTCCAACCTGCACCTGGGGGCCCGGGCGGCCGACGGGACGTACGTCATGCTGGGCAAGACGTTCAAGGGGCTGACGGACGAGATGCTGCGCTGGCAGACCGGCCGGCTGCGCGAGCTGGCCACCGGGGACGACGGTTTCACCGTGCGGGTGCGCCCCGAGCTGGTGGTGGAGATCGCCTACGACGGGGTGCAGCGCTCCCCGCGCTACCCGGCCGGGATCACCCTGCGGTTCGCCCGGGTGGTCCGGCACCGTCCGGACAAGCGGCCCGGCGAGGCGGACACGGTGGAGACGGTGCTCGCCGGCCGGTCCGGACCCGTCGACTGAGGTTTTTGCCTCGGAGGCAAGGAGAATTGCCAACCGGGCAAGGCTCTGGCTCAATCGGAGCATGAGCACCGACCGTGGGCCCGAAGAGCTGCCCAGCGTCGCCCCGCAGCTGCGGGAACTGCGCCGCCGGACCGGACTGACCCTGGAGGCCGCCGCCGCCCGGGCCAGGCTCTCCCCGGCCCATCTGTCCCGGCTGGAGACCGGGCAGCGCCAGCCCTCGCTGCCGCTGCTGCTCGGACTGGCCCGTACCTACGGCACGACCGTCTCGGAACTGCTCGGCGAGACGGCGGGCCCGCCCGACCCCATCGTACGGGCCGGGGGCCCGGGGGCCCGCGAGGCGGACGGCTGGACGTACTGGCAGGCCGGCGGCTCCGGCCGGGGCATGCAGGCCCTGCGCGTGCACGTTCCGCACGGCCGCAGCCAGGGCGAGCTGGTCCGCGTCCACCCGGGCGAGGAATGGCTGTACGTGCTCGGCGGGCGGCTGCGGCTGCACCTGGGGGAGACCGAGTACCTGATGGACCCCGGCGACAGCGCGCACTTCGACTCGCTGACCCCGCACCGGATCGCCGCCGCCTCCGCCGGAGGCGCCGACCTGCTGTTCATCCACACCCTGCTGCAGAGCAGCCTCGCCGGACTCTGCCTCGGCGGCACCGGCACCGGCGCCGCCGGCGGCAGCACCCACCCCTGACCAAGGAGCCTGCCATGCCCCCGCAGATCGAGTCGAAGTTCCCGCGCGGTCTGGTGATCCGCCTGATCGCCTATCTCTTCGTCGGCCACCTCTTCGCCTTCTTCGTCTACCTGCTCTTCGTCCTGGGCGGCCAGAACCAGTAGCGGCCGATGGCTGTGGGGCTCCTCAGTCCATGCGTTCGACGAGCGCGGCGCGGGAGTCCTCCGGCGGGAACGGCCGCCCGTAGTAGCGGGTGTCCCGCAGGATCCGGCCCTCCTGGTCCAGCTCGAAGACGACCACGGCGTGCCAGATGTCGCCGGCGTAGTCGTTGACCGTCTCCAGCACCCACACCGGGCCCGCGCCGGTCACCCGGCGCACGGTGATCGTCGGCGGCACCGGATAGCCCTCCTGCATCCGCCGCATGGCCTCCCGGCCCCGGATCCGCTCTCCGGACTGCGGCATCTCCATCACGTAGTCCGGGTGGCGCAGCTCGTACTCGGTCGTCGGCGACAGGGCCTCCGGGCCCCCGTCGAACAGCCTGCCCATCGCCGTCCGCATGGCACTCGCATCGTTGCGGGTCACCGCGCGGCGCAGCAGTTCACGGACTTCGGCGATCTCCTCGTCGGACATGCCCACCTCCGCAGGACAGCCCCCTCCCACCGTACGTGCGCCCTCAGCGGCCCGCCTGCGGCGGCGGTTCCGGCGGCCCCGGCCGCTCCGGCCCGGGCCGCCCGGGCTTCGGCCGCCCGGGCTCCGGCGAAGGTCCCTCCGCGCACTCCGGCGAGGGCTCCAGCGGCGGCGCCGTCACCGGGCACTGCACATGGCACTGCGGATGCGCCGCCCCCGGCGCGGGCGTCCGTACGGTGATCCGGGCCACCACCGCGCCCAGCACCAGCAGCCCCGCGCACCAGACCATGGCCTGCCCGAAGGCGGCGTCGAACAGGTCCGCCGAGAGGTAGGACTCCGGGCCCATGCCGACCAGCAGCGGCAGCGCGGCCACCGCCAGCAGCCCGGCCACCCGCGCCGCCGCATTGTTGATCCCGCTGGCCAGCCCCGCCCGTCCCGGATCCACCGAGGCCAGGACGGTCGCGGTGAGCGGCGCCACCAGGGTCGCCAGGCCCAGGCCCAGCACCAGCATCGCGGGCAGCACGTCCGCCGCGTACGAGGCCCCCGGGCCCACCCGCAGGAACAGCAGCATCCCGGCCGCGCACAGCAGCGGTCCCACGGTCAGCGGGATGCGCGGCCCGATCAGGTCCCCGAGCTCGCCCGCCCGGGCCGACAGCAGCAGCATCAGGGCGGTGGTGGGCAGCAGGGCGGCCCCGGCGGCCAGCGCCGAGTACCCGGCGACCACCTGGAGTTGCAGCACCGACAGGAAGAAGAACCCGCCGAGGGCCGCGTACACGCACAGGGTCACCAGGTTGACCGCGGTGAACTGCCGGGAGGCGAAGATCCCGGGCGGCACCATCGGATCCGCCCGCCGCCGTTCCACCAGCACGAACCCCGCGGCGAGCAGCACGCCCGCGCCCGCCGCGAACGGCACCGCGGCAGCCTCGGACGGCGCCTCGATCAGTGCGTACGTCACCAGGGCGAGGGCGCTCGCACCCAGCACCGCGCCCGCCACGTCGAACCGGCCGTGGGCCGACGGATCGCGCGACTCCGGTACGTGCCGCAGTGCGACCGGCACGCAGACCGCGGCCAGCGGCACATTGAGCAGGAACACCCACTGCCAGCCCGGCCCGTCCACCAGCCAGCCCCCGAGGAACGGCCCGATCGCCGCGCCCACCCCGCCCCAGCCGGACCACAGCCCGACCGCCCGCCCGCGGTCGTCCGGATGCAGCGAGGACTGGATCAGCGCGAGCGATCCCGGGGTGAGCAGCGCACCCCCGATGCCCTGGAGCGCCCGGGCCGCGATCAGCACCCCGGCATTCGGGGCCAGTCCGCAGAGCAGCGATCCGACGGCGAACCACACCACCCCCAGGACGAAGATCCGGCGCCGCCCGAACCGGTCGCCGAGTGCTCCGCCGACCAGGATCAGCCCGGCCAGCGTGAGCATGTACGCATTGACCGTCCACTGCAGCACCGCGAGGTCCGCGTGGAGGTCCTGGCCGATCCGGGGGAGGGCCACGTTGACCACGGTCGCGTCGAGCATGGCCATGGTCGAGCCGAGGACGGTGGTGAAGAGGATCCACCGCCCGCGCGGGGTGGCGAGCCGGACATCGGGCGCGGCCATGTCTCCAGGCTGGCGGCCCCGGCGTACGGGCGCGACCGGGGAGGCCCTCTTGTACCGGCGGCGGCACATGACTCACCATGACGCGCACACGTCACGCACGCGTCATGCACATGGTCTGCACCACGCGCCCGCAGCACCCGCACGCCTGCACCACCTGCACGCCTGCACCTGCACGCCCGTACCACTCGCACGCACCACCTGCACGCGACGTACTGACACGCACGAGGAGACCCCACGTGGCCCAACGGAACATACCGTTACGCGCGGCGTTAGCCGCCTTCACCTCGCTCCTGCTGCTCCCCGCCGGAATCGGCGCGGCGGCAGCGGCCCCGCCGCCGGACCCCGCGGCGAGCGCCATCGAGCGGAAGATCGAACCCCAGCTCCGCACTGAGCTCGACAAGACCGACAAAGCGGTCTTCTGGGTCTACCTCGACAGTGCCGCCGACCTGACCGCGGCCGGCAAGCAGAGCACCCGGGCCGGCAAGGCCGGGGCCGTCTACCAGGCCAAGAAATCCCACGCCGACCGCTCCCAGGCCGACCTGCGCAAGGCCCTGGACGGCGCCGGGGCCGAATACACCTCGTACTGGATCGTCAACGCGATCCGCGTGGTCGGCGGCGAGAAGCTCGCCGGCACCCTGGCCCAGCGCCCCGAGGTCGCCCGGATCGACGCCGACGACAAGGTCACCATCCCCAAGCCCGCCGAGGGCAAGCGGGAACCCGCGGCCGACGCCGTCGAATGGAACATCGACCGCATCAACGCCCCCCAGGTGTGGGAGCAGTTCGGCGTCCGCGGCGAGGGCATCGTGGTCGCCAACATCGACAGCGGCGTGGACTACCAGCACCCGGCGCTGGCCGCCTCGTACCGCGGCCGGGCCGCCGACGGCACGTACAGCCACGCCTACAACTGGTTCGACCCGGCCGGCGTCTGCGCCGGCGGCGCCCCCTGCGACAACAACGACCACGGCACCCACACCATGGGCACGATGGTCGGCGACGACGGAGGCGCCAACAAGACCGGCGTCGCCCCCGGCGCCAAGTGGATCGCCGCCAAGGGCTGCGAGACCAACTCCTGCTCCGAGGCCTCCCTGCTCGCCTCCGGCCAGTGGATCGTCGCCCCGACCGACGCGGCCGGCCAGAACCCCCGGCCCGACCTCGCCCCGCACATCGTCAACAACTCCTGGGGCGGCCCGGGCGGTGACGCCTGGTACCGCGAGATCGTCGACACCTGGCGGGCCGCCGGCATCTTCCCGGCCTTCTCCAACGGCAACTCCGGGCCCGGCTGCGCCACCAGCGGCTCGCCCGGCGACTACGCGAGCTCCTACAGCTCCGGCGCCTTCGACATCAACAACGCCATCGCCTCGTTCTCCTCGCGCGGCGCGGCCTCCGGTGGCGGCATCAAGCCGAACATCGCAGCCCCCGGCGTCAACGTGCGCTCCTCCGTGCCCGGCGGCTACGACTCCTTCTCCGGCACCTCGATGGCCTCACCGCACACCGCGGCCACCGTCGCCCTGATGTGGTCCGCCGCCCCCGCCCTCGAAGGCGACGTCGCCGCGACCGAGGCGCTGCTCGACGGCACCGCGGTGGACACCGACAACACCACCTGCGGCGGCAACGCCGCCGACAACAACGTCTTCGGCGAAGGCCGCCTCGACGCCCTCGCGGCCGTCACCTCGGCTCCCCGCGGGGCGCTCGGCGCGCTGGCCGGAACCGTTTCGTCCGGCGGCGCGCCGGTGGCCGGTGCGCAGGTCACCGCCGACGGCCCGATCGACCGTACGACCACCACCGCCGCCGACGGCAGCTACCGCTTCCCGTCCCTCTCGGTCGGTGAGTACGCCCTGACCGCCGGCAAGTTCGGCTACGGGCAGCAGACCGCCACGGCCACCGTCACCGAAGGCGCCACCGCCACCTCGGACTTCACCCTCACCCAGGCCGCCTCGGGCCGGCTCACCGGCACCGTGTCCTCGTCCGCCGGCCCGGCCGCGGGCGCTGCCGTCACCGTCTCCGGCACCCCCGTGACGGCCACCGCCGACGCGCAGGGCCGCTTCGAGGTGACCCTCCCGCACGGCACGTACGACATCCAGGCCGGCCACCCGTCCCGGTGCCTCACCGGCGGCAGCACCCGGGTCACCGTCGCCGGCGACACCACCGCCGCCGTCACCCTCCCGGACCGCACCGACAACTACGGCTACGCCTGCGCCGCCGCCGGCGACCGCCCGTACCAGGCGGGCGACCGGCGGATCGCACTGACCGGCGACAACACCACGGAACGGGTGGACCTGCCGTTCCCGCTCCCGCTGTACGGCAAGACCTACAGCCAGGCCTGGATCAGCACCAACGGCACCGTCAGCTTCGGCGGCGCGCACGGCGGTGACATCAACGGCGACCTGCCCAGCACCACCACGCCCAACGCGGCCCTGTACCCGTTCTGGGACGACCTGATGGTCGGCGCCGCCGACACCGGCTCCGGCGTCTTCACCGCCGTCACCGGCACCGCCCCGCACCGCAGTTACGTGGTCGAATGGCGCGAGGTCGCCCACTGGTCCGCGCAGGGCGACAAGTTCTCCTTCTCGGCCGTGATCGGCGAGGACGGCACCGTCTCCTACCACTACAAGGGCACCGGCGGCACCGGCATCAAGGGCGGCTCCTCGGCCACCCTCGGCGTCGAGAACCCGGCCGGCACCGACGCCTTCAAGTACTCCTTCAACACCCCCGTCGTCACCGACGGCCTGTCGATCGCCTTCCGCACCACCCGCAGCGGCGTGGTCTCGGGCCGGGTCCTCGACGCCAACGACGGCGGCGGGGTGGCCGGCGCGACCGTCACGGTCGGCACCGGCGACACCGCGGTCAGCGCCACCACGGCGGCCGACGGCGGCTATGTCATCCAGTCCCCGTCCGGTGCCCTCACCGCGACCCTGACCGCCCCCTCGTACGAGACCGCGCAGATCCCGGTCGAGGTCAAGGCGGCGGACGTCACGGCCCTCACCCGCTCGCTGCGCACCGGCCGGGTGACCGCTTCCACGGCCGGCGTGGAGCTGGTCGTCACCCCGGACCAGCAGCGCACCCGCACCGTCGACCTCACCAACCCGGGCCTCGGCACGGCGTACCAGGTGAGCGAGGACGCGGCCTGGCTGACGGCGACCCCCGCCTCCGGTGACATCCCGACCGGCGGCAAGGCGTCCGTCACCCTGGCGGTGGACACCACCGGAGTGGCCCCCGGCACGGTCCTGACCACCGGCCTGAAGATCACCTCGGTCAGTGGCCGCAGCCCGGTGCTCACCGTCCCGGTCAAGGTCGTCGTCCCGCGCTACCAGGTCGCCCTGGATGCCGGTGCCGACTACCCCGGCCCGGACGCGCTCGGCGACAGCTGGACCGCCGACCGCAAGTACACCCCCGGCTCGTACGGCTACCAGGGCAACTCCTCCGCCAAGTCCACCGGCCGCACCATCGCCGGCACCGCGGACCAGCGGCTGTTCCGCAACGCCCGTGAAGGCATGTACGAGTACCGCTTCGACAACGTGCCCAACGGCACCTACACGGTGGAACTCGGCTTCGCCGAACTCTCCTCCACCAAGCCGAACAAGCGGGTCTTCGACGTCCTGGCCGAAGGCAGCCAGGTGCTGCCCTCGCTGGACATCTCCCTGGAGGCGGGCACCTACACGGCCGTCAACCGCACCTACACGGTCACCGTCACCGACGGGACCCTGAACATCCGGTTCGTCACCCACTCGGGCTTCGGGAAGCCGCTGCTGAACACGCTGCGGGTCACCGAGCGCCCCGACCGCACCTGACCCCACCCGCATTCGAGTGGCAGGCGGCCCGTTCGCGGGCTGCCTGTCGGCGGCCGGGCGGGCGGGGTGCTTAGCGTGGAGACACGATGACCAGTGCGATGACCAGTGACGCGCAGATCCCCGTACCGCCCGGCGGCGCCTGGGCGGTCGGCGACGCCGCGGGAATCCGCCTCCGCGGAACCCACGGCTTCCCCGACCCCACCCCGGCCCCCGGCCCGGCCCCGGACCCGGCCACCGCCTCTGCCGCGGGCTCGGGCCCGGACCCGGGTTCCGCCCGGCCCCCAGGGCCTGCCCTGAACCAGGGCTCCGGCCCGGGTCAAGGGTTCGGCCCGGGCCGGGGATCCGGCCTGGGCCAGGGCTTCGGCCCGGACCGGGGATCCGGCT
This sequence comes from Streptomyces venezuelae, assembly GCF_008642295.1. Taxonomy (GTDB): domain Bacteria; phylum Actinomycetota; class Actinomycetes; order Streptomycetales; family Streptomycetaceae; genus Streptomyces; species Streptomyces venezuelae_C. The sequence goes on along the minus strand of NZ_CP029190.1, from coordinate 432,350 downwards.
CGGACCTGGGATTCGGCCTGGGCCAGGGATCCGGCTCGGACCGGGGATCCGGCCTGGGCCAGGACCCGGGCTCGGACCCGGACCTGGGCTCCGGCTCCGGGTCGGGCTCCGGCCCGGGGTCGGGGGGACGGGTTGAGGTCGGTGGGCTGGCCGCCGTGCTGGCCGTCTGGCCCGTGCTCGGCACGCTCGTCGAGGAGGGCGCCCTGCGCCTGCACACCCCCCTCGCCGCCTACGCGCCCACCCTCGGCCGGGCCACCGCCCACCAGCTCCTCACCCGGACCGGCGACCACACCCTCCTCGCCCGCCTGGCCGAGCACGTCACCGGCCGGCCGCTGGCCGAGCTCGCCGCGGAGCGCATCTGGCAGCCGCTGGCCATGACCCGTACGGCCTTCGCGCCCGCCCTGCACACCGCCCTCGAGGACACCGCCGCCTTCCTCCGGCACCTCCTGGCCCCCGGAGCCGGCCCGCTCACCGCGGACTGGATCGCCGATTCCCTGCGCATCCGTACCGGCGAACTCGCCCCCTCCCGCGGCCTCCTGTGGCGCCCCGCGCCGGGAACCGACCGCCGCCAGGACATCTGGGTCCACCACGCCACACCCGGACCGACGGCCCTGTGGATCTCCCCCCGGCACCACCGCTGGGCGATCCTCCTCACCCCGCCGGCCCCGCACGCCCCGCCCCACACCGGGCTGCGGGACGCCTTCCGGGCGTTCGCCTTCGGTCCGTCCGAGTGAGGCGCCCGTACCCGCGCGCGGCCACCGCCGCCCTGCTCCTGGCCGCCCCCGCGCTGGCCGGCACCGCCGCCGCATCCCCATCCGTATCCGCACCGGAGCCCACCCCGGCGCCGTCGGCCGCCTCGGCGAAGGCCGTGCCCGGCACGTACATCGTGACCCTCGACCAGGGCGTCGACCCGGCCGGACTCGCCGAGCGCCTGGACCTGAAGCCGGAGTTCGTCTACAGCAGCGCCCTGAACGGCTTCGCGGTACCGCTGACCCCGCTCCAGCTGGACGCCGTCCGGCTGACCCCCGGGGTGCAGTCCGTGGAGGAGGACTCCGCCGTCTCCGCACCGCCGACCCGCCGCGCCGGGCGGCCCGCCTCCCGTGTCCACGGGCCGTCCCCGACCTGGGGGCTGGACCGTATCGACCAGCACCTCCTGCCCCTGGACAACAGCTTCACCACGGCAGGCGACGGCTCCGGCGTGACCGCGTACATCCTCGACACCGGAATCGACTACGGGCACGAGGAGTTCGGCGGGCGGGCCGCCTTCGGCTTCGACGCCATCGGCGACGGCCTGGCCGGGCAGGACTGCCAGGGCCACGGCACGCACGTCGCGGGCACGGTCGGCGGGACGACCTACGGTGTCGCCCCCAAGGTCAGCCTGGTCAGCGTCCGGGTCCTGAACTGCGAGGGCCGGGGCCAGTACTCGGGGATCATCGCCGGCCTGGACTGGGTGGCGAAGAACGCCAAGCAGCCCGCCGTGCTCAACGGCTCCCTCGGCGGGACGAAGTCGGCCGCGGTCAACAACGCCGTCGACGCCCTCTCCGAGGCGGGTGTGCTCCCCGTCCTCGCCGCGGGCAACACCGCGCAGGACGCCTGCGAGGTCTCCCCGGCCTCCGCGGCCCGCGCGGTGACGGTGGCCGCGTCCGACCAGGCGGACGAGCAGGCCTCCTTCTCCAACTGGGGCAGCTGCGTCCACCTCTACGCACCCGGCCAGGCCATCGACTCCGCCCTGCTGGGCGGCGGCGCGGTCGCACTGAGCGGCACCTCCATGGCTGCGCCCCATGTGACCGGAGCCGTCGCCCTCCACCAGCAGGAGCACCCGGCGGCGCGGCCGTCCGAGATCGTCGCATGGCTGGTACAGGAGTCCACCAAGGAGCAGCTGAAGGGCCTCGGGGCGGGCAGCCCCAACCAGCTGCTCTTCACCGGCGGCCGGTGACCCGACCGCCCGTCACAGCGCCCCGTCACAGCGTCCGCCCTTCACAGCGCGGGACCGTCCTCGACGGGCAGCCCGATCGCGGTGCCGTCCGGCTCGACCGCCGTGACGGCGGGGTGCGCGCCGACCGCCGCCAGCTGCTGCTGGTCCAGGTCGGCGACGAAGCCCCGTACGGAACTGCGGTAGACGAAGTGGGCCGCCGGCACGCCGGTGTCCCGCATCACGGCGTACGGGTCGGCGTCCGGGGCGAGCGTGACCATGAACCGGCCGACGGAGGCGCCGTCGGCGGGCCGGTACGAGGCGGTGCCGGGCGTCGGTGCGCCGAAGGCCGCGCCCGCCTCCGGCAGCGGGACGAACAGCAGGGCGGCGATGGCTGCCAGGACGGGGCTGAGGACGGGGTTCGGGGCGACGGTCGGGGACACGGGCATGCGGGTTTCCGTTCCGATGGGGCGGACACACGGCCGGCGCGCGGCCGGGCCGCGCGCCCACCCGGTCCTTCGGCGTCTCCACCGCCCCACTTGAGCCGGGCGCTGATCCGCAGGACCGGGTGTCCCCTCGGCGGCGGGCTCAGCCCCGCTGAGCGCGGATCAGGTCGCGGTACCAGGCGAAGGACGCCTTCGGGGTGCGGACCTGGGTGTCGTGGTCGACGTGGACGAGGCCGAAGCGCTGGTGGAAGCCCTCGGCCCATTCGAAGTTGTCCATCAGGGTCCAGGTGAAGTAGCCGCGGACGTCAACGCCCTGGGCCACGGCGGCGTCGACGGCCCGGAGGTGGCTGTCCAGGTAGTCGATGCGGTCGAGGTCGGGGACGGTGCCGTCCGCGGTGACGACGTCCTCGACCGAACAGCCGTTCTCGGTTATGTAGACCGGCGGGAGGGCCGGATAGCGCTCCTTGAGGCCGACGAGCAGTTCCCGCAGGCCGTCGGGGACGACGGGCCAGTCGAAGGCGGTGCGGCGGTAGCCCTCGATGGGGGCCTCTTCGAACGGCAGGCCCTCTGACGTCGGAGCCTGGATGCGGGTCGGGTTGTAGTAGTTGATGCCGAGGGCGTCCAGCGGGGCCGAGATCAGTTCGAGATCGCCGTCCCGGACGGAGCCGCCGAGGGTGGCGTCCGCGCCGTAGGCCGACAGGTCGGGGTAGGCGCCCGTCAGGATGGGGTCGTTGAACAGGCGGTTGTGGAGGTTGTCATAGGCCTGTGCGGCGGCACGGTCGGCGGGGGCGTCCGAGGCGGGCCAGACCGGGGTGCAGTTGTTCGCGATCATCACCTGGAGGCCGCGTGCCCGCAGCTCCCGCAGCGCGAGGCCGTGGCCGAGCAGCTGGTGGTGGACGACCGGCAGGCAGCCCAGGAACAGGGCGCGGCCCGGCGCGTGGGTGCCGAGGCCGTAGCCCCAGACGGCATGGATGAACGGCTCGTTGAGCGTGATCCACTTCTGGACGCGGTCGCCCAGCCGGTCGGCCACGACGGCGGTGTACTCGGCGAAGCGGTACGCGACGTCGCGGTTCAGCCAGCCGCCTTCGTCCTCGAGGGCCTGGGGGAGGTCCCAGTGGAACAGGGTCGGGACGGGTTCGACCCCGCGTGCGAGCAGGCCGTCGACCAGCCGGTCGTAGAAGTCCAGGCCCTTGAGGTTGACCTCACCCGTGCCGGTCGGCCGGATCCTGGACCAGGCGATGGAGAAGCGGTAGCCGGTGAGGCCCGCCTCGGCCATCAGCGCCAGGTCCTCCTCGTACCGGTGGTAGTGGTCGCAGGCCAGGTCACCGGTGTGCCCGTCGCGGACGGTACCGGGGCGGGCGGTGAAGGTGTCCCAAACCGACGGTCCGCGGCCGTCCTCCTGGGTGGCGCCCTCGATCTGGTAGGCCGCCGTCGAGGCACCCCAGACGAAGTCCGCCGGCAGATGGTCCAGCTTCATAGAAGACACCCTCCCGAAATGTGAGCCTGGCTCATGTTAGCTCGGGCGGTGGAATGATGGAACCGTGAACCAAGACCGCACCTCGGGGACGCTGCGTCGCCGGCCCGTCCAGAAGCGCAGCGCCGAACGTTTCGAACGGCTGCTGGACGCCTGCGCCGAACTCCTGGACGAGGTCGGCCATACGGCCCTGACCACCAAGGAAGTGGCCCGCAGGGCCGAGGTGCCCATCGGCACCCTGTACCAGTTCTTCTCCGACCGGGAGGGGCTGATCGGCGCGCTCGCCGCCCGGAATCTGGAGGCCTTTCTGGACCGGGTCGCGGTCCGGCTGGAGCGGGAGAAGCCGGAAGGCATCTCGGGCGTGGTCGACGTGGCCGTCGAGGAGTACGTCGCCATGCGCCGGACCATCACCGGTTTCGGCGTGGTCGACTTCGGCGCGGTGGGCCGGGACCACACCCTCGATCCGGCCCTGGACAACAACACGGCGGTGGCCGGACGGCTGCGCTCGCTGACCGCGTCCCTGTCCGGCGTTCAGGACGACGCCGATCTGGAGATCGCCGTCCGGGTGGCCCTGGAATGCGCGGACGGCGTGCTGAGACTTGCCTTCCGCAGCGATCCCCAGGGCGACCCCCAGCTGATCGCCGAGTGCAAGCAAGTCCTCAACAGCTATCTGAACAGTCGGGTCGGTCACTGACGACACCGGCATCGTTACTGGGGCGACGGGATGAATCTGCTCGGCCGCTACAGCTTCACCGCCGAGACCTGGTCCTGTGTCAGGTGGCGGGGCGGGCGCCGGGAGTGTGGCCGAAGGTGCGGCGGAAGACGTCGATGAAGGTGCTGGCGGAAGACCAGCCGCAGCGGTGGGCGACCGCGGTGACGGGGATGTCGTCCGCCAGGAGGATCAGCGCGTGGTGGAGCCTGATCTGAGTGCGCCACTGTAGGTAGGTGAGGCCGAGGTCGTCGCGGAGGCGGCGGGAGAGGGTGCGGGCGCTGGCGCCGATCTGGCGTCCGAGGTCGTCGAGTGAGCGGTTGTCGGCCGCGTCGGCGCGCAGGATGTCGTGCAGTTCGCGGAGCAGAGGGTCGGTGGGGACCGGCAGGTGGAGCGGCTGTTCGGGGGAGAGGGCGAGCCGGTCGAGCATGACCGCGCGCAGGCGCAGATGGGGTGGGCTGTCGTTGTCGGGGTCGCGGGTGTACGCGACGATGAGTTCGCGCAAAGGGGGGCTGACGGTAAGGACGGCGGGTTTGTCCAGGCCGAGGGGGTTGTCGGTGGCGGGCAGGCCGACGAGGTGGAGGTCGAGTTCGCCGTGTGCCTGATGCTGGTGGACGGTGCCGGCGGGGATCCAGAGCGCGCGGGTGGCGGGGGCAACCCAGGAACCGGCGTCGGTGGTCACCGCGATGGTGCCCCGGCCGGCGTAGGCGATCTGGTGATCGTCATGGCGGTGCGCATCGATCTCGCCGCCGGAGGCCAGGCGCTGGGTCCGGGTCGGCGCAACGGACTCGTGGCGGACTGGGATGCTCGCCCGGCCCGAGGCCGGCGCGTCCAAGACGGAGGCACCGCGGGGCTCCGATGATGTGGCCTCGTTCGTGAAGCTGTCCCTGGCGGTCGTCTTCCGCTCCATCGTCTTCACCGGCCTGAGCACCTTCATCTCCCTCCACCCCCAGCAGCGCATGCAGGGCAGCACCACCGCGGGCACCATCGCCCTGTTCCTGCTGTTCCTGGGCGGCGCAGTCGGCTCGGTCCTGGGAGGGCCGCTGGCCAACCGCTACGACCGCGTCCATGTCTCCCGCTGGTCCTACCTGCTCTCCGTCGCCGCCGTGACCGGAGTGATCTACTCACCCGGCCCGGCCATGTTCCTCTTCGTGGCCCTCACCTCCGTCGGCCTGTACGTGCCCTTCTCCCTCCAGGTCACCCTGGGCCAGGATTACCTGCCCTCCCGTATCGGTACCGCCAGCGGCGTCACCCTCGGCCTCACCGTCAGCATCGGCGGCCTCATTAGCCCCCTGCTGGGACACGTGGCCGACTCCACCTCCCTGAAGACAGCCCTCACCCCCCTGATCGCCATGCCTGCCCTGAGCTGGCTCCTCATCCGCGCCCTGCCCGAACCCACCGCCCCCAAGCCTCAAGCCGACGCACCCGCGCCCGCATCCGCGCCCGCATCCGCGCGGCAGGACGCGTAGAGCTGCACGGATCAATGTGCCGCGTTTCGGCACCTGGGCAAGCCCATTCCGTCGGTGGCACCCTTCTCCCACGTGGGCACGGGACGGCTACGACACCTCACCGCGAGCGGGAATCGGATCGCCACGACCGGAGTTGGTGAGGGAAGTCAGCCGTTTCAGGAGGGGTCATGCGAGCGATTCAGGTTTCCGAAGTGGGCGGTCCCGAGGTGCTGCGACTGGTCGACATCGATCAGCCGATGCCGGGCCCGGGCCAGGCGGTCGTGGAGGTCGCCGCGTCCGGCGTCAACTTCCTCGACGTATACCACCGCCAGGGCCGGTACCCCCTCCCGCTGCCCTTCACCCCGGGCACTGAGGGCGCGGGCACGGTCCTCGAGGTTGGACCCGGCGTCACCCACGTCGCTGTGGGAGACCGGGTCGGCTGGGTGGAGATTCCCGGCACCTATGCCGAGCAGGCCGTCGTGGACTCCTCCCGGCTCGTGCCCCTGCCCGACGGCGTCGACTTCGAGGCCGCCGCCGCCGTGCTGCTGCAGGGCATGACGGCGCACTACCTCGTCAAGGACGCCTACCCGGTCCAGCCAGGCGACACGGTGCTCGTGCACGCTGCTGCCGGCGGCATGGGGCTTGTGCTGACCCAGCTCATCACCCATCTCGGCGGCAGAGTGATCGGCACCACCTCGACACCGGAGAAGGCCCAGCTGGCGCGGCGCGCCGGGGCCGCCGAGGTGATCCTCTACTCTGCAGTGGACGATCTCGCGGCCGAGGTGAAGCGGCTCCATGGCGGCCAGGGCCTGCCTGTCGTCTTCGACGGCGTCGGCAGGGACACCTTCGATGCGAGCCTCGCCAGCCTGCGAACCCGCGGCCACCTGGTGCTCTTCGGCGCCGCGAGTGGTGCAGTGCCGCCCTTCGACCCCATCCGGCTCGCCCAGGGCGGTTCGCTGACCCTGATCCGGCCAAGCCTCGGGGACTTCATCGCCGATCGGTCCGAGCTGCTACGGCGCGCCGCCGACGTGCTTGAACTGGTGCGCACCAAGGTGCTTGAGACCACCGTGACGGCCCGCTACCCGCTCGCCGAGGTCGCCCAAGCTCACCGCGATCTGGAGGCTCGGCGTACCACCGGCAAGCTGCTCGTCATTCCCTAGGGCCACCGACGGAATTGACTGACCTGCAGGAACGTGGCTTCCGCCAGGCGTCGATCCCGCGCAGCCGTGTCCGCGATCCCGCCACCGCGGAGGACGCCCCCGCCCCGGAGTCGCCGGGCACTCTCGACATGCCGGGCAAGGTCGCCGACTTCCTCCGCACCGCCGAACTGGAGCCCGCCGAGCGGGCCGCGATCGTTCACACCGATAACCGCTGTACCGATGTTCCCCGAGGCCGGACACGTCGGGGACCGCGTTAGCGGACGCTCCTGACCCTCCAGACCAGCACCGCGCCCAGCACGGACATGCCCGCGGAGCAGAGGAACAACGAGCGGTATCCCCCCAGGCTTCCGAGAACGACCGAGGCGACCGGGGGTACCAGGACATAGGGCAGGGAAGCCATCAGGTTGGCCAGGGCCATGTCCTTGCCGCGGTCGGCCGAGGCCGGGAGCACCTCGGTGACCAGGGCGGTGTCGACGGCCAGGTACACGCCGTAGCCCAGGCCCAGAATGACGGCCGAGGCCAGTGTCATGGTCCAGGTGGGCGACAGGGCGAGCGGGACCGCGGCGACGGCCATCGTGACGCCCCCGAGGAAGACGAGCATGCGGCGCTTGCCCAGCCGGTCGGAGAGCCAGCCGCTGAGGACCACCGTCGAGATCGTGGCCAGGCAGTTGACGCCGACCACGATGAGCAGGCCGTCCTCCGTGGACTGCCCCGGGAACAGCTGCTCGTAGTGCAGGACGTCGTCCAGGAAGTACGGCAGGTAGAGCGTGCCCAGGCCGTAGCCCAGCCCCATGATGAACCGGGAGCCCATGGCCCAGACGAAGTCGGGGTGTTCGCGCGGGCTGATCCGGTAGCCGTCCAGGAAGGCGCGTAGCGAGAACGGCTCGCGGTGCCCGGGGGGAAGCGGCCGGTCCGTCATGACGACCGCGAACAGCAGGGTCAGCAGCGGGAAGGCGGCCATCAGTACGTACTGCGCGGGGAAGCCGGTGACCAGCCCGAGCAGCAGCCCGCCCGCGATCAGGCCGCCGGCCTGGGGGACCGTGGCCCAGCCCAGTACCAGGCCGCGTTGTGCGACGGGGACCTGGTCCGGTACCACCGGGGCGAGCCCCGCGCCGATGATCATGAAGGAGGCGGACAGTACGAGGGAGCCGAGCGCGACCCCGGCGACCGTCGTCTGGAGGCCGGTGAAGACCAGCGCTGCCATGCAGATCAGCGAGCCCACGGTCATCCACGGCCGGCGGCTGCCGAAACGGCCGGTGGTGCGGTCGCAGAGCGCGCCCGCCAGCGGTGCGATGACGATTCCCGAGATCGCACCCATCATGCTGACCCAGGCGTAGCTGCCGACCTTCCCCGACGGGTCGATCTGGGCGATCTGCTCGGGCATCAGGAACGTGGTCGGCACCTGCATCGGGATGAACATCCCGGTGTTGGCCAGCATGTACAGGGCGATCCAGCCGGGGCTGACCTTGCGGGCCGGCTCGGCGAGGGCCCCGGGCCGTTCGGGGGCGAGGCTCATCGGGGCACTCTCTTGAGGTGGACGAGCTCGCTCGTGCAGTCGAAGGCCGGCAGCGGCGGGAGGCCGTGGCCGAGCAGGACGGCGCCCTCGTGGACGGCGCCGGTGTCCTCGTCCCGGTAGCGGGCGCTGGGGTCGAGGCCCTTCAGCCGGGTGCGGGCGACGGTGCGGTTCAGCCCCGACGGCTGGAACCGGAAGACGACGGCCTCGTCCCCGGTGAGGTACTGCACGGCGTCGTGTCCGAGGCGGTACAGGGCGCCGCCGTGCACCACGGGCCGGATCCGCTTGTACTGCTCGACCAGCCCCCGGGCCCACGCCAGCTCGTCCTCGCTCCATTTCCGGAGGTCGCCGCCGATGCCCATCGCCCCGGCCATCGAGACGTGGAAGCGGTACCGGATCGAGGCCGGGCGGGCGGTGAAGCCGTTCGGGCTGTCGGTGACCCAGGCGCCCATGGTCCTGGCGGGCAACAGCTGGCAGTGGCCGTGCTGGATCGCGACCCGTTCGGCGGCGTCGGTGTTGTCGGAGGTCCAGATCTGGTCGGCGCGGGCCAGCACGCCCAGGTCGGCCCGCCCGCCGCCGCCCGCGCACGCCTCCACGTACAGGCCGGGACGGGCGGCGCGCAGCCGGTCCATCACCTCGTAGACGCCGCGGGTGTGCTCGATCCAGACCCGGTCGGGGTCGGCGGCTCCGGGCTGCCCTGCCTCGCTGAAGGGCCGGTTCATGTCCCATTTGAGGAAGACGACGTCCAGCTCGCTGACGGTCCTCACCAGCCAGTCGACCGCCCATTCCCGGACGTCGCGGCGGGCGAAGTTCAGCACGTGCTGGTTACGGCGCTGCGTGCGGGTGCGGCCGTCCTGGCAGAGGATCCAGTCGGGGTGCGCACGGAACAGGTCGCTGTCGGGGTTGACCGCCTCGGGCTCGACCCACAGGCCGAAACCCATGCCCAGCGCGCGCACATGGTCGGCGAGGGGGCCCAGGCCGTCCGGAAAGCGTTCGGGGTTGGGCCACCAGTCGCCGAGCCCGGCCGTGTCGCCGGTACGGGCGCCGAACCAGGCGTCGTCCACGACGAAGACCTCGACGCCCAGACCCGCGGCCAGCTCGGCCAGTTCGGTCTGCTGCTTCTCGCTGATGTCGAACTCGGTCGCCTCCCACGAGTTGAAGATCAGCGGGCGTTCGGCCGGACGGGCGGGCAGCACCTGGCCTTCGACGTAGGCGTGCCAGCGGCGGCTGGTGGCGCCGAAGCCGTTGGGGGCGTACAGCCCGGTGAACACGGGGGTCTCCAGGCGCTCGCCGGGGAGCAGTCTCCAGATCAGGCCCTCGTGGCCGAAGCCCCCGGTGCAGGAGGCGCGGCCGTACGGGTCGCGGCGCACAGTGATCCGGCGGCTGCCGCTCCAGGCCAGGGCCACGCTCCAGACCTCGCCGTGCTCCTCGGCGGCGTCGTGCGCGTCGAGCATCAGCCAGGGTCCGGTGTGCGGTCCCGTGATGCCGAGGCGGCTGGTGAACACCGTTTCCCCGATGGGCACCCGGTCGCGCCGGAGTTGGAACTCCCTGCCCCACTCGCCCACCACATGACTGACCCGGTAGTCGTCGCGGGCGGGCAGCGTCCAGGCGGCGGAGTCGAACCGCAGGACGTCCACCGGCTCGTCCGCGGTGAGGACCGCCCACCGTTCCACCTGGTCGTGGCCGTCCCGGATCCGGTAGTGCAGGTCGAGACCCAGGGAGCGGATCCGGTCGGTGAAGGAGAGGGTGAGCAGGCCGCCCTCGGCCCGGTGTGAGACGAACTCCCACTCGAAGCCGCGCACGCCGTCGTCGAACCGGACGGTCAGCGACGGTGCCCCGAACCGCAGGCCGCCCTCGACCACGTACTCCTCGCCGCCGGGGTCGTCGCCGCCGGGGTCCTCGGCGGGCAGGTCGGCCGCGATCGCGACGGCCTGCTCCAGGCTCAGCGGCCGGCCCCAGTGCACGTGCCGGGGGACGTCGTCGGCGTCCAGCCGGAAGGCGTAGGAGGTGCCGGGTGTGCTCAGCAGCCACAGGCGGGCTTCGGAATGGTAGGTGATCACACGCGGCCTCAATGTGAGTAGGGCTCATGTTTCGCCCGCATGCTATGTGAGCGCACCTGTTACGCCAACCCCCTTGGCGGGGGCTGTCGTCGGGACCGCCCGGGACCTCCGAGGTCCCGGGCGGCCCGTGCCCGCGTTCGGTGTTCACCCCACCGGTACCTTGGCGGGCTCCGGACGCCGGGGCGCGCCGCCGCGCGCCCGCGGGCGCACCGGCCACCACAGGGAGCGGCCGAGCAGCGCGGCCAGCGCCGGCACGAGCACGATGGACAGGACCATGGCGGACAGCAGGATTCCGAGCGCCGTGGCGAAGCCGATCTGCTGGGTCCCGGCGTGCGGGCTCACCGCCAGGCTGCCGAAGGAGGCGGCGAGCACCAGTCCGGCCGTCGCGATCGCCGGCGCGGTGTGCCGCACGGCGCGGGCCACCGCCGCGCGGGCCGGTCCGGGCCGTTCCATCTCCTCCCGCAGCCGGTCGCTGATCAGGATGTTGTAGTCGGTGCCCAGCGCCACCACGAACAGGAACAGCACCAGCGGGAGCGTGAAGTCCACGCCCGGCCGGTCCAACGCGTGCTGGAAGACCAGCGCCGATGCACCCAGCGTGGCCGCGAAGCCGAGGCCGACGGCGAGCATCAGCACGACCGGTGCGAGCACGCTGCGCAGCAGCACCAACAGGATGACGGCTATCAGCACCGCCGCCACCGGGAAGATGACCTTGAGGTCCTTGTCGACCGCCACCGCGATGTCCGCGAACACCGCCGCCGTTCCGCCGACATGGGCCTCCGTCCCCGCCGGCAGGTTCGCCCGTACCGTTTCCCGGACGGGCCCGGAGACCAGGTCACGGGCCTGCTGCCCGCCGGACTCCACGGTCAGCAGCAGGTCGATCCGGGCCGCTTTGCCGTCCTCGCTCAGCACGGTCGGGGCGACCCGGCCCACTCCCGGCACCCGGGCCAGTGCCGTCGCCAGCCCGGCCACGCGCTCCGCGCCGAGCGGGGCGCCGTCCTCCGTGGTGACGAGCACGCTCGTCGGGTCCGAGGCTCCGGCGGGCAGGGCCCTGGAGATCTCCTCTGCCGTCTCCACCGCGGCGGTCCGCTCACCACCCGAACCGGACTGCCCGTAGTCCATGCGAATCCCGGCCAGACCCGTCGTCAGCGCGCCGAGCAGCACCAGCGACGCGAGGAGGAGCGTCACCGGGCGGCGGGCCGTCAGCCGGCCGAGGCGGCCGGCCATGCCCTCGCGCGGCTCCCGCCCCAGGACGCGCGACGGCCAGAACATCCTCCGGCCGGTCACGGCCAGCAGCGCCGGCATCAGAGTGAGGCTTCCCAGGAGCATCACCAGTACGGATACCGCGATCGCCGGGCCCAGCACCCGGAACTGTCCGAAGGAGGCGATCCCGAGGGTGGCGAAAGCGGCGACGATCGTCAGCGCCGCCGAGGTGACCGCCATGCCCACCCGGCCGGCGACCTCGGTGGCCGCCTCGCGTCCGCTCTGCCCGGGGTGGCTCCGCAGCTGTTCGCGGAAGCGGAAGAGGAGGAAGAGGAAGTAGTCGACCCCGATGCCCATCAGCACCACGTTGATGAGCCCGGGGGTGGAGGGGGCCAGCCGGACCCCGGCGGCCATCGAGGCCATGACCACCGCCCCGGCCGCGGCGCTGCCGATGATCGTCACCGCGAGGAGCGGCAGCAGCGCGGCGAGCACGCTGCGAAAGACCAGGACGTGGAGCAGGACGATCAGACCCAGCACCACCGCGCCGACGACCGCCGACCGGGTCTCCTCGGCGTCCGCGGAGTCCACCGTGGTGGCGAGGCCGCCGGTGAACCCCGTCCGCAGACCCGCCTCCCGGAACTCGGCCCTCGCCCGCTCGCGGAACTCCTTGTACGTGCCCTGCACGCCGGGGTCCTGCGGATTGCCCTTCAGTTCAACGGACAGCAGCCGGAAGGACCGGTCCGGGGCCGTCATGCCCACGCTCACCCGAGGAGTCTGGGAGTGGTCCTCCGAGAACGGCAGATCGTCCTCGTTCCTGGGCATGACGACCTCCTGCCGGGCCAGCCGCCCCGACACCTCCTCGATCACGCGCTCGTCGGACGCGGCGAGCGCCGCCCCGTCGCTACGCGCCACCAGGACCGTCAGCGGGTCCGAGTCCGGCCGGGCCCCGAAGCTCTCCTCGGAGATCCGCAGCGCTGCCGCCGAGTCGTAGGAGGGCGGCAGGAACCCGTCGTCGCCCGGCTGGGTGGCGCGGAAGACGAACATCTGGCCGAGGATCGCAAGACCGATACCCAGCACCGCCCAGAGGGCGATCACCTTCCATGGGTTCCTCGTCGAGCATCCCGTCAGGGCGCGGATCACTGTTCTCCTCCGGTCGGTCATCAGTGGGTCACCGGTGGGGTCACCGGTGGGGTCATGGGGCCGGGGTCACCCGGCCGGTATCCAGAACATCAGCGGCCCGCCGGGCAAACGTCCTGGTGGAGGAGGATTCCGCGGCCGGGACCACGGTCCGGGAGCCGGTCCCGACCAGGACCCTGGTCCTGGTCGGGACCGGCCCGTGGGGGCGGTGTCCGGGGGTGCGGGCCGGTGGGAGAATGGAGCCGGGAGGGCAGCCCGACGGCGGTCCGTGAGAGAGGGGCCGTATCGATGGGCACGCGCGCCGAGAGGCTGACGTGGTCGCGCAACGACGCGCTGGTGGCGGTCGGGGCGGCGGCCGTGGACCTCACGGGCTTCACCCTCGATACCCAGTTCGACGGCGTTCCCCTGGGAATCGCGGCGGCCTTCCTCGTGGTGGCCTCGTCACTCGCGCTGCTGGCCCGCCGCCGTCACCCGGTTGCCACGCTCTCGGCGGTCCTGCTGCTGGGCGTGATGGTGAACCTGAGCGCCCAGGTGTCCCCGCACTTCGGCCTCACCCCGGCCATCGCCCTCTACTCGGTCGCCGTGGCCTGCCGGACATCCGTGGTGGTCGGGGCCGCCCTCGTGACGGCGCCGCTGAACAGCCTGGGCCAGGGCGGACTGCCCTTCGACTCCGGCTTCGGGCTCCTCGCCAACACCGGTGCCGCGCTGCTCGTCGTCACCACGGGCCACGTGGTCAGACGTTGGCAGCGGGAGACCGAGGCCACACGGGCCCTGCTCGCGGAGCGGGCGGTGGCCGAGGAGCGCCGCCGCATCGCCCGGGAGCTGCACGACATCGTCGCCCACCACATCACCACCATGCAGCTCATGGCCGGCGGTGCCCGGGCCAACCTCGGCCACGACCCCGAGGCCGCCCGCGGGGCGCTGGTCACTCTGGAGGGCTCCGGCCGGCTGGCCCTGAGCGAGATGCGGCAACTGCTCGACGTGCTGCGGGCCGGAGAGGAACCGGAGACCGTCCCGCCGGCCCCGCAGCCCGGGCCCGGGGACCTGGAGCGGATCGTCACGGAGTCCCGGCTCGCCGGCATGGACACCGAGTTCTCCGTCAGCGGCCCGCCCCGCCCACTGCCGCCCACCGTCGGCCTGACGGTGTTCCGGATCGTGCAGGAAGCCCTGACCAATGCCCGGAAGCACGCCGGGAACGCGCCCGCCAGGGTATCGCTGACCTACCGTCCGGACGAGGTCGCCGTGGAGGTCCGCAACGAGTGCCCCCGCGACGGGGCCGGCCGGCGCACGCCCGCCCGGCGCGGCGGGTACGGCCTGATCGGCATGCGGGAACGCGTCGCCCTGCACGGCGGCACCTTGGAGGCGGCCCCCCGCGAGGACGGCGGTTTCCTGGTCGCGGCCCGCCTCCCCGTACCGGCGGCACCCGACGCCGCCGAGGACCTGCGGCAACCGCTCCCCCCGCGCCACCCGCTCCACCCGTCACGAGAGGAACTCCGCCGGTGATCCGCGTGCTCATCGCCGACGACCAGCCGCTGGTGCGGCGCGGCCTGGCCCTGATCCTGGCGCCCGACCCGGACATCGAGGTGGTCGGCGAGGCCGCGGACGGAGCGGAGGCCGTGGACCTGGCCGGGCGGCTCCTTGCCGACGTGGTGGTGATGGACATCCGGATGCCCGTGCTCGACGGAGTGGCCGCCACCGGGCGACTGGCCGAGGTCCGGCCCGCGGCCCGGGTGCTCGCGCTGAGCACCTTCGACATGGACGAGTACGTCGTCGCGGCCCTGCGTGCCGGTGCCTACGGCTTCCTGCCCAAGGACATCTCCCCGGAGGAACTGGTCACGGCCGTCCGTACCGTCCACGCGGGCGAGGCGGCCGTGGCGCCGCGCCTGTTGACCCGCCTGATCTCCACCTACGTGAGGTCGGCCGCGCGCGAGCCCCGGCCCGCCCCGACGGCACCCGCCGGGCTCACCCCGCGCGAGGTGGAGATCTGGCGGCTGCTCTCCTGCGGCCTGGACAACGCCGGCATCGCCGCGGAACTGGACATCAGCGTCTCCACGGTCAAGAACCACATCACCGGCGTCTTCGGCAAGCTCGGCGTACGCGACCGGGCCCAGGCGGTGATCGCCGCGTACGAGACGGGGCTGGTGCAGGCCCAGCGGCCGGCTTAGGGGGCCCCGCGGCGGATGCGGGCCGCGCGGCGGGCCTCGGCCGTTTTGCGGGCCTCCGCCGCCTTGCGGGTCTCCTTCGCCGGGCGGGCGCCCAGGCCGCGGAAGGCCCGTTCGGGTGCCGCGCCGCCCTTGGCGCCCCGGCCCCCGGCCCCCGCCGGGGCCGCCTTCGCCCCGGTGATCCGGGTCAGCTCCGCCTCACCCGAGCGGACCTGGGTGACCTCCGCCCGGATGCCCGCCTCGGCGAGCAGCCGCGCCAGGTCGCGCCGCTGGTTCGCGGTGACCAGGGTGACCACCTTGCCCGACTCCCCGGCGCGGGCCGTCCGGCCACCGCGGTGCAGGTAGTCCTTGGCGTCCGCCGGCGGGTCCAGGTTCACCACCAGGTCCAGCTCGTCCACATGGATGCCGCGGGCGGCCACATTGGTCGCCACCAGCGCCGTGATCTCGCCCTTCTTGAACTGCGCCAGGGTGTGCGTGCGCTGCGGCTGGGACTTTCCGCCGTGCAGTGCGGCGGCCCGCACCCCGCTGTCCCGCAGGTGCCGGGTGAAGCGGTCCACCGCGACCTTGGTGTCCAGGAACAGCAGGACCCGGCCGTCCCGGGCCGCGATCTCCGTCGCCGTCGCGTACTTGTCGGCCGCGTGCACCTGGAGCACATGGTGCTCCATCGTGTGCACCGCGCCCGCGGACGGATCCACCGAGTGGACGGTGGGATCGTTCAGGTACCGGTGGACCAGCAGGTCGACATTGCGGTCCAGGGTGGCGGAGAACAGCATCCGTTGCCCGTCCGGCCGCACCAGGTCCAGGATTTCGGTGACCTGCGGCAGGAACCCCAGATCGCACATCTGGTCGGCCTCGTCGAGCACCGTGATGCCCACCCGGTCCAGCCGGCAGTCCCGCCGCTCCACCAGGTCCTTCAGCCGGCCCGGGGTGGCGACCAGGACCTCCGCGCCCTCCTTCAGCGCTGCCGCCTGCCGGTTGATCGCCAGACCGCCGACCGCCGTCGCGATCCGCAGCTTCAGCGCCTGCGCGTACGGGGCCAGTGCCTCGGTGACCTGCTGGGCCAGTTCCCGGGTCGGGACCAGCACCAGGGCGAGCGGCTGCTTGGCCCCCGCCCGGCCGCCCGGGGTGGCCGTGCCCGCGGCCGTACGCACCAGCAGCGCCAGCCCGAAGGCCAGGGTCTTGCCGGAGCCGGTCCGGGCCCGGGCCAGCACGTCCCGGCCCGCGAGCGCGTTCGGCAGGGTGGCCGCCTGGACGGGGAACGGCTCCCGGACCCCCAGCTCGGCCAGCACCCGCTGCACGCTCGCCGGCAGGTCCAGCCCGGTGAACGAGTCGACCGGCGGCAGCGCGGGGGTCACCGTCTCCGGCAGCGCGAATTCGCCGTCGGCGGGACGAGTACGAGGTGTGTGGGTCACGGAAATGGAATGCCTTCCCCGGCATCAGACGCATCGAGGAGGTCCCGTGCGGTGTCAACTTTAGACGACACGCCGTTGCCGGGGCTGCCGTGCGACCGGGCCCGGGCTGAGCGACCATGCAGATATGGCCGGCGACCTGGCGGACCGGGCTCCCGTGAACCCCGAGCTGAAGCACGACGCGATCGGGTTCCTGGACGCGCTCGTGATCGGTTTGAACTCCACCTCACCCGCGTACTCGCTCGCCGCGGCCATCGGCCCGATCGTCGCGCTGGTCGGGATCTATGCGCCGGGCGTGATGCTGGCCTCCTTCGTGCCGATGCTGATGATCGCCACCGCCTTCTACTACCTCAACAAGGTCGACCAGGACTGCGGCACCACCTTCTCCTGGGTGACCCGGGCCATGGGCCCCTGGGCGGGCTGGCTCGGCGGCTGGGCGATCTTCATGACCGGTGTGCTGGTCATCGGCTCCCTCGCCGATGTGGCCGTACGCTTCGGACTGCTCACCGTGGGCCTGGACGGCTGGGCCAACAACGAGACGATCCGGCAGATCCTCACCGTCGTGGTCATCCTGGTGATGACCACCATCTGCGTGCTCGGCACCGAGATGTCGGCCCACCTGCAGAACGTGCTGATCCTCGCCCAGGTCTTCTTCCTGCTGCTGTTCGCGGTGATCGCCCTCTACCGCATCTACGCCGACACCAGCACCCTGAAACCCGTGGACCCGGCCCTGGCCTGGCTGAACCCGTTCGGGGCCGGCGGTGCCGCCCTGACCGGCGGGCTGCTGCTCGGCGTGTTCATCTACTGGGGCTGGGAATCGGCCGTCAACCTGACCGAAGAAGTCAGGGACTCCGCCACCGCCCCCGGCCGGGCCGGCCTGTGGTCCACCGTCATCCTGCTGGTCACCTACCTGTCGGTGGGATTCGCGGTGGTCGGCTACGCGGGCACCGCCTTCCTCACCGAGAACGCGGGCGAGGAGGAGGCGGTCTTCGCGCTGCTCGCCCATGAGGTGATGGGCGGCTGGGACTGGATGGTGCTGCTCGCCGTCTGCACCTCCGCGCTCGCCTCCACCCAGACCACGATCATCCCCGCCTCCCGGACGGCCCTGTCGATGGCCCGCCGGAAGGCCTTCCCGAGCCACCTGGCCCATATCCACCCCAGGTTCCGCACGCCCGACGTCAGCACCTGGTGGGTGGCCGGCATCGCCATCGCCTGGTACCTGATCGTCAACCGGATCAGCGAGAACGCACTGTTCGACTCCCTCACCGCGCTGTCCCTGCTGATCGCCTTCTACTACGCGCTCACCGGCCTGGCCTGCGCGGTCTACTACCGCCGGCACCTCACCGAGAGCCTGCACAACTTCCTGTTCATCGGGGCCGGGCCGGTCCTCGGGGCGGGCCTGCTCATCTGGCTGCTGGTGGAGTCCGTCGCGGACATGTCGGACCCGGCGAACTCCTACAGCGGCGTCTCCTGGTTCGGCCTCGGCCCGCCGCTGGTCATCGGCATCTGCATCGTGCTGATCGGCGTCGCCGTCATGGTCTTCTGGCGGCTGCGGTCCGGGGTCTTCTGGCAGGAGCGCCGGAGCGTCGCCGACCCGGACCTGGTGCACGGCCGGCGTGACACGCAGGGGGAGTCCTGAGATGTCCGTGGTCCTCGGCT
This sequence comes from Streptomyces venezuelae, assembly GCF_008642295.1. Classification (GTDB taxonomy): domain Bacteria; phylum Actinomycetota; class Actinomycetes; order Streptomycetales; family Streptomycetaceae; genus Streptomyces; species Streptomyces venezuelae_C. Next base: position 414,061 of record NZ_CP029190.1, on the reverse strand, counting down.
ACGACGAATCGCCCGGTGCCGAGCGGGCCCTGAGGGTCGCCATCGAGGTGGCGGCGGCCTTCGGCGAGCCGCTGGTCCTGGTGTACGGGGCGGCTGCGCCCGGGCTGGGCGGCGAGGAGTACCGCTCCCACCAGGAGGCGCTCCGCCAGGCCGGCCGCACCGCCCTGGAGCATGCGGTCGAGGCCGCGGACGCCGCGGGCGTCCCCTCGGCGGTCGAGATCGTCGACGAGAAGCCGGCCCAGGCGCTGCTGGAGGCGGCGGACCGGCACCACGGCCGGGTGATCGTGGTCGGCAGCTGGGGCGAGAGCCCGCTCCGCGGCGCCCTCCTCGGCTCCACCCCGCACAAACTGCTCCACCTGTCCAAGCTGCCGGTGCTCTGCGTACCCACCGATTAGGGGGTGTCCGGCGGTCAGGGCCGGGCCCGGCCCTGACCGCCGGACACCCCCTAGCCCCGGTCGCGGTCCCGGTCCCGCTCCTGGTCCCGGAGGCGGCGGAAGGCGGTGGGGCGGGGGCGGACGGGCAGGAACTCCTTGATCCGGCGGGCGCAGTCGGCCGCGGACCGGTCGGTGGTGTCGCACTCCAGGTCATAGACGCCGTGGGCGTGCACCCGCTCGATCTGCCCGGCCGCCAGGCCCGCCGGCCGGTCCCCGCGGGCCCGCTCCCGGCGCTCCAGCTCGGCACGGGCGCAGTGCACCCCCACGAGCACGGTCTCCTCGGGGTCGAACAGCTCCACGCAGTCGCGCAGCCGCCAGGGCTCGCTCAGCACATGGTCGACGACGAGGTGGTTGCCGGCGGCGGCCATCCCGGCCACGGCGCGGTGGTAGCCCTGCCACGTCCGCCGGAGCACGGCCGCGACCTCGGCCGGTGGCAGGTCCCTGCGGGCCCGCATGGCGTGGAAGGCGTCCACCGGCAGGTGGAACCAGACCTCGTCCAGGACCCGCAGCAGCTCGCGGGCGATGCTCGATTTGCCGGAACTCGACGTGCCGTTCAGAAAAATGATCACCTGTCGATCATTCCATCGGGGCCGTGCCGGTCCACCGCCCCCGCTCGGCTATCGCGCGTCCGCCGGCGGGGTGGCCGTACGCCTGGGGACGGTCTGCTGGACTGCCCAGCGGTTGCCGTCCGGGTCGGCGAAGTGGACGAAGGACCCGTAGGGGTGGTCCTCGATCCCGTCGACCTTGATACCGCGGGCCGTCAGGTCCGCATGGGCCGCCTCGATGTCCGCCACCACCACCTGCATGTTGTCCAGCGACCCGGGCTCCATCGCGGTGAGCCCCCGGCCGAGGGCGATGGAGCACGCCGAACCCGGTGGGGTGAGCTGGACGAACCGCACCTCCTCGCTCACCGTCACGTCGTGGTCGGCGTGGAAGCCCACCTGCTCGTAGAAGGCCTTCGCCCGGTCCACATCGGTGACCGGGACGATGACCAGCTCCAGCTTGATGTCCATACCGGCATCATGCGCCCGACGACAGCGCCCCGCCCGTTCCCGCCGCGGCGAACTGCGTCCGGTACAGCTCCTCGTACCGGCCGCCCGCCGCCAGCAGCTCCGGGTGGGTGCCCCGCTCCACGATCCGGCCGTTCTCCACCACCAGGATCTGGTCGGCCGCCTGTACGGTCGACAGCCGGTGCGCGATGACCACCGCCGTCCGCCCGTCCAGGGCCTCGGCCAGCGCCTCCTGCACCGCCGCCTCCGAGGTGGAGTCCAGGTGGGCGGTCGCCTCGTCCAGGATGACCACCCGTTGCCGGGCCAGCAGCAGCCGGGCGATGGTCAGCCGCTGCCGCTCCCCGCCGGACAGCCGGTAGCCGCGCTCACCCACCACCGTGTCCAGGCCGTCCGGGAGCGAGGCCACCAGCCCGTCCAGCCGGGACCGGCGCAGCGCCTCCCAGATCTCCTCCTCCGCCGCGTCCGGCCGGGCCAGCAGCAGGTTCGCGCGGACCGACTCGTGGAAGAGGTGCCCGTCCTGGGTGACCATGCCGAGGGTGTCCCGGATCGAGTCGGCGGTCAGCTCCCGTACGTCGATCCCGTTCAGCCGCACCGCCCCGGAGTCCGCGTCGTACAGCCGGGGCAGCAGCTGCGCGATGGTCGACTTGCCCGCTCCCGAAGAGCCGACCAGGGCGATCATCTGCCCCGGCTCGGCGCGGAAGGAGACCTCGTGCAGCACCGGGGTGCCACCGCGGGCGTCCAGGGTCGCCACCTCCTCCAGCGAGGCCAGCGACACCTTGTCGGGGGAGGGGTAGCCGAAGGACACCGCGTCGAACTCCACCGACACCGGCCCCTCCGGCACCCGGCGGGCGTCCGGCCGCTCCGCGATCAGCGGCTTCAGATCGAGGATCTCGAAGACCCGCTCGAAACTGACCAGCGCACTCATCACCTCGACGCGCGCCCCGGCCAGCGCCGTCAGCGGGGCGTACAGCCGGGTCAGCAGGAGGGACAGCGCCACCACCGAACCGGCGTCCAGGGTGCCGCGCAGGGCGTAGAACCCGCCCAGCCCGTACACCAGGGCCAGGGCCAGCGCCGACACCAGCGTCAGCGCGGTGATGAACACCGACTGGGCCATCGCCGTACGGATCCCGATGTCCCGCACCCGCGCGGCCCGGGCGGCGAACTCCGCGGACTCGTCCGCCGGCCGCCCGAACAGCTTCACCAGCGTCGCGCCGGGCGCCGAGAACCGTTCGGTCATCTGCGTGCCCATGGCCGCGTTCAGGTGCGCGGCCTCCCGCTGCATCTGCGCCATCCGGGTGCCCATCCGGCGGGCCGGCAGCACGAACACCGGCAGCAGCACCAGCGCCAGCAGGGTGATCTGCCAGGAGATGCTCAGCATCACGGTCAGGGTCAGCAGCAGCGTCACCGAGTTGGCGACCACCCCGGAGAGGGTGTTGCTGAACGCCCGCTGGGCGCCGATCACATCGTTGTTGAGCCGGCTGACCAGCGCGCCGGTCCGGGTGCGGGTGAAGAAGGCCACCGGCATCCGCTGCACATGGTCGAAGACCGCCGTCCGCAGATCCAGGATCAGCCCCTCGCCGAGGGTGGCCGACAGCTTTCGGGTGAGCAGCCCCAGCCCGGCCTCGGCGACCGCGATCAGCGCGATCAGCAGGGCCAGCCGGGTCACCAGGCCGCTGCTGCCGCCCTCGACGATGGCGTCGACCACCCGGGCGGCGAGCACCGGAGTGGCCACCGCCAGCAGCGCGGTGACCGTGCTCAGCAGGAGGAACGACAACAGGCCACGCCGGTGCGGGCGGGCGAACGAGGCGACCCGGCGCAGGCCGGCCCGGGAGAACGGGCGGCGGTCCGTTTGCGCGGTGATCGCACTGTGCATTGAGGTCCAGGCGGTGACTTCCATATCCATGACGCCGACGTTAAGACCTCAACCAAGCTTCAGGTCAACAGTCCGAGCGGGCCGGCTTCCGGGTGTCAACTCCGTTGTCCGCCAATCCTCCAGAGGCCGCCGGAGACCCTCGTCCGCTGTCAGTACCCGATGGCATCATCGGCCCATGACGCAGGAACCCGATTCGCACCGATCCGGCCCGCGCACCACCGACACCGTCCTCCGGCTCTTCGAGCAGGCGGCCCGGGACACCCCCGAGGCCGTCGCCCTCAGCGCCGGACCGCTGGAACTCCGCTACGGCCGACTCGACCGGCAGGCCAACCGGCTGGCCCACCACCTGCTCGCCGCCGGACTCCCGGCCGGTGGCACCGTGGCGGTGGGCCACACCCGGCAGGCGGACGTGTTCACCGCGGTCCTCGCCGTCCTCAAGGCGGGCGGGACGTACACGATCGTCGACCCGGCAGCCGCCGCCCGGGCCCGGACCCAGGTGATCATGGCAGGCCCGTTCGCCCTGCTGACCGACACCGCCCTGCAGGCCGCCCTCGATCCCGGCCACGGGCTGCGTCTGATCTGCCCGGACGCCGAGGCGGAGGCCATCGGAGCCCGGGCACCGGAAAGCCCCGGCATGGCCCCCGCGCCCGTCGCCGCCCTGCTGTGGACCGGGGGAGAGACGCCGCGCGCCGTCCCGGCCGGCCAGGAGCTGCTGCTCGCCGCCCACCGGGGCTGGGCCGAAGTGGGCGGGCTGACCCCCGCCGACCGGCACCTGATCACCTTCCGGCCCGATGTGACCGCGTTCGCCGCCGGCTGGACCCGCGCCCTCTGCTCGGGCGGCACCCTGGTCCTCGCCGAGGACACCCGGCGGGACGGAGGCACCGCGGCGGAGGACATCCATCGGCTCATCGGCACCGCTGAGGTCACCGCGGTCCACACCGACCCGGCCGGCGCGGCCTCACTGCTCGCCCAGCCGGACCCGCCGGTGCGTTCGCTCCGCCTGGTCACCGTCACCGGCGACCGGCTCTACCTCGACGAACAGTCCGCCCTGCAGGGCGGCTTGCTCCCCGGGGCGCGGCTGGTCGGCGTCTACGGCACCACGGAGACGGCCGGGGCCGGCAGCCGGTTCGAACTGTCGCAGCTGAACGGCCCGGTCGACCGCCCGGAGGGCACCGCGCTCGTCGGCACCCCGTTCCCCGGCTGCCGGCTGGAGCTCCACGACGGGGAGATCCACCTCACCCCGCCCGACGGCGGCGCCGCCGTGCCCACCGGGGACCTCGGCCGGCTCCGCCCGGACGGCCTGCTGGAGTTCACCGGCCGGACCCGGGACCGGTTCACCCTCGGCCGCCGCACGGTGGACCCACACCGGCTGGAGTCCGCCCTCCGGCAACACCCCGCCGTCGGCGGGGCCCTGGTCCGCAACGTCAGCCACGGCCCCCTGCAGGAGCGCCTGGTGGCGTACATAGCCCCGCGCGCGGTCCCCGCCGGCCGGACCGCCGACCCGCGCGCCTCGTACGCCTGGCTGCCCGGAACCGCCGAGCTGCGCACCCGTCTCGCGGGCCGGCTGCGCGAGGAGGACCTGCCGAAGACCGTGGTGCGGCTGCGGAGCCTGCCGCGCAACCGGGCCGGCCAAGAGGACCGCAGCGCCCTCCCGATGCCGCCGAAGCCCACCGGCGGATACCGGGGCAAGTACAGCAGCAGCAGCGACTACGACGACTACTACGCCGAGACGATGCACGCCCCGCCCCGCACGGCCGGGGCCGAGTCGACCGCGGGCGTGGGCTGCTGCGCCGCCTTCCTGCTGGCCGTCGCCGCCCTGCTCTTCACCGATGTCCTCTGGCCGGGTTCCACCGAACTGTCCGGGGTGCCCGCTCCCTGGTCGGTGCTGTTCTTCCTCCTCTACTGCTTCGAATGCCTGGCCTTCGCGACCGGGGCGGTCTTCCTGTTCACCGGGTTCTCCAGGATGCTGCGCAGCGGCCGGTCCCGGGGCTTCACCCGGGCCGCACATCTGGCCGTGGTGTACCTGCTGGTCGCCTGGTGGCCGCAGGACAACCTCTACCGGCTGGCGGCCAAGAACGACTGGCCGCAGCAGGCCGCCCTGGTCTATGCCTTCAACATCCCGCTGATGATCGCGGCGGCGATCGTCGCCGGGTACGTCACCCGCAGGCCGGTCGCGTCCCCGGAGCCCGAGGTGGAGGCGGAGGATCCGGGGACGGAGGACCGGGGCCCGGAGGATCAGGGGTTGGAGGTCACCTCGAAGCCGGCGCCGTAGACGTCGGCGGGGTCCGCGGCGTCCCGGGCGCGCAGGTCGGCGAGGATGTTCGCCGAGCTGGTGTACACGTACGGCGGGAAGCCCAGGATCCGGGCCTTGGTGATACCGGCCCAGGGGCCCTCCGCCTGGAAGCCGTTGGCCTCGGACGGGTAGGGGGTCCCGGGTACGTGCCAGATGGTCGGGCCGCCCGAGTCGCCCGCCTTGTGGGGGGCGTGGGACTGGTAGATGCCGTTGGAGTTGTTGGTGATGCGGCCGTACCAGACGCCCAACTGCCCGGAGACCACCAGCTCGTTGTTGTCGAAGAGCCCGGCGCCCAGCAGGCGCTCATCGGGGCGCGCCGGGCTCTTCGCATTGGGGCTGGGCGTTCCGCCCGGGACCTCCACCTGCCCGGTCTGCTTCAGGTGCGGCCCCTGGGAGGAGAGCGTCACCTCCGGGACCAGCTCGATGATCATGTAGTCCTTGGTCGGATGACCGGTCATCGAGCCCTCGGGGCTCTTGAAGTACCGCACGTACCCGATCGGGCCGAAGGCGAAGTCCGCCCGGTCGTAGAGGGGGAACGAGTTGTCGTGGATCTCGCGGTCGGCCTGCGGACCGCCCCCGCAGTGCCCCGCCGAGATGGCGATGCGCCGCCCGTAGTCGTCCGTGCCCACCGCGCCGATCGTGCAGAAGCTGTCGGGTGCGGACGGATGGGCTATCTGCAGGGCGTTGTGGATGCGTTTGACCTGCTGGGCCTGCGGGGCCTGCCGGGCCTGATGGTCCGCCCGGTCGGTCCGGGTGTGCGCCTGGGCGGTGCCGGCGCCCAGCGTCGCGAGGGCCACGAGGGCGGTGCCGGACGCCACGACGGCGCGCAGTCGGCTGAGAGAGAGCATGGGTGATTCCTGTCCGTCATGGGCGGTCAGCCCTTGGCCAAAGGATCAACCAGCCCATCCTGGCAGCGCGGTCGGCCCTCCCACGATTCACTTCAGGACGTTCGGACCCGCCCGGTCCCGGTCATTCCGCCTCGAACATCGCTCCCAGCAGCCGGGCTTCCTCGCGGACCAGTTCCGCCGCCGCGTCCAGCGCCGCAGCGGTGTGCGCGGCCACCAGCACGCCCAGGAAGGGAGCCGGCTCGAACGCCGCGGTCGGGATGGCCGGCAGGAACACCGCGCCGAGCTCCGCGCACCCCCGGTCCAGGTCACGGAGGAACCCGGTCAGCTGGGCGTCCGGGAGCCGCGCGCCGAGTTCCACCCGGTCCATGATCCGCACCAGGTGCCGGCCGCCGCGTACCTCGTCCAGCCGGGCCGCGGCCATGAACGCGATCGACGGACCGGTCAGCCGCAGGTTGGTCTCGGTCGGTGCCAGCAGCCCCGCCCCGTCCGCCACGAAGTCCACGTCGAACCAGCCGCGGTACCCGGCCGCCGCCAGCTCGGCGCCCACCGCCCGGCCGAACCGGAGCAGCGGGCCCTCGACGGCCGGCGGCACCACCCCGGGGCCCACCGTCGCCCCCGCGTACCCGGTGCCCGCCACCTCCATCACCGCCGCCCCGGCCTCCCACACCCGGCCCTCCCCGTCCACGAACCCGTCGTACGTCAGGTCCCGTACCGTCCCGGCAGCACCGTCGGTCCGGCTCGCTGCGTCCTCCGCGTCCTCCGCGTGCTCCACGTACTCCTCGACCAGCTGCGGGCCGCGCGGCAGCCGCCGCAGCATGGCCCGCGCTCCGCCCGACTCCCGGACCTGCCGGGCGGTCACCACCAGGGTCCCGGAGCCGCCGACCCCGTGTTCCGACTTCAGCACCGTGGTCAGCCCGGCCCGGGCCCGCCGCGCCAGCAGCCGGGCCGCCGCCCCCCTGGTCCGCGCGTACCACTGGGCCGGTACCGCGATCTGCGGGTGCCGGCCGGTCCCGGCCAGATCGCAGAACAGCCGGTGGGAGGCCGCCTTGGACTCGTGGCGCAGCGCGCCCGCGGGCAGCGGGCGCCCGGACAGCCGGCCGAACGCCTCGGTCTGCCCCCACGGTACGAGCGGCAGCCCGAGCGCGTGCAGCCGCCCGGCCAGCGCCGGCCGGGCCAGCACGGCCGCCGACACCTCGGGCCCGCCGCCCGCCGCACCCGCGCCCGTCCCGGGGTCCGCACCCGCACCCGGTACCGCCACCCCGTCGTACAGCTCCACCGCCGGCCAGTCCAGCCGCCGGGCCAGCAGCTCCAGCCAGCCGGGCGGGGCCGGCCGGGGGAGTACCAGCGCGGCCGGGAGCGGGCTGTAGAAGGCGGCCAGGCAGGCGTAGTGGTGCGCGGCGCTCTGGACCGGGTCCAGTGAGGAGTCCCGGAACTGCGCGTTGAACTCGGCGACATTGCCCACGTGCACGGCCGGCCGGCCACCGGTCCAGGCCGCCACCCAATCCGCCGGACGGGGCAACTCCACCGAAAACCGGACGAGTCCGCCCGAGGTATCGGCCACTGGCACCCCCGGCCCCGGGTCCTTCTCGCACACCGCGCCCATGGCCCGGTAGAAGCCCACCGCATGCGGGTCGGCATCGATCACCAGCCGTTCGATGCCGAGCTCCCGCGCCCGCCGCAGCACTTCCCGGTACAGGGCCCGCCCCACCCCCCGGCCGAGCGCCTCCGGTGCCACGAACAGCAGTCCGAGCACGGCCTCAGCGGGGCCGCCCTCCAGCGAGGCCACTCCCAGCACGGCCCCGTCCGGGGCCTCGGCGACGGTGATCCGCCGGGCTTCGGTGTCCTCGGCGCGGATCCGCAGCTCCCCGGCGCAGGCGGCCAGGAAGGCCGGGTCGTACCCCCAGTGCGCCTTCGAGCGCATGACCAGCGCAGACAATGCCTCGGCCTCCGCCGCCCGCGCCCCCCGGATCCGCACCATGCACCCTCCCCGGCCATCGGCTTTACGCCATCCGTGCGATAGATTCAGCTTCCCATCCTCACCCGCCCCACCACCTCCGGAGACAGGCTTCTCAATGAGCGACATCATCAACGGACTTGGCCGCACCTCTGCCTACGGTGCCCTCGGCCTGGTGCTGCTGATCCTCGGCATCGTCCTGGTGGACGTGCTGACGCCCGGGAAGCTCGGCCGGCAGATCTGGGAGGACCGCAACCGGAACGCGGCCGTCATGCTGAGCTCGGCGCTGATCGGCATCGGCGGCATCGTCTTCACCTCCATCTGGACCACCTACGACGACTTCGGCAAGGGCCTGGCCTCCACGGCCGCCTTCGGCATCCTCGGCCTCGTCCTGATGGCCGTGGCCTTCCTGGTCGTGGACCTGGTGACCCCCGGCAAGCTCGGCGCCATAGTGGTCGACCCGCAGCCGCACCCCGCGGTCTGGGTGACGGCCTCCTGCAACATCGCGGTCGCGGCCATCGTCTCGGCCTCCATCGCCTGACGGCGCTGCGGCACGCACCGCACACCGCCACACCGCACACCCCCGGACCCGCCCGCGGACCGGGGGTGTTGTCGTGCCCGGGGGGCGTCGGTGTGCCGTCGGCGTGTCGGCCAGTCGTCCGGATTTGGGGTCGTTCGTGAGGAGTACACGGATCGACCCTCCGGAATGATTCGCCCGGACGCCGGGTGCAACAGGGTGAGGCGCGGACCCAACTCCAGGGAAGGAAAGGGAACTTCGTGCGCCTGAAACGCCTCGGCACCCTGTTCGCCGCCGCCGGCCTCGCCGCCACCACCGTTCCGCTGCTCTCCGCGACCCAGGCCTCCGCCGATCCGGCGGAGGCCTACCGCCCGCAGCGCCCGCCCGCCTGGCACCGCTGTAGTGACGACCAGCCGGCGGCCTACGAATGCGCCACCGTCAAGGTCCCGCTCGACTACCAGCGCCCCCGGGGCCGCACCATCGACCTCGCCGTCTCCCGGATCAAGAGCGAGAACCCGGACCGGCGGCACGGGGTGCTGCTGCTCAATCCGGGCGGCCCGGGCGGTGCGGGGCTCGACCTGCCGCTGATGATGCACGAGGCGATGCCCAAGGAGGTGCGCGACCGGTACGACCTCATCGGCTTCGACCCACGCGGGGTCGGCGCCAGCAGCCCGATCAGCTGCGGACTGAGCGAGGCCGAGCAGAACTTCGACCGGCCGTACCGGCCGGAGACCCACCGGTCCGACGTGGCCTGGGCGCGCACCGTCACGGACAAGTGCCGTGCCAAGGCCGGTGCGGTACTCCCGCACATCACCACCCGGAACACCGCCCGTGACATGGACGCCATCCGCGCGGTGCTGGGCGAGCGGAAGATCTCCTACCTCGGATACTCCTACGGGACCTACCTCGGCGCCGTCTACACGCAGATGTTCCCGCACCGCACCGACCGCTTCGTGCTCGACAGCGGGGTGGACCCGCAGCGCATCTGGCGCGGCATGATCCAGGTGTGGGCCACCGAGGCCGAGCCGGCCTTCGCCCGCTGGACCCGGTGGACGGCGGAGCGCGACGGCGAGTTCCACCTCGGGAACACCCCGCAGGCGGTGTCCGGGACGTTCTGGGGCCTGGTGGCCCGGGCGGACCGGGAGCCGATCGACTATGCGGGGCAGAAGCTGACCGGCGACGACATCCGGGCCGGCCGGGGGATCTTCTTCTACCCGGAGACGGCGGCTCGGGCCGTGGCCGACCTGAAGGCGGCGGCCGAGGGCAGGCCGGGCACCCTGCCCGTGCCCGACCTGCTGCGGACGCCGGCCCCCAAGCCGGCGTCCGCAGCGGCCTCCGCGGTGGCACCTGGAACCGCCTCCGGACCGGTTCCCGGACCGGCTCCCACACCGGTCCAGGGACCCGCCTCGGGACCGGCCCCCGACAACGGCATGGCCGTCTTCTGGGCCGTGGTCTGCGGTGACACGGGCGCCTGGCCGCGCTCCCCCGAGCAGTACGCCCGGGATGCGGCGCGGGACAAGAAGAAGTACCCGCTGTACGGGGACTTCGCCTCCAACATCACGCCGTGCGCGTTCTGGCAGCGGCCGGTGGAGCCGGCCACCCCGATGAAGACCGCGGCCCCGGTGCTGACCGTGCAGAACGAATGGGACTCGCAGACCCCGCTGGTCAGCGGCCAGGGCCTGCACCGCGCGCTCAAGGGCTCCCGGATGGTGCTGGCGGCCGGCGGTGAGGGCCACGGCGTCTACCTGGTGGACCCCGCCTCCTGCGCGAACGCCCCGGTCAACACCTATCTGGCCACCGGCCGGCTGCCCGCCGCCGATGTGACCTGCCGGACCACACCGGGTGCGGACCGCCGCGAGGGGCTGCTCACGCCCGAAGCGCAGCGGTTCCCCGTGGCCGGATCCAGCCGGTTCTGACCCGTGGGGCGCTCCGGCGGCCGGATCAGCGCTGGAGCGCCTCGCCGACCAGTCGTATGCCGCGGGCCAGCCGGTTCAGCTGCTCGACCTCGACCGCGTACATCCGGATCGCATTCTCGATCACGGCTTCGGCGACCCCCAGCGCCGGTAGCTCCTGCCGGCTGGTGTGCAGGGCCACGCGGACCGCGCGGATCTCGTGCTGCACCTGGAGCTGGGCGTGCCGGGCGAGCAGGACCGGGTGGCGGGTGAGGGTCGAGTAGCCGGAGTAGCGGGCGGGCAGCAGATCCCGCAGCCAGCGGGCGGCCGAGCGCTCCCAGTCGTGCGTTCCGGGGGCCTTCACCTGATGCGGCCAGTCCGGGCTGAGCGTGATACGTGCCGTCTGTGCGGTCTGAGGCATTCTCGTCGCTTCCGAAGGAGGTCGAACGGTCGAGAGGGGGTGGCGGCCTCGGCCCAGGGGTTGACCGAGGCCGCCGGCGCCGTCCGGGATGTGAGGGCCCGACTGGCGCATGAACAGCCGACGCGAGGAGGAGGAACGCCGGCCTGTGTGGTCCGTGTGGCCTGAAGTAAACATATATACCGTCGAGTAGGCAAGGGTATGAAAAATTTCATGCCTGGTGCGGTGCTGAATATCCTCGGTCGGAACGGGCCGGGAGGGACGGAAAAACCGGTGCGGAACCGCCCTCAGAGAAAGAAACCGTGCTGCTCGGCGACCTGCTCATAGCCCTCGAGCCGGGCCTGCGTCCGTTCCGGGTCCGCATCCGCCATGGCCTGGAGCACGGCCGCGGACAGGATCCCCGGCGCCGCATAGGAGTCGAAAACCAGCCGTGATCCGGTTCCGGCGGTCAGCGCCACGTCCACCTCGTCCACCAGCGGCCCCAGGGTGAGATCCGTGATCAGCGCCACCCGCAGCCCGGCGCTCCGCGCGGCCTGCACGGCCGCCAGGGTCTCCTTGGAGTGCCGGGGCATGGCGAAGGCCAGCACCCAGGTTCCGCCCGCCGCCCGGGCCTGCATCAGCGTGTCGTAGGCCACGCTGCCGCCCTCGGTGATCAGGCGTACATCGGGATGGATGCGCCGGGCGGCATAGGCGAAGTAGTGCGCCAGCGATACCGAGATCCGCAGGCCGAGCACCGTCAGCGGCACCGACCGGGCCAGCTCGCGGCCGAGGTCCAGCACCTGGTCGGTGTCCGCGAGCAGCCGGCGGACGTTCTCCAGATTGGCGATCTCGGCGTCCACGGCCGCCTGCAGGGCATTGCGGCGGATCTCCTTGCTGCTCTCCGGCGTCCCGGCCACCGCGCTCAGCGCGATCGGCTGGAGCATGTCCCGCAGCGCCGGATAGCCGCTGAACCCGAGCGCGGTGGCGAACCGGGTCACCGAGGGCTGGCTCACCCCGACCCGCTCGGCGAGCTCCGTGATCGACAGGAAGGCCGCCTCGGTGAGGTGGTCGATCAGGTACTGGGCGATACGCCGCTGGCCGGGGGAGAGCCGGTGACCGTTGAACAGGGCCCGCACCCGGTCCGCCGGGGCGCGTTCGTGTTCCGGCGCCTGGCCGCCGGGTGTGATCGCCGCGGCCTGCGCGCGTGCCCGCTGCCCCGATGGCACCGTCGTGCCTCCTTCTCCCTGCGACTCGCTTCCAACATAGCTCACCACCCGGCCTTGACGATCTTTGACCGCGCCCGCGTAGGGTCCGGACTGCGGCAGCCGGGACGGCCTGCCGGACGGCGGCCGGGAGGGCGGGGACGGAACGGGTGGGGACGGCGGCGACGTTGGACAAGCTCATACCGGTGCTCCTGGCCTTCGGCGGGGGAGTGGTGCTCGCCCGCCGCAAGGTGGTCCCGGCCGACACCTCCAAGGCCTTCGCCGACTACGCCTTCCTGTTCGCCGTCCCTTGTTACCTGTTCGGCAGCATCTACGCGAGCGATCTGGGCGCACTGTTCCGGTGGCGGCCGGTCCTCGGCTATGCGACCGCCGCAGGGGTGGCCGTCCTCGTGGTCGGCCTGGCGGCCCGGCTGCTCGGCCGCCCCGGCCCCCGCGCGGCGGCCCTGCGGATCATGGCCTCGGTGCAGGTCAACACGGCGTACTTCGCCGTGCCCGTGTTCATCACGGTGTTCGGGACCGCGGCGCCGGTGTTCCCGGTCCTGCTCTTCCAGGTCTGCGTGCTGTCCCTGGTCGTCATCACGGTGATGGAACTGGGCCGCCGGCACCCGGGCACCGGGCCGGACACGGCCGCGCGGGGGCTGCGCGCCGTGGTGCGGGCCGTCGGCGCCTCCCTCGCCACCCCGCTCGTCCTGGCCTGCAACGCGGGCCTGCTGCTCAACCTGCTGACCGTGCCGGTGCCCGGAACGGTCCTGGACGGTCTCGCCTTCGTCGGGGACAGCGCCTCCCCGGTGGCGCTGTTCGCCCTCGGCCTGCACCTCGGCGGACTGGGGCTGAACCTGCGCGGCACCACGGCGGAGGAGGCGGCCATCATCGCCTTCAAGTGCCTGGGCTTCCCGCTGCTCACCTGGGCCGTGTGCGGGGGGCTCTTCGGGGTCACCGGCGACCGGCTGGCCCATCTGGTCCTGATCGCTGCCATGCCCACCCCCCAGAACCTGTTCGTCTTCGCCCAGCGCTACGAGGTCGACGTGGACCTCTCGGCCGCCCTGGTGATCAAGAGCTCGGTGGCCGCCCTGCTCCTGCTCCCCCTGTGGCTGCACTGGGCGTCCCTCGTCCGGGGCTGACCGGGGCTGACCGGGCCGACCGGGGCTAAGACGTCCCCGGCCGGTCGGCGGGCACCGGCGGCAGCGCCGGCCAGCGGTCCAGCATCCGGGCGCGCAGGGCCGTACAGAGGCCGGAGGTCTCGCCGAGCAGCGGCGAGCCCGAGGTCATCCCGGCGACCACGCCCAGCCGGTGCACCAGCCGCTGGCGGGCCGTCGCCGTGCCCCAGGTCCAGTCCCTGCGCACCATCCGCGCCAGCTGGTCGGGACCCTCCCGGCGGGCCCGCGGCACCAGCGAGTCCCCGCGCACCAGCCAGCCCGCGCAGGCGTCGGCAAGGCCGGTGCCGCTCTCGTCGACTTCGCCGGCGCCGGTCTCCGCCCGCCACACCCGCCGGTACGCCTCCTCCGCCCGCGCCGCCAGCGGGCCGGCGGCAGCCGTCACGCACCAGCAGGTGGGGAAGCCGATCCGGAGGTACGCGAGCTCGGCCAGCCCGCTGCCCAGCGAGGCCTGCTCGAAGTCGACGAACCTGATCCCGTCGCCGGTGTGCAGGTCGTTGCCCGGGCAGGGGTCGCCGTGCAGCAGCGCGTTCTCCGGGGCCTCCGCCAGCCGCCGCACCAGCCCGGCCAGCTCCTCCGGCACCCCGGCCGGGCAGGGTACGCCCAACCGTTCCGCCAGCCCGAGGAACGCGGCCACATCGTGCTCGCCCGGCCCCTTCCAGCGCGGCAGCACCCCAACGTCACCGGCCCGGCCCGCCGCATGCAGCCGGGCCAGTGCCGCTGCGTACCCGACGATCCAGTCCGGGCCGGGCCGCCGGTGCTCCAGATGCTCCAGTACGAGTACCCGCGCGCCCGGATCCACGGCCAGCAGCTCCGGCACCACGCCCGGCGCGCGCCGCCCCGCCAGCCGTAGTGCCGCCACCTCGCGGGCGAACCGCTGCCCGGCATCCGCCCCGCCTACGCTCTGCTTCAGTACCACCGGCCCGCGGGCCAGCTCCACCCGCCACACCCGCGACCGCGGACTGCTCCCGAGCCGCCGCGCCGGACCCGGAACCCCCAACTCCGCCCGCAGTTCAGCCCCGTACGGCACCCGCCACCGACTCACCACGCCCCCAGCGATCACGATTCCGGTTCCGGTTCCGGCCGATTCCGGCCCCGCCCGATGCTGGCACGGGCCGCGCCCGCCCGGTCGGGAATTACGCCCGGGCCCGCCGGTCGTTGATCCTGGCATGGAGCTGTTGCCGATGCCGACCACTGCCGCGCCGGGAGTCGGGGAGCGGGCCGATGCCGTGGCGGAGGCCGCCTGCCACCTCTACGACGCGGCCGGGCCGGGCCGGTGGAGCCGGGCGGCGGCCGAGGACGCCGCCGAGGCCATCGAGACCACGGCCCACGCCCTCGCCGAGAGCCACCCCGGCGCCCCGCTGATCCTCGCCCCCCTGCACACCGCCCTGGCCGAGCTCCGCCGGCATCTGTGCCTGCCGCCCGCGGACCCGCTCACCGCCACCGGGCTGCCGCTCACCCCCCGCACCCTCGGCAACCCCCGCCGCACCCGCCGCGCACCGTGAACCGTCATCACGGAGATGGCAGAGTTGGCGCAAAGCCATTGCACATCGCGCGTTCCCGCATAGGGTCGGAGTTGCTGATGGTCCCCGTGCAGAGATGCTGTGCGGCGGATCCGCCACTTTCCTGGAGGACGACCGCTCCATGTCTGAAGCTTCCCCCGCCGGCCTCACGGCGCCCACCCAGCTCGAAGACGTCAAAGGCTGGTTCTGGGCAGTGGACCAGCTGCTGTTCGACTGGTTCCTGAAGAGGCAGAACGAGGATCCGGGGCAGGGTGGGAACCTGCTGGAGATGGGCGCTTACATGGGGAAGAGCGCCATCTTCCTGGGCAGTTACCTGCAGGAGGGCGAGGAGTTCACCGTCTGTGACCTCTTCGACTCGCCGGCGCCGGACGAGTCCAACGTGGAGGAGATGCAGAAGTCGTACTCCACGCTCACCCGGCGGGCGTTCGAGGCCAACTACCTCGCCTTCCACGACGAGCTGCCGACCGTGATCATGGCTCCGACCTCCGTGGTCCCGGAGAAGGTCCGCGAGGCGAGCTGCCGGTTCATCCACATCGACGCCTCCCACCTCTACGAACACGTGCACGGGGACATCGCCGCCTCCAAGGTCGTTGGAGCCCCGGGAGCGGTGGTCGTCTTCGACGACTACCGCTCCGAGCACTGCCCGGGCGTGGCCGCGGCCGTCTGGGGCGCGGTCGCCGCCGACGACCTCCAGGCCATCTGTGTGACCGGCACCAAGCTGTACGCGACCTGGGGCGATGCGGAGCCCTTCCGCAAGGAGCTGCTGGCCTGGCTCGAGACCCGCAAGGACCTGTGGCACGGAGTGGAGGAGGTGGCGGGCGCCCCGCTGATCCGGATCGGCGGCCAGCAGGCCATCGCCCCGGCCCTCCCGCAGTCCCGCTACCAGGCCCCCGAGCCGGCCCCGGCGCCCGCGCCGGCCCCCGCGCCGAAGGCCGCCAAGCCGGCCCCCGCCCCGGTGCGCCGCCCGCAGTCCAAGGTCAGGAAGCTGGCCAAGGACCTGCTGCCGCCGATCGTCACCCGCGCGATCGTCGCCCAGCGCCGCCGCTGATCTCCTGCGCCCCGCGCCCCGCGCCCCGCGCCCCGTGCCGCGCGCGCCCGCGTCCCGCTGCCTCCTGTCGGCAGCGGGACGCGGGGGCTTTCCCGTTCAGCCCAACGGGTGGTCCACCGTGGTCCACTGATCACCGGTCACTCCGGGACTCAGCCGCATCAGGGTCAACGCCTTCGTGGGCAGCGGCCCGGCCAGCACCGCCCGGCTGTCCTCGGTGGCCGGCAGCCCGTCCATGGCCGCGGCGAGGACCTCGGCAAAGACCGCGGCTGAACCCGCAGCCGACCCCAGCGCCCCGGTCAGCAGTGAACCGAACAGCTTCCGCCGCAGTGTCGTCTCGTCGTCCGTGATCAGCCGCCCGGCCACCGGCGGCACCGGCAGGCCGTGCCGGGCCAGCCGCGCCGGGCTGATCCGTACGTCGGCCAGATCGCGGTACACCAGCCGCAGCGGTTCGCCGTCGGCGGAGAGCACCACCAGCAGGTTCTGGCCGTGCGCCTCCAACGCCACCCCCAGCTCCAGCACCCGCAGGCACACCGACAGGGCCAGCGGGGCGAACCGGTGCAGCCAGTCGGGGGAGCGGGTCAGACCGGCCGCCTCCAGGGCCCCCACCGGAACCACCCGCTCGCCCGCGGCGGCATCGGCGTACACCTCGGGCGCCTCGCGCAGCACCGCCGCCAGCTCCGGACTGTGCGCGGTGGCCGCCCCCAGGGTCCGGGTGAAGTGCAGCTTGCCGTCCAGCCGTTCGGACAGGATCCGGGCGAACTCCGAGACCGCCGCGGCCGTTTCAACGGAGTACACCGAGATGTCCCGCACGGAGGAGGTCAGCCGGCTGCTCAGTGCGGTCTTGATGTGCGGGGCGGTGCCGTCGGCCGGGGCCAGGGTCCGCAAGGACATCAGGGGATGCGCGGGGATCACCCCCGGCCCGTCCGGAGGAGACTTCAGCACATGCGCGGCCTGCCACGGATGCACCGGGATCAGCACCCGGTTCCCGTCCCGCAGGGAGTCCGGCCACTCCCCGGTCACCAGACTCGCCTCCGCCGGCACGGCCGCCAGCCCGAGTTCCACCACCGCCCCGTGCTCGGGCGCGTACGCCAACTGCTCGGCCACCGAAAACCCCGGCCGGGAGCGGCAGTTGGGGTGATAAGGATGGCCGTCGACCACCCGCTGCTCCCACTCCCACCCGGTGACCGGCTCCGGCCGCCCGCCGTTCGCCGCCGCACCGGCCCGGGACAGCGCCAGCGAGGCCGTGCTGTGGTCGAGCTCCTCGGCGAAGCCGGTCGCGTACGGCAGGCCCAGCGCCCGCACCAGCGCGCCCGCCTGCCGGAACACCCGCCCGTCCAGCTCCACCCCGGTCACATACGGCGCCGTCGCATACGGATCCGGATGCGGCCCCCGCAGCCGGAGCCCGCCGGTCAGATGCATCGTCAGTCCGGCCGTCCCGGTCTCCCGCCGCACCACCCACGGCAGCGGGTCGATGGCCAGCCCCCGCCACAGCCGGGTCAGCACCGCGGCCCGTGCCCCGGGCAGGGCCGCCCGGTAACCCGGGATCAGATCCGGGCGTACGGCGCCCAGCTCGCCGGCGATCACATCCTCGGCCGGCGAGGCCGAGACGTACCGGTCATCCATGTCGTATACCCGCTTCCGCTTCTTTTTCTCTCACCACGGATACTAGGAATCTGTGAAGCACTTCTCTGACGCCGCTGACGCGTATGCCACCGTTCCGCTCCTGAACTGTCTGCTCCAGGAGGCGGCCGAGCCAATCGACGGCAGTGGTGGCAGCAGCGGTGGCAGCAGCAGGGGCGTCAGGGTGCACCGGCTGCGCGGCAGCGGCCGGCTGCTCCGGGTCTCCGGCGGGCGCCGGCCGGTCCGGCCCGAACTGCGCGCCGCAGCCGGCTGGCAGTCGCTCGGCCATGCCGAACTGGTCAAACTCACCGCCGAGGAGCTGCGCCGCAGTACCGGGATCGCCAATGACGAACTGCCGGCGGAGATGGCCGACAGCCGCGATGTGGTGGCCGTGCTGCTGGCCGCCCGGGAGGGGGCCCGGCCGCCCGAGGACCCGTACCTGCGCTCCGAGCAGTCACTGGTCATGGGGCATCCCTGTCACCCCGCGCCGAAGGCCCGCGGCGGCGGACCGGCCCGGAGCTGGCTGCCGTACGCCCCAGAGGCGTACGCGAGTTTCCCGCTGGAGTTCCTCGCGGTGCGCGCCGAGGACACGGTGGAGGAGGGCGGTGAGCGGGCCGCCGCCGCGGTGGATGCGCTCGCGGAGCTGCTGGACGGCCCGGCCGCCCCGCCCGGTTACCGGCTGCTGCCCGCGCATCCGTGGCAGCTCGAACTGATCGAGGCCGCCACGGCGGTGCGGGCCGCGTTCGCGGACGGGCGGCTGCTCCGGCTCGGGCGGACCCGGCTCCCGGTCTGGCCCACCGCCTCGGTGCGGACCGTGCACGTTCCGGGCCGGGACGGGGCCGGGGACCTGTTCGCCAAGTTCAGCCTCGATGTCCGGATCACCAACGACGTACGCCGGCTGTGGCGGCACGACCTGCTGAAACTGCGTGAGACGGATGCGGCCGTGGAGGCCGCGTTCGGTGCCCGCACGGCCGGGGCGGACGCCGCGGACGCCACGGCGGGCTGGCTGAGCGACCGGGGCTATCGGACCGCCGGCTTCGCCTTCGAGGAGCTGGCCGTCCTGGTCCGGGACGGACTGGACGGCCGTCTGCTGCCCGGCACGACCCCGCTGCTGGCGGCCTCGCTGGTCGAGGGCTTCACAGGCGGCCCGCTGGAACGGCTCGCGGACCCGGTCGCCTGGTGGGTGGCCTATCTGCGGGCGGTGGTGCCGCCGGCACTGGAGCTGTTCGCCCGCGAGGGCATCGTGCTGGAAGCGCATCTGCAGAACACGGTGATCGCCCTGGATTCGGCAGGCCTGCCGGTGCAGGCGCTGTTCCGCGACGCGGAGGGCGTCAAGCGAGTGCCCGGGGTGAGCCGCGCGGCCGGCTGGCAGCGGCTGGTCTACACCCTCCTCGTCAACCATGTGAGGGAGATCGCATCTGCAATCGGTGAACGGCACCCGGGGGTGGCCGGGTCGCTGTGGCCGGCCGTGCGCCGTGAACTCCTGCGGTGCGGGGCGGCGTACGGCCTCCCGGAGGCCCTGGCACTGCCGGACGCCCCCGAACTGCCCGGCAAGGCCAATCTGCTGCTCCGCTGGACGGGCGCGGACGGCGCATCGGCACGATATCTGCCGCTTCCCAACCCGATGCGGCCGTCGGGGATGTGACGGGGTCCACGACGGCGGGGGCGCCCGGGGGCCGGGCCGGCGTCCGGGCCGGCGTCCGGCACACCCGGCGATGCCAACGGGCACGCCGTCCCGCCGGCCGCGGTGCGCCGGTCGTTGCGACCCCGGGTTTGTGGCCGAGCCGGGTGCCACCCGCTCCCGGAGACCGGCTCTCCGGCGGTTTCCCTCCCGAACGTAAACGGCGAACAGGTGGCGTTCTGCCGCCCGCTGGTCACCCGGTGCGGGTGCGGCGGCTCCGCCGCCCGTACCGGGGGCGCCGGCTTCGCCGAAGGCGCATGATCCCGCGGCGCGGCAGCCGGGCCGGGCCGGCCTTCGGCTGGTAGCCGAGGCGCGTTTGGCGTCGGGGTTTCGTCGGGCTGTGGTGGGCCCGTGGGGCGGGCGTCGCGCCTGGCCCGGGCCGGTCTTCGGCTGGTAGCCGATGCGCGCTTGGCGTCGGGGTTTCGTCGGGCTGTGGTGGGCCCGTGGGGCGGGCGTCGCGCCTGGCCCGGGCCGGTCTTCGGCTGGTAGCCGATGCGCGCTTGGCGCCGGGGGTTCGCCGGGCCCGGGCGGGGTCGTGGTACGGGCGCCGGGCCGGGCTGACCATCCGTCGGCCGCCGCCAGGCGACCGCGTTGTCAGAGGTCACGCCTAGCGTTCCGGGACATGACGCGAACCGCTCACACCTTCGCCTATGCCCGCCCGTCCGCCCTGACCTCCTCCGCCGCCGGCCGGACCCTCGGTCTGGAGACCGCGGGCGGTCTGACCCCGGTCGGGGCGGAGGCCCATCCCCGGTTCTTCGCCGGGTTCCTGAACGCGCCTCAGGCCGCGGCCCGCGCCCTGCTCGCGGTCGCCGACGTGGCAGCCGCCCGCTACTACCGGCGCACCCTGCGGGCCTCCCTCGACCCGGTGGTCACCGGCAACGGAGACCGGCTGCGCTTCGAGTCCTTCTCCGGCTGCTGCGGGGTGTACGCCCGGCTCGATGTCCTGCCCGAGGGACTGCGCGGCGCCGACACCGGCCACGGCACCACCAACGTGGACGTCAACCACCCGCTGCGCGCGGCCCTGTCCCGGCTGACCGGGAACGACCCGCTGCACCTGCGGGTCGGACCGGACGAGATGGCGGTGACCACCCTCGACGGGCCGGTGGTGGAGAAGAAGGTTCCGCTGCCCGACCGCTGGCTCCGCGGCTTCGCCGAATCCCAGGTCGCCACCACCGGTTTCGACCTGCGCGCCGAACTGCCCGCCGCCGAGGCCGTACGGTTCCTCCGCTCGCTCCCGCGCACCGGACCGGGCGGCGGCTCCGCGGGCGGCCCGATGTGGGTGCTCCCGGCCGGCCGCACCCTGCGGCCCACCACCCGCCCGGTCCCCGGCACGGTCTGCCTGCCCGGGCCCGAGCGCCTGGCCGCCCTCCAGCAGGTGCTCCGGCACGCCACCGGCCTGCGCGTGTACGGGCCCGCCCCGGACGGCGCCCTGCCCACCGCGAGCGCATGGGAGCTCACCCTGCCGGGGATGCGGCTCACCCTCACCCTCTCCCCGGAGGCCGACCGCGGGTTCTCCGGCGAGGGCGGGGTGCTGGAGGCCCTCGCCACCGACGAGGCCGCCGACGACGCCGAGCTGATCTCGGTGCTGCTCGCCTGGGAACCGCGGATCGACCCGGCCGAGCTGGCCGGGCAGTCGGGTCTTCCGGTGCCCCGGGTCCGGGCGGCCCTCGCCCGCCTCGGCACGGCCGGCCGGGTCGGCTACGACATCGCCGACGCCGCCTACTTCCACCGCGAACTCCCCTACGACGCCCGGCGCGCCGAACGCCACAACCCGCGGCTGACCGCCGCCCGCGCCCTGCTGGAGGCCGGAGCGGTCGCCCTCGGCGGCTCCGGCACCGCCCTCGTCACCTCCGGCGAACGCCGCTACCAGGTCCGTGAATCCGGCGGGGCACTCGGCTGCACCTGCCAGTGGTGGGCCGACTACCGGGGCCGCCGCGGCCCCTGCAAGCATGCCCTCGCCACCCGGATGGCCCAGCGAGCCGCCGCCACCGCCACCACGGACCGTACGACCACCGCCACGACCACTGCCACCACGACCGGAGCCACCCGATGAACGCCGTTCTCGAAGCCGTCCGCGACGGCCGCACCGCCGAGATCCCCGGCCTCCTCAAGGACCTCGACCGCATCCAGCGCCGCGACCTGCTCGCCGAACTGAAGGAACTGCGCCGCGAGATGCGCGGCTGGGACTGGAGCCGCTGGCAGGAGCGGGACGTCCGTGGCCGGGCCCTGCTCATCGCCGGAACCGGTTGCCACACCGGAGCCGCGGCTGCCGCCGCCTGGATCGGCGCCCGCGACCTGCGCACCTGGCAGGGCCTCCCGCACGACACCCTGCTGGACCTGCTCTCCGGCCGCGCACCGGAGTGGCTCGGCGACCTCGCCCACCGGCTGGCCGGCCGGGCCGCCACCGCCCGCGAGGACTACCCGCTGATCAGCGAACTCGTCCGGCTGGCCGGCTGCCCCGCACCGCTCACCGACGGCTATGTCGAGGGGTGGGCGCTCGCCGCCGGCGGCTGGACCCGTGGTCCCCGCCGTCGCCCTTCCGTCCCCCTCGCCGACGCCCTGCGGCGCGACCCGCACGTCCGGGACCTGGCGCCCCGCCTCTTCGAGACCGCCGAACCCGTTGCCGCCTTCTCCGCGCGGTTCGACCCGGAGGACCCCGACCACTGGCCCGCCGCCCTGACCGCCCTCGCCGAGGACGGCACCCTGGACCGCGCCACCCTGCTCGACGGCTGCACCGGCCGCCTCCTGCGCGGCGGATCGGCCGCCCACCTCAAGTACTACCTCGTCCTCCTCCAGCGCCTGAACCTCACCGTGGACGAGGAACGGGAGCGGACCGCCGACTGGCTCGCCCTGGCCTCCGACGCCCCCTCGGCGGTCGCCGGCCACGCCCAGCAGATCCTCGCCCGGCTGGCCGAGGCCGGACAGCTCGACACCACCCTGCTCGCCGAGATGTCCCAGGCCGCGCTGTTCCGCCCGGAGAAGAAGCACGTACGCACCCAACTGGTGCTGCTGGGGCGGATTCTGCGCAGCGATCCGGCCGCCGCCGGTGAACTCCTGCCGGTGCTCGCCGGGGCGTTCGGCCACCCCGACACCGACATCCAGGGACGCGCCCTGAAGCTCGCCGCCCCCCACCTCCGCGCGGACCAGGCGCTGCGCGCCGAACTCGCCGACAGCGCCGGGCTGCTCAGCCCGGTCCACCGGGCCCTGGCCGAGGAGCTGTTCGGCGCGAGCACGACCGCCGGGGACACCGAGCCCTATCGGGAGACGCTGCCGTCGCACCCGGTTCCCGTCCCGCTCGCGCCGTCCCCCGCCACGGTCGCCGAGACCGTGGAGCTCGTCGCAGCCGTGGTCACATCGCTTACCCAGACCGTCGCCGAGTTCGAACGCGCCCTCGACGGGCTGGTCCGCCACGCCCACCTGGACCGTACGGCGCTCGCCGAGGCGCTGCGCCTCGCGTTGGCGGGCCGGTGGTGGCTCGACGGGGAGCAGCCGGACGCCGGCCGCCTGGGCGGCCTGGACCTCGTCGCCGCCGCCGTCCTGGACCGGATTGCCCCGCGGAACCGGCGGGCCGGGCATGCCGTTGCTGCCCCGGATTTCCACAAGCACTGCGCCCATGCCGCCCTGGAACAGGTGCCGGCCGCCCGGCTGCGCGAGGTGGCCGACCGCATCCGGTCCGCCCCCCTGCCGTTCCTGCTGGCCACCCCGGTGTGGGAGACCGGCTCCATCGACCCGGAGGAGCTGATCGGCCGGCTCGCCGCCTACCACCGGCTCGGCATCGAACCCGCCGCCGCCGACTTCGCCCAGGCCCTGTTCCGGGTCCGCCGGGACCCGGCCGCCGTCCCCGCGGCCACCGCCCTCGGCACCCGCGAGGGCGACCGGCTCGCCGCCTGGCTGGGCACCGCGGGCGCACCGCCCGCCCTGACCCGCGCCACCGTCCCGCCCCGGGACCACCGGTTCGGGTACACGTTCGGCAACCATGGGTTCGACGTCCCCCATCTCGTCCTGGACACGGGCGAACGCCGTTTCGGCCGAGGGGAGTTCCCCGAGGTGTTCGAGGCGTTGGGGCGGCCCCGCAGCGGACTCATCAGCTGCTGGTGGCGGCCCTCCCCGAACGACCTCGCGGTGCTGCCCGAGGACCGGGAGACCCTGGCCGCCTGGCTCCTCCCGGAACTCTCCGGCTGCGCCGCCGGCTATGACGACCGCGGAGCGGCGGAGGCGCTGGCCCGGCTGGCGGAAGCCGGCGGACCGGCCGGCGAGGCCCTGCACCTGGCCGTCGCCTACGCCCTCGGCGCCCGGTACCCCGAGGACCGGCTGGCCGCGGTCGACGCCCTGCTCACCCTGGCCGCCCGCGGCGACCTGGACCCCGTACGGCTCGGCACCGACCTCGCCGAACTGCTCACCCTGGGCGCCGTGAAGGCCAACCGGCTCGCCGACTCCCTCCGCACCGCCGCCGCGACCGGAGCGTACGCCACCACCTGGTCGGTGCTGGCCGGCGCGCTGGCCCCGGCACTCGACGGCACCCTCCAGGCAGCCGCCGCCGGGGAACTCCTCGCGGTCGCCGCCGACTGCGCGGAGCAGTGCCGCGCCCAGGGCCCCGAACCCGCCGGGCTCGACGCGACCGCGGACCGGGGCGGCCGGACCCGGCTGGTCACCCAGGCCGGCCGGCTGCGCGCCGCCCTGCGCTCCCACCCGGCACCGCCTGCGGGAAGCTGAACAGCCGGCCCGGATCGTAGACGCGCTTGACCTGCTCCAGCCGGGGCAGGTTCGGCCCGTAATAGGCCCGGGCCCAGCCGGCCAGCTTCGGATCGGCGTAGTTCTGGTAGGCCCGGCCGCTCGCCCAGGGCCGTAGCTGCTGCCACAGCCGGTCCAGCCAGCCCTCGTGCCGCAGCACCTCCCCGGCGGTGGCCCCGGGCGGCCAGTACACCAGGTACTGCCCGAGGAAGGCGCTGTCCCGGTGCACGAAGGCGGTCGCGCCGGCCCCCACCCGGTTGAGGGCACCCCCGCAGACCCCGTCGAACTGCACCACTCCGCGCCCGCCGGCCGGCACCTCCGCCGCATACCGGCCCAGCGCGGCCAGCACCTCCGCCACGGCAGGCGCCGGCAGACCGCCCGCCGCCCAGAAGTCGGACCGTGCCGTGTAGTCCTCCCGGCCCAGCCGGCCCCGTGGATCCCGGCCCGGCAGCCCACCGGGCAGCCGGCACTCGGCGGGGGACAGGTCCAGGCAGCCCGACAACGCCCGCATGGTGTCCCCGTACCCGCGCTCCACCGCATGGTGGCTCCGCGGCTGCGCCCCCACCAGGCCGGTCAGCCGCCCGACCTCGCGGTCCAGCTCCCGCCGCCCGTCCAGCGCCACGATCCGCACCGCGGGACCCGGCACCCCCGTACCGTCGAGCACGAACTCGACCTGGCTCCACACCGGATCGGGCAGCGCACCGAGCCAGCGCTGCCAGCCGGCCAGCACCGCGGCAGAGTCCCGCGCCTCCCAGCCCAGCTCGGCAACACCGCAGGCCGCCACCGCATGGGTACGGAACCGGAACTCGGTGACCACCCCGAAGTTCCCGCCGCCACCGCCCCGCAGCGCCCAGAACAGGTCCGGATCCTGCCGGGCGTCCACCTCGCGCGCGATCCCGTCGGCGGTGACCACCCGGGCCCCCGTCAGCCGGTCACTGGTCGCCCCGTACGCCCGGCTGCCCACCCCCAGCCCGCCGCCGAGGGCCAGCCCCGCGATCCCCACCGTCGGACACAGCCCGGCCGGAATCCCCAGCCCCCGGCCCGCCAGCACGGCATGCACCTCGCCGAGCCGCGCCCCCGCCCCGATCCGCACCTCGCCGCTCCCCGGAGACACCTCCGCCATCGCCCCCACATCCACCACCAGCCCCGGGCAGACCGCCCAGCCCGCACAGGGGGTGTCCGGTGGATCATGGCCGGGCCCGGCCCTCCCCCAGACTCCGTCCGGGGGGACCCCCAGCACCGCGGCTTGCCGCGTTGTCGTCGGTCGCCGACGTCCCCCAGCTACCGCTGGGAGGTGCCCCCACCGCGTGGGCTCCCTCCTCCGCCTTGGAATCCACGGCACCAGACGACCCGGGCCTATCCGGCCCTGATCCACCGGACACCCCCTAGCCGTGTCCGCCGCCGCGCGCCACCGCCGGCACCCCGGACCGGCGGGCGAACTCCAGGCACACCGTCACGTCCCCGTCGTGCGCCGGATACGCCACCGCGCCGGGCGCGACCCGGTCGTACCGCGGCTGGTACAGCTGCCGGGCCAGCGCGTACCCGGCATCCCCGGCGACCACCAGCCGCCCGTCCAGGGCCGCCCCGAGGGCCCGGTAGTCCGGGCCCCGCCGGGAGCCCGGCCACAGGCACGCCGCCAGCGCACCCTGCACCACCTGCCGACGCCGCACACCCATGACCCCATTACGCGCAGCACCCGTCCCCGTCCGGCCGCCCGCCGGTCCGGGCCCGCCGCACCATCCAGCCGTCCGGCCGAACGCCCGCCCCGGACCACCCCGTTCCAGCCCCTTCCCCCGGCGTATTACGTGTCCCTGCCGTACTCCGGCCGGTCCAGGCCATAACCTGCGCTGCGCAGGTGTCCGTTGTCACCCCAGTACCACGGAGCACACAGATGGACATGCTGTCGAGGCGCGCCGTTCTCGGAGCGGCCGGGGCGGTGGGACTCGCCGCCGGACTCCCGGGCGACCCGCCCCCGGCCGCGGCGGCCCCGCTGCCCGCCCCCGCACCCGAACCCGCCGCCGCCCCCGCCGTCCCCGGCCGCGGCGGTCCCGGCACCGCAACCGCCCACGAGGCCCTCCACCGGCTGCTGCCC
Organism: Streptomyces venezuelae; assembly: GCF_008642295.1. Lineage (GTDB taxonomy): Bacteria > Actinomycetota > Actinomycetes > Streptomycetales > Streptomycetaceae > Streptomyces > Streptomyces venezuelae_C. The sequence continues at coordinate 387,771 of NZ_CP029190.1, read as the reverse complement.
CGGCACGCCGCCCAGTTCGTGCTGCGGACCGTACCCGCCGGCACCGGACCCGACCGGTTCCGGGTCGCCGGCACCGACGGCCGGATCGAAGTCACCGCAACCGGACCGGCGGTGCTGCTCACGGGCGTGCACTGGTACCTCAAGTACGTCTGCCGGGCCCACCTTTCCTGGGCGGGCGACCGGCTCGACCTGCCCGATGTCCTGCCCGCCCCCCGCGGGCCGCTGGAGCGGTCCGCCACCGTCCCGCACCGGTTCGCCCTCAACGACACCCACGACGGCTACACCGGTCCGTACGCCGACTGGGCCCACTGGGAACGCCTGATCGACGACCTGGCCCTGCACGGCTGCAACCAAGTCCTGGTCACCGTCGGCCAGGAAGCCGTCTACCACCGGGTCCTGATGGAGTTCGGCTACTCCGACGCAGAGGCCCGGGCCTGGCTGCCCGCCCCCTCTCATCAGCCCTGGTGGCTGCTGCAGAACCTCAGCGGCTACGGCGGCCCGGTCTCCACCGGCCTCCTCGCCCGCCGCGCCGCCCTCGGCCGGCGGATCACCGACCGGCTGCGCGCCTACGGCATGTCCCCGGTGCTGCCCGGCTGGTTCGGCACCGTCCCGGACGGCTTCATGACCCGCAACCCCACCGCCCGGGTGGTCCCCCAGGGCAGCTGGTGCGGGCTGCCCCGCCCCGACTGGCTCGACCCCCGCACCCCGCCGTTCACCGAGGTCGCCGCCTCCTTCTACCGGCACCAGCGAGAACTCCTGGGCGAGGCACGCCACTTCAAGATGGACCTGCTGCACGAGGGCGGCAGCCCCGGCGACGTACCGGTCGCGGCAGCCGCCCGTGCCGTGGAACGCACCCTGCAGACCGCCCACCCCGGCGCCACCTGGGTGCTGCTGGGCTGGCAGCACAACCCGCTCCCCGAACTCCTCGACGCCGTCGACCGCCGCCGCCTCTTCATCGTCGACGGGATCTCCGACCTGGACACCGTCACCGACCGGGACCGCGACTGGGGTGGCACCCCGTACGCCTTCGGCACCATCCCCAACTTCGGCGGTCGCACCACCCTCGGCGCCAACACCGACCGGTGGGTGCGCAAGTTCCCCGCCTGGCGCGACAAGCCCGGCAGCGCCCTCACCGGCACCGCCTACATGCCGGAGGCCAGCGGCCGGGACCCCGCCGCCTTCGAGCTGTTCAGCGAACTCGCCTGGCGGAAGGAGACGGTGGACCGGACCGCCTGGTTCGAGGGCTACGCCGAGTTCCGCTACGGGGCCGAGGACGCCGCCGCCCGGACCGCGTTCGCCGAACTCGCCGCCACCGCCTACCGGCTGACCGGCCGCGACGGCCGCCCCCACGACTCGCTCTTCACCCGCCGCCCCCGCCTCTTCTCCTCCTCCGGCACCATGTTCGACCAGGCCGGCTTCGACCGGGCCTTCGCCGCCCTGCTCGAGGTCCCGCCCGCCCTGCGCGACTCCGACACCTACCGGCACGACCTCACCGACTTCACCCGCCAGGCCCTCGCCAACCGCTCCCGCACCCTCCACCCCTCCCTGCGCGCCGCCTGGCTCAGCCGGGACGCCGACACCTTCCGCGCCCTGTCCACGCTCTGGCTGAAGCTGATGCGGCTGAGCGACACCGTGGCCGGCTGCCACCGGAACTTCCTGCTGGGACCCTGGCTGGAGGCCGCCAAACGCCAGTCCGGCAGTCCCGCCGAAGCCGTGGAACTCGAACGCACCGCCCGCGCCCTGATCACCACCTGGGCCGGCCGGCCCGCCGCCGTCACCCTGAACAACTACGCCGGCCGGGACTGGCACGGCCTGATCGGCGACCTCCACCTGCCCCTGTGGGAGGAGTTCCTGCACGAGCACGCCGAGGCAATGGCCGGGCAGCGCACCCCCGCCGCCTTCGACTTCTACCCGCGCGAGGAGACCTGGACCACCGAGCGGACCCGCAGCCATCCGGTCCGGCCGACCTCCGACCCGTACCGCACCGCCCGCAGGGTGTACGAAACCCTGGCCGAGGCCCCCTACCAGGCGTTCACCACCCTCACCCTGCAACCGTCGGCACTCGTCCCGGGCGGCAGCGCCACCCTCACCGCGGCCTTCCGCAACCACAACGGCCTCCAGGCCACCGGCCCGGTCGAGTTCACCCTCACCGGCCTGCAGGCCACCGCCCTCGGGGACACCTCCCTGCCGGACGTGGAGCCCGGCGGGAGCGCCCGGGTGAGGTGGCAGATCGCCGCCCCGGCCGTACCCCTCACCGAGCCCCTGCAACCCGTCCCGTACACCCTCGTCACCCGCTACGGTCCGGCCGGCCGCGATCCGGTCACCGTCACCCAGCGGGCCGGGCTGGTCCTGGCCGGACCGCTCGGGGAGGGCTGGAAGACCCACACCACCAATGCGGCCCTGTTCGGGCAGGCCGGCGACCGGTTCGCGATCAGCGGCGGGGGCGAGGACCTGTGGCGGCGCGTCGCCCAGTTCGGGACCGCCTACCGGGAGGCCGCCCTCACCGAGGGCACGGTCCTGCGGCTGCGGGTGGACACCCAGGACTCCACCGGCGGCTGGGCCCGGGCCGGCATCGCCGTCCGCAACGAGCTCGGCCGCCAGGGCAGCGCCGGGTTCCTCACCCTGGCCGTCACCCCGGCCCACGGCGTCGTGCTCTCCTGGGACAGCGACGGCGACGGCACCCTGGACTCCCTGCACCGGATCACCGGGGTCAAGGCGCCCGTCCTGCTGGAACTCACCAAGCTGCCGGGCGGCTCCTTCACCGGGAGCTCCTCCACGGACGAGGGCCGCACCTGGCAGAGCGTCGCCACCGTCTCCGTCCCCGGCGCCACGGCCGGCCAGGACGCCGGACTCTTCATGACCGCCGGCAACGCCGGCAACGGCGCCCGCGGCACGGCCCGGTTCAGCGGCTGGCAACTCGGCCGGACCCCCACCCCCTAAGGGGCCGGACGGGGTCAGCCGGTGCAGGTGAGGGAGAAGGGCACCGGGTTGGAGGTGGTACGGACGGGGCTCTGGAGTTCCACGGCCATTCCGGTGGTCAGGGTGCCGGCCTGCGCCCAGGTCGTCAGGCGCACGGTGTCGTGCCCCGTCGGGTCGGCCTCGTCCCCGATCGACAGGGTGCGCCAGTGCGGGTCCACCACCGATCCGTTGCCGGACACCCAGCGGTAGGAGATCAGGGTCGGCTCCGGCGCGGTGAACGTCGCGGTGAACGCGGGCGCCCGCCCCTCGGGGATCGGACAGGTGCCGGTGTAGGTCGTGTTCGCGCCGGCCACCGACACCCGTACGCCCGGACCGGGGGCGGCGTCCTCGCCGTCGCGGGTGACGGCATAAACCACTGCGGCGGCGATCAGGACACAGGAGGCCGCACCGGCCGCGACGAGGGCCGTCCTACGGCGCCTGCGGGGCGGGGCGGGGTCCGCGGCGGGCGCGGTGTGCGTGGTCGACGTTCCGGGTGCGGCGGGTGCGGCGGGTGCGGCGGGGGTGGGCGTGGCCGGCGCCGCAGGCCGCGCGACCGCCGGCGCCGCCGTGGTGGCGGCTTCCGCGGGCCGCGGCAGGACGCCGGCGGCGGTCGTGGTGGCGTCCGGCCCGCCGGCGATGTCCCGCAGGGCCGCGGCCACTTGGGCGGCGGGGGTCCGCTCCGCGGGTTCCTTGCGGAGCAGCCCGGCGATGACCGGGGCGAGCGGGCCGGCCCGGGCCGGCTCCGGCGGTTCCTCGTCCACCACGGCCCGCAGCGTGCCCAGCGCGGTGTCCTGCCGGAACGGGGAGATCCCCTCCACGGCCGCGTACAGCATCACGCCGAGGGACCACAGGTCCGACTCGGGGACCGAAGGGCGGCCCAGAGCCCGCTCCGGCGGCAGGTACTCGGGGGAGCCGACCACCTCGCCGGCCAGGGTCAGGGCGGTGCCGCCCTCGACCATCGCGATACCGAAGTCGCCGAGCACCACCCGCCCGTCCTCGGCGAGCAGCACGTTCGCCGGCTTCACGTCCCGGTGCTCCACTCCGACGGCGTGCGCGGCGCGCAAGGCGCTCAGCACCTCGGCGCCGATGTGCGCGGCGTGCCGCGGGGTGAGCGGTCCACCGGCCGCCAGCAGACCGGCCAGCGACTGCCCGCGGACCAGCTCCATCACGATCCAGGGCCGGCCGTCCTCCATCACCACGTCGTGGACCGTGACCACATTGCGGTCGGGTATCCGGGCCGCCGCCCACGCCTCGCGCTCCAGCCGGCGGTACATCCGCGCGATGTCCTCGGCCCGCAGGCCGGCCGGGGCCCGTACCTCCTTGAGCGCGACCTCCCGGTGCAGGGTCTCGTCGCGCGCCCGCCACACGGTGCCCATACCGCCTTCGCCGAGCCGGGACAGCAGCCGGTAGCGGCCCGCGACCAGCTGCTCCCCACCCCCCGCCCCCGGTGCGGTCCCTGGCGCGGCCCCGGTGGTGCCCGCGAGCGCGGTCTCCGTCACGGTCTCGGATTCCTCGTTGTACATGGGGGCGGTTCTCCCTCTGATCGCCGGCCGACGCGCACATCACGTGCGGACCGGGCGCCCGGTTCAACAGTGCGCAAGAAATGCCGGGAAAAAGTTGAACCGAGCCGGTTCGTGGGGACGTGTTGTCTCGTACGGGCAGTTTTCAGCCGAGTCGTCATCAAGTCCTCATCAGGGAGTGTCGAGTGTCGTCGGTCATCGTGGGGCGCACCGGTCCCTTCACCGGGCAGAGCGTGGTTCTGGGCGACGAGCCCCTCAGCTTCGGGCGCAAGAGCGACAACGGCGTCGTCATCGTCAGCCCCAGTGCCTCCCGGCTGCACGCCGAGATCCTCGCGGAGGACGCCGGGTTCGTCCTCTACGACCGGGACAGCCGCAACGGCACCTACGTCAACGAGCAGCGCATCACCCGGCACGTGCTCCGCCCGAACGACTGCATACGCATCGGCGATGAAACCTTCCTCTACGAGGGGCAGGACGCCATGGAGACGGTGATGGACCTCTCCCTCCTGGACATCCCCCGACCGGCCACCGCGGACCCCGGCACGCTGCGGGTCACGGTCACCGGCGGCGGCCCGGTGGGCCTGGCCTTCGCCCTGGCCCTGGACGAGATGCTGCCCGGCCGGACCGCCGTCACCGTCTACGACGGGCGCTGGACCAGGAAGGGCGCCGCGGTCGTCTGGAAGGACGAGACCCAGGGCAACTTCCGCCGCCAGCAGGTGGTGACCGTCCAGAGCAGGCAGTACCTGGCCCTGTCCGAGGAAGTGCTCGGTGCGCTGTTCGACGACGCCGGCGCGTACTCCGAGATGTGGCCGGTCGGCCCGGACTCGGTCGACGGACGCCCGCCGCGCAACATCCGGATTGCCCACATCGAGGACCGGCTGCTCGCCCTGGCGAACCGGCGGCCGGCGATCCGCCTCGTCCCCCGCCGTTTCGACGTCGAGGAACAGCAGAACCGGATCACCCAGGAACACGTCCTGGTCATCAGCGAGGGCGGTCGCTCCCGCACCCGCGAGCACTACGCCGACCGCTTCGGCGCCGCCGACGCCTCGATCTACTCCCTCGACGGCGAGCACCTCCAGGACATCGTCCTGGGCCTGCGGGTCAAGTCGAAGCTGCCGGACCCGATGAGCGTGCTGCTCACCGTGTCCCAGAACCGGTTTCTGCTCAACTCGCTGCGCGGCGAGGGCTTCCTGAACATGCGGCTCACCCGGGAGGAGGCCAGGAACGTCATCGGTATCGACCCGGTCCGCCAGGTTTTCGAGGAGTGCATCGCCACCCGGCCCTGTCTGATGAGCCGCCAGGAAGAGGACAACGAGTTCGCCTGCCCCACCCACGGCACCCTCTTCCTGCCCGCCCTGCTGCGCAGTTCGCCGCTGTGGAAGGAGATCCGGCAGGGCCTGCGGCTGTTCGGGGTGGCGGAGGACGACCTGTCCGCGATCACCTCGTTCCGGCTGGACATGGTCCAGCGCCCGCGGTTCACCGCGCAGTTGCACCGGCCGACCGCGACCAGTCCCGGTACCTACGGCTTCCTGCTGGGCGATGCGGCCAACGCCATCCACTTCTGGCCCGGCCGCGGCCTCAACAGCGGCCTCGCCTCCGCCACTTCGCTGGCCCGCTCGCTCAGCCGCTCCTGGCAGGGCAGGCCGCTGCGGGACGCCGACTTCATCCGGCACGAGGCGGCGATGTCGATGCTCCAGTACCGGCACAAGAGCCGGGCGTGGAATGCCATGGTGACCACCGACGAGCAGGGTGTCACCCGCGCCATCAAGGACATCATCGCGCGCAGCGCCGAGGCCGGTGCGGGTGCCGGGTCCGCGGACGGGAGCGATCTGGACGCGCTGCTGGACCGGATGGTCGGGATCCGGGCCCGTCTGGGGTCCCGGCTGCCCGGGCTGCCCACGGACGCGGAGCTCCGCTCGCACCTGGCCCCGATCGCCCCCGCCACCCTCCGCACCCTGCGGGAGAGCGGCGCCTGGGACACCCTGATCGTCGGCGGTGAGGAGGCCGACATCGACCTCTTCTACCAGTCGGAATCCCCGGTGTTCGTCCCGCGCCCGGCCGATCCCCGGGTCCTCGCGCAGTCCCAGTAGGGGTGTCCGACGGCGGCCGAGGTCAGTCCGTACGCTCGCGCAGGCGGCGGCTGACCTCGCCCAGGCCGTCGGCGATCGCGGTGAGCTGTTCCGGGCTCAGGACGTCGATCAGCAGGTTCCGGACGGCCTCCACATGCCCGGGCGCGGCGTCCACCAGCTGTGCCCGCCCCGCCTCGGTGAGCACGGCGAAGACCCCCCGCACATCGGAGGGGCAGGTCCGCCGGCGTACCAGCCCGGCCTTCTCCAGCTGGGTCACCTGATAGCTGAGGCCGCTCTTGGTGTTGATCAGGGCATCGGCGAGTTCGGTCATGCGCAGCTCCCCGTCGGGTGCGGCGGACAGCCGGACGAGGATCTCGTACTGCGGGTGCGAGAGGCCGGAATCCACCCGGAGCTGCTGGTCCAGCCGCCTGTTCAGCAGGGCGGACGCCGCCAGGAAGCCCTTCCAGGCGCGCATCTCTTCCTCGTCCAGCCATCTCGTCTCAGCCATGGGCCCAGGATACGGCAGCTTGTTCAAATTCGAATCACGTCATAGGGTCACGGTAGTGGTTCGAATTTGAACATCGACTCCGGGAAGGAGTGCTGCCGCCATGACCGCACCTGTTGCCGGCCGGATGCCGGCGCTGTACCTCAGTCACGGCGCGCCCCCGCTGGCCGACGACCCGGTCTGGCCGGGCCAGCTGGCCGCCTGGTCCGCCGGGCTGCCCCGGCCCCGGGCGATCCTGGTGGTCTCCGCCCACTGGGAGGAGGCCCCGCTCGCCCTCGGCTCCACCGAGCGGGTGCCGCTGGTGTACGACTTCTGGGGCTTCCCCGAGCACTACTACCGGGTCCGGTACGAGGCCCCGGGCGCCCCGGAGCTCGCCCGGGCCGTCCGTGCCCTGCTGCGCGCGCCCGGCACCCCGGTCCAGGACATCCCGGACCGCGGACTGGACCACGGCGCCTATGTACCGCTGGTCGAGATGTTTCCCGCGGCGGACGTCCCGGTGCTCCAGATCTCCATGCCCACCCTGGATCCCCGCCGGCTGATGGACCTCGGCCGCAGGCTCGCCCCGCTGCGCGACGAAGGGGTCCTGATCGTCGGCAGCGGCTTCTTCACCCACAATCTCGCCGCCCTGCGGCACTCCGGTCCCGGGGTGCCCGCCTGGTCGGCCGAGTTCGACGCCTGGGGTCGCGAAGCCCTGGCGGCCGGCGATGTCGACGCCCTCCTCGACTTCGAGCACACCGCCCCGGCCAGCCGACTCGCACATCCGGCTACCGAGCATTTCGCCCCGCTTTTCGTCACTCTGGGCGCTGCTGATGCCACCGGAGACCTCGGCGCCCAGCGCACCCCGGTGGACGGTTTCTGGATGGGGCTGGCCAAGCGCTCGCTCCAGTTCGGCTGACCGTCCTCCGTTCCTGTCCCTCCCACAGAAAGCACCTTGACGACCATGACCTCGACCACGCTCCCGGGCACCGCCCGCACCTCGCCCGTCCTCACCCCCTACGACGTCGGCCTGCCGGTCCTGCGCGTCGTACTCGGCGCCATCATGGTGGTGCACGGCACCCAGAAGCTGTTCATGTGGTTCGACGGCGGCGGCATCAAGGGCACCGGCGGTTTCTTCTCCAAGGCGGGCTACCCGGCGGGCGAGGTCATGGCCACCATCGCCGGCCTGACCGAGACCCTGGGCGGCCTGGGGCTGATCCTCGGCCTGGTCACCCCGCTGGCCGCCGCCGGGATCGTCGGCGTCATGATCAACGCCATCTCGGTCAAGTGGGTGGGCTCCGTGATCGGGCAGGAGGGCATCGAGTTCGAGGCCCTGATCGTCGCCGCCGCCGCCACCCTCGCTCTCACCGGCCCGGGCCGGCTCGCCGTGGACCACTACCTGCCGGTGCTCCGCAACCACCGCCTGATCCACGGTGTGCTCGCCCTGGCGCTGGCCGTCGTCCTGGCCGTGATCGTCCTGCTGATCCGCGACTGACCTGGGGTCGCCAACGGGCTGGTACAGACAAAAGTTACCAATCGGTATCTATCGACTTACCTCACGGGCGGGGCTAGAACTCGTTTCTCTTCCGCCAAGAGTGAGGAAGGACACATGGATACCAACTCCCCCCGCAATCACGGATCCAATGGCATATCCCGCCGTGGATTCATCACTGGAACAGGTTCTATTCTCGGAGCCGTGGCCCTCGCCGGCCACGGCTCCGCCGCGTATGCGGGACCGGCGGTCATCCCCGCCGCCGGGCCTGCCATCGACAGCGGAGAGCACGTCCCGGCCCTGATCGTCGGCACCGGCTACGGCGGCTCGGTGGCCGCCCTCCGGCTCGCCCAGGCCGGCGTCGACGTCCACATGATCGAGATGGGCATGGCCTGGGACACCCCGGGCTCCGACGGCAAGATCTTCGCCAACACCACCAAGCCCGACTACCGCTCGTTCTGGCTGCGCACCCGGACCAAGCAGCCGCTGAGCAACTTCCTCGGCTTCCCGCTGGACAAGGACGTCCCGCGCTACACCGGCATCCTGGACGCCGAGGAGTTCGGCGGCATCACCGTCTACCAGGGCCGCGGGGTCGGCGGCGGCTCCCTGGTCAACGGAGGCATGGCCGTCACCCCCAAACGGGAGAACTTCGGTGCCGTGCTCCCCTCGGTGAACGCCGACGAGATGTACGGCACCTACTACCCGCGCGCCAACGCCGGACTCGGCGTCACCCCCGTCGACCAGGCCTGGTGGGAGTCCGCCCCCTGCTACCAGTACGCACGGGTAGGCCGCAAGCACGCCCAGCGCTCCGGGTTCCCCTTCGTCTTCGTGCCCAACGTGTACGACTGGGACCACATGAAGCGGGAGGAGGCCGGCACCGCTCCGAAGTCCGCCCTGGCGGGCGAGGTCATCTACGGCAACAACCACGGCAAGAAGCACATGCAGAAGACCTATCTCGCCCTGGCCAGGGCCACCGGCCGGGTCGCGATCTCCCCGCTGCACAAGGTCACCTCCGTCGCCCCCGCGGCGGCCGGCGGCTACACCGTGACCATCGAACAGATCGACACCACCGGCACCACCACCGCCGTCAAGACCGTCACCGCGGACCGGGTGTTCTTCGCGGCCGGCAGCGTCGGCACCAGCAAACTGCTCGTCCGGCTCAAGGCCACCGGCGTCCTGCCCGGGCTCAACAACGAGATCGGCAAGGGCTGGGGCGAGAACGGCAACGTCATGTGCGGCCGGGCCAACCACATGTGGGACCCGACCGGAAAACTCCAGTCCGCCATGCCCACCGCCGGCATCGACAACTGGGCCGCCGGCGGAGCCTTCGCCGAGGTCGCCCCGCTGCCCACCGGCATCGAGACGTACGCCTCGTTCTACCTGTCCATCACCAGGAACCCGCACCGCGCCGAGTTCACCTGGAACGCAGCGGCCGGCCGGGTCGAGCTGAACTGGCAGACCGCCTGGAAGCAGCCGTCCATCGACATGGCCAAGACCATCTTCGACAAGATCAACGCCAAGGAGGGCACGATCTACCGGACCGACCTGTTCGGCGCCTACAAGATCTGGGGCGATCACCTCACCTACCACCCGCTCGGCGGCGCCGTGCTCGACAAGGCCACCGACAACCACGGCCGCCTGCACGGCTACTCCGGCCTGTACGTGATCGACGGCGCGCTGATCCCCGGCAACGCCAGCGTCAACCCGTTCGTCACCATCACGGCCCTCGCCGAACGCAATATCGAGAAGATCATCGCCACCGACCTCTGACGGCGGCAGCGGGCCGGCCGGTGCGACCGGCCGGCCCCCCTCACCCGGTCAGCCCGTCGGCAGCACGCACACGCTGTCGAGGCCCAGCACATGGTTGAGCCGCCCGAACGCCAGCCACGAGCCGATGCTCATGCTCAGCTCCACGATCTCGACCTGGCTGTAGTGCGCGGTCATCCGGGCCCAGAACTCCTCGTCCAGACCGTGGTGATCGAGGGCGTACCGCTCCGCGTACTCGGCGGCCAGCCGGGTCCGGTCGTCGAAGGCCTCCGTGGTCCGCCACTCCGTGACCGCCTCGGCGAACTCCTCCTCGACCTTCACCCCGTCCCGCTCGGTCCGCCAGTCCAGACAGAACACACACCCGTTGATCTGCGCGATGCGCAGCCGGGCCGCCTCGAACTCGCGCAGCCCCAGGGTCGTATGGGCGTACACGGACAGCGAGAAGTTGGCGGCGGCCATCCCGATGCCCGGGACCAGGTCGCCCCACACGTACTCGATCGGGTGCTGCCCCTCGGGAACGTCGATCCGCATCATGCTTTCCTTCCGTGTGTGGAGGGCCTTTCGAGTTTTCCGACCGCAGGACGCAGGGGGACGTCCAGCGCGTCGTAGAGTCCCGGTTCCGCGTCCACCAGCCAGTCGATGGCACCCACCAGCCGGCCCACCGCGGTGGCGTTCCCGCCCGCCGACCGGTTCTCCCCCTCGTCGGTGGCCTCCACCGTGACCTCGATCCGCGGACGGCCCTCGATGATCACCCGGTGGGCCCCGGCACCGTCGGGCGGCACCGGCCAGTCCGGGGCGCAGGCGGGATGGATGCGGGTCACATGCTCGATGACGATGCGGGGTTCGCCCCCGACGATGCCCTGTACCTCGAACCGCACCGCGCCCTGGGTGCCGGCCTCGAACTCGCCCATCGTCCGGGTGGTCACCGTCGTCTCCAGCGGGCGCCGCTCGAGGGTCTCCCGGATGGCGTCGAGCTCGACCCCCAGGGCCCGGGCCATCAGCCGGATCTGACCGCCCCACACCATGGTGGGGACCGACTCGAGGAGCATCGGCGGCTGGTAGTCCATCGGCTGGCCCATGCCCACCAGGTAGCGGACCGAGTCGGGTTGCTCGTACGTCGAATAGTCGAAGATCTCCTGGCAGCGGATGGCGTCCACCCGGCTGCCGAGCCCGCTGATCAGCAGCGGCAGCACATCGTTGCCCCAGCCGGGATCCACCCCGGAGACGAACAGCGAGCCGCCGCCCTCCGCCACGGCGGCCAGCACCGGATCCCGGAACTCGGGCGGGGCGTTGCGCTGGTCGTAGAGCGGGTACAGGGCGGGGGTCACGACCACGGCCCCCGCCCGGACGGCCCGGGCGATGTCGGCGAGCGCCTCGTCCGGCCGGATGTCCCCGGAGGCGGCGTACACCACCGCCTGCGGACCGGCCTCCAGCACCGCGGCGATGTCGTCGGTCGCCGCCACCCCCAGTTCGTGGTCGAGCCCGCCGAGTTCGCCGGCATCGCGGCCGACCTTGGCGGGATTGTGGACGAGCACAGCGTTGAGTTTCAGCCTCGGGTGGGCCTCGACGGCACGTATGGCCGCACGTCCGACGTTGCCGGTACCCCAGACAACCGTGGAAATCATGCGGCGGAGGGTAGCGCGCACCCCTTGCGGTTCCCAGACCCGTGAACTCAGTCCGTCGTCCCGGCCGTGGGACCGGCTGCCGGACCGGCCGTCATCCCCGCCGTGACCAGGCCCACCACCCCCAACAGCCCCTCCCGTGCGAACGCCTCCCGCTGCCGGTCGGCGGCCGTCCCCTGCTCCAGCAGCTCCTCGGCAAGGCCGGTGACCTGCTCCCGGTCCCCGGCCTCCGCCAGGGCCTGCGCCACATGGGAGAGCAGCCCGCCCACCGCGGCCTCCGCCCGGACCAGCGTGCCGTGGTAGGGGCTGAGCAGCCCGCCGCTCAGCCCGTACCGGGCGGCGTGCCAGTTCGCCGCCTGGAGCAGCTCCGGCGGGCATTCCGGGACGGGCAGACCGGCCTCGGTCTCCCGCAGCGCCGTATCCACCAGCGCCCGCACCAGCCCGGCGAACCGGGCCGCGTCCTCGGCCCGCAGCTGTACGTCCATACAGCGCACCTCGATGGTCGGGTAGCGCTCGGACAGCCGGGCCTGCCAGTAGATCTGCCCGGTGTCCATGATGAGGTCACCCGATACGAGGTCCTGGATCCGGCGGTCGTGGTCCGCGAGCGAGGCGAACCGGGGCGGCGGGCCGCTGACCGCCCACCGCCCGAACACCACCGTGCGCCAGCTGGCGTAACCGCTGTCCGAGCCCGCCCAGAACGGCGAGTTGGCCGCCATCGCCACCAGGGTCGGCAGCCAGACCCGTACCCGGTTGAGGACCTCCACGGCCCGTTCCCGGTCGGGCACCCCCACATGGATGTGCATCCCGCAGATCAGCTGCTCCGCCACCAGCAGCTGGGCCTGTTCGGTCATGGCCCGGTAGCGCTCCGTCCGCGTCACCGGAATCGGGTCCTGTCCGTGTATCGGCGGCGTGCCGCAGCAGCCCGGCCGGCACCCGAAGTCACCGGCCGCCTCCGCGACCAGCCGCCGCATCCGGTTCAGATGCCCGGCCACCTCGTCCAGGGCGGTGCACACCGGGGTGGCCACCTCCAGCTGCGCCTGGAGGAGCTCGGTCTGCACCTCGCCCTCGCCCCACTCCGGCCGGCACCGCAGACCGGCTGCCGTCCTCACCTTCCCCGCCAGCGGGACAGGAAGCCCTGTCGCCGTATCGAGCAGCAGGAACTCTTCCTCGACACCGACCGTCATCACCCCTAGCCCCTACCCGCCCGGTGGCCGGATGAGGCTAGGGCAAACGGCTCACCGCCAGACCGCGACGGCGGCGACCGCGAGCAGCGCCAGGCCGGCCGCGGCGAGGAGCGACTTGACCCCGAGGGCCCACGAGAAGAAGCCCTGGGCCTTGCTGCCCTCCCAGTGGACGTTGCTCTCCTTCCTCCGGTCCACGTACGGGCTCAGGGCGTGCAGCGGGCGCAGAGCCAGCAGCGAGTCCTCGCCCAGCAGCGTGGTGACCACCAGCAGCGGCCGTGGTGTGCCGCCGGTCAGCCGGGCCCTGGCGGGGTCGAAGACGCCGGTCCGGGCCTGCTCGTCCACCTCCCGCAGGATCGTGGCGGCCCGGCTGCGGGTGTCGGCGGTGTCCCGGTCGACACGGATCAGGTCCGGGTCGATCCGGGAGGCCTGCGGCGGCTCGGCCGGCAGTCCCTCCCGGGCCTCCTGAAGCAGACCCGCCCAGCCTTCGGGGTCCACCGCGAAACCGGGGGTGCCGTCCGGCAGCCCGTACTCGACCGGTAGCGGGCCGGTCAGCCGACCCTCCAGGAACCGGTGGGCGACGGCCAGCAGATCCTCCGGCGGCACCCGCCCGGTGCCGGTGCCGAGGACCGAGGCGCGGATGGTCCGGCCCATGTGGTCGGTGGGGTCCTCAGCGGCCCGCCGGAAGCCGGTGATCAGCAGCAGCCAGACCGGCTCCGCCCATGTGCCCGCACCGCCGTCGGCGCAGTACAGCAGCAGCGAGGAGGCGGAGTCGTCGATCAGCTCGTACAAAGACCTGCCCCGGCAGCCCCGGGCCAGCAGCTCCGCCGCCGCCCGGGCATCCTGCCCGCCCGCCCCCGCCGGCTGCCAGCTGTAGTCCTGGTCCGGCAGGTAACCGCGTGTTTCCACGAACCAACTGCTCTCCGGCATCGCCGTCACCGCCCCAGCCGCGGATGGTCCTGGAGGACCCGGATGCCGGGCCGGCTGACCGTACCGGAGGCGAACGTGTTCACCGCGGCCCGCAGTGCGTCGTCGGTGCTGAACATCTCGTCGACGGTCTCGCGCCAGAACCCCCGCCGGTCCTGCCGGTAGACGTTGAGCACGAACCGCAGCACGTAGCGCAGCGGCTGATCGGTGTCGACCGGGGCGTACGGGGCCCCGGGCCGGCGGCTGCGGTAATGGAACTGGAGCCGGCCCTCCGCAGACTCGGTGATCGAGGAGAACACGATCGACCCGGTGGTCTGCACGGGCACCACCACACAGCCGACCCGGGACCGCACCTCCTGATGCGCCAGATGGTCCAGCAGCGGCTTGTAGCCCTCCCGGACCCGGTCCAGCAGATGGTGCGCCCCGGCTTCGGTGCCCACGTACTTCTCGCACTTCAGCGGCACGATGACCAGCAGGCGGTGCTGCTCGTTCCCCTGGAGCAGGGTTTTGATCTGCTCGTACATCAGGTGCGGCGCATTGATCCGGTCGTGGTACAGGCCGTCCTGTTCGAGCAGGGCCGCGGTGTCCACCGCCAGCAGGATCACCGGGCTGTTGGCCAGGGCCTGCTGGACCTGCTCGCCGACTCCGCCGCCGCCCCGCTCCCGCAGCAGTCCGCCCGCGTAGTCGGTGAACCGCAGGGTGAACCTGGGCTTCTTGCCCTTCTGGCCCACCGCGATCAGATACCGGTGCAGACCCGCGGCGGCGGTGCCGTCCACGCTGTCCCGCACCTGCACGGACCGGGACAGCGCCTTCAGCCGGGCCACCGCATCGGAGAGCTTCACCGCCGTGTCCCCGACCGGCGACAGCTCCAGGTCCGTCGCCCCGATGAGATCGGAGTACTGGGCGTACATGGAGGCCAGCAGCGAGGTCTTGCCGGCACCCGAGGGCCCCAGCATGCTCACTTCGATGGTGTACCGCTCGGGGGTGGTCATCGTGCGGCCTCCTCGGGCGCGTGCGGGGCCCGGGGGGCCGGTACATCGGCGGGCGCGCCGGGCGCGCCGGGCGCGGTGCCCGGCGGCGCCTCCAGCAGCGCCGCGACGGTCCCCACCGTCTCGGACCAGCGCCGCAGATGGGCGGCGTCCTCCGCCAGGGCGGCGAACCGGCCCGGCCAGATCTCCGCCCGCGCGTCCTGGTAGAAGACCAGCCACTCGTCGGCAGCCCCCGCCGCCGACACCACCCGGTCGTAGAACTCCTCGACGATCGCGAACACCGCGGCACTCGGCTCGGCCAGCGCCTTGTGGAGCTCGGCCCGGCAGGCGTACAGGGACTCGGAGTAGCAGACCTCCAGCATCTCCCGCACCTGCCCGGGCGTCGGCACCTGGCCCTCCGGGAAGCGCATGGCGGGGGTGTCGGCGTGCAGCCCGTCCAGACAGCCCCGCACCCGGTGCTGCAGCATGCCCCGGTAGGACAGCTGGAACCCGGCCAGCAGCCCCAGCGCGTAGCGGATCTCGCTCTCGCCCTGCTCCCGCACCTTGGGGATGCGGTCGGCGAGGGCGCGCAGGAACTCCGCGCCCTCGGCCGGACCGAGGGCCGCCAGCCCGCCCGGCCCCTTCAGGATCTCCGCGATCCGGTGCTGCATCCGCTCGGTACGGGTGTGCAGGGCGAGGTCGCACTCCAGGAAGCGGCGGGAGATCCGGGCCCGGGATTCGTTGAGGTACTTGCCGTACGCCACGCTCAGGCCGTCCTCGGCGTCGGCGCGTACCACGATCTGTTCCACCGACGGATGCCCGGGGTCGCTCTGCGCCGCGTCCAGGATGGCGTCCACGGCCTCGGCCAGCGAGGTGTCGGCGTACTCCCGTTCCTCGCGCAGCTCCCGGACGTACGCGGCCAGGGCGGTGGCCAGCCGGCCGGAGGCCTCCTTGAACAGGGTGGTGAACGGCAGGAACCAGACCTCGCTGGGCTGGGCCAGATCGGCGAGCCGGCCGGCCTGCGCGAGCAGCCGGGCGATCCGCTCGCGCAGTTCCGCGGCCTTCTCGGTCCGGGCCGCCAGGCGCTGGGCGTCCAGGCCGTCGAGATGGGTGAGGAGGTGCTCCAGCACCCGGTCCATCACGGCGGCCACCTCGGCCGGCTGCGAACAGTCGGCGATGTGCGCCTCCGCCACCTCGAACCGCGAGGCCGGCAGCCACTGGGTGAGCATCCGCTCCGCATTCGCGGAATTGTCGTTCTTCGGCCCGCTGCACCGGTTGACGATCAGGAAGGAGCACTGCTCCAGCCCTACGTCCGACAGGCCGTCCCGGACGTGGTCGTACAGGTCGTGGTCGTAGGTGCCGATGCCGTCGCCCAGTGCGTCCGGCCGGCGGACGAACACCACCACGTCGATCTCGTCCTTCAGCGCGGCCACGATCCGCTGGGCGTCCTGCAGGTTGGTGTCACCGATCCCGGGCAGGTCGATCAGCGCGAGCCCGGTCCAGTCCTGCTCCGTGAAATGCGTGGTGATCCGTACGTGGCGCACCGCGCGGAAGGAGTGCAGCGGGGTTTCGTCCTCGTCGGCCTGCGCCACGAAGGAGCGGATCCCGCCCGCCGGCACGGGATGCGGGGACGGGGTGCGCAGCAGCGACCGGTACGCGGGCAGCGCCTCGTGGAACCCGGCCAGGTGTGCGTACCGGCTGCCGTCCGCGGCGCTGTGGCCGGCGGGTTCGGCGGGCAGCGGGCCGGCGAACCGGTCGAGGGTGGCCGGGGGTGTGCCCAGGCCGAGTTCGGCGTAGTAGGGGGCGATCACCTCGTGCAGGAAGGAGCGTTCGCTGTGCAGGAACACCTGCGCCTGCGTGTCCACTCCGTCCTCGTGCCGGATCACACTGGTCACCCCGGTGCAGAAACTGCCGTCACCGGTCGGGATCTCCTGCTCGGTCAGGCCGGTCAGGCTCCGGATCATCCGGCTCTTGCCCTGCCGGGCCCGGCCGATCACCCCCACGTTCAGTGTCGGGCGGCGGAAGCGGGCCGCCACCGTTTCGATCTCCGCCGCCTCCAGCGGGAGTTGCTCCAGCAGCTCGCCCAGCTCCACGCCGAGGGCCGCCAGCCGGCCCTCCGCCTCGGCGGGTACCGCTCCCAGCAGCTCCAGGCGCAGCGAGTCCAGCAGGCGCAGGCCCGCCAGTACCTCCGTCACCCAGGTGCGGGCGACATCGAGTTGCCGGGCCTGCTGCTCACGACGTCGCCGGATCTCCCCGATCCTGGCCACACGGGACATGGCTCCCCCCTCTTCCCCTGACCCCTGCCGGGGTCCCCTCGGTCCCCGGCAGGTGCGAGCCACACCCGGCCGGGCGGTTACACACGATGGCAGCAATCACCGTTCCGTGTGGCCGGATTCGCGCGATTCGCGTCAGTGGTGCTCGGCGGCCCGCCAGACCGTGGTGATGTTGCAGAACTCCCGGATCCCGTGCCCCGACAGCTCCCGCCCGTAGCCGGAACGTTTGACCCCGCCGAAGGGCAGGGCCGGGTGGGAGGCCGTCATGCCGTTGATGAAGATCCCGCCCGCCTGCATGTCCCGCACGAAGCGTTCGACATCGCTGTCGTTCCTTGTCCAGACGTTCGAACTGAGGCCGAACGGCGTGTGGTTGGCGCGGTGCACCGCCTCGTCCAGGTCCGCCACCCGGTACAGCGTGGCCACCGGCCCGAAGGTCTCCTCCTGGTCGACCCGCATCGCCGGGGTGACATCGGAGAGGATGGTCGGCTCGTAGAACCAGCCCCGGTCGAAGCCGGCCGGGCGGCGGCCCCCGCACAGCACCCCGGCGCCGTGCCGTACCGCGTCGTCGACGAGCTCCTCCAGATCGGCCCGGCCCTTCTCGGTGGCCAGCGGACCCACGTCGGTGCCGTCCTCCATCGGGTCGCCCACCCGGAGCGCGGCCATGCCGGCCGTGAACCGCTCGGCGAACTCCTCGTACACGTCGGTGTGCACGATGAACCGCTTGGCCGCGATGCAGGACTGCCCGTTGTTCTGGACCCGGGCGGTCACCGCCGTCTGCGCGGCCCGCGCCAGGTCCGCCGACGGCATCACCACGAAGGGGTCGCTGCCGCCCAGCTCCAGCACGGTCTTCTTGACCTCGTCGCCGGCCACCGAGGCCACCGCCCGCCCGGCCGGCTCGCTGCCCGTCAGGGTGGCCGCGGCCACCCGGGGGTCCCGCAGGACCCGCTCGACCGCACCCGACTCGATCAGCAGGGTCTGGAAACAGCCGTGCGGGAAGCCCGCCCGGCGGAAGAGCTCGCCGAGGTAGAGCGCGGTCTGCGGCACGTTCGATGCGTGTTTGAGCAGGCCCACATTGCCGGCCATCAGTGCGGGCGCGGCGAAGCGCACCACCTGCCAGAGCGGGAAGTTCCACGGCATCACGGCCAGGACCACGCCGAGCGGCCGGTAGTGGGCCCGGACGGCCGAGGCCCCGGAGTCGCGGACATCGGCCTCGGCGGGCTGTTCGTCGCCGAGCAGTTCCTCGGCGTGGGCGGCGTACCAGCGCATGGCCTTCACGCATTTGGCGGCCTCGGCGCGGGCGGCCCCCAGCGGCTTGCCCATCTCCGTGGTCATGGTCCGGGCGACGTCCTCCGACTCCTCCTCCAGGAGGGCGGCGGCCCGCATCAGCAGGGCGGCCCGGTCGGCGAAGGAGGTGGTCCGGTAGGCGGCGAAGGCGGCCTCGGCATCGGCCAGGCACTGCTCGATGCCGTCGGGGCCGAGGGCGTCGAAGGTGCGCACGGTCTGGCCGGTCGTGGGATTCACTGTGGCGATGGGCATGCCTCGACCGTGCCGTCTGGTCTCCGGCACCGCAACGCGGACGGCGCCCCGGTGGCCGGAGCCGCAGCCCCGGGACACCATGGGGATGTGGCGCACAACGATGCAGCCGACGTCCTGGTGGCCGGGGCCGGCCCGGTCGGCCTGACCGCAGCCGCGGAACTGCGGCGGCGGGGAGTGAGCTGCCGCATCGTCGACCGGCTCCCGGCCCGGCTGATGTACGCCAAGGCGGTCGGCATCCAGCCGCGCACCCTGGAGATCTGGGACCGGATGGGCCTGGTCCGGCCGGCCCTGGAGGCGGCCGTCCTGATGCGCGGCCAACTGGTGTACGTCAACGGGACCGAGGTGGCCCGCATCGACCTGGCCCTGCCGCCGGAGGTGCCCTACCACTTCGCGGCCCTGCCCCAGTACGAGACCGAACGCCTGCTGGAGGAGTACCTGGCCCGGTTCGGCACCCGCATCGAGCGCGGCACCGAGCTGCTGTCCTTCACCCAGGACGCCGACGGGGTGACGGCCCGCCTCGGTACGCCGGGCGGCGGGCAGGAGGAGGTCCGCACCCGGTACCTGGTGGGCTGCGACGGCGCGCACAGCACCGTCCGCAAGACCCTGGGGCTCGCCTTCGAGGGTGGCGCCTTCCCCGAGGAGTACATGCTGGCCGACGTCGAGGTCGACTGGGACCTGCCGGCGGGGTACGGGGTGCGGGCCATGCACCGCAACGCCGACGGCGCGATGGACGACCTGCTGGTGTGCATCCCGCTGCCCGGCCGGGGAAGGTACCGGATGTCGATGCTGGTCCCGCCCGAGCTGTCGGCCGCCGACGGCGCCGGGGACGAGATCGCGCACGGCATCGAGGGCGGCCGGGGCCCCGAACTGCACCACGTACAGGCCGTCCTGGACCGGCTCGCGCCCCGCCCGGGCACCGCCTCGGCCCTCCGCTGGTCCTCGGTGTTCCGGATCAGCCACCGGCTGGTGGACCGCTACGGGGACGGCCGGGTCTTCGTCGCCGGGGACGCGGCGCACATCCATCCGCCCACCGGGGCGCAGGGGATGAACACCGGGATCCAGGACGCGGTCAACCTGGCCTGGAAGCTGGCCCTCGCCGTCGAGGACGCGGCCGGACCGGGCCTGCTGGCCAGCTACGACGCCGAGCGGCGGCCGGTGGGCGAGGAGGTCGTCGGCCGGACGGTCCGGCATGCCGCCGAGGGCGTCCAGGCCGATCCGGAGGACCCGCAGACCCTGATGCTGCGGGAGGCGCAGTTGCTGGTCGGCTACCCCGGCAGCCCGATCGTCACCCCCGCGGATCCGGCGGACGACGCAGCCGGGCCCCGGCCTGGCGAGCGTGCCCCGGACTGCGGCGGCCTGACCGGGGACATCACGGCCTATCCGCTGCGGCTGTTCGACCTGCTCCGGGGCCGCGACCATGTGCTGCTGCTGTACCGGGACGGCCGCCACCACCACGGTGACGGTGCCCACGACCTCAAGGAACTCGCGGCGCTGGCCCACGAGTTCTCCGGTGGCCGGATGGAGTCCTGCGTGCTGCTGGCCGACGGCCCGGCGCCCCCGCCCGGCCTGGCGCTGCCGGCCTACCGGGACAGCCGGGGCGAGTTCGCCCGGCTGTACGGAGTACGGAGCACGACGGCGTTCGTCGTACGGCCGGACGGCCATCTCGGGGCCCGCCTCCGGCCGCCGGCCGGGCCCGCCCTGGCCGGGCACCTGGCGGAGATCTTCCGCCGCTGACCCTACTGTCGAGTACGGCAGATGCAAGTTTTTCACGCGTATTCCGCCATGGATGCGGCTCAGATGTGATCGCGCGCCCCGTGCTGCCCAGCCACGCCCCCAGGCATGTCCTCAGCCATGCCCGCAGCCGAATCCAACAGGGAGAGTCCGTTGCAGACTCCGACGAAGACCAGGGCCAAGATCCTGGTCGTGGCCGCCGTGCTCGCCGTCGCAGCACCCGGTATCGCCTACGCCAACACGGTGGGCGTCACCGTGAAGACCCCCGGCGCCACCGCCGGCCCGGTCTCCGCCTTCTCCGAGATCTCCACCCACGCGGACTGCAGTTCCGGGCTGATCTCCGGCGGCGGCATCAACCAGACCATCGGCACCGGAAGTTCCTCCAACGGCAACAAGGTCAACGGCACCGCGCCCAGCCCCGACGGCAGCACCGAGTACACCGGCTCCACCGGAGTGGTCGGAACCGACGTCACACACTGGCTGGGCATCGGCGGCAGCGGAGGCGCCGTCAACGGCTCCTTCTCCAGCACCCCGTACGCCATGTGCTTCACCAGCAGTCTCATCAACCACACCCAAGTGGTGATGAACAAGATCGCCGGGCCGGCCACCAGCGGTACCGTCGGCCTGGTCGTCGCCACCTGCCCGGCCAACACCCGCCTGATCGGCGGCGGCGCCCGCATCACCCCGGCCAGCGTCGGCAGCCTCAAGCCGATCGCCAGCTACCCCACCTTCAACGA
This sequence comes from Streptomyces venezuelae, assembly GCF_008642295.1. Classification (GTDB taxonomy): domain Bacteria; phylum Actinomycetota; class Actinomycetes; order Streptomycetales; family Streptomycetaceae; genus Streptomyces; species Streptomyces venezuelae_C. The sequence continues at coordinate 366,509 of NZ_CP029190.1, read as the reverse complement.
CTCCGCCCACAACTACGGGCAGAAGGCCGCCGGGAACGGCGCGACCAACCCCGACTCCTGGGCCGCCGTCGGCTGGAACGGAGGCGGCGGCAACAGCAACAACACCACGTACGCGTACGCCATCTGCAGCGGCAACGGCATCGACGTGAGCGGCAGCACGGTGACCGTCCGCTTCAGCGAGGTGAGCGGACCGACCGCGGCGACCTCCGGCCAGACCGCGACGGTCGGCTGCGGCGAAGGGGACGGAAAGCTGGTCAGCGGCGGCGCCGCGATCAGCGGCGGCAGCGTCACCACCACCGACTTCACCGGCCCGGGCTCGGTCGGCGACCACCTCAACGGCAGCTTCCCGAGCGACTCCGGCGGTACGCCGGTCTCCGACGGAGCCACCACGGCGGCCTACTGGACGGCGTCCACCCACACCGGCGGCGGCAGCTCGCCGAACACCTACACCGACGTGTGGGCGCTGTGTGCGGACGACGGCGAATGAGGCCGGCCGCGCGGGTCCGGCATCTGGCCGGGGCGGCCGTCCTGCTGGCCGCCGTACTGACCCCGTTGACCGCGAGCGCGACGGAACCGGCCGGACCGCCCGCACCCCCGCCCGCCACGCTCCCGTCGCCCTGCGGTACCGGCGGTACCTTCACCGCCTCCCCGCCCACCTGTACGTACACCGGAACGGGATCGGACATTTTCACGGCCCCCGCCGGGGTCGGCTCCGTCGCCATCGCCCTGTACGGGGCCGAGGGCGGCAGCGCGGCCGGATACGTCACCCCCAACCCGCCGAACGAGGGCGCGCCCGGCGGTCTCGGTGGCGAAACCCGCGCCACCCTGGCCGTCAGCCCCGGGCAGACCCTCCGGATCACCGTGGGGGCCGCCGGCATCCCGGGCAGCTCCCGGCGCGGCGAGTACGCCCGGCCCGGCGGCCACGGCCATGGAGCCGGCGGCGGCGGAGCCCACGGCGGCGGCGGTTCCGGCGGCGGCGCCTCCGACGTCCGGACCGGCGCCTTCGGCCCGGCCGACCGCGTCCTGGTGGCCGGCGGCGGAGGGGGAGCGGGCAACGGCGGCCCGCTGCTCCGCGGCGGCCACGGCGGCGGCCTCGCGGGTGAACCCGGCGGCCAGGGCGGCGGACCCGAGGGTTCCGGCGTCGCGGGCGGCGGTGGCACCCAGGACCGGCCCGGCTCCGGCAGCCCCAACTCCCGCCTGGGCGGCCCCGGCATCGCAGGCAGCGACATCGACCCCAACACCGGCCTGCCCAACCCGGGCAGCGGCGGCCCCGGCGGCAACGGCAGCCGGGGCGGCAACGGCGGGGGCGGCGGTGGCGGTGGCTGGTTCGGCGGGGGCGGCGGCTCCGGCGGCGGCAACCCGGACAACCTGCCGGGAGCGGGCGGTGGCGGCGGCAGCGGCTACGCAGCCCCCACCGCGACCGGGGTCTCGCTGCGCCCCGGCGTCAACCCCGGCAACGGGCGGGCGGTGGTGACCTTCCGGTACGGCAGCTCGGTACGGGTCGTCCCGGACACCGTAGCCCCGCTGTTCGGACACCCCGTCACCTTCACGGCCACCGTGGACCCGGGGAACCCGGGCGCCGGAACCCCGACCGGCACCGTCGAGTTCCGGGACGGGCCGGTGCTGCTCGCCGAGGTGCCCCTGGAGGACGGCCGGGCCCGGTTCCGTACCGGTGCGCTCCGGCCCGGCTCCCATGCGATCACGGCCCGCTTCGGCGGTGACCCGGCCTTCGAGCCCGCCGCCACCGCCGAACCCGCCGGGGTGACCGTCGGGTTCAGCCGGCCGTGCCTGACCGGGCCGCAGGCGGGGTCGCTCACCGTGGCCGCCGGCGAGTCGCTCTGCCTGGCCGCCGGAGCCACCTGGACCGGCCCGGTCCGGGTGAAGCCCGGTGGCGCCCTGGCCGTATCGCAGGCCCGGATCACCGGCCCGGTGTCCGCCGACGGCGCACTCGCCCTGCGCTTCTGCGGCTCGGCCGTCACCGGCCCGGTCGGTGTGCAGCGGACCGGCGGCCCGGTCCGGATCGGAGCAGGTGCGGACACGCCGGAGGGCTGCGCGGGCAACACCCTCACCGGTCCGGTGACCCTGGAGGGGAACACGGGCGGCGTGGAGCTGGTGGCCGGCCGGATCACCGGCCCGCTGCGCTGCGAGGCCAATGTGCCGGCTCCGCAGCTGTCCGGCACCACGGTGACCGGACCCCGCTCCGGCCAGTGCCGGGGCTGAGGCGGGCCTGAGGCGGCGGTGACCTGGTCCGGTGGGCCTGGACGGGGCATTCCGTCCAGGCCCACCGGCACGTCCGGGTCCTGACGCCGGGTCACCCTCGGCAGGGGTTCATCGCACGTCTACGAGAAGTTTGCTACCGACCAGTAGACATTTGGCTTGATCACGCTGACGCTTGGTCGTGTCCATGCCATGCATCGCATGATCGAGGAGCCCCCATGCGCACCCCCCACATCCCCACCCGGATGCCCCGTACGGCCGCCACCGCGGCCGTCGCTGCGGCAGCAGCCGCTGCCCTCACGCTGGTCCCCGCCACCGCCGCCACCGCGGCCCCGGCCCCCACCCAGGCGCCCGCCGCCACCGCCGCCACCTCCTGGGCCCCGGGCGGCAATGCCGCCCTGCTCGGCATCGACTACGGCACCTGGCAGCGCGATGTGTCGGCCGTCCTGGACGTGGCCCGCCCGTACGTCGAGCAGCGCATCGCCGCCTCGCCCGCGGGCGAGAAGCCGGCGATCGTGCTCGACATCGACAACTCCTCGCTGGAGACGGACTTCCACTACTTCTGGACCTTCCCGACCCCGGCCATCGCCAAGGTCCGCGACCTCACCCAGTACGCGCACTCCCGCGGTGTCGCCATCTTCTTCGTGACCGCCCGGCCGGGCATCATCCACTCGCTCACCCAGTACAACCTCAAGGCGGTCGGCTACCCGGTCTCCGGCCTGTACGTCCGCGACCTCCCCGACCTGTTCGAGGAGGTCAGCACGTACAAGACGGCCAAGCGCGCCGAGATCGAGGCCCGCGGCTACACGATCATCGCCAACATCGGCAACAAGCAGAGCGACCTGGTCGGCGGCCACGCCGAGCGCACCTTCAAGCTCCCGGACTACGACGGCAAGCTGTCGTAACCCGGAGGGCTCGGCGGACTCAGAGGTTGACCGAGGTCAGCAGCACGGCCGTGTCGGTCAGGGCGGTCACCGAGTGCCGGGCCCGGTCGTCCGGCAGCAGGTAGAGGGCGCCCTCCGGCAGGTCGACCACCGCATCGTCGGTGGTCACCCGCGCCGTCCCGCGCAGCACCTGGAGCGAGGCGGGCGGCGGGGTGGTGTGCTCGCCCAGCCGGGTCCCGGCCGCGAGTGCGATGACCGACTGCCGCAGCGGGGCCTCGCGCAGGATCAGGAGGGCGCTCCGGCCGTGCTCGTCGGCCCTGGCCGCGGCGATGTGCTCGTCGGCGAGCCGGCCCAGCCGCACGGTGGCCGGGGCGGCCCGCCGCTCCTGCTGCTCCGTTCCGGTGTCCATGACGACTCCTTCGGCTGCTGTAATCGGGCGTACGTTCGAATGGCGCGGTACGGTGGACGCATGCACGCCCCACTGCAAGGTTCGCTCTTCGACCAGGCCGACGCCATCGGACTCGCCCCGCTGGGCGGCCTGCGGCGGCGTGCGCTCGGCAGTGGTGCCTGGGTGGACCTGCTCCCCGGCTGGCTGACCGGCTCCGACCTGTTGTTCGAAGAACTGGCCGGTTCCGTCCCCTGGCGCGCCGAACGCCGGCAGATGTACGACCACGAGGTGGCCGTGCCCCGTCTGCTCGCCCACTACGGCGACGGCGAACCCCTGCCGCACCCGGTCCTGACGGAAGCCCGCGAGGCCCTGTCCACGCACTACGCCGCCGAACTGGGGGAGGGCTTCGTCTCCGCCGGCCTCTGCTTCTACCGGGACGGCCGGGACAGCGTGGCCTGGCACGGGGACCGTACCGGGCGCTCCGCGCACGAGGACACCATGGTGGCCATCCTGTCCGTGGGCGACCCGCGCGATCTGGCTCTGCGCCCCCGCGGCGGCGGGGCCGCCGCCCTGCGGCTGCCGCTGGGACACGGCGACCTGGTGGTGATGGGCGGCTCCTGCCAGCGCACCTGGGAGCATGCCGTCCCGAAGACCAGCCGCGCGGTCGGGCCCAGGATCAGCATCCAGTTCCGTCCCCGCGGCGTCTCCTGAGCCGGACGGTGCCGGTCGGACGGTTCCCGGCGGACGGTTCCTAGTCGGGCGGTTCCTGGGCGGGAGCGTTGCCCGGCCCGGTGGGGTGGCCGTGCCCGCCGCCCACGCGCTCGTCGTCCGGAGTCTCGGGTTCCACCGGCTCCTCCGGCACGACCGGTTCCGGAACCGGGTCGTCGGGGCCGGTCGGCGGCAGGTCGGGGGTCTGGGCGTCCGGGTCCTCGGGAACGGGCTGCGGGTTCTCGAACTCGGGGTTCGTGCTGGTCACCGCGATCCTCCTCCTTCTCCTTCTGCACTCCGACCGGGGCCGGGGCCGGGGCGATCGGTCGGTCCCCTGCGTCTGCCCCGGTACCGCAGCCGTTAACGGCCGGACAGGGAGCGGAGCTCGTCGGCCAGCAGCCGGGCCGCCGTGTCCGAGGCCCCGCCGACCAGCCGGGTACGGGTCAGGGCGAAGGACAGTCCCCGGGCCCGGTCGGCGAAGGCGATGCTGCCGCCGCTGCCGTGGTGCCCGAAGGAGCTCCGTTCCCCGGCCATCTCGGGCAGGCCGAGGAAGTAGCCGAGCCCCTTGGAGAACCGGCCGAGGAGCATCCGGTCCCGCCCCTCGACCGCAGGGGCCGCCGCGAGGGCCACCCGCTCCGGCGAGACCAGCCGCACCCCGTCCACTTCGCCGAGCAGGGCCGCGTACAGCCGGGCCGCGGCCCGCGCGGTGGTGGTGCCGCAGGCCGGCAGGTCGGCGAGCAGATAGTCCCGGCGGTTGGCCAGCTCGGCCGTCGTCCACAGCCGGGGGTTGGGCGCGACCAGCCGCGTGAACGGGGCGGACGGCGGCAGGGCCGCCAGGTACGCCGCCCAGTCGCCCTCCAGCAGGGGCGCCGTCCGGTTCAGTGCGGGTTCGGGCAGTCCGAAGAACAGCTCGTCGGCCACGCCGAGCGGCTCGGCCACATACCGGCGCAGCGCCTCGTCCGGAGGCAGACCGGTGGCCCGGCGCACGGTCTCGCCGAGGATCCACCCGAAGGTCCACCCGTGGTACCCGCTGTCGGAACCCGGCTCCCACAGCGGCTCCAGCTCTGCGACCACCGCGCACATGGTGTCCCAGTCGCACAGCTCCTCGGGGGTGAGGGCGGCCGGCAGCTGGGGGATGCCCAGGGTGTGGGTGAGGGCATGGCGTACGGTCGCCCGGTCCTTGCCGTGCGCGCCGAACTCCGGCCAGTATCGGGCGATCGGGGCGTCGTAGTCGATCAGCCCCTGCTCGGCCAGGACATGGACGAGGGTGGTGGTGAAGCCCTTGCCGGTGGAAAAGCTGTGGATCAGCGAATCGGGCCGGAGGGCCGATTGGCCCGCTGCACCGGCGCAGACGTCGACGACAAGCTCCCCGTCCAGGTACGCGGCCACCTGCAGGCCGCTTTCCTCGCCCGATTCCACCAGCCGTCCGACGATCCCGTCGACCCGGGCCTGCGCATCCGCGATCACGAACTCATCATGGCACCGCCGGCCGGCTGCCGGAGGGTCAGGCCGAGGAGCCGCCGTCGATGACCAGGTCCGTGCCGACGACCGAGGCCGCCGCGTCCGATGCCAGGTAGAGCACCGCCGCCGCGACCTCCGAGGCCGAGGAGATGCGGCCCAGCGGGGAGTCCTGCTTCATCCGCACGGCCCGGTCCGCCTCGGTCTCCCCGGGCAGCAGCGACATCGAGGACTCCGATGCGCCGGGGCTGACCGCGTTGATGCGGACGCCGTCCGCGATGTGGTCCAGCGCCGCGGCGCGGGTGAGCGCGCTGACGGCCGCCTTGGACGCCGCGTATCCGGCCACACCGGGTATCCGGCGGTGCGCGCCCAGGTTGGAGGAGATGTTGACAATGGCGCCGCCGCCGTTGGCCCGCATATGGGCCACCTCGGCCTGCAGGGCGAGCAGGACCCCGGTGACATTGATGTCGAGCAGGGACTGCCAGTCCGCCAAGGGAAGTTCGGCGACGGGCGCTCCGCCGCGGAACACCCCCGCGTTGTTCACGGCGATGTCGAGTCCGCCGAACCGCTCGACCGTCCCGCGGACGAGATCCCGTACCTGCTCGGGGTGGGAGACATCGGCGGCGATGGCTGCGGCCGTGCCGCCCGACCGGCCGATCAGGGCGACGGTTTCGTCGAGCGGGGCGGGGCGGCGGCCCGCGACCACCACGTTCGCCCCTTCCGCGGCGAAGGCGAGGGCGATGGCCCGGCCGAGTCCGGAGCCGGCACCGGTGACCAGGGCCGTCTTGCCGGCGAAGCGCGGAGCGGGGGAGAGGGCGTGGGACATGGGATGACTCCTTGAACGTGGGATGGATGAACGGATGGGATGGGCGGGTGAGGTCAGGTGGTGCGGGGGGCCAGGGTGACCGCGGCCAGCACGGCGAAGGCCGTGGACGCCGCGGCCAGCGACGCCGCGTCGCCGCCGAGCGTGAGCAGGACGGCGAAGAGCACCGTCGCGCCCGCCTCCATGGCGGTGTTGAGCACCCCGCCGGCCAGCCCCGCCTGCCGGCCCGGCACCCCCGATGTGGCCAGCACCGCCGCCCCCGCGAAGGAGAGGGCGACGCCGGCGGGCAGCAGCAGGAGCCCCGGCAGCAGGGCGTACGCATACGCCAGGTCCGGCTCGGAACCGGTGGCGGCGAGCAGGGCGAGCCCGATCGCCCCGCAGCCGAACCCGGCTCCGGTGACCCGCTCGGGGCCGTACCGGCCGATCAGCGGCGGTGCGGCGCGCCCGGCGCCGATCAGCGCGGTCGCGAACGGCACGAAGGCGGCCGAGGTGAGCAGGGCCGAGTACCCGCGCTGCTGTTGGAGCGCGAGGGACAGCAGGATGAAGACGGTCGCGGTGCCCGCTGCGGAGAGGGCGATGGCGGCGAGCCCCAGCCGGCGCCAGCGGTCCGCGAGGAACCCCGGCGGCAGCAGCGGATCGGCCCGGCGGCGCTCGGCCGCCGGGAACGCGGCCAGCAGGGCCAGACCCGCCACCAGCGGTACGAGTACCGGAGCCGAACCCCAGGAGTGGGCCTCGGTGAGGACCAGCCCGGCGCCGGCCAGGGTGATCCCGGCGGTGGCCAGTACCGCCCCCGGCAGGTCGAGGGAGCGACCGGGCACCGGGGGAGTGGCCGGCAGCAGCCGGCGGACCAGGGCGAGGGCCACCGCGGCCACCAGCACGGGCACCGCGAACGCCCAACGCCAGGACAGTACGGCCGAGATGACGCCGGACCCCAGATTGCCCGCGGTGGCACCGAGGACGGAGAGCCCGCCCCAGGTGGCCATGGCCCGGCCGTACGCCTCCGGCTCCGGGAACAGGACGCGCAGCACGGCCATCCCGGCCGGGGCGACGGCCGCCGCCCCGGCCCCCTGGAGCAGCCGTGCGGCGAGCAGTGCTTCGAAACCGGGGGCCAGCGCCGCGAGCACCGAGGCGATGCCGAAGACGGCCAGCCCGGCGGCGAGCACCGGCCGCCCGCCGTACCGGTCGGCGAGCCGTCCGCCGAACAGCAGGAGTCCCGCGAAGGTGAGGCCGTAGGCGGAGGTGAGCAGGATCAGCCCGGCCCGGCTGACGCCGAGTTCTGTGCCGATGCGGGGCAGCGGAACGGCGACAGCGGCGAGGGTGAAGATCAGCACGACCTGTACGGAGCCCAGCAGCGCGAACGCGATTCCGGACCCGGACCCGGACCCGGACGCCAGTTCTGTCGGCTGGCCGGTGCCCTGCCGTGCGGTCGCAACCGCCGTGGCTGTCGTATGTCCCCGGTTCATGTCCCCCTCTTTCAAGACCGATCGTTCCAATATCGAGGCGTGCAGCAGAACGCCCCCCGGTGTGACGCGACGGTCAGTCCAGCAACGACAGCGCCTGCTCGGCCGCGTCCCGGACCCGCGCCGGGTCTGCGGAGGCCTTGCCGACCACCCGGATGCCCTGCATCAGCACCAGCAGCATCCGGGCCAGGGCCTGCGGATCGCGGCCCTCGGGCAGTTCGCCCTGCGCCCGTGCGCGCACCAGCGCCGAGTGCAGCAGGGTCTCGACGTGCTCCCAGCTCAGCTCGACCCGCCGGGCGGCGGTGCTGTCGTGCGGAGCCAGTTCGGCGGCGGTGTTGGTGACCAGGCAGCCGGTCAGCCGGGTTTCGTCGGCGCCGGCCTCGGCGGCGAACCTGCGCACCACCGCCCGTACGGCCGGCAGTGCCGGGCCGGGCCCGGACAGTTCTTCCAGCAGCAGTGGGCCGCGTTCTTCCGCGTACCGGTCCAGGGCCTTCAGGAACAGCTCGTGCTTGTTCCCGAAGGTCGCGTAGAGACTGGCCCGGCCGATCCCGAGATGCTCCACGAGGTCCGCCATCGACGTCGCCTCGTATCCGCGCCGCCAGAACAGCTCGAGCGCTGCCCGCAGTGCCGCATCCGGATCGAATTCCTTGGTCCTCGCCATGCCCGGAACTCTAGATCAATTTGGAACGACCGGTCAAGTATCGAGAGTTGAGGGCGGGGTGGGTGCGGGGGTGAAGATCTGCGTGCCCGACATGTGGTCTTCATCTGTACGGCACATGACAATGTGAGCCTCGCTCTGCCACCTGACACCCCGCCAACTCCACTGGCGGGAGCGGTGCGTGTGGAGAGGACCCCCCACGTGAAGAGATTCTCACGCCCGGCTCCCTGGGCTGCCGGGCTCGCGGTGACGGCCGCGCTGCTGCTCCTCGTCCCAGCCGCCGCCTCGGCCACCGCCCCGACGCCCGAAGCCGCCCCCGCCCCGGCCCCGTACGCCGCTGCCTCCGCCGGCATCGACTCGTACTACGCCGCAGCCGAGGGCAAGACCGGCGCCGCGCTCAAGAGCGCGCTGCACGGCATCATCAAGAACCAGTCGAAGATCGGCTACGACCAGGTCTGGACCGCGCTGAAGGTCACCGACGAGGACCCCGCCAACCGCAACAACGTGATCCTGCTCTACTCGGGCCGCTCCCAGTCCAAGTCCGGCAACGGCGGTGGCGTCAACGACTGGAACCGGGAGCACGTCTGGGCCAAGAGCCACGGGAACTTCGGCACAGCCACCGGCCCCGGCACCGACCTCCACCACCTGCGCCCCGAGGACGTCACGGTCAACAGCACCCGCGGCAACAAGGACTTCGACCTCGGCGGCAGCCCGGTGTCCGAGGCCCCGGGGAGCAGGACCGACGCCGACTCCTTCGAGCCGCGCAATGCGGTCAAGGGCGATGTGGCGCGCATGCTGCTGTACATGGCGGTCCGCTACGAAGGCGGCGACGGTTTCGCCAACCTGGAGATGAACGACAAGGTCAACAACGGTTCACTGCCCCTCCAGGGGCGGATCAGCGTGCTGAAGCAGTGGCACCAGCAGGACCCGCCGGACGCCTTCGAACAGCGCCGCAACCAGGTCATCTACGACACCTACCAGCACAACCGCAACCCGTTCATCGACCACCCGGAGTGGGTCAACTCCATCTGGTAGCAGCCGCTCCGGCGAGGACGGTGGTGACCGAACCGATGAGCAGCGCGGTGCGCAGCCGCGGGTGGTCGGTGTCCACCAGGGCGTCCTGGAGCGAGTCCACCCAGCGGGCCGCCGTCCCCGTCGCCGTTGCCGTCACTGCCGTCGTCGGCCGGCCGGTGTCCGGGGGAGCGTCCCCGTCGTCCAGGTCCCCGGCGCCGGCATCTGTACGCGTAGACGTACCCGCGCTGCGCACCCGGGCGCAGCGCGGGCAGTCCTCGTCGTGCGGCCCGGCCCAGTACGCGCCGTCGAGCACGGCGTAGCTCACATCGTTCACATCCTGCCCAACTCGGCACGGCGGCCGGGGCAACGGTCTGCCCGCCGGATGTGACCGGACCGGTATCGGAACGCACCGGACTGTCAGTGGCGGCTGGCATGGTGGCGGTATGGACGAGCAGATCATGCGCGGCCGTGTTTACGGCGCCGACCACGACGACCCCGACCCGGGACCGCGTCCCGGGCACGACTACGCCGAACTGGTCGGTGGCCCGCTCGACGGCCTGCTCCTGGACGTCACCGGCTGGACCGTCGGCGAGCGAGCCGAGGGTGCCCTGTTGATGACGGAGATCGGCCGGTACGGCCCCGGTGGCCGTGCCCAGTACAAGCCCCGCCCCGGAAACCCGTCCCGCTTCGACTGGCACGGAGACAGCCCCTGACCCCGGCAACCCCTGACCCCGGCAACCCCGGAGCCCCCGCCGTCACTCGCAGCGCAGCCAAGAGACCGGTCGGCCCCGGTCGGCCCCGGCCGGTCCAGGGGCCAACCGGGTGGTTCGCGGACCCCGCTCCCGCGATGCTCCACATCCGACCGGCCCCACAGGCCTTGCCTGGAGCAATGAAGTTCTTCGTGACGGTCCAGGGCAGCCAGGCCGACTACGACGCCATGTCCGGCAGACCCTCGCCCGGCAGCCCGGCCTGGAGCCCGGACGAGCTCCAGGCCATGTTCGGCTTCATGACGGAGATCAACAACGAACTGATCACCTCGGGTGAATTCATCGACGCCCAGGGCTTCGCCGAGCCGGCCAAGGCCCGTTTCGTCAGCGCCCTGCCCGGCAACGAGCCGGTCGTCACCGACCGGCCGTACGCCGACTCCGACCCGCAGATCGCCGGCTACTGGCTCCTCGAATGCGCGAGCCTGGAGCGGGTCACGGAGATCGCCGCCCGCATCACCCAGTGCCCTGTCCCGGCAGGCTCCACCGCATACCCTGTGGTGATCCGTCCCGTCGGGGAGGGCCCGGAATAGCCGGATGGACGTCAACACCTTCTATGCCCTGTTCTCGGCGACCTGCTTCACTCTCGTCGGCCTGTGGTGGAACGTGGTCCAGAGCCACCCGGAGTGGATGCGGCGACGGGGACTGCGCCGGGTGGTCGGCGGAATCTACCTCTCCTTCCTGCTGCCCGCGCTGATGGGTCTGTTCGCGCAGGTCGGCGGTACGGAACAGCCACAGGTGTGGCGGGCGAGCTTCCTGGTGGTGGCCGTGATCGGCTGTCTGTCGACGCTGAGCCTGCTCAGCGTGGACGGCGACCGGGTCCACCGCTCGCTGCGCGGCCCGCAGGCCGGGGCGGCCCTGGTGTACGCCCTGGTGGCGGTGGTCGGCGCGGCACCCGAGCTCGCGGGGGCCATCGGGCTCCGCCCGATCCAGGCGGAGGCCCTGCTGCTGATCCTCCTGGTGGTCCTGGCCCATGCGCTGGTCTGGCGCTTCATGGTGGGGGAGGGCCGCAGCCCCGAATGACCGCCCGCGACAGAGCACCGGAGCACCCGTGACCGCACCGTCCGCACCGTCGGCCGCACCCGCGTGCGCTTACACCACGTACATCCAGTCCACGCCGGAGGCGGTGTGGCGGGCGCTGACCGACGAGGAGGCGACCGCCGCCTACTGGGGCCACGCCAACGTGTCGGACTGGCAGCCGGGTTCGCCCTGGGAGCACCGCCGTACGGACGGCTCGGGCATCGCGGACGTGGTGGGCACGGTCGTGGCGGCCACGCCCCCGCGCCGCCTGGTGTCCACCTGGTCCGATCCCGGTGACGAGCGCCCGGAAACCACCTCGCAGGTCACCCTGGAGATCACACCGCACTCCGGCGGCGTACGGCTCACCGTCACCCACGAGCACCTCCGCGACGAGGAGGAGAGCCGCAAGGCCGCGGAGGGCTGGTCGATGGTCCTGTCGAACCTCAAGACGTACCTGGAGACCGGCCGCCCCATGGCCGTACCGCCCTGGGCCGGCCACCAGTCCTGAGCCACCCGCCCTGAGCCACATCCCTCCTGAGCCACCCGTCCGGCATCCGTCCGAAGGAGACCGCAGTGACCAGCCCGTCCGCCCAGAGCCCGTTCCCGGTGGATCCCGCCGCCCCGCCCTGGGACGGGAAACCGCTCGACGGCCGTTCCTCATTGCGGGTGATGGTGCTGTCAGGTTCCTCGCGCAGCGGCTCGGTCAACCAGCGCCTGGCGGCCCTGGTCGCCGAGATGGTGGCGCAATCCGGCGCCGAGGCGGACCTGGCGACCCTCGGCGAGTTCGCCATGCCCCCGTTCGACGGGGACGCCGAGGCCGAGCAGGGGCTGCCGCCCGGTGCCCTGGCGTTGAGCGCCCGGGTGGATGCGGCGCACGCACTGGTCATCGCCTCGCCCGAGTACAACGCCTCGGTGCCGGGAGTACTGAAGAACGCGATCGACTGGGTGTCCCGGCTCCGGCCCCAGCCCTTCAAGGACAAGCAGGCCCTGCTGGTCTCGGCCTCGCCCTCGCTGGTGGGTGGCAACCGGGGCCTGTGGGCGCTCCGTGTCCCGCTGGAGCACCTGGGGGCGCGTGTCTACCCGGACATGTTCAGCCTGGCCATGGCCCACCAGGCGTTCACCGACGAGGGCGCCCTGACCGATCGAGGTCTCGGCGAACGCCTGGGCTCGACCATCGAGTCCTTCCTCGCCCTGGTCGAGGCGGACACCCGCTACCTGTCGCTGCGGCACTGCTGGTACGAGTTCCTCGGCGACCGCACCGACGCCCCGGTCACCGCCCGCGCCGAGGAATGACGCGGACGCCGGCCTCCGGGCTTTTCTTTTCGGCCATACCACTGGCCGGATGTCGACTCTGAGGGCGAATTCGGGCCATGGTGTTCCCTACGAGCCGGTCATGGGACAGCATGTCCCCGCGTAATTCGTTTATGCATGAACGGTATTGACGGGTGTTCAGTAACTCCACGAAACACCCAGGTTACGGAGAGGGGATAAAAGCTACCGCCGGTAGTAACCGGTGAGTGAACGGTTCGCTTCGGCAAGATCCGTTATGTAGGGTTCCTTTCAATACCGCCCAACGGGGGGCGGATCCCGGCCGGTTATCGGTCCGGACCGCAGCCCCCGCACGCGTCCGGGGGATCAACCATGCGGTTCCAGCTCCTGGGGCCTCTGAGTATTGCGCACGGCCCCGAAACCGTCGTTCTCACTCCATCGAAACCGACCAGCCTGCTCGCCGCCCTCCTGCTGCACCCCGGTGCGGTGGTCTCCACCGGTTACCTCCTGCGCGCCCTGTGGGACGAGGAGCCGCCCGCCACCGCGCGGGCCGCCCTCCAGACCTGTGTCCTGCGACTGCGCCGGATCTTCGCCAAGTACGGGATATCCGCCACCACCATCGAGGCCGTCCCCGGCGGCTACCGCCTGCACGCCGATGCCGACAGCCTCGACCTGGTCGCCTTCCGTGCCCTCGCCGGCCGGGCCCCGGCCGCGACCGGCCCCGGCGAGGAGCTGTACCGGCTGCGGGAGGCGCTGTCCCTCTGGCACGGCCAGCCCCTCGCGAACGTGGCCTCCCGGCTGTTGCAGCGGGACGCCGTACCCACGCTCGAGCAGGAGCGGCTGCGCGTGCTGGAACGGGTCTGCGATCTCGAACTGGCCGCCGGGAACTGCCACCAGGTCCTGGTCGACCTCTATGACATCGCCCGCCGGCACCCGGTCCGCGAGCGGTTCACCGAGCAGCTCATCGAGGCCCTCTACCGCACCGGCCGGCAGGCCGAAGCCCTCGCCGAGTACCGGACCGTACGGGACCGGCTCCGCGAGGAGCTCGGCATCGACCCCGGCCCGGGCCTGCGGCGGCTGGAACTGGCGATCCTGCGGGCCGAGGAGCTGGGCGGCGTCCGGATACCCCGCCAGGTCCTGGCGCAGCCGGTACCGGCCCGGATACCCGAACTGCCGGCAGCCCGAATAGCCTCCGCGGCCGGCGGAACCTCCGAGGACCCGGCGCTGCCCGCCGCACCCGCGCTTCCCATGGATGCCACGGCCACAGCTGCTGTCGCCACCGCTGCCGCCGTTGAAGCCGCTCCCGCTCCCGTCCGCCCGGCCCTTCCCGGTGCGTCCGCGGAAACCGTGCTGCCGCCCCCCGGATTCGCCGGGCGGGCCGCCGGCCGGGCCGCGATGGCCGCACAGCTGACCGCCCCCGACGGGCCCCGGCTGATCGTGGTGTCCGGCGCCCCCGGCATCGGCAAGTCGGCCCTCGCGCTGCGTTGTGCGTACGACGCCCGCGAGGCCTTCCCCGGCGGGGTCTTCGCCGTCCCCCTCGCCCGCCCGGACGGAACCCCGGTCACCGTCGAAGAGGCCCGCAAGCTGCTGCCCGAACCCGCCGGAGGGCGCCGGCTGGTGCTCCTCGACGATGCCGCCGGCGCCGGGCAGGTCCTCCCCCTGCTGCCCGCCGCCACGGCTGGGAACGCCACGGTCGTGGTCACCAGCCGGCGCGGACTGGCGGCCGTGGTCGCCACCCACGGCGGCGCCGTCCACCGCCTGGATCTCCTCGCTCCCGAGGAGGCCTACGAGCTGCTGGCCGGCCTGGTCGGGGCCGACCGGATCGCCGCGGAAGCCGCTGCGGCCGGTGAACTGGCCGCGGTGTGCGGCTATTTGCCGCTGGCCCTGCGGATCGCCGCCGGCCGGCTGCTGACTCGGCCCGGCCTGTCCGTGGCGCACTGCGCGGACTGGCTCGCCGAGGACCCGGCCGGCCGGCTCGCGCTCGCCGAGGACCCCCGGATGTCCGTGCCCGCGGTCTTCGGGCAGGCCGTCGACTCCCTTCCGCCGGAGCTCCGCGAGGCCTTCCTCCGGCTGGGCGCGCACGCCGCCGGGACCGGCCTCGACCCGTCCGACACCGAGGGCGTCCTCGAACAGCTCGTCGAGGCAGGACTGCTGGAAGACGGTCCGCCCGGCCCCTACCGGATGCATCCGCTGCTTCACCTCTACGCGCGTCGGCGCGCCCGCCCGACCCGCCCCACCCGTCAGACCACGGCCCCTCCCGCGGTCACGCGCTGACCCGGCCGGCTCCGTTCCATCCGTCCCACCCTGCCCTCCCCTCTCCGCTCCCTCCCCTCTCCTGCCTCCTGCCTCTTTCCCTCCCTCGTACCGCCTCCCCTCCCACCCAGACCGCACCCAGGGGTGTCCCATGGCCCAGACGACGTACGAAACCCTCTCCCCGACCCGCCCCCGGATCCGCCGGGATGTGCTCTTCACCGAGACACCGGACGGCGTCCTGTTCCACAACGCCGACGGCGGATTCCGCCTCACCGCCGCATCGGCCTACCGTTTCGCCACCCTGATCGTCCCTCACCTCAACGGCGACCACACGGTGGCCGAACTCTGTACGGGGCTGGGCGACGCCCAGCGCAGAATGGTCTGCGAACTCGTGAAGACCCTGTACGAACGGGACTTCGCCCGCCCCGTCCCGGCCCGCCCCGCCGCCGAACCGGTGCTGCCCGAGGACGTGGCCCGCCGCTACGCCCCGCAGATCGCCTACGCCGACCACTACTCCGACGACGCCGAGGCCCGGTTCCGGAGCTTCCGCGACACCCGGGTCGCCGTCCTCGGCGACGACGAGATCGCCCGCTGGTGCGTGCTCAGCCTGGTCCGCAACGGCTGCGCCGCCATCGGGGTACTGCCGGGCCTGGACACCGCGCAGGCCGAGGCCGAGGCCGCCGAAGCCGCCGCCGACGGGTGCCCGGCCGTGATCGGCCGTCTGCCCGGCGCGCCGGGAGAGCCGTTGGACCCGGCCGCACTGGACGGCTACCAGGCCGTCGTGGTCACCGGCGGCGGGCAGTCCGCCCCGGCCCGACTGCTGCCGCTGCTCCGCGCCGGCCTGCCCGGTGGGCAACTGCTGCTGCCCGCCTGGACGTTCGGCTCGTACGCCGTCATCGGTCCGCAGACCCGGTCCGGCGCGGCAGGCTGCTGGGCCTGCGCCGCACTGCGGCTGGGAGCCGGCGCGACCGAGGGCGGGGCCGCCGCCGCGGCCGAGCTGTGGAGCACGCTGGCACTCCCGGGCGCAGGCGGGCCGGGCACGGCCGTGCCGGGCACGGCCGTGCCGGGCGGCCCGCAGGCGGCGATGATCGGCAACCTGCTCGGCTACGAGCTCTTCCGCGCCGCCTCCGGTGCGCTGCCCGCCGAGACGGCAGGGCAGATCCTGGTCCAGGACCTGGAATCCCTGGACGTCACCGCGGAACCGCTGCTCCCGCACCCGGCCTGCCCGTTCTGCGCCCGGCACACCGAGAAGACCGCGCAGGAGCCGGCCGCCGTCACCCCCGTGGACCTGTCGGCCGCCGGCACCTCCGGCAGGCCCGGACTGCCGACCCTGGACACCGCCCGGGACGCCGACGCCCTCGTCGAGGAGCTCAACCGGCGCGCGGTCCTGGTCCGGCCGCACGCCGGGGTGTTCACCCGCTACGCGGACGAGCCGCTGACCCAGATACCGCTGAAGCTGAGCGCGGTCGAGCTCGGCATCGGCCACACCGGCCGACGGTCCGTGGCCGCCTTCGACGTCCACCATGTCGCCGGCGCCCGGATGCGAGCCCTGGACGCCGCCGCGATCGTGTACGCCGAACACGTGGCACCCGCCCGGCACCTGGTCACTCCCGGCCCCGGCCGGCCGGTGGCGCCCCCGCTCACCGTTGCCTCGGGGGCGGCGGCCGGCTCCGCACCGGTCGCCCACCAACAGGGCGTCTCGCTGCTCACCAAGGAGCCCGTCCTGGTCCCGGCCGGAGCCGTGCGTCCCTTCGGCCCGCACAACACCACCCGCCTGTTCGAACGCACCCGGGCGGGAGCCGGAGCCGGGCCCGCCCCGGCCGATGCGGCAGCCGCCGGACTGCTCTCCGCCCTCGCCCACGACGCCCTGCTGCGCACCGTCCGCGGCAGGGCGGCCCGTATCGTGCCCACGGCCGGGGAGACCGACCCCGAAGTCGCCTTCCTGATCCGGTCGGCGGAGCGCCTGGACCTGCCGGTCGAGCTGCTCGACCTCGGCGAGGCGGCCCACAGCGGCATCCAGGTGCTGCTGGCCCGCTCCGGCGGGCGCTGGGCGATCGGCAGCGACCCGGACCGGCAGGCGGCTGCCGTGGCCGCGCTCCGGGACCTGATCGGCGCCGTCCAGTACGAGCGCGACGAGGCAACCGCCGGAACCACGTCCGGTAGCGCGGCCGGAGTCGTCGCGGACACCGGGGATCCGCTGCTGCGGGACCTGGACGCCCGTACGCTCACCGTCTCGGGAACCGCGCCCGGACTGCCGGGCGCACCGGTCGCGGACTGGCCGGAGGTGCTGGAGCGGCTGCGGGCGGCCGGGCGGGACGCCTATCTGGTGCCGACCGGCCCGGCGGACCTGACCGAGGCCGGGATCCACACCGTACGGGTGCTGCTGACGGCGGTGCAGGAGCCGGGCCATGACGCCTGATCACCCGGCGCCCGCCGTCCTGGCCGACGGCCTGGCCGAAGGCCTCGGGCCGGAGGCCGCCGAGCGGTTCGCCGGCCTGCTCGCCGCCGCCCTCCGGGCCCTGAACGGCCCGCGGGTCAGCCTGTCGGTGCTGGGCCTGCGGGACGCGTTCCGCACGCCCCCGCCCGAAGCCGCCGGGCAGCACCAGGCCACCGTCCCCGTCCACCTGTACGGCCACCATGTGGTGATCGGCACCTCGGACGGCTGTGCACGGTGCCTGGAGCGGCGCTGGCAGGCCGTCCGCTCGGTGGCGCTGCGCGATGCGCTGGAGCTGGGCGGCGGCACCCGCCCGGCCGGGCCCTGGCCGTACGCGCACCCGTTCGCTGCCGGGCAGCTGGCGGCCGTCGTCACGGCCGCTGCCGCTGCGGCTCCGACACCGGTTGACGCAGCCGTGCCGTCGCCCGCCGGCCCGTTCCGCCAGGTACGGCTGCTGGACCTGCGCAGTGGCACCGTACGGCGCTATCCGCTGGTCCCGGACCCGGAGTGCCCGGTCTGCGCCACGCCCGGCACGGACGCCCCGGCCGAGCCGGAGCTGACGGCCGCCCCCAAGTACCGGCCCGGAGTGTTCCGGACCCGGCCCCTGGAGTCGTACGGGATCGAGGTGGCCGCGTTCGCCAATCCGCTGTGCGGCGCCCTGGGACCTTCCCTGGTGCAGGACATCTCCTCCACCAGCACCTCCGCAACCATCGGCTGTTTCTCCATGCGCTCGGGCGAGTACCTGCGCGAGACGTTCTGGGGCGGCCACACCGACTCCTTCGACCGCAGTGCCCGGGTGGGCGTGCTGGAAGGGCTGGAACGGTACGCCGGCATGCGGGCCCGGTCCCGGACCACCAGCGTGTCCGGCACCCTCAAGAGCTTCGGCGCGGACGCCGTCGACCCGCGTGACGTCGGGCTCTACAGCGAACGCTTCCACCGCGACAACCCGCGGGTGCGGCCCTTCGATCCGGACCGGGAGATCCCCTGGGTCTGGGGCTGGTCGCTGCGCGACCGGGTTCCCCGCCTGGTACCGGAGATCCTGACGTACTATCACGCACCCGGTCTGGAGAACCGGTTCGTTCAGGAGAGCTCCAACGGCTGTGCCTCCGGCGGGAGTCTGGCCGAGGCTGTCTACTTCGGCCTGATGGAGGTCGTGGAGCGGGACGCCTTCCTGCTGACCTGGTACGGACGCCAGCCGCTGCCGGAGATCGACCCGGCGAGCAGCGCCCGGCCGGCCACCCGGGCCATGGCCGACCGGCTGGCCATGTACGGCTACCGGGCCCGGTTCTTCGACACCCGGATCACCTTCCCGATCCCGGTGGTGACCGCCGTGGCCGAACGGTTCGACGGCGGCACCGGCCGGATGTGCTTCGGCGCCGGCGCCGGACTCGACCCCGAATCGGCCCTCGACTCCGCACTCTGCGAGATCGCCACCGACGCCGTGAACCTGCCGGGGCGCACCCAGCGGGACGAGGCCCGGCTGCGCGCCATGGCGGCCGACTTCGATCTGGTCACCGCCTTGCACGACCACCCCCTCGTGTACGGGGTCCCCGAGATGGGACGGCACGCCGACTTCCTGCTGCGGGCCCCGCAGTCCCGGATGCGCACGGTCGCCGAGCTGGCCTGGCCGGACGCCGCGGCGCCCGGCGCACCCGCCGTCTCCGCGGACGTACGCGAGGACCTCGACCGGTGCGTCGCGGCCGTGACGGCCGAGGGCTTCGACGTGGTGGCGGTCGACCAGACGCTGCCGGAACAGCGGGCGCTGGGCCTGCACACGGTGAGCGTCCTCGTCCCCGGGCTGCTGCCCATCGACTTCGGCTGGTCCCGGCAACGGGCCCTCGGCATGCCGCGGCTGCGCACCGCCCTGCACGCCGCCGGTCTGCGCGAACGCGACCTGGAGCCAGCCGAGTTCAACCCGGCGCCGCACCCCTTCCCCTGATTCCGCTGCTTCCCCCGCTGGAGGACCCATGGGCTACGCCCATGACTACGCGCACGACATCATGCACCGCGGCCGGATCCCCATGGAGCCCGTCGACTTCGTGCCCGACTGGGCGGACCGGCCCCGGAAGGCGAAGTACTACCCGGGAACCGAGCTGCTGACCCTGCCCACCGCCCCCACTGCCGTGCCCGGTGCCGCCGCGGGCCCGGGGGAGGGGTTCACCCTGCCGCTGCTCGGCGGGATGCTCCAGGACAGCTACGGGTTCACCGGCCGCCGGCTGGCCGTCCAGGCCAACACCGACCTGGCCGCCCTGCCGCACTACACGCACGCCAACTGGTCCCGGGGCACGGCCTCCGGCGGCGGCCTGTACCCGGTCGGCGTCTACTGGGCCGCCGGGGCCGGCGCGCCCGTGGTACCGGGGCTGTACCACTACACACCCCATCAGCACGGGATGCGGCGGCTGCTGGCCGGAGACGTGACCGCGGAGGTGCATGCGGCCCTCGGCGCCGGAGCAGGCGTTCCGGGCGGCGGCCAGTACCTGATCCTCGGCGTCAAGTACTGGCAGAACGCCTTCAAGTACAACAGCTTCTCCTTTCACGCCGTCAGCATGGACGTCGGCGCGCTGATCCAGACCTGGCGGCTCTGGGCCGCGGAACAGGGCCTGCGGATCGCCCCGGTGATGTGGTTCGACGAGGAGCGGCTGGCGCGGCTGATCGGGGTGGCACCCGAGGACGAGGGCTTCTTCGCGGTGATCCCGCTGGAGTGGGCGGGCTCCTCCGGTGCCGTTCCGGCTGCCGTTCCGACTGACGGGCCGCCCGGCGAGCCTCCCGCGGTCGGGCACCGCGACAGCGAACGCTCCCGTACCGTCCTGGAGTTCGAGACCCTGCGCCGGATCCACACCGCCACCCTCGGCCGCGCCGCCGACCGTCCGGCACCCGGCGCCCTCGCCCCGGCCGCGGCCCTCCCGGCCCGCGCCACCGGGCAGCCACCGGTGCCGCTGCCCGCCCCGGCACCGGCCCGGCTCGGCCCCGCGGCTGCGCTGCGCGCCCGGCGCAGCAGCTTCGGCCGGTTCGAGGCCGGCCGCCCGGTCACCGCGGCCGAGCTGGCCGCCACCCTGGCCGACTGCGCCGCCACCTCGCTCGGCTCCGAGGCCGAGGGCCCGGACGGGCCGCGCCTGACCAGCCTGTACGTCTTCGTCAACCATGTCGTAGGCGTGGCACCCGGCACCTACGCCTACGATCCCGACGACCCCGCCGGACCCACCCTGCGGCTGCTGGTACCGGGCCCGCCCGGACCGTTCCTCCAGCGCAACTACTTCCTCTCCAACTACAACCTGGAACAGGCCGCCGCCGTCCTCGTCCCGACCGTCCGCACCACCGCCGTGCTGGACGCCGTCGGCGACCGCGGCTACCGGCTGGTCAACGGCACCGTCGGGGCCGTCGCCCAGACCTTCTACACCACGGCCGCAGCCCTCGGCCTCGGCGCGGGCGTGGCCCTCGGCTTCGACAACATCTCCCACATCGAGCAGCTCGGGCTCACCGGCACCGACGAGGCACCGCTGCTGATCATGCTGCTCGGCCACGAGCGCCCGCGACCCGCCGACTTCCGGCACGAGATCGCCTGAACCGCCCGAGGAGAGCCGACACCATGAGCACCACGGACACCACGGACACCACCGAGACCGCACCTCGGCGCACCACCCGCTGGCAGGCGGGCGACCGTTTCATGCTGCGCGTGGCCGGACTTCCGGCCGGTTCGGTCGAAGCACTGCGCTGCCCCGGCACCGGCCGCTGGGCCGAGGAGGTCCTCACCGCCGAAGAGGCCCTGCGCGCCGGGGCCGAACGCCTCGGTGACCTGCTCCACCACGCGGTCGGCGCCACCGACCCGGCGCCCGACGGGCCGGGCGCCGCCCAGCGCCGCGCCCTGCTGCGGCTGCGCCGGCAGATCCACAACGACCGGCTGCCGGACCGGACCGAAGAGGCCGTCGCCGCGCTCAAGGCCTTCGACGCGGCGGCCGGCGAGGAGCTCACGGCCTGGCTGCACCGGCGCGGCCGGCTGGAGGAACTGCGCGCCGACGGACCGCCCCGGCTCGCCGCCGACCTCGCCCGCGCCCGGGCCGCACTGCGCGCACTGCTCGCCGACGACTGGCTGAGGCTCGGGCTGCTGCTCGCCTCCCCGGTCCTGGAGAGCCAGCTCGACGCCTACACCGCGGCGACCGGCATACCGAACGGCCGGGCCCGCAAGGCGGAGCGCTCGGTGCTCTCGTACGTCTACCGCACGGCCTGCAAGACCAGCCCGTTCAGCACCCTCACGGGCATCGCCACCGGCACCTTCACCGACCCCGCCGCCCCGGGAGCCGCCGCAGCCGCCGCCATCCGTGTCGACGACACCTGGACCAGCCATGTCCGGCTCAATGTGGTGGTCCTGGCCCGGCTGGCCGAGCTGATCCTCGCCGACCCGGTCCGCCGCCGCGACCTGCCGCTGCGCGCCGCCTCCGGCTGGGGCCGCGACGGCGACCGGATCCGGTACGTACGCCGTTCGGTCACCGCCGGCGACGACTCGGCCGCCGTCACCTTCGACGCCGCCTCCGACCGGCTGTTCTTCCTCCGCCGCAGCGGCACCCTGGAGCGGCTGCTGGACCGGTTCGCCGAACACACCGAGCTCCGCCACCAGGAACTGGCCGACTGGCTCGCAGCCGAGCACGGCGCGGGCCCCGAGGACGGCGAGGCGTACCTGACCGCCCTGCGCCGGCTCGGCATCGTCCGGGTGCCCCTCCTCGACACCGAGGTCCACAGCACCGACCCGCTGCGCTCCTTCCGGCAGGCCCTCACCGACCTGGGCACCCCCTGGGCCGACCGGCTGGCGGCCCTCCTTCAGGCGCCCGCCGAAGCGCTGGAACGCTATCCCGCCGCCGGCCGCGCCGAACGCCTGGACCTGCTGCGGGTCCTGCGCTCCGGCCTGCGCCGCGCCCAGGAGGAGCTCGGGGCGCCGGCGGACGCCCCGCTGCCGCAGACCCTGCTCTACGAGGACGTCAGCGCGGGCCGCGCCCTGCCCTGCCCGGCACCCGACTGGGCCGGGCTGCGCTCCGTCGAACGGATCCTGCCCGCCTTCGACCTGACCCTGGCCCAGCGGATCACCTTCGAAGGGTTCTTCACCGCCCGCTACGGCTCCGGCGGTCGCTGCGAAGACCTCCTCGGCCTGGTGCACGACTTCCACGAGGACTTCTTCGACCAGTACCTGTCCTTCACCGCACGGCGCCGGCCCTTCGACGAACACGGCACCTACGTGCCCGAGGAGAACTGGCTGGGCCTGCCCGGCATCCGCGCCCTGGACGAGGCCCGGCGCACCTTCACCGCCCGGATGCGGCAGGCCTGGGACGGGTACGCCGACCCCTCCTGCGCAGACGAACTCCGCCTGGAGGAGGCCGACATCGAGGCGGTTGCCGAGCCGCTGGCACCGCTCGCCCCCTCCTACGCGCCGCGCTGCCACCACATCCAGCCGGCCCGCGACCCCGCAACCGGCCGGCCGCGCACGGTACTCAACCGGTCCTACGGCGGACTCTCCTTCCCCTTCAGCCGGTTCACCCACGTCTACGACCCCCCGGACACCGGCGCCGGCACCGGCACCGGGCTCTCCGACGACCTGCGCGCCACCGCCGCCCGCACCGTCCCCGAGGGCGCCGTCCTCGCCGAGGTCACCGGCGGCCCGGTCACCACCAACCTGAACCTGCACGGACAGCTCACCGACTACGAGATCGTCTGCCCCGGCGAGACCGGCACCCTGCCCGAGGACCGGCAACTGCACCTGGACGACCTCTACGCCGAGCACGACCCGGCGACCGCCCGGGTCACCCTGCGCTCGCACCGGCTGGGCCGCGAGGTCATCCCCGTCTACCTCGGCTATCTGGTGCCGCTGGCACTGCCCGCGATCCCGCGCACCCTGCTGCTGCTCTCGCCGTCCTCGATGTCCCCCCTCGACGTGTGGGCGGGCGTCCCCGAGGGCCCGGCCCGCGGCGATGTGACCGTACGCCCCCGGGTCGTCCACCGGGACGTGGTCCTCAGCCGGCGCAGCTGGACCACCACCGCCGGAGCCCTGCCCGTCCGGGGCGCCCAGGAGGCCGGCCACTTCCTGGACTGGCAGCGCTGGCGCCGCGCCCACGGCCTGCCGGAGCAGGTGTACGCCACCGTCTCCGCGACCCCGGGGGCTCCCGGAGCCAAACCCGTCTTCGTCGACTTCGCCGCCCTGCTGTCGCTCGCCGCCTTCGAGGCGCTGCTCCAGGACCCCGCCCACCGGGTGGTCTTCCGCGAACCGCTCCCCGAGCCGGGCGGCCTGCACACCCGGTCCGACCGCGGCGCCCATGTCGCCGAACTGGCCGTGGAGACCTTCACCACGACCACCACCACCCTCGACCCCTCCTCCCGATCCCCCCGAGACCAGAAGGGCGACGCCGGATGACCGAGCCGACGGACCTGACCCGGACCCGCGGAGCCTGGCAGGCCCTGCACATCTTCTACGCCGCCAACCCCCAGCCCCTGCTGGTGAAATGCGTGCGCCCGCTGATCGACGGCCTCACCGCCGACGGCCTGATCGACGGGCACTTCTTCATCAACTACTGGCTGGAGGGCCCGCATGTGCGACTGCGCCTGCGGCCGGTCACCCCGGCCGCCGAAGCAGAGGTCCGGCGCCGGGCCGAGGAGTCCGTGGCCGCCTTCCTCACCGCCCGCCCCGCGCTCTACGAGGTCGATTCGGGATTCCTCAACGAGTTCTACAACACCCTGTTCGACATAGAATTCCCCGACGGCGACCGCGGAGCATTCACCGGCCCCGACGGCCGGATGAACCTGCGCCCCAACAATTCGTACTCCCGCGAACCCTACGAGCCCGAATACGGGAAATACGGCGGCCCGCTCGGAATCGAGCTGGCCGAATGGCATTTCGCGCATTCCAGCGACCTGGTGATGGACGCCCTGGGCCGGATGAACCTCCATCTGCGCACGGTGCTGCTCGGCACCTCCGCCCAGCTCATGATGGTGATGGCGGCCACCTTCCTGCCCGACCGGGAGGAACTCGCCGACTATCTCGACTCGTACTACGAGTTCTGGCACAAGGCGTTCCCCGGAACCGGCTTCATCGGCTCCACCGAGTACGACCGCAGCTATGCCGACACCGCACCCGGCCTGGCCCGCCGCTTTGCCGCCGTCCGCGCGGCCCTGTCCTCCGGCGAGACCGGCCGGCTCCCCGAGTTCCTCGCCGGCTGGGCCGGCCACTGCCGCGAACTGCGCGACCGCGCCCAGGCACTGGCCCGCTCCGGAAACCTGGTCTTCCGGTCCTGGGACGGCACCCGCGACGAGCCGGTCACCGACCCCGCCGAAGCCCTCCCGCGGCTGCTCTCCCCGTACCTCCACATGACCAACAACCGGCTCCACGTCACCATCCGCGACGAGGCCTACCTCGCCCACCTGCTGGGCCGGGTCCTGCGCGAAGCGCCGGCGCAGCCGGAACACGAGGTCGCGCCGTGACCGGCGGCCCGTCCCCCTCCCTGCTGGACCACCGGCCGGCCCTGCGCCCGGAGATCCTGCTCTCACCGCCCCTGCTCAACGGACCCGCCACCGTCCACCTGGTCAAGGACCCGGTCACCGGAGCCGCCTTCGAGATCGGCGCCAGGGAACACTTCCTGGTCTCCCGGCTCGACGGCACCCGCAGCCTCGCGGAGATCGGCGGCCAGTACGGGCAGGCCTTCGGCCGACGGCTGGACGAGCGGAACTGGCAGCAGCTGCTGACCCTCCTCGGCACCCGCCGGCTGCTGGCCGGCGGCCCGCCGCCGGTCGCCCCCGAACCGAACCCGTCACCGCTCACCGGCGGCCTGCTCCGCGGCAGCCTCCGCCTGGTCGCGGACGCCGACGCGGCCACCGCCCGGCTCCACCGGATACTGCGCCCGCTGCTGCACCCGGCCGTGCTCGGCCTGCTCCTGGCGGTCTGCCTGGCCATGGTGGCCGTCCTCACCGCGGACCTGCCCCGGCTGGCCGACGGACTCGCCTGGACCCTCCGCCGGCCGGTCCCGCTGCTCGCCGTCGCCACCCTGCTGTGGCTGAGCACGGCCCTGCACGAGTTCGCGCACGGAGTCGCCGCCCGCCACGTCGGCGGCACGGTCGGCGAGATCGGCCTGCGCTGGCGGCTGCCCGTCGCCATCATGTACTGCCGGGTCGACAACTACCGCTACCTGCCCCGCCGCCGGGACCAGCTGGCCGTCGCCGCCGCGGGCGCCTTCGCCAACCTGCTGTTCCTGCTCCCCTTCCTCGCCTGGCGGGCCGCCCTGCCCGCCGCCGACCCCACCGGCCGGGTGCTGTCCGCGCTGCTGCTGCTCGGCACCGCGCAGGCCCTGGTCAACCTCCTCCCGCTGCCCCCGCTGGACGGGTACACCCTGCTCGGCCACGCCCTGCGGGTGACCCGGCTCGCCCCGGCCGGCTCCGCGTACCTGCGGCTGCGGATGCGGGACCGGGCCGCCGCAGCCGCCTACCCGGCCCGGGCCCGCCGCATCTACCTGGCCTACGGCATCGGCTCCGCGCTGCTCGTGCTGCTGCTCGCCGCCGGACTCGCCGCCGCGCTCTGGTACGCCGCCACCCGCTGACCTCCCCGCCACCGCAGACCCCGCCACCGCCACCGACCCCACCCGTCACCACACCGAGGGACGCACCACCCATGACCACTGACAGCATCCCGCCCGAGCACCCCGCGGCCATCACCGTCACCGACGTACGCAAACGCTACGGCGACCGCCAGGCCGTGGACGGCATCTCCCTCGACGTCCGGCACGGCGAGTTCCTCGGCCTGCTCGGCCCGAACGGCGCCGGCAAGACCACCCTCATCGAGATCATGGAGGGGCTGCGCGAGGCCGACTCCGGCACCGTCCGGGTGCTCGGCCACAGCCCCTGGCCGCGCAACACCACCCTGCTGCCACGGATCGGCGTACAGACCCAGGCCTCGGCCTTCTTCGTCCGGCAGACCGCACGGGAACACCTGGTCACCGTCGCCGGCCTGTACCGGGCCGACCGCGCCGCCGCCGACCGGACCCTCGCGGCGGTCGGACTCACCGGACAGCAGGACGTACTCGTCGAGAACCTGTCCGGCGGCCAGCGCCAGCGCCTGGCCATCGCGTCCGCCCTGGTCCACGAGCCCGAGCTGATCTTCCTGGACGAGCCGACCGCCGCACTGGACCCGCAGGCCCGCCGCGACCTGTGGGAGGTGCTGCGCGGACTGAAGAGCCAGGGCCGCACCATCGTGTACACCACCCACCACCTCGACGAGGCCGAGGCGCTGTGCGACCGCGTCGCCATCCTCGTCGGCGGCCGGATCGCCGCCCTGGACACCCCGCACCGGCTGGTCACGGCAGCCGGAGCACCGTCCCGGCTGCTGCTGCCCGCCGGCCGGATCGACCTCGGGCAGGCGGCTGCGCTGCCCGGGGTGGACCGGGCCAGTGTCCAGGGAGGCTCGCTGGTCCTGGAGACCGCCGTCCCCGGCCGGGTCCTCCAGGCCGTCGACGCCCTCACCGGGCTCGACGGCGTACTGACCCGCACCGCCACCCTCGAAGACGTCTACCTCGAACTCACCGGCGCGGCCCCCACGTCCGACGGCGCACCGGAAACCCCCACCACGGTCACGGAGTACCAGGCATGAGCGCGTACACGGTCCTCACGGCCGCCGGCTACCGGGCACAGGTCCGGGACAAGGCCACCCTGTTCTTCACCTTCGCCTTCCCCCTCCTCTTCCTCGTCGTCTTCGGCCTGATCTTCAGCGGCCAGGACGTGGAGGAGTCCGGCCGCCCCTACATCTCGTACATCGCCCCCGGAGTGATGTCCTGGGGCGTCGCCAACGCGGCCGTCTTCGGCATCGCCTTCACCCTGATGCAGTGGCGGCGCGACGACCTGCTGCGGCTCATCCGGCTCACCCCCACCCCCCTCACCACCGTGCTGGCCTCCCGGTACGTGCTGGCCCTCGTCGTGGGCGTGGTGCAGGCCGCCGTGTTCGTCGCGGTGGCCATGCTCCCCGGCTTCGGACTCCGGCTGGACGGGCGCTGGCCGCTGGTGCTGCCCGCCCTGGTCCTCGGTATCACCGCCTTCATGGCCATAGGCGTGATCGTCGGCACCTACGCCAACACCCCGGAGGCGGTCGCCGCGATCGCCAACTGCCTGATGGTGCCCATGGCGTTCCTGTCCGGCTCGTTCCTGCCGCTCGACATGATGCCCGACTGGCTGAAGCAGGTCTCCCGGGTCCTGCCGCTGCGCTACCTCAACGACGCCGCAACCGGCGCCCTCACCGGCAGCGGCTCCCTGGGCACCATCGGCCTGGGCTGTGCCGCCCTGCTCGGCTTCGCGCTGCTCTTCGGCGCCATCGGGCTGAAGACCTTCCGCTGGAGCAACCGGCCATGACCACCGCCCCGTTGGAAGCCGCCAGGACCCAGCTCGCCCAGGCCCTGGCCGACCGCGGCACCGGAGCGGACGTGGTCACGGTCGGCGTGCACGACGCCCTCGGGCCGCGCGCCGCCGACCCGTACGCCGCCACCCGGGCGACCGCCACCGTCCATCTCACCGCCCAGGCCGTCCTCATCGGCCCCTGGGGCGGCGACGGCACCGCCCCCGCCTGCGGACGCTGCCTGGCCATGCGCTGGCAGCGGCTGCGCAGCCGCAGCGAGCGCGACGCTCTGGAGACCGGGACGGGCGCCCCGACCACGGTGGCCGGAGACTGGCCCCGGCTGCCCGCCTTCGCACTCGACGCCGCCCATGCGCTGCACACGGCCGTGTTCGACGGCCACGGCAACGGCCACGCCAACGGCCACGGTCACGGCGACGGAACCGCCGTCCGGGCCCCCGGACCCGAGCCCGCCGACCGGGCCCTGCCCCAGGTCACCCGGCTGGACCTGAAGACATACGCGGTGCGCACCCACCCGCTGCTCGCCGACCCGCTCTGCCCCGACTGCGGGCCGCGCGGCACCGACGCCCCCGCGCCCTTCACCCCGCAGTCCCGGCCCAAACCCGCCCCCGGCGCCGCCCGGCTGCGCCCCGCCTCCTCCTATCCGATGCCGTACACGGCGCTCGCCAACCCCGTCACCGGGGTCCTGGGCGGCGGCACCTGGATCAACGTCACCTCGCCCACCACCGCCCCGGTCGCGGGCAGCGTGTTCATGCGCGGGTACGCCGGCCTGACCGACGTCACCTGGAGCGGGCAGGCCAACAGCTTCGCGGCCAGCCGCGACCTCGCCCACCTGGAGGGCCTGGAACGGTACGCCGGCACCCACCGCCGCACCGGCAGCACCCTCCTCACCGCCTCCTACACCGAGCTCGGGGACCGCGCCCTGCACCCGGCAGCCTGCGGGCTCTACCCCGCGCAGACCTACCGGGACGACCCCCTGCTGTCCCCCTTCGACCCCGACCGCCCCATCCCCTGGGTGTACGGGCACTCCCTCCGCGACGACCGGCCGGTCTTGGTGCCGGCCCGGCTGGTCCACTACAGCGCCGGACTGGCCGCCGACAACTTCGTCTTCGAATGCTCCAACGGCTGCGCGATCGGCAGCTGCACCGAGGAGGCGCTGCTCGGCGCCCTCCTCGAACTCGTCGAACGCGACGCCTTCCTCCTCGCCTGGTACGGCGGCCAGCGGCTGACCGCCATCGACCTGGACTCCGTACCCGGCCCGGCGGTCCGCACCATGGCGGACCGGGCCGCCCTCCAGGGCTACGAGGTGCACGCCTTCGACAACCGGATCGACCTGGCCGTCCCGGTGGTGACGGCCCTGGCGGTGCGCCGCGACGGGGGCCCGGGACTGTACTCCTTCGGCGCGGGCGCCGCCCTGGACCCGGCGGCGGCCGTCGAGGCGGCCCTCTCGGAGGTCCTCACCTACATCCCGCACCTGCCCGGGCAGGTCGCCGAACGCCGTACCGAACTGGAGGCGATGGCAGCCGACTTCGGCAAGGTCCGCCATCTGAAGGACCATGCCCAGCTCTACGGGCTGCCCGCCATGGCCGAACATGCCCGCAGCTATCTGGAACCCACGGGCATACGCACCCTCGACGAGCTGTACGGCGACCGGCCGGCCACCACCGACCTCCGCGAGGACCTGCTGTCCGTGGTGGGGGAGCTCACCGGGGCCGGGCACGATGTGATCGTCGTGGACCAGACCACCCCGGAACAGCGCAGGATCGGACTGCGCACCGTGTGCGCGCTGGTTCCGGGGCTGCTGCCCATCGACTTCGGCTGGTCCCGGCAGCGGGCCCCCTTCATGCCGAGACTGCGGACGGCGGCCCGGCGCGGCGGCCTGCGCGCCCACGACCTCGCGGACGACGAGATCCGGATGGTGCCGCACCCGTTCCCGTAACCCGTTCCCTTAACGCCGGATGCCTCCGGCCCCTGTGACAGGGGCCGGAGGCATCCGCGTATCCCGGGCCGACAGGCTTCAGGCCGTCAGGCCGAGCAGGAGGTGGTGCTGGTGGTGGAGGAACAGGTCGAGGTCGAGCTGCAGCTGGTGGAACCGGCGAGCACGACCTCGCTGGCGTCCGAGTAGTCGGAGATCTCGAAGGTCTCGGACTCCAGCTCGAGGATCTCGTCGGCGAGCGAGGCCAGCGGGGACTTCTCCATGATGACTCCCTGTGCAGAGGCGGAAGCGGCGTGCGGGCACCGGCCGGTGCCCGCACCCATCAGATCCCGGGCCGCCGTCACCTCCCCCCGCGAGCCGCTGACACAAGGTGTCAGTGACCTGTCAGAGCCGCCCCGGCGGCCCGCCCCGATCATGGAGCGTATGACCTCCGCCTCCGCCGCCCCGCTCCGCGAGCTGCTGCGGCCCCTCACCACCCTCTACCTGGACCTGCACCGGCACCCCGAACTGTCCGGCGCCGAGGAACGCACCGCCGGGCGGTTCGCCGACTGGCTGACCGGGGCCGGGTACGAGGTCACCCGCGGGATCGGCGGACACGGCGCGGTCGGAGCCCTGCGCAACGGGGACGGCCCCACCGTCCTGCTGCGGGCCGAACTCGACGCGCTGCCGATGCGCGAAACCACCGGCCTGCCCTACGCGAGCGAGGGCGAGGCCGCCCACGCCTGCGGCCACGACCTGCACCTGGCCGCCGCGGCCGGCGCCGCCTCGCTGCTCGCCGGCTCCCGTACCGACTGGCGGGGCACCCTGCTGGTGGCCGGCCAGCCGGCCGAGGAAACCCTCACCGGAGCCCGCGCCCTGCTCGACGACGGACTCTACGAGCGGTTCGGCCGCCCGGACACCGTGCTCGCCCAGCATGCGGCACCGCTGCCCGCGGGCATGGTGGCGCACGGATACGGGCCCATGACCGCGGGCAGCGTCACCTTCCGGGTGGTCGTGCACGGCCGGGGCGGCCATGCCGGCGCCCCCCACCTGGCCGTCGACCCCGTGGTCACGGCCGCCCACGTGGTCACCCGGCTCCAGACGGTGGTGGCCCGGGAGGCGGCACCCAGTGAACCCGTCGCCGTCACCGTCGGCTCCTTCCGGGCCGGCGACCGGGCGAACGTGATCCCAGGCCGGGCGGAACTCGGCATCACCGTCCGCGCGGTGGGCGAGCGCGCGCTGGCCGCCGCAGCGGACGCGGTCGAACGCATCGTCCGAGCCGAATGCGCGGCTGCCGCCTGCCCCCGGGAGCCGGAGATCGACCGGGTGTCCGCCTCCCCGGTCACCCACCCGGACCCGGCGGCCACGGCCGCGGTCCGGGCCGCCCACGCGGCCGAGTTCGGTGCCGAACGGGTCGCGATGTGGCCGCCCACCCTGGCCACCGAGGACTTCGCCCACTACGGCGGCGACGGCATCCGGCTGGCCTACTGGATGTTCGGCACCATCGGCCCCGCCGCCTGGGCCGCCGCCCCGGGCGCCACCGCGGCCGAGAAGCTCGCCGCCCTGCCCGCGAACCACGCTCCGGACTTCGCCCCCGACCCCAGGACCGCGCTGCCGGCGGGCGTGCGGGCCCTGGTCTCCGCCGCCCGGACCGCCCTCGCCGGGTTCCCGGCCGGCACCCCCGCCGGCCCGTAGCCGGCCCGTAGCGGGCCGTGCGGCCGGGCCGGGGCGTACTGGGCCCCGGGGCCGCATGGCGCGCCACCCGGCATCCCGACCGGCGCGGCGCTACCCTCGAACAGGGGCGGGGAAAGGGATGGCCGGTCATGTGCCGTTGGCTCGCCTACTCGGGATCGCCGATCCTGCTCGACACGGTCCTGTACCGCCCGGAACACTCCCTGATCAACCAGAGCCTGCACGCCCGGATGGGTGTCGAGACCACCAACGGGGACGGCTTCGGCCTCGGCTGGTACAGCGCCGACGGGGACGGCACCCCAGCGGTCTTCCGGGACATCGGCCCCGCCTGGAACAACCGCAACCTGCTGGAACTCTCCGCCCACGTCCGGTCCCGGCTGTTCTTCGCACATGTCCGGGCCTCGACCGGCACCGCCATCCAGCAGACCAACTGCCATCCCTTCCGGCACGGGCGCTGGATGTGGATGCACAACGGCTCCATCACCGACTTCCACCGGCTCCGCCGGGACCTGTGCATGGCGGTCGATCCGGCCCTCTTCCCCTCGATCGAGGGGTCGACGGACTCCGAGGTGATGTTCTACCTGGCCGTCACCTACGGACTGGACCAGGACGTGCCCGGCTCGGTGGCCCGGATGGCCGGTCTGGTGGAGCGGCTCGGCAAGGAGCACGGAGTGCCGAACCCGCTCCAGATGACCGTGGCGGTGGCCGACGGCGAGCGGGTCTGGGCATTCCGGTACTCCAGCGAGCGTAAATCGCGGTCACTGTTCTACAGCAGCCGCGCTGAAACGGTTCGGCAGCTGCATCCCGAGGTGGACTTCCTGCGCGGGGTCTCGGAGGCCACCCGGCTGATCGTCTCCGAGCCCCTGGGATACCTGCCCGGTGTGTGGAACGAGCTCCCCGAGGGCAGCTACGCCGTGATTCCCTCCGGGACCGAGGACTACCTGCCGTTCGTCCCGGAGTACATGTAGCCGGGCCCGGCCCCCCCGACCGGATCCGGCCCGTACGGCCGAGCCGTCAGCCCGGCCGTCAGCCGAGCCGTCGGCGCCGCTCCCGGGAACGTCGTACCCACAGGCCGATGCCGGCCCCGGCGAGGGCCGCCACGCCGACCCCGGCCACCGCGATCCAGCGCGAGCCGCCGCCGTCCGCCTCCTGTGCCGCTGCCCGGCCCGGTTCCGAGGGCGGGGGAGCGGCGGGCGGGGTTGAGGGAGCAGCGGACGCGGGGGCGGCAGGGGCGGCGGGGGCGGGCGCGGCGGGGGCGGCGACCGGGCCCGGCGCCGTGACGGTGAGCTCGCGTTCACCCCGCCCCAGCCCGGGGAAACCCGCCTCCACGGTGACCTTCCACTGCCCGGCCGGCAGTGCCTCCGCGGTGGACCAGGCCGTGCCGTCGGCCCCTCCCGTACCGCCGTCGCGGACGAGTTTCCACGGGCCCGCGGTACGGGTGCCGTCGCCGCTCACCGCGTTGACCGTGGCCGCGACCGGACCCTCCACCGGGTCCCCGTCGTTCTCCCAGGTCACCTGGGTGGTGACATGTCCCTCCCGGTGCCCGGTGACGACCACCTTCAGGGTGTCGCCGTGGGCGGCGGCGGGGGCCGGAACGCCGAGGGCCAGGGCGCCGGCCAGCACCGGCAGCACCGGCAGCAGGACGGTTCTGCCGGCGGTTCTGCGGGCTGTTCTGCTGACTGTTCTGCGCATGCACATCCTCCGATGTGACGGCCGGCCGGGCGGGCCGCCCCGTGACGGCCCGCCCGACCCGCTGGTGGATGCCGGATCAGCCGGCCTTGCGGACCGTCCAGACCTGGGACGGACGCCCGTCCACCCGCTGGAGGTCCAGCAGCCGGGCGCCGTAGTACGGGCGGCTGCTGACGGTCAGCGCGTACGCTCCGCTGCGGTCGGTGACCGTGACCGAGGCCCCCTTCGCGGCCAGCTTCCACTGCTGGGCGCCGTTGCCGGCCGCACAGGGCTGCTGGGCCACCCACATGCCGTCGGCAGGGGTGCCGCCGGGCTGCAGGCACTTGCCGGAGGCGGCGGACTTGATACGGACCAGCCCGTTGCCCGCGTCCTCGAAGTACCACTGCTGCTGTGCGTAGCCGTTGCCCTGCGAGCCGACCAGCACCGTGCCGTCGGCCGAACGGCCGCCCCACAGCTCGGCGTTCATCCCGGTGCTGCCGTTGGCCAGCAGGTAACGGGTGCCGGGAGCGGTGGTGCTGCCGCCCGGGCCGGAGGTGCGGAAGGACGCGGTCTTGCCGGGACCGCTGTCCCGGCCCTGGGCATCACGTACCGAGACCGCGACGGTGTACGAGGTGTCGGGGCGCAGGTTGTAGATCCGCAGCGCGGTGCCCTGCACCCAGGTGAGGTGCTTGCCGTTGAACTGCACCTGGTACCAGGCGGCACCCGTGACCTGCGGCCAGCTCACCACGACCGAGTCCGGCTGGATCTGCCCCACGGTCACATCCGGGCCGCTGCCGGGCCGGGGTGCGGTCGGCGAGGGCGTCGGCTTCGGGCTGGGAGTCGGCTTGGGGTTCGGGCCCGGACCCGGGTCCGTACCGCCGCCGCCCTTGGTCCGCATCAGGAACTGGTTGTCGGCGATGTTCCAGTGGGTGGCCAGATAGCTGCCCGGTTTCGGGCTGGTGTGGAAGTAGTCGTCATGGTTGCAGTCGAGGATGTTCTCGGCCGCACGGTTGGTGCAGACGTTGCGCATCTTCGGGTAGTGCGGGCTGTCCGAGTAGCACATGACGTCCCACTCGTCCGTACAGTGCGCGCCCCGGCTGGTGTTGGGGGCGCTGTTGTTCACCGCGCCCAGGTTGTGGCCGAGTTCGTGGGCGGCGGTGTGGCCGCCCCAGCAGCCGGTGTCGGTGCGCCCGTAGGAGGGGCCGAAGTTGCTGAGGTTGGACTGGCCGGGCCGCTCGTCCCCGTTGAAGGTGCCGATGCCGCAGTAGACCTGGCTGTCGGCGAAGATCATGTACTTGCGGTCGCGGCGGTCCAGGCCCTTGCCGGCCAGCGCCCGGTTGGTGGCGCTGAATTCGGCCAGCGCGGAGTCCGGGAGTTCGATGTTGAGCACGGTGGGCGTGCAGTCCGCCGCCGTCACGTACCGGATGTGGCGGGTGCCGCCGGTCTCCTGGGCGCTTGCCGAGTAGATGAGGTCGGCGTCGGCGGCCCATTTGCGGAAGGAGGCGACGTACTGGGAGAACCGGTCGCGGCCGGGCCCGTGGACGTACACCACCTGGACGCGGTTGCCGGTGCTGCCGTCGCCGTCGCACTGGACGGCCTGGCCGGCCGGGGCGGCCTGCGGGGCGGCCGGTGCGGTACCGGCG
The DNA here is from genome assembly GCF_008642295.1 of Streptomyces venezuelae. Lineage (GTDB taxonomy): Bacteria > Actinomycetota > Actinomycetes > Streptomycetales > Streptomycetaceae > Streptomyces > Streptomyces venezuelae_C. The sequence goes on along the minus strand of NZ_CP029190.1, from coordinate 331,875 downwards.
GCGCCGGCGGCGGGCCGGGGCGGGGCGGAGGGGCTCGCGGCAGCCGCTACGGCTGCGGCCTGGGCGTCGACGGCGGGCGTGTCCTGAGAACGCTCGCCGTCCTGCCCGGGGGCCGGGTCCTGTGTCGCCGGCTTGGCCGGGTCGGCCGCCGCTGCCGTGGTCTTGACCGCGGGCGGGGTGTCCTTCTTGATGTCGACGCCCTTGGGCGGCGCATCGGGGCCGTGTGTGCAGTGGCCGGCATCGGTGCTGTAGACGCCGACGCAGCGGTCTCCCTTGGGCGCGACCTTGAGCCCGTCGTAGACCATGCCCCGGGCCGGCTCGTTGGCCGGCTTCTTCTCGATCGGCTTCGGTTCCTCGTCCCGGGCCGGTGCGGCGGCCGGTACGGCGATATCGGCCGAATGGGCTCCCAGCCGGGCGACAGCAGCCCCGTCGGAGTCCGACCGGCCGGCCTCGTAGGCGAAGCCTCCTGCAACCACCGCCGCCACGGCCATGGCGGCGGTGATGCCTATGAAGCGTCCGCGGCGCGGGCGCCGTTGACGGTCATTCAGTCTTCGATGTTTAGACATGCGCACCTCAATTCCTTGGTCAGGAGAGTGGGTGCGCGGAAGCCTGCCAGACCATCCCGCCGGAGAATTCGGACAAAGCGGAGCCTGTCGCAAGAATCCGTTCCGTTACCTGACCGCAGAATCTGATGACATCTCAACTCCTTTGAAAAACAGGGGAGTTACGCGCGTTGCGCGCATTGGTCCAGGCCTTTTCGGGCGGCGTCGTTATGCAATCGAAATAATCGGCCGAGGGTTATTGACGGGAATTCAGTAGAAGATTCACCCTTTGATCACCTCGTGAATTCCCCTCGTCACCAGTGGTGAGCACAACGAGTCGGCCGTACCGTGATTCGCGTGCGCACTTCCTCAGCCACCGCCGCTGCCGCCGCCCTGCTCCTGGGCACGACCGCGACGCTGTCCTGCACCGCACAGCCCCCGAAGGCCCGGTTCCAGGCCCCGGCCCTGCCGGCCCTGTCCGCACAGGTCACCGCCGTACCGCAGGACAAGCTGGGCGACAGCCACCGGCCGGGCTGCCCGGTCCCCGCCGAGCGGCTGCGACTCATCCGGATGAACCACTGGGGTTTCGACGGTCAGATCCACCGCGGCGAGCTGATCGTCCACCGCAATGCCGTCCGGCCCCTGATCCACGCCTTCGGCAAGGCCTTCGAGGCGAGGTTCCCGATCCGCCGGATGCGGGTGATGGCGGAATACGGCGGCGACGACGGGAGGGCGATGGCCGAGGACAACACCTCGGGATTCAACTGCCGCCGGGTCACGGGGGACGCGCGTCAGCTCTCCCAGCACGCCTGGGGCGACGCGGTGGACATCAACCCGGTCGAGAACCCCTATGTGGACCGCCAGGGCGTCGTCCACCCCGCCGAAGGCCGCGCCTACCTCACCCGCACCCCCGACCGCCCCGGCACCATCGTCGCGGGCGACGCCGTCACGACGGCCTTCCGCGAGATCGGCTGGCACTGGGGCGGACGCTGGACCAACCCGGACTACCAGCACTTCTCCGCCAACGGCGACTAGGCCGTCTCTTTCGGATCTTGCCGGTGAGCCCGCGTCGTCCGGCGCCGTGCATCGCAAGGCGGAGAGGCGCCCTTGTACTGGGCGTACTTGGGCGCCTCGACAACGCAGCGAGGTGCGGTGCCGGGCGGCGCGGGCCCGGCTAGATCCGGAAGAGACGGCCTAGAGCGGAGGCGCTACACGTAGATGTACAGGGCCCATCGGGTGCCCTTGCGTATGCACGTGTAGTCGTCGGACATCGACGACCCGGCGATGTGGCACGCCGTGCTGCTGGGGTAGTAACCGATGAACACCTCGTCGGCCGGAACGACCGCGACGGACGCTGCCGCCGGCGCCGTCTGCGCGGTGGCAGCGGTGGTTCCGCCCACCAGTAAAGCGGCCCCCAGCGCGATCCCCGAGGCCCAGATTCGTGTACGCATGTTTCCCTCCCTGGTCTTCGTGTCCGGCGTCGCCGAACCTTGCGTGGCCTCAGTCAACCGCCCCGTCCGGCTCACGGCCTTGGACGACAGTGCAGGAGTGTTGTCCATCCGTGCATGGCGTCGGCCCCGGTCACGCGGCGGTAGTCGCGCGGCGTCATCCCGAACGCATGGCCGGATGATCCGGCCGGTGGTCGCGTCGGGGGGACCGTTCGGGTGGCACGCGGATGCGGAGCCCGGGACCCCGTGCCAGGTTGAACGGGACACACCCCCTCACCAGAAGGTGGAATCCGTGAAGCGCTTCCCGGTCACCGCCGCCGCCGTCGCGGCTGCCGCTCTCGCCCTGTCCGCCTGTACCTCCGACGACTCCAGCCCCCAGGAGGAGGCCACCCAGGCGGCGCAGCAACTGTGCACGGATCTGAACCTGCTCAAGGCGGACACGGCCAAGCTCACCGCCCTCAACCCGGCCTCCGCGACCAAGGACCAGCTGAAGGACGCGTATGACGCCGTCCAGACGGACTGGGAGAACGTCAAGAAGTCGGCCGCCGATCTGCGGGAGGCGGAGCGGGACGCCCTGGAGGACGCGGCCGGCGACCTGAAGTCCGGCTACGAGGACCTGCCCGGCGACACCACCGGCCAGCAGGCGGTCACCCAGCTCCAGCCGCAGGCCCAGAAGCTCGACCAGGCGGCGAAGGCGGCCTCCACCCAGCACAAGTGCCCCTGAGCCGAGGCCCTGCACCCCGGTCGTTCCGGTGCCGGTCGGGTGGTTGGGCGCCACGCCCGACCGGCGGTGTCGTTGAGATCGGTATGACTGATCCGATGGTGAAGATCCCGGCAGACCGCCTCGCCCGCCTGTTCCTCTCCCTGCGCCGCGCCCGGTCGGCGGACGCCCATGCCCTGGCGGCGGAACTCCGGCCGTTCACCGAGCGGCCGGGCCAGCGCGTGCCCGTGCCGAGGGCGACCGTCCTGCGGACGGAGCAGGCGCTGCGCGGCGAGATGGAGCTCACCGCGGAACAGGACCGCCACGACGAGCTCGCCGAGGCCGCCGAATACCTCGTCAGAACCGTCACCGCGGCCCGGCGTCCGCAGCCGGCCGAGCCCCGCGGGTAGCGGGTGGGCAGCGCCGCACCTCCGCGGCACCAGCGAGGCTGTACGGAGGGCCCGTACGGTCGCAGCACTCGTCCACGGACCCCCGTACTCCGTATCCGAGCCACCTCCCTGCCCCGCCCACCCCCTGAGCGGAGAAAACCACAGATGGCACCCACCCTCGCCCTCAAGCCCGGCACCGCCTGGACCGATGCCTGGCAGCGGGCCCTGACCGTCGCCCCCGAGGCCTTCCGTGACGACCGCGTGCTGAACCTCTGGGCCGGCTCCTGGCAGCCCGACGGCCACAGCCTGCCCGCGACCAGTCCGGTCGACGGCAGCTCCATAGCCGGCCCGCCGCGGCTGGACTCCGCCGCCGCCGAACAGGCCGTACGGGCAAGCCTCGACCAGCACCGGGACTGGCGGCACGTGCCGCTGCCCGAGCGCCGGGCCCGGGTCGGTGCCGCCCTCGACGCCCTCGCCGAACACCGCGAACTCCTCTCCCTGCTGCTCGTCTGGGAGATCGGCAAGCCCTGGCGGCTCGCCCAGGCCGATGTCGACCGGGCCGTGGACGGAGTCCGCTGGTACCTGGAGCACATCGACACCATGACCGAGGGCCGCAGCCCGCTCGCCGGCCCGGTCTCCAACATCGCCAGCTGGAACTACCCCATGTCCGTGCTGGTCCACGCGATGCTCGTGCAGGCCCTGGCCGGCAACGCGGTCATCGCCAAGACCCCCACCGACGGCGGGCTGGCCTGCCTGACGCTCGCCTGCGCACTGATCCGGCGCGAGGGCATCCCGGTCACCCTGGTCAGCGGCAGCGGCTCCGAACTGTCCGGGGCGCTCGTCCGGTCGCCCGAGATCGGCTGCGTCTCCTTCGTCGGGGGCCGTGACACCGGCGCCCGGATCGCCACCGCCGTCACCGACCTCGGCAAGCGGCACATCCTGGAGCAGGAAGGCCTCAACACCTGGGGCGTGTGGAACCACACCGACTGGTCCGCCCTCTCCGCGGCCATCCCCAAACTGTTCGACTACGGCAAGCAGCGCTGCACGGCCTACCCCCGCTTCGTCGTCCAGCGCAGCGCCTTCGACGCCTTCCTGGCCGCGTACCTGCCCGCTGTCGGCCAGATCCGCACCGGGCACCCCCTCGCGGTGGCCGACCCGGCGGACCCGCTGCCCGAGCTGGACTTCGGCCCGCTCATCAACGCCGCCAAGGCCAAGGAACTCGGCGAGCACGCCGCCGAGGCCGTGGAACGCGGGGCCGTACCGCTGTTCCGCGGCACCCTCGACCCGGACCGCTTCCTGCCCGGCCAGGACACCTCCGCCTATCTGGCCCCGCTCACCCTGCTCAACCCGCCGACCTCCTCGCCGCTCTACCACGCGGAACCCTTCGGCCCGGTCGACACCGTGGTCCTGGTGGACACGGAGGCGGAGCTGCTGGCGGCGATGAACGCCTCCGGCGGCGCGCTGGTGGCCACGCTGTCCACCGACACCCCGGAGACCTTCACCCGGCTCGCCCCGCAGATCCGGGCCTTCAAGATCGGCCACGGCGCGCCCCGCTCGCGCGGGGACCGGGAGGAGCTGTTCGGGGGCTTCGGTGCGTCCTGGCGGGGCGCGTTCGTCGGCGGCGAACTGCTCGTACACGCCGTCACCGAGGGGCCGGCCGGCGAACGGCTGCCGGGCAACTTCCCGGAGTACCAGCTCATGCCATGACGGGGGCGGGGCGGGGCGGGGCGGGGCCCGTGGGGGTGGGCTGGGGCCTCACTCGAAGCGGGCCGTGTCCCCCGCCCCGCGCCGGACGATCTCGGCCTCGCCCTCGGAGAAGTCGATGACCGTGGTCGGCCGGGTGCCGCAGTCACCCGAGTCGACCACCGCGTCCACCACGTGGTCGAGCCGCTCCTTGATCTCCCAGCCCTGGGTCAGGGGCTCGTCCTCGTCGGGCAGCAGCAGAGTGCTGGAGAGCAGCGGCTCGCCGAGCTCGGCGAGCAGGGCCTGGGTGACGGTGTGGTCGGGAATCCGGACCCCCACCGTCTTCTTCTTCAGGTGCAGCAGCTGGCGGGGCACTTCGCCGGTCGCCCGGAGGATGAAGGTGTACGGGCCCGGGGTCGCCGCCTTGATGGCGCGGAACACGTCGTTGTCGACGTGCACGAACCGGCCCAGCTGCGCGAAGTTCTCGCACACCAGGGTGAAGTGGTGCCGGTCGTCGAGGTTGCGGATCGCCCGGATCCGGTTGATCCCGTCGCGGTTGCCGAGCTGGCAGCCGAGCGCGAAACAGGAATCGGTCGGATACGCGATGAGCGCGCCGGAACGGATGCTGTCCGCCACATTGCCGATGGTGCGCCGCTGGGGGTTCTCGGGGTGCACGTCAAAGTACTTCGCCATTCGGCCGAGGGTACGCCTGCGGGGGGCCGGCCGGCGGTTGGGGAGGGCCGGAACGATCGGGTGGCCCCCGAGGGCGACCGTGGATGATCAGTAAATGACATTCCTGGACGACCGCCTGCTCGGTATATGGCACAGCGCGCCCTTTGACGTGGGCGCGATGGAGACGAGCGAACTCGTGTTCCTGGCCGACGGGCGGGGCTGGAGCAGGTTCGAGAGCATCAGCACGGTCCTGGCGGTCGACCGCTTCCGCTGGCATTGCCCCGGCCCGGGCCGCCTTGCGCTGCGCTACACCTGGCAGGTGTCGGGGCGGTGGGGGCCTGGCGGCGAGGGCTTTGCGGAGGTCGAGCACAACGCCCCGTACGAGCCGCAGCCATCCGTCCAGCTCACCAAGTACCGCCTCGCAGGTACGGGTACGGGCCCGGGGTCCGCCCCCGCCGCCCTGCACCTGGACGAGGCGATCGCCTTCACCCGCTGCTTCGCCCGCGTCCGTCGGACGGCCACCCCGTCCGACGACCCCTCCGCCGCGGTGGCCCCGTACCGTCCGGCCCCCCGCCCGGCCCCGCCGCGCCGTACCGGGCCCGGGGCGTGATCCTGGAGGCATGTCCGCTGAGCACGACCCCGGCGACCCCCCGGCCGTCACCCCGGCCCCCGGCCCAGCCAGCGGCCTGACCAGGGGCGCGGCCTGCGGCGCCGCCGAAGCCCCAGCCCTCGGCGCAGGCGGCGACACTGTCCCCGGCGAAGCCGGGGGACCCCCGACCTCGGCTCCGGGCCCGGGCACCAGCCCGGGCACCAGCTCGGGCACCGGCCCGGGCGCTGGCGCAGCCGGGGGAGGCTCGGCCCCGGCTTTGGGACCGGGCACCGGCTCGGCCAGCGGCACCGCCGGGGGAGGCTCGGCTCCGGGCCCGGGCACCGGCCCAGGCACCGGCGCGGGCGCCGGCTCGGCCGGTGGCAGCCCGGGCCCGGCTGCGGGCCCAGGTACTGTCTCGGCCGGCGGCGCCGCCAAGGGAGGCGCGGGCACCGGCCCGGGCTCCGCTCCCGCCGCCGGGCATGGCGTCGGGCCGGCCAGCGGGCATCGCGTCGGTTCTGGGCGGTGGTGGGAGGCATATCGGGGGGCCGCTCGGCGGTCGGCTCGGGTCACGCTTGCCGCCTGTGCCGGGTTCTTCCTCATGCTCTACGGCTTCGGCCAGACCATCGCCGCCACCTACGCCCTCTTCGCCGCGGTCTCCCTCGCCGGCCTCTCCCGGATTCCAGGCACCGGCCGCCAGCGCGCCGCCGCCATCCTGCGCCTGGTGCCCGCCTGCTGGCTGCTCGTGGTCATCGGCACCTTCCTCGCCGTGAGCACCTGGACCGCGGTGGCCGGAATGCTGGTGATCGGGTTCGCCCTGGCCTTCATCGCCGTCGGCGGACCCCGGCCCGCCGGGGCCGCGCCCGGCCTCCAGCTGCTCTACATCCTGCCCTGCTTCCCCCCGTACGCCCCGGACACCCTCGACGAGCGCCTCATCGGCGCCACCCTCGGCATCGGCCTGCTGATCCTCGCCGAGGCGTACCTCTTCCCCGATCCGCCCGGCACCTCCTACCGGCAGCTCGCCGCCCGCGCCGCCGACACCGCCGCCCGCTGCGCGGACGAGCTGAGCCGGCCGCCGTACGCCCTGACCGCCGCTGCCCGCCAGGCCGCCCGGGACGCGGGGCAGGCCCTGCGCCCCTCCCGGGTGCCCGATGCGGACCGCCCCGCCGGGCCCTCCGTACGGGAGCGGGCCCTGGCGCACACCGGGCTGGCCACCCGTACCCTGCTGGACCGGCTGTCCCGGCTGCCCGCCCCGCCCCCCGGCTCCGGCCCGGCCCCGCCCGGCGCCGGGACCGGCCTGCTGCACGACATCCGGCAGGTGGCCGCCGAAAGCGCGGTCACCCTGCGCGGCGAAGCCCGCAGCACCACCTCGCCCGGCGAGGCCCGCACCGCCCTGCTCCGGAGCCGGGCGGCCATCGCGGCCCCCGCTCCCGCCCCCGCCGCGGGCCCGTCCGACCCCCCGGCGGCCCTGCGCCGCCAGGCCGCGCTCATCGAGCTTGCGGACGCCGCGCTCACCCTCTCCACCGGAACCGGCATCGCGGTCCGCGGGCGCGCCGCAGCGGCCGGCACCGACCCCGGGCGGTTCTGGTACGCGCACCTGAAGGCCCCGCAGCTGTGGTGGCGCCGCCTGATCGGCCACGCCGGCCGCCGCTCGGTGTTCTTCCAGAACGCCGTACGCATCAGCCTGGCGCTCGCCGCCGCCCGGGCCGTCGCCGGCCTCGACACCCTGCCGCACGGGTTCTGGGCCATGCTGGCCACCCTCACCCTGACCCGTACCACGGTCACCGAGACCCGTACGACCATCCGCAACGCACTGATCGGCACCCTGCTCGGTGCCCTGGTCGCCGCCCTGGTGCTCACCCTGGTCGGCACCCACACCACGGTGTACGCCGTCGCCCTGCCCCTGCTGATGCTCAGCGCCTTCACCCTCGGCCCGGTCAAGGGCGTGGGCTGGGCCCAGGGCCTGTTCACCCTGGTCGTCGCCCTGGCCTTCGCCCAGCTGGCCCCCGCCACCTGGCAGCTCGCTGAGCTGCGGGTCGTCGACGTGTTCATCGGCAGCGCCATCGGCGCCGTCTTCGGCCTGCTCGCCTGGCCCCGCGGCGCCCACGAGGAACTGCGCCGCTCGGTGGCCGTGCTGCTGCGCAGTACCGCCGAGGTGGCGGTGGCCACCACGGCCGCCGTGGTGGCGGGCGGCCCCCGGCAGGCCCTGCCGCCACCCGCCCACCGCTCGGTACAGCACGACCTGATCCTCGCGGAATCGGCCTTCGCGCAGTACCAGATCGAGCCCGTCGGCGCCCGGACCGGCCTGGGCGGCCCGGGCAGCCGGCCCATGGCCGACTGGCAGGCGGCGCTGATGGCCGGCCATCACACCCTGTGGGGCGCCCGGCGCCTGCTGACCCCGCCCGGCCCGCCTCCCGGGGAGACCGGGACTCCGGCCCCGCCCCCTGCGCCGCCGCTGGAGAGCGAGGCCGCCGTCACCCTGATGCGCCTCGGCGAGCGGGTCGCGGCCGGCATGCTGCTCACCGCCGCCGCCCTCGACCCCGCCCCCCTGGACCCCGGTGTCGAGGCCCCCGCTCCGGACCCCGCGACCGCCGCCACTGGCCCGCCGGGTGCCGGGTTCGACGCCGAGCCCCCCGGCGCCCCGCGGGAGTTCTACGCCGCCGTCTCCTGGCTGGGCTCCCTCGCGGCCGACCTCGACGGCATCACCGCCAGCCTGCGGAGCGCACCCGGCCGGGCTGACGGGCAGGCTGACGGGCAGGCTGACGGCCGGGCCGACGGGCAGGCCGACGGCCAAGATGCCGCCCAGCCCCGCTCGCACCCTTGATCAACGCCCCGGATACCGTTCCCCGCATGACCAACAGCGATACCCACCCCCTGCTCGCCCACCTGCTCGCGGCTGCGGACGGGCGGTTCCCCGACATAGACGGCGGCGTGACCGTGCTGCCGCCCTTCGAGGGCGGGCTGGAGTGCTCCTTCGCCTTCACCGGTCACGCCTTCGTCGTCACCCGCCTCCCCGCCGAAGAGGTCCTCGCCCAGGGCCCGGACGGCTTCGGCCTCTCCCTGGCCCCCGACTTCCTGCGCCACCTCGCCGGTCCCGGCGGCTGGATCGGCGTCACCGACGCCAGCCTCGTCGCCCGCGGGTCCGGCACCCCCGACACCGCCGGCCGGCTCGCCGAACGCCATGACGTCGACGACCACCCCCGGGTCCGGCACGCCCGCTCCGTACGGAACGACGTACGTGTCTATGGGGACGAGCGCGGCTTCGTCACGGTCGGGCGCGGCCTCGCCGGACGTCGGGAGATCGGCATCGCGCTCGACGAGGAGGCGGGCCAGAAGGCCGGCCGGGGCCTCGGCCGCTCCCTGCTCCTCGACGCCCTCACCCTCATCCCCGAGGGCGAGCCCGTCTTCGCCGCCGTCTCCCCGGGCAACGCCCGCTCCCTGCGCGCCTTCCTCGCCGTCGGCTTCACCCCGATCGGCAGCGAGGTCCTCCTCCGCCCCCGCGCGTAGCGGCCCCCGCCCGTAGCCGTCCCCGCCCGTGACCGTCTGTCACCCGGGCGGGTGCCCCGGCTGGCACCCCCGCCCCCAGCCCGGCTTGCTGGACGAATGAGACGGATGGGACGGGCGGGACGGACTGGGCAGCCGGAACGGGCGGGACAGAGCGCATCGGGAGCCGCCGGCGACCGACGGCTGCGGACGCCACGGGCCGCCGGCGTGGCCGGGATCGTCTTCGCCGTCCTGCTGGGCACGGCCATCGTGCTCGTCCGGACGGCCCTGCCCGCCGGTGGCGCCGGCGATGCCCGGCTGGACTCCGGCGAGCAGTCCCGGGTGACCACCGCCCTCACCCTCGTCCCCTTCGCCGGCATCGCCTTCCTCTGGTTCATGGGCGCCCTCCGCGAGCACACGGGAGAGGCCGAGGACCGGTTCCTGGCCACCGTCTTCCTCGGCAGCGGACTGATCTTCGTCGCCACCCTCTTCGGCTCCGCAGCCGCCGCCGGCACCGTACTGGGCGAGGACACCAGCTCGGAGTTCGGCCGCCACTACGCGTACACGCTGCTGATGACCTACGCCATGCGGATGGCCGCCGTCTTCGCCCTCGCGACCGCGACCATCGGACGGCGGCTCGGAGTCCTTCCCCGCCCGCTCACCGTCTTCGGCTACGCGGTGGGCCTGGTCCTGCTGGTCGTGGGCACCGCGGCCCCCTGGTCCGAGCTGGTCTTCCCGGCCTGGTCCCTGGTCCTCAGCATCCACATCCTCCGGGCCGCCCGCCGCGCCGGCTGAGCCGCCGACTGAGCCGGACCGGTCGTCGTGGCCTCCCGGCCGGCGTCACCCCAACGGCCCGCCGGAGCGGGCCGGGCCCGGCTCCCCGGCGCAGGCTGGACCCGTGGGAACCCCGGGGCCACGAAAGGACCGCACCTTGCTGAGGCTTGTCGTCGATCTCAACCGCTGTCAGGGATACGCGCAGTGTGCCTTCCTGGCGCCCGACGTCTTCGCGATGCACGGGGACGAGGGACTGCTCTACGACCCGCAGGCCGAGGAGGCGCAGCGGGCCCGCCTCGCGCAGGCCGTCGCGGCCTGCCCCGTCCAGGCGATCCTGGTGGACGAGCTGGACCTGGCCGCCGCACCCTCGGGCGGAGCCCAGGGCTCTGCCGGGTCCGGAGGTACCGCCGCAGCCGAGGCCCCCGGGGAGGCAGCCGATGCATGACAGCACCCTCGAGCAGCTCAAGCGCTCCGGCCGGATCGTTGTCGTGGGAGCCTCACTGGCCGGGCTCCGCGCCGCCGAAACCCTCCGCGAGAAGGGGTTCACGGGCACGCTCACCATGATCGGGGACGAGCCGCACCAGCCGTACGACCGGCCGCCGCTGTCCAAGCAGGTCCTGCTGGGCCGGTCGCCCGCCGAGCACACCGCGCTGCCCCGCCGCCGCGACATCGACGCCGAGTGGCGGCTCGGATCGGCCGCGACCGGCCTCGACATGGCCGCCCGCCGGGTCCGCCTGGCCGACGGGGACGAGGTGCCGTACGACCGGCTGCTGATCGCCACCGGCGTACGGGCCCGCCCCTGGCCGCACCCGGCCGAAGCCGAACTCGACGGGGTGTTCGTGCTGCGCACCCGCGACGACGGGGCCGCGCTCGCCCGGCGGATGGCCGACGGACCCCGCCGGGTCCTGGTCATCGGCGCCGGGTTCACCGGCTCCGAGATCGCCTCGGCATGCCGCGAGCGCCGGCTGGACGTCACCGTCGCCGAACGCGGCGACGCCCCGCTCGTCGGCGCCCTCGGCGGCGTGGTCGGCGCCGTCGCCGCCGAACTCCAGCGGGAGAACGGCGTCGACCTGCGCACCGGGGTGATGGTCACCGGCCTCGAAGGGGACAGCGCGGGCCGGGTCCGCTGCGCCCACCTGTCCGACGGCAGCACCATCGAGGCCGAGATCGTGGTCGTCTCCCTCGGGGCCACCCGCAACACCGAATGGCTGGCCGGCTCCGGCCTCGGTGCCGGACCCCGTGGCATCGCCTGCGACGCCGGCTGCCGGGCCTTCGACATCCGCGGCATCGTCACCGACGACATCTACGTGGCCGGTGACGTGGCCCGCTCCCCCCACCCGCTGTTCGGCTACCAGTTCCTCTCCCTGGAACACTGGGGGAACGCCGTCTCCCAGGCGGAGACAGCCGCCCACAACATGCTCAGCGAGAGCACGGAACGCCGCCCGCACATCTGGGTGCCGGCCTTCTGGTCTACCCAGTTCGGCGTGAACATCAAGTCCGTGGGCGTGCCGTCGATGGGCACCGAGATCGTCATCTCCCAGGGCTCCCGCGCCGAGCGCCGCTTCACGGGCGTGTACGGCTACCAGGGCCGTGTGATCGGCGCCGTCACCTTCGACAACGCCCGCTGGCTGCCCTTCTACGAGAAGCTGATCGAGACCACCGCGCCGTTCCCGCCCACCTTCGACAACGTCGACCGCCGCCCCGAGGGCCGGCAGGCGATGCCCGCGGACTTCCCCGACCCGTCGGTGCCCACGCACGGACCGACCGTGACCCTCAGCGGATACTCGCCGGCCGACCGGCGGATGACGTTCACCCCCGGGCGCTGACCCGAGGCAGACCCGCGTACCCCGGAGGAACCGCCGTCATGACCGAGTCCGACTCCATCCTGCGCCGGATCATCGACCACAAGAACCGCGCCAACCCCTACCCGCTGTACGCGGAGCTGCGCGAGACGCCCGTCTACCACGACGCCGACGGGCCGTACGTCATCAGCCACTACTACGACATCCTCAGCCTGCTCCACGACCCGCGGGTCAGCTCCGACGCCCGCAACCTGGCCTCGACCGCGAACGACCCGCTGGCCGGGTCCGAGCAGGAGGAGCCGGCCGCGCTCCCGCCCGGTTTCCTGCGGCTGGACCCGCCCGAGCACGACCGGCTGCGCCGCATCACCAACCGTCCCTTCGGCCCGCCGCACTCCCCGCGCCGGGTGGACGGCATGCGCGGCGAACTGGACGAGATCGTCAAGGACCTGATCGACGGCATCACCGACCCGGACAACGTCGACCTGGTCGAGCAGGTCTCGTACCCCTTCCCGGTCACCGTGATCTGCCGCCTGCTCGGCGTGCCCCGCGAGGACGAGGCCCGCTTCCACGTCTGGGCGGACACCCTCGCCGCGAGCCTCGACCCCGCCCCGGGCGACGACCTCGAGGAACGCAACCAGGTGACCCAGGCCGCCCGGATGGAACTCGGCATGTACCTGGCCGGGCTGATCGAGGAACGGCACAAGAACCCCAAGGACGACATGCTCTCCCAACTGGCCGCCGGATACGGCCAGGACGAGACCATGACCACGATGGAGCTGCTCAGCACCTCCGCGCTGCTGCTGATCGCCGGCCACGAGACCACCGTCAACCTGATCACCAATGGCATGCTCACCCTGCTGCGCCACCCGGAGTACCTGGAGAAGCTGCGCGAGGACCCCGGGCTGGCCGCCCCGCTGGTCGAGGAACTGCTGCGCTACGAACCGCCGGTGCAGCTGGTCCCGCAGCGGTCCACGCTGGCCGACATCGAGGTGCACGGGGTCACCATCCCCAAGGGCTCCTCGCTGTGGCTGGTCCTGGCCGCCGGCAACCGGGACCCGCAGCGGTTCCCGGACCCCGACCGGTTCGACCCGTACCGCAAGGACATCGAGCACCTCGGCCTGGGCAGCGGCATCCACAGCTGCTTCGGCGCCCCGCTGGCCCGCCTGGAGGCCCAGCTCGCGCTCTCCGAACTGGCCCGCCGGCTGGAGAATCCGCGGCTGCTGGAGGACCCGCCCCCGTACCGTCAGAATGCGGTCCTGCGCGGTCCGCGTCATCTGCACGTCGCCTGCGACGGGATCCGCGCGTAGCGCCGGTCCGGCTGGCTGCGGTACCCGAGCCTGGGGTGGAGCGCTCTCAGTCGGACGCCCGGCGGATATCCTGGCGGGCGGCGCAGCAGCGTTACCCGCCGTCCGGCTGCGCTCCGAGGAGTGAGCCGTGCCCGAGCAGCCGTCCGGCCGCCGTCCGACGCTGGAAGCCGTGGCGGCGCGGGCCGGGGTTTCCCGGGCCACGGCCTCACGGGTGGTCAACGGCGGTGCCGGGGTCCGGCAGCCGGTGGTGGACAAGGTGCGCCGGGCCGTCGACGAGCTGGGCTACCTGCCCAACCCGGCCGCCCGTACGCTGGTCACCCGGCGTACCGGAGCCGTTGCGGTGATCATCCCCGAACCGGAGGTCCGGATCTTCTCCGATCCCTTCTTCTCCCAGCAGCTCCGCGGGATCAGCAAGGAACTCACCGCCCACGACACTCAGTTGGTGCTCCTGCTGCTGGAGGGCCCGGGGGACTACGACCGGATCGGCCGCTACCTGGCCGGCGGACACGTGGACGGAGCACTGGCCTTCTCCCTGCACACCGACGATCCATTGCCCGGGATCGTTCAGCGGATCGGCCTGCCCACGGTCTACGGCGGCCGGCCGGAAGGGCCGGGCCCGGTGGCGTACGTGGACGCGGACAACCGCGGCGGCGCCCGGGCCGCCGTCCAGTTCCTCGCCGAACAGGGGCGGTCGGCCATCGCGCACATCACCGGCCCCGCCGACCAGACCTCGGCGGCCGACCGGCTCGCCGGCTACCGGGACGTACTGATCGACGGCGATCCGTTGCTGGTGGCCGAGGGCGACTTCACCGTGGCGGGCGGGGCCCGCGCCATGGGCGTCCTGTTGGAGCGCCGGCCCGACCTCGACGCGGTGTTCGCCGCCAACGACCTGGCGGCGGTCGGTGCGCTCCGGGTGCTGCGCGAGCACGGCCGGAGCGTCCCGGACCAGGTCGCGGTGATCGGTTTCGACGACCTGCGGTCGGTCGCGGAGTGCGCCGAACCGCCGCTGACCACCGTCCACCAGGACATCGAGGGGATGGGCCGGCTGATGGCCCGGCTGTTGCTGCGCCGCCTCGACAAGGACCGCGCCGACGCCCTGCCGTCCTCGGTTGTCACGCCGACCCGGCTGGTCCGGCGCGCCTCCGCCTGAGCCTCCACAACAGCCCCCGGGTACCGGGGTATTGACGGCGGGCCGTCGTGCCGGGCACGCTCCAGTCGCACTCTTGAGAGCGCTCTCAATCCCGATCAGGGTTCGACCAGCGTCCAGCGACCAGCGTCCAGTTACCAGGGAGACCGCCATGCCGATTGTCCGAGCCGTCCGGAGCGCTGCCGCCCGGAGAGTCGCCGTCCGCCTGGGTGCGGTCGCACTTGCCGGGAGCCTGCTGGCCGCCTGTGACTCCGCTGCACCGGCGGGAGGCGAAATCACCCTGACCGTCGACCTGTTCGGCTCGTTCGGCTACCAGGAAGCCGGCCTCTACGCCGAGTACGAGAAGCTCCACCCGAACATCAGGATCAAGCAGACCGACACCGAGGACGAGCAGGACTACTGGAAGTCGCTCCAGACCAGACTCGCGGGCGGCGCGGGTCTGGCCGACGTACAGGCCATCGAGGTGGGACGGATCGCCTCCGTCACCCAGGAGCAGGCGGACCGCTTCGAAGACCTGAACAAGTTCGGTGCGGCGGCACTGAAGAGCGCCTTCGCCGACGCCAAGTGGTCGGCCGCCACCACCAAGGACGGCAAGGTGCTGGGCCTGGGGACGGACGTCGGCCCCGAGGCCATGTGCTACCGCACCGACCTGCTCCGCGCGGCCGGCCTCCCCACCGACCGC
Source organism: Streptomyces venezuelae (assembly GCF_008642295.1). Classification (GTDB taxonomy): domain Bacteria; phylum Actinomycetota; class Actinomycetes; order Streptomycetales; family Streptomycetaceae; genus Streptomyces; species Streptomyces venezuelae_C. The sequence continues at coordinate 316,660 of NZ_CP029190.1, read as the reverse complement.
GAGGTCCTCGCCCAGAAGTGGTCCACCTGGCAGGGCTACCTCGACCTGGGACGCCAGTACAAGCAGCACGCCCCCGCCAAGACGGCCTGGCTGGACAGCGTCGGCAGCCTGTACGCGGTGATGACCGGCCAGGCCGCCGAGCGGTACTACGACAGCACCGGAAAGCTGGTCTACGAGAGCAACCCGGCCGTCCGGACCGCCTGGGACACCTCGGTCACGGCAGCCGCGGACGGCCTCAGCGCCGAACTCGACCAGTGGTCACCGCCGTGGAACCAGGCCTTCGCCGCCGGCTCCTTCGCCACCATCCCCTGCCCCGCCTGGATGCTCGGCTACATCAAGGGCCAGGCCGGCGATGCCGGCCGGGGCAAGTGGGACGTGGCCCGGCTGCCCGGCAGCGCCGGCAACTGGGGCGGTTCGTACCTCGCCGTACCGCGCGCCGCCCGCCACAAGCAGGAGGCCTACGAGCTCATCCGCTGGCTGACCGCGCCCGAGCAGCAGGCCAGACTCTTCCGCGAGCAGGGCCAGTTCCCGTCGGCGGTCGCGGCCATCGCCGAGGTCTCGGACGCCAAGGACCCCTACTTCTCCGACGCGCCCATCGGCCGGATCTTCGGCGACGCCGCCAAGGCCGCACCCGTCCAGGTGCTCGGCGTCGACGACAAGACGATCGCCGATCAGATCACCAATGCGCTCAGCGAGGTCGAACGCAAGGGCACGTCATCGAAGGACGCCTGGGAGACGGCCCGGCGGGGAGTGAAGAACGCCACCGGCTGAGCCGTGGCCCCGGCCGGGGGAGCGGACCCGGGAACCGGGCCCCCTCCCACCGGGCGCCCGGGGCCCTCCCGGCCGGGCACCCGGTCCGGTTCCCGGCCCCCGCTCCCGGCCCGCCGGCCACCCGGTCCGGTTCCCGGCCCCCGCTCCCGGCCCGCCGGCCACCCGGTCCGGTTCCCGGCCCCCGCTCCCGGCCCGCCGGCCGGGCCCCGCCCGCTTAGGCTCCCGGCTCGGCTCCGGGCCCGGCCCGTCGGGCACCCGGCCTGCCGGGCGCCCGGGCCGGTTCCCGACCCCCGCTCCGGGCCGGCCCCCGCTCCGGCCCCGCGCGCCGGCCCTCGCCGGGCCCGGCTCCGCCCGCCCCGCCGGCCCTCGGCCGCTCACACCGCCCCCGCCCCCGCCCCGCCGTCACGTCCCGAAGGGCGCCGCACCATGACCCGTACCGACACCACAGCAGCACCACCGCGGGCCCGGCCGGCCCGGGCACCCCGCCCACCCCGCCGCCGGCCGCTCCGGCAGGCAGTCTCCCCGTACACCTACCTCGTCCCCTTCTTCACCCTCTTCGCCGCCTTCGGGATCTTCCCGCTCCTCTACACGGCCTTCGTCTCCGTCCACCGCGTCGAACTCCAGACCCCCGGAACCATGGAATGGCGCGGATTCGGCAACTACACCGCCGTGTTCACGGACCCGTTCTTCTGGACCGCGCTGCGCAACACCTTCACCATCGGAGTCCTCTCCACCGTCCCCCAGCTCGCCATGGCCCTGGCCCTGGCGCACTTCCTCAACCACCGGCTGCGCGGGCGGACCTTCTTCCGGACCGCCATGCTGCTCCCGTACGCCACTTCCGTGGCCGCGGCCACCCTGGTCTTCGCCCAGCTCTACGGCCGCGACTTCGGCCTCGTCAACCAGTTCCTGGGCCTGATCGGCATCGGGCCGGTGGACTGGCAGACCGGCACCACCGCCTCGCAGATCGCCGTGTCCTCGATCGTGATCTGGCGCTGGACCGGCTACAACGCCCTGATCTACCTGGCCGGCATGCAGACCATCCCGGCCGAGCTGTACGAGGCGGCCGAGATGGACGGGGCCTCACCGTGGCAGCAGTTCCGCCATGTCACGCTCCCCGGCCTGCGGCCCACGATCGTCTTCACCACCGTGGTCTCCACCATCGGTGCCACCCAGCTCTTCGGCGAGCCCCTGCTCTTCGAAGGCTCCGTCTCAGGGGGCATCTCGCACCAGTACCAGACCCTCGGCCTCTACCTCTACGAACAGGGCTGGGGCTTCTTCCACCTGGGGCGGGCCGCCGCCATCGCCTGGGTGATGTTCCTGCTGATCCTGTTGCTGGTCGGCGCCAACGCCCTGGCGGCGGCCCGGCGTTCCCGCAAGGAGGCGGCACGATGACCGCTCGCGTACGGCGGCCGGGCCGGCTTGCGTACGGCGTCCTGATCCTCGCCGTACTGGTCTCGGCCTTCCCGCTCTACTGGACGGCCGTCGCCGCCAGCCGCTCCAACGCCGACCTCGCCCGGGTACCCCCGTCGCTGCTGCCCGGACCCCACCTGATGGACAACTTCCGCCAGGTGCTGGCGGAGGCCGATATCGGCAAGGCGCTGCTGAACTCCCTGATCGTGTCCGGGTCCATCACCGTCGGCACCGTACTCTGCTCCACCCTCGCCGGCTTCGCCTTCGCCAAACTCCGCTTCCGCGGACGCGGACTGCTGCTGTCCCTCACCGTCGCCACCATGATGATCCCGCCGCAGCTCGGGGTGATCCCGCTGTTCATGCTGATCGCCCGGCTCCACTGGGTGAACCAGCTGCAGGCGGTCATCCTGCCCGGACTCGTCTCCGCCTTCGGGGTCTTCTTCATGCGGCAGTTCCTGGCCCAGTCGCTGCCGGACGAGCTGATCGAGGCGGCCCGTATCGACGGCGCCTCCACCCGGCGGATCTTCTGGTCGATCGTCGTGCCGGTCGCGAGGCCCGCGATGGCCGTGCTCGGCCTGCTCACCTTCATGACCGCATGGAACGACTTCTTCTGGCCGGTGGTGGCCCTCTCCTCGCAGGAACCGACCGTCCAGGTCGCGCTGCGGCAGCTCGGCGGGGGCTATGTCCACGACCAGTCAGTGATCATGGCCGGCACCCTGCTCGGCACCTTGCCCGTGCTGCTCGTCTTCGGACTGCTGGGCCGCCAGATCGTCGGCGGCATCATGCAGGGCGCGGTCAAGGGCTGAGCCCCGCGATGCGCTCCGCACCGGCCGTGACCCGGGCCCCGCCATGTGCCGAGCCCCGCCCTTGGGCTGAGCCTCGGCATTCGACTGGGCCTCGCCCTGGGCTGACCCTCGCCCTTGGACCGGGCCCCGCCCCGGGCCGGCCTCGGCGTGGGCGTGCGGCCCGCCATGGGCCGGGCCCATCACGGGCTGGGCGTCGCCCCGGCCTGCCGTTCCCGCTGTTCCGTGCCACCTCCCACCGCCCGCGGAGCGCCACGCGCGCCGCGGCCCCGACCCCCTGGAGCCGTCCTGATGACCACACCCGCCCCCGCCCCCGCCCCCGCGGTCATGGCCTTCCCCGCGGGATTCCGCTGGGGTACCGCCACCGCCGCCTACCAGATCGAAGGAGCCGCCGACGAGGACGGACGCACCCCGTCCATCTGGGACACCTTCAGCAGGACCCCGGGCAAGGTCCGCAACGGAGACACCGGTGACATCGCCGCCGACCACTACCACCGGATGTCCGAGGACATAGCCCTGCTCAGCTCCCTCGGTGTCACCGACTACCGGTTCTCCGTGGCCTGGCCCCGGATCCAGCCCACCGGCCGCGGACCCGCCGTCCAGAAGGGGCTCGACTTCTACCGGCGGCTCGTCGACGAGCTCCGGGACGCCGGCATCCGGCCCGTCGCCACCCTCTACCACTGGGACCTGCCGCAGGAGCTGGAGACCGCGGGCGGCTGGCCGCGGCGCGAAACGGCCGAGCGGTTCGCGGAGTTCGCCTCGCTCACGGCCGAGGCGCTCGGCGACCGGGTGGCGACCTGGACCACCCTCAACGAGCCCTGGTGCGTGGCCTTCCTCGGATACGCCGCCGGAGTGCACGCCCCCGGCCTGACCAGCCCGGTGGCCGCCCTGCGGGCCGCCCACCACCTCAACCTCGCCCACGGACGGGCCGTCCAGGCACTGCGCGCCGCCCTCCCGGCGGAGAGCGAGGTCTCCCTCACCCTCAACCTCCACAGCCTGCGCCTGCGCACGGACTCCGCCGCCGACCGGGAGGCGGCCCGCCGGATCGACGCCCTGGGCAACCGGCTCTTCCTCGACCCGGTCTTCCACGGCCGGCTGCCCGGGGACCTGGTCCGCGACACCGCCTCGGTCACCGACTGGTCCTTCGTCGAGGACGGCGACCTGGCGGTGGCCTCCACCCCCGTCGATTCGCTGGGCGTCAACTACTACGCCCCGGCCACGGTCGAGGCCGGCCGGTCCGAAGCCCCCTCGCCCTGGCCCACGACGGAGCCCCACGTCGGCTTCCCCAGGACCCCCGGTCCCCGGACCGCCATGGACTGGCCGGTCGACGCACAAGGCCTGTACGAGCTGCTGAGCCGGCTGCGCGACGAGCTGCCGGGGGTCCCGCTCCTGGTCACCGAGAACGGTGCGGCCTACGAGGACTACGCGGACCCGGAGGGCCGGGTCCGCGACCCCGAGCGGGTGGCGTACCTGCACGGCCATCTCGCCGCGGTCCACCGGGCGATCGCGGACGGGGCAGATGTCCGCGGATACTTCCTCTGGTCCCTGCTGGACAACTTCGAGTGGGCGTACGGGTACAGCAAGCGGTTCGGCATCGTGCACGTCGATTTCGCGACCCAGCGGCGGACCCCGAAGGACAGCGCGCGCTGGTACGCCGCCGTCATCGCCCGCGGTGGCCTGCCCGGCTGACGTGCCGTCCGCCCCCTGCCTCGGCAGGTGCATTCGGAAAGGCGCGTTCGGAAGGTGAATGCACGGGCCCCCGGTGCCGAATTCCGGCTTCACCTCTTGCCTGGAGGCGGCGAGGGGAGCAGAGTAGCCGCGCACCCTTCTGAGAGCGCTCTCAGCCCATCCCCCCACCCCCGAGAGAGGGTTCTGATGAGAGACACACCCTTAGGACGCGGGATCCTGCGGCGCGCAGCCCTCGCCATGGCCGCACTGCTCGTACCGGCCGCCGCCGTGTTCGTCTCCCTGCCCGCCAACGCCTCCATACCGGCCGACCCGCCGGGCTGGACCGCCGTCTTCCAGGACGACTTCAACGGCCCGGCCGGCTCCGGAGTGAACACCGCCGACTGGCAGTACACCACCGGCACCAGCTACCCCGGCGGGCCCGCCAACTTCGGCACCGGCGAGATCGAGACCATGACCTCCAGCACCGCGAACGTCTCGCTCGACGGGGCCGGCCATCTGCGGATCACCCCGCTGCGGGACGCGGCCGGCCAGTGGACCTCGGGCCGCATCGAGACCCGGCGCTCCGACTTCCAGCCCCCGGCGGGCGGCGCGCTGCGCGTGGAGGCGCGGATCCGGATGCCCGATGTCACGGGCCCGGCGGCCAGGGGCTACTGGCCGGCGTTCTGGATGCTCGGCGCACCCTACCGGGGCAACTGGTGGAACTGGCCGGGCATCGGCGAGCTCGACATCCTGGAGAACGTCCAGGGCATCAACCAGGTCTGGGCCACCATGCACTGCGGCACCAGCCCCGGCGGACCCTGCAACGAGACCTCGGGCATCGGCGGCCACCGGGTCTGCGCCCCGGTCTCCTGCCAGGCGGGCTTCCACACCTACGCCGTCGAGTGGGACAAGGGCGTCAGCCCGCAGGAGATGCGCTTCTACCTGGACGGCGGGCAGTTCCACACCGTACGGGAGAACCAGGTCGACGCCGCCACCTGGGCGGCGGCCACCAACCACGGCTACTTCCTCATCCTGAACGTGGCCATGGGCGGCGGGTTCGTCGACGCCTTCGGCGGCGGACCGGACGCGGGCACCCAGCCCGGCCGGCCGATGGTCGTCGACTACGTCTCCGTATGGCAGCGCGGCGGAGGCGGCCCCACGACCCCGCCGACCACACCCCCGCCGACCACACCCCCGCCGGGCAACCGGGACGCGTACTCCGCCATCCAGGCCGAGTCGTACGACGGCCAGGCCGGGTTGAGCACCGAGACCACCACCGACACCGGCGGCGGCCAGAACGTGGGCAGTGCCGCCAACGGCGACTGGGCCCTGTTCAAGGGGGTCGACTTCGGCGCCACCCCGGCGACCCAGTTCCACGCCCGGGTGGCGAGCGGTGCGGCCGGCGGAGTCAGCGGACTGGTGGAGGTACGCCTCGACAGCCGCAGCAACGCCCCCGTCGGCAGCTTCGCCGTCGCAGGCACCGGCGGCTGGCAGAGCTGGCGGACCATTCCGGCGAACATCTCCGCCGTCACCGGCACCCACGATGTGTACCTGACCTTCACCAGCGGCCAGCCCGCCGACTTCGTGAACGTCAACTGGTTTGACTTCGGGCACTGATGACCGCCCGGGGGCGGGCGCGCCCGGCGCCCGCCCCCGGGCGAACCCTCTGCCGAACCCCCTTGCAAGGCCCTCGACTCCGGCGTTGTCAGTGCCGCCCGTTACTGTGCAGATCAACTGATCATGCGGGGAAGCGGAGGGGCCGTGCAGCACCTGGAAAACGTCGGCGAGACTTCGACGGGCAGGGACGAGGACGTCCTTGTCCTGCCGGCGGCCTGGAAGCGGAACCTGCTGCCCCGGCGCGGCGGTACGCCCCGCGCAGTCACCGTCGACAGCCAGGCGGTCGGCCGCACGCAGGAGTGGCTCGCCGCCGACGCGGAGTACGTGGAGCGCACGCTCGCGGAGCCGAGCAGCGACCGCGAGCTCGTCGAGGCCGCCCGCGCCCACCAGGACGGCACCGCCCCCGGCCCGCTCGGTGCCGCGGTCCTGGCTGCGGTCGCCCGCCCCAGGGACGACCGCGGCGGCCGGGGCTCCTACGCAGATGCCTGGACCCGGCAGTTCGGCGCGGCCTTCGCCGCCCGCGCCACCGTGGAACTGGGCGAGCTGAGCGCCGAGTACACCGACCAGGGCGGCGGGGCCGTTTCGCGGATCGTCCGGCGCGCCGAGAACCACTCCGCCTGGCAGACGGTCGGCAACCCGGCGGCGGCGCGGATGCGTGTCCTGCTGGCGGCGGCCGACGAGGACGCCTACCGGGAGGCCGTGGCCGGGCTCGCCGATCACCGCCACAGTCCGCGCCGCCGTGTCACCGTCTCCTTCCTCGTCCCCACCGAGCAGCACTGGGTGGACGAGTGCTGCGCCGACCCGGCCACCCGCAACCACCCGGTCCACGAGGTCCGGGCCATGCTGGTGAGCTCGCTCGGCACCGCCGGGCAGGCGGACCTGCTGAACTCCGGTGGGCGCGGGTACAGCCTCGGCTGGCGCGGCTGGAGCGCTGCCGTGGTCGCCACCGCGGCCGAGGGTCTCGGCAGTGCCCTGGCCCCGCTGCTGGAGTCCACGATGACGGACTACTCCCACGACGCGGACACGATCAGGGCGCTCTGCGAGGCCCTGGCCGAACTGCCGGGGGACGAGGCCCTCGGCTTCCTCCTGACCCGCATCGACCACCGGTCCGCCCGCGGCGCCCTGATGAACGCCCTCCGCAACTTCCCCGTACGGGGCCTGCGGATGCTCGCGCAGCTCAGCCAGGACGCGGGTCCGGCCGGGCACTCGGCCCGGCGGCTGCTGGAGACCCATGTCGCCGCCCACCGGGAACTGGCCCTGGCCGTCCTGCCGGACCTGCCCGCCGAGGCCGCCGAGGTGGTCGGCCCGCTGGCCCACCGGGATGCCCGGCTGCCGGAGGCCCCCATGGAGAGCCTGCCGCCGCTGCTGGTCAGCCCGCCGTGGACGGGCAAGCGCAAGACGGTCAAGCCCAAGGTGGTGAGCGGGGTCACCGCACCGGCCGGAGTCCGCGTCAGCTGGCAGCCCGGCGAGCGGGAGGAGTGGGCCGGCGCCGAATCCGCCGTCACCGGCTGGGCCCTGGACGGCGACCTGGAGAAGCAGCTGGAGGAGCAGCGCAACGGCACCCTCAACGCCTGGCAGGCCCTCACCCTCTTCACCAAGGGCCCCGCCGAGCTGGTCCGGCCGCTGCTCACGGAGTGGGACGGACCGTCCTGGTCCTACGACGGGCCGGACACCTTCCGGCCGGTGATCGCCGCCCACGAGGAGGCCGCGTTCCGCCTGGCGAGGTCCATGGCGAGCACCCACCCGGCCACCATGGGCGGGCTGCTGATGCCCTTCCTGGAGCAGGGCGTCGTCCGGCGCCTCGCGGACTGGCTGGTCCGGCTCAAGGCCGCCGGCCGCACCGCCCACGCCTACTTCGTCCGGCACGGCGCCGACGCCGCCCGCCTGCTGGTCCCCGACGCCGTCGGCCGCACCGGCCCGATGCGCACCGCGGCCGAGACCGCGCTCACCGTGATCGCCTCCGCACACGGCCCCGAACCGGTCCTGGCAGCCGCTCGGGAGTACGGCCCGGAGGCCGCCTCCGTCATCGAAACCCTGCTCTCCGCCGATCCGTTGGAGGCCGCCCTGCCGAACCGGCTGCCCGTGGTCGGCGCCTGGGTGGAGCCCCACGCCCTGCCCCAGATCAAGCTGGTCACCGGCGAGGCCCTGCCGGCGGAGGCCACCCGGCACCTCCTGATGATGCTCGCGCTGTCGAAGCCGGACGCCGCCTACCCGGGCATCGCCGAGGTCCGGCCGCTGTTCGACGCCGCATCCCTGACGGAGTTCGCCTGGGCCCTGTTCGAGGAATGGCGGCTGGCCGGAATGCCCGCCAAGGAAGCCTGGACCCTGCACGCCCTCGGCTACCTCGGCGACGACGAGACCGTCCACCGGCTCACCCCGCTGATCCGCCGCTGGCCCGGCGCCGGCGCCCACCAGCGGGCGGTGGACGGCCTCGACGTGCTGGCCGCCATCGGCAGCGACACCGCGCTGCTGAGCCTGCACGGCATCGCCCAGCGGGTGAAGTTCAAGGCCCTCAAGGCCCGGGCGGCCCAGAAGATCGACGAGGTGGCGGGGGTCCTCGGGTTGAGTGGGGAGCAGCTGTCGGACCGGCTGGTGCCCGATTTCGGGCTGGACGCCCAGGGCAGCACGGTCGTCGACTACGGACCCCGGCGGTTCACGGTCGGCTTCGACGAGCAGCTCAAGCCGTATGTCCTCGACGAGGCCGGCAAGCGCCTCAAGGACCTCCCCAAGCCCGGCGTCAAGGACGACGCGGAGCAGGCGCCCGCCGAGCGCAAGCGGTTCGCCGCACTGAAGAAGGACGTCCGGACGGTCGCCGCCGACCAGGTGCGCCGCCTCGAGGACGCGATGACCACCCAGCGCACCTGGACGGGGGCCGAGTTCCGGCAGCTGTTTGTCGAACACCCCCTGGTGTGGCACCTGGCGCGCCGCCTGGTCTGGCTGGCCGGGGACGACGCCACCGCCCCGGCCACCGCCTTCCGGGTCGCCGAGGACCGTACGTACGCGGACGTGACGGACGAGACCGTCACCGTCGCCGCGGACGCCGTCGTCCGCCTCGCCCACCCGCTGCACCTGGGCGACACCCTGCCCGCCTGGTCGGAACTGTTCGCCGACTACGAGATCCTGCAGCCCTTCCGGCAGCTGGGGCGGCCGGTGGCGGTACCGACCGAGGAGGAGGCGGCCGGGTACCGGCTGACCCGCTTCGAGGGCATCACCGTGCCCGTCGGCCGGCTGCTGGGACTGACCAAGCGCGGCTGGGAGCGGGGCGTACCGCAGGACGCCGGCGTCGAACGGTGGATCTCGCGGCGGCTGGGCCCCAAGGTGTACCTGGTGATCGCCCTGGACATGGGCATCGCCGTCGGCATGGTCAACGAGTTCCCCGACCAGAAGCTCGACACGGTGTGGCTGGACACCCACCCCGGGGACCACTGGTCGCGCGGCGAATACCGCCTGAAGTTCGGGGACCTGGACCCGGTGACGGCCTCCGAGGTGCTCACCGACCTCGCGGAGCTGACAGCATGACCAACCGGCACCAGGACCACGACCACCGGGGCGCGGCCGGCTCGGCCGTGACGGACGAGGCCCTGCAACGCCCGCCCGCCGAGGTCCGGTACGCGGCGGAGCTCGCCGCGCTGCGGGCCGACGACGCCGACCCCCGGCCGCCCGGCTGGCAGCTGAGCCTGCGCGCCGCCCGCCGGTTCATCACCGGGGACCCGGAAACCGGCATCGGCCGGAAGTTCGTGGGGGACACCGCCCTGGTGGAGCGGGCGCTGGTGACCCTGGCGACCAACCGCGGCCTGATGCTCGTCGGCGAGCCCGGCACCGCCAAGTCCCTGCTGTCGGAGCTGATCGCCGCGGCGGTCAGCGGGGACTCCACCCTGGTGGTGCAGGGCGGCGCCGCCACCACCGAGGACCAGATCAAGTACTCCTGGAACTACGCTCTGCTGGTCTCCGAAGGCCCCTCCACGCGCTCCCTGGTGCCCGCCCCGATGCTGCGGGGCATGCGCGACGGGCTGCTGGTGCGGTTCGAGGAGATCACCCGCTGCCCGCTGGAGGTCCAGGACTCGCTGCTGTCCCTGCTCTCCGAAAGGGTGGTGGCCATCCCCGAACTGGCCGGGGCCGAGGGCATGGCCTTCGCCCGGCAGGGGTTCAACGTCATCGCCACCGCCAACACCCGGGATCGCGGGGTCAACGAGATGAGCGCCGCCCTCAAGCGCCGCTTCACCTTCGAGACCGTCTTCCCCATCGCCGACCTCGACACCGAGCTCGCGCTGGTGGAGACCGAGGCGAAGGCGCTGCTGGCGCGCTCCGGGGTGCCGGTGGCACCCGACCGGGACGTGCTGGAGGTGCTTGTCACCACCTTCCGCGAGCTGCGGTCCGGCGTCGGCCACGACGGTGCCGGCCTGGACCGGCTCTCGGCCGTGATGAGCACGGCCGAGGCCGTCTCGGTCGCCCACGCGGTGGGCGTGCGCGGCTGGTTCCTGCGCGGCGAGGCCGGCAGCGCCGCCGACGTGGTGACCTGCCTGGCGGGCACCGCGGCCAAGGACAACCCGGAGGACCTGGCCCGGCTGCGCCGCTACCTGGAACAGCGGGTGGCCCGCCGCAGCGGCGCAGGCTGGCGGGAGCTCCACCAAGCCCGCCATCTGCTGGCGCACTGATGCCGGTCACGTTCCTGGGCGTCCGCCACCACTCGCCGGCCTGCGCCCGCCTGGTCTCCCGGACGATCGCCGAACTGCGGCCGGCCCTGGTGCTGATCGAAGGGCCGGCCGACCTGAACGGCCGGCTGGACGAACTGCTGCTCGGCCACGAGCTGCCCATCGCCGTGTTCAGCCACTACCGGGACGCGGAGCGTTCGGCCACCTCCTGGACCCCGCTGTGCGACTACTCCCCGGAGTGGACCGCGCTCACCGAGGGGCGGGCGGCGGGCGCGCAGGTGCACTTCATCGACCTGCCCGCCTGGCACCCGGCGTTCGCCGAGCGCACCAACCGGTACGCGGACGCCGAAGCCCGGTACGAGGAGGCGACCGCACGGCTGTGCGCCCGCTTCGGGGTCGACTCCGTCGACGCGCTCTGGGACCGCATGGCCGAGTCCGCCGGCCCGGAGGCCGACGAGGGCCTCGCAGACCGCCTGGCGGCGTACTTCGACCTGGTCCGCGGGGACACGGAGGCCGACGCGGCCGACCGCGCCCGCGAGGCGTACATGGCCCGCTGGATCCGCGCGGCCGAGGCCACCGCCGGCGACCGCCCGGTCCTGGTGGTCACGGGCGGCTTCCACCGCCCCGCCCTGATGAACCTGACCGGCCCGGCCCCGGCGAACGCCGGCGCGGTCGGCGCCGGTCCTGGGTACCCGGGGTCGTGCGACCCCCGCCCGGGGGACCCCGGTGCGGCTGCCGCCCTGTCGGCGGAGCCCGGCCCGGCGGGCGCCGGCCCGGCGGGGCCTCGGCCGGCGGGAGCAGGGTGGCCGGAGGTGCCCGTGGTGCCCGATGGGGCGCTTGCCGGGAGTTTTCTGGTGCCGTATTCCTTCCGGCAGTTGGACGCCTTCGCCGGCTACCAGGCCGGGATGCCCTCGCCGGGCTACCACCAGCGGCTCTGGGAGGACGGGCCGCAGGCGGCGGGGGAGGAGCTGGTCCGGGGGATCGTCCGGCGGCTGCGCGACCGCGGGCGGCCGGTGACCACCCCCGCCCTGATCGCCGCCCAGGCCGCCGCCCAGGCGCTGGCCGGCCTGCGCGGCCGGCCCCGCCCGGGCCGGCTGGACCTGCTGGACGGCCTGGCCGGCGCCCTGATCGACGAGGCCCTGGACGAGCCGCTGCCCTGGACCCGGCGCGGCCCGCTCCGCCCCGGCACCCATCCCGTCCTCGTCGAGATGGTCGCGGCCGGCTGCGGCGACCGGGTGGGGCGGCTGCACCCGGACACCCCGGCACCCCCGCTGGTCCACGACGTGGCCGCCCGCCTCGTCGCCCTGGGCCTGGACGGCGGGGCCGCTCCCGTCACCCTGCGCCTGACCGACCCCCCGGACCTGGAGCGCAGCCGGCTCCTGCACCGGCTGCGCGTCCTGGCCGTCCCCGGCCACACCCGGGTGGCCGGCCCCGAGCACGGCGCCGACCCGGAGCTCACCGAGCGCTGGACACCGCACACCGGGGCCGCGCGCGAGGCCGCCCTGATCGAGGCGGGCAGTTACGGCGCCACCCTGGAGGAAGCCGCGGCCGTCGCCCTCGGCGAGCGGATGCGGGCCGCGGCCGGCGAACCCGCCGCCCTGGCCGGGGTGCTGTTCGACTCCGTGGTGTGCGGCACCACCGCACTGGCCGGGCCGCTGCTCACCGCCCTCACGGCCGGCCTGGAGCAGGCCGCCGACCCCGGCCCGCTCGGCGTCGCCCTGCACACCTCACTCGGCCTGTGGCGGCACGACCGGATCTACGGCGTCGCCGGGGACCCGCTGCTCGCAGCCTTCGTCGACGCTGCCGTCGGCCGGGTGCTGTGGCTGGTCGAAGGGGTGCACGGCACGGCGGACGCCGACCTGGGGCGGCTGCGTGCACTGGCCGCCGTACGGGACGCAGTCCTGCACGCCGGTCCACTGCTCTCACTGTCCCGGCAGGCGGTGCTGGAGGCGGCCGGCCGGATCGCTGCGGATCCGGCGGCCCCCGCCGATCTGCGCGGGGCCGCCTTCGGCCTGTGCCGCTCCCTCGGCCCCGGCCCCGGCCCCGGGTCCGGGTCCGGATCGAGCGGTGACCGTACGGCCGCCGCCGCGGTACGGGCGGTGGCCGCCGACACCTCCGCCCTCGGCGACTGGCTCGCCGGGCTGTTCGTCCTGGCCCGTGAGGAACTGACCGGCCCGGTCCGGGACTCCGGCGCCGACCGGCTGATCGACGTGCTCGACGAGCTGGTCACCGCCCTCCCGGAGGGCGAGTTCCTGGGCGGACTGCCCGCGCTGCGCCAGGCGTTCGCCTTCTTCCCGCCCCGGGAGCGCGAGCAGATCGCCCGGGAACTGATCGAGCGCCGCGGCCTGCGGGGCTCCGCGCGCTCGCTGCTGCGCACCACCGCGGACCCGCTGCTGATCGCGCAGGCCCGCCGACTGGAGGACACCGTGGGACAGCTGCTGGACCGGTACGGCCTGACGGCCGCTCCGGACACCGCCACGGAGGCCGCCACGGACACCGCCACGGAGGCCGGCCGATGACCGGGGCGCCCGCGCCCGACCCCGGCCTGGAACGCTGGCGGCTGATCCTGGGCCGGCCCGCCGAGCAGTGCACCGGCCCGCTCCACGACCGGGCCGCCGCCCGCGACGCCGCCCTGGACTGGCTGTACGGGCGCGACCCGGAGCAGGCCGAACGCGGCATCCGGCGGGACCGGACCGGCGGGGACGGGGCCTCCCCGGTCACCCCCGTGGACTGGCTCGAGGACATCCACCGGCTGTTCCCCCGGGAGACCATCGAGCGGCTGGAGCGGGACGCCGTCGAACGGTACGAGATCCACGAGATCGTCACCGACCCGGCAGTACTGGAGCGGATCGAGCCCAGCCCCACCCTGCTGCGCGCCGTGCTCCGTACCAAGCACCTGATGAACCCGGAGGTGCTGCGGCTGGCCCGGCGCCTGGTGGAGACCGTGGTCCGGCAACTGCTGGAGCGACTGGCCCCGGAGATCCGGCGGTCCTTCACCGGCACCCGCTCGCGCCGCCCGAGCCGGCTGGCCCAGGCCCGTGACTTCGACTTCCACGGCACCGTCCGGGCCAACCTGGCCCACTACCGGCCGGCCGACCGGAAGCTGCTCATCGAGCGGCCCCGGTTCCATGCGCGGACCCGGCCGCACCTGGAGCAGTGGCAGCTGATCCTGCTGGTCGACCAGTCCGGCTCGATGGCCGGCTCGGTGATCCACTCGGCGGTCACCGCCGCCGCCCTGTGGGGCCTGCCGGGCCTGAAGACCCATCTGGTCGCCTTCGACACCGCCGTGGTGGACCTCACCGGAGAGGTGGACGATCCGGTGGAGGTGCTGATGCGGGTGCAGCTGGGCGGGGGCACCGACATCGCCCGCGCCGTCGACTACGCGGCGGGCCTGGTCGACAACCCGCGGCGGGCCATCGTCGCGCTGGTCACCGACTTCTACGAGGGCGGGGACCCGTACCGGCTGGTCCGGACCGTACGGGCGCTGGCCGAGCAGGGCACCACGGTGCTGGGGCTGGCCGCGCTCGACGAGGAGGCCGTACCCGCGTACGACCGGGAGCTGGCGCAGCGGCTGGCAGACGCGGGCGCCCACGTGGGCGCCATGACTCCGGGCGCCCTGGCGGCGTTCGTCGCGGAGAGGCTGGGCCGGTGAAGCGTCCGGATCTGCTGGCGCTGGACGCGGACACCCTGGCCGCCCTTGCCAACCGGGGCCTGGTCAAGCGGGCCGCGAAGGAACTCGACGGCGGTGCGGGAGCGGTACCGGAGCTGGCCGCGGACGCCACGCTGACCGGGCGGTTCCCCGACGGCACCGAGACCGTCCTGCCCCCGGGCACCGGCCTGGACGGCGGCAGCTGCACCTGCGGAGCGCCGGGCCTCTGCCGCCACCTGGTGGGCCTGGTCCTGTCCTACCAGCACCACCACACGTCCCCGGCTGACGCCCAGGACCACGCCCAGGTTCCCGCCCCGGCCCCGGACCCCGAGGCCGAGTCCGGGACGGCCGGGTCCGGGACGGCCGGGTCCGGGACCGGCGGGGCCGGGCATCCGGCGGGGTTGCCGTGGTCGCCCGCCGATGTGGGGGACGAGGCGCTGACCGTGGCCGTCGGAGCACGGGCGCTGGCTGCCGCGCGGCGGACGCTGCGCCGGGGCTATACCGCCCGCCTGCACCACCCGACGGCCGCCGAACCCGTCCCACGCGCCGAACTGGCCACCTGCACCGTGCGGTTCCCGGTCCCCGGCGCACTCGGGTACGCCCTCACCGACACCGCCGACGACCGCCGGGGCGAGGCCATCGCCCTCGCGGTCTGGGCGTTCCGCGCGGCAGCCGCGGCAAGCCCGGCCGATCCGAGCGTCCAGCTCCGGGTCGGCGGCGCCGCCGGGCCCGCCCTGGCCCGGGCCCGTACGGCACTGGCAGCCGCCCTCGACCTGGCCGAGGAACTGCTGCTGGACGGTGCGGCGCACGCCGGCCCGGTGCTGGACGCGGCCCTGCGCGGGGCCCGCGACACCCTGGCCGCGCACGGGCTGCACTGGCCGGCCGACGCACTGGACGAGCTGACCGGGCTGCTGGCCGACTACACCGCCCGCGGCGCCCGTTACCGGCCCGAACGCCATGCCCACCTCATCGCCGAACTCCACGCCCGCCACCGCGCGGCCCTGCACGAGGGCGCCACCCCGGCCTCCCCGGTCCTGGGCACCGGCGAGCCGGGCAGCACCCCGTTGCGCCGGGTCCGGCTGACCGCCCTGGGCTGCCGGATCTCCGGCGGAGCCCGGGAACGTACCGCCCAGGTGTACTTCGCGCACGGCGGCGCCGGGGTCGCCCTGGTGCTGAACCGCCGCTGGGAGCTGCCCCCGGACGGCCCCCGGCCCGTCGGGCACGAGCTGGCCGGCCGCCGTATCGCCGGGGCCCCGCTCGCGGCACTGGCCGCCGCCAACGTGGTCAGCGAGAACGCCTCCCGTACGGCAGGCGGCACCGTCACCCTGGGCACCGGCCGACTCGCCGGCACCGGCGTCACGCCGGTCGGCTCCGCCTGGGCCGAGCTGCCCGAGCCGCTGCTGGTCCGCGATTTCGCCGCCCACACCGAACGGCTGCGCCGGCTGCCGCCGCCGCTGATCCGCCCTCGGGTGGCGGCCGACGCGGTCCGGGTGGTGGCCGTCCACGCGGTGGAGGACCTGGGCTACCACCCGGCGGAACAGCGGCTGGAGGCCACCGTCCGGGATGCGCACGGCTGCCCGGCGACCCTGGCCGCGCCCTACAACCCGTACGGACCGGGCGGGCTGGACGCGCTCGCCGCGGCACTGGAGCCGGGCGACGGCGGGGTCCGGCTCGTCAGCGCCTTCGTGCGCGCCGCCCCGCGCGGCGGACTGCTGATCGATCCGATCGCCGTACTGACCCCCGGCGGTGTGGTCGTGCCCGACCTGGCGGCCGGCTCCGGCAGCCAGGACCCGGGCCCGGCCGGCCCGCCGCCCGCGGGCCCGATCGCGGATGCGCTGGGAGCCGCCCTGGCCGCCCTCGCCCTGGCGGCCCACCGAGGACTGCGCCACCTCGGCGCGGGGGAGCGGGACCGGCTGGCGGAGTCGGCGGCGGCACTGGCCCGGACCGGCCTGAGCACCGCCGCCGGGCGGATCCGGGCCCTGCTCCGGGCGCTCGCCGGGGACACCCACCGGGCCGCGGCCACGGCATGGGTGGACGCCCAGCTGTACGTCCTGACCGCGGCCGAACTGTCCGATCAGGACGCGGCCGGCGGGGCCCCGGAGCGCCGGGCCCGGTAGCCGACGAAGGGGCCGGGCTCGTCCCGGGGAGGGGGCGGGCCCGCTGTGCAGGCCCGCCGGTCCGCCGGTCCGGTGCTCAGGCGCGCGGCGCGCGCCAGCGCCAGAACTGGTCGGTCCAGGGCCCGTGCTCCTCGACCTCGATCAGGGTCTCCAGGTCCTGGGCGCCTTCGCGCGGCGAGATGACCAGGTTGGGCTTGGACGGGCAGGCGATGACGAAGTCGGCCTGGGCGGGGTCGGCGTGGATGATCAGCCACTGCTGGCTGTCGTCGTCATCGTCGCGCTGGGCGAAGGTGACGGCGGTGTGGTGCCTGGTGTTCGTGAGGGTCAGGCAGCGGTTGTAGCCGGCGTTCTTGATGCGGACCAGGTGCTTGTTGCCCTCCGTCGAGATGGGGAGGATCTCCCACATCGCGGTCTTCTTGGAGGTGACCGGGGCCTCGCGCCACAGCCGGACCTGGAGATCGGAGTCGGCGTTGCCGCAGGGGGGTGATGTACCGGCCGCTGACCGAATGGACGATCAGCTGGGCTCCTTTGGGAACGGGCTTGGTGACCACGGGTGATCCTTTCCGGGAGAGGGCAGCCGCGGGCCGGGAACCCGTGGCACGGATCCCGGCGGCTGCCGCACCCGCCCACCTGACCACAGGCGGGGCCGGACCCCGGGTGTGAAATCGTTTCTGCGGTGAACATGACCACCCGGCCCGGGCGAGCCGGAGCCACGGCCGGTGGGCCGCAGATCCGTTCGAAACCCTCTGGCAGACTGTGCGCCTGACGGTCTGTCGGGTTCAGGCCGGGCGGCGTAGGCCGACGACTAGGGGGCGGGGCATGAGCGGGCGGGGGACCGTGCTCGGGGGGCGCTACACGCTGACCGAGCGCATCGGGGGCGGGGGCATGGGAACCGTCTGGCGGGCGGACGACGAGGTGCTGGCGCGTCAGGTCGCCGTCAAGCTCCTGCACCCGGCACTGCTGGAGGACGGCGCGTTCGCCACCCGCTTCCGGCGCGAGGCCCAGCTCCTCGCCGCACTCAGCCACCCCGGCATCGTGGACGTCCACGACTACGCGGAGACCGGCGGCGAGGACGAGAGCGATGCGGACCGCGTCGCGTACATCGTGATGGAACTCATCGACGGGCAGCCGCTCGACGGGGTGCTCGCCGAAAGCGGGCCCATGCCGGCCGAGCGGGCGCTCGGCATCCTCGCCCAGGCGCTCGATGCCCTGCACGCCGCGCACTGGCGGGAGATCGTGCACCGCGACCTCAAGCCCTCGAACCTGATGCTCCGCGCCGACGGACAGGTGGCGGTCACCGATTTCGGGATCGCGCGTGCCCTGACCAGCACCAAGATCACCGCTTCCCACGAGCTGCTCGGCACCGCGCTCTACATGGCGCCCGAGCAGGCCGAGGGCAAGGCCCCGGCCCCGGCCGGCGACCTCTACTCGATCGGTGTCGTCTGCTACGAACTGCTCACCGGGGAACGGCCGTTCACCGGGGAGAGCGTCCTCGAAGTGGCGCTCAAGCACATCCGGGAGCCCGCCCCGGAGCTGCCGGACCGGTTCCCCGCGCCGGTGCGCGAGTTCGTCGCCACCGCACTGGCCAAGGAGCCCGGGGACCGCTTCGCGGACGCCGCTGCGATGGCCGCCGCGGCACGTGCGGCCGTAACCGCCGGCGCCGCCGTCGGCTCGGCTTCGGTCGCCCCCGTACGGAAGGACGCCGGCGCGCCCGAACCGGCCGCTGCCCCCGAGCCCCAGGTCGTGGCGCCGGTCGTGGCCGCGGTCGCCCCGGCCCGGGCCGAGGCCCCGCGGCGGTCGCGGCGCGCCATCTGGGTGCCCATCGTCATCCCGGTGGTCATCACCGCCGGAGCGAGCACGGTCCTGCTCATCGACCGGACCCCCTACGGGGCCGAGGCGAAGACACCCGGCCCCGGGCAGTCCATCGCGGCCCCCGCCGTGGGCGGCGCCGGCGCGCCCCCGGCAGGGCAGCCGGCATCCCCGCCGTCCTCCGGGGCGTCACCGGCCGGAACGGCACCGACTCCCGCACCCGGCGCCCTCCCGCCCGGCACCGGGAATCAGCCGGTGGACCAGGGGCCCGGCGGGGCGGTCGGCGGAGCGGCCGGCGGCACGGGCACAGGCACGGGCGCAGGCGCCGGCGGCGCGGGCGGCCAGGGCGCCACCCCGCCGGCCGGCGCCACGCCCCCCGCCGCGCCGCCCGCCGCCAAGCCCACCCCCGCCGCCCCCGCTCCCAAGCCCGCAAAGCCCCAGGGCTGCGGCGGCACGAACTGGGGCTACATCGTCAATGTCGGCGACGGACTCAAGCTCGGCCTGGCCAAGGACGGCCTGGCCGGCGGTACCGCCGTCGTCATGGGCGGGGCGACCGCCTACGGCTGGGTGCACACGGTCCCGAGCAGCTGGCACGCGTTCAACCCGTGCAATATGGACAGCCCGGCGCTGGTCCAGGAAACGGACGGCAGGGTCACCCTGTCGAGCGGCTTCAGCTTCCTGCACAACTGGACCGTGACCGCCGCGAGCCGGCCGGGCGCCTTCTACCTCAAGGACTACATGGGCCAGCAGTGCCTCACCGACAACGGCGCCGGCCGGCAGGTCACCATGAAGGCCTGCACCCCCGGCAACGCGGCCCAGGAGTGGAAGATCCCCTGAGCCCCGGGCCGAGAGGCCGGGGGCCGGTACGGTGCCGCGCCCCGGACCGGCGACAATGGGCCCATGACCGAGATCCTCACCCCCCGCCTCCTGCTGCGCCCGTGGCAGGAGGACGACCTGTTGCCGATGGCCGAGATCAACGCCGATCCGGCGGTGATGCAGTGGATCGGCGACGGATCGGTGCTCGATCTCGAGCAGACCTCCGACGCGCTGGAGCGCTGGGAGGAGGAATGGGACGACGAGGGCTTCGGACTCTTCGCCGTGGAACTGCTCGGCTCGGGTGAGCTGATCGGCTTCACCGGTTTGTCCGTACCGCACTTCCTGCCCGAGGTGCTGCCGGCCGTGGAGGCCGGATGGCGGCTGGGGCGCCAGTTCTGGGGCCAGGGATACGCCTCCGAGGCGGCCCAGGCCGTACTGGAATGGGGCCTTCAGGACCGTGGCCTGGAGCATGTGATCAGCATCAGCCGGGTGGGCAACAAGGCGTCGGAGAACGTCGCGCACAAGCTCGGTATGACCCTGGAACGTGAGACGACCCACCCGGAGTACGGAACGCCGCTGAACGTCTTCGGCATCGACCTGACCGAATACGTGGGCTGACCGGCTGACTGCGGGGTGTGTCCCCGCGGGCCCCACCGGTCCTCGCGCGCCTCGGGAGGATAGTCGGTGCGGGCGGCCGGAGCCCCGGCCGCCCGCAGGACGAGGCGACGGGCGGGAGAGCGGCCGATGGTGAAGCAGGCAGTGACGGTGTGCGCGGTGGCGGCTGCCCTGTTGCTCGGGCCGGCCGGGACGGCCGGCTGGGCGTCGGGTGACGGTGACGGCGACCGCCGGGGCCGCCCCGCCACGGCCCGGGACGGTTTCGACGGGCCCGTCTCCCACCCGGTCGGAGTCGTGGTCACCACCTCGCCCCTCCTCGTACGCGCCCGGCCATCGCTGCACTCCGAGGTCGTCAAGAGCCTCCAGCCCCACCAGCGGCTGCTGCTCAAGTGCCAGACCCGCGGCACCTGGGTGGACGGCAACCCCGTCTGGTACCGGCTCTACGGCATCCACGGCTGGGTATCGGCCCGCTACGTCCACAACCACCAGCTCGTCGCCCCCTGCTGACCCCGTGATGACGAACAAGCGCTACGAGCTGCTCTTCCCCGAAGGCCCCGGCGAGGGCACCGGCGAGGGCTCCGACACCGCCGGGGACACCGTGGAGGTCTCCGACACCGGCCAGAAGGGCCCTGGTGGCCATCCCGTCTACGCCGATGCCACCGGCATCGTCCGGGCGGAGATCAGCGACCGCGGCGAGGTCCGCATGCTCCCGTCGGGCGGCGGCCAGCAACCGGTCCAGGGCGTCCGCGCCCGCCCGCTCCCCGACGCCTAGCCTGCCGAAATCCGCTGGCATCCGGCGAGTTCACCGTGGTTCCCTCAGCGCGTGAACCACCTGATGAAGCCGGACACCGTCGTCGCCCTGCTCGCCGAGCCCACCCGGCTGCGGGTCTTCTCCGCGGTCGTCCTCGGGGCCTCTTCGCTGCCCGCCGCGGCCGAGGCCGCCGGGGTCTCCGCCAGGGAGGCGGCCGGAGCACTGCGCCGACTGCGGGCCGGCGGCCTGGTCACCGGGACCGACGGACGGCTCGCCGCGCACACCGGGCAGTTCCGGGGCATCGCGCGCGACCACCGCGCCCCGGCGGAGCCCGAGCGCCACGGCTACGCCGACGAGCAGGTCGAAACCCTGCTGCGCACCTTCGTACGGGACGGCCGGCTGATGCGGCTGCCCGCCCAGTGGGGCCGTCGCCGGGTGGTGCTCCAGCACCTGACGTACCGTACTTTCGCCACCGGCATCAGCTACGACGAGCGCACCGTCAACGAAAAGCTGAAGGCCTGGTGCGAAGGCTCCGGCACCGACCATGTGACGGTCCGCCGCTACCTCGTGGACCTCTGCCTGCTGGGCCGCGAGGCCGGCCGCTACTGGCTGCGTACGGACATCCAGCCCGCCCTGTAGCGGGCGTGCAGCGCGCCGTCCACCCCAACCGGGACCGGGACCCGATAGTGGGGCGATGAGCAACGGGCCGGAGGCGGCAGCACAGGACGGGGCAGGAGCGGCCGGTGCGGGTGGCACCGCCTGGTCGGGGCGGGCCGGCGCGCAGTCCTTCGCGGCCGTGGAGGCGGCCACCGACTGGCTGCTCGGCTACCCCTTCGTCTTCCGGGCCCTGTCCCGGCGGATCGGCGCCGGCCAGGTCCTGGTGGACTACGGCTGCGGGCCGGGCAAGGTCGCCGGCCATGCCGCCCGGCTGCTGGGAGCGCGGGTGTTGGGCGTGGACACCTCACCCGAGATGCTCGCGCTGGCCCGCAGCGCCGGCACCGCGGTGGCGGAGTACCACCTGGTCCGGGACGGCCGGGCGGCCTGCCTGCCCGACGGGTGCGCGGACGCGGTGATGTGCAACCACGTCCTCGCCTCGCTGCCGACCGGGGAAGCGGTCCACGGGGTGCTCACCGAGATCCGCCGGCTGCTGCGCCCCGGCGCCCCGCTGGTGCTGCTGGCCACCGACCCCGGCTGCACCGGCACCGAGTACGCCACCCTGCGGATCGGCGAGCCGGGTGCGGTGTACGGGCCGGGGGAGCCCTTCACCGTACGGCTGCGCCGCACCGACGGGTCCTGGGCGGAGATGCGCAACCACGCATGGCCCGTGGACCGGTTGCCCGGGCTGCTGGAGGACGCCGGGTTCGGGGAGGTCGCCGGGCACCGGCCGTCCGTCGACGAGGCACTCGTCCTCGCCGACCCCGACCTCGTCCGCAGCCGCCCGTGGACGGCCGAGCGCACCCGGCCGCCCCTGGTGGTCATCACCGCCACGGCGGCCTGACCACCGGACCCGCACCAGACCGTGGCGCGGGACCCGGCGGCGTTCTACGTCAGGGGCCGGACTCCCTGGCCACCGCGGCCCGGCGGACCTTGCCCAGGGCGCTCCTGGGCAGCGAGGCGACGAACTCGATGCGCCCCGGCACCTGGTGCGGCAGCAGCCGGTCGCGGCAGTGCGCGGTGAGCTCCGCCGGGCCGAGCCCGTTGCGGGGCACCACGGCGGCCCGCACCTGCTCGCTCGTCCCGGCCACCGCCTCGCCCCACACCACCGCCTCGGCCACTGCCGGGTGGGCCAGCAGCACCCGCTCGACCTCAGTGGGATTGACCTTCTTGCCGCCCACGTTGATGAACGAGTCCTTGCGCCCGACCAGGTGCAGCCGGCCCTCGGCGTCGGTGCGGGCCAGGTCCCCCGTCACGTACCAGCCGTCGCGGAAGGCCTGCGCGGTGGCGTCGGGCCGGTCCAGATAGTGACTGAACATCGCGGGGGTACGCACCAGAAGGCTGCCGGTGGCGCCGGGCGGCACCGGCCGGCCCGCCTCGTCCAGCAGCCGGACCCGCACCCCCCGAACCGGCCGGCCCACCCCGGGCACGGGCCCGCTCCCGTCGCCGGCGGGTCCATGGTCCCGGGAGGTCTGCGCGGCGATCACCCCGGCCTCGGTGCTGCCGTAGACCTCGCACACGTCCCGGCCGCAGTGCTCGCGGAAGCGGTCGGCCACCGCGGCGGGCAGCGGGGCGCCGGAGGACAGGCACAACCGCAGCGCCCCGGGCACCGCGGGCTGCCCGGCGGCGGGTGCGGCGGCCGAGCGGGCCAGCAGGTCGTAGGCCAGCGGAGTGCCCACCAGCACGGTGCAGGCGTGGTCGTGCAGAATCCGCAGCAGGCGGGCCGGCACAAACCGGCCCGGCAGCACCAGTTGCGCACCCGAGAACAGGGCGGTGACCAGTCCCGCGACCATCCCGAAGGAGTGCAGCAGCGGGACGGCGGCCAGTACGCGGTCGGCCGGGGTGATGCCGTAGGTGTGGGCGTAGTTCTCCCCGCCGTGCACCAGATTGCGCTGGGAGTGCACGGCGGCCTTGGGCTCGCCGGTCGATCCGGAGGTGTAGAGGTACAGGAACGGTGCGTCCGGCTCGGGCCCGGCCGGCAGCGGCGGCCCCTCGGGCGCGGGACCCGGCCCCGGGCGGGCGAGCAGCTCCTCGACGGACACCAGGCCGCCGCTGCCGGCCGAGCCGGTCCGCAGGGCGCGCAGCTTCGCCTCGTGGCCGATGAGGGTCAGCGGGCCCAGCTGCCCGCGCAGAGCGAGCAGTTGGGGCGCGCCCACATCCGGCTCCAGGGGCACCAGGCGCAGCCCGGCGCGGGCCGCGGCCAGGAAGGCCACGGCGCACTCCAGGGTGTTCTCGAAGAGCAGCCCCACCGTGCCCGCGCCCGCGCCGCCGGCCGGGTCGGCGGTGGCGCCGGTGCGGCCGGGTGCCGAGGTGTGCACCGGCAACCGCCGCGCCGCCGCCAGCACCCGCTCCCGCAGCCCGGCGAAGGTGACGGCCTGGTCCCCGTGGCGCACCGCAATGGACTCGGGGCGGCTCTGTGCCGCCCGGCGCACCAGTTCCCACAGGGTGCCCGGGCTCGGGTTTTCAGCCGCTGACGACATCGACCGCTCCTTCCTCCGGCGCGGGGCTGCGCCCCTGCACCACGGTGTCGGCCGGCGCTTCGTCGGCCGGATCGAGATCGGGCCGCTGGTGGCGGAAGTACCGCTCGTACAGCCGGCTGTAGGCGCCGCCGCGGCCGAGCAGCGTGGCGTGGTCGCCCTGTTCGATCAGCCGCCCGCCGTCGACGACGACGATCCGGTCGGCCTTGCGTACGGTCGGCAGGCGGTGTGCCACCACCACGGTGGTGCGCCCGGCCGCGAGCGTGTCCAGGCCCTCCTGGATCTGGGCCTCGGTCAGCGGGTCGATGCTGGCGGTGGCCTCGTCGAGGACGAGGACCGGGGCGTCCTGGAGGAAGACCCGGGCCAGGGCGATGATCTGCCGCTGTCCCGTGGACAGATTGCGCCCGCCCTCGTCGGTGGCGGTGTCCAGCCCCTGCGGCAGCTGTGCCAGCCAGTCGCCGCCGGCGACGGCGCGGGCGGCGGCCTCGACCGCGGCGCGGTCCGCGTCCGGGCGGCCCAGGGCGATGTTGTCCGCGACGGTCCCGGAGAAGAGGAACGGCGTCTGGGTGACCACTCCCAGGCACCGCCGGTACTCGTCCAGGTCCAGGGTCCGTACGTCCTGGCCGTCGGCCAGGATGCTGCCCTCCTGGAATTCGTACGCGCGGGTCAGCAGCCGTACCAGACTGGACTTGCCGGCGCCCGTGTGCCCGACCAGTGCCACGCTCTCGCCTGCGGCGATCCTCAGGTCGATGTCCTGGAGCACCGGCCGGTCGGCGTGGTAGCCGAAGGAGACTCCGCGCAGCTCCAGCTCGCCGCGCAGCCGGGGCACGGGCCGCTGTCCGGTCTGCCGTACCGCGCTCTCGCGGTCGATCAGCGAGAAGATCCGCTCGCCGGCGGCCAGCCCCTGCTGGAGCTGGTTCCAGAAGGAGGCGATGCTGGTCAGCGGGGACCAGAACAGGGCCAGCGCCTCGAGGAACAGCACCCATTCACCGGCCGAGAGCGCGCCCGAGTCCACGAACCGCCCGCCCAGCAGCACCACCGCGACCGTGCCCAGGCCGGTCAGCGAGATCAGCAGCGGGAAGACGCCGCTGAACAGCCGGTTGAGCCGCACGCTGGCCGTGAACCACTGCCCGTTGACCTCCCGCAGCCCCTCTTCGGCCGCCCGCTCGCCGCGGTGGTTGCGCGCCACGGCGATGCCCCGCAGGGTCTCGTGGACATACCCGCCGACCTCGGCCAGGGCCCGCTGCTGCGCCAGCGAGGCGACGCGCGCCCGGCTGCGGAAGGCGAGGCTGACGGCCACGATCACGGCGGCCACGGCGGCGGTGACCAGCGCCAGCGGCACATGGATCAGGAACAGCGCCGCCATCAGCACGACCACCATCAGCACCTGGCCCAGGAGCGAGAGCACCATGGTCAGGAGCGCGGCGAAGGACTGGGTGTCGTTGGTGACCCGGCTGACCAGGGCGCCGGTGGGATGGGTGTCGTAGAAGGCCATGTCCTGGCGGGTGGCCGCGTGGAAGGCGTCCTGGCGCAGCTTCAGCACCACATCGCCGACCAGCGTGCCGGTCAGGCGCTGCTGGAGGAAGGTGAACAGCCAGGCCGCCGTGCCCGCCAGCAGGATCGCCGCCACCAGGCGGGTCACCGTGCCCCCGGAGCCGTCGGCCACGGCCCGGTCCACGGTACGGGCGAGCAGTACCGGCACTGCGCTGCCGGCGACCGCGGCCACCACCACGGCGGCGGTCACGAAGGCCACCACCGCTCCGCGCCCCCGGAAGTACGGCGTGATCCGGCGCACCAACTGCCGGTCGCCGTAGCGGCGGTCGACGCCGCCGGCCCCCGGGGCCCCCTCGGGCCCGTACGCGTCCTCGCCCTCGGGCTCCTCCGGCACGATGCCGTCCAGCAGGTGTGCCATCAGTGGGTGCCTCCGTTCGTGTAGGGCGCGAAGATCCGGCGGTAGAACGCGCAGTCCTGCAGCAGCTGTTCATGGCCGCCCTGGCCGACGATCCGGCCGCGGTCGAGGACGAGGATGTGGTCGGCCGCCCGGATCCGGGACAGCCTCGGGGTGATCAGGAAGGTGGTGCGCCCGGCCGCGGCCCGCCGCATCGCCAGCTGCAGTTCGTGCTCGGTGACGCTGTCGACGGCGCTGGTCGCGTCGTCGACGGCCAGGATGCGCGGATCGGTCACCAGCGCCCGCCCGATGGCCAGGCGTTGGCGCTGCCCGCCCGAGAGCGTCATTCCGCGCTCCCCGACCAGGGTGTCGTAGCCCTGGGGGCCCGCCACGATGAACTCGTGCGCCTGGGCGGTACGGGCCGCCTCCTCCAGGCGTGCCCGGTCGACGTCCGGGCCCGCGCCGAAGGCGAGGTTCTCGGCGATGCTGCGGGAGAACAGCACCACGTCCTGCTCGATCACGGCGATCTGCGCGCGCAGGGAGGCCGGGTCCCAGGCGGCGCAGTCCACGCCGTCGATCAGGACCCGCCCCTCGTCGGGTGAGTAGGTGCGGTTGAGCAGCTGGAGGAGCGTCGACTTGCCGCTTCCGGTGGACCCGACCACCGCCACCGTGCTGCCCGGTGCGATGCGGAAGGACACGTTGCGCAGCACCGGTGAGGAGCTGTCGTATCCGAAGGTGACGTTCTCCATCACCACCTCGCCGGTGATGCGCGCCGCGTGGCCTCCGCCGCGCTCGTCCTCGCCCTCCCGGTCGTTGATGATCTCCAGGATGCGCTCCGCCCCGGACAGTCCGAAGTAGATGAGTCCGATACTGAAGGAGGCGAGCTGGGTGGGGGCCCGAAGGGTTCCCATCAGGCCCAGTACGGCGACCAGTTCGCCGACGCTGAGCGAGCCGGCCCGCAGCAGGTGGACGGCGTGCAGCAGGGCGCCGGCCGTGGCCAGCGTCAGCAGCAGCGGCGGGAGGGACAGGGCCTGGGCGTGCGCCTGGCGCACGGCGGCGTCCCGGTATTCGGCGGCCAGCCGGTTGAAGCGCCCGCGTTCCTGGCCGGCGCCGCCGGTGGACTCGACCACCTCGATCCCGTCCAGGCTCTCGGTGGCCTGCGCGCTCATCGCACCGAAGCGCTCCCGGACGAGGTCCGAGGCCGGCTCCAGCCGCCGGCCGTGTTCCCACAGGGCCAGTGCGAAGAACAGGACGAACAGGCCGGGGGAGAGCAGCAGGCGCGGGTCGATCAGGGCGATGAAGACCAGCGGCATGGCGATGTTGAGCGTCAGATCGACGGCCATGTCGAAGCCGGGTGACACCATAAGGTTGAGCGCCTCGGCGTCCCCGGTGGCGCGCGCCGAGAGGTCTCCGGTGCGGTGCCGGTTGAAGAAGCCCTGGCGCTTGCGCAGCAGGCTCGCGAAGACCCCGGCGCGGGCGTCCCGTTCGAGGCCGCTGGCGAAGGTCTCCAGGCTGTAGGTGGCGGCGATGCCGCACACCCCGCGGACCAGGACCAGCAGGAGCAGCCCCGCGGTCACGGCGTGGAAGGTGCCCATGTCGGGTCCCGCCCCGCCGTCTTCCAGGACGGCGTCGAAGGCGAGTCCCACGACGAGCGGCACGGCCGCGGTCAGCGACTGCCAGAAGAGGCTGCCGAGCAGGTGTACGGAGATGTACCAGCGGTAGCGCCGCAGGTGGGAGCGCAGCCAGCGGCCCACGGTCTGCGGGGTCTCGGAATTCCGGGCGGTCCCGGTTAATTCCCCGGTGTTTTTCTGGGTTTTTTCCATGTGGGCATCCACGGCAGTCGGAATTTATGGTCGGGCGCGCCGTGGGATGGAAGGTACTCGTTTTTCGAGAAAAACGCACCCGGCCGATCGGTGTCCGGTTTGTGTGGAAATAAGCGGGGTGGCCGAATCTTGCCAGTCCCTGGTTGTTGCACATGGGTTGCAGGTGCAGAGTGGGGGTAATGGTCCAAATGGGCCGATCAGCCCCCCTTGTGTGTCCCCCATAAGGAGCAAAGTGACCCAGGTAGCGTGTGGCACAGCCGCCCCGGGGCGGCAACTGGTCGTCGCGACCCTCGTGTGTGACGGCATGCTGCGACTCGGCCTCAGAGCTATTTTGTCGACGATGCAGATCGCCGGTGAAGTCCTTCACTGCGAGAGCTGGTACGGGGTCGACGAAGCCCTGCGGACCAGCGATGTCGACGTTTTATTTGTCCACGAGTCGGATTTCATTCCCGACTGTGAGGTGCCCGCCGACGTAGGGGGCCGGCGGCCGAGGATTCTGCTCCTGCTGAGCGGGCCGGACGTCGACGAGAAGATACTCTCCGGCCGCTGCGCACCGGACGGTTTCCTGGTCCAGGGCGAGCTGACCGCGGCCGTGGTCGAGGACGCCCTCCAGCGCATGGACCGCGGCGAGGTGCCCATGCCGCCCTCGCTCGCCCGCCTCCTGCTGGACCGCGCTGGCGGGGTGGGCCAGCCCCGGCACCGGCGTGACATCGCCCTGACCGCGCGGGAGAACGAGGTGCTGCTGCTCCTCGCCGAGGGCCTGAGCAACAAGCAGATCGCCCGCAGGCTGCAGATTTCCAGCCATGGTGCCAAACGGATCGTCGCCAGCCTGCTGCTGAAGCTGGGGGCGCCCAACCGGACTTCCGCCGTGGTCACCGCCATCCAGGCGGGCCTGCTCAAGTACTAGAGCCCGCCGGGCGAACCGATGAACGGAAAGGATGCCTGTCGTGGCAGAAGTCGTCCGGCGCCGAATTCCCTTCGGCGGACGGCGGTCCATCACCGCACCGGCCACCTGCGCACAGCGCCAGATGTGGAATCTGATCCGGCAGGAGCTGCCGGACGCCGCCTTCTACGATTTCTGCCTCCCGGTGGCCCTTCCGGCCGGCTGCGCGGTACGGGACGTGCTCGCCGCCACCGGTGAACTCCTGCGCCGGCACGAGTCGTTGCGCACCGCCTTCGGCACGGCGGCGGACGGCACCCTGGTGCAGCGGGTCGTGCACTCCGGCACCTTCGAGGCCGAGATCTGCACCGCCGGGCCGGCCGAGGACCCGCAGTCCGTCCTCGCCGCCTGGCGTGCGCGGATGCGCGAGCGCCCCTTCGACCTCGACGCCGGCCCGCCGCTGCGGGCCATGGTGGCCGTGGTCGACGGGACGCCCGTGCTCGCCGCGTACTGCGTCTCGCACCTGGCCGCGGACCTGATGTCCATGCGCCGGCTGACCGCGGAACTGACGCGGCTGGTGACCGCCCGCGTCACCGGCCGCCCGGGACCGCCGGCCGAGCCGGCCCGCCAGCCGGCCGAACAGGCCCGGTACGAGCGCTCGCCGCGCGGCCAGGCCCTGCTGGCCCGGGCCGACGCCTACTGGCAGCGCCAACTCGCCACCGTGCCGGCCACGATGTTCCCTGCGCCGGCCACATCGCCGCCGTCCGCCGCGCCGACCACCGCCCCGGTCCGCTACAGCGCCGCCATGGACTCCCGGGCGGCCTCCCTCGCCCTGCCCGTACTGGCCGAGCGGTGGCGGGTGAGCACCTCCGCCGTCCTCCTGACCGCCGTGGCCCTGCTGCTCGGCCGCCGGGCCGGGCTGCCGGCCTGCGCCTTCCGGCTGCTCTCGGCCAACCGCTCCGTACCCGAACTGCGCGCCGCGGTCGCCAACCTCCACCAGGAGGTCGTGGCCACCATCGACCTGCGCGGCGAGAGCGTACGGGAGATCGCCCGCGGCGCCTTCGCCGCCTGCACCACCGCCTACGCCAACGGCCTGTTCGACCCGGACCGGGCGGCGGAACTGCTCCGCGCGGCCGAGCGCGACCGGGGCACCCGCATCAGCCTGTCCTGCTGCTTCAACGACATCCGCCAGACCCACGAGGTGCGGGCCGCCGGGGCTCCCGCGCCGGCGCCCGCGGTGCGCGCGGCCATGGCCGACACCGTCGTGGAGCCCCACGGGTTCGAGGAGGCCGAGACCTTCTTCCTCGTCGTCGACGACGAAGAGCCCGGGTGGCTCCGGCTGGTGCTCAACGCCGATACCGCCGTGCTCACAGCGCCCGAGGTCCACGCCTTCCTCTACGACGTCGAGCGGCTGCTGGTGGAATGCGTCGAGGGCGTCGAGGGCGATGAGGGACGGACGGCCGGGCATCCGGTGTAGCCGTATGGCCATACCCCAAAGGAGGGGTGCCCGAAATTCCCGGACCCAGACAGACTGTTCCCGGGTCAATTCCGACGCGTACCCGCAACTGGACCGGAAAACGGATCGGGTGATACGGAACCGTGTTATCGGACTTCTCGCAGATACCCGTGGAGAATCCCGCCCTAGGCGAGGTGTTCGCCCACGCCCCCGTCACCACGGAACAGCACCTCGACGAGGTACTGGACGAGGTGTCCCGCGCCCACCCCCTGTGGGCGGCCCTCCCGGCCGCGGACCGCCGCCGGTACCTGCTCGGCTGCCGCGAGGCCATGCTGTCCGCCGCGGACCGGATCGCCGGACTGCTCACCCGGGAGCAGGGCAAGCCGCTACGGCACGCCCAGGCCGAAGTACGGCTCTCCGCCGACTGGTTCGCGCACACCGCCGCCCTCGCAACGGAGCCGGAGCCGGTGGCCCGGGAGAGCGGCGCCCGGATCACCCTGGAACGCGTACCGCACGGGGTGGTCGCCGCGATCGCCCCCTCCAACTACCCCGTCCTGCTGGCCGTCTGCAAGATCGCCCCGGCGCTGCTCGCGGGCAACACCGTCGTACTCAAACCCTCGCCCGTCACCCCGCTGTCCAGCCTGCTGCTGGGCGAGGTGCTCGGCGCGGTGCTGCCCGCCGGTACCTTCCGGGTGGTCAACGGCGAGGCCTCGCTCGGCTCCCGGCTCACCGGCCATCCGGCCGTCCGGCTGGTCTCCTTCACCGGCTCGACCGACACCGGGCGGGCCATCGCCCGGCAGGCCGCGGCCGACCTCAAACGGGTCGTTCTCGAACTCGGCGGCAACGACCCCGCGATCGTGCTGCCCGACGCGGACGTCGAGACCACGGCACGGCAGCTGTTCGACCGCGCCATGGTCAACAGCGGCCAGTTCTGCGCCGCGGTCAAACGCGTCTACATACCCAGAGAGCGCTCTCACGAATACGCCGAGGCCCTCGGCGCCCTGGCCCGCTCCGCCGTCCTCGGCGACGGCCTGGACCCCGCCACCGAACTCGGCCCGCTCGTCAGCCGGGCGCAGCTCACCCGGGTCTCCGCCCTGGTGGACGACGCGGTACGGGCCGGGGCACGACTCGTCGCCGGCGGCCGGACGGCACCCCGGCCGGGCCACTTCTACCTGCCCACCGTCGTCACCGGCCTGCCGGAGGGAACCGCACTGGAGGCCGAAGAGCAGTTCGGCCCGGTCATCCCGGTCATCGGCTACGACGATCCCGCCACGGTCGTCGCCCACGTCAACGCCTCGCCCTACGGCCTGGGCTGCTCCCTGTGGGGCGACCCGGACCGGGCCGACGCCCTCGCCCGGTCGCTGGACTGCGGAACCGTGTGGACCAACACGCACGGCGAGCTGCGCCACGACGTGCCGTTCGGCGGCCACCGCCACTCCGGGATCGGCGTCGAGTACGGCCACTGGGGGCTCCTCGAATACACCCAGATCAGAATCCACCACCCCGCGCCCCGCGAAGGCCTCGCGCCCCGCGCGGGAGATCAGGAGAGCTCATGAAGGACACCACCCCCCAAGGCGTCGGCGGCGCCGGGCTGGTCGATCTGTCCGGAGTCAACGTCTTCGTCGGCGGGCCCATCCAGCACGCGCTCCACGAAGGCGGCTTCCACGCCCCCTTGCGCCACGCCATCCACGACGTCATCGAGTCGGTGTCGGCCGCCAAGGGCACCGTCTTCTCCGCGCACGTCGCCGAGAAGTTCGGCGCGGACACCCCGCTGTTCACACCCGAGCAGGTCAGCGTCCGGGACCTGGGCTGGATGCGCCGCTGCGACGTCTTCGTCCCGGTCCTGCCCGTCGACACCGACGGCGACCTGATGCGCACCGACGGCACCCATGTCGAACTCGGCTGGGCCTCCGCACTCGGCAAACCCATCGTCGTCGTCACCCCCGTGCCCCTGGCCGCCAACGCCAGCCACCTGCTGCGCGGACTGCCCGCGGTGGCCGATGTCGCCGTCCTCGACCTCGCCTCGACCCGCCGCGACCCGGCCGAACTCCTCCTGCTGTTGCACAAGGTCACCCGGGAGGTCGTGATGTCGGAGTGACCCGCCTCCTGCACAACCCGGCGGCGGCCGAGATCCTCGGCCTGGCCCTGACCTCCCCCGTCGTCGTCGGCTCCGGCCTGCTCACCGACCAGGAACGCAACATCCGCCGGCTGCTCGCCGCCGGGGCGGGTGCCGTGGTCACCAAGACCATCCACCCCAACCCCGCCCCCTCGGGCAGCGAACGGCTGCTCCACCTGCCCACCGGCATGATCAACAGCACCACGTACTCCCGCCGCGGCATCGACCAGTGGTGCGCCATGCTGCGCCGCTTCGCCGCCGACCGACTGCCCGTCATCGCCTCCCTCCACGCCGACTCGCCGGCCGAACTCGCCGAACTGGCCGCCGCGGTGGCCGACACCGGCTGCCGCGCCCTCGAACTCGGCATCTCCTGCATGAACGAGGACGGCGGCCTCACCGACACCGCCGAACGCGTCGCCGCGTACACCGGCGCCGTGCGCAGCGTCACCACCCTGCCCTTCAGCGTCAAACTCGCCGCAGGGGAGCGGGTGCGCGAGCGCGTCGACGCCGCGGTGGCCGCCGGGGCCGATGCGATCACCCTCAGCGACACCATCGCCGGGCTCGCCGTCGACCCGAAGACCGGCCGGGTCCTGCTCGGGGGGACCTTCGGCTACTCGGGTCCCGGCATCAAACCGCTGGTGCTCGCCGAGATCTACGAGCTCCGCCGGTCCGGGGTCCAGGTCCCGCTGATGGGCAGCGGCGGGGTGCAGAGCGCGCCCGACGTGGCCGAGTACCTGAGCGTCGGCGCCGACGCCGTGCAGGTCTACACCGCACTGCACCGCAATATGCACGACTCCCTGGCGGGCATCCGCGAGGGCTTCGACGACTGGCTGCGCGACCACGGCGGCACGGTGGCCGCCCTGGTGGGGCGCAGCCTCCCGAAGGGGGAAGCATGACGGGCGTACGACACCGCGCCACTCAGGTGAGCTCGTACGGCGATCTGGCCAGCCCCGAGGTGCCGGCCGCACTGGACGGCGCCACCCTGGTCTGGCCCATCGGCGGACTGGAGCAGCACGGCCCCCACCTGCCGCTGTCGGTGGACTTCGACATCCCCGACGCACTGGCCCGGCAACTGACCGCGGACGTCGGCGGGGTGCTGCTGCCGGGGCAGCCCTTCTCCGCCCGCTCGCTGCCGCAGAGCGGCGGCGGGCTGCACTTCCCCGGCACCGTGCACATCGACGGCGCCACCTTCATCGACTACCTCACCCAGACCCTGCGGTCCCTCGGCCGGCTGGCACCGGCCCGGCTGGTCGTCGTCAACGGGCACTACGAGAACGAGGCGCTGCTGTTCGAGGCGATCGACGGATGCGACCCGGCCCGCACCTTCCCCGGCACCGAGGTCGTCGCCTTCAGCTGGTGGAGCCTGGTGGAGGACGACTGGCTGAGCGCGCACGCGCCGGGGTTCCCCGGCTGGCACGCCGAGCACGCCGCCCTGACCGAGACCAGCCTGATGATGTACCTGCGCCCCGAACTGGTCCGGGCGGTACGGGTCGACCACCCCACACCGCCGGCCGCCGGTGTCTACCGCCACCCCGTCGACGTGGACCGCATGTCCAGCCAGGGGGTGCTCTCCGCCACCACCGGATCCAGCGCCGAGCTGGGAGAACAGCTGTTCTGGCATGTGATGGACGGCATCCACCGGACCCTTTCTTCCAAGCAGAGGTGAGTCCCTTGCATCCGCCGGCAACCGAGCGCGACGAGTTCGAGGCCCGACTGCAGTCCCTCTTCGGGGACAAGCTCCGGCCCGTGGAGGAGTCCTTCGAGACCATCTCCCGGTTCAAGGACGGATCGTTCGCGATGGGGCATCTCGGGCTGATGCTCTACACCAACGGCTACAACGTCCGCGGCACCAGCACCCACCACCCCAACGGGCTGGTGTTCCACGACGGGGAGAACCTCTTCGGCGTCGGCTACTTCAGCAAGGAGGACGGCCCCGCCAAACACCTGCACATCGTGGCGCCCAAGGGACCCGACCGGATCGCGGCGGTGACCTCCTTCGTCGCCGCGGTGCGCGAGGCGGGCCTGGCCCGCACCACCGTCTACGTACGGCACCTCTCGCCGAGCGACCACGCGCTGTTCCTCGCCGCCGGCTTCGAGCCCGTCTCCAAGGACCCCTGGCACCCGGTCGCCCCCGAGGAGGACGAGACCCACCCCAACCGGGTCTACCACCTGGAGGAGATCCTGGAGCCGGAGGCCGGCGGGGGGCTGCGGGTCAGGAACCTCCCGGGCGAGGCCAACCGCAAGTACAAGAGCAAGAACCGCCTCGCCCACCGCCGTTTCGAGAACTTCCTCGCCCGCAACGACCACCTCGGCTTCCACGTCCTGCCCTACGGGCACAGCACCGCCGAGACCGCCAAGGCCCGCGGCATCGTCGAGGGCTACTTCGCGGCCCGCCGCGAGCAGGGCGAGGTCGTCGGCTCCACCCCCGAGGACTACCGGGCGCTGATCACCCAGCGGCCCGGCGGGCTCAACGAGCACGACTACTTCGCGTACCTCGGCAGCCTCACCGTCACGGGCGGGGAGGAGGTGCCGGTGATGTTCTTCGCCGGCGAACGCACCGCAGACCACCGCGCCTCGCTCTACTGCACGATGTCGATGCGCTTCCCGGAGCGGCTGACCGGGATCTTCAAGGACCCCACCGGCTTCACCGCGATACCCCAGTACGTCTGGCTGACCGTGTTCAAAAAGATGTGGAACCAGGGGATCCGAGAGGTCGACGCGGGCGGCTCCGAGGTCAAGGGCCTCGACGACCAGAAGCGGCAGCTGGGCGGCAGGCCCGAGAAGACCCACTGGGTCGTGTGCTGAAAGGACATCCCATGTCATCACCCACGTCACACGAAGACGCGGCGGACACCACCGACCGCGCCGGCTCCGCCGACTTCGACGTGTGCGTCGTCGGACTCGGGTACGTCGGCGTCACCCTCGCCGCCGCGCTGCTGTCCACCGGCAAACGGGTCCTGGGCCTCGAAACCGACCCCGAGGTGGCCGCCGACCTCGCCCGGGGCCGCCTGCGCCTGGCCGAACCCGGAGTCGAGGACCTCCTCAAGGAGAGCGCCGGGAACGGCACGTTCGCGGTCACCACCGACCTCGCCGGCGGCCCGCTCCCGCCCGTCGCCATCATCTGCGTCGGCACCCCCATCGAGGCCGGCGGCACCACCCCCGACCTGCGCCACCTCCGGTCGGCCGCCGAATCGGTCGCCGCCGCCGCGGATGAGGACACCCTGGTCATCGTGCGCAGTACGGTCCCGGTCGGCACCACCCGCGGCCTGGTGCTGCCCCTGCTCCGCCACCGCACCGCCCGGCCGCTGCTGGCCTTCTGCCCCGAACGCACCATCCAGGGCCGGGCACTCGCCGAACTCCTCTCCCTCCCGCAGATCGTCGGCGGGCTGACCGACGAAGCCGCCAAACTGGCCGCCGGATTCTTCGCCACGGTCAGCGGACAGGTCGTCCCGGTCTCCTCGCTGGAGGCCGCCGAACTGGTCAAGCTGGTCTGCAACACCCACACCGACCTCATCTACGGGTTCGGCAACGAGGTCGCACTGATCACCGAGACCCTCGGCCTCGACGCCATGGAGATCATCCGGTCCGCCAACCTCGACTACCCCCGGCCCGACATCAACAAGCCCGGCTTCGTCGGCGGCAGTTGCCTCACCAAGGACCCCTACCTGCTCGCGCACTCGCTCGCTCCGCACGGCCACACCCCGCACCTGATCAGGGCCGCCCGCACCCTCAACGAGTCCATGCCGCGCCGGGTCGGCGCCCGCGTCCTGGCCGCACTGCAGGAGCAGGGCCAGGACCCCGCCCGGGCCACGATCCTGGTCTCCGGGTTCGCGTACAAGGGCCGCCCGGAGACCGACGACCTGCGCGGCGCCCCGTACCAGCCGCTGCTGGAGTTCCTGCGCGGCCGGGTGGCGGAGATCGTCGGCCACGACTTCGTGGTCCCGCCCGCCCGTATCGAGGCCCTCGGAGTGCGTCCCGCCTCCCTGGCCGACGGCTTCACCGGCGCCCACGCCGCGCTCCTCCTCAACGACCACCCGTCCTACGGCGAACTGACCCCCGAAGACCTGGACGACCTGATCGCGCGGATGCACCCGCCGGCCCTGGTGTACGACACCTGGCGGGTCCTGCCGCCCACGACGAACGTAATGAGGCTCGGCAGTGCGTAAGAAGATCCTGATAACCGGCGGTGCGGGATTCATCGGCCTGCACCTGGCCGCCCGGCTCGCCCCCACCTGCGAGGTCACCCTCCTCGACGACTTCAGCCGGGGCCGGTCCGACCAGCGACTGGCCGACCTGCTCGGCCAGGTCACCCTGGTGGAACACGACCTGACCACCCCCGTGCCCCCCGGGCTGCTGCCCGGCGACTTCGCCGAGGTCTACCACCTGGCCGCCGTCGTGGGCGTCGTCCACTCCAACGAGCAGCCGCAGCGCGTCCTGCGCACCAACCTGCTCTCCACCGTCCACCTCCTCGACTGGTTCACCACCCTCCCCGACGCCACCTTCTGCTTCGCCTCCTCCAGCGAGGCGTACGCCGGCAGCGTCGAGGCAGGCGTGGCCCCCGTCCCCACCTCCGAGGACGTCCCGCTCCTGGTCCCCGACCCGGGCGTGGCCCGCTCCTCGTACGGCTTCAGCAAGATCGCCGGCGAGCAGCTGTGCCGCCACTACGCCCATGCGCACGGCTTCGCGCTGCGCATGGTCCGCTTCCACAACATCTACGGCCCCCGCATGGGATACGAGCACGTCATCCCGCAGTTCATCGAGCGCCTGCTCGGCGGGGCCGACCCCTTCGCGGTCTACGGCGCCGACCAGACCCGCGCCTTCTGTCACGTCGACGACGCCGTGGAGGCCATCGTCGCGCTGACCGCCCTGCCCGGCAAGGAAGCGCTCCTGGTCAACGTCGGCAACGACCGGGAGGAGATCCTCATCGCGGACCTCGCCCGGAAGATCTTCGACACGGCCGGCCTCCGGCCCGCCCTCGACCTCCGGCCCGCACCCCCGCTGTCCCCGGCCCGGCGCCTGCCGGACCTCACCCGGCTGCGCGAACTCACCGGCTACCGGCCGGGAGTGGACCTGGACGAGGGGCTGCGACGCACCTTCGCCTGGTACGCGCAGGACATCGCGGCCCGCGAAACGGGGCGGTGAGCGGCATGCGGGTGCGGTACGTGCACCGCGGCTACTTCCCGGCGCGCGCCGGGGCCGAACTGATGACGCAGTACCTCGCCGCCGCCATGCGCCGGCGCGGACTCGACACGGGCGTCTGGAGCGGGCAGGTGGACGAGGACTCCGCCCGGTTCCTGGCAGCCGCCGGGGTCGGCCTGGAACCCCTGCCCCCCGCCGGGGCCGAGGGCACCGCCCGGCAGGCGGACCTGGTGCACGCGGTGGACGCCTACCATCCCGAGGACATCCGGGCCGGGCTGCGCCTCGCCCGGGCCTGGGACGTCC
The DNA here is from genome assembly GCF_008642295.1 of Streptomyces venezuelae. Taxonomy (GTDB): domain Bacteria; phylum Actinomycetota; class Actinomycetes; order Streptomycetales; family Streptomycetaceae; genus Streptomyces; species Streptomyces venezuelae_C. Next base: position 279,246 of record NZ_CP029190.1, on the reverse strand, counting down.
CCTTCGCCGTCACGCCCGCCTCCGCGCCCGAGGTGTGGCCGGACCGGCAGACCGTACTCGACGGCTGCCGGCAGGCGGACGCCGTCTTCGTCCTCACCGATGCCGAGCGGGCGATGCTGCGCGCCGAAGGCGTCGCCGACCGGGCACTGCACCTCATCGGACAGGGACCCCATCTGCCGGGCACCGCCGACCCCGAGGGCTTCCGCCGGGCGCACGGCATCACCGGCCCGCTGGTCCTCTTCCTCGGCCGCAAGATGCGCTCCAAGGGCTACACCGTCCTGCTGGAAGCGGCCCGCCAGGTCTGGCAGCGGCATGCCACCGCGCACTTCGCCTTCCTCGGCCCCCGCTGGGACGCCGACTGCGACGAGGTGTTCGCCGCCCACGCCGATCCGCGGATCACCGAACTCGACCTCGTGGACGAGGACGTCAAACACAGCGCGCTGGCGGCCTGCGACCTGTTCTGCCTGCCCTCCACCGCCGATGTCTTCCCGCTGGTCTACGTGGAGGCCTGGTGCTGCGGCAAACCGGTCATCGGCTCCTCCTTCACCGGCAGCGCCGAGGTCATCACCCACGGCGTCGACGGCCTGATCGCGGACCCGGCCGCCGGGCCGGTGGCCGAGGCCATCGGCCGGCTGCTGGCCGACCCGGAGGAGCGGGCGGCGATGGGAGCCCGCGGACACGACCGGGCGAGGCGCGAACTGACCTGGGAGGCGGTCGCCGACCGGGTGCACGCGGTCTACACGGACCTGGTGTCCGCCCGTCCCCACCCCGAGGGGGCGCGATGAGGGCCGTCGTCCTGGCCGGGGGAGAGGGCCGCCGGCTGCGCCCCGCCACCCTCAAGATCCCGAAACCGCTGATGACGGTCGACGGGACACCGATCCTGCACCTCATCCTGCGGCAGCTCAGCGGTGCGGGCTTCACCCACGTCACGCTCTCGCTCGGCTACCGCGCCCACATGATCGAGGCCAGCTTCGGCGGCAACCGCTGGTCGGGCCTCGAACTCGACTTCTCGCTGGAGCGCGAACCGCTGGGCACCGCAGGTCCACTGGCGCTGCTGCCACCGCCGGAGGACTCCACCCTCGTGATGAACGCGGACGTCCTCACCGACCTCGATTTCGCCGCGCTGTGGTCCCGGCACAAGAAGTCGCAGGCGACCGCCACCATCGCGCTCGCACCACAGCACCTCGACATCGCCCACGGCGTGGTGCACATCGACGAGGAGGAGCGGGTGACCGACTTCCGGGAGAAGCCCCGCATGGAATTCCTGGTCAGCAGCGGCATCTACGTCCTGGAACCCGCACTGCTGCGCTACCTGCCGCCCCGCGGCCGGTACGACATGCCCACCCTTCTGGAGACCGCCCGCCGCCAGGGCGAGCGCATCGAGGGCCATGTCTTCGACGGCGCCTGGCACGACATCGGCACCCCCGAGCAACTGGCCGAGGCCACCGCGGCGTTCCGCGCCGACCGCGCCCGCTACCTCGGCCGCACGCACGGCCCGGGCCGCGCCGGGCCGCCCGGCGCACCGTACGCCCGTACCGGCAGCGCGGAGGAGGTGGTGGGCGGATGACCGACTGGAAGATCAACCTGTACCGGCCGGAGCTCACCGCGGCCGAGACCGCCGCCGTGACCGAGGTCATGACCTCGGGATGGCTGTCCGCCGGGCCCGTCACCCGGGACTTCGAGGCGCGCTTCGCCGCCGCCCTCGGCGTGGACGACGCCGTCGCCGTCAGCAACGGGACCGCCGCCCTGCACCTGGCCGTCCTCGCCCTGGGCCTCGGCCCGGGCGACGAGGTGATCCTGCCCTCGCTCAACTTCGTCTCCACGGCCGCCGTGGTCTCCCTGTGCGGTGCCACCCCCGTCTTCGCCGAGGTCCGCGGGGACCACGACCTGTGCGTGGACCCGGCCGACATGGCCGCCCGGATCACCCCGCGCACCCGGGCCCTGGTCGCCGTGCACTACGGCGGGTACGCGGCCGAGCTGCCCGCCCTGGCCGCCCTGGCCCGGCGCCACGGACTCGCCCTGATCGAGGACAGCGCCCACGCCCCCGCCACCCCCACCCCGCACGGCGTCCTGGGCACGGTCGGCGACATCGGCTGCTACAGCTTCTTCGCCACCAAGAACCTCGCCATGGGCGAGGGCGGTGCCGTCGTGGCCCGCGACCCCGCCGTGCGCGAGCGGATCCGGCGACTGCGCTCGCACGCGCTGACCGTCGGCGCCCAGGACCGCCACCGCGGGGGCCCCTCCCTGTACGACGTCGACGCCCTCGGCCTGAACTACCGCCCCACCGAGATCGCCTGCGCCATCGGCCGGGTCCAGCTGGACGCACTGCCGGCCGCGGCGCAGCGGCGCCAGGAGGCGGTACGGGCCTACCGGCGTGCGCTGGCCGGCCTGCCCGGCCTCACTCTGCCGTTCGCCGGCCACCGGGTCGAGGACAGCGCCCACCACCTGTTCCCGGTGGTGCTGCCCGAGGGGACGGACCGCGAACAGCTCCAGGAACGGCTGCGCGCCGCCGGCATCCAGACCGGTGTGCACTACCCGCCCACCCACCTGTTCACGGCCTACCGGACCCGCCTGGGACTGGGCCCCGGCAGCCTGCCGGTCACCGAGAGCGTCACCCGCCGGCAGCTGTCGCTGCCGCTGCACACCGGGATCGGCCCCACGGAGGTCGAACAGGTCGCCGAGGCGGTGAGCTCCGCATGGCAGCCGGCCCGGTGAACGCTGCCGCCGTGGGGCGCATCCGGCTCGTGGACGGGGTCCCGCACCGCGACGGTCGGCCCTTCTTCAGCGTGGGCTGCAACTACCACCCCTCCCGCACCGGTTGCGACTACTGGCGGGAATGGGACCCGCAGGCACTCGACGCCGACTTCCGCGCCATGGCCGCCCTCGGCTTCAACACCGTGCGGTTCTTTGTCTTCTGGTCCGACTTCGAGCCCGAGGAGGGCCGGTACGACCCGGTGATGACCGAGCGGCTGCGCGAACTGGCCCGCCTCGCACACCGGCACGGCCTGCTCTGCCTGCCCTCGCTGCTGACCATCTGGATGAACGGGCAGCTCTTCGACCCGCCCTGGCGGCGGGGCCGCGACCTGTGGCACGACGCGGACATGGCCGAGCGGCAGCGCGCCTTCGTGCACCACATCGCCGCGTCCCTGCATGCGGAGCCCAACATCTTCGCGTACGACCTCGGCGACGAGGTCATCCACGTCGACCCGGCCGCCTCCGCCACCGTGGACCCGGCCGGGGCCCGCGCCTGGTGGGCGCTGCTCGCCAACGCCGTACGCGCCGCGGACCCGGGCACCCTGGTGCTCCAGGCCAACGAGGGCTCCGCCGTGTTCGGACGGCACGCCTTCCGGCCCGAGCACGCCGAACCGCTCGACCTGGTCGGACTGCACGGCTTCCCGGTGTGGACCCCGTTCGGGATCGAGGCCGTCTCCGCCCCCAAGGCCACCTCCTACCTGCCCCACCTCGTCCGCCGCGGACGGGCCCACGCCCCGGTGTACGTGGACGAGATGGGCAGCTACGGGTGTGACGAGGCCACCGCCGCCGGCTATCTCCGCGCCGCCGCACACAGCGCCTTCGCCGCCGGGGCGGTCGGCACCGCCGTCTGGTGCTGGCAGGACTTCACCACCGAGCGCAAGCCGTACGCGCTGCGGCCCGGCGAACGCCTGGTCGGACTGCTGGACGCGGCCGGCCGCCAGAAGCCCGCCATGGCCGAGTACCGGGCCTTCGCCCGCCGGGTGACCACCGGCGAACTCGCGGGCTTCCGGCCGCTGCCCGCCGAGGTCGGGATCTTCCTGCCCGAGCGGACGGCCGGCCCCGAGTCCGGCTACCTGGCCGGCCCCGAAGCCGCATCAGGGGCCGGGGAGACCGCCGCGTTCGTGGCCGATCTGCTGCTCCAGCAGGCCCATCTGCCCCACGAGTTCCTGGGCCGCACCGGCCCCGAACCGGGCCGGCACACGCTGGTGGTCTGCCCCTCGGTACGGCAGCTGTCTCTCGCCGACCGGCGGCGCCTGGAACGGTACGTCGAGGCCGGCGGTGTCCTCCTGTACACCACCGGCGACCTGCTGGGCGGCGCCGGCGACGAGCACCTGTTCGGCATCCGGATCAAGGACTTCACCCGGCGCAGCGCCGACCAGGACCGGATCGGCTGGGCCGGCGTCGACCTCCCGGTCGAATGGCCGCCCGGACCCATCCCGGTGATCGACGCGGCCGGCGCCGAGGTCCTGGCCGCCTACCCGGGCGGCGCGCCCGCGCTGACCCGGCACCGGCGGGGCCGGGGCACCGCGTACTACCTGAACGCGCCGCTGGAGGAGCGGCTCGGCGCCCCGTACCGCCTCGAGGAGGCCCCCTGGCACCGGCTGTACGCCGCGATCGCCGAGGCACACGGCATCCGGCCCGCACTCAGCGCCGACGATCCCCGGGTGGAGACCACCGTGCTGGAACGCGGGCCGGAACGCTGCGGGGTGGTGATCAACCACGCCCCCCTGCCGGTACGGACGGTGCTGCGCCGGGCGGGTACGGCCGAGCGGCTCACCCTGGAGGCGAAGGGGGTGCACCTGGTGCGGTGGCGGACCGCCGCGCAGGCGCCTGCCGCCGCGGCCCCGCACGACCCGGAGGGCATCCCCGCATGATCATCGACTCCCATGTCCACGCCGGGGAGCTGTACCGGCACTACTCGGCCGCCTTCGCCGAGCAGATGACGGCCACCACCGGCCGGCCCCCCGAGGCGCTGTCCGCGCCCGAGGCCGCGCTGCTCGCCGAGATGGACGCGGCCGGCGTGGACCACGCCTTCCTGCTGGCCTTCGACGTACGGCGCGTCGAGGGGTTCTCGGTGCCGAACGAGTTCGTGGCCGACCTGTGCGCCCGCCATCCGGGCCGCTTCACCGGCTTCGCCTCCGTGGACGCGGGCACCCCCGGCGCCGCCGCCGCGCTGCGCCACGCCGTCACCGGACTGGGACTGCGCGGCCTGAAAACCGCCCCCTGCTACCTGCGGATGTCACCCGCCGACCGCCGTTGGTACGAGGTCTACGAGACGGCGGCCGAGCTCGGCATCCCCGTACTGGTCCACACCGGCTACACCCCGGCGAAGAACGCCGACGGCCGCTACTTCTCCCCGCTGCTGCTGGAGCCGGTGGCCCGGGACTTCCCGGACCTGACACTGATCCTGGCCCATCTGGGCACACCGTGGACCGGACCCTGCGTGGAACTGCTCGCCCGCCACCCCCGCTTGTACGCCGACCTGTCGATCTTCGGCTCCTACCGGCCGCCCGAACGGGTCGCCGAGGCCCTGGCCCACGCCCGCGCGCGGGGCGTGCTCGACCGCGTGCTGTGGGGCACCGACCACCCCTTCGCCGCCATGACCGACTCCGTGGCCCGGATGGCCGCCCTGGCCCGCGACAGCAGCCTCTGGCCGCCCGGCGCCGATCCGCTGAGCCCCGAGGAGTACCGCGCCGTGATGGGCGGAACCGCCGCCCGCCTGATGCCCACGAGCCACACAAGCCACACGATCCGCACGAACCAGGAATGAGGACGCAGACACGATGACATTCGCCCAGGGATACGAATTCGACGCCATGTCACGCCGCCCCCTGTACGGCGACGTGACCCAGCGACTGGTCGACATCTGCGCCGCCCCCGCCGGAGGCGTCGTCGTCGACGTCGGCTGCGGCTCCGGACTCGCCACCCAGCTGCTCCTCGAACGCTTCGACCAGGTCGGCTCCGTCGTCGGCGTCGACCCGTCCCCGCACGAACTGGCCATCGCCCGTGCCCGCCTGACCGACCCGCGGGTCCGCCTCGTCCAGGGCCGCGCCCAGGACGTCGCCTCCCTCATCGGCCCCGTGGACGTCACCGTCCTGAGCAATGTGATGCACCAGATCCCGGCGACCGAGCGGGCCGCCGTCATCACCGGCTGCCACCGGATGCTCCGCCCCGGAGGCCGGTGCGCCGTCAACACCCTCTTCTACGAAGGTGCCGTGCCCTCGGCGACCCGCCGCTTCTACGCCTCCTGGCTGCGCACCGCCCGCGCCTGGCTCCAGCAGCGGGGCAGCGACCTCGTACTGGAGCGCAGCCGGCCGGTGGCGATGCAGACCCTGACCCCGCAGGACCACGAACGACTCTTCACCGAAGCCGGGTTCGCCGAGGTCACCTCCGAGGAGGTGGAGTACGGATGGACCCTCGACGACTGGGAGGCGCTGTGCGGCTACTCGGTCTTCATCGAGGGCGCCACCGGCCTGACCGGCCCCACCGGACTCGCCCTCGGCTCCGAGGCACTGACGGCGGCCCTGCACACCACCTTCCGCGAACTGGAGCTCAGCGAGGTCCCGCGCCGCTGGCTCTTCGTCCACGGGGTCAACTAGCCGTGGTCGGCCCGGCCATGGGCGGCGGCCCCCTGTCCTACGCCCAGCAGGGCATGTGGTTCCTGGAACGGCGGGCCGGCACCACCCTGTACGCCGACCCGATGACCTTCCGGCTCGTCGGCGACCTGGACCACACCGCCCTGCACCGGAGCATCGAGGAACTCGTGCGCCGCCACGAGGCGTTGCGCACCCGCTTCCCCGTCGTCGCCGGCACCCCGGTCCGACAGGTGACCGACGACGTCCGCGTCCCACTCGGGCAGGCCGACCTCACCGGCCTGCCGGTGTGGGAGCGGGACGCAGCCGCCGACCGCTGTCTGGCCGAGGACCTCCGGCGCCCGTTCGACCTGGCCAGGGGCCCGGTGGTGCGGGCCGCGCTGATCCGCCTCGGGGCCCGCGAGCACCTCCTGAGGATCACCGCGCACCACCTGGTCTCGGACGCCCGGTCCTGGTGGGCCGTACTCTTCCGGGAACTGGAGCAGCTCTACACCGCGTTCCTGCACGGCCGCCCCTCACCCCTGCCCTCCGCCCCCGCCCAGTACGGGGACTTCGTCCGATGGCAGCACGACTGGCTCGACGGCCCCGCGTACGCCCGGCAACTGGCCCATTGGGAGCGGGCACTCGCCGAGGTGACCCCGCTGCCCGACCTCTCCCTCGCCACCGCCGACCCGCCGGCCGGCCGGGCCACCACCGCCCGCCCGGCCACCGCCTGGCTGACCTTCCCCCAGCCTCTGCACCAACGGCTGCGCGCCGTCGCCCGCGAGGCCCGTGTCACCCTCTACATGGTGCTGCTCACCGCCTTCGGCCAGGTGCTGCGCCGCCACACCGACACCGACGACCTCCTGGTGGGCACCCGGGGCGGATTCCGCGGCCGGCCGGAGTTCGAGCAGGCCGTCGGATTCTTCGTCAACGTCCTGCCCATCCGCCTCCGGGTGGCCCGGGACGCCGACTTCGGCGCCCTGCTGGGCCAGGTGCGGCACACCCTGCTCGGCGTGTACGTGAACCGGGACATCCCGTACGAGCGACTGATGGCCGAACTCGGCCTGAAGCGCCCCGGCTTCCGGCCGGTGATCAACGTCTGCGTCTCCTTCCAGTCCACCCCCGAGGTGCCGCCCGCACTCGAGGGCCTCCACGCCACCCTGGTCAACCACGACCCCTACTCCGGCTACGCGCTCGACCTCGGCTTCTACGAGGAGGACGGGGCGCTGCGGGCGCTGCTGACCCACGACCGAGGCCGGTACGACGACGAAGCCGCCCGCCGCCTGCTCGACGAACTCGTCGACACCCTGCGAACCGTGGCCGACCCCGCCGAGTCCCCGGACCGCCCCCATCGCCCGAGGAGCGCCGTATGAGGGCACTGCAATGGCACGGACCCCATCACGTGAAGCTCGCCGAGGACGTCCCCGACCCCCGCATCGAGGCTCCCGACGACGCCGTCGTCCGGGTGGTCACCAGCGCCGTCTGCGGCACCGACCTGCACCCCTACCGGGGCGAGATCGCCTCGTTCACCCCCGGGACCGTCACCGGACACGAGTTCACCGGCGTCATCGAGGCGGTCGGCCCCGAGGTCCGCGGCCTGCGGCCCGGCGACCGCGTCCTCGCCTCGGACGTCATCGCCTGCGGGCGCTGCTGGTACTGCCACCGGGGATGGCACTACCAGTGCGAACGGGTGGGCCTGTTCGGGTACGACACCGTCGTCGGTACCACGGCCTACCCCGGCGGCCACGCCGAGTACGTCCGCGTGCCCTTCGCCGACGTGGTCCTCTCCCCGGTCCCCGACGGGGTCGGCGACGAGCAGGCCCTGCTCATCGGCGATGTCCTGGCCACCGGGTACGCCGGCGCGTCCGGCGGCCGGGTCCGGCCCGGGGACACCGTCGCGGTCGTGGGCTGCGGGCCCGTCGGCCTGCTGGCCCTGCGCTGCGCCTGGCTCCTGGGGGCCGCCCGGGTGCTGGCCGTCGACCCGCTGGAGAGCCGCCGCCGGCTGGCCGCCGGACAGGGCGCCGACCCGGTGCCCGCCGGCGAGGGCCTGGCCGACCGGATCCGGGAACTGACCGGGGGACGGGGCGCGGACGTGGTCCTGGAAGCCGTCGGAACGGACGCCTCGCTGCTGAGCGCGCTGGAGATCGTACGGCCGGCCGGAGTGGTGTGCGCCGTCGGCGCCCATGCCTCCACCGCCATGCCCATGCCCACCGGGCCGGCCTTCGGCAAGGAGATCACCCTGCGCTTCGCCGTCGGCGATCCGATCCGGGACCGGGAGGCCCTGATGAACCTGGTGCGCGCGGGCCGGATCGACCCCACCTTCGTCATCTCGCACCGGCTCGCGCTCGCCGAGGCCGCCGAGGCCTTCCGGCTGTTCGACGCCGGTGAGGCGAGCAAGGTGGTGCTGCTCCCGTGACCACCTCCGAGTCGGCCTCCCGGACCGGCTGTGCCGGGGTGCACCGGCTGGTCGAGAGCCGGGCCCGCCACACCCCGGATGCGCTCGCCGTGCTCAGCGGCGACCGGCGGATCAGCTACGTCGAGCTCGACCGCCGCGCCGGCCGGCTCGCCCGGCTGCTGCGCCGCCGCGGAGTGGGGCCCGAGGTGCCGGTCGGCCTGTTCCTGGACCGGTCGGCCGACCTGGCGGTGGGCATCCTCGCCGTTCTCAAGGCGGGGGGCGTGTGCGTGCCGCTCGATCCCTCCTACCCGGCCGAGCGCCTGGCGTTCATCCGGGAGGACGTGGTCGCGGCCCTGGTCCTGACGCGGCGCGACACGGCCGCCGCTCCGGCCCTGCGGGGTGCCACGGTGCTCTGCCTGGACGAGGAGGCGGAGGCTGACGCGGACGCGGACGAAGCGGCGAAGGCGGACGCGGACGAAGCGGCGGAGCCGCGGCTGCACCCGCAGAACCTCGCCTGGATCGCGTACACCTCCGGCTCCACCGGCCGCCCCAAGGGCGTCGGACTCGCCCATGGCCCGCTCGCCGACCTCGCCCGCAACATCGGCCGTCGCCTCGACCTCGGGCCGGCCGACCGCGTGCTCCAGTTCGCCTCCCCGGGCTTCTCGGTGGCCGCCGAGGAGATCCTGTCCACCTGGGCCGCCGGCGCCTGCCTCGTCATCGACCCCGACGACTCCCTCGCCGACGCGGCCGGCCTGCTGGCGGTGACCCGCAAGCAGTCCGTCACCGTCCTGCAACTCACCCCCGCCTACTGGTACGAGTGGCTGCGTGAGCTCGACCGGGACGGCACCCCGCACCCGCCCGCCTCCCTCCGCCTGCTCGTCGTCGGCAGCGAACAGGTCGCTCCCGACCGGGTCGCCGACTGGCTGCCCAGCGGCGTACGGCTGGTGCAGGAGTACGGCGCCACCGAGGGCACCGTCTCCCAGCTCCTGTACGAGGTGCAGCGCGAGGACGCGGCGGCGCTCCGCCGGTGGCCGCGCGTCCCCATCGGCACCCCGCTGCCCGGGATCCGGGTCCATGTGCTCGACGAACGGCTCCGCCCGGTGCCCGACGGCGAACCCGGCGAGCTCTACCTGGCCGGGCCGTGCCTGGCCCGGGGCTATCTCGGCCGGCCCGCCCTGACCGCCGGGCGCTTCCTGCCCGATCCGTACGCCGAGCACCCCGGCGACCGGATGTACCGGACCGGGGACCTCGCCCGGCGCCGTCCGGACGGCGCCCTCGAATTCCTCGGCCGCGCCGACCACCAGATCAACATCCGCGGTGTCCGCATCGAACCGGGCGAGGTCGAGACCGCCATCGGCCGGCACCCCGGGGTGGCCGGCAGCGCGGTCCTGTCCCGCGCCACCGCCGCCGGGACCGATCAACTGTGCGCCCTGGTGGTCTGGGAGGAGGGACGGGCCGACGAGGCCGGGCTGCGCGACCGGCTGCGGAACACCCTCGCACCCGCGCTCGTCCCGGCCCGTATCGTCGCCGTCCCCGATCTGCCGCTGAACCCCCATGGCAAGGTGGACCGACGGGCGCTGCGCGACCTGCCGCTCGGCCCCGCGCAGCCGGAACCGGGGCCGGAACCGGGCGCTGCCGCACTCCGCACCCCGCTGGAAGCGGCCCTGGCCGGAGTCTGGGCGTTCACCCTCGGCCTGCCCCGGGTCGGGGCCGAGGACGACTTCTTCGCCCTCGGCGGGGACTCGCTGACCGCCACCCGCCTGACCGCCCGGCTGCGCGAGGTCCTCGCCGTCGACGCCCGCCAGCGCATGCTGTTCGAGGCCCCCACCGTGCGCGCGCTCGCCGCCCTGCTCCAGTCCCGGCGGCCCGGGACCGGCGGCAGGTCCGCCGGGACGGGGGAGGGGGCATCGCGCGCGCCCCTGACTCCCGCCCAGCGACGCATGTGGCTCCTGCACCGGATGGCCCCGTCGAGCACGGCCTACCACGAACCGGTGGTCCTGCGACTGCACGGCCCGCTCGACGAGCACGCGCTGACCGAGGCGCTGCGCCGGACCGTACGCCGGCACGCCGCCCTGCGCACCACCCTCGGCGACGAGGACGGGCGACCCGTCCAGATCATCGCCCCGCCCGAGGCCGCCGACACGCTCGCCCCCGCCCGCTACGACCTGACCGGCCGGCCCGAGGCGGAACTGCACCGCACCCTCGCCGAATGGGCCGCCGCCCCCTTCGACCTCCGGCGCGGCCCGCTGCTGCGCACCGCCCTGCTGCGGGCCGCGCCGGACGAGCAGGTACTGGCCCTCGTCGTGCACCACATCGTCTTCGACGGATGGTCGACGGACGTGCTGTTCCGCGATCTGGCGGCGCTGTACGAGGAGGCCCGCACCGGCGCGGGCGCCGCCCTGCCGCCGCTGCCCGTCCCGTACGCGCAGGTCTGCGCCCACGGGGACCGGCAGCAGACCGGAGCCACCGGTCATGAACGCCAACTCGCCTACTGGAAGCGGAAACTGGCCGGTGCGCCCCCGCTCACCACCCTGCCGGGGGGCCGCCCCGCCCCGGGCGCCGGCCATGTGGTCCGGCACTCCTTCCGGGTACGCCCCGAGGCGGCGGCCCGGCTGCGGGAGCTGGCCGCGGCCGAGCGCGCCACCCCCTTCATGGTGCTGCTCGCCGGCTTCAAGGCCCTCGTCCACCGCGCCGGCGGCGCCCGGGACCTGGTCGTCGGCACCCTCCTGGCCGGCCGGGACCGGCCGGAGACCTCGGACATGATCGGCCTGTTCACCCGCACCGTGGCGCTGCGCACCCGTCTCCCGGAGCAGGTCACCTTCCGCGGGCTGATCCGCGCCGTCCGGGACACCGTCCAGGAGGCGCTCGCCCACCAGGACGTGCCCTTCGAGCGGATCGTCGAGGAACTGCGCCCGCCCCGTGACCGCCGCCACAACCCCGTGTTCCAGCTGATGTTCTCCTACGGCGGCACGACCGTCCGCGCCCCCGCGTTCCCGGGCCTGACGGTGACACCCCTGCCGGTCGACACGGGCGGGGCGAAGTTCGGCGCCACCGTGATGCTGGACGAGGACGAGGACGGCGGCTACCGGGGTCGGTTCGAATGCGACCCCGCCCATTACGACGAGCCCACCGCGCGCCGGCACAGCGAGGACTTCGCCTCGCTGCTCGCACTGCTGGCCCAGACCCCCGACGCGTCGATCTGACGCCGTCGCCCACCCCCAGGAAGGACCCCACCATGCCCAACGACCAGACCACCCACCAGACCGCCCCCGCGACCACTGCGGCGTCCGTGCCGGCCACCGCCGAGACGGTCCGCCGGATCTGGGCCGAACTGCTGGAGGTGGACCCCGAGTCCATCGACGTCCACCACAGCGACTTCTTCGAACTCGGCGGCTACTCGCTGCTCGCCCTCCAGGCCATCGGCCGGCTCCTCGCCGAGCAGGGCGTCGACGAGGTCGAGGCGGTGGAGCTCGAAGGCGCCCTCCTCAACCGCCTCTTCGAGGACGCCACCCCGCTGGCCCAGGCCGAGTGCCTCCTGACCGCCACGACTCCGACCACGTCCTGACCCACCCGGCCCCCGGGCGGGCGTTGTCAGTGGGAGGTGCCAAGATCGAAGCATGACCAACCGGATTTCCCTGCCCTCCGATCCGCGCACCTCGGCGGTGTACACCGACTGGGTGCACGCCCACGACCCGGGTGCCGGACCGGCGGCCCTCGGCCTGCTCACCGACGCGGGTGAGGCCCTGTACCGCGCGTACGGGAAGCCGGGCCGGTTCCTCGACAGCATGGAATGGCGGGCGCGGCAGCTCCCGCCGGCTCATCTGCCGTGGTTCTGGGACACGATGGGGCACCGGCTGTTCTCCGTGCACCTGCGCTCCGCGGCCCGCGCCTTCGGCCTGGCCCGCAAGGCCGAGCGCACCCACCAGCTGCCGGTGGACGCCGACTGGCACCGGGCGAACGTCCTGCTGTACGCCCGGCACGGCGCGCTGCCCGCCACCGAGCTCGGCGGCCACCAGGCCTGGCTGGCCGCCGAGCTCGAACCGGGGGCGGCACACGAGGAGTTCGTACGGCTCCTCGGCGCATGGGGGGCGTCCCCCGGCGAGCTGCCGGCCGACCTGGGCCGCCGGGTCCGGGCCTCGGCCCGGGCCGCCGGGCTGGGCCCGGAGGAGGACGCCCGGATCCTGGCCCCGCTGGTCGCCGCCGCGCCCGGCACGGCGGTGCCGGACCGCCTGCTGGACGCGGTCGCGGACCTGATGACCGGGAACCCGCCCGGGGACGAGGTGCGCGCGGCCCTGTTCGAGCTGTTCCCGGAGTCCCGGAACAATGCGGCCTCCTGGCTGCGGATCCTGCTGAACTCCGGCGCGGCGGACGCGGCAGCCGCCGGCCGGATCGAACCCGAGGGCGGACTCGCCGACTGGCTGCGGAAGTACGCCCGCGCCTACTCGCACCGCCCCTCCGGCGGCGGAGTGGTCCGCCAGCCCATGCCGGCCGAACTCTTCGAACTGGTCGGCCGGTTCGCCCCGCGGCTGCGCGCCGCCGGCACCGCGGTGCGGCTGCACGAGGACCGGTACCGGTACCAGCACCTGGACGCCGACCTGCTGGACGCCTGCCTCGCCGAGGGCATCGAGGTCCACGACCCGGGCGACGCCGTCCGGCTGGAATTCTGGGACGCGCACTCGCAGCGCGACCTCAAGGCCCTCGCCGCCGACCCGGTGTTCGGACGCCGGCTGGAGGGCACCGTGCACTCCGGGCTGCGCGGCCGGGGCACGGCCATCACCCGCCTCCCGCACAACGCCGGCATCGCAGCCGAGGTGCACAGCCGCATCGAGAGCCTGCTCGCAGCCCTGCGCGGCGGCGGCCTCGCCGCGGCCGACGAGGCCGTGGACGAACTGCGCGAGCTGCTGGACCGGCCGACCGCCACCGCCCTCGAGGGCATCGAGGAGGCCCTCGCCGAGCTGGACCTGACCGGCCCGCTGGCCCGCGCCCTGCGCGCCGGGCTGCCCGAGGAGCTCGGCTGGCCCGCCCTGGAGGAGGCGCTGGCCGGGTTCGGCCCGGAGGAGACCGTGCGGGTCACCACCAGCTGGCCGGTCCTGACCGTGTACGGCGCCGGCCGTGCCGTCGCCGTCGACCACGCCGGCCCGCGCGGCAGCTGCACCTTCGAGATCCCCGAGCAGGCCACCTTCCACGCCGTGCACTGGGCGGGCGGACAGTTCCTGGTGAGCTGGACCGACCACGAACGCCACACCTGGGGGACGCACGCCTTCTGGGCCGACCGCCCGGAGGACGTGTTCGTCCCCGAACAGCAGCTGGGCCTGCGCCCCTACGGCGGATCCATCCAGGGCGGCCTCGGCTACCAGTTCGAAACCCCGGACGGCACCGGCCGGTTCGACGGCGACCGGATCCTGCGGCCCGGCGACCGGGAGGGCATCGGCGGCCGGGACTTCCAGCTGAGCGACGGCAGCGGCTTCTGGAGCGGCAGCGTGCACGGCACCCTCAAGAGCTGGGCCCGGCTCGATCCCGCGACCGGCGCCCGGACCACCGACCGGACCCTGCCCGAGTTCCACCGCACCGCCGAACCGCCCGCCGGCACCGAGTACTACGAGGACGGCCAGGTCCTGGCCTTCCTGCCGCCCGGCGCCCCCGTCTCACCGCTGGGCCAGGACGGCCGGCTGGTCGGCTGCCGGATCTTCAACAAGACCCCGTGGAGCGGGTATTCGCCGCGGGAGTTCCGGCTGGAATCCGTGGACGGCCGAACCGCCCGCTACCGCAGCCGCCGCTGGGGCCGCCGCCCCTTCGGAATCATCGCCCTGCCGCAGGGCGCCGAGGACGCCGTACTGACGGGCGACATCACCATCCGCTGCCATGCCGCCGAGGACAACTCCCTGCTCTGGCAGGTCCACGGCTTCCCCGGTTCCGAGAAGGAGTACGGGCGCACCAGTACCCTCGGAGCGCAGGCCGGCCCGGTCCCGCCGCCCGCCTTCTGGCACTTCCTCACCCCGCGCGACGACACCTCGTCCAAGGCCCTGCGCACCGTGGCCGACCAGGCCGTCCGGAGCCTGCTCGACGCGGCCCTGCACCCGGAGCCGGGCCGGGACCCGGCCCTGCCCGGGGTAGCCGAGCCGCGCGTCCGGGAGGGCGTGGCGCGCGCCGCCCGGCTGGCCGCCGGCATCCTGCACCGCCGGCGCGAACTGTCCCGCCGGGTGGCCATCATGCGCTCCGGCCCGGTGGTCCGCCTGGACAACCCGGTACCGGACACCGTCCTCACCCCCGCCCTGCGTGGCCTGCTCCCCGAATACCGCCACCCGCAGACCCACGTACCGCAGCCCCATCCCGCCCTGCTGACGGCCGTCGCCGCCGACGGCCGTCACCTGCGCGGGGAGATCGACGACGAGACCCGGCGGCTGGCCCTGCCCGCGGTCCCCGCCGAATGGGCCGCCCTGGCGGGCCGGATCGACGCGGTCGCCTGGCGGGTGGCCACCGCCCCCACCCCCGAGGAGGAACGCGCCGCCCTCGCGGCCCTGCTGGAGACCTGGAGCACCCAGCCGTTCGCCGAACCGGGTCGGGCCTGGCGCACCGGACGGGCCCCGGAGCGGCAGCTGGCCGCCTGCCGGGCCGCCGGCGGCACCGTGGCCGCCGCTCCCGAACACGGCGGCCTGGCCCGCTTCCTCCAGCCGGCCGGCGATCCGGCCCCGGCGGAGGCCGAGGAGTGCGAGACCGTCACCATCGGCCGGGACGACCGCCACCGGCTGCCCCGCCTGCTGGAACTCCTCGCCGAACACGGCCCGCTGCCCCTCCAGCCCGAGGCCGTGGACCTGTTCTGCTGGCGCACCGGCGTGCGGCGGCCGGTCGCCCTCCTGGTCCTGGCCGGGCTGCCCGACCGCGCGCGCCAGGACGATCTGGCGAAGCTGTTGCGCTCGGCGCCGTACAAGGCGAACAAGGATGTGGCCCGGCAGTACGCCTCCCTCCTCCACCGGCTCGGCCCGGCCGGGCAGCGGGCCGTGCTCGCGGCCGGGATGCCCGAGGACCCGGCCGAGCTGTGGGCCCCGGGAGGGACCCTCGCCGCCGCGGAACGCATGGCCGCCGTCTGGGGCGAGCTGCTCGGAACCGTGCCGTACGTGGACGAGGGCCTCGCCGCGGCACTGGACGCCGAGCTGGGCCTCCCCGACACCTGGGCGCGGTCCCTGCCGGACGGCCGCTCGCCCGAGGGCGATCCGGGGTTCGGCGAGGGCGGCTTCGTCCTCGCGGGCAGCACGGCCGGCACCCTCGCCCTCCACCACGCCGGGCCCGACGGCACCGCGGGAGCCTGGGTGCACAGCAGCTGCCCCGCCCACACCCGGGCCGCATCGGTGGTGGCCTGGGCCCTGACCGAGCGCCCGGTCGCCGACCCGGCCGCCCGCGGTGCCCTCGCCCTGTACGCCCGGCTGCGGTCGGTCCTGGACGACCCCGGCACGCTGATCCCCCTGGGCCGGTTCCGGGAGCTCGCCCGGCAGGTGCCCGCCGACCCGGCCTTCGCCCCGTACCAGGGCCCGGTGCTGCCCGGCCGGCAGGAGACCGGCGAGGGATCCGCGGAGCAGTCCACGGCCCATGACGACGGCCTGTTCGTGGTCTCCGTGCCCGCCGGGGACGTCTTCCTGCGCCCGGCCGCCCTCTCCGCCCCGGCACGCCTGGACCGGGCGGCCGGGCTCTGCACCGGCCTGGCCCTGCCCGCCCTGCTGGCCGACGTACACCGTCACCGGGACCTGTTCGCGGGCCTCGCCCGCCTGACCGAGCGGGCCACCGCCACCCCCGTCCCGCCCGGCGGCTACGAGACGAACCCGGCCCTCTCCGTGCCCGCCCTGGTCACCGAAGTGGCCCGGACCCTCGGGGTGAGCACGGACGCCGCCGCCCTCCACCTCCAGCTCCTGGCCCTGGCCCGCCCCACCGACGCCAACGTCCGCCGCTGGAACGCCTGGAGTCCGGCCCGCCACAAGGCGGCCCAGGCGGAACTGGTGGCGGCTGGCGCAGTCCGGACCGGCCGCCGGGCCCGGGCCGGCCGCACGGCCTTCCTGCCCGGCCCCTGGACCGAACCGAAGCCCCCGCACCTCCCCCTGGAGGCGCACAAACCGGCCACCCACCTGGCCACCGTCCAGAACACCACCCTGACCACCCCCCTCCTCCGCCTCCTCAGCCCGGTCCCGCTCCACGAACTGTTCGCCGAGGCGTGGACCACCTGGGAAGGGGACAGGGCCGTTGTCTAGGAGGAGCCCTGGAGGTCACCCTGGACGAGGGAGTGCAGGTGCTGGTCGTGCCAGCCGTCCGCGTGCAGAAGGGCACTGCGCAGGGTGCCCTCCAGGGTGAACCCGGTCTTGTCCGCCACCCGGCAGGACGCCGGGTTGGCCACCGAGTGGCACAGCCGCAGCCGGTGCAGGCCGAGTTCCTCCAAGGCCCACCGGGAGGCCCGTCGTACCGCCTCGGCCATCAGGCCGCCGCCGCGGGCGGCGGGCAGCACCCAGTACACGATCTCCGCGCTGCCGCCGGCCAGGTCGATGTCCCCCCACCCGATCAGGCCCACCGGCGGTGCGCCGTCCGGCCCGGCAAGGGCCCACATGGCACTGCGCTCGGCCCGCCAGCGCGCGTGCATGCCCTCGATCCGCCGTTGCGCCTCTTCGGGCGAGTCCACCAGCAGCCGGTTCCACAGCCGAATGGCCGGGTCCCGGCTCGCCGCAACGAGTACCCCGGCGTCCTCCGGCCGCCATGGCCGCAGCTCCATGCCGCCGGCCAGAGCGAGCACCGGCTGTTCGTTCGCGGCCATCCGGCCGGCGGGGACGACCGGGGGATGGGCTGTAAGGGTGGTATGGGCGGTATCGCTGCATTGGAGATCATCTCGCGATCATGCCATGCCCGTCCCGGTCACCGCCCGTTCCGGGCCAACGCCCGCGCGGGCGGCCCGGTTCGGGCCGCCCGTCGGCGGGATGGGGGAGGGGCGTGCGCCCCCCCGGCGAGGATGCGTCGGTGCCGATCGGGCACCGTCGCGCATCCTCGTGCCGCCCCGGGACCGGCCGGTCGGGCCGGGCGCCGCGGCATGGGGACTGCCGGTCCGTGCCGGGATGGCGCACGGACATTCCCTGCGTACGGGACGTGTTGCGCCCCTCACGCAGCCACCGGCACGGCCGCCGGCCCGCCCGACCGCGCCTTGAAGTGCGCCCGGAGGGTGAACCCCTCGGCGGACGCCTCCCAGCGGCTCAGCGGGATGCCGTCGGCCAGGAGCCGGCGTGCGGACATGTGGTCTGCGGGCTTGTTGACGGACTCGACCGCCACCAGCTCCTCCTCGCGGAACAGCAGGACGGAGAACGAGCCGCCGGCCGGATCCCCCAGCACCAGCTGGGAGTCGTGGTCCTGACCGAGCCCGGCGATCTGCAGGGTGGTCGAGAACTGGGTGCTCCAGAACCAGGGCAGGTCCCCGTACGTCCGGTCGGACCCGGTGAGCCGGTCGGCCACCAGCCGGGCGTGGTCGACGGCGTTCTGCACCGACTCGATGCGCAGCGGCCCGGCGGCCCGCGGGTGCGGGAACACCGCACAGTCGCCGACCGCGGAGATCCGCGGGTCGCTGGTCAGCAGCCGGGAGTCGGTGACGATCCCGCCGGCCACCGACAGGCCTGCGGCCTCCGCCAGTTCGGTGCAGGGCACCGCCCCGGCACCGACCAGCACCAGATCCGCGGGCAGCATGCGGCCGTCGGTCAGCTCCACCGCGGCCACCCGTCCGTCGCCGTCGTCGTGGAAGCCGGCGACACCCCGGTCGAAGACCAGTTCGGTGCCGTTCTCCCGGTGCAGGCGGCTGAAGTGCTCGGCCGTCCGGGCCGACAGGGCCCGGGCCAGGGGCCGCCCGAGCGCCTCGACGACCGTCACCCGGTGGCCCAGGTCCCGGGCCGACGCGGCGAATTCGAGGCCGATGAACCCGGCGCCCACGATGACCACGTGCGCGGCCGAGGCGAGGTCCTTGCGGAGCTCGTCGGCGTCCGCGAGCGTCCGCAGGGTCCGTACGCCCCGCAGGCCGGAGCCGGGGACCGGCAGGGTCCTGGCCCGGGCCCCGGTCGCCAGCACAAGGTGGTCATAGCCGAGCTCGGCACCGTCGGCGAGCCGGACGGTCCGGGCGGCCCGGTCGAGGGCCACGACCGTGCCGGTGACCCGCTCGACCGCGTTCCGCTCGTAGAACGCCTCGGGCCGCAGCCACAGTTGGGTCTCGTCCACATCTCCCTTCAGATAGGCCTTGGACAGCGGCGGGCGCTCGTACGGCAGCACGCCCTCATCGCCGATCAGGGTGATCCGGCCCTGGTGGCCGCTCTCGCGCAGGGAGGCGACCGTCTGGCAGCCGGCCTGCCCGGCGCCGATGACGACGACGTGGCCGGCCCCGGTGAGCGGGCTCACCGGTACTGCCGCTCGGGCAGGCGGACGATCAGCCCGTCGAGGGCGTCGGTGACGGTGAGCTGGCAGCTCAGACGGCTGTTCGGCTCCCGGGTGCAGGCCGTGAAGTCGAGCATCTCGTCCTCCTCCGACTCCGGGGCGTCCAGCTTGTCGAGGGCGGAGGGCTCCACGTACACGTGGCAGCTGCCGCACTGGGCGTAACCGCCGCACTGGCCGACGATGCCCGCGACGTCGTTGGAGACGGCGCCGCGCATGATGCTGGTGCCCTGGGGGAGGTCGAGAGTCGTCTCCGTGGAACGGTCGGCGGCGACATACGTGATCTTGGGCATGGAGTGCTCCTGGGACGGTCGGTGGGCGGTGCTCTTCGCTCCTTGTGACCACGACGTTAGAAACGGGCCATATCGGCGGGTTACCGCCCGGCTATCGCCCCGCCACCCACCCGGAGCTCAGCGTTCCGACAGCTCCGAGGGCGCCTCCTGCACCACCCAGCCGTTGCCGTCCGGGTCCTCGAAGGTGAGGAAGGAGTTCCAGGTGCCGCCCTTGCCGTCCGCCCAGCCCGCCTCCCCGAGATGGCGGACCGGCGAGACCTCCACCCCGCGGCCCGCCAGCTTCGCGCGCGCCGCCTCGATGTCCGTGACACAGAGCTGGAGCCCCTGCAGCGTGCCCGGGGCCATCACCTTCGTACCGGGCGCCGCCGGCATCCCCTGGAGCATCGCGATCGAACACCGGGAGCCGGGCGGGGTCAGCTGGATGATCCGCACGCCGGGGGCGACCTCGTCGTCGAGATCGACGGTGAAGCCGACCCTGTCGGCGTAGAACTCCTTGGACCGGTCCAGGTCCGTGACCGGGACGGGAACGACTTCGAGCGTCCAGTTCATGGCGAGCCTCCTCAGGCAGTCGCGTCCACCGTCGCCCATCGGGCGGCCCCAGCGCACGCCGCAACGCCACGGCAGGGTGGCTGAAAAACCACCTCAACCGCCCCAACCGGCCCAAGTGCGCTCAACCTTGGGGCCCGTTCCCCGGTCATCACCGGTGACCGGGTGCACCAGGCACCCGGCGCAACGGGTGGGAGAAGCAGATGGCAGGTCGTCGTACGACGCGCCGGATCACGCACGCGGCACTGGCGGTGGTCGCCGCCACCGCGGTGGCGGTCACCGGCCTCACCGGCAGCGCGTACGCCGCCGCGCCGGCCGCAGCCGACGGGCAGAGCGGACAGTCCGGGCAGTCCGGGCAGGGCGCAGGACACGAGGCAACCCGGAAGGCGCTCGAAGCCGCCGTGGCGGAGGGCGCGCCCGGCGCCCTCGCGGTGGCCGAGCGCGGCCGGCGCGCCTGGGCGGGCACGGCCGGCGTGGGGGACCTGCGCACCGGCGAGAAGCGGCAGGCACAGGAGCGGTTCCGGGCGGGATCCATCACCAAGACCTTCGTCGCGACGGTGCTGCTCCAGCTGGAGGCCGAGGGCAGGCTCAGCCTCGACGACAGCGTGGAGAAATGGCTTCCGGGGCTCGTCCAGGGCAACGGCCACTCCGGCCGGACGATCACTCTGCGCCAACTCCTCAACCACACCAGCGGAGTGTTCAGCTACACCGAGGACGAGGCATTCGTCGAGAAGGTCTTCGGCCCCGGCTTCCTCCGCCACCGCTACGACACCTGGAAGCCGGAGCAGCTCGTCCGGGTGGCCATGGCCCACCAGCCGTACTTCGCGCCCGGCACCGACTGGCGCTATTCGAACACCAACTACGTCCTGGCCGGCCTGGTCATCGAGAAGGCCACCGGCAACCCGTACGCCAAGGAGGTCCAGCGGCGGATCCTGGGCCCCCTGCACCTGGACGCGACCGTACTGCCCGGCACCCGTGCGGGCATGCCGGAGCCCGCCGGGCGCGCGTACTCGAAGCTGTCCCCCGAGGCGACGGGCCCCACCCACGACGTCACCGAGCTCAACCCCTCCATCGCGGGCGCGGCCGGCGAGATCGTCACCGATGCCCGTGACCTCAACGACTTCTACCGCGCCCTGCTCTCGGGCCGCCTGCTCGGCCCCCGCCAGCTGCGGGACATGACCACCACCGTGCCGGTCCCCGGCGCGGAAGGGGTCGGGTACGGGCTGGGGATCATGAGCATCCGGCTGTCCTGCGGAACCGAGGTCTGGGGCCACGGCGGCGGAATCCACGGTTCCAGCTCCACTGCGGTGGTCACCCGCGACACCCGGCACGCCCTGGCCGCGAACCTCAACGGGGACTGGGCGGGCAACACGCAGACCGTGGTCGAGGCCGAGTTCTGCGGCACCGAGTAGCCCGCCGTCCGGCCGGGCCCGGGCGCTCCGCCCGGGCCCGGCCGTTCCGCCGCACCCGGCCCCGGTGGCCCGTACGGCGCCCGTGCGGATGCGGCAGCCGCGGCGGGAGGCGCATCCTGGCTGTGTGACCGGGAGAGAGGTGTGATCGGGAGGCCGGACGACGGCGGACGGGTTCCGGACGAGCTGGCCCTGGTACTCGCCCGGGCCACAGTGGGCGCGATCGAAGCCGTCGGCGGGTACGCCGGCGGGGTCTACCTGCGCTCCCGGACCACGGGCCTGCTCCGGATGGCCGTCGTCGCAGGGCTGCCCGGGTCGCTGTTCCGGCCCTGGTGGCGCATGCACGTCAACCGCCCGTTTCCGGTGGCCGACGCACACCGCTCCGGGCAGGCCGTCCACCTCGCCGACGCCGAGGAGGCCATGCGGCGCTACCCCCAGCTGATGGCCGGGCTGCCCTTCCCCTTCGGCTCCATGTACGGGCCCCTGGCCCAGGGAACCGAGCGGTACGGCGTACTGATGGTGCTGCGCGCCGCGACCCCCGGCGCCGTGGTCGGCGATTCCGACCGCCACCTGCTCCGCGAGGCCGCGCAGCGGCTCTCCGCCCGCCTGGCCGCGCTCGCCGCCGACGGCACGGACGTCGTCTGGGAGAGCGAACCGGTGAGCGTGACCCTGCCGGTGCCCCTGGAGACCCCGCTGCGTACCGGCTGCTTCGACTGGGACCTCGGCACGGGGCTGATCACCGTCGATGCGGACCTGTGCGCGCTCGCCGGACTGGACCCCGCGGACTTCCCGGGCGACGTGGCCGCCCTCACCGCCGACTGGTGGCCGGAGGACCGCCAGGGGCTCTGGGCCATCGCCCGGGAGCTCGCCGATCCGCAAGGCCCTCCGACCCGGCGCCTGGCGCTGAGCCGCCGCGACGGGCGGCGGCTCGTCCTCGACCTCACCGCCCGGCCGGGCGACAGCACGGACACCACGGACACCACGGAAAGCCGGGAGAGCCGGGACCGGAGCCTGCTGGCCGGCCTCGTCCTGGACCTCGGCACCGCCCCCCTCACCGAACAGGCCGCCGACCGCCTGCCGCAGGCCGTACTGTCCATCGACCGCACGGGCCGGGTCACCTACGCCAACGACAGCGTGGTGGACCTGCTCGGCCGCGGCCGGGACGAACTGGCCGGCCAGGTGCTGTGGGAGGCCCTGCCCTGGCTCGGCCACACCGCCTACGAGGACTACTTCCGCGCCGTCATGATGGGGAGCGACCCCGTCCAGTTCCTGGCCCGCCGCTCCCCGAACGAGTGGGTCTCGGTCTTCCTGCACCCCGGCCCCGGCGGTGTGACCGTCACCCTGACCGCCGAGGAGCACCCCGCCTACACCCCGAACTCCCTGGTCCGCCCGGGCGGCGGGCTGGGTTCCCCGGCCGACCGGGCAGCGTCCCTGTACCGCCCGGTCGCCCTCGCCATCGCCCTCACCGAGGCCGTCACCGCCCGCCAGGTGTCGGCCGTGGTGACCGAGGAACTGCTGCCCGCCTTCGGCGGCCGGCAGCTCGCCATCTACCTGCTGAACGAACGGCACCTCTACCTCGCCTGGGAGACCGGCTTCCCGAAGGGGTTCCTCGACCGCTTCGACGGAGTCTCCCTCGAAGTCCGGCTGCCGGGCGTGGAGACCCTCACCTCCGGCCGCCCCATCTTCTTCGAGTCCATGCAGCACCTCGCCGCCGCCTACCCCGGCATCGCCCTCGACGCCGACGTCGGCGCGCGCGCCTTCCTGCCCCTCATCGCCTCCGGCCGGCCGGTGGGCTCCTGCATCCTGGGCTTCGACCGGCCCCGCGGCTTCAGCCCGGAGGAGCGTACGGTGCTCACGGCCCTCGCCGGACTCATCGCCCAGGCCCTGCAACGCGCCCAGCGCTACGAATCCGAAGCCACCCTCGCCCGCGGACTCCAGGCCGCGCTGCTCCCGCACCGGCTCCCGGTGGTCGACCACGTCGAGACCCTCGGCCGCTACCTCCCCGGCACCGAGGGCATGGACATCGGCGGAGACTGGTACGACGTCATCGAAACCGGGACCCTGCCGGGCCGGAGCATCGCACTCGTCATCGGAGACGTCCAGGGGCACGGCGTGGCAGCGGCCTCCACCATGGGCCAGCTCCGCAGTGCCGTCCGGGCGTTCGCCCTCAGCGGGCAGTCCCCGCAGGATGTGGTGAGCGGTACCAACCGGCTGCTGATCGACCTCGACCCCGGCCAGTTCGCCAGCTGCTGCTACGTCCTGCTCGACCCGGCGACCGGCACCGCGCGGGCCGTGCGCGCCGGCCACCCGCAGCCGCTGCTGCGCCACCCCGACGGCCGGACCGAGGTACTGGACCTCCCGGGCGGCGTGGTCCTCGGTATCGACAGCGAAGCCCAGTACCCGGTCACCGAGTTCCTGCTCGAACCCGGTGCGGTCCTCGCCTTCTACACGGACGGGCTGGTGGAACAGCCGGGTGCCGACATCGACGTGGGCGTCGAGCGGCTCCGCGCCACCCTCGCCGAGGCCGGCTCCGGCGACCTGGCCGCCACCGCCGACCTGCTCGTCCGCGAGGCCGGCGAGGCCGTCGACCGGCCCGACGACGTGGCCCTGCTGCTGGCCGCACGCTGGCCGACGGAGTGGAGGCAGGCGTCATGAAGGCGATCCCTCCCGGATTCGGCGAACTGCACGGCCCGCTGGACGTGTCCCGGGCGGCCATGGCCGTCCTCGACGGCGCGGGCCGGGTGGTGGGCTGGAGCCCGGCGGCCGTGGAACTGCTGGGATACGCACCGTCCGAGGTGCTCGGCCGGCCGTTCACCGATCTGGTGACCGACACCGCCGCGCCCGAACTCCTGCCGGGCCTGCGGCGCGTCCTGTGGGTGCGCCGCCGGGCCGGGCACACCGTACGACTGGCCGTCGCCGTCCTCACCCTGCTGCCCGGCGAGGCCGAAGCCCACGGTGACGCGGACGGCCACGCGGGCCTGCGGGCCGAGCTGTCGCAGGGAACGCACCCGGCCCGGCTGCTCGCCATGGCCGACGCCGCCGAGAGCGAGCAGTGGGACGCGCTGCAGTCGATGCTCCGCGGTCTGGCCACCGAATCCCCGGTCGGCCTGGCCATCTACGACACCCGGCTGCGCGTGGTCTGGACGAACGCCGCTCTCTACGCGGAGATGGGCCCCGCCGACTACGCAGGAGTCGGCCCGGACGACATGGTCACCCACGGCCTGGTCCTCTCTCCCGGCATGCCCGGCACGCTGGAGGAGGTCATGAACGCGGTGCTCACGACCGGAGAGCCGGTACTCGATCTGCACTACCGAGGCCGGCCGCCCTCCGCCCCCGACCGCGACCACGTCTGGTCCTGTTCGTACTACCGGCTGGAGGACACCGCCGGCTCCCCGCTGGGCGTCTGCGAGGAGACCATCGACATCACCGAGCGCTACCTCGCCCAGCAGCGCCTGGACCTGCTGGTCCGGGCCGGCTCCAGTGTGGGAACCACCCTCGACATCATGCGCACGGCCCGGGAGTTCGCCGCCGTCACCACCCCGCACTTCGCCGACTCGGTCACCATCGACCTGCTGGAGGCGGTGTTCGACGGCGACCGCCCGCCCCGCCCCGCCACCACCTCCACCGCCACCTCTGAGGAGGCATCCGATGCCTCCGACACCCCAGAAACCGCCGAAACCGCCGAAACCGCCGAGACCGCCGAGACCGCCGAGACCGCCGAGACCGCCGAGACCGCCGAGACCGCAGCGATGGTCCGCGTCTGGCCCCCCGGGGACGACCGGCCCCCGGCCGCCCTGCGGCCCGTCCGCGCACCGAACCTGCTGGCCGTACCGCTCCGCGCCGAGGGCGTCGACCTGGGCGTCGCGGCCTTCGGCTGGGAGCACCGCCGAAACCCCTTCGACCCCGGCGAACTGGCCGTGGCCGACGAACTCGCCGCCCGGCTCGCGGTGTGCATCGCCAACGCCCGCCGCTACGCCCGCGAGCACGCCGCCGCCCTGATGCTCCAGCGCAGCCTGCTGCCCCGGCTGCTGCCGCAGCTGTCCGCAGTCGAACTCGCGTACCGCTACCTGCCCGCCGACAGCCGCGCCGGGGTCGGCGGGGACTGGTTCGACGTCATCGCCCTGTCCGGGACCCGGGTGGGCCTGGTGGTCGGCGACGTGGTCGGCCACGGCCTGGGCGCAGCCGCCACCATGGGCCGGCTCCGCGCCAGCGTGCGTGCGCTGGCCCGGATGGACCTGGCGCCCGACGAACTCCTCGCCCGTCTGGACGATCTCGTCAACCAGGGCATCGACGAGCGGGCCGCGGTCCGCGCCGCGGGCGATGACCTGCCCGAGGACGAGGCCCTCGGCGTCACCTGCCTCTACGCCGTCTACGACCCGGTCTCCGGGAGCTGCACCATGGCCCGCGCCGGGCATCCGCTGCCGGCCGTGGTCAACCCGTACGAGGGCACGGTGGACTTTCCCGATCTGCCGCCGGGACCCCCGCTGGGCCTGGGCGGCCTCCCCTTCGAGTCCGCCGAACTGACCCTCCCTGCGGGCAGTCTGCTCGCCCTGTTCACCGACGGCCTCGTCCGGCGCCGCGACCGCGACCTGGACGATCAGCTGGACACCCTGGGCACGGTCCTGACCCGCTCCGCCCGGCCCCTGGACGACCTCTGCGACGAGGCGGTCGAGGCCCTGCTGCCCGCCCCCGAGGACGACGACGCGGCCCTGCTCCTGGTCCGTACCCGGGTTCTGGGCCGCGATCAGGTGGCCGTCTGGGAGCTGGAGGCCGACCCCCAGGCCGTCGGCCGGGCGCGCGCGGCGGCTGCCGCCCAGGTCCGCGAATGGGGACTCGGCGAGGACCTGCTGTTCACCACCGAACTGGTGGTCAGCGAACTGGTCACCAACGCCATCCGGCACGCCGCGGCCGGCCCCATCCAACTGCGCCTGATCCGTGACCAGACCCTGATCTGCGAGGTGTCCGACAGCGGCCACACCTCCCCCCACCTGAGGTACGCCGCCGGTGACGACGAGGGCGGCCGGGGTCTGTTCCTGGTCGCCCAGACCACCCAGCAGTGGGGCACCCGCTACACCCCCACCGGCAAGACGATCTGGGCCGAACAGGCCCTCCCGGCCGCCAACCCGCGTGAGGACTGACGAACTTCTCATCTCCTTCTCAGCCACTCCTCAGGCGAGTCCGCGAGGATCGAGGATCGGCCGACGCCGTCACGACCCTGGAGGGGCTCCCATGAACAAGCACGTCCGCAAGCGCACGGCACTCGCCGCCGGTGCGGCCCTGGCCGGAATCGCCCTGGTCTTCCCGGCCGTTGCAGTCGCCGAGGACTCCGGCGGCTCCGGACGGCCCGAGGCCGTCCGGAAGGCGCAGCCGGAGCCGGGCAAGCGGGCCGAGCTGCGCGGGCAGCGGCAGCAGGAGCTCGCCGAGGCGCTCGCCAAGGACCTCGGCGTACCCGAGGAGAAGGTGACGGAATCCCTGAAGAAGTTCCGGGCGGCGCAGCGGGAGGAACGGGGCGAACACGCCGAGAAGCGCAAGCACTTCCGCGGCGGTGAGCGGCCCGCCCCGGCCGAGCTCCGCGAGAAGCTCACCGCCCGCCTCGACCAGGCGGTCAAGGACGGCAAGCTCACCCGGACCCAGGCGGATGCGATCCTGGCCGCCGTCGACGCCGGCGTCCTGCCGGGCCGGCCCGCCGCCGGCCCCCGCGCACACCAGCGCTGACCGGAACCCCGGAACCCCCCGGCCCGGCGGATAATGACGGCGGCGGCTGACCGACCGTCAACACCGAGAGGCCGAGGGGGCTTGCATGCTGTTCCGCATCCTGGGGCTGCGCCGTGCGCTGAAGATCGTGGGCATCGTGGTGGTCGGAGTGATGCTCTACGCCACGACGAAGAACTGACCGTTCCCCTACGGGAGTGCCACCCCTCGCCTCGCCGCCGCACCGTCCTGCCACTCCTGTCCGATCGACCGGATCAGCGCCGGGTACACGCCCAGGTACCGGAAGGGCTTGATGGCGGCGAGGTAGAGGGTGCCGAGCCGGCCGTTCGGCTTCACCAGGACGGTCATCTCGCCGTGGTGGCCGCCGGCGCCGTCCGCCACCCAGCCGATGTGCAGCGCGGCCTGCACTGTCCGGTTCGCCCACTCCGCGACCCACTCGTCCCGGGTCTGGAAGACGGAGGCGAACGGAACCGTGCGCAGGTCGGGCCCCCGGAGGCCCGCGCGGAGGTCCGCCGGCAGCCGGTCCCGCAGCGTCGGCACCCGGGCGCCGACGCCGTCGTCGGGCTTGTCCCAGCCCATGAGTTTCCCGATCCTCCAGCGGATCGCGAACAGCAGCCGCGGTACGGGGGATTCCAGGTGCCCCTCGTTGCTGTCGGCGAACTGTTCCACCAGGTGCACGAGGTCGTCCGCACCGCCCGGTGTGGGAAGCGCCCACACCGAATCCAGGCGAAAGTCGGGGGCGATCTCGTGCATCCGCCACGGCCGTGACGTGTACGCGTGCTTCGGGAGTCTCATCGGCAAGCCCCTTCTATACGATGCCGTATGGAAAGCAGACTAGCCCGCTCCATACGGTGCCGTATGGAGCGGGGGTGCATGTGAGGGGAGACACACCATGGGCGCGACCCGAACGCCGCGCGGCACCTGGATCGAGGAAGGGCTGCGGGCCCTGGCGGCCGGCGGGCCCGAAGCCGTCCGCATCGAGTCACTGGCCCAGGCCATCGGCGTCAGCAAGGGCGGCTTCTACTGGTACTTCCGCAACCGGGACGCCCTGCTCACCGAAATGCTCGACACCTGGGAACGCGGGGTCACCGAGGCCGTCATCGAGCAGGTCGAGAGTGGCGGCGGGGACGCCAGGGCCAAGCTGGAGCGGCTGTTCGCCCTCGTCGACTCGGCCGGCGACGATCCCGTCACGGGCACCGCCACCGACCTCGCCGTCCGCGACTGGGCGCGCCGCGACGAAGCCGCCGCACAACGGCTCCGGCACGCCGACAGCCGGCGCATGGAGTACCTGCGCTCGCTGTTCCGCGCCTTCTGCCCCGACGAGGACGAGGTCGAGGTCCGCTGCATGCTCACCTTCTCCGTCCGCATCGGCAACCACTTCATCGCCGCCGACCACCCCGCGCACACCCGCGCGGAGGTGATGGACCTGACCGGAACCTGGCTCCTGCGGTAGGTCCGTTTGCAGGAGGCCCCGCATCCCCGGGGCACAGGATGGGCAGGTGCGTCGGCATGTGGCACGAGAGCAGTCTGTTCACCCGCGCCGTCCGCCGCCGCCGCGACCCCGTCGCCGTACAGGCGCTGCGCTCCACCGCAGCGGCCGTCATCAGCTACGTGATCGCCCTCCGGCTCAGCAGCGAACCCGCACCCCTCACCGCACCCCTCACCGCCCTGCTCGTCGTCCAGGTCACCCTCTACTCGACCCTGACCACCGGCATCCGCCGGGTGAACTCGGTGGTCGCCGGAGTGCTCATCGCCATCGGATTCAGCGCCCTCGTCGGCCTGACCTGGTGGAGCCTGGGACTGATCATCCTGGCCTCGCTGATCGTGGGCCACCTGGTGCGGGTGGACGAGTTCGTCCCCGAGGTGGCCATCAGCGCCATGCTGGTCCTCGGCGTCACCCGGGTCGCGGACACCGCCTGGGACCGGGTGCTGGAGACCCTGATCGGTGCCGCCGTCGGGCTCCTGACCAACCTCCTCTTCGCACCTCCCGTCTGGGTCGGGCCCGCCGGCGAGGCGATCACCGACCTGGCGGGCCGGATGCGTACCCTGCTGCGCCACATGGGGGAGCATCCGGCCGGACCCAACGGGGTGGAGGACGCGGTGGCGCGCCTCCACGAGGCCCGCCGGCTGGACAACGACATCGCCCATGTCGACGGCGCCCTCCGGCAGGCCGAGGACAGCCTGCGCCTCAACCCCCGGGTCAGGGAGGGCCTGCTGTTCCGCCTGGTCCTGCGCACCGGGCTGGACACGCTGGAGATCTGCGCCGTGGTCCTCCGGGTGGCCTGCCGCACCCTCACCGACCTGGCGAAGATCCGTGACGAGGACCCGCTGTTCCCGCCTCCCCTCAGCCACGCCCTGCGCGAGGTCTTCGACCACCTGGCCGTCGCCGTCGACAGCTTCGCCGGGCTGATCACCGCCCAGGTCAGCGCCAATGCGGAAGAGGCGGAGGCCCGGCTGGCGCGCGAGCTGGCCACTGCCCGGTCGAGCCGTGACCGCCTCGCCGGGCTCCTGCTGGAGCAGGTACGCGCCCACCCCGCCCAGTGGCAGCTGCACGGCGCCCTGCTCGCCGACATCGACCGGGTGCTGGACGAGCTCGGCGTGGAGAAACGCTCCGAGCGCCTGATGGAGGAACTCGACCGGCACTCCCGCGCCCGCCGGGAGCGCCACCCCCGGATGGCCCGGCTCCGCGGCCCCCTCACCCCGTCGTGAACACCAGCACGGTGTTCTGGCCGCCGAAACCGAAGGAATTCGACAGCGCGGCCGACATCGCCATCGCGGACCGCGGCCGGCCGGCCACCACGTCCAGTTCACGCCCCGGGTCCTGGCACCCCAGATTGGCCGTCGGCGGGATCTGCCGGCGCTCCAGACTGAGGACGGTCAAGGCGGCCTCCACGGCCCCCGCCGCACCGAGGGAGTGACCGAGCACCCCCTTGGGCGCGGTCACCGGCGGCGGGGTCCCGCCGAAGACCCGCAGCAGGGCGAGCGCCTCGGCGGCATCACCGGCCGGTGTCGACGTGCCGTGCGCATTGACCTGGCCGATGTCGCCCGGCCCGAGCCCGGCGTCGGCCAGGGCGGCACGCATGGCGGCCTCGGCCCCCGCCCCCTCCGGATGCGGGGCGACCGGGTGGTGCGCATCGCCGGTGGTGGCGTGGCCGCGCAGCATGGCGCGCGTGTGCGCACCCCGGGCCAGAGCGTGCGCGGGCCGCTCCAGGACCAGGACCGCGGCGCCCTCGGAGAGCACGAACCCGTCGCGGTCCGTGTCGAACGGCCGGGACGCGGCGGCCGGGGCCTGCGTACGCCGGGACAGCGCGAGCATCTGCTGGAAGCAGGTGGCGGTGCCCAGGGTGCAGCCGGACTCGGAGCCGCCGGCCAGCACGATGTCGCAGCGGCCCGCCGCGATCAGGTCGGCGGCCACCCCGAGGGCGGTGGCGCCGGAGGCACAGGCACTGGAGACGGTGAAGCCCGGACCGCGGACACCGAGGTCCAGGGCCACCTCGGCAGCGGCCATATTGGGCACGCTGCGCGGCAGCGCCAGGGGCGAGACGCTCCGGGTGCGCCCCTCGCCGATCAGGGTGAACTCGCGGACGTACCGGTCAAGGCTGTTGCTCCCCACCCCGAGGACCACACCGACGCGGACGGCGTCCCAGGTCGCCGGGTCGAGTTTGGCGTCGGTCACCGCCTGCCGCGCCGAGTGCAGGGCGTACTGGACGAACGGATCCACCCGGCGGGCCAGCCGGCGGCCGAGCACCGCGTCCGGGTCGAACCCCGCGATGCGGCAGGAGATGTCCACGGGCAGCCCCGCCAGTCCGGGGTCGGTCGCGGCCAGACCGCGGCCGTCGCACACGCCCGCCCAGGTCTCCTCCGGATCGTGGCCGGCCGGAGTGATCATCCCGATGCCGGTGACGGCGATTTCACAGGGCATGGCGTACTCCTCGGGGGAAGGCGGATCGGTGGCATCCGCGAGCGAGCTCTAGCCCATCCCCGGCCGCCACCGACACCGGCCCCGCGGCGGTGTCACCCGGGCGGCCCTCCCGGTTCACCCGCGGAAGCCACCCCGGTACGGCTCGTCGTCGCCGAGGGCGGTGAGCGCCAGAGCCACCGCGTGCTCCTCCTCGGAGAGCCCCAGTGAGCTCCCCTCGGCCGCCAGCTCCATCCGCACCCGGTACTGCCGGTCCGCATGGCTGCGCAGTACCTCGCGCGCCTGGTCCGTGCCGATGCCCAGGGCCCCCGCCACCTCGTGCCAGGTGGCCCCCAGCAGCAGCGCCTCGTGGATCCGGTTGCCGTGGAAGCCGGTGACGCTGCGGCGGATGGCCTCGCCCAGGGCGAGGCGGGCCACCGCGTCGTCCGCGGTGCCGCGCTCGGCATCCTTCTCGTCGAAGCCCTCCGGCAGCGCGTTGTTGGAGAGCTTCTCGCCGTGCAGGTCGTACCGTTCGGCGAGCCAGGCAAGCGGGTATCCCTCCGGGACGTCCTCGGGAGTCCGGACGGGAAGCTCCTGGAAGTTCTTCCGGGCGTCGGTGCCTTTCGTCATGTCCCGCGTATTCCCCCGGACATGGCTCCCCATCCGCGGCCGGCCCGCCGATGCCCCGCCCGGCTCACTCGTAGCGGTGCAGCAGCGATTCGCGTTCGTTCGCGCGGATCTGTTCCAGGGTCAGACCGGGCAGGTTCAGATGGGAGAGGGTGACCTCGGCGGAACTCGGGACGGCGTCCTCGGCGAGCCACTGGTCCGGCTTCCAGGCGTTGCTGCGCAGAAAGGCCTTCGGGCAGTGCTGGTACACCTCCTCGACCTCCACCACCATCGCGCTGCGCGGGGGCTTCCCGACGGCCGTGAGCCGCTCCAGCAGCCGCGGGTCGGCGGAGATGCAGGCCCTGCCGTTCACCCGCAGGGTGGTGGACCGGCCGGGGATGATGAAGATCAGGCCGGCCCGGCCGGTCTCCACGATGTTGTGCGCACTGTCCAGCCGCTTGTTGCCGGTGGCGTCGGGGAGGGCGAGGGTGAACTCGTCCAGCACGGACACGAAGCCGGCCGGCCCGCCGCGCGGAGTGACATCACAGTGGCCGTCGGCACCGAAGCTGGCCA
Organism: Streptomyces venezuelae; assembly: GCF_008642295.1. Classification (GTDB taxonomy): domain Bacteria; phylum Actinomycetota; class Actinomycetes; order Streptomycetales; family Streptomycetaceae; genus Streptomyces; species Streptomyces venezuelae_C. The sequence continues at coordinate 247,048 of NZ_CP029190.1, read as the reverse complement.
CGAACACCAGCGAGGACCGGCCGATGACCGTCCGGGCCACCTCGTGGATCCGGTCCACGGTCTTGCGGCGGGCCAGCTCACCGGGCTCCTCGTAGAGCGTGCGCAGCGCCTCGGTGTTCTGGACGGCGGTGGACCTCAAGGCCTCGAAGAGGCGGCCGTCGCGGCCGGCCGACGGTGCATCAGACGGTGCATCAGGCGAATCAAGTGTCATGCGCATCCAATTTATAGGAGGGTTTTGTACGCTGGAAGCATGACCGAGCGCAAACCCCCCGGCGTCAGCTTCGAGTCATTCGTGGACAAGCAGATCCGCGAGGCGACCGAGCGCGGTGACTTCGCGAACCTGCCCGGCTTCGGCAAACCATTGCCCGACGACACCGCGCCCTACGACGAGCTGTGGTGGGTCAAGGGCAAGCTGCACCGGGAAGGCGTCTCGGTCCTCCCGCCCGCCCTGGTGCTGCGCAAGGAGGCCGAGGACGCGGTCGAGGCGGTGGCGCAGGCGCGTACGGAATCCAGGGTCCGGGACATCCTCTCCGAGATCAACGAGAAGATCGCCGCAGCCGTCCGCCGGCCGCCCCCGGGGCCGCCGCTCAACCTCAAGCCGTTCGACGTGGACGCGATGGTTGAGGAATGGCGCGCTTCACGCGCGTGAAGCGGGATCCGGCCGGGCCTCCAGCCCGTCCTGAGCCTGCGGCCCGGGGCCGAGGGGCAGCAGTTCGGTGGCGACGAAGGCGGTCACGGCCGCAAGGATCACGACCGGCATCATGCTGGTGCCGCCCAGCAGCAGCACCACCAGGAGGGCGCTGCTGACCGGCAGCCGCATGGTGGCGGCGGTGGCGGCGGCCATACCCGCCGCCATGGCGGGTACGAAGCCCAGGCCGGGCAGCGGAGCGAGCAGGACACCGGCCGCGGCCCCCAGGAACAGGGCCGGGAACACGGGGCCGCCGCGCAGGCTGCCCAGGCAGAAGGCGTACGCGGCCCCCTTGGCCAGCAGGACGGCGATCAGCGCACCCACCCCCCAGGCCCGCGGGTCGGCGGCCAGCACGCCCAGGGCACCCTGGCCCGACAGGGCGGCCTCGGCCGGCGAGCGGCCGGTGATCAGGGCGTAGAGGGCGATACAGGCGGCGGCACCGAGTGCGCACAGCACGGTACGGGGCAGCACCCGGCCGGAGATGTAGGCGGCGGCCCGGCCGCCCGCGGCCATCAGCGGGTGCAGGAAAAGGGCGAGGACAAGGGCGATGGGCACCGTCCACAGCACGTCCCCCACGTCCAGGTGCGGCAGCGGCCCGGGCAGCGTCAGGGCGAGGCTGCCCGTCTCCAGGCCCGTCCACCGCCCGAAGCCGGTGAAGACCAGGGCCCCGATGCCGCTGGAGAGCAGCGCGGGCAGCATGACGGAGAACAGCCGGGGCCCGCCCACTCCCGCCACCTCGATCAGCAGCACCGCGGCGATCAGCGGATTCCCGAAGATCGCGGCGATGGCCGCAGCCGCTCCGGCCGCGGTCAGCAGCACGGTGGTCTGCGCGGTGGCCGGCATCTGCGTCAGATCCCGGAACAGCAGGGCGAGGCCGCCGCCCAGGGCGATCAGCGGCGCCTCCGGCCCCAGGACCGCGCCGAACGGCAGGCTCGCCGTCGCGGCGATCAGCACCCCCGGCAGCAGGGCCGCTGAGGACCCGCCGGTGTGCAGGCCGTACGCGGGGACATGGCCGCCCGCCCCGGGCAGGTACGCGGCGACCAGGCCGACGACGAGTCCGGCGATCAGCAGCAGGGGCAGCGGCCACCACCACGGAGGAGCCGCCCAGCCCAGGGCGTGCGGCAGGCTGTCCCACAGCGCATGCTCCAGCCAGTGGAGCGCGACCAGGAACCAGAAGGAGATCAGTGACACCGGGATCCCGATGAAACTGGCGAGGGCGAGGACCTTGAGGTAGCCGGGAGAGCGCAGGATGTCCCGCAGCCGGTCCGCTTCCTCGGGCTGCCCGCCGGTGGCGGCGGGGGCTGCGGGGGCGGGTCGAGGGCTCGGCTCCGTCATGGTGCTCCTCCTTGGCTGGCTCAGCCGGTGAGCGCGGACAGGCTCCGGCCGGTCATCCACACGCCGGCCACGAGGCAGGTGAGGATGATCGCCGGGTCCTTGTGGGCCGTCAGCCACACGCGCAGGCTGGCCAGGCCGGCCTGCGCCCGCTCCGGTGCGAAGACCGCGTACAGCTCCATGACCAGCAGGCTGGCGCTGGCCAGGAGGCAGAAGCCCGTCAGGACGAAGAACGACGAGGCGTGCGAGAGGTCGGCCTGCACCACGGTGGTCGCGGCGAGGCCGACCATGCCCCAGGGCTGGAGGAGCACGGCGACCGTGGCCGCGGACCACGCCGAGGCCTGGTCCAGCCGGGAGGTCATCGAACTCCCCGAAGCGTCGGTCCTGGTGCCGGCTTTGGCGCCGGTCGTGGCGCCGGTCGTGGCATCGGTCGTGGCCCCGGCATCGGCGCGGGCCGAGCGGCGCAGGCGCCGCCGGTGCTCGCTGTAGACGATCAGGCCCACGCCGAGCGCCAGTTTGGCTGCGAGGACCGCGGTGGACGGCGGAGAGCGGGGCGGCGGCGGTTGTCCGCCCGTGAGCAACAGCACGATGGTGATGACGAGGACGAGGCAGCCGAGCCAGGCCAGGACGAACGCCAGTCCCTTCCACACCCCGCGGCGAGCGGACACCACCAGCCCCAGGGCCAGCACCGGCAGTGGGTAGAGGGTGATGGCCAGACCGATGACGACCAGGTCGAGCACCATGGCAGGTCACCCCGGACCGGGGCAGGGTCCTAGCTCGCGAGGATCTTCGCCTTGGCCTGCTCGAACTCGGCCGCCGTGATGTCGCCGCTGTTCTTGAGCTCGGCGAGCCGGGACAGCTCCTCCGCCTGGCTGGTGGGCCCGGCGCTCTCGCGCACATAGGCGCGGAACGCCTCTTCGTTCATCCGGACCCGCTGCATCTCGCGTTCGCCCATCCCGCGCCCGCGGGCGATCAGGTACACGAACACGCCCAGGAAGGGCAGCAGGATCACGAAGACGGTCCACCCCGCCTTGCCCCAGCCGCCCAGCGAGTCGTCACGGAAGATGTCGCCGATGATCCGGAACAGCAGCATGAACCAGAGCACCCAGATGAAGATCAGCAGCATGGTCCAGAACATGTTCAGCAGCGGGTAGTCCACCGCCAGGTTCTGCATCGAGTCCTTCATGGCCGTTCTCCTGTCGGTCGTGCAGGCCGGAAGGCCGGGGCCCTCGGCCGTCAAGGCGTCATGCAGGTTCCGGGACAAAGGGGAACAGCTCGTCCGCCCCGGGCTGGACGACGCCGTAACTGCTCTCCGGTACCTCGTTCCAGGCACCGGGCAGATCACCGAGGGGTTCGGACACGATGAGTCGGGTGTCGTCGGACACTTCCTGCAGGAACGGCATCTCGGGGTGCAGTTTGCGCAGGGTCTCCACCCGGCTGCTGTAGAACAGCGACCGGGAGGTGTTCTGGGTGGAGTAGCGGAAGGCCCAGACGCGTTGGCCGTCGGTCACGGCGACGGTCATCTGCATCGGGAGCTCCACACCGTGTTCACGGCCGACGCGCTCGACGGCGCCCACCATCCGGGCCACGGCGCCGGGCGGGTCCTGGTCCAGGCCGAAGGTGATCGCGAGGTAGAACATCACCTCGGAGTCCGTCGTGCCCTCGATGTCGGTGAACAGGGCGGGGTCCACGAGCAGGCAGAGGTCCCGCCGCATCAGGTGGAACCCGGCGATGGAACCGTTGTGCATCCACATCCAGCGGCCGTGCCGGAACGGGTGGCAGTTCGACTGCTGGATCGCGGTGCCGGTCGAGGCGCGGATGTGGGCGAAGAACAGGGGCGAGCGGACATGGTCCGCGATCTCCCGCAGGTTGCGGTTGTTCCAGGCGGGGCCGATGTCCCGCAGGATCGCCGGAGAACTGCTGTCCGGCGTGTACCAGCCGACGCCGAACCCGTCGCCGTTCGTCGTCTCCACACCCATTCTGGAGTGCAGGCTCTGGTCGATCAGCGAGTGGGTCGGCTTGTACAGGACGGCGTCGAGCAGCAGGGGCGTTCCCGAGTAGGCGAGCCATCGACACATGAACGATCACCTCCGGCAGTCCCATTTTCGATCCTGCCCGCGGTGATCGCCACGCGGGCGGGCTCCCGCCGGAGCCCGCCCGGAGCCCGCCCGGAGCCCGCCCCCGCGGACTACTTCGGAGTGACCCAGACCTGGCGCTTGTTGCCGTTCGCCGTGTAGAGCTGGACCACCGTGCCGTTGGCGGTCGAGCCGCCGACCACGTCGAGCACCTTGCCCGAGGCCATGTGCACGATCTGGCCCTTGGCATTGACGGACCAGCGTTGTGCCGCCGAGCCGTTGCAGTCGTAGAGGCTGATCCTGTTGCCGTTGGTGCTCGCGTTGCGCGCGTTGTCCAGGCACTTGCCGAACGCGCGGAACGTACCGTCCTTGCCCAGGATCCAAGACTGCGCCGCGGACCCGTTGCAGGTGTAAAGCTGGATCTGGGTGCCGTTGGCCGCCTTGCCGCCCTTGACGTCCAGGCATTTGCCGCCGAGTCCGCCGACCTTGCCCTGAGGGGGCAGGACGGCCCCGGCACCGGCGGCGAGGTGGCGCAGCCCCTGGACGTCGAACTGCTGGACGTACGAGCCCGCGCGCTTGTCCTGGTACGCGTACGTGGGCGAGCACATCACCGGGAACTGGCCGGAGTCGGTGCCCTTGAGGCAGTCGCCCTTGGTCAGGCTGCGGTTGGCGTGCGTCAGCCCGAGGGTGTGCCCGAGCTCATGGCTGATGTGGTTGCGCATGTACGTCGTGCCCATGGCGGCCGTGGGCTGCCCGGCCGCGGTGAAGAACGAGGCGTCGATGTAGGCGTGTCCGCTGGTCACGGTGGCGGGCTCGGAGGAACTGGTGAACCCGCAGCTGAGGTTTGCGGTCCCCGACCCGTCATGCACCACCTTCCAGCCGGTGTTGCCCATGGTGCCGCCTTCCGCGGGCGGTACGCACGGCCGGGGCAGCACCCCGATGAGCACCTCGCCCTTGGGCCGCTGGTAGTTCCAGCCGACCGGCTTCGGGTCCACGGTCACCCGCAGGTTGGTGATGCGCTGGAGGTCCGCCGCCGAGGCCTTCACGTACGGGCCCAGCCAGTCCGCGGACTTCTGGTCGTAGAACTTGATCGTATAACCGGTCTTCAGCCACTGGGTGGCACCGCTCAGCTTCCACCCCGGGCCCTGGGGCGGCGCGGGGGTGCCGGCCGCAGCCGCCCGCGCCATCGGCCGGGCCGCCGCGCCCGTCCCGGCCTCCGTCCCGAGCGACATGACACCGTTCTTGAAGACCGTGCCGTCGCTGTCGAACACGGCCGAGTGCTCCGCATGGGCGTCGAGTGCCTCCCCGGTGGGCGGCCCCGGCTCCGCGACCACGACCTCGCTCACGGCCTTGGGTTCGGTGCCCTCGGTGTCCTCGGTGCCGAACGCGCTGGGGGAGAGCTGAAGACCTCCCACGATCGCCGCCACGGCTGCCACCGCGACGAGGGATATCCGATGTTTGCCTGTTACACGCACGTGCCGTTGCCTCTCATCAAGAATCGAACAGATGATAGGCCAAGGCGCCAAAGCCCCCGGAATCCCGCCGAGTTAGCGGTCCGGGAGGTCGTCTCCCGTGGCGAGCCGGTCGCCCAGCGGACTGCGCCGGTACAGGACCTGCCGGCCGTGGCGGGCCCGGGTGGCCAGCCCGGCCCCGTACAGCACCTGCAGGTGCTGGGACACGGCGCTGGGCGTGACCCGCAGGCGCCGGGCGAGCTCGACCGTGGCCAGCGGCTCCGCCAGCAGGCCGAGCAACCGGGCCCGGGGCGCGCCGAGAAGCCGTACGAGAGCGGGCCCGGCCGCCGAACCGGCCGCCGAACCGGCCGCCGGCCCGCTCGTCGGTCCGCTCGCCGGTCCGGCCGCCCAGAGCGTCGCCACGCCACGGCTGGGATAGAGCAGCGACGGCGGCTCCTGCGGTCCGACCGGGGGCGCGGGCTTGTGGGCGAACACCGAAGGCACCAGCAGCAGCCCCCGGCCGCAGGCCTGCGCGTGGTAGCCGTCGCCGAGGGTGCCGTGGACCCGCAGGACGCCCCGCGCCCCGTCGTCCTCCCAGCTCAGCCGGGGATGCATATCGGCGAACAGCAGCCGGGCGCCGCCCCGGGCCAACTGCCGGGCCCGGTAGGTCATATCGGCCTCCGCCACCAGCCGCACCTGCGGCCAGACCGGCCGGACCGCAATCTCCCAGTACCGCTGCAGCAGCTCGCAGATCTCGTCGCGGAGCGCCGCGACCGGCGCGTCCCCGGCCGCGTACGCCGCCCGCAGCGCCGCCGGCAGCCGGTCCGGGGCGTGCGCGGCCGACAGATCGCGGCGCACCACCTCGGGCGGGGTCCGCCGGACGACGGCCAGTTCCGCCCCGAAGGCCGGCTCGAACCCCGCCGGCCGGGGCGTCAGAAAGTCCGGCAGGGTGAGCCGGTCCGCCACCAGGGACATCAGCAGCCCGGTGTCCAGGCCGCCCAGCCGGCCGAGGACCGACCTCCGCCACGGCAGGTGCAGCGCCGACACCCCCGGATCCCGCAGCACTCGCAGGCTCAGCACGGTCTCGGCCAGGGGCGAGACGGCGAACCGCGTGTCCGCGAGGTCCTCGACACCGAGCTCGAAGCTGATCATTAAGCCGCAGGCTACATCCATTGGCAGGAACCCCGCAGCACCGTGGACTCACCCCATGACATCCCCGACACCACCGCGGCCGGCGGCGGCCCGGTGAGCCGCCGACTGGTCCTGATCCTGGCCGTCACCTGCGCCGTCGCCGTGGGCAACCTCTACTTCCCGCAGGCCCTCGTCCCGCTCGTCGCCGACGGGCTGCACGTCCCGCCCGGCACCGCCGCCCTCCTGGTGACCGCCACCCAGATCGGCTACACCGCCGGAATGGTCCTGCTGGTACCGCTCGGCGACCGGATCCGGCACCGCTCGCTCCTGGTCGTCCTGCTCACCCTCACCGGCCTGGCCCTGCTGGCCGCCGGCTGCGCCCCGGCCATGCCGCCGCTGGTCGCGGCCAGCACCCTGGTCGGCCTGACCACCGTGGCCGCACAGATCATCGGCCCGCTGGCGGCCGGCCTGGCGGCGCCCGGCCACCGCGGGGCCGTCCTCGGCACCCTGCTGAGCGGATCGACCGCGGGCATGCTGCTGGCCCGTACGTTCGGCGGGCTGCTCGGCGAACAGCTCGGCTGGCGCGCCCCCTACCTGGTGGCCGCGACCGTGGCCCTGATCCTCGCGGCCGTCACCGCCCACGCCGTACCCACCGGCACCCCGCCCCCGGCCGCCGCCCGCCGCCCGTACATCGCCTTCCTCGCCGAACCCCTGCACCTGCTGCGCGCCGAGCCGGAGCTGCGCCGCTCCTGCCTGTACCAGGCCGCCGTCTTCGGCGGGTTCTCGGCCGCCTGGGCGGCCCTGGCCCTGCTGCTGACCGGGCCCGCCTACCGGCTGGGGGCCGGGGCCGTCGGGCTGCTCGCCCTGGTCGGCAGCGCCACCCTGCTGTGCACCCCGTTCGCCGGGCGGCTGGTCGACCGCCACGGGCCCGGCCCGGTCAACACGGCCTCCCTCCTCGGGGTCCTCGCCGCCGCCGCGGTCCTCGCAGCCGGCGGCCGGGGCGGCCCGGCGGGCCTGGTCGCGCTGGCCGCGGGCACCCTGCTCCTGGACGTCGCCATGCAGTCCGGCACGGTCGCCAACCAGTCGCGGATCTACGCCCTGCGCCCGGACGCCCGCAGCCGGCTCAACACCGCCTATATGACCTGCGCCTACCTCGGCGGTACGGCGGGATCCTGGCTCGGCGTCCGCCTCCACACCGCCTTCGGCTGGCCGGCGGTCTGCGCCCTGATCGGCCTCCTGGCGGGGTCCGCCCTGGCCCGCCACCTCTCGCCACAGCGCGCCGGAAAATCACCGACGCCGTCTGGCGGGCACGGGTAGGGCTGCGGCACCATCTCCATGCCCGACGGGCCCGGTCCACACCGCCTGCACCGCCAGGAGGCACATCCGATGAAGCTCCGCCCGGTCCTCACCGCCCTCGCCCTCGTCCTGGGCGCGCTCTTCGCCCCGGGCGCCGGCGTCCTCTCCGGCGCCACCGACGCCCATGCGGCCACCAAGATCAGTCATGCCACCGCGACCGCGAAGTTCCGGGCCTCCGGAATCACCTGGTCCTCCTCCGGCGGCTGTTCCGACCGCAACAACCCGACCTGCACCTCGTTCGAGCAGCTCAACCTCGCCACCGCGCAGGGCGCCCAGACCCTCAGGAGCGCCAGCGGCTGCGCACTCAACATCACCGGGGGCACCGAGACCGGCCACGCCGGCGGCACCTACTCGCACTGGAACGGCTACAAGCTCGACTTCGGCAAGTACACCTGCCTCGGCAACTACATCAGGAACACCTTCACCTACATCGGGGTGCGCGGCGACGGCGCCCCGCAGTGGCGGTCCGGGGCCGGCAACATCTACGCCGACGAGGGCAACCACTGGGACGTGACCTTCTACAACTGCGGCGGCTGCTGACCCGGGCGGCACTGCGACGCCGGATCGTCATGGACGATCGCGCAGACCATCTGCTCCCCGCGTCCCCGGTCCGGATAGGCCCTGAGCAGTTCGGCCTTGAACTCGTTCCACTGGCGGATGATCTCCGCGGTGGCCCCGGCCACCGCCCGCCGGAAGTTGTCGCCGGTCTTCGAGCGCTGCGAGGCGGCGGTGTCCTTGTTCAGGTCGCGGTTGTGGGTGATGCGGCCCGAGCAGTCCTCGGACTTGACGCCGGTGGAATCGAAGTCGGAGTAGCAGCCGGTGGTGAGGTCGGCCGGGATGAGGGCGCGTGCCTCGCGGGTCCACTCGGCGTCCGCCATGCCGCTGTAGCGGCGGATGTCGAAGAACGGGGCGACCTCGGTACGCGCCAGCCCGGGCGGGTTGGCGATGCCGACCGGTCCGGGCGCGGCCCGGTCGGTCCAGTTGGAGTGCGCGTAGAAGTCCTCGATCTGGTGCCAGCCGCGGCCGAGCTGGTTCAGGACAGTGCACTTGGCCCGGCCGGGGGGCTCCTGCCAGGTGCAGGGAGAGGACAGGTCGCTCTGGTCGGCGCGGACCCTGCCCTCGGCGTCGACTAGCCCGTCGGCGGCCCGGACGGCGTTCCGGAAACGGGCCACGGAGGTGCGGATGCAGGCGAGGAGCTCGGTGGTGGCCTCGTCCCGGGAGCGGGGGTAGTCCGGGGCGTAACGCGGTGCCAGGTAGTCGGCGTTGTCGCAGTGCAGCGGCCCCAGCTGGAAGTATCCGCCGTGGTCGTTGGCGTTGACCGCCCCGTCACGGGCGTCGGCCATCGCGGTCAGCGTGCCGGGCTGCCAGGGCAGCGCGGCCCGGGTGATCTCCTCGTGGTTGCCGCCCGTGAACGCCTGCGCGGGGGCGGGCAGCAGTACGGCGGACAGGGCGACCGCGAAACCGGCCGCGACCGCCGTCCGCAGCGGCCCGGGCAGCGGGCGGCGTGGCACGCGACGCTCCGGTCGTACGGGTGACACCCGGCCAGCGTAACGAACAACCGCCGCCCCCTCACCCCGGCCGCCCCGACAGCCCCGACAGGTCCGACAGGTCCGACAGGCCTAGTGCGGCTGCCAGGTGTACTTCCCGCCGCCCACCCAGCGGACCACGTCCGGGTCGTCCAGGTCCTCGATCCTGATGCCGAACGACGCGGCGGCCAGGAGCACGTCCGTCATGGACCGCGCCGTGCAGACCAGCTCGCCGTCGATCTCCACGAGCCGGAACGGCGGGTCACCGGGCTGTACTCCCAGCACGGTGACCCGCGCCGAGTGGATGTGGGGGCTTGCACTCTCGGTCATGGTGAGATCGGTTCCACGGCGCGGTCGGCGGCTAACCCGCCGCCCGATCTAGGTCACACCCTGACCTAGATGGCTGCCAGGCTCTGGGGAGATCCCGCCGACCTCCCCCGGAGCCACCCCATGCCGCCCTCCTCCCGCCGCCGCATCACCGCGGCCGAGCGCCGTGCCCGTCTCGCGCGCCGGCACCTGCTGACCGTTCCGGCGCGGGCCGCCACCCCGGAGGGGGTGGCCGACGCGCTCATCGGCCTGCACGCCACCGACCCCGCCACGGTCTTCCTGGCCGCCGCCGCCCGTCTCACCACCCCGGGCGTCGCCGCGGTGGAGCAGGCCCTGTACGAGGACCGCACCCTGGCCCGCATCCGGTGCATGCGCCGGACCATGTTCGCCGTCCCCGCCCGCCTCGCACCGGCCGTCCGGGCCGCGACCGGCAAGGACCCCTATCTCGACCGCAGCGCCGCGATCGAGCGGCTTCGCCAGGCGGCCGGCTGGGACGAGCTCCGCTACACCGCGGCCGAGCAGGAGGCCCTCGCCCACCTGACCGCCCGCGGCGAGGCCACCGCGGCCGAACTCGCCGAAGCCGTCCCGGCACTGCGCGAGCAGATCACCACCTCCCCGGGCAAGCCGTACGAGTCCCGCCAGCGCGTGTCCGCCACCATCCTCGGCGTGCTGGCAGCCGAGGGCCGCATCCGCCGTGCCCGGCCCACCGGAAGCTGGACCTCGGCCCAGTTCCGCTGGGCACCCGCCGAGCCCCTGCCCGAACTGCCCGCCGCGGCGGGCAGGGCCACCCTGACCCGCCACTACCTCGCCGCCTTCGGACCCGTCACCGAGGCGGACCTCAAGTGGTGGACGGGCTGGAACCTCACCGACACCCGCAAGGCGCTCGCCTCGGTCGCCGCCGAACCCGTCGGACTCGACGAGGGCACCGGCTACGTCCTGCCCGAGGACCTCGACCCCGAACCCGGACCCGACCCGGAGCCGTGGGCAGCCCTGCTGCCCGGGCTCGACCCCACCGCCATGGGCTGGCGCAACCGCGACTGGTACCTCGACCCTGAGCACACCGGCGCCCTGTTCGACCGCAACGGCAACATCGGCCCCACCGTCTGGGCGGACGGCCGCATCGTCGGCGCCTGGGCCCAGCTGCCCGACGGCCGCATCACCCACCACCTGCTCACCGACCCCGGCCGCGCGGCGCGGACCGCCATCGAGACCGAAACCGCCCGGCTGGCCGAGTTCCTCGGTCCCAGCCGGGTCACCCCCTGCTACCGCACCCCCCTCGAACGCCGGCTGGTCGGCACCGTGCGTCCCTGACTCCCCGCGGCCCGCTCCACAGGGGTCAGGCCGCCGGCAGCCGGCCCGCCCGGACCGCGTCGACCAGCGCCTGGTGATCGCGCTCGTTCTGGTCGGCGTACGCCTCGGCGAACGCGGTGACCGCCCGGTCGAAGCTCTCGCTGCGGCCCAGATACGCGGCGATCGCGATCCGGTCGCCGGAGCGCGCATGTGCCCGGGCGAGCGTAAGCCCGCAGATTTCGCCGAAGGTCCTGAGCTGTTTGGGCGACATCGTCTCCGGCATGGCGATGCCCTTCCAGTCGCGCAGCTGGCGGAGGTAGAAGTCGCGGCGCTTGCCGTCGATGCCGTCCACGCGCTCCCAGCCCAGGAAGATGTCGCTCGCCGCCTGCATCAGCCGCTGTCCGGCCACCACCCGCTCGCCCTGGTTCCGGTACGTGCTCGCACCGAGATGCGCGGCGAGCACGGAGGTGTCGGCCTCCTTGGCCTGGAGGAAGAGCGGGTCCCGGCCGTTGCGGCCGAGGAGCAGCAGGATCCAGCAGCGGGTGCCGACACTGCCGACGCCGACCACCTTGCGGGCCACGTCCGCCAGCCGGTAGTCGGCCAGCAGCGCCCCCCGGTCGCTCGCCATCGTCCGGCCGTAGCTCTCCAGCAGGCGGCGGAACCGGCGCTCCAGCTCGCTGCGCTCGACGTCCGGCAGCAGATCGGCGATCGGCGTCAGCAGCGGCGGATCCGCCGCGATCCGGGGCCGGCCGTCCACCACCTCCGTGAGTTTGCGGAAGACCTGCAGGCTGTTCTGCCTGCGGGCCCGCGCCAGGGCGGCGGCCAGTTTCTGCTGTCCGCCCTGGCGGAGCTGGGCTGCGACCAGCTCTTCGAGGCGCTCCGCGTCGATCTTCGAATACCAGACCTCGAGGTTGCCCATACCGGCGAAGCCCGACATCGCCTCGCGGTACGAGCGCACAGCCGAGTTCACGATCACGGCGCGTTCGGCCTCGTCGAAGCCGTTCGCCCGGCCGGCGATGACAAGGCTCGCCGACAGCCGTTTGACATCCCACTCCCAGGGGCCGGGAAGGGTTTCGTCGAAGTCGTTGATGTCGAACATCAGCCGGCGCTCCGGAGAGGCCAGCAGCCGGAAGTTCAGCAGATGCGCATCCCCGCACAGCTGCACCGTGATCCCCGAATCCGGGCTGCCGGCCAGGTCGGACGCCATGATGGCGGCGGCGCCCCGGTAGAAGCGGAACGGTGACTCCGTCATCCGGCCGTAGCGGATCGGCACCAACTCGGGCACCCGGGACGCGGACTGCTCCTCCAGGATGGCCAGCGGATCCGGCCGGTCCGCGGACGGCCGGAACACGGCATGATCCGACCGGGGCGAGCGGCGCCGGGCCGCCTTGCCGAGCGCCGCGCGCTCCTTGGGTGTGGCGTGGGGCACCGCGCGCATCGCGGTGGTAGCGCTCCGGACCATGGGCGCGTCAGCCGCGGGCGTCGATCTCGGCCTGCGCCTCGGCCTCGGCGACCGCGATGGCGATGCCGAGGGCCGTGGTGATGTTGCCCGCTGCCGTCATGACGCGGGCGGTGCCCACGATGGGGGCGATGGCCACCAGCACGTCCTGCAACTGGTCGGCCGTCATACCGGCCTTGAGCGCGGGGTCGATGTGGGCGACGTAGGAGATCGGCGGGGCGTCGGAGGCGGCGAGGGCCGCGATCCTGGTGAGCATGAGCATGTCCGGGGACAGGCCGCAACGCTCGAGCGAGTCGACCGTCATGGCGGCGAGGGTGTCCAGGACCGGGGTGTCGGATACAGCGGACATGGCGCACTGTCCTTCTGGGGGATGTCCTGCCACAGGCAGCTCTGCCTCAACTCTAGGACCGCCCGGGGTGCTGCGCGCGGGGGCGCCGAGGGGGCCGGAGGCGTGTATCAGGCCCCTTGGTCGCCGTGGTTGCCGCGCTCGCCCCCATCGCGCTGGTCGTAGGCTCCCGCCTCGATTTCGAGCGCGAGTTCCTGGAGGACCTCGATCGAGGAGACGTCCGTACGGCCCGCATCGTGCACCATCGCGAGGCTGGTGAACGCCAGACTGAAACCGGAGACCATGGTGTGCAGGGCCGGGCCGAGGGCCTGGGCCACCAGGCTCGCCACCTGCTGGGGAGAGGCGTCGGCCGGAACGCTGATCGACGGGAGCATCTCGTTCAGGAGCTGGGTGGTGACTCCGGCCGCGGCCCCGGAGAGGAGGTCGTCCTCACCGCCGTCCGGGCCGGCCGTGCCGTTGGTGCCGTTCCGGCCGGCTTCGGCGGCCCGGCGGATGTCCTGGGCCTCGGTGAGGATGCCGATCACCCGTTTCAGAACCTCGGCGCGCTCCATCCCCGGAGCGTAGCCCCGGGAAGGCGATCACCACCAGTACCCGGGGCGGCGGGGGCCGCCGGGGCCCGGTACGCCTGCCTCAGGCGGCGCATCCGCGGCGCAGCGTAAGGCTGCGGACGATGTCCGCGGCCTCCTGCGGGTTGGCGTCCAGCCAGTTCGCGAGGTGCCGGCGGACGAGGGTCCGGACCTCCTCGTACACCTCGGCATTGCCGAGAATGGTCCTGGTGGCGCCGTGGAACTCCGGGTCGCGGAGTTTCACGGACACCACTGCCGTCAGACCGCGGTGGACCGTGTCCCGGGTGAACTCCTCGTCGTTTCCGGGCTCGTTTCCGGGCAGCAGCCCCTGCTCCCTGGCATGGGCGTTGACCGATGCGGTGACGGCTTCCCGGAAGCCTTCCTCATGTGTGCCGCCCTGAACGGTGCGGACGAGGTTCGCGAACGAGTGCATGGCCTCCTCGCCGGAGCCGCACCACTGCATCGCGATCTCGACCGAGCTCGTCCCGTCCGCCGCGGCGAAGGCGATCACGGTGGGATGGACGAGTTCCCCCCTGTGGGAGTTGAGGTGGGTGACGAGGCCCCGGACGCCACCGTGGTAGCGCTGGTGAACGACGGGCGCCCGGCGCTCGTCGGTGAGCGAGACGGTCACGCCGTGGTGGAGGGAGGCGAGCTCCCGGAGGCGCTGTGACAGCGTGGTGAACGAGTACCGGGTGGTCTCGAAGATCTCCTCGTCGGCCCAGAACGTGATCGTGGTACCCCGCTCGCTCGTCGCCTCGTTCCTCGCCGGCGGGCCGAGCGGAACGCCACGCGAGTGCTCCTGGGTCCAGCGGAACCCCTCGCGCCGGACCTCGACGGCAAGGCGGTCCGACAGCGCGTTGACCACACTGGCTCCGACCCTGCCGGACGTGGGGTAGCCGGAGAACAGATCGGTCAGCACGCTCTCGACGGCGGGGACCGGGATGCCCCGGCCGTTGTCGGCGACGCGCAGCCCGCCGTCCGCCGTGATCGTGACATCGATGGTGTCGGCGTGGCCGGCCAGGGCCTCGTCGAGCGCGTACGCGAGGACCTCGTCCACCATCTGGTGCAGCCCGCGCTCGCCGGTCGAGCCCACGTACATGCCGGGCCGCTTGCGTACGGCCTCGAGCCCTTCCAACACCTCGATGTGGCTCGCGTCGTACCGCTTCGGATCCATGTCCCCAACCCCCTCATTCCGGGCCCGACCGGGCCCCTCCCGATGCGCCCAATTCTACGGCGGGGCAAGGAAATCCGCAGGTGGGAGCGGGTGCGAGAGGGAGTGAGGGGGCGTCAGGAAGGCGTGTCCGGGGCTGCTGCGCGGCTGCCTGTCCGGGAGGTGGCGCCGGCGCCCGGACGACCGCAGGAGTGCCGCCGAAGGCCGTTGCGGCGGCAGTTCCGAGGGGGCCCGGGCCGGCATTTTCGCCGCCCCCGCCGCCCCCGCTCAGCCGCCGACGTACGTCGCGAGGTGTTCGCCGGTGAGGGTGGAGCGGGTGGCGACGAGGTCGGCCGGGGTGCCCTCGAAGACGACCGTGCCGCCGTCGTGGCCGGCGCCGGGGCCGAGGTCGATGATCCAGTCGGCGTGTGCCATGACCGCCTGGTGGTGCTCGATGACGATCACCGACTTGCCGGAGTCGACCAGCCGGTCGAGCAGCCCGAGCAGGTGCTCGACATCGGCGAGATGCAGACCCGTGGTCGGCTCGTCGAGGACATAGACCCCGCCCTTCTCCGCCATGTGTGTGGCCAGCTTCAGCCGCTGCCGCTCGCCGCCGGACAGCGTGGTGAGCGGCTGGCCGAGGGTCAGATAGCCGAGCCCGACGTCGGCGAGCCGCCGGAGGATCCGGTGCGCGGCCGGAGTCGCCGCCTCGCCGGAACCGCCGAAGAACTCCTCGGCCTCGTCCACCGACATCGCGAGGACCTCGCTGATGTCCCGCCCGCCGAGCCGGTACTCCAGGACCGATGCCTGGAACCGCTTCCCCTCGCACTCCTCGCAGGGAACCGCGACACCCGCCATCATCGCCAGGTCGGTGTAGATGACCCCCGCGCCGTTGCACGTGGGACACGCGCCCTCGGAATTCGCGCTGAACAACGCCGGCTTGACGCCGTTGACCTTCGCGAACGCCTTGCGGATCGGGTCGAGCAGACCGGTGTACGTCGCCGGGTTGCTCCGCCGCGAGCCACGGATCGGGCTCTGGTCCACCGACACCACACCCTCGCCGGCCGCTCCCGCCCGGTGCGGCAGCGATCCGTGCACGAGCGAGCTCTTGCCGGAGCCTGCGACGCCGGTGATCACCGTCAGCACCCCCAGCGGGATGTCGACGTCCACGTTCCGCAGGTTGTTCGCCGTCGCGCCGCGGACCTCCAGCGCACCGGAGGGCGTACGCACCGTCTCCTTGAGGGAGGCCCGGTCGTCGAAATGGCGCCCGGTGACGGTGCCGCCGTCCCGCAGCCCCTTCACCGTGCCCTCGAAACAGACGGTCCCGCCCGCCGTGCCCGCCCCGGGGCCGAGGTCGACGACATGGTCGGCGATCGCGATCGTCTCCGGCTTGTGCTCCACCACGAGCACCGTGTTGCCCTTGTCCCGCAGCCGCAGCAGCAGACCGTTCATCCGCTGGATGTCATGGGGGTGCAGCCCGATGGTGGGTTCGTCGAAGACGTACGTGATGTCCGTCAGCGGGGAGCCGAGGTGGCGGATCATCTTGACGCGCTGGGCCTCGCCGCCCGACAGCGTGCCCGCCGGCCGGTCCAGCGAGAGGTAGCCAAGGCCGATCTCCACGAACGAGTCGAGGGTGTGCCGCAGCGCCGCGAGCAGCGGCGCCACCGACGGCTCCGCCAGGCCCCGGACCCACTCGGCCAGATCGCTGATCTGCATGGCGCAGGCGTCGGCGATGCTGATCCGCTTGATCTTCGACGACCGCGCCCCCTCGCTGAGCCGGGTGCCGTCGCACTCGGGGCAGGTGGTGAAGGTGACGGCCCGCTCCACAAAGGCCCGGATGTGCGGCTGCATCGCCTCCTTGTCCTTGGACAGGAAGGACTTCTGGATTTTCGGGATCAGCCCCTCGTAGGTGAGGTTGACACCGTTGACCTTCACCTTGGTCGGCTCGCGGTAGAGGAAGTCCTGCATCTCCTTCTTGGTGAACCGGCGGATGGGCTTGTTCGGGTCGAGGAAGCCCGACTCGGCGTAGATCCCCACGGTCCACACGTTGTCCGACTTCCAGCCGGGGATGGTGAACGCGCCCTCCGCGATCGACTTGGAGTCGTCGTAGAGCTGGGTCAGGTCGATGTCGGAGACCTTGCCCCGGCCCTCGCAGTGTGTGCACATGCCGCCGGTGCGGCTGAAGGTCGCCTTCACCGTCCTGGTCTTCGCGGCACCGCGCTCGACGGTGATCCCGCCGCTCGCCCGGACCGTGGCGGTGTTGAAGGAGTACGCGCTGGGCGGCCCGATGTGCGGCTTGCCGAGCCGGCTGAAGAGGATGCGCAGCATCGCGTTGGCATCGGTGGCGGTGCCGACCGTGGAGCGGGGGTCGGCGCCCATCCGCTGCTGGTCGACGCTGATCACCGTGGTCAGGCCCTCCAGTACGTCCACCTCGGGCCGCGCCGGCGTCGGCATGAAGCCCTGGACGAAGGTGCTGTAGGTCTCGTTGATCAGCCGCTGCGACTCCGCGGCGATCGTGTCGAACACCAGCGAGCTCTTGCCCGAGCCGGAGACCCCGGTGAACACCGTCAGCCGGCGCTTGGGGATCTCGACGCTGACGTCCTTGAGGTTGTTCTCGCGCGCGCCGTGCACCCGGATCACATCGTGGCTGTCGGCACCGTGCGGCGCGGGCGCCTGTGCGTCCTTCCTGGTGGCCATGCTGATCTGTCTCCATCTGTGTCCGTGAGGCGGGGCCGGCGGTACGTCCGGTCGTCCGTTCTACTTCGTCGGCGCGGCCACGGCAACGCCCTGCCGGTCGGATGATGGCCGTGTCGGGCATCCCCTAAGGTGAGCCACGGGGCGGCCCGTACGGTTCGGGCCGGCAACAACGGCGAAGACCGGGGGCGTTGGTGGAGTCTCTGCAGCCTGGTGATCCGGCGGAGATCGGGGGATACCGCCTCTTGGCGCGGCTCGGCGCCGGCGGAATGGGCGAGGTGTTCCTGGCCCGGACGGCCTCCGGCCGGCCGCTGGCCCTGAAGACCGTCCACCGCGACCTGAGCCGGGAACCCGGGTTCGCCGAACGGTTCGCCCGGGAGATCCGCACCAACGACCGGGTGCGCTCCCCGTGGACGGTCTCGGTGGTGGACTTCAGCCCGCCGGACACCGCACCGCAGTGGCTGGCGACCGAATACGTGGCCGCACCCTCGCTCGCCGACTGGGTGCACCGGCACGGGCCGCTGCCCGAACCCGCCGTCCGGTGCCTGGCCCGGGAGCTGTCCGCCGCACTCGTCTCCGTACGTGCGGCAGGGGTGGTCCACCGCGACATCAAACCGGGCAATGTGCTGCTGGGTGCAGAGCGGCCCTACCTCATCGACTTCGGCATCGCCCGCGCCGTCCGCGACCCGCGCCGCACCCGGACCGGTACGGTCATGGGCACCCCCGGCTACCTCGCCCCCGAGCAGGCGACCGGCGCCGTGGCCGCGGCCCCGGCGGACGTGTTCTCCCTGGCCGCGGTCCTCGTGTACGCGGCGACCGGCCGCAGCCCGTTCGTGGCCCGCGGCGAGGAGCCGGACCTGCCCGCGCTCCTGTACCGGATCGTCCATGACGAGCCCCTGCTCGACGGGGTACCGGATGCGCTGCTCCCGCTGGTCGGGGAATGCCTGGCCAAGAACCCGGAGCAGCGGCCGACCGCCGAGGAGGTGCGGGCGCGGCTCGAGACCGCGGGGGAGCAGGAGTGGCACCGGGTGGTCCCGCCGGCCCTGGTGGCGGCTGCCGGCAGCCGGGAAGCGGAACTCCGGGGCCTGCTCGCCGCAGCACAGCCGCCGGTGTACGCCCCGGTGGCCGCGCCGCCGGCACCGCTGACTCCGCCGGTACCGCCGGCCACGGCCCCCGGCACACCACGCCCCGCCGAGGACCTGGTCGCGGCCCCCAGCCGGACCCGGAAGGCCGTCTTGGCGGCCCTGGCTGTCGCCCTCGTCGCGTTCGTCATCGTCATGATCGTGCCCTTCGGCGGTGGCGACGGCGACGGCGACGGCGATGGCGACGGGAAGGACGGCACCGCACCCGCCGGCACGCCCGCACCGTCACCGTCCGGGCAGTCCCCCGCCGTCACGTCACTGCCGGCGGCGTGGGTCGGCACGTGGACCGGCCTCGGGCCCGGCACCCCGGACGCGGACGGCGTCGCGCGGGCGCGGACGCAGGACTTCGCCGTCACGGTCACCCTGCACGCAGGAGCCGTGGGCGATGTCATGGGCGCCCAGGTCAGCAACCTCAAAGAGATCGGCACCGGGCGGAATCTGGGCTGCACGGAGGCCCTCGAACTGCGGCAGATGCGCGGGAACACCGCCGTCCTGGCGGCCGTGACCAGCCACCCGACCGACCGCAGTGCCGCCATCGACTGCCCCCGGGGCAACCTCTACCTGGTGACCATGACGGAGCCCGACCGGCTGACCCTCGAATCGGAGGGAGCCCAGTCGGCCGGCGCCCCGGCGTTCCTCACCCGTGGGCGCTGAACCCGTCGCAGCCGCCCGCCCCCGCTACGAGGTGGCGGGCTGGACCTGCTTCACCTTGCCGTCCAGGCCGGCGACGAGGAAGCCCGTCCCGCCGTACTCGTTGGTGAGGTAGATCTTCAGGCGCGGCTCGTTCTTGTCGAAGAGATCGGGTTCGACCAGGACGTAGCGCATCGTCGCCTTCTCCACCCGGAGCTTGCGCTCGGCCTGTTCGAAGAGCCCGGGCAGCACATTCCAGTCGACCTTGCTCAGGTCGATCGGCTTGGCACCGTCCCGCACGGTGCCGCCGGGACCGAAGCGCGAGACCCCGCCGCGGTACTGGTAGCTGTCGTAGGCGCCGGCCGGGGAGTCGACCGGTACGTACGCCAGCGCATAGGTGTCGTACAGGGCGAGGCGTACGACGTCCCGGCGGCCGGTTTCCTCGTGCAGGGCCGCCGCCACGGCCCGGGCTCCGGCAGGGGTGTGCAGGTTGTCCGGCGCGTCGGGCGTGCTCGGCGCCCCGCTCTTGCGGGCGGCCGGACTGCCCGTCGGCCCGTCCGCGGCCCGGCTCGGCCCGCTGCCGCCGGTCGGTCCTGCGGACGAGGACGCCTCGTCGCGCTTCCCGTCGCCGTCCGGCAGCAGCCGGTCCACCGTCCAGGCCGCCCCGGCCACCAGCACTCCCACCGCCACCACGGACACCACGGCCACCAGCACACGGCTCCGGCGCCGCGCGGGCGCCACGGACGGGACCGGCGCCGTGACCGCTCCGCCGGCCGGGGGACCGAAGCCGTTCGGAGGCGTAGGCGTCGGCGTCGGCGTAGGCGTCGGCGGCTGGTACACGGCTGCCGGACCGTAGCCCTGGGGCACGGTCGGCGGCCCGACCGGCGCCGCCGCGGAGGCCTCCGGTACCGCCCGCAGCAGCCGGTCCAGCTGCGCGGCATCCGGCCGGGCCGCCGTGTCGCGCACCAGGAGCTCCGCGAGCACGGGGGCGAGCGCCCCGGAACGCGAGGGGTAGGGGAGGGGTTCGTCGAGCACCGCGACGACGGTCGCCATCGCGGTGGCCCGGCGCAGCGGGTGGACGCCCTCCGAGGCGACGTACAGCATCATGCCGAGCGACCACAGGTCGGAGGCGGGGTTGCCCTCCTCGCCGCGAACGCGCTCGGGGGCGATGTACTCGGGGGACCCGACCAGGTCGCCGGTGGCCGTGAGGCCGGCCGACTCGGGCAGGGCCGCGATGCCGAAGTCGGTGAGGACGGCGCTGCCGTCGGGACGCAGCAGGACGTTCGCGGGCTTGACGTCCCGGTGGTGCACGCCGGCCGCGTGCGCGGCCCGCAGCGCGGACAGGACGTCCAGGCCGATCCGCACCACCTCGGACACGGGCAGCGGGCCCTGGGCGAGCCGGTCGTGCAGCGATCCGCCCTGGACCAGCTCCATCACGATCCAGGGGTGCGAGCCGTCCGGCGGTTCGATGATGTGGTGGATGGACACGACGTTGGGGTGCGCCAGCCGGGCCAGCGCCTGCGCCTCGCGGATGGCCCGTTGCCGCAGTTGCAGGGCGAGGTCCGGGCGGGCCTCGATCAGCGCCGGGTCCGCGGGCCGGACCTCCTTCAGCGCGACTTCCCGTTGCAGTGCGGTGTCCAGGGCCCGCCACACGGTGCCCATGCCTCCGCTGCCCAGGCGGGCGATCAACTCGAAGCGGCCGTCGACGAGGCGTCTGCCGCCCTCACTTGTGTCCATGGCCGGACATCGTAGGGACCCGGGCCGGCCCGGCCACCTTCGGGGTGCGCAGCAGCTAGGACGGCGATGCCGGGCGGGCGGTGAGTGCGGCCAGGGCGGTGCGGAGGGCCGAACCGTCCGGCGGGCGGTCGCGCCAGCGGGCGCCGATATGGCCGTCCGGCCTGACGAGCAGGGCTCCGTGCGGGAGCAGGCCCAAGCGGTCGGCATGCTCCCCGGGCAGCGGCTCGATGCGCAGCGGCCAGGGGGCCGCGGTCTGCCGGCCCCAGAGGGCGGGGTCCGGGGTCAGCAGGGTGAACCACTCGCCGCAGGCGTCGAGCGTGGAGCGCTCGGGCGTGAGCCAGAGGTGCGGCATACGACGGCCCGGCTCCGCGGTGGGGACGTAGTCCGTGCCCATGTCATTGTCCGGGGCGGTCGGCTCGGCCGGGGCCCCTTCCTCGGCGAGGACCGCACCGGACCGGTAGGTGACGCCGAGTACGAGACCGAGCTGGGCGAAGTACCGGTCCGACCAGGGCGGTTCGATCCGGGCCGGAGCCGGCTCCGCGCTCTGGAGCTGCTCGCGGCGAAGGCCCTGTACCTCGACCATCAGGCGCGTGTTGGCCACCGCCTGGTGGAGGGTCCGGTGGGCGACGGGCTGCCGTTCCGCCTCGTAGCTCTCCAGCAGGCCCGGCCCTGCCCACCCGTGGACGACTCCCGCCAGCTTCCAGCACAGGTTGTGCACATCCGCGACGCCGGCATTCATGCCCAGGCCGCCGATGATGGGGACGGCGTGTGCGGCATCCCCGGCCAGCAGGACCCGGCCGTGGCGGAAGCGTTCGGCGACGAAGGCGTTCATCACCCAGTGCTGGACCCGCAGCACGTTCACCCGTACGCCGTCGGCACCGGCCCCGGGACCGAGCGCGCGCGAGACCACCTCGGCCCAGTCGGCGCCCGCAGCGTCCTCGGGGGTGGGGGCGAACCATGCCCAGCCGCCCTCCGGGTAGACCGGGGCGAACGATCCGTGTGCCGTGAAGTAGACCCCGGCGGGCTGCCGGGCGGACCGGTGGTCGAGGTCGGCCTCGAAGACGACGGTGGTGAAATCCCCGAGCGCCCCGGGACCGGCGGTGCCGATCCCCAGCAGCTGCCGGACCGTGGAGTTCGCACCGTCCGCGGCGAGCACGTGCCGGGCCCGCACGCGCACCTCCTCGCCGCTCCGGCGGTCGGCGAGCACGGCCACGACCCCCTCGGGTCGCTCGGGGCCCTCCGGTCTCTCGGGATCTCCGGTCAGGCCGATGAGCTCGACCCCGAACCGCACCGGCGCCTCGGCCGCGGCGAGCAGAGTGGGCTCCAGCCGGTCCTGCGAGGTCAGCACGCCGGTCACGGGGCTCTCGGGCACCGGCGCATGCACCCCGACCATGGCCGCCGTGGCGAAGTCCGGCCCGTGCAGGGTGTCGCGGAAGCGGACGCGCCCGTACTCCGGTGCGAAGGCCCTGGCCGCGATCGTGCGGGCGAACCCGAGCCGGCGGTAGATCTCCATCGAGCGCACGTTGACCAGCCGGGACCGAGGGAACGGGGACAGCCGGCGATGCTTTTCCACCAACAGGGCCGGTACGCCCCAGCGCTCCAGGAGCGCCCGGGCGGTGAGCCCGACCTGCCCGCCACCCACGATCAACACGGGCACCTCGACGTCAGCCACGGTCATATCCTGGCCCGTTTCCCCGGCCCCATGCCGGTCCCGCGCCGGTCCCGCGCCGGTCCCGCGCCGGTCCCGCGCCGGTTTCGCGCGGGTCCGTGGACCGCATCAGAGTGATTCCGTCCGGCCCCGGTGGTGAATGATTATGTAGATTGGTGCATACTCTTCCTATGTCCAAGGTTCTCACCTCACTGCCCACCGGCGAGCGCGTCGGCATCGCCTTCTCCGGCGGCCTCGACACCTCCGTCGCCGTCGCCTGGATGCGCGACAAGGGCGCCGTCCCGTGCACCTACACCGCCGACATCGGCCAGTACGACGAACCCGACATCGGTTCGGTACCCGGCCGGGCGAAGACGTACGGCGCGGAGATCGCCCGCCTGGTCGACTGCCGGGCCGCCCTGGTCGAGGAGGGCCTGGCCGCACTCGCCTGCGGCGCCTTCCACATCCGCTCGGGCGGGCGCGCGTACTTCAACACCACCCCGCTCGGCCGCGCCGTCACGGGCACCATGCTGGTCCGGGCCATGCTCGAGGACGACGTACAGATCTGGGGCGACGGCTCCACGTTCAAGGGCAACGACATCGAGCGGTTCTACCGCTACGGCCTGCTCGCCAACCCCCACCTGCGCATCTACAAGCCCTGGCTGGACGCGGACTTCGTCACCGAGCTCGGCGGTCGCAAGGAGATGTCGGAGTGGCTGCTCGCCCACGGGCTGCCCTACCGCGACAGCACCGAGAAGGCGTACTCGACCGACGCCAACATCTGGGGCGCCACCCACGAGGCCAAGACCCTGGAGCACCTCGACACGGGCGTCGAGACGGTGGACCCGATCATGGGCGTGCGGTTCTGGGACCCCGAGGTGGAGATCGCCGCCGAGGACGTGACCATCGGCTTCGAACAGGGCCGTCCGGTGACGGTCAACGGCAAGACCTTCCACTCCCCGGTCGACCTGGTGATGGAGGCGAACGCGATCGGCGGTCGCCACGGCCTCGGCATGTCGGACCAGATCGAGAACCGGATCATCGAGGCGAAGAGCCGCGGCATCTACGAGGCGCCCGGTATGGCCCTGCTGCACGCGGCCTACGAACGCCTGGTTAACGCCATCCACAACGAGGACACCCTCGCCCAGTACCACAACGAGGGACGGCGTCTGGGCCGGCTGATGTACGAGGGCCGCTGGCTCGACCCGCAGGCGCTGATGGTGCGCGAGTCGCTCCAGCGCTGGGTCGGCTCGGCCGTCACCGGCGAGGTCACGCTGCGGCTGCGGCGCGGTGAGGACTACTCGATCCTCGACACCACCGGTCCTGCCTTCAGCTACCACCCGGACAAGCTGTCCATGGAGCGCACCGAGGACTCGGCGTTCGGCCCGGTCGACCGGATCGGCCAGCTCACCATGCGCAACCTCGACATCGCCGACTCGCGGGCCAGGCTGGAGCAGTACGCCGGCCTCGGCATGGTCGGCACCGGCCAGGCCGCGCTCGTCGGCGCCGCACAGGCCGCCTCCACGGGCCTGATCGGCGCGATGCCGGAGGGCGGCGCCGAGGCCATCGCCTCGCGCGGCGAGGTCGACGACGAGGAGATGCTCGACCGCGCCGCGATGGAGTTCGGCACCGACTGAGCACGACCGGTACGGGGCGCTGCCCGGGCAGCGCCCCGTACGCCGTGCCATCGTGGTGCCATGACCATCGACGTGCGCCCGGCCACGGACTTCGAGGATGTCCGTGCCGTGCTCGGCCCGAAGTCACCCGGGGCCAACGTCTGCTGGTGCCTGAGCCACCGGATCCCCTCGAAGCTCAACAACGAGCTGCGCGGACCGGCCCGGGGCGAGTACGTCGCCCGGCTGTGCGCCGCGGACCCGCCGCCGGGAGTGCTCGCGTACGAGGGGGACGTGCCGGTCGGCTGGGCCGCCGTGGCACCGCGCTCGGACACCGCCTTCGCGCACAGCCGGAAGATCCCGCACGTCGACGACCTGCCGGTCTGGTCCCTGTGGTGCATCCGGGTCCGCCCCGGCCACCGCAAGAGCGGGATCTCACACGCCCTCATCGCCGGCGCGGTCGAGTTCGCCCGCGCCCAGGGGGCGCCGGCCATCGAGGCGTATCCTCTGGACAACGGCGCCGCCAAGGTCGATCTGACCATGGCCTACGCCGGGCTGCGGAAGAACTTCGAACGCGCCGGGTTCTCCCATGCCGCCGACACCACCTCGGTGCTCGCAGGACATCCCCGGATCCTGATGCGGCTCGACCTGAGCTGACCCTGCGGGCTTCCTTAAGGGAACGTGAAGTACCCCTCCAGGGCGCTCTTTTGGCTGGTCACGGCCTTAGGCTCGGTCGGAATCCACCCCTCTCCCTGTGAGGTGCAACCGGCATGAGCCGCAGCCGAACCCCCGAACCGCCGTCCCCGCGAGCCGAAGCGCGACGGAAGAAGACGGTGCGCACCCGCATCGTGCTGTCCCTCACCGCGGCAGCCGCGGCGGTGGCGGTCGGTGTCGCAGTGGCGGACTCCGACGGCGACGGTGATGCACGCGTGGACCAGCGGGCCGACGGCGCCGCCGGTACGGAGTCCCGCACGGCGGGCTCCGGCGACGGGACGGGCACTGCCGCCCCGGCCGAGACCCTCCCCACCGGCACCGCCGGATCGGTGTCCCCG
Organism: Streptomyces venezuelae; assembly: GCF_008642295.1. Taxonomy (GTDB): domain Bacteria; phylum Actinomycetota; class Actinomycetes; order Streptomycetales; family Streptomycetaceae; genus Streptomyces; species Streptomyces venezuelae_C. The sequence goes on along the minus strand of NZ_CP029190.1, from coordinate 221,835 downwards.
AGCGCCCCGACCCCGTCCGGGACACCAAGCGACGGCGCCAAGGGGTCGGCCACCCCCACCACCTCCGCGGCGGCGCAGAGCAGTCCGGCCCGTACGACGGCGACGCCGACCCGCAAGCCCACGCGGACGCCGGCCCCGGCCACCGGCGGCGGCTCCGGCGGCACGGGCGGCAGCACGGGCGGCTCCTCCGGCGGTTCGTCCGGCGGTTCCTCCGCCGGCTCCGCCTCCGAGTCCGCGGTCCTCGCCCTGGTCAACAAGGAGCGGGCCGCGGCCGGTTGCGGTCCCCTGGCGTCGAACGCCAAGCTGAGCGCCGCCGCCCGGGCGTACAGCGACACCATGGCCCGCAGCGGCGTCATGTCCCACACCGGACCCGACGGGTCCACCATGACCAGCCGGGTGGAGGCCGCCGGATACAAGTGGTCCCGGCTCGGCGAGAACATAGCCAGGGGCCAGGCCGATGCCGACGATGTCATGAAGGCGTGGATGAACAGCTCGGGCCACCGGGCCAACATCCTCAACTGCGACTTCCGTGAGATCGGCATCGGCGTCCACAAGGGCGACGGCGGCCCCTGGTGGACGCAGAACTTCGGCGCGCCGAGGTAGGGCCGGCAGAGGCCGCCCCCGCCTCCCGGCCCCGCCTCCCCCCTCGGCCGCCGAACGCCACGTCCTCCGTGCCCGTACCCGGGTACGGAGGACGTCGGCGTTCGGCGGCCGTCCGTCCGTCGGCCACTATGGGGCCGTGCCTCGAATTCCGCGGGTTCCGCGCTACCTGCTCATATGGCTGTCGTGCACGGCCACCAGTGTGACCGCCGTGCTCGCCACGGTGCAGTTCGTGGTCGGCTCGACCAGGCCCACGCCTCCCGTTGCCCGGTCCGCCCCCACGGTCCTCGACTCACCGCCGGCCTGGCAGGCGGAGCAGACCCCGTCACCCGGCCCGAGCTCCCCGACCGCCCCCGTGCCCGCGTCCGCGTCCGTGATCGGTTCGCCCACCGCGGGGCAGCGGCCGTCCCCCTCCCCTTCGGCTGCCGCCCCGTCGAAGACCCCGTCGGGAGCACCCCGTACCACTGCGCCGAAACCCGCCGTCGACTGCCGGGAAGGCGGACCGGGCCTGTACACCATCCCCTCGCAGGGCGGTAAGGCCACCGTGCGGTACGGGAGCCGAGGCGTGTGCCTGATCTCCGCCGTTCCCGCCCGCGGCTTCAAAACCGCCACGTCACAGACCGCCGACCACACCCTGACGGTCACCTTCAGCAGTGCGGACCACCGGTCGGACATCACGGCGACGGTCGAACCCCAGGCCAAGGCCAGCGTGCGCGAGAGCTCGTTCTGAGAGACGGGAGTCCGGTTTGCGGGAGTTCCGGCGAAGCGGAAGGTGAGCTCTTCCTTAGGGGAACCTCATGATCACGTCCAGCCGGTTCCGGCAGGCCACAGCGGTCCTATGCTCGCGTCAACCGAGTCGTCCGAACCGCGCCCAGGGGTGTTTTCACCATGAGTCCTCGCCTCCTCCGACCCGCGTCGCTTGCCGCCGCGGCCGTGCTCGCTGCGGGGCTCACCGCCGCATGCGGGCCGTCCTCCCCGTCCGCCGGTGCCGCGGCACCGTCCGCACCCGGGCAGTCCTCGAACGCCCTTCCCTCCGCGGCGGATGACGCATCCGGGTCCGCCGGGGACCCGGATGCGCTGACCACGCCGTCCACCCCGTCGGCCTCGCCGTCGACCTCGGCCACCGCCCTGCCCGGCTCCTCGGCGACCCCCTCGCGCGGCCGGACCGGTTCCGCCACCCCTTCCCGGACCCCCGCCACCCGGACGCCCGCCAAGCCGCCCCGTACCTCCGCCGCGCCCGCGCCGGCCCGGATACCCGGTCCCGGCTACGACAGTTCGGCCGATGCCAAGAAGCAGATCGACGCGGCCCTGCGCGCGGCCAAGGCCGACGGGCGGATGGTGCTGCTCGACTTCGGCGCCAACTGGTGCGGCAACTGCAAGGCGGCCGACAAGGTGTTCGCCCAGCCGCAGACGGCCGCGCTCCTCGGCGCCTCGTACCACCTGGTCAAGGTGGACATCGGCGGCAACAACTCCGCCAACTTCGCACTGCTGGACAAATACAGCTCCGGGGGCGGAAGTTACAAAATGCCGGTACTCATGGTGGTCACCGCCTCCGGCACCGTGCGGACCGACACCCATGTCACCGGCAACCCCGCCCTGACCCCGGAGGGCATCAACTCCTTCCTGCGCAAGTGGGCACCGTGAGACGCCCGCACCCGGTCCTGCGGCGACCCGCCCGGATCACGGCCGCCCTCCTCGCCATGGCGGCACTCGCGGCATGCGGCGGCGAACAGCCCACCGCACGCACCGAGGCCACCGCACCCACCACGCGGTTCACCGAGAACGGGGTCACCGTCACCCTCTCCGTGTCCGACTGGCACCCCCCGAAGGCCACCCTGACCGCGGTCTTCACCCCCGAAGAGGGGTTCCACCTCTACAGCACCGACCTGCCGGCCACCGGAATAGAGGGCGTGGGGCGGCCGACCGCAGTGAACGTCACCGGAGTCCTCGCAGCCGAGGGCAGACTGACGGCCGCCGCACCGGTACAGTCCATCAGCCTGCCCGGTGTCGACGCCCCGGTCCCCGTCTACCCCGACGGCCCCGTCACCACCACACTGCCCGTCCGCGCCACCGGCAACGGGAACGCGACCGTGCTGGTCGGCTACGCCAGCTGCAGCTCCCGGGAAGGCTGCACCATCCCGGTCGCCGACCGCCCCGTGCAGCTCCGCATCACCGACGACGGCCCGGCGTTCGACACTCCATAGCTGCACCTAAGGTGTCCCCATGCCCAGCGTCCTGGTCGTGGAAGACGACCCCAGCATCCGCCAGTCCCTGATCGAGGTCCTGGCGGAGCACGGGTATGCCGTACGCAGTGCCGCCGACGGGTTCGGCGGCCTGCGCGAGGTCACCCAGACACCCCTCGACGCGGTGGTCCTCGACCTGGGACTGCCCGACCTGGACGGCGCGGACGCCCTGCGCATGATCCGCGGCATCTCCTCGGTCCCCGTCCTGGTGGCCACCGCCCGCGACGACGAGACCGAAATCATCAAGCTCCTCAACGCGGGAGCCGACGACTACCTGGTCAAACCGTTCTCGGGGGGACAGCTCATCGCCCGCCTCGCCGCCGTCCTGCGGCGCACCAGCCATGTGTCCGCCGTCCCCGCCGCCGGCGGTGGTGCCCGGCCGGCACCCTCCGCCGAACCGCTGCGCCCCACCACCGTCGGCGAGCTGGCGGTCGACCCGGGTGCGCGTACCGCACACCTGGCGGGGCGCGAGCTGCACCTCACCCGCCGCGAGTTCGACCTCCTGGCCTTCCTCGCCCACCACACCGGCCAGGTCGTCTCCAAGCGCCGCCTGCTGACCGAGGTCTGGCGCGAACCCTACGTGGACGACCAGACCGTCGACGTGCACCTGTCCTCCCTCCGCCGCAAGCTCGGCGAACGCGCCGCGGCCCCCCGCTATCTGCTCACCGTCCGCGGCGTCGGCATCAAACTGGTGGCACCGCGTTGAGACGTTCCCTGGCCGGAGTGGCGCTCGCCGTGACCTCCATGGTCGCCCTCTCCTTCCTCATACCGCTGGCCGCCCTGGTGATGTCGCTCGTCAAGGAGCAGAGCGTCACCGCGGCCGAACAGCGCGCCGCCGCCCTCGCGCCCGTCCTCACCCTGACCACGGACCCGGCCGCCCTGCGGGAGTCCGTGGCCGGCCTGGACGCCGCCGAACGCCTGGTCGTCCACCTGCCGGACGCCCGCGTCCTCGGCACCTCCCACGCCCCCGCGGAACTGCTCGAACGGGCCCAGAACGGACGCGAGTCCATCTCCCGGGAGATCCCGGCCGGCTGGATCTGCCTCCAGCCGGTCGTGCTCCCCGGCGACCGGGTCGCCGTCATCGAGAACTTCGTCCCCGAGGAGGAACTGACCCGCGGGGTCAAGGAGTCCTGGGCGGTCATGCTCTTCCTCGCCGTGGGACTGATCGGCGGCTCCGTGCTGGTCGCCGACCGGCTCGGCGCAAAGGTCGTCCGGTCCTCCAAGAAACTCGCACAGGCCTCGCGGGCCCTGGGGGAGGGCGATCTGGACACCCGAGTGGACCCCATGGGCCCGAGGGAACTGCGCGACGCGGGCGTGGCCTTCAACGCGATGGCCCACCGGATGACCGAACTGCTCGCCGTCGAACGGGAACTCGTCGCGGACCTGTCCCACCGGCTCCGCACCCCGCTGACCGCGCTGCACCTGGCCTCGGAGCGGATGGCCGGAACACCGGAATCGGCCAGGCTCGAGGCCGCGGTCGGCGCCCTGGAGACGGAACTCCACGCCATCATCACCGCGGCGCGCACCCCGCTCGCCGTGGGCCCCATGGGCCAGGGCATGCTCGGTACGGAACCGGGCCCGGAACCGGGTACGAAACAGCGGCCGGAACCCGGCTACCGGCCCGCCGGCCGCCCCGCAGCAAGCGCCTCCGGACCCCGCTGCGAGGCAGCCGAGGTCGTCCGCCGCCGCACCGCGTTCTGGGCGGTCCTGGCGGAGCAGCAGAACCGGGCCTGCTCCCTCGCCCTCACCCAGGAGCCCACGGCCGTCGGCCTCTCCGAGGACGACATCGCCGCCGTGGTGGACGCGCTCATCGGCAATGTCTTCCGGCACACCCCGTCGGGGACCCCGCTCGGCGTCCATGTCGTACGGACGGCCCAGGCGGTGGAACTGGTCGTGGAGGACGGCGGGCCGGGCATCCCCGACCCGGACCGGGCCCTGTCCCGCGGCAGCAGCACGGGCTCCACGGGCCTCGGGCTCGACATCGCCCAACGGGCCGCAGCCGCCACCGGCGGCTCGATGCACATCACCCGCAGCCGCCTCGGCGGCGCGCAGATCACCGTGACCTTCGCACTGGCCCCGGCATCCCGGGCCGGGCGCAGACTGCGCACCTCCCGACGGCGGACCGGCCGGCTCCGCAGACGGTGACGGTAACGGTGACGGGTGTGGTGGATTCGGCGAGAGACCGTCACCAAGCTGTGAAGCTCCCGCGGGACGCTGGTACCCAGCCCGTCCTCGACCGGGGGGAGCACCCCATGAGCACCGTACGCAGAGCCGCTGTCGCCCTCGCCGCCGTGTCCGCCCTGACCCTCACCGCCTGCGGGCCCACCGAGGACGATGCACCGGGCGGCCCCGGAGCCCCGGCCGCGACCCCGACGGGGTCCGCAGCCCCGGCCAAGTCCGCAACCCCGACCAAGCCCGCAACCCCGGCCAAGTCCGCAACCCCGACCAAGCCCGCAACCCCGACCAAGTCCGCGACCCCGGCGAAGCCCGCAGCGCCGACCAAGTCCGCGAAGCCGTCCGACCACGACGTCTTCCCGTGCAGCACCCACGACGTGAAGTTCACCGCGACCCTGGCGGAAGCCACGACCGGCAGCTATCTCCTGAAGATCACCAACAAGGGGTCCAAGGCGTGCCGGGCGCTGGGCCATCCGGTCGTGACCTTCGGAGAGCTGGACGGACAGGCCACGGAACGCGGCGCGGCTCCCGGTATCGAGGACGCGCTCAGGCTCGCCCCGGGCGAGTCGGCCTACGCCGGGCTCATGGGCGGCGGCAACGACGGCACCGGGAGGACCGTCGACTCGATCGCGATGACCATGAACACCGAGTCCGATCTGGCACAGACACCGCTCAAGGCACCGACCCCCGGCCTGTACGTCGCATCCGACCGGAACTCCGTGACCGCGTGGGTCGGCACCGCGGAGGACGCACTCAGCCTGTGACGCCCACGCCCACCCCCGGCCCGGAGGTCAGCGACCGCTGCGGTGGTCGTAGACGCTGAGGGACAGGGCCTTCATCGCGGCGTGGGCGCGTTCGGCGTCCACGCCCTGGTCGACGGCCTCCAGCGCGGCGGCGGCCGACACCCGCACCGCGAGCGGCAGGCCGTCGTAGGCGGCGACCCGGTAGGCGATGGTGCGGCGGGCCTCGCGTTCCTCCTCGGACACGCCGGCCGGGGTGAGCGGGAACACAGCGGCCTGGTAGGTGGCGATGCTCACCAGCACCGCGTCGGCGATCCCCTCCGCATACCCGTCGGCCCGGGCGGCGACCTCGTGCCCGGGCCGGAAGAAGGCCGCCACCTGGCGGCGGGAGAGGAACGCGCCGAGCCCCGCGCCCAGGCCGGCCGCGGCCCCGGCGGCCAGGGCCGTCGTCCGGCCGCCCAGCAGAAACCCGAAACACGCCCCGCCGACCGCCCCGCACACCACCAGCACAAAGGTGATCAGCAGGTGCATCCGGGCGGCGATCGAGGAGGTCATGCCCAGCAGTATGCCCGCCCCCGCGGGGCCGGGCGGCCGGGCGTCAGCCGAAGTCCCAGGCCTCGATGTCGCGGTAGTGGATCGGTCCCGGGCCACGGCCGATGTTGCTGCCGACCAGGTGCAGGCGTTCGGCCTGCCAGCGGCGGCCGGTGAACGCGGTGAGCCCGGCGGCAGCCTCCACCGCGTAGGCCGGCTGGTTCCGGCGGGCGCGGGCCAGCGTCAGATGGGGGCGCAGCGGACGCTCCGGAAAGCTCACACCGCACTCCTTGACCAGGGCGCGCACCTCGGCGGCGAGCAGGTGCAGCCCTTCGAGGTCCCCGTCGATCCCGGTCCACAGCACCCGCTCGTCGAAGTGCCCGCCGCCGCTCAGTGCCAGGTCCAGGGGCCGGCGCCGGGCCGCGAGGTCCGCGAGCGGCGGACGCAGCAGGGGAACGGCCGTGACCGGCAGCTCCCCGAGGAAGGCCAGGGTGATGTGCCAGTCCTCGATCCGGTTCCACCGCATGCGCGGGTACGCGTCGTAGGCGGGCTGCAGCGCCTGCGCCAGCTCCTCCTTCGCGTCGTCGGGCGGGGCGAGGGCGATGAATATCCGTACGGTCGCGGGGTGGGGGTGTGCGGGGGCGGGTGCGTTCACAGGGCTCTTCGTACCGTGTCCGGGCAGCTGACGTCATCTTTCGGGCCGGCCGGTGAGCGGCCGGATCGCTCAGTGGACGGAGAAGCCGCCGTCCACGAAGACCGACTGCCCGGTGACATAGCCGGAGGCGCGGCTCGCCAGGAACACCGCCGCTCCGGCGAAGTCCTCGGCCAGGCCGTTGCGCCCGACCATGGTGCGGGCGGCCAGCGCCGCCACCTTCTCCGGGTCGGAGGACAGCCGCGCATTGAGCGGGGTCATCACAAAGCCCGGCACCAGCGTGTTGCAGGTGACGCCGTACGGCGACCACGCCTCGGCCTGGGAGCGGGCCAGCGACTCGAGCGCCCCCTTGGAGACCCCGTAGGCACCGCTCTGGACGAACGCCCGGTGGGCCTGCTGGGAGGTGATGTGGATGATCCGGCCGAAGCCCCGCTCGGCCATGCCGGGACCGAACCGCCGGCCGAGCAGATGAGGTGCGTCCAGGTTCACCGCCATCGTGGTGTCCCACACCTCCTCGTCCAGCTCGCCCATCGGAGGCCGCAGGTTGATCCCGGCGCAGTTGACGAGGATGTCGGGCTCGCCGAACACCCCGGCCGCCTGCTCCGCAGCCGTACGCACTCCGTCCCGGGTGCTCAGATCGCCGCTCACCCAGGCCGCCCGGCAGCCGTCCGCCGTCAGCTCGTCCACGGTGGCGGCCAGCTCCGGCTCCTTGCGGGCCACGATCACCACGCTCGCCCCGGCGCGGGCGAGAGCCCCGGCGATGGCCCGGCCGATGCCGGAACTGCCGCCCGTCACCAAGGCGACCCGGCCGTCCAGCGAGAACAGTCCGGAGAGATAGCTGTTCGAGATCATGCCTGCACCCTAGGGTGCCCGGCTTTTCAGAAATCGGGCAGGGCGTCGGCGACGCGGTCCCACAGGGAGCGGGTGCGGGTGGCGCCGAAGCCGCTCTCGTGCGTCCACACGTGCGTGCACCCCGGGCACTGGAGGTGGAGCAGGCTGCCGGTGTTGGTGAGCAGATAGCGCCAGTGGACGGAACAGCTGCGCCGCTGCTCGCAGGGTTCGCAGCCGCGCGCGTCCTGGCACTGCGGGCAGGCCACCCAGGCACGCCGCCCGGGGTCGGCCTGCGGGTCAAGAGGCAGCACGGCCGTCTCCCCGCGCGGGCAGCACACCGGCCGAGACCAGCTCGTCGTAGAGCCGCTGCTGCTCCGCATCGAGTCCGGAGTACAGCAGGTCGTACGCGGCCTCCTCGCCGAGCAGCACCTCGACCGGATCCCAGTCCGGGCCGAGGGCCTCCATCACCTGGGCGCGCCGGAGCACCTCCTGCGAGGTGAGGTCGACGTCGAAGTCGACCAGCGCGGGCGTTCCGCCGGTGGGGAGGTCGGAGGGAACGGGGTCGTGGGGGGCCATGACACCGAACTTAGGTAACCCTTTCTTCCCGGGTCAAGGGAGGGTGGGCGGAGTCACAGCCCGCAGGCTCGGCCTGCCGCGCGTACCGGTGGCATGCCACAACTTCCGGCCACGAGTTCTGGCGGATGTACCCCTTCCGGGCGTGGACATGCTCATTGAGGATCATCTGGCGTCCGGAAGTGCACCATCCGCTTCGTCGTCCCCCCACCCGATGAGGACCCATGCTCGCTCCCACCCGGCGGAATCCATCCCGTATGGCGGACGGAGGAGCGCTGGTCCCTTGAGATTCAGGCTCAATCGCCCGGCACGTCCCACGTTCGCCCCCACACCGCCGCCCGCTCCGGAAGGGTCGCCCCCCACCCCCACCGGAACCGCCCGTGAGCCACAGCCGCAGCAGCAGCCGGAGACCGCCGCAGCGCCGCTCTCGGACCACGAAATCGCCCTGATCAGGGCCTCCGTATCCGTGGTCGAACCGCTGGCGGCGGATATGACGGTCTACTTCTACGCCATCCTGTTCGCCCGCTACCCCGAAGTCCGCCCGATGTTCCCCCCGGGCATGGACACCCAGCGCGGCCGGCTGCTGCGCGCGCTGCTCCGCATCGTCGACCTGGTCGACGACCCCGGACACCTGGTCCGGTTCTGCGAACACCTCGGCCGCGACCACCGCAAGTTCGGCACCCTCGCCGCGCACTTCCCGGCCGTCGGCGAGTGCCTGCTCGCCTCCCTGGCCCGGTACGCCGGCCCCGCCTGGACCGAGGACATCGCCGCCGCCTGGACCAAGGCGTACGGCGTGGTGGCCCAGGTCATGATCGGCGCGGCCGAGGAGGACGAGCGGGTGCGCCCCGCGGTCTGGCCCGCCACGGTCGTCCACCGGGTCTCGCGCGGACACGGCATCGCCGAGATCACCGTACGTCCCCACCTCCCGTACGAGTACTCCGCCGGCCAGTACGTCAGCCTCGAGACCCCGTGGTTCCCCAAGCAGTGGCGCTACTACTCCGCAGCGAACGCGCCCCGCGCGGACGGCACCCTCACCTTCCACGTCCGAGCGGTGGCCGACGGGGCGGTCAGCGGGGCCCTGGTGCACCGGGCGGTGGTCGGCGACGTCCTCCGGCTCGGGGCCCCGATGGGGGACATGGTGCTGGACACCGCCGTCCACAGCGATCTGCTCTGTGTGGCCGGCGGCACCGGCCTCGCCCCGATCCGCGCCCTGATCGAGGACGTCGCGCAGCGCGGCGGACACCACCAGGTGGATCTCTTCCTCGGCGCCCGCACCGGTGCCGAGCTGTACGGGGTCAACGACATGCTGCGGATGGCCCAGCGCCACCACTGGCTGACGATCCGGGGCGCCGTCTCCGACGAGCACATCCCCGGAATCCGCGGCTCCCTGCCGGAGGTCCTGGCCGAATACGGGCCGTGGCACCAGCACGACGTCTTCCTCAGCGGTCCGGCCGCCATGGTCGTCTCCGCCGGCGAGCGGCTCACCCTGGGCGGCACCCTGCCCGAACACATCCACCACGACCCGTTCGAGACCCCCGTCCTTTCCACTCCCTGACCCGCTCCGCCCCGCCCCGCCAGGAGAAACCCTCGTGACCTACCCCCGACCGTCCTTCGGATCAGCGGGTGAGCACCACCTGCAACGGCAACTGGGCACCACCGACCGCGCCGCCCGCTTCTACGACCGGCAGGTGCACCCCCGTCTCACCCCCGAGATGCGGGAGTTCGTCGGCCGCCAGGCCATGGTCTTCCTTGCCACCGCCGACTCGCACGGGGAATGCGACGCCAGCTTCCGGTCCGGTCCGCCCGGCTTCGTCCAGGTGATCGACGACCGGACCCTCACCTACCCGGAGTTCCGCGGGAACGGCGTGCTCGCCAGCGCGGGCAACATGGCCGAGAACCCTCATCTGGGCATGCTCTTCGTGGACTTCACCCACCACCACGTGGGGCTGCACATCAACGGCGTGGCCCGCCTCTACCGCGATGAGGACATCCGCCGCATGCACCCGGGCCTGCCCGTGGACACCGCCCCCGGCCGCAGCCCGGAGCTGTGGGTCCACCTCACCGTGGAGGAGGCGTACATCCACTGCTCCAAGTACATCCCCCACCTGGTGCCGGCCCCCCGCCAGGGCGGCCACGACCCGTCCCGCCCGAAGGACGCGGACTACTTCACCCCGTCATCGGGCCGGTGACTGGCCGACCCGGGCGGCGATGGCCCGCGCACAGGCCAGGGACTCGGTGTGCGTGGTGTCCACCTCCAGGTCGTAGACCACCCCGGTGTGCACCGCATCCGCCTGCAACGCGGCCATTCCCGGGACCCGGTCTCCCCGTGCGAGCTCCCGGCCCGCGGCAACCGTGCTCTCACACCTGACCCCGACCCACAGCACGGGCAGGTCACCGAGGGCCCGCTGCCACCGCTGCTGGGAGGCGGCTCCGCCGAGGAAGACGTCGTCGATGACGACCCGCGCACCGGCCCGGGCCATCGCGACGACGCCTTCCGTCCAGGCCGCCTCCAGCGCCCGGAACTCCGCCCCGACGTTCACCCCGCCGTCCGCGGCGACCGTGATCCCCTCGTCCGAGGCCTGCATCCGCGCGGGCATGGCGTCGACGAACGAGTCGCACCCGAACGCCAGCCACGGATCGATCAGTACGGCCTGCAGACACCGGACGATCCCGGACTTCCCCGAGCTGGAGCCACCGTTGAGAATGATCATCTGAGTCGTCACCGGGCCACCGTACGGCGCCGCCCACACGACACGCAGCGAATATCGGCCGCGTACGGGAGAGGACGGTCCGGCGGTCCGGCGGTCACCAGTACATGAAGGCCGAGTTCCCCGTGCCCCAGGCCGAGTACAGCCGGGCGCGGGCCACATAGCGGCGGCCCTGGAAGAGCTTGACCGTCAGCCGGCCGTTGTCGTTGACACCGCTGTCGTCGACACCGGTCAGGAAGCGCGGCTCACCGTCGACCTCCTCGAAGAGCACCAGCAGGATGTCGGCGTCGCCGAACGTCCGCAGCTCGTAGTTCCGGGTCTCGGCCGGGACGATCTCGAAGTCCTGCTGGCCGCCGGAGGAGAGGTTCAACTCGACGGACTGGAAGGGCTTCAGCCCGCGCGGGGTGGCACCGATCGGCGGGTACCACTTCTGGACGAACTCCTTGTCGTTGGCGGACAGGCGGAGCGGGGAGTCGATTCCCTGCTGGTACTTCTCCGGCTGCAGGATGAGGCCGGCCGGGAAGCCGTACTGCATGATCGAGTCGGGGTCCCAGGTCGAACCCTCGACCTCCTCGGTGGACAGCTTGCGCAGCACGTTGTGGAACGTGGTCTGCCGGGGCCAGTTGTTGGGAGGGCCGCCGAGCTCCTCGAAGACCGCCTCCTCGTCCCACACGATGCCGGCGAACGGGTTCTGGTGCTCGTGGCCGTAGGCGAGCAGGTGGCCGATCTCGTGCCGGGCGGTCGCCTGGCCGTGCGGGCTGGTGAGGTCCCAGCCGAAGTTCATCGTGCGCTCGCGCCGGCTGATGCCGAGGGCGTCCTTGCCGACGTACGACCAGGAGCCGTCGCCTTCCATAAAGCCGATCCGCACCTCGGAGTCGGCAGGGTCCTCGACCTCCACGAACTCCAGCCCGATCCCGAGGCTCTTCCACTCCTCGAAGGCGCTGCGCACCTCATCGAGCTGAATCTTGTTGAAACTGCCACCGCCTTCGCCGGCACCGGCTGCGCCGAGCTCATCGAAGAAGCAGTAGTGCAGTACGGTGCCGTTCAACCACTTTGAGCGGCCCACCAATATGGCCCTGGCCCGGTCGGGACTGAGGTCCGGCCGCAGGACGGGCTTCGTCTGCGGAGGCTGGGCACAGTAGAGGGGTACTCCGTTCGGGGAACCACGGTCTTCAGCCATGACGGTTCTCCCCATCTGGGCTGACACACATTCGGAATCAGGATCAAAGGGACCTGCAGGCAGCGCGGCAGCCACGCGGCAGCAGTCACGCGGCAGGTCGTCACGCGCAGGACATGGGCACGCAGGGATAACACCATCATCCCTCCCCCCGACCACCCCCGCAACTCGCCCGCCGGGCACCGCGCAACGGACTCACCACCGGGACACGCCACCGGGTGCGGGAATCGGCGCCTGCGGGGGCGCGGCAGCCTAGGCTCCCTCCATGGGCGAGAGGGTGTCAGTCGCTGACGAGGTCTTCGACCGGCTGGACGCGGACGGCGATGGGATGCTGGTCGCGGACGACTACCGGACCAATGCGGAACGGCTGCTCCAGTCGTACGGCATGGGGCCGAGCGCGCCGAAGGGGCGCGCCCTGATCGAGGCCAGCCTCGCGCTGTGGGAGCGGCAGGCCGAACAGGTGGACCGGGACCACGACGGCAGGATCGGCCGCGAGGAGTACCGCGAGTGGTTCGCCTCCCTGACCGCCTCGGCGTCACCGGAGGTACTGGCGGTACTGCACGCACAGTTCAACGTGGCCGACCGGGACGGGGACGGGCTGATGGAGCGCCACGAGTACGCGGTGTGGCGGTCGCTGAGAAGCGTGCAGACCGAGGCCGCCGAGGCCGCGTTCGACCTGGCCGACACGGACGGGGACGGCGTGATCACCTGGGACGACTTCACCGCCGCAGCCCGCAACCACGGACTGGCCGCGCTGCTGTTCGGGCCCTAGGGTGCTGATCGACAGTGCTGGGCTCTGAGAGCATGGTGTGATGGAACGTGTTCGACAGATGGTCAGTTCTGGCTCACCGCTCGAGCCCCACATCGGGTTCTCCCGGGCGGTCCGCAAAGGGAAGCACGTCGCGGTTGCCGGCACCGCGCCCATCGGGGTCGACGGGACGACGGTGGGGCACGGTGACGTCTATGCCCAGACTGTGAGGTGCCTGGATATCGCCGAGGCCGCTCTGGAAGAAGCCGGGGCGTCACTGGAGGATGTCGTGCGAACCCGCATCATGCTCACCGACGTGACGCGATGGAAGGAAGCCGCGCGAGCGCACGGAGAACGCTTCGCATCAGTCCGTCCAGCCTGCACCTTTGTCGAGGTGGCGCGCTTTATTGACGCCGACTGGCTCGTGGAGCTGGAGCTCGACGCCATCCTCGACTGACTCCTGAAGGGGCTGGTCACACCCCCTGGGGGTGGTCGCGGACCGTGAGGGTGAGGGAGCCTTCAGGCTCGGCCCGTACGCGTGCGCCGAAGCCGTGGCTGATGCGGTCCAGGAGTTCGCACAGCCACTGGGTGTCCTCCGGCGCCGCGTGCCGCAGGCGCATCCTGTGGGACTGGAGGGGGACCAGCCGCAGCCCGCGCAGTTCTCCGGTGCCGGGCTCCAGCGTGGGGAACCAGAGCAGCCGCAGGTCGTCCCGGTACAGCTCGAAGCCGGAGATGCCCTCGTAGTCGTCCACCAGATCGCCGCAGCCGTAGGTGATCAGCCGTCCCCGGTACACCTCGACCGGCCGCGGGTGGTGCGAGGAGTGCCCGTGGACCAGGTCCACGCCGCCCTCGACGAGTGCGTGCGCGAACCGGATGTGCTCGTGGGGGACGTGGTAGCCCCAGTTGGAACCCCAGTGGACCGAGGCGATGACGATGTCGCCCGGCTCTTTCACCTGCCGGATCCGGGTGACCACCGCCCCCGCCGCGGCGGCCGAGGCCTCGGCCACGAAGCCGATCCCGCTGCGGTCCGTCGTGGCGGCCCAGTCCGGCGGGATGCCGCTGGACGGCATCCCGAAGGAGAAGACCAGGAGCCGTCCATCGCTGTCGCTGTCGCTGTCGCTGTCGTTGCCGCCGTCGCCGTCGTGGGTGCCGAGTGGGACGACCGCGGGCCGCTCGGCCGCATCGGTATCGCGCCCGGCGCCCGCCGTACGGAATCCCGCGCCGGCCAGGACCTCCAGCGTCTCCTCCAGGCCGGGCCGGCCGTAGTCGAGGACATGGTTGTTCGCCAGCACGCACACATCGGGGCGGGCGGCGGCCAGAGCGGGCAGGTTGGCCGGGTGCATCCGGTAGTGGACCCCCTTGCCGGGGGCGGGCTCGCCGTGCCGGGTGATGCCGGTCTCCAGATTGAGCACCAGGGCATCGGGCGCAGCCTGTTCGAGCACGTCCAGCGCGTCCCCCCACGGCCAGGAGAAGTCCACCGGCCGGGGGATCGGCCCGTTCGCCGCCTCCGCCAGCTCGACGTACGAGCGGGCGTCACGGATGTACGCCTCCGCAAGCGCCGGATCGCCGGGGTGCGGAAGGATCTGGTCGAGGCCACGGCCGAGCATCACATCGCCGGTGAGGCACAACGTGACCGGCTCACCGTGCATACCACCAGGTTAGCCCCGGAAGCCGCCGGGCCCCCGGCGAGCGGACCGGCGCGGGCGTGGTGCCACGGAAATGCCGTGGCCGCGTGTCAGCATCAGCCCGCGGCGTCCCCCGTCCCGGCGCCCGGACCCGCCCCCTTTCCTTCGTCGTGCCGAAAGGTCCGCTTCGCCATGCCCGAAACCATTCCGATCGGCGGGCGGCAGGCCCGCCGTTCCCAAGGCCGCCCGGTGCGTGTCCGGTTCACCGTCCTCCTGGCAGCGCTCCTGCTGGCCACGCCAGGAGCGGCGACCGCGACCGCGACCGCGTCCACGACTGCGGCCGGTGAGCCGCCGGCCGCGCTCAAGGTCCTGACCCGCAACCTGTACCTCGGCGCCGATCTCTCGCCCATCCTCGCCGCCACCGACGGCCCCTCGCTCGTCGCCGCCGTCACGGCGGTGTTCGCCCAGGTCCAGGCCACCGACTTCCCCGAGCGGGCCAAAACCCTGGCCGAGGAGATCGCCGATACCGATCCCCATCTCGTCGGCCTCCAGGAGGTCGAGCTCTGGCGCAGCCAGCGGCCTGGCACGACCAGCGCCACCCACGTGGAGTACGACTTCCTCCGGATCCTGCTCCGCGAGCTGGCCGCCCGGGGCAAGCACTACGCACCCGTGGCGACCGTCATCAACGGTGACCACGTCGCCCCCCGGTCCACGCCCGGCGGCCTCCAGAACATCCGTCTCACCGACCGGGACGTGCTCCTGGCCCGTACCGACCTGCCCGGGAAGTCCTTCTCCGTCGCGAACCCGCAGGAGGGCCGGTACCAGGCCCGCTTGGCCGTCCCCGTCCCCGGCGGGTCCTTCACCCTCCTGCGCGGCTGGGTCGCCGTCGACGCCACCCTGCGCGGGCGCACCACGCGCGTGGTCAGCACGCACCTGGAAGGCGCCGGCCCCGGTATCCAGGTCCAGCAGGGCGGCGAACTGCTCGCGGACCCCCTCAACACGCCGCTGCCCACCGTGCTCCTCGGCGATCTCAACTCCGCCGCCGGTGGCGTCGGTGCCGTGCCGGGCACCAACACGCCCACGTACGCCAACCTCCTGGCCGCCGGCTTCCGGGACGCCTGGACCGCCACCCGCCCCAACCAGCCCGGCTTCACCTTCGGCCAGGCCCCCGGCCTGCGCAATCCCGTCTCCACGCTGAGCCAGCGCATCGACTACGTGCTGTACCGCAACGGCCTGAAGGCCCTGAAGGCCGACCGGGTGGGGGAGGAGAGCACCGACCGCACCCCGTCGGGCCTGTGGCCCTCCGACCACGCGGGCGTCTGGAGCGTGCTCAAGCTCCCCGCGCCGGACCGCGACCGGTAGCGGAGGCCGACACGGCGTCGACCACCAGGGCGAGGAGCCGGCCGGGCTGGTCGGCGTCCTCGCTCCGGGCCGTGGACAGGGCGATCCCCACCACGAGTTGGAGCAGGTCACCGGCGGTCAGGTCGTTGCGCGCGGTGCCGTACCGCTGGGCCCGTACGAGCAGGCCGGTGGCCGCGTCCAGGATCAGCCGGTGGCAGTCGGGGACCGGCGCTCCCGGCGATTCCAGCATCAGAGCGCTGCCCATGCCGTGGTTGGCCCGGGCATGGGCCAGGAAGGCGCGCAGCCACTGCTCCAGGGCCTCGTCGGGGGCCGCCGAGGCGAGCAGCCCGTCCGCCTGCGCGCACAACGTCCCGATCCGGTCCCGCAGTACCGCGGTCAGCAGGTCCGCGCGCTGGGGGAAATGGCGGTACAGGGTCCCGGGGCCGACCCCCGCCCGGCGGGCGATCTCGTTGAGCGACGCCCCGGGGCCGAGCTCGGCGAACACCTCCCGCGCCGTGGCCACCAGACGCTCCCGGTTGAGCCGGGCATCCATGCGCGTCATCGTCGGGTCCGTCCTTCTGTCCTCGGGGGATGGTCAACCGGAGAGGTTCTCCGTAGGGTAGCGGGGAGCGAACCGGAGAACCTCTCCGGAACGATCGCGATCCGAGGAGGAACCACGGATGACAGAGGCAGCGGGGACGCGGAGCGAGCTCGGCCGGGTCGGGATCTGGACCTTCGCCTACGAGGGTCAGCCCGCCGGGCGGGTGCGGGAATCCGCCGCGGAAGTGGAGGACCTGGGGTACGGGGCCATCTGGTACGGAGAGGCGTTCGGCCGGGACACGGTGGGCCAGGCATGGCTGCTGCTGTCGGCGACCCGGCGGATCGCGGTCGCCTCCGGCATCGCCAACATCGCCTTCCGGGACCCGATCGCCACCGCCGGCGCGGCGCGCACCCTCGGCGAGGCGTTCCCCGGGCGCTACGTCCTCGGCCTGGGCGGGCACCGGATCGACGACACGGTGCACGAAGTGGACGGCCATCCGGTGCCCGCCCGCGGCAGGGCATTGAGCACCATGCGCGCCTACCTGGACGCCATGGACACCACCCCCGCCCACGGCCCGTTACCGGACCCGGCCCCGCACCGCGTCCTGGCGGCACTCGGCCCGAAGATGCTCGCCCTGGCCGCCGAACGGACCTGGGGCGCGCACCCCTACTTCGTGCCCGTCGAGCACACCGCACGGGCGCGCCGGATCATGGGGCCGGAGGCGTTCCTCGGGGTCGAACAGGCCGTGGTGCTGGACACCGACCGCGCCCGGGCCCGCGAGGTGGCCACGGCCCATGTCGCCGGGTACCTCGCCATGGCGCCCCACCAGCAGGCCAACGTACGGCGGCTGGGCTACGGCGACGAGGACATCGTCGGCGGCCCCAGCCGCCGGCTGGTGGACGCGATCGTGGCGTACGGGGACACGGACGCCATCCGCCGCCGCGTCCGGCAGCACCTCGACGCCGGAGCCGACCACGTGTGCCTCCAGGTACTGACCGCCGACCCGGCCGCGCTGCCGCAGCAGCAGTGGCGCGAGCTCGCCCCCGCGCTGGTGGCCCGCACCTCCGCGGATTCCTGAGCCGGTCACGGCGCCATGGTTCGGTCACGGTGTCATGGCCCGGCCCCCGATGCCCGGGGCGCCGGCGAGTTGCCCCTGCCACCAGGCCGCCATCCCGCGGCCGTCCATCTCCGCCCAGGGCGGGGTCTGTTCGACCTGCGCCCGGCCGAGCCTGCGGGCCAGCGCGACCAGCTCCCGCCCGGCCGGGCCCCGGGCATCCTCGTAGCCGAGCACCAGTTCCTCGAACGAGTCGCAGCGCCGCCAGCCCTCGGCGAAGGCGGTGGCGTCCTGGAGGGCCTTGGCCGCGCCACTGGTGTTGTGCGGCCGTACGACACTGGCCGCGTCCCCGGCGAGCAGCAGCCGGCCCGCGGCCGTGGGCGCGCTCTCCAGGTCGTAGATGGGCTGGACGAAGGTGTCCGCGGGGTCCGTCAGCGCGAGGGCCCGCCCCCAGTACGCCGGGAACTCGCGGTCCAGCAACCCGCTCAGATGCGCCGCCAGCCCAGGGGTCAGACCACCCGGCGGGAAGCTCGTCGGATCATCGAAGCGCAGCTGCCCGTCCTGCGGCGGCGGGGCGTAGAGCACCCAGTTCACCCGCGGCCCCTCCGGCCCCGGGATGCGGTAGATCACGCAGGTGCCGCCGGGGAAGCAGACCGTGGTCACCGCATCGGGCACCGGGTCCACCCCACCGTCGAGTTCCGCCAGCCGGGCCGCGTCGAAGTTCCCGCGCCAGCACACGTAGCCGGCGTAATGCGGCCGGGACTCCGGACAGACCGCCGCCCGGACCACCGACCGGTACCCGTCCGCCCCGATGACCAGGTCGTACCGCTCGACGGAGCCGTCCGCGAGCCGCACCTCGGCACCCGCGGCCCCGGCCCCGCTCCCGGTCACGCCCGCCACCGTCTCACCCTGCCGGTACACCACCGAGCCCGGAACCGACTCCCGCAGCCCGCGCCAGAGCAGGCCCCAGTGGTAGGAATGGAACGGGAACGGCTGCTCCCAGATGACCCGGCCGCCCTCCGTGGCCCGGTCCCGCACCACCCAGCGGCGCCGGTCCAGCCGGTGCGCCGCGATCCCCCCGGGCAGCGCCCCGCTCGCCGCGAGCTCGACGGCCCGGTCGTTGTGGATGCACAGGCCCACCCCGCGGTCCTCGAGCCGCCCCCGGGTCCGTTCCAGTACGACGACCTCGCCGGCGCCCGCCTGCGCCACCGCCGTGGCGAAGGCACAGCCCGCGATGCTCCCGCCGACCACCGCGACCGTTCCACCCCGCATGTCCGCCTCCGCCCTGGCCACGTCCTCGCGATGTCCCGCTTCCGGTGACTCAGCGTCCCGGCAGGGTCACGCTACCGAACCGGTGCGTCGGCCGGGCGGTGGCGGAGGAGGACGTCGGCCGGTCAGGGCTCCCGGCCCATGACGCGACGGGCCGCCTCGGCCTCCGCCGCGGGCGGGGACAGTTCGTCCAGGGTGTCGAGCTCGTCGTCCGACTCCAGCTCTTCCTCCCAGGCTGCCGCGAGCCGCTCCTGCTCCTCGCGCGGCCGTCCCTGGACCGCCTCCCGCTGCTGCGGTTCCAGAGCCGCCAGGAAACGTCCGACCGGATCCGTCGGCATGCTGCACTCCTCGGTGCCGTAGGGGAGGGGCGGCAGCAACCACGGGGCTGCCGCCCGGATCAGCATGGCGAACCCGGACCCGCACGGGCCGCCCGACACGGCCTGCTGCCACCCGAATGCCGGGGGGCTACTGCGCCCGCCTGCCGGCGGTGAACGCTCCGGTCGCGGGGGCCACACACTTGTCGACGACGGTCTCCTCGCCGGCCGCCGAGCCGTCCAGGCAGAGCCGGCCGCCGTTGCTGCGCAGGTCGAGCAGGAACCGGGTGCTCGCGCCGGACTGCTTGAGCTCGTGGATGCGTTCGTCGATGTAGCCGAGGTCGTTCAGGATCTTCCTGACCTTGGCGGGGGTGGGATCGGCGAGATTCCAGAGCGCCTGGGCGATCCGCTCTTCGTGGCGGGCACTCGCGCACCAGTCGCGAGCGCCCAACTCCGCCTCCGGGCCGAGGGGGGCGAGAGGCGCCTCGAGAGCCTCGGTCGCGGGATCGTCGGTCGGCAGATTCTCGGCCAACGGGGTGTTCGTGGTGGGGCAGGACTGCGCCATCGTGTTCAACATCGTGATGAAAGCGTCCTGTTGACCGGATGCGGTAGCCGCCGTCGGCTCGGTGTGCCGGGCGCCGACGGCATCGGCGGGCCTGCCCGGCGTGGCGGCGGCACCCGTCTTCTCGGTGCCGCAGGCGGCGAGGGTCACAACGGCGAGGGCCGTGACCGCGAGGGCAAGCACCGGGCGGCGCCCGGAGCGGCTGACCGGGCCGGCAACTGCGTTGGTGAGAACAGGGATTCGCGTCATGCGCACAGCTTCCGGCCGCACCCTTCCGCCACACATGAGTACGCGTACTCAACAAGATCAGGTGCAGCGACGCAGCTCGGCCGCAGCCGTCAGCGCCGCCACGAAGGCGGCGGTCCCGGGGTGCGGCCGGCGACGGCGCGGGACGGCCACCCCGATGTGCCGGACCGGGCGCGGCGGTTCGACATCCACCACGGCGAGCCCGGGGGCCGGGTCCAGCGAGACCTTCGGCACCAGGGACACCCCCACCCCGGCCGCGACCAGGGACTGGGCGAAGAAGTAGTCCGTGGTGGAGGCCGCGACCTGGAGGCCGAAACCCGCCCGCTCCGCATGGCGTCGCAGGTACGCCTCCGTTTTCAGGCAGCCCAGTACCCAGCGGTCCGGGGCGAGTTCCCCCAGCCCGACGGCGGCACGCCCGGCCAGGCGGTGGCCGCGGGGCAGTACGACCGACAGCGGATCGTCCATCAGCGGGGTCCAGTCGATGCCCGGCCGCTCGCCCGGCCGGACGGGCAGCGGCCCGTCGAAGTGGTAGGTCAGCGCCAGATCCGCCTCGCCACGCCGGACCATCGGCAGCGCCGTCTCCGGTTCGCTCTCCCGTACGGTCAGCTCCACCTCGGGATGGGCGGCCACGAACCGGTCCAGGGCCTCGGGGAGCAGGAAGCGGCCACCGCTGGTGAAGGTGGCGACCGTCAGCCGGGGCCGCCCGGCATCCAGCCGGTCGATCTCGTGGCGTACGTGGTCCAGTTCGGCCGAGATGGCCTCGGCGGCCTCCACCAGCAGCCGGCCGGGTTCGGTCAGGGTCACCCCACGGGTGCTGCGCACCGCCACCGGCCGGCCCAGGGAGCGCTCCAGGACGGCGATGTGCTGGGAGACGGCCGAGGGGGTGAGCAGGAGCGCGGCAGCGGCCCGGTTGAAGCTGCCGTGTTCCGCGACGGCCCGCAGGATGCGCAACCGCTGCACATCGATCATCAGTTTTCCTTCATACCCGTTCAGCAGGTGACCAGTTCTACCGATGACCGTACCGCGGCAGAGTCGGGGCATGCGAAACGTATGCGTGATCGGCGGAAGCCGGTACTTCGGCAGGCACCTGGTGGAACTGCTCCGCGGGGCGGGCGTCGGGGTCACGGTGGTCAACCGCGGCTCGGCACCCGCCCCGGACGGGGTGACCCACCTGGTCGCCGACCGGGACGACGAGCGGCAGCTGCGCACCGCGCTGGGCTCCCGGACCTTCGACGCGGTCATCGACCAGGTCTGCTATACCCCCGGGCAGGCCGCCGTCGCCCGTGCGGTCTTCGCCGGCCGGACCGGCCGCTATGTGATGACCTCGACCACGGAGGTGTACGACCCGGCGACCTTCCCGGCCGGCACCCCGGGGCCGGCTCCCGCCCCGGGTCCGGCCCCCGCCCCCGGCGTCCCGGTCGACGGCGTCCCGGTCGCCGAAGACGCCTTCGTCCCGGCCGGCCGCCCGGCACCGGGCGTCCCGGCCGGAACCGACGAGGCGACGGCATACGCGGAGGGCAAGCGGCAGGCCGAGAGCGTGCTCCTGACCGATCCGGTCTTCCCCACCACCGTCGTGCGCACCGCCCATGTCCTGGGCGGCGGCCGGGCCGAGTTCACCGGACGGCTGGCGCACTACGTCGACCGGATCTCCGCCGGCCGGCCCGTCCTGGCCCACCGCCGGGCGTACCCGACCACCTTTGTCCACCATCGGGAGATCGCCGAGTTCCTCCACTGGACGGCCGGGTCGTCCTTCACCGGGCCGGTCAACGCCTGCTCCCACGGCGCGCTGACCGTCACCGAGCTCGGCGCCCTGGTGGGCGACCGTACCGGGCGCCGGCCCCGCTACCGGCTGGTGGACACCGGACTCCCCGCATCCCCGTTCTCCTACGACCGGCCCTACCCGATGGACAACGGGCGGGCGACCCGCCTCGGCTTCGCCTTCCGCCGGGTGACGGACTGGCTGCCGGAGGCGATCGATGAGCTCCTCGCCGGCCACGGGGGTACCCGATGAGCGCCGAACGCTCCATCGGCACCGTCCGGGTGTCGGCGGTCGGGCTGGGCGCCATGCCGCTGTCCGTGGAGGGCCGCCCCGACCGCGACCGGGCCCTCGCCACCCTGCACGCAGCCCTGGACGCGGGCGTCACCCTCCTCGACACGGCCGACTCCTACCACTGGCACACCGGCGAGACCGGCCACAACGAACTGCTCGTCGCCCGCGCGCTGGCCGGCCGCGGCCCGGACCGCGACTCCGTACTGGTGGCCACCAAGGGCGGGCGCGGCCGGCCCGGCGACGGCTCGTGGACCGTGGACGCCCGCCCGGAGCACCTCAGGCTCGCCTGTGAGGCCTCGCTGCGCAGGCTCGGGACCGAGGCGATCGGCCTGTACCAGCTGCACAAGCCCGACCCGGACGTGCCCTGGGCGGAATCGGTCGGCACCCTCCGCGAGCTGGCCGAGGAGGGGAAGATCCGGGCCGCCGGTATCTCCAACGTCTCCGTCGAACAGCTCGACCAGGCCCGGGAGATTCTCGGCGACCTGCTCGTCTCGGTCCAGAACCGGTACTCTCCGGCCGTCCGCGACAGCGAGCCCCAGCTGCGCCGCTGCGCCGAACTGGGCCTGGCCTTCCTGCCGTGGAGCCCGCTCGGCGGGATCTCGCGCAGCTCCCTGGACGGCCCGTCGGGACCGACCTCCTCCGGCACGGCCTTCCACCGGGTCGCCGCCGAGCACGAGGTGAGCCCCCAACGGGTCTGCCTCGCCTGGCTCCTCTCCCGCGCCCCGGTGGTGATCCCGATCCCCGGCGCCACCCGACCCCGTACGGCCCGGGACTCGGCCGCCGCCCCCGGCCTGACCCTGACCCCCGCCCAACTCGGCCGCTTGGACGCCGCCGTGGCGGCCTGGCCGCCGGATTCCTGAGCCGGTGGGCCCGGTTCCGGGCGATCGCAACGCCGGGTGCCCCCGCTGTGCTATCACCTGTACTCCAGGGAACGGGTGCGCCCGGGGAAGGGGACCGGATGCCGGGAGCGAGGGACGGCGGGGAGAGAGACGGCGCGGAGAGGGACGGCGGGGAGTGCGCCGCCGGGGGAGTGCCCCCGCAGGACCCGGTCGCCGACGAGTGCCGTGCGGTCGAGGCCCGGATCGCAGCCGAGCTGTCGCGGTTCACCCGCCCGCGGCGGGCGGCCGGCACCCTGCTGCCGCCACCCGCGTACGTACGACGGCACGCGGTCGAACACGCGGCGGCCGGCCGGGTGCTGGACGCATCGCTGCTCTCCTCGGAGTTCCTCCCGTTCGTCGATGCCGGGCGGCTGCGCGGCCTGTCCGCCCAGCCGGACACGTCCGCCGCAGCACCCGGCCCGGCGGCCGACCACGCGGCCCTGATCCGCGTATGGCGGCAGGCGGCGCACAGCTGGAGCTGGGAGTCCCCGGAGGCGAACGCCAACGCACTGGCCTTCTGGGCGGCTTGTGCCGGCCTCCGCCCGCCGCCCGCCCCGGCCGGGGAGCTGTTCTGGACGCCTCGCTGGGCGGGATGGCGGCTGGGGGACAGCGAGGTCGTCAGCCGCTTCTCCAAGCCCGTGCTCAACGTGGCGGCCACCGTGCTGCCGGACGGCAGACCCGTCGCAGTTGTCGTCACCGACTGGCGGAGCAGGTCGGTCCGGGTGTGGGACCTCAGCACCGGCACCGCCCTCTGCGAGCCCCTCACCTGGTCCGGCTCCTCGGCATCGACGGTGGCCGCCGCCGTGCTGCCCGACGACCGGGTGCTCGCCGTCACCGGCAGCATCGACGGGACCCTGCGCCGGTGGGACCTGGCCGACGGCGCCTGCCTGGGAGAGCCGCTCACCGGCCACACCGGCTCGGTGCTCGCCCTGACGACCGTAGTGCTGGCGGACGGCCGGACGGCCGTGGTGAGCGGCGATGCGGACGGCACGGTCCGGGTGTGGGACCTCGCCACCGGCACGGCCCTCGGCGCACCCCTCGCCGCCCACGACTACGACGTGACCTGCCTGGCGACCGCGGTACTCCCGGACGGCCGGGTGGTCCTCGTCACCGGCAGCGAGGACAGCACGGCCCGGGTGTGGGACCTCGCCACCGGCACACCGGTCGGCGAACCCTTCACCGCCCACACCAACTGGCTGTCCGCGGCGGCGACCGCCGTCCTGCCGGACGGCCGGAGGGTCGCCGTCACCGGTGACTGGAGCGATACGGCGCATGTGTGGGACCTCGTCACGGGCGAGCCCCTGATCTCCTGCAGCCACCAGACCGACCGGATCGCCGCGCTGGCCACCACGGTCCTGCCGGACGGGCGGGTGGTCGCGGTCACCGGTGGCTGGAGCCCGAGGGCAAAGGTGTGGGATGTGACCACCGGCGAGGCCGTGGGCGGACCGCTCACCGGTCACACCGGGCGCGTGGTCGCGGTGACGACGGTGGCCCTGCCGGACGACCGTACGCTGGTGGTGACCGGCAGCTTCGACGGCACGTTACGCACCTGGGACCTCGCCGCCCGGCCCTCCGACACGGCCCCCTCGACAGGCGGCTCGACAGGTGGCGTAGGCGCGCTGACCGCCCTGACCACGGCGGTGCTCTCCGACGGCAGGCCGGTGGCCGTCACCGCCGCCTGGGACGACCGGGTGCGTGTCTGGGACCTCGATACCGGTGAGGCGCTGGACGAAACCCGTGCCGGGGCGCTCTGGACCGGAATGTCGGGGAAGCAGCGGCCCACGCTCGTCTCCGGTCGCTGGGGCGGAACCGTGCGCACGTGGGATCTGGCCACCGGCTACCCGCTGAACGCAGTGGACCGCGAGCGCCCGCGCTCCAGAGCGGTGTACGAGCGCTGGAAACTTGCGGCGGCGAGCGCGGTGCTGCCGGACGGCCGGGTGGTGGCCGTGATCGTCGGCTGGGACGACATGGTGCACGTATGGGACCTGGCCGGCCGCAGCCACCTCGGTGCACCGCTGGCCGGGCACATCGACACGCCCATCGCGGTGGCGACCGCGGTGCTCCCCGACGGCCGGGTGGTCGCCGTCTCCGGCGGCGTCGACCGCACGGCGCGGGTATGGGACCTGGTGGCCGGCACACCCGTCGGTGAACCCTTCACCGGTCACACGGCAGATGTCCGTGCGGTGGCGACCGCGGTGCTCCCCGGCGGCCGGGTGGTGGCGGTCACCGGCGGCACCGACGGCACGGCGCACGTGTGGGACCCCGTGACCGGTGCGCCGGTGGGCGAGCCCCTGACCGGACACGGCGGTGCGATCGGCGCGGTGGCGACGGCGGTGCTCCCCGACGCCCGGGTGGTGGCGGTCACCGGCGGCGCCGACCGCACGGCGCGCGTGTGGGACCTCGCGACCGGTGCGCCGGTGGGCGAGCCCCTGACCGGACATGGCGGTGCGATCGGCGCGGTGGGGACCGCGGTGCTCCCCGACGGCCGGGTGGTGGCGGTCACCGGCAGCGCCGACCACTCCGTACGGGCCTGGGATCTCGCCACCGGAACCGCGGTCGGGCCGCCCCTGCGGACGCCGGCCGTCCCCGTGAGCGTGGCCGCCGGCGGGCGCGAGGGCAGGCCGGTGATCGTCCTCGCCGGGAACGGACTGGCCGTGGTGTCCATGGCAACGGGTGGTGGAACATGACCGATTCGGAGGTGGGTGCGGTGTCGACGATCGTCGGGATCCATGGCATCGGGAAGCGGCAGACGGGGCGTCACCAGATGGCGCCCGCCTGGCGGGCCGCCCTGCGGGACGGCCTGGAGCGGGCGACCGGATCGGCCGTGGCCGAGCCGCCGCTCGCCCTGGCCTTCTACGGACACCTGTTCGCGCCGGCTGCGACCCGGACCGGGACCCGGACCAGTACCCAGGACGCGACCCGGGCCGGGACCGGAGCAACGAAAGGCCCCGGTCCCGACCCTCACGCCTGGCTCACGGAACTGGACGGCGCAGAACTCGAGGACCTCCTCGCGGCGGCCGGCGAAGCCATCACCCCCGAGGAGGCCGAGGCCGCGGCCGCCTCCCCCGCGAAGGCCTACACACGGCTGCCCAGACCGCTCCAGACCGTACTGCGGGCACTGGACCGGAGGTTCGGCCCCTCGGCCGGAGTCCTCTACCTCGGCGCGCTGCGCGAAGTACGCCGCTATCTGACGGACACGGAGCTGAAGGAGCGGATCGACGCCACGGTACGGGCCGATGTGAGTCCGGACTGCCGGGTCCTGATCGGCCACTCGCTGGGCTCCGTCGTCGCGTTCGAGTACGTCCGGCAGAACCCCGGCCACCGGCTCGACCGGCTGGTGACGCTGGGCTCGCCGCTGAGCCTGCGCATGGTGCGCCGGCTGCTGCCCAACCCGCGCTACGGCGCCATACGCGGCCTGCCGGTCACCCTCGGGTCCTGGGTGAACATCCGGGACGCCAGGGACCCGGTGACCTGCGGCGGCGGCCTCCGCCCGTGGTGGCCCGGAGTCGACGACCGGCCACCGGTCGACAACCAGGGCGACGCACACGCGGTCGAACGCTATCTGGGCAAGCGGGAAACGGCCTCGGCCGTCCTGGAAGTCCTGCCCGGTCTGGCACCGTGACCACGGCGGGTGAACCGGTCGACGCCGACATCCTGCGCCGGCACTTCCTGGCGATCGCCACCTCCACCTACGACGACCCGGTGTGGGAACCGCTCGGCGTCGACGACGAAGTCCGCACCATGACCGACTGGCTGTGCGCGGACGGTCTCGGCACCAGCCGGTTCACCCGGGCCCACCCCCATCTGGCGGACAGCCCCACCGAGGACGAGATCCGCACGGCCCTGCGGAACCCGCCGCACTCCACGCGCTGGAGCGCCGCGGACGCCGCCGTCGTATTCGTCACCGGTCACGGGATCACGGGCGACGGCGGCCACTGGATGGCGCTCAAGGCCACCGAGAGCGGCCGGCTCCAGTCCACCGCCCTGCGCACGGCCGATCTGGTGGGCTGGCTCGCCGAGACCGGCATCCAGCACCTCTTCCTCGTCCTGGACCTGTGCTACGCGGGCCACACCATCGCCGAAACCGCGGCCTTCGACCGGGAGATCCCCGGCACCTGGCTGGTGCTGCCGAGCGCAACCAAGAACCAGGAGGCCGTGACCGGCGCCCTGACGACGGCGATCGCCGAATTCCTGGCCGAGCTCAAGTCGCCCGTCGGACAGAAGTACGGCCTGGACCGGCACCTGGACGTCACCGTGTTCCTGGACGCGGTCGAACGACGGCTCGGACCGGGACAGCGCCTGATCCCGCTGCCCGGGAGCCGGCGCTCGGGACCGCACCCGTGCCTGCCCAACCCGCACCACCGCGCCGGGACCACGGTGTCCCTGGGGCCCGGGCGCAGTGACCTGGCCCTGCCCCGGCAGGACCTGGAGACCCACTGGAGCCCGCGCTCCCGCGGCGTGACCGAAGCCGCCTCCACGGGCTGGCTGTTCCGGGGGCGTACGCAGCTGATGCGGACCCTCGTCGCCGCGACGACGGCAGCGCCCGGGACCGTCCTGGTGACGGGCTCCGCAGGGAGCGGCAAATCCGCCGTCCTGTCCCGGCTGGTGACCCTCAGCGACCCGCTGTTCCTCGACCGGTACCGGGCCGCCGCCGACCTCGTTCCGGACGGCCTCAAACCGGAACCGGAGGCGGTCGACGTCGCGGTCCTCGCCACCGGCAAGATCGGCCACGAGGTGATCGCCCAGATCTGCCGCGCCCTCGACGTGCCCGGGCCCGGACCGGCCGGCGCCACCTCGGTACTGGACCTGGACGGATGGATCTCCGCCTGGGAGGACTGGCTGGCCCGCCGGGAGCGGCCCGTCACCATCGTGGTGGACGCCCTGGACGAGGCGAGCGATCCGGCCGCCCTGCTGACCGGGGTACTGGCCCGGCTCGACTCCGGCGACCCCGCCCACCGCAAGGTGCGCCTGCTGGTCGGGGTCCGCTCCTCGGGCGGCCCGGACGGCAACCCGCACACCCCGGCCGGAGGCGGCGGGCTGCCCCTGGCCGACCGGGCGGAGCGGCTGCTGGCCGCCCGCCGTATCCGGGTGGACGAGCAGCCCTGGTGGGAGGCGCAGGACCTCACCGAGTACGCCACCGAGATCCTGCTGCACGAGGAAGGCTCCCCCTACCGGAACGGCCCGCCGGGCCGTGCCGCCGAGGTGGCCGCCGTCCTGGCGGCGCAGGCCGGTACCTCGTTCCTGGTCGCCCGGATCGCCGGCACCTCACTCGCCCGCAGACCCGAGGCGGTCGACCCGTACGACGCGCAGTGGCGCGCCGCGATCGGCGAGGGCGTCCTCGGCGTCTTCCGCCACGACCTGCACCGCACCTTCCCCGACGCCGAGGACCGGATACGGGCCGTGCACCTGCTGCGCGCCGTGGCGTTCGCCTACGGGCGGGGCCTGCCGTGGCCGCAGATCTGGCCGGCCGTCGCCAACGCCGTCGCCGACGAGCCGACAGCGCCGGACGTCCCGCCGCGTACGTACGGGGACAGCGACATCGCCTGGCTCCTCGGCTCGCGCATGGGGGCGTACCTGGTGACGGACCGGGAGGACGGCATCACCGTGTACCGCCTCTTCCACGACGCCCTGCGCACCACCCTCCGGGAACACTGGCGCGAACTGCTCGACAGCACCTGAACCCACGAACGACGGGGGGGCGGTCCGGGCCCCGGGAACAAACCACCGGGCCCCCACGTTGAGCACGAACCGACTGCTCAACACCGCGAACCGAGGAGCACCTTGCCCGAAACCCCGTCCACCACCCTGGCCCCCCTTCCCCCGCTCGCCACCCAGGCGGAACGCCTGATCGAGCTCGGGGTGCACGAGCTCGCCGGAATGGCCGCCGACGAACTGCGCACCTTCGTCAAGGACCTCGGCGGTACGGAAGGCCACACCCTGCTCGCCGTCCACCCGGACCGAGCGCCCGCCTCCGCCCTTGCACCGCTGCTCCGCCGCGAGGGCAAGTCCGGCTTCGTCGTCACCGACATGCCCGACGTCGACGCCTTCGCCCCGTACACCGCCGAGCTGCCCGACGTCCCCCTCTACCTCGTCACCGGCCTCGACCGCGGCGACCACATGTCCAACTGGAGCCCGGACGAGGCCCTGCCCGCCCTCACCGCGGACGGCCGTACGCCGCTGCTGCTCACCGAGGGCATCCACTGGGTGCTCCAGCAGCCGGCCGCCCTCGAACGCAACCGCTGTTTCATGACCATCGGCTCCCGCCTCCGCAGGCCCGACGGAACCCTGGACGCCCGCACTCCGGCGATCTGGATCAGCAACGGCACCGGCCGGGACGGCCGCGAACGCCGCAACGCCCCGAAGATCGGCTGGTGCTGGTGGAACAACCGCCACACCTGGCTCGGCTTCGGCTCCGCCACCGGCCGCAGTACGACATAGCCGGCGGGCCGGCTGCCCGCGTGGCAGGAGGGATTCCGGGACCCCGGCATTGCAGACTGTGACCTGCGGCACAGACCGAAGCCGGCCCGCGCTGCGACGAGTCCCCGTCCCGGAGGAGCGGCAGATGACCGGTTCGACGACACTCGACCTGGGACCGCAGGCCCAGGTCGTGGCCCGCCTCGTGGCGGGCGTCCCGGACGCCCGGCTCCCCGGCCGGACGCCCTGCCCCGCGTACGCGGTCGGCGACCTGCTCGGCCACCTCGCCGGCCTCGCCGTCGCCTTCCGCGACGCGGCCCGCAAGGACCTGGGCCCCACGACGGACACCGACCCCGGCTCGGTCCCGCCGTCCCTGCCCGCCCGCTGGCGCGAGGAACTGCCCACGGTCCTCGGTGAGCTGGCCGAGGCCTGGAAGAACCCGGCCGCCTGGACCGGTATGACCCGCGCGGGCAGCGTGGACCTGCCCGGCGACATCGCGGGACTGGTGGCCGTGGACGAACTGGTGATCCACGGCTGGGACCTGGCCCGGGCCACCGGCCAGGAGTACGCACCCGACCAGGCCGCGCTGCGCGCCTGCCACGCCTTCCTGCTGGAGGCCGCCAAGGACGAGAGCCGGGGTGGCGGCATCTTCGGCCCCGTCGTGCCCGTACCGGACGACGCGCCGCTGCTGGACCGGGCGGTCGGGCTGAGCGGGCGTGATCCGGGCTGGACACCGCCGGAGTCCCCGTGACGGCCGGCGTAACGGGCTACCGGGGGGCGATGCCCACGTGCATGGCCAGGGTCATAAAGGCGGCGGTCAGGGCGGGCGCCCCGGCCTGGGCCAGGTAGGCCACGAAGCCGCCCATCAGCTGCTGCAGACGTGAGGGCGACGGCTCGTCCCCCTCCGCCTCGCCCTGCAACTCGTGCAACGCCCGCCGCGCACCCGCCTCCTGATCGGCCGGCAGCCCCAGCTGCGGGATGATGCCCAGCATCAGCTCCACGAACGGGGCCACGGCGGCCGTCCCGGAGTCGGCCGAGATGGTGGTGGAGCTCTGTGTGCCGTGGTCACCGGCCAGGAACAGGCCTGTGCCCGGGCCGTGAATGGTGATGTTGCGGGATCGTTCGCCGTCCGCCATCTTCTCGTCCTCTCGTTGGTCGGTGGGTGAGTCGGGTGGGGTGTGCGGGGTGGGGTGTGCGGGGGTCAGCCCTTCGAGGGCTTGCCCAGACACTCGATGCCCTCGGGGCCGCCGACGGAAGAGCAGGGGACGCGTTGCAGGGGCGGCTCCTGCGGCTTCGGCAGCGCGGTCACACCGGGGGCGAGGTGGACCCTGGGGAGCTGGGCGAAGGTGCCGGCCAGGGCGGCTGCCCCGCCGCCGTCGCTGAGATCGGTGCTGGCCAGACCGACGTAGCGCCCGGTCGTCAGATTGAGCGTGCAGGTCTTCGTGCCGTTGGCGTACATCTTCTGGCGGCCGGAGTCCTCGTCGATGCCCCCGCTGTTCGGGTCGAAGCGGCTGGGCGAGGCGGGCCCTTCGTCGCAGCCGAACCACTGGGGTTCCCCGTTGAAGGGACGGGCGAAGCTGCGGGCCGTGCCCGTGATCCCGGCCTTGAGGCTCATCTTCGTGTGGAGGGGCACGAGGAACGAGCATGCCCGCGTGGGCGGCGGGTCCGCGCCCTGGTTGGCGGCCGGGTCGAGGTTCAGGCGCGGTTGGACGCAGGGCTTCGTACCCGGTGTGCCGGGGGTGACGGTGACCTCGAAGTCCGTCGCCCCCAACTGGACGTACACCAGAGCCGTTTGCGGTTCCGCGGTGGGCTGGTTGCCGCCGGTCCGCCGCTCGCATTCCCGCCGGGCGGCCTCGTCCTCGGGGCTGGTCGTCGTGGCGCACACGGTGCGTTCGCTGTCGGCCTTGACGGTGCAGGCCGCGGAAGAGGGGCCTTCCTCGCACCCCCAGTAGACGACGCTCACGCCCTGGGGGAGCGGTTGGGGCGGGATGACCTCCACGGGTCCCCGCTCGCCCCTGGCCACCTGCGAGACCTTTGTGCAGTTCGTCTTGCCGGTACCGCTCGGGCAGGGGCCTTCCGGGGTGCCGGGCATCTCCTTGACCTCGAAGAGGCCGGTCGTGACCTGTACGTGCAGGGGCACGGTGGGCGGGGCCTTGGCGGGACCGGGGCCCATGTTCAGGACTGTCACGGTGCCGGCTGCCGCCGCGAGGAGCGAGCCTCCGATCACCACCTTGGCGAACAGCGAAAGGCCGACCGGATCCACGGGTGGCACGGGTGGCATGGATGGCGCGGGGACTCCCGGCATCGGTCCGGGAGCCGGGGCGGTCGACGGGGCGGGTGGCATGGTGCCGTCCGGAGGGGGAGCGGAGTCGTGGTGCGGGGTGCCGGTTCCCGGCGATGGGTCGCCGAACCCTGCCGACGGGTCGCTGCCGGCCCCGGCCTCCCCGAGCTCCCCGGCCTCGGTTCCGCCGCCCGCATCCGTGCCCGCGTCCGTGCCCGCGTCCGTACCGGAACCGGAGTCCGGGGCCGGGTCGGGGCCGGGCACGGTGGGCGTGGCGGGCGCGGTCAGTGCCTGGGCGCCTTCGGCCATGGCGGCGCTGCCCGGGTCCCCGAGGGCGTACCAGGCCGTCGCCGCCGCCCCGAACGCAGCGGCGGCGGCGACCCGCTTGCCGGTCAGCCACGAGCGCACGCCGGTTTCGTATGTGAAGTACGCCTGGGCCCGCTCGTCACCGGCCTGGCGGGCGCTGGCCAGCCCCCGCGTGAGGATGCGGCCCCATGCGCCCCAGCGCAGGGAGCACGCTGTGCCGGGAGCGGCGGCCCGTGCGAGCGCCACGCCCAGGTCCGGCCTGCCCGCCCGGCCTGCGGCGTCGATGAGCCCGGCGATCAGCAGACTGTGGTCCGCCAGCGCTGCGGGTGCGGTCCGCCGGTCCGATGCCCACGCGGCCAGCCGGGCCGTAGCCTCCGCGAGCTCCCGGGGGCCGAGCGTGAGATCCTCCGGCAGCGCGCCGCCCGGCTCCCCGGCCAGGCGTACGTGCGGCCCGGTGCGGTTCAGCAGGCCCAGCCCGGCCAGCCGGCCGACGGCTTCCTCGACGGCGGTGACGGTGGCACCGGGCACCAGCAGGGTGAGCATCTCGACGGTGGCGTGCGCCTGCGGCGCCATCGCGAGGAGCCCCAGAAGGTTCCGGGCCGCCCCGCCGAGTCCGGCCACGGCTCCGCGCAGCAGCTCGGGGATCTCGGCGGGCGCCGGCAGCAACGCCGCTCCGCCGTCGCCGCCGGGGCGTGCCAGGGCCGCGGCCCTGATCAGTGCGAAGGGATTGCCCTCGCTCGCCTGCCACAGCGAGGCCGCGGTGTCCGTCTCGGCCGGGAACAGCGGACGTTCCAGCTCCCGGGCGAGCAGCTGCAACCCGGCCGAGGCGGACAGACCGGCCAGGGCGATCGCCTTGCCGTCCCCCCACAGCAGACGCTCGCGCGAGCTGAACGCCACGGTGCCGGACGGCATCGTGTCCTGCAGCCGGGTCAGGTCCCGCGCCGGTACGTCGAGGTCGTCCACGACGACGCAGAGCCGGAGCCCGGCGAGGAGGCGGTGCAGGTCCCCTTCGCTCGGGCGGTAACCGGGGGCGTCGTAACAGGCCTCGAAGACGCTCTGGGCCAGGTCGTCGACCTCCTTGCCGCGCCCGTCGAGGAACACGACGCCGTCGTGGTGGCCGATCTCGAAGACCGCCTGGCGGACCAGGGCGCTCTTGCCGATCCCTTCGGGGCCGTGTACCTCGGCCGGCTCGTGGCCGGTGAGAGCGCGGACCAAGGCGGCCAGCTCGGTGTCCCGGCCGAGCAGCGGCCGGCTCGTACGGCGCGGCAGGCGCTCGATGCGTTCGCGGCGCACCGGCTTGGGCCGCTTGGCCGGCTCCACGATCGTCACGGCCGAATGCGTTGCGTTCACCACGACGCTCAGGACGTCGTTGTTGTCACCGGTGACAAATTGGCCGACGGCTTCGCCGCCCACCGACAGGTTCCGGTCCCCAGCCGCCATCGCCTCTCCCACCCTTGGCGTACGGAACGTCGAGGGCAGCATTCCGCAGCCATGCGCCCCGCGATACCGGAATGACGCATTTCCTATCGCTGCGGAGGAGACGAATCGTTTGCCCTGATCCGCTCCGCGCCCGCGCCCGGCCCCGTCACGTCAGGACGGCGCGCCAGCGGTCGGCCGACCGGATCGTGTCCAGGCTGACCTGCTCCAGGAACGCCCCGCCCTTGGCCAGCCGCCGCCCCACGGGGCTGTCGAGCCCGGACGCCTCCGCCGCGGCCATCGCGGCCTGCGCCGCCTCGAGCGTCTGCCGGGTGCCGACCACGACCGAGTGGTACCAGGCCTCGTCGTCGACCACGTAGATGTCGCGACGCCGCTGCGGATCGCGCTCGCGCCGGACGTACCCGTGCTGGACCAGGTAGTTCACGGCCATGGAGACGGAGGCGGGGCTGACCTTCAGCCGGCGGGCCAGCTCGGCCGCGGTGCGTCTGCCGTCCTCGGCCATCAGCAGGTCGACGTGGACCCGCGCGGTCGTTCTCGGCAGCCCCGCTCGGACCGCCAACTCGATGATCTCGGCTTCCATCCCGGCGCCGGACGGTCCGGCCGCCCGCTCGGGCGCCGGGGTGCCGCGCCGCGCCCGCCGGACCGTCGCCTGGTGCGCCTGCTGGGGCCGGTAGCCGCGAGGGCCGCCGTTGCGGCCGACCTCCCGGCTGACCGTCGAGGTCGGCCGGTCGAGCCGCCTGGCGATCTCGGCGTAGGAGAGCCCGTCGGCGAGTCCTGCCGCGATGCGCTGGCGGTCCTGCTGTGTCAACCGTCCTCCTGGCATGCCGCCAGTATTGCCTTCGCAGCCATCCATTGCAACGTCCCATTGCATTCAGCCTCAGCGTCATTGCATCAATTTGCCGCTTCTGAACTGGGAAAACGCGCCCTTGTGGATTGACGGGATTCTGAATGCAACGTAGCTTTCGAGATGCGTCAAACACGTACTATCGCGAGACGAGGAATGGCCATGGGTGAATCGCTGCATACCGTCCCGACGATGCCGACGGCGCGTCAGCCCGGCTGCCCGTTCGACCCCCCGGCAGAACTGACCGAGGCCCGCCGCCACGGCCCCATCAGCCGCCACACCCATGTCGGAGGAAAGCCCGGCTGGCTGATCACCGGGTACGACCTGGTCCGGTCGGTCCTGGCCGATCCGCGGTTCAGCTCGCGCCGGGAGCTGCTGAACGTGGGCGACTTCGAGGTTCCGCCGGCACCGCCCGGCGAGTTCCTCCTCATGGACGAGCCGCAGCACGGGCGCTACCGGAAGCCGCTGGTGGGCAAGTTCACCGCACGGCGGATGCGACAGCTCACCGAGCGCGTCGAGCAGATCACCGCCGACTGCCTGGACGCCATGGAGAAGGCCGGGCCGCCGGTGGACCTGGTGACCGCGTTCGCCAAGCCCATCCCCACCATCATCATCTGTGAACTGCTGGGGGTGCCGTACGAGGACCGGGCCTCCTTCCAGGAGCAGGTCGACTCGTTCATGAGCGGGGAGCCGAGCGAGGAGGAGCTGATCGCCGCCTACACGGCGACCCAGGAATACCTCGCGCAGCTCGTGGCGGCCAAGCGCGCGCACCCCACCGACGATGTGCTCAGCGAGCTCACCGACAGCGATCTGACCGATGAGGAGCTGAGGGGGATCGGTCTGATCCTGCTGGCGGCCGGGTTCGACACCACCGCGAACATGCTGTCCCTCGGTACCTTCGCCCTCTTGCAGAACCCGGCGCAACTGGCCGCCCTGCGCGCCGATCCGACGCTCGCCGACCGGGCCGTGGAGGAGCTGCTGCGGTATCTGAGCGTCGCCAAGACGTTCATGAAGACGGCGCTGGTGGACGTCGAGCTGGGCGGCCAGACCATCGAGGCCGGTACGACGGTCGTCCTGTCGTACAACACCGCCAACCGCGACCCCGAGCGCTTCGCCGATCCCCATGTGCTCGACCTCCACCGGCAGCACGGTGGGCACCTGGCCTTCGGCCACGGCGCCCACCTGTGCCTGGGCCAGCAGCTGGCCCGCATCGAAATGCGGGTGGCGTTCTCGGCGCTGATCGACCGCTTCCCCACGCTGCGCCTGGCCGTGCCGGCCGAGGAAGTCCGCCTGCGCCCGGAGACCGCGGACATCTACGGGGTGAAGAACCTCCCGGTCACCTGGGACGTGTGACAAGGAGCCGGCCCCCCTCGGCCGGTCTGCCGAGGGGGGCCGGTTTCAGGTTTTCAGGCGGTGGTGGACGCCGCGGACTTGGCGGTCTCGGGAGACTCCGGAGACTCCGGGGAGTCGGGGGA
This sequence comes from Streptomyces venezuelae, assembly GCF_008642295.1. Taxonomy (GTDB): domain Bacteria; phylum Actinomycetota; class Actinomycetes; order Streptomycetales; family Streptomycetaceae; genus Streptomyces; species Streptomyces venezuelae_C. Next base: position 186,220 of record NZ_CP029190.1, on the reverse strand, counting down.
CTCCGGAGCCTCGGAGCTCTCGACGGCGGCCTCGGCGGACGTCTCGACGGGGGCGGGGGTCTCGGCGGCAGCCGTGGCCCCCGGCCCTGCATCGGGGAGCGGGATGCGGTGCAGCCCCTTGTGGTCGTAGAAGCGGGCGACGGCGAAGCCGAAGACCAGCGCGGCGGCCAGGGCGATGCCCATCGCGGTCCATGCCCGGGTCAGGCCCGCATCGGCCTGGGCGCCGTAGTAGAGCAGTGAGCGCAGCCCCTCGGTGATCTGGCGCAGCGGTTCGAACTCGGCGAGGGTGCGGAAGAACCCGGGCAGCGCCTGGACCGGCACGGTGGCGCCGGAGGAGGGGACGGCCATCGCGATGAAGACGATGGTGGCCACCAGCATGCCGGGCGCACCGAAGGCGGCGAACAGGGCCAGGCTGCCGATGCCGACGACCGCGATGGTGGCGACCGAGTACAGCCACAGGAGGCCGAGGTGGGAGGCGTCCATGTCCAGGATCGTGACCGTGGCCACCTCGACCAGGGTGCCCATCACCACCGATATGCCGAGCATGAGCGCCATGCCGATGGCCAGGGTGCGGACGCGGCTGGTGTGCTGGACGGGCTCGCGCTTGCGCACCGGGCCGAAGTCGGTGTGCAGGTAGCCGAGGGCCGTGTCGACCTGGGTGTTGACCAGGTTGGCGCCGAGCACGCCGCAGACGACGAGGACCAGCGCGTAGTAGAAGGCGCTCAGGCCCATGGCGCTGCGGGAGCCCAGGGGGTGGCCGTCGGCGACGGTGACGGTCACCGGATCGGCCAGCAAGAGCTGAGCGGCCGTCGGGAGCGGGGTCTTCTGGGCGCCGGCCTGCTTCAGAAGTTCCTGGCCGAGCTGGGCGGAGGCGGTGTGGGCGGCCTTCTGGGCGGCCTGGGAGGCCATGGAGGAGCCGATGCTGCCGGCCGACTGGTTGGTCAGCACGGTCAGGGCCGGCGGGGCGGCCTTGGCCTGCGGTGCCGGCTGCGGGGCGGCCTTGCCCTGGGGCGCGGGCTGCGGGGCGGTGAGCCCGGTCACCGTCGCGGAGAAGTCCTGGGGTATGACGAGGGCGCCGAAGACCTTGCCCCGGCCCATCAGCTCGTCGGCCTCTTCGCGGCTGACCACCTGCCAGTCGATGCTGTCGTTGCCCTCGGCGGCCTTCTGGATCCCGGAGACGACCTGCTCACCCAGGTTGACGCGGCGGCCGGCCGAGTCCGCGCCGCTGTCGCTGTTGACCAGGGCCACCGGAAGATCGTGCAGGTTGCCCTTCGGGTTGACGTTGCCGCCGACGTAGAGCAGGGCGAACAACATCGAGACCACTGCGGCGATGAGTCCCGTACCGATCCACAGCTGGGGTCGGCGGAGCACGGAGCGGGGCGTGGGGTGAGGCATCGATTCTCCGGTGCGGCTGCGTTTCCTGGGTCGGATACTTGAGGTATCCAGTTATTGGATAGTGGCAGTATCTTGTTGTGGTGTCCAATCGCCGACGATGGATACGGGACCGTTTGACCTGCAGGGAAGCCCTATGAAGATCTCGGAGCTCAGCCGGGCGACCGGCGTGCCGGTCGCCAGCATCAAGTACTTCCTCCGGCAGGGGCTGCTGCCCGCAGGGCGGGCGACCGCTGCCACCCAGGCCGCGTACGGGGAGGGGCACGCGCAGCGGCTGCGGCTGATCAAGGCCCTGACCACGCTCGCCGGCCTGTCCATCGCCGCCACCCGGGACGTGCTCGGGGCCATCGACCAGGCCCACAGCTCCGAGGGCGCCCTCGGAGCGGTCAGCTATGCCCTTGCGGTGCCGGTGGCGGCCCGGCAGGCGGCGGGCCCCGAGGAGGAGGAAGGGGAAGCAGGGGCCGAGGTGGCGGAACTGATCGCGGCCCTGGACTGGCAGGTGCCCGATACGTCACCGCACGTGGCGGGGCTGACGGCGGCGCTGAAGGCCCTGCGGGGGCTGGACGCGCAGTACGCCCCCGGCGAGCTCGCCGCCTACGCGAGACTGGCCGAGTCGGTGGCCCGGCTGGACCTGGAACGCGCGGCCGGCCTCGAGGACCCGGTGGCGCTGGCCGAGCGCGCGGTCGTCGTCCTGGCGATCTGCGCCCCGGTGTTCGAGCTGCTGCGGCACCTGGCCCAGGAGGACCAGGTCCGGCGCCGGGTGGCTGCCGACCGGTCCGGGGCCGGGTCCGGGGCCGAGCCCGGACCCGGGTCCGCAGTGCCCCGCTAGCGTACGGGCGCAGGGCGGGCGGCCCGGCTCCCGGCCGGCCCAGGCCGGCCCTCGTCCAGCCCCGGCCCGCCCCCGTCAGGCCTGGTCGCGGATGCCCCAGGGCGAGCCGTATGCCGTCAGCAGGTCCAGGAACGGCCGCGGCGGAAGGGCCTCCGGGCCCAGGACGCCGGGCTCCGACCAGACGCCGCCAGCCATCAGCTCCAGCGCCACCACCGGGTTGACGGCGGTCTGCCAGACCACGGCCTGGGAGCCGTACTCCCGCATGGACCACTGGTTGTCCACGACGTGGTACAGGTACACCTCGCGCGGCCGGCCGTCCTTGGTGCCCTTCACCCAGGTGCCCGCGCAGGTCTTGCCGGTCATCCGCTCGCCCAGCGTGGCCGGGTCCGGCAGGCAGGCGGCGACCACGTCACGCGGCGAGACCCGGACCGGGGCGCCGTCCGCGCCGCGGACCGTGACCGGCTCGGTCGAATCCAGGCCCAGCGCGTGCAGGGTCTTCAGCTTCCCGATGAAGTCGTCGCCCAGCCCGTACTTGAAGGTGACCCGCCGGGCCTCCACCCAGCGGGGAACCAGCAGCACCTCCTCGTGTTCGACGTTCACGCACTCGACCGGGCCGATGCCCTCGGGGAAGTCGAACACCTCCGGCTCGCTGAACGGCTCGGTGGTGAACCAGCCGTGCTCCCGCTCGTAGACCACCGGCGGGTTCAGACACTCCTCGATGGTCGTCCAAATGTTGAACGACGGGGCGAACTCGTACCCCTCGACGCTCAGGTTCGCCCCGTCGCGGATGCCGATCTCCTCGATCTCGTCGAACAGCTCATCGGCCGCGTACCGGGCGAAGACATCCGACAGCCCCGGTTCCACACCCATGCCGACCAGCGCCAGTCGGCCCGACTTCTCCCAGGCCCCGGCCCGCGCGAACTGCTCGTCGCCGAGCTTGACCCCGCACTCCCGGTACGGCGCCCCGGGATGCGGCCGGGACAGCGACATCGCCATGTCCAGGTAGTGGCTGCCCGCCGCAAGCGCGGCCTCGAACAACGGCATCACGAACCGTGGATCGGTGGCGTTCAGGAGTACGTCGCACCGCTCCTCGGTGAGGAGCGAGGCGACCGCCGCCTCGTCGGAGGCGTCGATGCGGCGCGCACCGAATCGGCTGTCGCCGAGCGCCGCCACGGCCGCCTCGGCGCGGGCCAGGTCGTAGTCGGCGACCACGAAGTGGTCGAAGAAGTCCCGGCGGGCCGCGATCCGGGTGATCGCGGTACCGACGCCACCGGCGCCCACAAGCAGAACACGCATGACGAAACCCTCTCTCGATGAGGTCCACGGAGGTCTACGGAGGTCCGCACCTCATCGGCGCGCCTCATGGGAGGGGATGAAAGCCGGGCGGGCAGGTTAAGGTCAATGGCGTTGGCATAAGGGCGACTGAGGCGTGGAGGGCAGCCGATGGCGAAGCAGGTGGTACCCGAAGAGGCCCGCCGGAGGCGACGCCCCACCCGGCAGGGCACCGTCCTGTCCGAACGCCTGATCGTCGAGACCGCCCTGCGGATGCTGCGCGAACACGGCAGCGCCGGGCTGTCCGCCCGCCGGCTCGGCGCCGCCCTCGGCGCGGACCCGAGCACCCTCTACCGGTACTTCGACGGCATGGACGGCCTCACCCTCGCCATCGGGGAGGAGCTGATCGGCCGGGCTCTCGAAGGCTGGGAAGCCACCGGGGACTGGCGCCGTGACCTGCGGGAACTCGGCCTGCACATCCACGGCGCCTACCTCGCCCACCCACAGGCCGCCATCCTGACCGCCAGCCGGGTGACCGGCCGGCCCCGCGAGATCGCCGCCGACGAGACCGTCCTCGGCATCCTGCGCACCGCCGGCTTCCCCGACCCGGAAGCGGTCCTGATCTATCACGCCTTCATCGACCAGAGCCTGGCCTTCGCCGCCCTCGACGCCGGCGCCCTCGCCCTGGCGGAGACCTCCCGGACCTCCGACGAACAGCAGTGGGAGTCCACGTACGCCCGGCTGCCGGCCGAGCAGTACCCGCACATCGCGGCCACCGCAGGGCTGCTCGCCGCCCGGATGACCCGCAGCGCGTACCCGGTCGCCCTGGACATGCTGCTCGCGAGCGCGGAGAGCCGGCTCGACGCACTGCGGGGCCACTGATCCGAAAAGATGTTGGTTGTACCTGTCACACTCCTCGGCTCGGTTCCGTCAATTGGGTGTAGGCCGCAGCAACCAGCGGCGGCCACTGATTCCGAGGAAGTCGAAGATGACGAAGCCTGCCGCACCGCGTATGCAGGACCCGGCCGAGTTACTCCCGGGCATGGCCGAGGTCAGTGCGAGCCTGTTCCGGGCGGTCGGAAACCGCTCGGTCCCGCGCACCACGATCAGCCTGGTGCATCTGCGAGCCGGGCAGATCGTGGGCAGCACCTACCTGACCGTTCTGCACTCCAGCAGCCTGCGCAAGGCGGGGGAGTCGGAGGAGCGGATCACGGCGGTGGCCTCCTGGCAGGACGCCCCCTACTTCACCGAAGCCGAACGCGCAGCGCTGGCGCTGGTGGAGGCGGTCTGGCAGCCGTCCTCCTCCTGGAGCGAGCGGGTTCCCGACGAACTGTACGCACGCGCCGCCGAGCACTACGACGAAGTGGCCCTGGCGACCCTGGTGGCCGCGATCGGCCAGGTCGGCTTCTTCATCCCCTTCGCCGTCATCGGCAAGCCCATGCCGGTCACCTCCCTGGCCGACCGTCAGTGGGACTGAGGGCGTAGGGCGTTCGCCGGGCAGACGTCACCCCCCGTCGCTGCGGGCCCGCGGGCTGCAGGAGCTCCGGGTCCGCTTCTCAGCGCCAGATCGTCTGGACGGAATCGAACTGGACCCAGGTGATCGGGTTTGAGCTGTTGCCGCCGTAGACGGTCACGGACCCGGCGGTGTTGGCCTCGAACCGGCAGGCATTGATGCCCTGGCTGTTGTTGCGCGGGGCGGTGGCCCGGACCAGGGCGGTGGGGCGCAGCGCCGCCGGCAGGGTGGCGATCTTCGTGTCGGCGGTGAGGTTGCAGGTCACCGAGCCGCGCGCCTGGAGGAAGACCGTACCGGCGATGGTGATCAGCCGGACCTGCGGAGTCGCTCCGGGCTGGGCGGTGACACCCGGTTCGAGGAGCAGGTCGGTCCACGGCTGTGCCTCGATCCCGCCCGCGGCGACGGCGGGGGCGGCGGCCACCAGGTTCGTCGCGGCCAGCGTGGCGGGCAGGGCGAGCGCGGCACCGAGGATGCGGCGGCGGTTGTGGGACATGGGTGTTCGGTCTCCTTGGCCTTGACGGAAGGGTTGCGGGGGAGGGAGGAAGGGAGGAGCGGAGAGGGGGGCCTCAGCTCAGCGCCAGACCGCACTGAAGTTGTCCAACTGGGCCCAGGTGACGGGGTTCGTGGGGCGCCCGCCGTAGAGCCACAGCTCCCGCGCGGAGTCCGCCTCCGCCCGTGCGGTGCACACGCCGCCGCTGTTGTTGCGCGGCACACTGCCCTGGACCGCCATGCTCGGCGCCAGCGCGTCGGGCAGCGTACCGATCCGGGTGTCCGCCTCGAAGTTCCCCTTCACCCCGCCGCTGAGCTGGAGCACCGTGGTCCCCGCGATACCGATGAGCCGCCCCTGCGGCGCCCGGACATCGGCGGTCACGCCGCTCGCCAGGGGGATCGGCTGCCAGTCGGCCAGCACTTTCACCCCGTCGACCTCGGGTGCCCCGGACAGCGACAGAACGGTGCAGGTGCGCGGGCCGGGCTCCTCGCCGGCAAAGCCGAAGTGCACGTGCTGCACCCCGTTGCGCACCGATACGGCCATCCCCTCGGGCTCGCGCAGCTCCAGGCCGGGGGCGGCGGTGACGAACTGCTGGTCCAGGACGGCGCCGGTGGCCCACTCCACGGCCGTCAGGTACGCGTTGCCCGGCGGCTTGAGCGTGGCCGAATACCCGTTGCCCGCCAGCATGTACAGCACGCCGCCGAGGGAGGCGTACCCCTGGAAGGTCCCCTTCGGGTCCGGCTGGGTGATCCGGGCCAGCGGCGTCCAGTCACCGGCCCTGGCCTTGTCCAGGTCGTAGGACTCGAACATCATGCTGCCGCTCTTGAAGCGGACGATCACCCGGTTGGTCGTCGGGTCGATGGTGCAGGTCACATTGGTGGCGCCGGGGACCGGCCGGTACGGCGCTGCGAGTTGCGGAGCCCCGGAGTTGACGACCGCGCCGCTGCGGAACTCGAAGTGGGTGACGGCAGTGCCGTAGCCCTCCTTCTCCTCCTCCGGAACCCCGGCGCCCATGGGAAGGGACGCCGTCTCCGTCCACAACCGCGAGACACCGTTGTGGTGTTCGACGCCCATGGACACGCCGTGGCCGAAACCCCGCAGGTACATATGGCCCGTGATGGCGCCCGCCTGGCTGAGCCGGGTCACGGCCAAGTCGCCCGCGTACGACCGCTGCCCGCCGGTCCTGGGGCCGGACTCGCCGGGGAGGGTGAGACCGCCCTCGACGACCTGGAGGACGAAGATCTCGCCGGTGACGGGATCGATGCCGAAGGACTGCATCACCGTTGCGTTCTGCAGCCGCCGCCGGTGGAGCAGTTTGCCCACCGGACCCGATATGTCGATCTGTCCCTCGACGCTGATGCTCAACTGCGCTCCTGCCCGCTCCGCTTGCTCGCCGTACTGGCCGGGCCAGTCTTGCATCCGGTGCCGGAGAGGGATGCACCGGCATGCGCAGGGCGGGCCCGGCCGTCGCCGAGCAGAACGGCCCGGCGGGGGACAGGTCCCCGCCGGGCCGGCTGCGCGCCCGGGTTCGGTCAGCAGGCGACGGTGACCTGGTGGGTCACCGGGTTGGGGGTCCAGGGGAACGAGGCCACGCCGAAGCTGCCGCGGACCGTCGAGCCGCACGGAACGTTGCTGACCAGGCCGTGCACCTCGATGGTCGAAGCGGTGAAGATGACCCTCTTGTTCTGGGTTTCGGGCGCACCGGAGCCGACGACCTCCGAGGTCAGCGTCGTCATCAGCTCCCGCGGGGAAGGCGCGGGGCTGCCCGGGGTGGGCGGGCCGGCGAGCCCCACCGTGCCGTAGAACTCGACGGTGGTACCGGTGATCGCAGCGCACACCCGGGTGGCCAGACCCGCCTGGAGACCGGAGTTCCCGCAGGATACGACGGTCTCGGCGGTGCCGGCCGGCTGGACGGCGGCGCCGGCCGGGGCGATCGTGCACACGGCCAGTCCTGCCGCACCGACGCCGGCTGCTGCAAGAAGGGCTAAGCGGTTCATGGGAGTTCTCCTTGTTGCGGTTCCTGTTCTGATGACATGTGATATTTCACATGTCATCAGAACGTAGCATGATCGAGACCTGAACTCTTCTTGGACGCCCGGGAAAGATCAGATCGCCCCGTCGTACGGGTCGGAGACGGCGGCCAGTTGTCACAGTCCCGTCATTGAATGGCCGTCAAACAGCGGGTGATACTCGGGCCCCGCGGTGCCGCATCCGACCCGCGGGCGATCGTTCGTATTCCAGGGGGAATTGACGTGCGCACACCTCGCAAGCGGCGGACGGGAGCGGCGGCCACGGCCGCCCTCGCCGCCATCGCGCTCGCGGCGGGTCTGACCACACCCGCCGCAGCGGCCGGCCCCGCACCCGGGCCGTCCGGCGCCCTGCCGGGCCACCAGCCGGCCCGGCAGGGTTCCACCCAGCTGACCCTGATCACCGGGGACCGGGTCACCGTGAACGCCGAGGGCCGCCCGGTCGGCTTCGTCCCGGCCAAGGGCCGCGAGAAGATACCCGTCTCGGTGCGCCGCGACAACGCCCGCACCAGCCTCGTCCCGCTCGACGCCCAGCGCCTGATCGATACCGGCCGGCTCGACCCCCGGCTCTTCGACCTCACCGAGCTCAGCCGGCCCGAGTACCGCAAAGCCCGCGGCGACCGGCTGAAGCTGATCGTCCGTTACGACGGCGCGGCCCCGGCTGCCAAGTCCGCCCTGCGCTCCGCAGGCGGCCTGCCGGCCGAGCGCAGCTACCCCCTGCTCAACGCGGAAGCCGTCACCGCGACCCCCGAGAAGGCCGCCACGCTCTGGGAGGCCCTCACCGACCGCCAGGCCGGCACCGCACGCCGCGCCACCACCACCGGGATCGCCGGCGTCTGGCTCGACGGCATCCGTACGGCCCGCCTCGACAAGAGCACCCGGCAGATCGGCGCCGACCGGGCCTGGGCCGCGGGGTACGACGGCACCGGTGTGAAGATCGCCGTCCTCGACACCGGCATCGACTCCACCCACCCCGACCTCACCGGCCAGGTCCTAGCCGCCCAGGACTTCGTCAACTCCGGCAGCACCGCCGACCGTTACGGACACGGCACCCACGTCGCAGCCATCGCCGCCGGAACGGGAGCCAAGTCGGGCGGCGCCTTCAAGGGCGTCGCACCGGGCGCCAAGCTGCTCAACGGCAAGGTCCTCGACGACAACGGTTTCGGCGACGACTCCGGCATCCTGGCCGGCATCGAATGGGCCGTCGCCCAGGGCGCCCAGGTCGTCAACCTCAGCCTCGGCGGCCCCGACTGGCCCGAGATCGACCCGATCGAAGCCGCCGTCAACAAGATCTCCGCCGATCAGGGCGTGCTCTTCGCCATCGCCGCCGGCAACGACGGGCGCCATGGCCCCGGCACCATCGACTCCCCGGGCAGCGCCGACGCCGCCCTCACCGTGGGCGCCGTCAACGACACCGACGCCCTTGCCGAGTTCTCCGGCACCGGCCCCCGCCTCGGCGACGGCGCCGTCAAACCCGATGTCACCGCCCCGGGAGTGGACATCACCGCGGCCTCCGCCCCCGGCAGCGTCCTGGAAGCCCGGTACGGCCAGAAGCCGGCCGGCTACCTCACCCTCTCCGGCACCTCCATGGCCACCCCGCACGCCGCCGGCGCCGCCGCCCTGCTCAAGCAGCAGTACCCCCAGTGGACCGGCGCCCAGCTCAAAGCCGCCCTCGTCGGCTCCACCAAGCCCGGCCCGTACAGCCCCTTCCAGCAGGGCAGTGGCCGGATCGCGGTCGACAACGCGCTCGGCCAGTCGGTGATCGCCGAACCCCTTGCGCTGACCTTCGCAGGCGGACAGTGGCCGCACGAGGACGACGCCCCTGAAACCCGCAAGGTCACCTACCGCAACCTCGGCACCTCCCCGGTCACCCTGAACCTCTCCGTCACCGCCACCGGCCCCGACGGCAAGCCCGCCCCGGCCGGCTTCCTCACCTTCGCCCAACCCCGCCTCACCGTCCCCGCCGGCGGCACCGCCACCGCCGACCTCACCCTCAACACCCGCCTCGGCGGCTCCGTCAACGGCAGGTACACCGGGCACGCGCTGGCGACCACGGCCGGACAGACCGTCCGTACGGCGATCGTCGCCGAACGCGAGGTCGAGTCGTACGCGCTGACCCTCCGCCACACCGGCCGCGACGGCAAGCCCGCCACCAGCTACTACACCAGCATGAACGGGCTGACCGGACCGGCCGCCGGCAAGCAGTTCGAGAACCACGAGAACTCCGGCACCGGCACCCTCCGCCTCCCCAAGGGCCGCTACCTCCTCGACTCCCGCGTCCTCGTCAACCCCGAGGACGTCGAGGCGGGCCTCGACTGGATCTCCCAGCCCCGCCTCGACCTCACCCGCAACACCACGGTCACCATCGACGCGCGCACCGCCAAGCCGGTGACCGTCACGGTGCCCGCACCCACCGCCGTCCAGGAGTCCGTCGCCCCCGGCTACGAACTGCGGACCGGCGACACCACCTACGGCTTCGGCTGGTGGCTGAACTCCTACGACCGCCTGCGCACCCGCGCCCAGGGACCCGCGCCGGCCGCCGGCACCAGCCTGTTCCAGCAGTGGCACACCCAGTGGCAGGCCGAGGACGGCGGATACCACGCCCCGCTCGGCGGCCCCGTCAACCAGCTGGCCACCGGCTACACCCGCCATCTGAAGGACGCCGACCTGGCCACCGTGATCGTCACCCACGGCGGCTCGGCCCCCGGCAAGGAAGGCGCCGTACGGGCCGTCGGCCGCCTCCCGGGCGGTGGCACCGAGAGCGCCACGTTCACCTGGGGGACCGTCCCGAACGGGGTCAAGCTGCGCCTGTCCGCGGCCGACGGCACCAAGTGGGCCCTGTCCGCGACCCAGTACGCCGTGCACGAGGACGGCACCCAGACCGAGGAGGTCACCTACGCCGGCGACGGCGAGCGCGCCTACCAGGGCGGCCTCACCCACCAGGAGCGCTTCGGCACCGCGGTCGTCGGCCCCCGGGTGGACACCGCGGCCGGACTCGGCCTCTACCGCGAGGGCGACCGGATCCGGGGCACGCTGCCGCTGCTCGCGGACGGCGCCGGTCACAACGGCGCGAACCTCCTCGCCCAGGGCAAGACCGTGCTCTACCGCAACGGGATCGCCGCCGGCACCCGGAACACCGAGCTCCGTGACGCCGAGCCGTTCGCCGTCCCGCCCGGCGAGGCCTCGTACAAGCTGGTGGCCTCGTCCACCCAGCCCGCATCCGTCACCCGCACCTCCTCCAAGGTGACCGCGACCTGGTGGTTCCGCTCCGCCACCACCCCGGCCGGCACCCCGGCCGCGCTTCCGGCCTCGGTCGTCCGGTTCACCCCGGACATCCGTGCGGAGGGCACCGTCAACGGGGGTTACCCGCTCCGCGTGCCGGTCACCGTCCAGGGCCCGGCGGCCGGAGCGGGCCTGAAGTCCCTGACGGTGGCCGTCTCCTACGACGACGGCTACACCTGGAAGGCCCTGCCGGTCCAGGACGGCGCGGTCACCGTCCAGGGCCCGGCGGCGGGCGGCCATGTCTCCCTGCGCGGCACGGTGGTCGACACCGCGGGCAACAAGTCCGAGGTCACCGTCCTGCGCGCCTACCTCACCGACTGACCGCCGCCCCGTACGACACGGCCCGGGGCGACACCGCCCTGTACGACACGGCCCCGGAGGCACCCGCCTCCGGGGTCGTGCCGGGGCATCATGGTCCGGTGAGCATGCCCGGGCCGGCCGACGGCGGGAGCGGCGCCGCAGGGTACCTGGACATCGCCCCCACACCCCGTACGGCCGTCGTATGGCTGCCCCCGCCCCATCTGTGGCCCCCCATCCAGAGCATCCGGGCCGAACACGACCCGCAGATCCGCCGCTGGCCGCCGCACGTCAACCTGCTCTTCGGCTTCGTACCGGAATCCGAGTTCCCGGCCGCCGCTGCGCTGCTCGCCGCCGTGGCCGCGGCCGTCCAGCCGTTCGACGTGCGCCTCAGCAGAGTGCGCTCGTTTCGCCATCACGCGTACTCCACCGTGTGGCTCGATCCCGCCGCGGCCGGCCCGGGCCCCTGGACCGCTCTCCAGCGCGACCTGGCCGAACCCTTCCCCCGCTGCCGCGGACGCTCCCCGCACTTCACACCGCACCTGTCCCTGGGGCGTACGCGCGACCCGAAAGGCCTGACCGCAGAATGCGCGGCCCGACTGAGCAGCATGTCGGCGCGGGTGGACGAGGTGGTCCTGCTCTCCCGCCGTGGCGACGGCCCCATGCGGCCCCGCGTCACGATCGGCCTCGGCACGGGCGCACTGCGCCGACTCCCCGACCCCGGCACCGGCACCGGCACCGGCACCGGCCCCGAATAATCGGTTGCCTGCTGCCGAGCGCGGTGGATGCAATGTCCGGCATGGTCACCCAGCTGGAGCAGACTGACGGTTCATCCGTCCGGATCGGCGCCCTCGTCCCGCTGACCCGGCCCGGCTGGGCCGAGGCCGGCCGGCACCTGCTCGCCGGACTCGAGCTGGCCGTTCGCGAGGTCAACGACGCCGGCGGGATCGCCGGAAGGCCCCTCGAACTGGTGGTCCGCGACACCGCGGCCGATCCGCAGCGGGCCGCGGCGGCCGTGGACGAACTGGCCCGGCTGGGCGTGGCAGCCCTGGCGGGGGAATACCACAGCGTGGTCGCCCGCGCCGCCGCCACCAGGGCCGACGCCCTCGGCCTGCCGTTCCTCTGCTCGTCGGCGGTCCTCGACGCGCTCACCGAGCAGCCGACGCAATGGGTCGCCCGCCTGCCCCCGGCCCAGTCCCAGGGCTGGCGGATCTACGCGGACTTCCTCCTCCGAGCGGGCCACAGCCGTATCGCCGTGGCAGCCGAGCCGAGTGTCTACTGGGCGTCCGGGGCCCGCATCCTGCGGGACCACCTCGCTCCACGCGGCGGCACCGTCATCGAACTCGACGCGCGCTCGCTCGCCCCCGCCGCCCTGTGCGAGGAACTCGTCGGCCATCGCGCGACGGCCCTCCTGCTGCTGGCCGGCCACCCGGAGCCGGCCGTGCCGATCGTCAGGGCCGTCCGCCGCGACCGGCGCCTCGCCGAGATCATGATCGGCGCTCCGGCCGGGCAGCCGGAGTTCGGCTCGTGGGCGGAACTGCTGGGCGAGGACGGTGTCGCCATCCCCTTCCTGCGCTACCTGCCCGAGCGCCTCACCCCGCTCGGTGAACGCGTGGCGAAGGCCCTCCGGGAGCAGCTGGCCGAACCGCCCTCGTTCGTTGCCTTCGAGGGCTACGACACGATCGCCGTCCTGGCCGATGTGCTGCACACCCACGGCACGGACCGGGCGCTCACCGCCGCATCCTGGCCGCATGTCGCAGTCGAGGGCACCCGCGGGCAGATCCGGTTCTCCCGCACGCCGGGCATCAGCGTCTGGCAATGGGCCGGGGCGCCGGTCCACATCGCCGATCGAGACCCGGCGCACCCCGACCGCTTCCGTATCCTGCACTCCGGCTGAGACACCACGGAGGCCGGCGGCCCGGACCCGTCCGAGTCCGGGGCCCGCCCTACACTTCGTCATGTGCCTGACAGCAATGCACGGCATGGCACCGGAGCACTCCCACGAACGGCACCACACCCCCAAGGGAGCGATCAGCACATGACCAGGCACCAGAGCACGGGATACGACTACGACGTCGTCATCAGCGGAGCCGGCCTCGCCGGCAGCGCCGCGGCGATCCTGCTCGCCCGGCGCGGAGTCCGCGTCGCCCTGCTGGAACGCCGCTCGGACCCCGCAGCGTACAAGGTGCTCTGCACCCACTCCCTCACCGCCAACGCCTACCCGGTGCTGGACGAACTCGGCCTCGTCCCCGACCTCGAGAAGGCGGGAGCCGTCCGCAACGCGGCCCGCTGGTACACCCGTTGGGGATGGATCGAGCCGAAGGCCGCGCCTGCCGGCCCCGAGCTCCCGTACGCCTACAACGTCCGGCGCAGCACCCTCGACCCGTTGATCCGGTCCCGTGCAGCCGAGACCCCCGGTGTCGATCTGCTCCTCGGCCACCAGGTGACCGGGCTGATCGGGGAAGCCGGACGAACCGTGGGGGTGCGCGCCTCGACACCACAGGGCGAGCGTGAGATCCGGGCCCGCCTGGTGGTCGGCGCCGACGGCAAGGACTCGGACGTGGCGAAGGCCGCCGAGGTCCCCGCCCGGCAGTACGAGAACATGCGCTTCGGCTACCTCGCACACTTCCGCAGCCTTCCCCTGCGGGACGGGATCGCTCACACCTGGTTCCTCGAACCCGACATGGCGTACGCGTTCCCGAACGACGGCGGCGTGACGGTCATGGCGGTCGTCCCCGACAAGAAGCGGTTGCCGGCCTTCCGGGAGGACCTGGAGGGCAGCTTCCTCGCCTTCGTTCGCGCCCTGCCCGAGGCCCCGCCCATCGACTCCGCCGAACGCATCACGAAGATCATCGGCACGGTCAACCACCCCCTCCACAGCCGCAAGCCGACCGCACCGGGCCTTGCACTCATCGGCGACGCCGCACTGACCGGCGACCCCCTGTGGGGAGTGGGATGCGGGTGGGCCCTGCAGACCGCGCAATGGCTGGCGGAGGCGGTCGCCCCGGCCGCAACCGGCCGCGGCGACCTCGACAGGTCCCTCGCGGCGTACGCACGCACACACGGGCGCCGGCTGCGCGGCCACCAGTACCTGGCCGCCGACTTCGCCCGGGCCCGCCCGTTCAACCCGATGGAGCGGCTGATGTTCTCGGCGGCGGCACGCGATGCCTCGCTGGCGCGGCACATGCACATGTTCGGATCCCGGCTGATCGGTCCGATGCGCTTCCTGAACCCCCTGGTCCTGGCCAAGGCCTCGGCCGTTAACCTCAGGCACCGCAGGACGTGCCGTTGAAGGAGTGGGGTCATGGGGGAGTCGTCGACGACGGCCGGGTCGCCGGATGAACTGCGGCGGCATCTGGGGCTGTCGGATGCCGTGGTGATCGGCCTGGGGTCGATGATCGGCGCGGGCATCTTCGCAGCCCTGGCCCCGGCGGCGCAGGCGGCCGGATCGGGACTGCTGCTCGGTCTCGCGGCGGCTGCGGTGGTGGCGTACTGCAACGCGACGTCCTCGGCCCGGCTGGCCGCCCGCTACCCGGCCTCGGGAGGCACCTACGTCTACGGGCGGGAACGGCTGGGCGAGTTCTGGGGCTACCTCGCCGGGTGGGCCTTCGTCGTCGGCAAAACGGCGTCCTGCGCGGCCATGGCACTGACGGTCGGCTCCTATGTCTGGCCGGGACAGGCACACGCGGTGGCGGTGGCCGCCGTGGTGGCGCTGACCGCGCTGAACTACACCGGCGTACAGAAATCCGTACTGCTGACCCGCGTGATCGTCGCCCTCGTCCTGGCCGTGCTCGCCGCGGTGGTCGTCGCCGCCCTCACCTCCGGCACTGCGGACGCCGGCCGGCTGCACACCGGCTCGGACGCGACCCTCGACGGGGTCCTCCAGGCGGCGGGCCTGCTCTTCTTCGCCTTCGCCGGGTACGCGCGCATCGCCACCCTGGGTGAGGAGGTCCGCGATCCCGCGCGCACGATCCCCCGGGCGATCCGCCTCGCCCTGGGCATCACCCTCCTCGTCTACGCGGCCGTCGCCGTCGGCGTCCTGATGGTGCTGGGACCGGACGCGCTCGCCCGGGCCACGGCGCCGCTGTCGGACGCCGTCCGGGCCGCCGGGGCGGACTGGATGGTGCCGGTGGTCCGCACCGGTGCGGCGGTCGCCGCACTCGGCTCCCTGCTCGCCCTGATCCTCGGCGTCTCCCGCACCACCCTGGCGATGGCCCGCGACCGGCACCTGCCGCACGCGCTCGCCGCGGTGCACCCCCGTTTCCAGGTGCCCCACCGGGCGGAGCTGGCGGTCGGCGCCGTGGTGGCGGTACTCGCCGCGACCACGGACGTGCGGGGCGCGATCGGTTTCTCCTCCTTCGGCGTCCTCGCGTACTACGCCATCGCGAACGCCTCCGCCTGGACCCTGACGGCGGAAGAAGGCCGCCCCGCGCGCATCGTTCCCGTCCTCGGGCTGGCCGGCTGCCTGGTCCTGGCCTTCGCCCTGCCGCAGGCCTCGGTCTTCTCCGGTGCCGCGGTCCTGGCCCTGGGCGCCACGGTCTACGCCGTCCGCCGCACCCTGACGCCCCGGCCCTGACCAACGCCGCCCGCCGCAGCGGGACCGGTCACGGCCTGCCCGTCCGTCATTCGGACCAGGGTGCGGATGTGAAGTGCCGCACCAGAAGCGGTCCGAGGAGGTACTCCTCCTCGCCCGGCAGCACCACGGGCTGGTCACGCCAGTGCTCGCCGGCGTAGTCGGCCAAGTCCTCCTCGCTGCGCCAACGGCTGACGTACAGCAGGGAGTCCGGCGGCGCGAGCAGCACCTCGTGGTCCACCAGGCCCGGATAACGGCCGGGAAACCCGCGCACCGCAGAGACGATCATCTCCCGGAACGCTTCGAACCGTTCGGGACGTACCCGCGCCTCACTCACCCTGATGATCACGCTCGTCACCATGTCACACCAGTGACCCCTCCGGCTCAACTTCCGGGAAGATCCATCAGGTACGCCAGGCTGCCGGTACCCCGGTCCCGGTTCCACCAGTGGGCCAGCAGCTCCCGTACCGGCTCCTGCAGGACCGCCGTCAGCGGGCCGCCCCCGAACAGCAGCACGGTGAGCGGCGACACCACCGGGAAGACCGTCGCCAGCAGCGTGGGGGCAGCGGTCACGGCCAGCCCCGCCAGGGTCCGGTGGAACAGGCTCCGGTACGTGTCGCGCAGCGCACCGGCGTGGTCGCGGATCTCCTGCCGGGCCGCCGCGAGCCGCTCCTCGATCAGCGGCACGATCTCCGGTGACCACGGATCCGCCTGCACCGTGGACACCATATCGTGGAGGAACTCCCGGAACCGGGCCCGCTCCTCGGCGCTGCGCTCCCGGTACCGCAGGCAGTCCTCCAGCGACAGGGCCGCCAAGTCCTCGTGGGAGACGACGGAGTCGACGATCCGCCGCTCCACCAGCGCCGTCTTCTGCCCCCTGGCCGGATTCGGTTCGGCCCGCAGCCCCGGGATCACCGGAGCCAGGGAGGCCGCCGCCGCGGCCCGTGCCATGCGCAGGGACAGCAGCCGGAAGTGCGCGTCGCTGTCGGTGACCGGAACCGCGTTCTCGGCCTCGGCGATGGCGAGCGCGGTGGACGTCGCGAGGGAGGACCCGGCGACGTACGGCAGCAGGGCGGCGTACTCCCGGCCGTCGTCCGGAAGCCGGCGGCCGGGGCTCGACGTCGGCTGCGCCGCCGGATGGCCGTCGAGGTACAGCGCCATGGGATGGGCGGCGGGACCGGGGACGATATTGCCGCTGACCAGGACGCGTGCGGGGATCTGATGGGCCAGGTACTGGAACGCGGGCCCGGGAATCCGGGTGCGCAGCATGCTCCATGTCGTCGGACAGCCGTCCCGGAACAGCGCGTGGGCCCCGGTGTCGGCCAGGTCCGCGCCCAGCGCGTCGGCGATGAGCTGACCGATGGCCTGGTCCTCGACCAGCCCCGACGGGTCGACCCGCCGCATCAGACCCTCGCGCTCCAGCACCTCGTACCGGCCGCTGACGGCAGTCCACTCCCGTTCCAGCGAGGCCGCCACATCGGAGGGCAGATACGGCAGGTGTTCCTCGGCCTTGTACAGTCCGGCGCGCACCCGCGGACTCATCGGATCGACGAACAGGATCTCGTCGTACAGGAGCACGGCGCGTTTGAGCGTGGTCTCGTCGATCGTCCGGGAGAACGGGTAGTACAGCGCCCGGAACGGTTCCGGCTCGGCAGTGCTCACTCCCAGACCTCCGATTCCTCCTCCGGCGGCCCTGACGGCCCTGGCGGTTCCTGCGGGCGCGGGCCCGCGGCGGCCCCGGAGGGTGGGAACGGCACATTACCGGGGGTGTGGGCCTCCGGGGCGGGACCCGACCGGCCGGACGTGTCCAAGGCGAAGAGGAAGCCCAGTGCCCGGTAGGCCCGCACCGCAGCCATGGCGAACAGGGCCGACACCGCCAGGACCCAGCCGACCGCAGCGATCACCGCCACGGACACGGCCGCCCCGGCGAGGAACCGCAGCCCGGCCGCGATGAGCAGCCCGCCCAGCAGCACCGCGACCACGGCCGCCGCAACGCTGCGCGGCCACGCCCGGACGGCGTAACGCACCGCCCACCACGCGTGGCGGTTCGGCTCAACTCGTCGAGGACGCCGCTCCACGCTTCCCGGCATGCCCGAACGCGGCGCCCGGAAACCGGCCGCCGGGGGTGTCAGGGTGACGCCATGACCGCGAACGAACCCGACTGGAACCGGACCTTGCGCGAGCAGTGGGAGTTCCACTGGAACTTTCAGATCAGAGCCCGGCTGGAGGGCATGACCGACGAGGAGTACTTCTGGTCGCCGGTGCCGGAGGCCTGGAGCGTGCGGCCACGCGGCACCTCGACGGCGCCCGTGCAGGTCGGGGCCGGGGGCCACACCATTGACTACGCCTTCCCCCCGCCGGTCCCCGCGCCCTTCACCACGATCGCCTGGCGGCTGGGCCACGTGATCGTCGGCGTGCTCGCCGCGCGCAATGCGGCGCACTTCGGCGCGCCGGCGGCTTCGTACGAGACCTGGGAGTACGCCGACAGCGCGGCCACCGCGCTCGACCAGCTCGAGACCCAGCTCGACGTCTGGCTGGCCGGGGTGCGCAGCCTCGGCGAGGCCGGGCTCAGGGTCCCGGTCGGTGAGAAGGAGCCCTACCCCGAACTGGCCATGGCCGATCTGGTGCTGCACATCCACCGCGAGCTGATCCACCACCTGTCCGAGGTCTGCCTGCTGCGCGACCTCTACCTGCACACGAATCCCGCCACGAACGGAGGAGCCCGATGAGCCGCCCGAGCCGCCCCTTCCAGGTCACCTTCGACGCCCGCGACCCATGGGCGCTGTCGCCGAGTGCGACCGGCTCGTCGCGCTGGGAGCGGTACGGGTACGCCGCCACGAGCCCGCTCCGCCGATGAGCTCCGGCTTCATCGTGATGACCGACCCGGAGGGCAACGAGTTCTGCCTGGACTGAGCAGGTACAAATGGTGACACTCCGTGCAGTTCAGGAGCTCCTGGGGTGACTCGCCCCATAGGGTCCATGTCACATACGACCCGGCCCCGTAGGCCGCGAACCGACCCCGGGCCGCCCCCGTACCGCCGTCCGCGCACCCGGTTCCGGTCTTCCTCCGATCCTTCCTAGTAGGAGGGGACGTTGCCAGGGCTGCCGGGGCCTGGCTAACTGGTGATGTCGCCGAGGCGGCCGGGGCTCCCGCCCCCCGCCGGACGAACCCCTCTCCACCGCGTGAGTGGCTCACGCATGTCTTCGGCATGCCGCGACGGTCCTGTTCCCTACGGAAGGCTCATCCGTGTCCATTTCTGTCATCCGCCGCATCGCCACCTCCAAGAAGACCCTTGCTGGCACCGTCGTCGGTCTCGCCGCCGCCGGTTCCATGCTGGCCGCCACGGTTCCGGCTCAGGCCGCGCCGACGAGCGCCAAGGCGATCGCCCAGCAGATGATCAAGGACCCGGCCCAGTTCGCCGCCTTCGACAAGATCGTCAAGCACGAGAGTGGCTGGGACTTCACCGCCACCAACGCCTCCTCCGGCGCCTACGGCCTGATGCAGGCCCTGCCCGCCTCGAAGATGTCCTCCGCGGGCGCCGACTGGAAGACCAACCCCGCCACCCAGATCAAGTGGGGCCTGGACTACATGAACGAGCGCTACGGCTCCCCCGTCGAGGCCTGGAACTTCTGGCAGGCCAACCACTGGTACTAAGCCACCAGCGGCAACACAGCAGACACACGAAAACGCCCGGCCGGAACCCTCCGGCCGGGCGCTTTTGCATGTCCATCAGGCGCGGGAGCTCTGGCCGCCCGGTCCGGACCGGTCCGCGGCGGTGTCGGTGTCGGGGTCGGTGTACAGGGCGGCGTACTCCTCGGTGGGCGGGACGACGGTGATGACGTCGATCAGCACCCCGTCGGGGGCGGCGAGGATGAAGTGGCGCTGGCCGAAGTCCTCCGTACGCAGCGGCAGCACCTCGGGCAGGCCGGCCTCCACAACGAGCCGCTGGTGCTCGCGGTCCACATCGTCCACCTCGAAGTTCAGCAGCAGGCCGCCCCGGAGCGCGGCCCGGTGGCCCTCGGGGACGGTCGGGTGGGCGTGGTCCAGGAGGGCCAGTTCATACTGCGGGGCGTCGGGGCGGCGCAGACTGACGTACCAGTCCGCCTCGAAGGTCACCTCGAACCCGAGGTGACGGGTGTAGAACTCGCGGGAGGCGGCCACGTCCCTGGTCGCGAGCACCGGGTAGAAGCCGCTGAGCGTGGTCGTGGTCGTGGTCGTGAGCTCGTTCGTCATGGCAGAGGTCCTCCCGATCCATTTCGCATACCCGGGGTATGCGAATCATGGCGTTAGCATACCCCGGGTACGCGAAACGGAAAGGGCGGTGCGCGCGATGGCGGTCAACCGGGCGGAGCAGCGGGCGGCCACACGGCAGGCACTGCTGGCCGAAGGGCGGCGCCGGTTCGCCGCCGACGGCTATCACCACGTGGTACTGGCCGAAGTGGCGCGGGCCGCCGGGGTCACCAAGGGAGCCGCCTACCACCACTTCGACAGCAAAGCGGGGCTCTTCCGAGCCGTGGTCGCCGAGGTCCAGCAGGAACTGGGCGAGCGGGTCGCGACCGCGGCCGAGCAGTACGAGGACCTCTGGGAGCAGCTCCGGGCCGGCTGCCGGACCTTCCTGGCCGCCGGAACCGACCCGGCGGTGCGCCAGGTCCTGCTGGTCGACGCGCCGACCGTACTGGGCTGGGACGAGTGGCGGGCCCTGGACGAGGAATCCTCCGCCCGGCACCTCACAGAGGCCCTGGCGGCGCTCGCCGCAGCCGGGATCATCGCCGATCAGCCGGTGGAGCCCCTGGCCCGGCTCCTCTCGGGGGCAATGAACGAGGCCGCGCTCTGGATCGCGCGCGGCGGCGACCCGCAGGCCACGGAACAGGCCCTCGACCGCCTCCTGTCAGGCCTGCGCACCCCGGCCTGACCTTGTGCGGCGAGTGGAACGTCCTCGGCGGCAGCCGCCGCCTGACCCCTCGTACGGCCGCACCGCCATCAGTCGGACACGCCTGGGCCGTTGGAGTGAGTACGTCTGACGGGTGGCGGCCGGCAGGGCAGACATGTGCGCATCCGAACCGAGGCACTCGGAGGAAGCACTGATGTGCAGTCCACCGAGCCTGAAAAGGGGCGCGCATGCTGGAGCCGGGGTTGGCAGTGTCCGGACCGGGGAAACACGATGGTGCCCCGCCTACGGCCCGCGCGCGAGCCGGAGCCGCGGAGACCGTCCTCGAACGGGTTCTTGACTCGCGGCTGCGTCAGGCCCGAGACACCGATGAGGTGTTCGCCCGCGACGTGGCGGAACGCGTGGTCGCGTTCGTCCGGCAGGGTGGCAAGCGGCTGCGTACGGCGTTTGCCTGGTGTGGCTGGCGTGCCGCAGGGGGGTCGGGTGACGCCACCGAGGTCCTGCGTGTGGGGGCCGCCCTCGAACTGCTCCAGGCGTGCGCTCTGATACACGACGACCTGATGGACGGATCGGTGCTGCGCCGCGGCGCGCCGGCGGTGCACGTCGACCTCGCCCGAACGCATCGGGAGGCCGCGATGAGCGGCTCTGCGGAGTCGTTCGGGACCTCGGGCGCCCTGCTCGCCGGGGATCTGGCGCTGGCCTGGGCGGACGATCTGCTGGCGGAGACCGCGCTCGGCTCGCCGTGCGGCCCGCGGCTGTACGGCGAGTGGCGCGCGATGCGCACCGAGATGGTCGCCGGGCAGTACCGCGATCTCCACGCGCAGGCGAGCGGCTCGTCCGGTGTCGACGAGGCCCTGACCATCGCCACCCTCAAGAGCGCCCAGTACACCGCCGCACGGCCGCTGGGGCTCGGGGCATCGCTGGCCGGAGCGGACGACAGCACGCTGAGCGCGCTGCACGCCGCGGGCCGGTGTGCCGGGATCGCCTTCCAGCTCCGTGACGATCTCCTGGGTGCCTTCGGCGACCCGGCGCTGACCGGCAAGCCGACGGACGACGACCTGCACTCTCGCAAGCCGACCTATCTCCTCGCCGTCGCGCTCCGGCTCGCCGACACCACCGGGGACCACGACGCCGCGGCCGTCCTGGCACCGCGGGCGGACTCACGGACGGAGCCCGTCGAGCCGATGCGGGAGGCGCTGGAGCGGACAGGTGCCCGGGCTGCCGCGGAGGCGAAGATCGGGGAGTTGGCCACGGCCGCTCTGCGGCATTTCGACGCGATGGGTGCTGACGCCGCCGCCCGGCGGGAGTTCGCCGCGCTGCTGGAGCGGGCCACGGGCCATGTCGGTGCGCCTCAAACCGGGGAGCGGGTATGAGGACGGTGGCGGGGCGGACCGATCACGTCGTCGTGGTGGGAGCGGGCCTGTCCGGCCTGGCGTGCGTACTGCACCTGCTGGGCGCGGGCCGGCGGGTCACGCTCGTGGAACGGGACGCCGGGCCGGGCGGCCGGGCCGGCCGGACGCGGCTCGGCGGATACCTGGTGGACACCGGTCCGACGGTGCTGACGATGCCGCACCTGGCGGACGAGGCCTTCGCGGCCGTCGGCGACAGCCTCGACCGCCGTCTCACGCTGGTTGCCCTGCACCCCGCCTACCGGGCGGGCTTCGCGGACGGGACCTGGCTCGACGTGCACACCGACGCCGAAGCCATGGAAGCGGAGGTGCGGCGGTTCGCCGGACCGGCCGAGGCGGCCGGCTACCGCCGGCTGCGCGACTGGCTCACACGGCTGTACCGGACACAGATGCGTCGTTTCATCGACACCAACTTCGACTCCCCCTTCGCACTCGTGCACCCGGACCTGGCCCGCCTGGCCGCCCTCGGCGGCTTCGGCCGGCTGGACGGCAGGATCGCCCGCTTCCTCTCCGACGACCGGCTGCGCCGCGTCTTCACCTTCCAGGCCCTCTACGCCGGCGTGGCCCCGGCCCGGGCTCTGGCCGCCTACGCGGTGATCTCCTACATGGACACCGTGGCCGGCGTCTGGTTCCCCCAAGGCGGCATGCACGCCCTGCCCCGGGCGATGGCCGACGCCGCGGCCGACGCCGGTGCCGAGCTCCGGTGGTCGGCCGAGGTGACGGCCCTGGAACGCCAGGCGGGCCGGGTGCGTGCCGTCCTGCTCGCCTCGGGCGAGCGCATCTCCTGCGACACGGTGGTGCTGGCCTGCGACCTCTCCGCCGCCCACCGGCTTCTGGGGCGGGCGCCCCGGCGCCCGGTCCCGCTGCGGCATTCACCGTCCGCGGTGATCCTGCACGCCGGGACGGACCGCACCTGGCCCCAGCTGGCCCACCACACGCTCTCCTTCGGTGACGCCTGGGAGCGCACCTTCGAGGAACTGACCCGTTCGGGGATGCTGATGAGCGATCCGTCCCTGCTGATCACCCGCCCGACGACGCACGACCCTTCACTGGCACCGCCGGGCCGCCATCTCCACTACGTCCTCGCGCCCTGCCCGAACACCGCCGTCGGCCCTTCCGCCGCCGCGTGGCGGGACCTGGGACCGCGCTACCGCGACAGCCTGCTGGCCGAGCTGGAGCGCCGCGGCCTCGATGGGCTTGCGGACAGCATCGAGCAGGAGTCGCTGGTGACCCCCGCGGACTGGACGGCCCAGGGCCACGCGGCGGGCAGCCCCTTCTCCCTCGCCCACACCTTCGCCCAGACCGGGCCCTTCCGGCCGCGCAACCTGGTCCGCGGGCTGGACAACGTGGTGCTGGCCGGCTGCGGGACCACCCCCGGCGTCGGCGTCCCGACCGTGCTCGTCAGCGGCAAACTCGCCGCCGCGCGCATCACCGGCGGCACCGGCCGCGGCATCCGGCCCGGCACGGACACCGATGACCCTCCCGCTCGCCCCGGCAGCATCACCCGCCCCGACCCCGACCACCCCAGGTGCCCATGACCCGTCGTGAGCTGGACGCCGCCGGGATCACCGATCCCGCTCTGCGCGCCGCGTACACCCGTTGCCGGCAGCTCAACGCCCGCCACGGTCGCAGCTACTTCCTGGCCACCCGCCTCCTGCCGCTCGAACGCCGATCGGCCGTCCACGCGCTCTACGGATTCGCCCGCTGGGCCGACGACATCGTCGACGACCTCGCCCGGCACCACGCACCGGGCGAGCGCGACCGGCGGCTGAAGCGGCTGGAGAGCGATCTCAAGCACGGACTGCGCACCGGCCACGGCGAGGAACCGGTGGTGCATGCCGTGGCCGACACCGCCGCCCGGTACGACATCGAAGCCGCGCTGTTCGCCGACTTCCTGGCCTCGATGCGCGCCGACCTGACGGTCACGGACTATCCGACCTACGCCGACCTGCGGGCCTACATGCACGGCTCGGCCGCCGTGATCGGCCTCCAGATGCTGCCCGTGCTGGGCACGGTCGTGCCACGCGAGGAGGCCGCCCCGCACGCCGCCGCCCTCGGAGTGGCGTTCCAGCTGACCAACTTCCTGCGGGACGTCGGAGAGGACCTGGACCGAGGCCGCGTGTACCTGCCGGCGGACCTGCTCGCCGGCCACGGCGTGGACCGGTCGCTTCTGACCTGGAGCCGCCGCACCGGGCGCCGCGACCCCCGTATCCGTGCCGCGCTCGCCGCCGCCGAGACCATGACCAGACAGGTGTACCGGACGGCGGAACCGGGCATCGGCATGCTCGACCCACGGGTACGCCCGTGCATCCGCACCGCGTTCAGGCTGTACGGCGGCATCCTCGACGCGATCGCTCGGGACGACTACACCGTGCTGCACCGGCGCGCGGTGGTCTCCCACGGCCGGCGGGCCGCCATCGCCGGGGCCGGCGTCCTCCAGGTGGCCGCCGCACGGTGGCGGGCCCGCGCCCCGCATCCGCCTCCCCTGGCAGCCGGCGCGGGCGGTTCGGACGGTTCGGCACTGGAGCGGAAGGGGCCCGGGCGGTGAACGACCGAAACGACGGGGCACGCTGGACGGCCCCACTGCGCCGACGGCGCGGCCCGGACTGGGCGCGGCAGGCGCCGACCTGGCGCCAGGCCCGCCCCGCACTGATCGCCGACGCCCTGAAACGGGCATCCACCCGGCCCTCCGGCAACTGGTTCGTGGCCGGTGCCTCCCAGGACGTGCCGGCCGACGGGCGCCCCGCCGGCCGGACCATCGGCGGTACCGAGGTGGTGTTGTGGCGCGCGCGGGACGGCGCACCGCACGCGGGTCCGGGTGCCTGCCCGCATCTCGGTGCCCCACTGAGGGACAGCCGGGTGGTGTGCGGGACGCTGGTGTGCCACTGGCACGGGCTCGCCCTGGACGGCTCGGCGTTCGCCGGCTGGACGCCGTACCCCGTCCACGACGACGGACTGCTGGTGTGGGTACGGCTGGACGCGGTCGGCGGTGAGGAGCCCTCGGAGCACCCAGTGATCCCGGCCCGCCCCGCGCCGGGTACCGCGGTGGCCGCCGTGTTCACGGCGGCCGGGCGGTGCGAACCGCAGGACGTCGTGGCCAACCGGCTCGATCCCTGGCACGGGTCCTGGCTGCACCCGTACTCGTTCGTCGATCTGACGGTCGTGCGCGAGCCGCGAGGCGAGGAAGACGACACCTTCGTCGTCGACGTCTCCTTCCGGGTGGCGGGCCGTCTGGTGGTGCCGGTCCGGGCGGAGTTCACCGCGCCGGAGCCACGCACCGTCCTCATGCGGATCACCGAGGGCGAGGGGGCGGGCTCGGTGGTGGAGACCCATGCCACACCGCTGACCGCCGCGACCGACGCACGGCCGCGGACGGCCGTGGTCGAGGCGGTGGTCGCCACCTCCGGCCGGCGCGGATTCGCCCTGGCCCGCGCCGCCGCCCCCGTACTGCGCCCCCTGATGCGGTTCACGGCCGGCCGCCTCTGGCGTGACGACCTGGCCTACGCCGAGCGGCGCCGGGCACTGCGCGCCACCGGACGGTTCCCCGGCTGAGCTCCCGACGCCGGATGCCGCGATCGGGGGCATGGCGGGGTCACCGGAGGGGCCGGCGCTCCGCGAGCGCGCCGATGGCCCGCAGCAGCGGGGACCGGCCCGCCCGCGGGACCGTCCACAGCACCTGGCCCCGGACGCCCCACCCGGCCAGCAGGGCGTTGGCGGCCAGGAAGCCGGTGGTGGCCGCCCGCTCCATCAGGGCGACGGGCAGGTCGCAGCGCACCGTGTCCCCGGCCAGCGTCAGCCACGGATGCGGGGTGCGTACGGTCGGGCGCCGGTGATGGGTGCCGACCGCGAAGAGCGGGCAGTCCGAGCGCCACTCGTGCCGGGCGTCCACGACGCGCGCCCGGCGGGTCTCGGGGTACACCTGCCGCATGCGGGCGAGCAGTTCCTCCCGCACGGTGACCTGGTCCGGGCCGGCGGCGTAGGCGTGGAGTTCCACCACCGAGCCCCCGGTGCGGGCGGCCCAGCGGGCGGCCTCGCCCTCGTAGCGGTCGAGGACGCTGACGTTGTCGAGGCAGCCGTAGCCGCTGGTGCCCAGGAATCCGGGGCGCTCGGCGTGGACCGGCCGGTCCAGCCACAGCCGGGAGACGAGGAACGGCGGGGCGGTGCGCAGGGCGGCGATGTCCTCCCGCCAGGGTGCGCTGCCCAGGCGGGGCGAGGTGGCGACGAGCTGCCGGAGACCCCCGGTGTCCAGGGCGAGGACGACCGCGTGGTGCCGGTCGGGGCCGGTTCGGGTACGCACCTGGGCTCCGCCGTCTTCGACGGGGCTGATGTCGTGCACCGGCGTTCCTGTGCGTACGTCCACACCGAGGCGCTGAAGGTAGTCGGCGAGCGGGTCCCACAGGGCCTGGGGGAAGGGATCGCTCGGCACGTCGAAGAGCAGGCCCTCGGCCGAGCCGAGGAAGTAGATGTGGAACATCAGCAAAAGTTCCGCGGCGGAGAGTTCGCGTGGGTCGGCGAAGAAGCTGCGCGAGAACACCTCGAACGCCAGGTGGTGTGCCGCCTCGGGGAAGCGGACACGCTCCAGGAAGGCGGTGGCACTGACCTCGTCGAAGCGTGCGTACACGTCGGGTACCCGCACATCGAGGAGCGGCAGCGCCGCCCGGGCGTCCATGGCCGTGAGGTCGCGCCAGCCGAAGCTGGGGCTCAGCGCGACGAAGCCGAGGGCACTGAACGGAGGCGTGCGCGGGACGCGGGCGAAGCTGTCGGTGAGGCCGCCGCTGTGCTGCAAGGGGTAGTCGGGCAGCGCGGTGAGGCGGGCCAGGGCGGGGTCGGTCCGCCGCAGCAGGCCGCGCAGGTTGTAGTACTGGCGGAAGAAGGCGTGGAAGCCGCGGGTCATGGTCACCGCGGATCCGTCGGCCAGTCGGGTCCGGTGGCCGGCGAGACGGCCGCCGAGGGACTCCTCCCGTTCGTAGAGGGTCACGCGGGCGCCGCGTTCGGCCAGCCCGGTGGCCGCGGCGAGACCGGCGATGCCGCCTCCCACCACGGCGACCGACGGCGCATCCCCGCGCTCGAACCGGTGTCGGCCGGCCGCCGGCAGCAGGACTTCGGCTTTGCGGTCGCGGCCCCGGCGGCCGGGCCGGGCGCTCATCGGGCGGCCTCCGCCGGGGCGGTGGCGCGGTTCGCGAGGAAGGTGTGCGTGATGCCGGTCTGCCATCCCGCGACGGGAAGGGCGCGCGCAGCGGCGAACCCGGCGCGCGTCAGCCGGTCGGTGAACGCGGGGGCGGTGTCGAAGGTGAGGACGCTGTGCCACAGGTGGCGGTAGAGGTCCCGGTCGCCGGTGAGCGTGCCGGCCGGGATGATCACCGCCTGGCAGACGGCCGTCCACAGAGCGCGGTGCACGGGCGAACCGCCGAGGCTGTACTCGTGGACGGCCAGCCGCCCGCCCGGCCGCAGCAGGGCCCGCACCGTCCCGAGGACCCGGTCGGGGTCGGTGACATTACGGAACAGGTAGGCGGCGAAGACCGCGTCGAAGGGACCCTCGCCGGCCGTGGCCAGTCCCTCGGCGTTCAGCTGCCGGAACCGCACCCGGGCGGGCCACGGCTTGGTCAGGGCCCGCTCCAGCATCCCCGCGGAGGCGTCCACGGCGGTGATCCGGGCCCGGGGCGCGGCCCGCAGCAGGGCCCGGGTGGAAGCGCCGGTGCCGCAGCCGAGATCGAGGACCCGCAGTCCGGCCCCGTCGTGGGGCAGTCGCAGTCGGCGCGCCGAGCGCAGCAGGCCGGTGCGGTATCCCGGGTTGAGCGCCGTGAGACGGTCATAGGTACGGGACGCGTGGTCGAAGGCGTGTACGAGGTCCTGGTCGCGCAGTACGGTCATCGGCGGCTCTCTCCGGCTGGTGGGGCGGGGTGCGGGCGGCGGCGCAGGAAGGGCAGTTCGAGTGCGGTGCGGAGCATCGGGCCCACCGGGGTGCTCAGTCCGATGCCCCACTCCTCCCGGAGCGAGGTGGCGCCGTCGAGGAAGCGCAGCAGACGCTCCGCCGGCGTACGGCGGAACAGGTCGGCGAAGAACTCGGGTCCGTCGATCCGCCCGGTGTCCAGGGCGCGCAGGACGACCGCGTCCATGGCGAGCGCCCGCCGCCCGTGCGGCGGGGGTACGGTGGCGCGGCCCTCGTGCAGGGCGGCGGCGATGGCCCGGCTGTGCCGCTGCACCGCAGCGAAGGTATAGCCGGTGGCCGGACGGGTCGCACCGCCCGCCGTCCCGATCCGGAACACCGACTTCCCGGTCCGCCGGGGGAACCGGCCGTCGGTCATCGGGATGACCCCCTGTTCGGCGGTCTCGACGGTGTACGCGCCCAAGCCCAGGATCTCGCGGGCGTAGTGGCCGAGCGCCGCCTCGTACGCGTCGGTGGTCAGCGGGGTACGGGAGAACTCGGTGTACTCCACGAGCGCGCGGTCGGCGGCCAGCGGGAGGACGTAGCCGAAGGCGAGCCCGCGCGGGGGCTGTGGCACACGGAAGTCCATCAGATCGGCGACCGCGGGGTCGAACCGCTCGGTACCGGTCCGCACGAACCAGCCGCGGAAGTGCTGGAACAGCTGCGTCCGGGCGGGCGGCAGAACGCGCGGGGGCCTGGAGTCGAACACGTGCCGGGCGCGCAGCGTCAGGGGCCGGCCGTCCGGGGGCGTGCACCGCACCTCTGCGCCCCCGGGGACCTCGCGAACGGCGTCCGCGGTCGCGCGCAGGACCCGTCCGCCGGAGGAGCCCGCCAGCCGCGCGTGCACCAGCCCTTCGAACGCCGCGGAGCGCACCATCCGGTAGCGCAGCGGGGCCGGATCGACCGTGAGGGCGCTGCCGTCCCGGCGGTGGATCCGCAGCAGGGGCCAGGAGGCGGTGACCGCCTCGTCGAGGTCGCTGCCGCCCTCGTCCCAGAAGCACCAGGTCCGCTCGGCCGCGCGCAGGGGGCCGTCGGGTGGCTCCACCACGGTCACGGTCGCGGCGCCGATCCCGACGATCCGGTGGGCGAGGCTGAGACCGGCGGCGCCGCCCCCGATGACCACCACGTCGGACATGTCCTCGGCCCGCCGGCTCACCGTGCCCGCCCTCGGGCGACGGGCCCGCCGCCCGGGGCGATGCGCACGAACCCGGAATCCGCCGCGCGACACCCGTCGCGGACCCGAGGCGGCGGCGGAGCCAGGCCCGCCACGCCGGGATCGGCGCTGATCGCGCCGCCGAGGGAGCCGTTGGCAGCGGCCACCCGGACACGCACGCTGTAGATGTCCACGTTCCGCTCCAGCTCAGGTAAGCCCACGACCCTGACCCGCCCGCGTGTCACTTCGATTCGGCGGGCGAGTCCGGATGCGGTCGATCAGGGACGACACGGTGCCATCCCCAGGGCAGGTCAGCGAGGACCTCCGGCGCGGAGCGCGTGTCCGAGGCCGCCGCTGAATCCCACGGGGTACGCCCCGCCGGCATGCACCGTCGGGCCGCCAACCCGCTACGGCTGGGCCTGCGCGTCTCCAGGACGCGGCTGCACCGGCGTGAGTCAGCCCGGCGGCACCGCGCGCCCAAAACGGCCCAGGGACCCCCGCTCACCCGGGTCTGCCCTCGGCAGGACCGGGCCGGCCGCGTTCAGGTGATCTCCAAGACTGTTCCGAGGATCTCGCGGCTGGGTGCGGGGATGCGGATCGCGCGTGCCGCCCGCCACCCGGAGAGAGCCGGCAGTCCCGGGACCGTGGCGATCACGCGGAGCGGCAGCGCCGGACCCGGCGCGCCGGCTCGCAGCCTGGCGACGCTGCTGCGCTCGATACGAATCTGAGAGCGCTGTTCCCGGGTAACCGACGGCCGGCGCGCTGCCTCGATACGGACGCAGGCGCTGTCGAATTCGTCGGAGTTCGCGCCGCCGCGAACAACGGGAAGAAGTCGGTTTCCTGCCTCCGCAGCATCGGCGATGGCGAAGTTGATTCCGTTTCCCCCCACGGGAGAGATGACGTGTGCGGCGTCTCCCAGAAGGAGAAGCCCGGGCCGCCACCAGCGATCCAGCTCGGTAATGCGCACCGACAACAGGGTGAGCTGGTTGACGTCGGTCAGCTCGGTGATCCGATCGGAGAGCCAAGGCATCGTCTCGCGCACCGCGTCGTGAAGGGGAGTGACGCCCTTCTCCCGGAAACCTTCCATGGAGCCGGCGGGAATCGTATAGCCCAACTGCCAGGTCGTGACCTGGTTCAGCAGTGCCATGAACGTGCCTCGGCCGGAGAAGAGGTCGAGGCCGGAGAGTGCCGGGTCCGTTTCGGGCCGTCTGGGCAGCGTGAACCAGAGGATGTCGAGGTGCGCGCCGAGTTCGCGTGACTGTATGCCGGACAACTGGCGCAGCTTGGAGTTGCGGCCGTCGGTTGCCACGACGAGTCCGGCGTGCACCGGGTGGCGCACTCCGCTCCGCGTGTACTCCACGCCCACCACCCGTCCATCGGCACGCTTGAGCAGGCGGCTTGCCCGGGAGTTCATCTCGATGCGGAATCCTGAGTACTGCTCGGCGGCTGCGACCAAGTGGGCGAGGAACAGCGCCTGTGGGATCAGGGCGTAGTAGGGGTGCCTCTTGCTCGCGAGCCGGTAGTCACTCACACCCCAGGTCCTGCCCCCGCTGGTCCAGCGCACCTGGTGAGCCCGGGCGTGTGGAATCTCGTCGAGCATTCGTTCGGCCAAACCGAGCGAGTCCAGGTAGTCCAGGACTCTCGGAGCCAGAGTGTCCCCGCGGAAGCGGCGATCGAAGTCGCCTCGCGACTCCAGAAGCAGCACGCTCGCCCCACCGCGTGCAAGCAGGTACGCAAGGACCGTACCGGCGGGCCCTGCGCCGACGATCACGCAGTCCACCGTGACGGGTTGAGTTCTTGTGCTGTCGGCCATAGACGATCAGACCTCACGTTTTCCTGCCCGAAAGGTGACGGCTATTGCGTGCCGCCGAACGTCTGGGCCTTGAGGTCCAGGTTCTTGGCCTGCGCGTTGCCCCAGGCGTAGACCACGTTGCTGGTGCCGTCCTTGAGTTTCAGGCCGGCCGGTCCGATGACGACGGTATCCGTGCCGACGAGCACCACGTCGGCGTTGACTGTGCCCGCGTCGACTTCGGCGGTCTGCTCCTTGGGGTTGGTCAGGTCGGTGAAGACCGGCTGCCCGGCGGCCCGGACGTCGACGGCGGGTGCCGCCGCGACATGGCGGACGGTCAGGCGCGCCTTGCCGGTGTCGACCTTGGACACGTCGTTGACGAACGCCGTCAGCCGGGGCTTGCCGTCGGGGGAGAGGTGAGCGGCCAAGGTGGCGTTGGCGCCTTTGGGCACCTCGACCTTCTTCTCCAGGGCCGGAGCGCCGTCGGGTCCCCTGCCCGCTGCGAAGATCTCGATGTCGTAGCTCCCGGCGTCGAGGGATTTGGGGTCGGTCACCGTGCCGGGCTTGAAGTCGCTGAGCAGTTCCTGACCATTGGCGTACACGTCCACGGTCAGCCCGGGGATGCCGTGGAAGACGGACACCCTGGCCTCTTCCTGCTGGGCGGGTATGGCCGGGGTTGCCGTCCCGAAGGCCAGTACACAGGCGCCTGCCGAGGCAGCCATGGTGAGGTGAATCCGTGAGGTCATGGGAATCATCCCTCCGTGCGGAGTCCGGGTGAGTTCCTGGGTCTCGGTCTTCTTTCCGGTGTGAGGGCAACGGCGGATGCGGCGGTGCTGCGCGGGGGAGACGCGCCCGTGCCGTTGCCGCGAGGCTGTCCGACCACCAGGCGCAGCCGGCACAGGCCGCGGCGGACGTGGCTCTTCACGGTCCCCAGGGGCATGCCGGTCCGTTCCGCGATCTGTGCCTGTGTGAGGTCGTCGTAGAAGGCCATGTGGAGAACCTCCCGTTGCTGGCACGGCAGTCGTGACAAGGCCTCGACGAGAAGTATCCGGTCCAGGACGCGGTCCGGTGCTGCATCATCGTTCCCGGCATGGTCGGCGTAGCGGGCGGCCGATTCGATGAGTGCCAGACGCCTCGTCCTGGCATCCAGCGCGTCTACGATCCTGCGCCGCGTGATGCCGACCAGCCAGGCTCCGAGAGAACCCCGGTCGGGGCGGAATCCGGCCCTACCGCGCCAGGCGCCCAGGAAGACCTGCTGGGTCACGTCATCCGCTTCGTGGGCGTCACCCAGTGACCGAGCCGCCATGCTGTGAACGAGCGAACCCCAGCGCCGGTAGATGGCGGCGAACGCCGCCTCATCAGCAGCGACGAGGCCGCGGGCCAGTTCCTCCTCGTACCGGACTACCTCCGACGGGGCGA
This sequence comes from Streptomyces venezuelae, assembly GCF_008642295.1. Classification (GTDB taxonomy): domain Bacteria; phylum Actinomycetota; class Actinomycetes; order Streptomycetales; family Streptomycetaceae; genus Streptomyces; species Streptomyces venezuelae_C. Next base: position 153,960 of record NZ_CP029190.1, on the reverse strand, counting down.
GGGTGGACAGCGCGCTGGTGATCATTGCCTGAGTCCTCCTGACGGCGTCGTGCGGCAACGGAAGGCCGTCCGCCGAAACCCCGCCGGTCGTGCTGCGCGCGGCGACCACGGGCTCGTGTTCAGTGTTGGACGCACTAACGACGCAGACAACATGCGTCGTTTGTGCGTCGTACAGTGGGCTCATGGGGATGAGGGAACGAGACGGCGCCGAGGGCGGGGGCGGCGGCGGGGGTGTGCCGTTGAGTGGTGGGCTGACCACCGGCGAGGTGGCCAGGCACCTGGGGGTAGCGCCCACCACGGTCCGCACCTGGGACCGCCGCTACGGCCTCGGTCCCGCCGACCACATCGGTGGCCGTCACCGTCGGTGGGCCGCCGAGGACGTGGCACGGCTGGAGCGGATGTGTGTCCTGACCGCAACCGGCCTGTCACCCTCCGAGGCGGCACGGGTGGCGCTCCACGACGCGCCGCCGGAGGCGGCTCCGGTCCCGCAGGCCGGCCAGGTGCCTCGCAGGCCACTGCCCGCCCGCGGTAGGGCGGGCAGTGGCCTGCGCCTCGGTGACGTGCGCCATGAGTGCAAGGGGCTCTCCCGCGCCGCTCTGCGCCTGGACGCCGCCGCAGTGGACGAACTGCTCGATGCCGCGATCGCCGAGCACGGACTGGTCACCGCCTGGACCGAAGTGATGATGCCGACGCTCCAGGCGGTCGGCCGCAAGTGGCAGACCTCGGGAGAGAGGTACGTCGAAGTCGAGCACTTCCTCTCCTGGCACGTCTCCGGTGCCCTGCGGCGCAGTACGCCGCCTGCGGTGGCCGACCGTCCCGGCGCCGGCACCGTCCTCGCCTGCCTTCCTGGCGAGAGTCACACACTGCCGCTGGAAGCCTTGGCCTCGGCCCTGACAGAGCGAGGCATGCCAGTACGCATGCTCGGCGGTGCCCTTCCGGTCGAGTCGCTCATCGCGGCCGTACGCAGAACGGGCCCGGCCGCGGTGGGGCTGTGGGCGCAATCACGCACCACCGCGAGCCCGCCGCTGGCCCGGCATGTAGCCGCGATGGAGCGGGGTGTGCGCGGTGCCCGCCGCAAACCGGTCGTCCTGACCCTCGGACCCGGCTGGGCCGGCCAGGCGATGGCCGGCATGCCGCGCCCGCTGGGGCTGGCCGAGGCCGTAGCGGCCCTGGAGTCGGCCGTCATGAAGTGATCGACGCGGTGCGGGCCATGAGCCCATGGCGCCCGGCACGTGCCGGGCGACGGGCATTCCCAGCCGGTGCGTCGCCGGTACGGGCCCGGTCGGCATTCGTCTGCGCGTTCACCAGCCGTTGATGCACCCGGCCAGGTGATCAACGCCCGCTCGGGAAGCCCTGCTCGATGGCCGTCAGCGCCTCCCGCACGGCCCGGAGCAGTTCCTCGTCCGCCGGGATTCCGCCGTAGCGGCGGGGCGAGGACGCGACCTCGTGCAGGACGGGCACGGCCGCCACCGCCGGACCGCCGATCGCGCCCAGAATCCGTACGGTCCGCAGGACCAGCGGGGGCGCCGAGTGCCCGGCCAACGGCGCCAGCTCCGGTAGCAGGGCCTCCACGGCCGGCCCCGCATCGCCGGTGATCCGCCACCAGGCATCGGCGGCGCCGACCCGGCTCCACTGCCCGGGGCAGGTCAGCAGCGGCCGTACCGCATCGGCGTACGCGGCGGCCTGCGGGCCCAGGTCGGCCAGGTAGCGCAGCACCGGTTGCCCGAGGCCCGCCCGGGCCGCCGCGCCACACACCTGCAGGGCCGGTTCCGGGTCACCCGTGATGCGCCAGTACGCCCAGGCGGCAGTCTGCGCACCCCCGTGCCAGGGGTGCCGGCCCGGCCCGGGATCGGCAGTGGCGAGTGCGGCGAGCCGGCCGGCCGCCCGCCCGGTCGCGGCAGCCGAGCCGGTCGCGGCAGCCGGGCCGATCGCGCCCAGGGCTTCGGCCGCCGCACGGGCGAACGGCGTGTCCAGCAACCCGACCAGCTCGGGCACCGCCGGCGAAGCCGCCGGGCCCCACTCGGCGAGGGTACGCAGGATCCGTGGCACCGCCTGGGGCTGCCCGCCGTCGTCGGCGAGCCGCCGGCGGAAGACCGGCAACAGCAGAGGCGCCCAGGACACGGGCACCGGGGCGACGTCGAGCCAGTGACTGCCGAGGCGGGCGGCGTACCAGCCCGCCGCCCTGTCGTCGGCCACGCCGACCAAGGCACGCAACGCCGTATCGGCATCCCGCCCGCCGGCGGCGCCCCCGGTCCGCTCGACGTGACGGACCAGCCGGTCCGCGTACGGGGCTGCCGCCGCACCGCCCCCGGCCAGGACCCCGACCGACGCGGACGCCACCTCGGGCTCGTCGTCGAGTCCGGCTGCCACGGTCTCCCAGAGTTCCGGAGCGGGGCCGCGCCAGTACCGCAGCCGCGCGCCGGCAGCGAGTACGGCCGCGCGCCGGAGGCCCGCGTCCCGGTGGCCGGCCACAGCTTCGACCAGCGCCGCGGACGCGTACGGGTGCGGGGCCGACAGCTTCGCGAAGCGTTCGGCCGGCTCGAAGCCGAGGGGCCACCACGGTACGTCCGGGAGCCGCTGCTTCCCGGCAGCCGCCAGCCCCCGGGCCACCGCACGGCCCACGGCACCGTCCACCGTGTCCGTGCCGTCCGCCGTGTCCGTGCCGCCCGCGCCGGCCGTGCCGCCCGATGCCAGCACGCCCCGTGCGGCGGCCAGCGCGACCAGCGGATGCCCGTGGTCCAGCCAGGGCAGCAACCACTCCCGGTCCTCCGACAGCTCTCCCATCGCCAGCAGTTGGGACATCAGCGCCGTCGGATCGTCCTCCACGGCGGCACGCCCCCGCAGCGCGTCCAGCGCGGCCGGGTCCGCGCAGCGGATCGCGCGCAGGACCCAGGCCGCGCCGGTCCGCACGCCCGCCGCCCGGTGCCCGGCCAGGGGCAGCACATGCGGCCAGGCGTTCGTGAACAGCTCGTACGCCCTGCGGTGTACGCCGACGGAGCTGCGGCAGGCGCTGTGGCCGCGCCGGGCCAGGAAGTCGAGCACCTGCACCAGCCGGCGCTCGTCGAGCCGGGGGAGCAGGTCCAACAGGTGCGTGACCGTGTGGGCGAAGAGCGGAGCGTCCGTCCTCCAGCCGAGCTTGTCCTCCAACCGCAGCCATGCCTTCTGGCGTTGCCCGGGGGTCACCAGTCCGCGCAGCAGCCCCGGTATCTCCTCCCAGCCCGCCGGCACCTCTTCCAGAACATGCCAGGCCACCGGCCCGTCCCCCCGCTCGTCCATGCCGCGGATCCTAGCCCGACCGCCGCCCCTTCCGGATCTTGCTCACCACCTGTGCGGATTCCCGTACAACCCCGCGCCGGGTCGGGAGGTCTTGTCGACGTTGAGTTCGACTGGCCGGCCTGACGCCGGCAGGAAGTGTGGGGTGAGCGTGGAGATCGCGCGCGTCGTCGTCATCGGGATCGTGATCGCACTGGCGACCGCCTACTACCGCCGCCTCGCCGGCGATTCCTCCTCCGGGAGCTCGTCCCGTACCTCCGAAAAACTGGGTTTCCTGCCCCAGGGACGGCAGAACACCGGGCGAGCGTCCTCCGATCCCGAGCTGGAGCGGGCCGAGGCGGCAGCGGCCCGCGGCCGGTGGGAGCCGGCCGCACACCTGCTGGCCGCGAGCCGGCAGCGCGCCGACTGGGCACGCCGCTCGTACTACGCAGGTGCCTTCGGCACCCACCAGGCCGCGCGCCCCGGCAGCTGGCTGCACGCCTGGGAGGAGGCCGTCGGTCCGGACGACCCGGACCTCGCGCTGGTGCGCTCGAAGGCGACGGTCTCCCTGGCCTGGCACCTGCGCGGCGGCGGTTGGGCGAAGGACACCAGCCGGGAGCAGTTCGAGGGATTCCACGCCACGCTGGTCCGGGTGCCGCGGGAGAACGCACGCGCCGCGGAGCTGAACCCGGACGACCCCACTCCCTACATCAACGAGATCTGGGCGGGATTGGGCCTCGGCTACTCCCACGAGGACATGCACGGGATCTGGAAGGAGGTCACGGCCCGCGATCCGTACCACTACGGCGCGCACTACGCGGCGCTCCAGTACTGGTGCGCGAAGTGGCGCGGCTCGGAGGAACGGGCGATGTCCTTCGCCCGCGAAGCCGCCGCCGCGGCACCGCTCGGCAGCCTGCTCACCGCCCTGCCGCTGATCGCCTGGTACGAGCACCACGACTCGGACGCGAAAGCGGCCGACTTCCGGGCGCCGCACCTCATCGCCGCGGTCGATGCCGCCCTCGCGGACGTGGCCGCCGCCCCCTCGGAGCACCCGGCCACGGCGGACGTACGGCACCTGCTCGCCTACTTCCTGACCCGGCAGAACCGGCACGCTGCGGCACTGGCCCAGTTCCGGCTGGTCGACGGCTATGTGGACGCCCTCCCGTGGCGGTACTGGAGCGACCCGGCCGCCGCGTACTGCCGCTGGCGAGAGCGCGCGGCCCGGGGCGCCCGCCGGCGCTGACCGTTCACCACGGACCGGACGGGAGGGGAGGGGGAGGGAGGGGGAGGGGAAGAGACGGGGAAGAGACGGGACGGGGAAGCCCAGGATGGCTGCCGAGCTGCGGTTGCGGAACGCCGTCGGCATGCTGGAAAGGGGCGCTGCGGCCGAGCCCTGCGCGAAGGAGTTGATCGGCATGACCTCCCCGACCGTTCCCGCCCCCGCCGCAGGGCGGCCCGTCGTCGTGTGGGCCCGCCTGGACGCCCCGTTGTCGCGCTGGCTCTGGCTGGTCAAATGGATTCTGGTGATCCCGCACTACATCGTGCTGCTGTTCCTGTGGATCGCCGTTTTCGTCGTATGGCTGATCGCGTTGTTCGCGATCCTCTTCACCGAGCGCTATCCCCGGCCCCTGTTCGACTTCACCCTGGGTGTGCTGCGCTGGACGTGGCGGGTGGGGTTCTACGCGTACAGCGCTCTGGGTACGGACCGCTACCCTCCGTTCAGTCTCGGCCCGGAGCCCGACTATCCCGCCCGCCTGGACATCGCGTATCCGGAGCGGCTGTCCCGCTGGCTGGTGCTTGTGAAGTGGTGGCTGCTCGCCATCCCCCACTACCTCGTCATCGCGTTCTTCATCGGCGGGCACCGCTATTCGGGCGGCGGCCTCGTCATGCTGCTCGTGATCATCGCCGCGGTGGTGCTGCTGTTCACGGAGAAGTACCCGCAGGGCATCTTCGACCTCGTCATCGGGCTGGACCGCTGGGTGCTGCGGGTGGCCGCGTACACGGCCCTGATGACCGACGCGTACCCGCCGTTCCGCCTCGACCAAGGCGGCGAGGAACCCCTCGAACCCCTCACCCCGGCCCCCGACTCACTGTGGAACCCCGACTGAGGCCTTTCCCCAGCGCCGCGGGCCGGTTCGGCGCATCCGGCCGGCTGATCAGCCGGTGTGTGCGCCGGGCGATGCTGCGGAGGGAATGCCGTGGGCGGTGACCAGCCGGGCGCTGCCGTCGGCAAGCTGGTAGGAGAGGCCTACGACGCCGGTGTGGCCGGAGGCGACCTGGTCGGCCAGGACGCGGGAGCGGTCCAGGAGCAGATCGACGGTGTGCCGTATGTGCGCGTCGATGAGGTCGCTGTCTGCGGTGAGGCCGGCGGCGCGGGCCGCGAGCACGCTCGGGGTGACGCGCTCGACGACGTCACGGACGTATCCGGCGGCCGGCAGCCCGTCCTCGACGGCGGCGCGGGCCGCCGCCACGGCGCCGCAGGAGTCGTGGCCGAGGACCACGACGAGCCGGCAGTCCAGCACGCTGGTGCCGTACTCGATGCTGCCCAGGACCTCCGAACCCAGGACGTGCCCGGCGGTACGGACCACGAACAGGTCCCCCAGCCCCTGATCGAAGATGATCTCGGCGGCCAGCCGCGAGTCGGAGCATCCCAGCAGCACGGCGAAGGGCTTCTGGGCCGGAGCGAGCTCGGCCCGCCGCGCCGCGTCCTGATTGGGGTGCTGCGGGGCCCCGGCCACGAATCGCCGGTTCCCGGCGAGGAGGTCGTCGAGGGCCTGAGCAGGAGAGACAACAGTGGGAGCCATGTCGGCAGCGTATGAGACGGCCCGCCGGGCCGCACGATCAGGGTGCCGAAGTCGCGCTGCGCAGGACGCGGGAATCGCGGAATCAGCTCACCGGATGGGGTGGCCGGATGCGGTGGCCGGGTGATGCCGGGCCGGGGGCGGCTCGGTCGACGTGCGGCCGGCGGTCACTGCCCCGACGATGGGCTGCGGACCCATCCGCTATCCGCTTGCCGTTGTCAGGAGCCCGCCCATGCTGGAGCGCACGCTGAAGAAGGACCGCACCGAGGTCACCTTCATCCTTCCCGCCGACACCCCGCCCGGCCCGGTCAGCGTGGTCGGCGACTTCAACGACTGGCAGCCCGGCGTCCACACCCTCAAGGCCCGCAAGGACGGCAAGCGCGCGGTCACGGTCGTGCTGCCCAGTGAACGAGTCCACGCGTTCCGGTATCTGGCCGCCGGGGACTACTGGTTCAACGACGACAGCGCCGGCGACCTGGACGGCCCCAACAGCCGCCTCCACACCTGATCCGCACGGCGGTGGCTCCTGGACCGTGAGCCGAACCTGGTGCCGCGCCCGGAAACGACGAAGTGCGCCTGAGGCATCAAGGGGCGTCAACCGGGCTTCCGGGGGCAGGAGCGCGTCATGGCATCACATCAGCTCACTCCGCTGTCCCTGACACCGGCGCCCGGCCCCGCTTGGGTGCACCTGGTCGTCATCGCCTTCGCGCTGCTCGTACTCCTCCACAGCCTCGCCCGGCACCGGTAGGAATCCGCTTGTCGGCCGGACAGGGCGGGAGACGCCCGATCCGGGCGTCTCCCGCTTTCATGGGCCCCGCGCTGAGAGTCAGTCCTTGAAGACGTCCTTGATCTTCTCCTTGGCCTGGCGGGCGTCGCCCTTGGCCTTTTCGGCGCGGCCTTCAGCGGTCATGCTTTCGTTGCCCACCGTGCGGCCGGCCGTCTCCTTGATCTTTCCCTTGGCCTGCTCGGCCTTGGCCCGGCTCTTCTCCTTGCCCGACACAGTTCATCACTCCCTGGGGAGATGGAATGCGTACGCCCTGCTCCTGACCAGGATTCCGAACGGCAAACCCGATGATCGGAACCGGCTACCAGTAGTGGCGCCGGCCGCCCACCGCATGCCCGACCGAGCCCAGGACCCACAACACCGCCCCGATCACGAGCAGGATGACCCCGATGGTCCACAGGATGGAGATTCCGGTCAGAAAGCCGATAAGCAGGAGGACGAGTCCGGCGAAAACCATGATTCCTCGCTTCCACGTCGCGAATTCGGCGGAACAGAGTGGGATCCGCCGTGGCGCCTCGCATGCCGTCTGCCCCCGAATACGCCCCGTATCAGCGCTGTGCCCGATGCACCCCGCCATCAGCCGGCCGGTGTTGCCGCGTTGATCAGATCGACCAGCGCAGGCAGGCCGCCTTCGGCCAAGGCGCGCCGCTGGCGGTCCGCCGGCGTGCCCTCCTGCAGGAGCCGGTGGACGAGAGCGCTCACCTGCCGCACGTCCCCGGCGTCCTCCAACGCCGGCGTGATGTGGCCGAGGAGTGAGCACAGGACGTCACCGCTGCTGCGGGGGCGCCCCTGCACGTCCACCAGCGTGCTGTTCAAGCCGTGCCGGGCGGCATGCCAGTTTCCGGCCTGCAGCAGCTCCGGCGCGCACACGGCCGGCGCGGCGCCGGCCTTCTCCTCCGCGATGGCCGTGGCGACCAGCGCACGGACGATGCCGGCGAGCATCACGGCATCATCGGCTCGTAGCTGCACGTCCAGACATCGCACCTCGATGGTGGGATAACGGTCGGACAGCCGCGCCTGCCAGTAGGCCTGCTTCCTGTCGGCGATCACCCCGGAGGCCACCAACGCCTCCAGCCGCTGCTCGTAGTCGGAGCCACTCTCGAAGTACGGCGGCAGGCCGCTGACAGGCCAACGGCCGAACACGATGGTGCGCCAGCTCGCGAAGCCGGTGTCCCGCCCGTCCCACAAGGGCGAGTTGCCGGACATGGCCAGCAACGTCGGCAGCCACACCCGGATCCGGTTCAACACCGCCACCCCGGTCTCCGGGTCGGGAACCGCAACGTGCACGTGCATCCCACAGATCAACTGCTCATCGACGAGTTGCCGCGCCTCCCCTTCCATCCTCAGGTAGCGCGGCGTCCGGGTGACCGGCACGACGCCGGCCCCGCGCAGTGGCGCCGCTCCGGTGGCGGCGATGCGGCAGCCGTGCTCCTCGGCAGCGGACGCGACCGCGTGGCGCAGGCGCAGCAGGTGGCCGCCCACCTCCTCCAGGCCGGAGCACACGGGGGTGGCCACCTCGATCTGCGCCTGCAGCAGCTCGTCCTGGACCTCGTCACGCTCCGCGAGTGGGCTGAGACCTGCGGTACGCCGGACGTCCTCCACGAGGGGCGTGGGCAGGGCCGTTGCCTGATCCAGCAGCAAGTACTCTTCTTCGACGCCGACCGTGATCACGTTCTGCAACTACCCTGATGTACCATGATCACCCCCTGAACGCCCGGCAGCGCCGGCCGCCCGCACGGGCTCCGCACGGCAGGAACAGCTCCGCACGGACGGAACGAGTCGGCACCGCGGCCTCGTCACCCCGGCCAGGTGCCCGTCAGCCGACGGGTGGCCACGGCGCCCGAGCGGTCGACAGCGGCCTTGACCACGGCGAAGATCGCGCCCTCGATGGCGGCGGCGACCAGGATCTGCTGCCAGGACCGGTCTTCGTCCGTGGCGCTGGGAGCGTCGCCCTCGCCCTCGGCGATCTTCCAGACCTGCCGGAACGCGGCGCCCGCGATCATGCCGCTGATGGCCCCCAGGACAAGACCGATGGGCTTGTAAGCGACCTTGGGCGCCTTCATCGGTTCGCCCCGCTACGGTCGGTGAGCAAGCCGGCGGGCTGCCCGAGCCCACCGCCACGGGTGCAGGATTCCTTCGTCATCGGTGCGCCTTCTTCTCGATCTCGGCCGCGGCCTTGTCGTTGTCATGGCGCGCCTACCCGGTACACGACGGGGCACCCCCGCCACCAGCAGATTCTTCGACGCGGGCCGCGGACCCACGGCCACCTTTCAGTCCTGCCGGGCCGGAACCCGGTGGTGGACGGCCGGGGCCTGGGAAGCGAGTGCTGCCAGGGGTTCACCGATCAGCCGGCATACCGTCCACTCGTTCAGCAGCTCGGCGCCGAGCGACGTGTAGAAGTCGATCGCCGGTTCGTTCCAGGCCAGGACCCACCACTCGAAGCGCTCGTAGCCGTTCTGTTGACAGATCGCGGCCAGGGAGGCGAGCAGCGCCTTGCCGTGTCCGTCACCTCGGGCGTGCGACCGTACGTAGAGGTCCTCCAGATGCATGCCGCGGGTACCGGTCCAGGTCGAGAATCGGGGGAACCAGAGGGCGAAGCCCACGGCCTGCCCCGTCTCGTCGTCCTCCGCGATCAGCGCGAACGCAGCCGGGTGTGCTCCGAACAGCGCCTCGCGGAGCTGCTCCTCGGTTGCCCGGGCCTGCTCGGCAGCCCGTTCGTACTCGGCGAGTTCACGGATCATCGCGCGGATCTCCGCGATGTCGTCCACAGTGGCGGCCCGGATCATGCCAGAGATCATCAGCCACCGTCCCGAGCCGTGTCCATCCGATTCCGCGCGGTCCCGCTTTACGCCCCTCGACCCCGGGCCGAAACGTGATCTTGGCCACTGTCGCACCCCCGGACGGCCTTGATCCATTTAGATGTCAGCCGACCGGGCCCGCTCACGCAGAGCGTCCATGACCCGGCACAGACACCAACTCACACCATTTCCCGGGGGATTCATCCATGCCGCGTCTGCGGAGAGGAACCACCACCGTCACTCTGGCGGCGGCGATGCTCATGGTCGGCACACAGTCGGCAGTGGCCTTGGACAACATGTACCCGAACTACGACTGGACGTGTTACGACGGCGAGATGAGCAACGGCACGCTCTGCCAGACGGACAACGCCACGTTCACGGTGTGGTCGCAGGGCAACGTACCGGGCGGCGTCAAGACCACCATCAAGAACACGATCAAGAACCAGTTCGGCCCGACCGACCTCACGGTGTCGTTCCAGTCCTCCGGGACCTACACCGGTGACGCCGAAACCGACCTCATCAACCAGTCCGGCGCCCTGCCCTCCGACACCATCGGGATCACGTGGTGCGACGACGCCGTGACGAGCAAGAAGTGCGACCAGCACTACGTCCGGTACAACTCCAGCGTCGCCGAGGTCGGGCCGATCAACGGTTCCGATGTCTGCCACGAAACCGGCCACTCGGTGGGACTCACGCACGGCCGTGACGCCAACCCCCGCGTCGGCAACACGGACAGCCGTCTGGGCTGCATGTCCATCAACGACGTGTACTCCCTCGGCTCCAACAACCGCCGCAACATCAACAGCGTCTACTAGAACCAGGAGGCACGCATGACTCCCATGACTCCCATGACGTCCAAGAAGCGGAACAGAGCCGTCGGCTTCCTCCTGGCAGCCTCGCTCACCGGCGCGGGCATCCTCGCGCTCTCGGCCCTTCCCTCAGACGGCGACGGCCCGCGCCGTCCGTCCGTCATCGTCGGGCACGCCAAGGAGGCCCTCCCCTCCAGCACGGCCGGCGACTGGGTTTCCTACGCCGACCACGTCGCGGTCGTCAACGTGGTCTCGGAGAACGAGCAGCCGCCTTCCGCCGAGGAGGTCCAGGCCGGCGAGGGCTACATCAGCCGCACCGTCAAGATCGACGTGGCGCAGAAGCTGTGGTCCCGACCCGGCGCGGCCGAACTGCCCGCCAGCGTCACCTCCACCGTGGACGGCTGGTCCTTCAAGGGCACCACCCGCACTCCGATCGCCCGCGAGGGCGCCTCCCGGCTCGAGCCCGGACACACGTACGTCATCGCGCTCGCCCGATTCGCGGACGGCCAGTGGTCCCGCATCGGCTCCGGTGCGGCCCTGCCCTACGACGGGGCGGTCGTCGGGAACGGCGAGGTGATGAGCAAGCCCGTCACCACCCAGAAGGCCCCGCTGTCCGCCATGATCGAGGGCCCGGACCTCCAGACCCGGGCGGTGGCGGTCGTCGCCAAGGGGCAGGCCGCGAGCGCGCTGGCCGGCGTACTGGCGAAGGCCACGCCCGACCCGGTCGCGGTGCAGAACTCCGGACTCGACCCCGTGGCGCGCTACGCGAAGGTGACCGGGCAGACGGCCCCCACCGAGTACTGCGCCGCCGCCGAACCCTTCGACGCGGCGTCCGGCAGTGAGCTGAGCAAGACGGAACTCGCCGACTACCTGGAGGTCTTGCTGCCGTACGAGACCGAGGACCACGCCGCCACCCTGACGACGCTCATCTCCTACTTCAGGTTCGAGGCGCCGCAGACCCCGGCCACGGCCGCCAAGTTCGCCGCAGCCCGAGTCGAGTTCACCGTGAGGCTGCGCCAGCAGTGCGGGTTCGAGGTACGGTCACTGACCCCCAACCCGGCCCCGGACCCGACAACTCCGGTCGGCTGACACGGACGCGGACTCCGGCCGTAACCCTCCGCGGACCGCACGCGCGGGGAGGGTCGGCCACCACCCGGTGGCCGGCCCTCCCACCACAGCAAGGGCAACGGGCAGTCACTGCTGGCAGCGTCCGAAGTTCACCACATAGGTGCCGGCGTTACTCGACGAGGCCCCGGCCCGGTCTGCCGAGCCGGGCTGGGCCGCCACACCCATCTCGCGCAGGGACGGCTTGAGGATGATGGCGCGGTGGCCGGGGCTGTTCATCCACCAGTTGACGGCGGCCTGAGGGGTGCCGGATCCGCCCCAGCCGGTGTACGTGATCTCGTTGGTCTCCCACGACCGGGGGTTCGGACAGTACCCGGCCGCCTGGATGCGGCTCTGCGGTGTCGAGCCGGTCTGGGGGTTGCGGTGCGAATCCTTGCCCGGTCCCCACCACTTCAGCTGTACAGCCGCGACGGCATGCTGCCGGGCGGCGTTCGTCAGGGCCTGGTTGGGGGTGAGGGGAGGCAGCCCACGCTGCGTGCGCTGCGCATTGATCAGGCATGTCACCGACGTCATGGCCTGGGCGGCCGTCGCGGCGGTCGGGGCCTGGTTGGCGGCGGCCTGGTTGCAGGCCGCCGGTGCCGCTGCAGCCGGGGGTATGGCCCGCTGGCCATTGATATTGCCCGCGGCGGTGTAGCGGCACACCAGAATCCACCCCGTACGGCCCGAGACGGGAACGCCCTGCTTCACCCCGCAACCGATTGCGGTGGTGGACGATGCGGGAGACATCCACACCATCTGAGAGTAATGACCCCATGCAAGGTAATTGGTTCCCTGGGGTGCATTGATGTTGACCGCGGCGTTGTTATCGGTGTCGAATTTGGGCTTTTCGGCTATCCAGCTGTAGCTCACCGAGGGGTCCAGCGCCATCATGGGACGCGCCGGCCCGGGGTAGGCGTTGAAAAGGTTCTCGCCCTGGTTTCCGTTCGTGGCACGGCTGCTGTGGTGGAGCGCACCGCCCTGGCTGGACGCAGGGTCATTGGCCCAAGCCTGCGCATCACAGGCGAGCTTGGGGTTCCACGTGACAGGAACCAAGGGAAGGGCGGGGCTGTACTTCTGGATGGCCGCTCGGCGCGCTTCGTTGTGAACGCGGACGATTTCGGCGGCGTCGGCGGCGCTGATCTGTGAGCCCGTTCCGGGCGGCGGGCTGGGCGTCGGGCACAGGGGAGATTTGTCCACGGAAGCAGGTGCCGATGCGGCGGGCACGTATGTGGAGGCAGCCGACATCGGGCCCATCATGACAAGGCCGCACATCATCGCAGCCGCCGTTGTGAAAGGGTTCGGTTTCATGGAACACCCCGATACAGATTTCAATGTAAGCGGGAATTCCGGGTTGCGAATGCACGTCCCGGCTCGACCGGACTTCGCTGAAATCGGCGTGGAGTCTCCGCTCGCCGAACGCGATCATCGGGCTCCGGGCGATGCGATCAGCGTCCCCCATGCGGCGCAGCGCCGCCCGCCCGGCAGCCACCTGGGTACGCCAGGCAGGTGAATACGCTGTCTCCGGTTGCGATCGGCGGATCTCTCATAGCCGCAGGCAGAACGCGAGACGACCTACGAAACGGGCTCCCTGCGCCGGCATTGCCCGGGTCAGGTGGTGGAGGTCGCCGTCAGGTCTCCCGACCTTCGGCCTCTCAGCCCTACCGTTGACGTCGGCCACGGCGGACTACTTGCTTCCGCCCCAGTCGGCTACTTCGGTCGAGCTCCCTCGCTCGCTTCGTAGGTCTACCTTCAGCCTAGCCCGGAATCAGCAGATGAAACCTACTTCGTCCATATTTTTCGCCGGACCTCGCATGCGCGCCGATATCGGGCACCGATGGGCAGTGCGCATGTCGCCGGTTTCTCGGGGGGCAGCGCGATCGCGCAGGAGTTGGCCCTCCGCCACCCGCAAGCGGTCCGCAGCCTCGTCCTCACGAGTACCTGGGCGCGGGCAGACGCCTATTTCACGGCCATGGCCCGCTTCTGGCACTGGCTGGTGACGGAAGCGCCCGACGAGCGGGCCGCGCTCGAGGCATTCTTCCTGTGGATCTACACGCCTCGCGCCCATGCCGACGGCACCGTGCAGCGGATCATCGAGGAAACGCTCGCCTTCCCGCACCCGCAGTCGCCTGAGGCCTTCCAGCGTCAACTGGAGCCGTTCCTGCTGCACGACACGCTTGACCGGCTGCCCGCCATCGCCGCACCGACCCTCGTGCTGGCCGGTGAACGGGACATCGCCACGCCGCCGCGGTTCGGACAGGCCGTGGCGGAGGCCATCCCGGGCGCCCGCTTCGAGGTCCTGGCGGGGGAGGCCCACCAGCCCTTCCAGGAGTCCCCGGACCTGTTCAATGCCCGCGTCGACGCCTTCTGGCGCGAGGTCGACGGCGAGATCCCGGAGCGTGCGGGGGAGGCCTCCCGTCCCCGGACAGGGGCCATAATCCCGCCATGAACATGATTGCCATGCGGGCGCTGTTGGCCGTCCTGCTCGTCGGGGCCGGCCTGAGCGGATGTTCCCTCCTGCCCGGGTTCGAGACCTGCGAGGGAACCGGGCCGGCCCGGGCCGAGCTCGACGAACTGCCCGCGCTGGCACTGCGTCCCGAGGGGGCCGTCCCCGTCGAGGGCCCGTGGGCCGGCTCCTCCTGCGTCGACGACACCGCAGGCGCCTGGCTCACCGCGGACCGGCTGTACGCCTACCGCGGGACCAGGGAGGACGTACTGGAGTACTACGGCCGGGCAGCGCCGGCGGCGGGATGGCGTCCGGTGCGCGACCTGGACACGGGGCCCGACGGCCGGGCCGCGGTCTTCTGCTTCGAATCCGCCGACCGGCCGAGCATCACTCTCGCCTTCGACTCACCCGAAGCGCTCCAGGAGATCTACGCGGTGAAGCCGGACCCGGGGGCTCTGCCCGGGCCGGACGACGCCCGGACCTGGTTCTGGTGGTCCGCCGAGGCGGAACCGGACGGTTCGCGCATGAGCTGTTGATAAAGGCTGATCACCAGCGCCGGTGCTGCCCGATCACCTCGGCTGCCGACCGGGCGAAGCCCGCCACGTTGCGCGGACAACGCCAGCGGGACCCCTCGGGCCCTGCGCCCGTTCCGGTTCCGGTTCCGTCGAGGTCCTCCCAGGTGTAGTCGGATCCCCCGGCCAGCTCGGATCCCCCGGCCAGCAGTGACAGCAGTACCTCGAAGGTCTCCAAGTGCGTGTCCAGGTCGTCGTCACACGGGTGGCCCGCATGAGGGCACGCAGCCTGCCCGAGGTCGGGGTCAGAGGCGGCGGCCGACAGCGCTGTCGCCGCCGCGGGCCCGGCCCCCACCGTCCGCCGGCGGCCGTCACTGCTCCTTGCGGATCTCGTCCAGCTTCTCCGCGAAGGCCTCGGTCTCCGAGATGAGCCGGGCACGTGCGGCAGCCTGTTCCTTGTCGCCCTGCCCCTTGAACGCCCTGTCGAAGTGGGGCTGCAACTGGGTCCACCAGCCGTAGTCCAGTGCGGCCCACGCCTGCGGGCACAGCGGGGCGCGGCTCCTCGGCAGGTAGCCGGCGCCGACCAGAGGACCGTCGAACTTCTTCGGATCGCTGCCGTCGAGGTAGCAGAGGAAGTGGAAGACCCGTTGCTGGGTGACGGGGTGGTCGCTCGAGAATCCCTCCAGCGTCAGCTTGCCCTCCTTGCGGGCGATGGCGTCGAAGAGCAGCGCCGCGGCCAGCGACGGGTTCGGTCCCACCTCGTTGACCGTGTAGAACGACGCGAACCCGTCCGCCGCGTCCTCCTCGAGACCGAGGTTCGGCAGCATGAGCTGGCGCTGGAGCGCGTGGCCCATCTCGTGGCCGAAGATGAACTGGGTTGACAGCGCGGTCAGGTCGTCGGCGTTGTACTTGTCCGCGGGGAACAGGGCGGGCCGTTTGACGTCCTTGACCACGTCGGCGAGGGCGCCCCGGAGTTCGGTGAGGAATGCCGGAGGCAGGTAGATGGTCCGGCCGTCGGGCTGGGTGACCGCGTCCGTGACTCCCGGCGGGACCTTGTCCGTGACCTTGACGACCAGGTCGTGGGGGAGGGCGACCGAGGCGTTCACCCAGTCGGCAGTCCGTTCGAGCACGCGGGACTTCCGGATCACGTCGACGGCCTGCCGGTCCTCGGGTTTGACGGTGCTGTCCTCGTACACGACCGTGACCTTGCCGTTCGCGTCGTCGGCCGGGTCGGCGGCGTTGCCCGTACCGCCGCACCCAGCGGTCGCCAGAACGGCGACGAGCGCAGCCCCCGTCGCTGCGCCCCTCGACACGGCGGAGCACCCGCCACCCCTGCCCATCATCCTGATCAGCTCCGTCCGGTCGAGGATGGTGTCCCGTTGTCTGTCCTGTTGTCCCCCTATTAGCCCGTCACCGGCCCGGTCTCTGCCGTGCAGCAGAGCCGGGGTTCCACCGAATGGCGCAGGGGAGCCTCAGTTGCCACCGGTCACGGTGATGGCTAGCGGGGTGCCGCCTGCGTCGGTGATGACGTGGTGCTTCGAGCCGGGCCGGGCACGGTCGACCGGGCTCGGCCCGGTTTTGGGCCGCCCCGACGGGCCTGGTGGTGGGAGCCGTCGATCACCGCCCGGGACCAGTCCAGCTTCCCGGCACGGTGCAGCTCGGTCAGCAGCACCTGGTGCAGCCGGTCCCACACCCCGGCCTCGTGCCAGTCCCGCAGCCGGCGCCAGCACGTCATCCCGGACCCGAAGCCGAGCTCCTGCGGCAGCCACTCCCAGCTGGCCGGGATGGCGCGGACGCCGCTGCCCGACCGGCAGCAACGGCTCGATCCGCCCCCAAAGGTCATCCGGCACCATCCACGGAGGACCGTTCCCCTTCCCCATGACTCGTTCAACGAGCCAGCCAGGAAGGGGATATGGCTACGACCAGGCCTTCAATCAGGTGCTCTGACTCCCGCAGCTGACGGCCTGGAAAATGTGGTGCGGTCGGCTGAGCTGGGGTGATAGCTAAGCGATGTGACAGAGAGTCTTGAGTATTCCGCCCTGCTGCAACTGATCGACGAGCGGTCGGCCGCGTTCCGGAGTGCGGTTGCCGCCGCGCCCAGCCTTGACGCGCCGGTGCCGTCCTGCCCCGAGTGGACATTGTTCGATCTGGTGCAGCACCTGGGTACGGGCCAGCGCTGGTGGGCCGCGATCGTCGCCGCGGGCCCGGCCGAGGCTCCGCCAGCCAAGGATGCCGCGGAGGCACCGCGCGAGCTCGAGGCGCTGCTGGCCTGGTACGCCGAGTCGAACGAGCTGCTGCTGAGTGCGCTGCGGGAGGCCGGCCCGGAGCGCGAGTGCTGGGCCTGGTGGGGCGCCGGCGTGTCGCCGGCGAATGCCTGGGGCGTTGCCCGACGCCGGGTGCACGAGGTGCTGGTGCACACCTACGACGCCCAGCTCGCCGCAGGCGCCGTGCAGCCGATGCCGGCGGACGTCGCGATCGACGGCGTGGCCGAGTTTCTCGACACCTGCAACTCCACCCCGGCGGCCTGGCCGCACGAGGCCGCCACCATCCACTACCACGCCACCGAGGGCCGCTCCTGGCTCCTCGCGCTGGACGGCACCGGCGCCTGGCCCGCACCCCTCACGGACGACGCCGCGCCCGCCTCCGCTTCGGCCACGGGCACGGCCGAGCAGCTGCTCCTCTTCGTCTGGGGCCGCCTCACGCTGAGCGACCTGAAGATCGAGGGCAACCAGCAGGTGTTCGAGCAGCTGATCGCCTGGGACCCCGAGGAGTAGCGAGTCATTACCGCCACCTGACGGCCTCGATGACGTCCGCGTCGGTGAACATCGCGAACAGCTCCGCCTCCGCGCGGGGGACGGCCAGTACGGCGTACAGCTCGGGCTCGAGTGCCTCCCGCAGCACTGCCGACTCAGCCACACAGGGGAAGCTTTCTGTTAGGTGCTCTCAGTTGTTGCCCAGGGTGGGGTCCAGGAGGGGGAGCAGACGGTCCCAGTGGCGCTGGAGCCCGGAGGCGCTGAAGGCGTCGGTGTCGGACATGGTGAAGCCGTGGATGGTGCCGGGGTAGATCTCGGACGTGTAAGCGGTACCTGCGGTATCCATGACCTGGAGGACCTGGTTGAGCTCGCCGAGAGCCTCTGGTGTCATATCGCCTTCGGCGTGGCCGAGGTGGACCGCGGCGGTGATCTTGGCGAAGAGATCAGGTCCGTCGGCGCTCACCGGGGCGTGGAATGCGGCGACGGAGGCCACCCGGTCGGAGTGGGCAGCGGCGGTGCGCATCGCCAGGAGGCCGCCTATGCAATAGCCGGTCACGGCGACAGGACCGGCGCTGACCTCGGGCCGGCTGGTGAGGAACCCGAGGTAGGCGTCGGCATCGATCAGGGCACGTTCGGCCGTGTGCGCCCCGATCAAGGGCATGA
The DNA here is from genome assembly GCF_008642295.1 of Streptomyces venezuelae. Classification (GTDB taxonomy): domain Bacteria; phylum Actinomycetota; class Actinomycetes; order Streptomycetales; family Streptomycetaceae; genus Streptomyces; species Streptomyces venezuelae_C. The sequence continues at coordinate 136,041 of NZ_CP029190.1, read as the reverse complement.
CCTGGGCGAAGACCCGGGGCCGGGTCTCTGCTCCGATGTGCTCGGGAAGTTCGATCACCGGTGCCGGGCCATGCCGGTAGAAGAGGTTGGGGACGAGTACGTAGTAGCCGTGGCCGGCCAGTTCGCGGGCCATCTCTCGTATCACGGGCCGGATGCCGAGGCCGTCCGGGTACATCAGCACCCCCGGGTGCCGCTCGCCGTGGTCCGGGAAGGCGGCGAATGCATCTGCCAGGCCGTCGGGGGTCGGGATCTGCAGCGTGTGGGTGGGCATGAATCCTCCTGTCGTGGTCGGTGTGTCGAGGATGAGATCAACACGACGGGAGGAGGGGCCCGCGCAGCAGCGCAAGAACCTCGATCGAGCAGCGGGCCTGCACCGGCCCGTAGGGCGCTCAGAAGAGCACCGGGGAGTTGTCAATCCGTGTGTGGCGCAATGCCGTCCCGGTAGTCATTCCCCCAACCTAGTTCACGGAACGAAGTCGGCGCCAACACCGCCGGTCCGGGACGTGCCGCAGGCCCGGAAAACCCCAGGCCACCCCGCCACACCGCCCGCTACGATCGGGCCTTCACCCAGTTCACAGCGGTCCGACGGAGGCACCGATGACGCAGGCCCCCGAGCGGACCCCCCTACGCCCCGCCGCCCACCCCGAACGGCTGGACCGGGGACACCCGTTCCGCCAGTGGAAGACCTGGCGCATTCCCGGCACCGAGCTGACCCTCACCGGGTACTCACGCGCCAACGACAAAACGTTCTTCCACATCCCCGAACTGCGCTGCGCGCTCGATGCCGGCCTCGCCGAAGGCCGTCAGCCGGAGACCGTCTTCCTCACCCACACCCACCACGACCACTCCAAGGACCTCGACTACCTCGCCGCCAGACCCGCCGGCGTCGACATCCACCTGCCCGCCCCCGCCCTCCCGTACGTGGAGCGCTTCCTGCGCGCCTCCGCCGAACTCAACCACGGCACGGCCTACGACCCCACCCGCGCCGCCAACTGCCGGCTGCACGGGGTGCGCGGCGGCGACGAGTTCACCTTCGGCCGCCGCGGTCACCACGTACGGGTGGTGGAGTGCGCCCACAAGGTGCCGTGCGTGGGATACGCGTTCTCCGAGCGTCGCAGGGAACTGCTGCCCGAGTACGAGGAGCTGCGGCGCTCCCTCGCCGAACAGGGCCGGGGCGGCGCCGAGTTCGGGCGCATCCTCGCGCAGCGCCGCAAAGAAGGCGCCGAAGTGGAACACGAGGTGCTGAAACCGCTGTTCGGGTTCCTCGGCGACACCCATGTGAGCGTCTTCGAGGACAACCCGTGGCTCTTCGCGTACCCGGTGCTCATCACCGAGTGCACCTACCTCGACGACACCGAACTCGACCGGGCCGACCGGGTCGGACACACCGTGTGGAGCCGGCTGCGGCCCGTCGTCGAGGCCCACCCGGACACCCTCTTCGTCCTTACCCACTTCAGCCTGCGCCACTCGGACCAGGACGTCGTCGACTTCTTCGGCGACGCGCGCCCCGACAACGTACTGCTGTGGGCCCACCCCGACAGCCGGCTGCCCGAACAGCACCAGCACGGAGGCGGCGGCCGGCATGGCGGTTGACAGCGGCTGGTCCCCGTACCCCAAGATCCCCTCCCGGGCCCGACTGGGCGAGGCGCGGGCGGCACGGGAATGGGTCGCGCTGGAGAAGGTCCACGGGGCCAACTTCGCCGTCGTGTGCGACCGCACCGGAGTACACCCGGCCAAGCGCCGCGAACTGCTCGGCGAGAGCGGCCTCGACGAGTTCTTCGGCGTGGGCCGGGTCTGGCCGGCCCTGGCCGTCGCCGCCGACCGCTGCGCCGCCGCCCTGCGCCGCACGTATGCAACCGAACCCTCGGCACCGGTCACGGTCTACGGCGAACTGGCCGGCGGGTGCTACCCGCATCCGGACGTGCCGCCCGCGCCCGGTACGGAGCCGGTGCAGACCGGCGTCTGGTACGCGCCGGGGCTGCTCTGGATGCCGTTCGACGCCACGGTCGAGACGACTGCCGGCGGCACCCGCTGGGCCGGCGACCGGGCGCTGCGGGAGGCCGCCGACGCCGCGGGCCTGCACTGCGCCCCGCTGATCGCGCGCGGGACGCTCGCCCAGGTGCAGGAACGGACACCGGTGTTCCCGACCCGGGTACCTGCCCTGCTGGGCCTGCCCGAGCTGCCCGGCAACCTCGCGGAGGGGCTCGTCATCAAGCCCGCCGACGAGTGGGGGAGCCCCGACGGCACCGGCACCGGCACCGGCATCGGCACCGACATTGGCATCGGCCCGCCCACCCGCCCGGTGGCCAAGTTCAAGCACCCCTCCTTCGCCGAGGACGAGCGCTTCGACGGCTCGCGCCCGTACCGGGCACCGGCCGAAGGCGCGGCGGGCGTGCCCGGCTGGCTCCTCGGCCAGGCCGCCGCGCTGCTCACCCCGGCCCGGGCGGCGGCAGCCGTCAGCAAACTGGGCCCGCGCACCCCGGCCGAGGAGATCGCCGAGGAGATCGCCCGGGACGCGGTCGAGGAGGCCGCCGAGGCCCTCGGCGGCCTCGACCAGGGCCTCGCCCAGACCCTGGAGCGGGCGCTGCGCGCCGGCGCGCTCGCCCTCGCCCGCTTCGACGCCGCCGACCGCCGGGCAGTCGGCCGGCCGTAGAAGAACTGGAACTTTCGTCCAAGACAAGGCCCGCGACTTCGGCGAGCCTGGATGCATGCCCAAGAACGACGCGGGGGACACGCCCCCGGAACACACTGCTGACGACCGCTGGGAGGTAGCCCGCCCCCTCGGCGGCACCTCTCTCGACGGCGTACGGATGGCCGGGTTCCGGGACCGTACGGCCGGCGGGCTGGACATGCGGGTGCTGCCGCAGCCCGCCGTGATCGTCGTCATCGGGCTCGGAGCCGGCCCGGTCACGGTGGAGAGCGCCTCCGGGCACCGGCCACTGAAGGGTCTCGTCGCCTCCCTCTCACCGGGTCCGGCCCGAATCCGCGGCCAGGGCGTCGAATGCGTCGAGGTGGCGCTGTCACCCCGGGCCGCCTACGCCCTGCTGGGTGTTTCCCCGCTCGAACTGGACGGCTCCATCACCGGACTCGAGGACCTCTGGGGGCGGCACGCTCGGCTGCTGCGCGAGCAGTTGGCCGACACCGCGTCCTGGCAGGAACGCCTCGCGCTCACGGACGCATTCCTCCGACGCAGGGCCGCAGGGACCCGGACCCCGCCCATGGCGGCGGAGGTCGCCGCCGCCTGGGACGCCATCGTGGCCGGTCGCGGCCGGGTACGGGTCGGCGACCTCGCCGCGTCCTGCGGATGGAGCCGCAAGCGGCTCTGGGCCAGGTTCAGTTCCCAGATCGGCCTGACCCCCAAACGCGCCGCCATGCTGGTCCGCTTCGACCACGCCGCCCGGGCCCTCCTCGCCGGCGAGCGCGCCGGCGACGTCGCCATGGCCTGTGGATACGCCGACCAGCCCCATCTCCACCGCGACGTCCAGGCCCTCGCCGGGTGCACACCCGCCGCACTGGCCGGCCTGACCGCCGCATCCACCGAGCCCTGATCCCCCTCTCCGTATCCAGATCCAGACCGGAAGAACGACCGGCGATGTGATCGGTCGAATCGAAGGAAGGAAGCAAGACCTGTGATGAACACCGAGGTCCGAGCCGCACAGACGGCGGCCGGCCGGGAACTCGTCGTCCGGCTCGCGTTCGGGAGCATGGCCGCACACACCCTGCGCGCGGCGGTCCGCCTGGGAGTCGTGGAACGCATCGGCGACGGGCCGCGCACAGCCGCCGAGGTGGCCGCCGGAGCAGGGACCGCGCACCAGCCCATGACCCGCCTGCTGCGCGCCCTGACCGCCCTCGGCCTGCTCGCGGAACACACCCCCGACACCTTCACGGTGACCCCGGCGGGAGCCCTCCTCACCCCGGACCACCCCGAATCCCTCACCTCGTTCGTCCGTATGTTCACCGATCCGGCGATCGTGCGCGCCTGGGAGCACCTGGACAGCAGTGTCCGTACGGGGGAGATCGCCTTTGACTCCGTCTTCGGCACCGACTTCTTCAGCCACCTCGCCCGGCACCCCGAGCTCTCCGCAGACTTCAACGCGGCGATGAGCCAGGTCGTCTCCGAGACCGCCGCCGTGCTGCCGCAGGCCTTCGACTTCAGCCGGTTCGCCTCGGTCACGGACGTCGGCGGAGGCAGCGGCACCCTCCTGGCCGCCGTCCTCGCAGCACACCCGGGTCTCACCGGCGTGGTCTTCGACACCGCCGACGGCCTCGCAGAGGCCGCGAACACACTGGCCCGCCACGGGCTGGAGAAGCGCTGCGCCCTTGTCGCCGGGGACTTCTTCAAAGCGGTCCCGCAGGGCTCGGACGTGTACCTCGTGAAGAGCATCCTGCACGACTGGACGGACGCCCAGGCGGTCACGATCCTGCGCCACTGCCGCCAGGTGCTGCCGGCCGGCGGCGTCGTCCTGATCGTGGAGCCGGTGCTTCCCGAGCTCGTCGGATCCGAGGACGAGGGAACCTACCTGAGCGACCTCAACATGATGGTGAACGTCGGCGGCAGGGAACGCACCCGCGAAGACTTCGAGGAGCTGTGCCGGCAGGCGGGCCTGCGCGTCACATCGGTCACCCCGCTCGCGGAGGCCGCCCCGTACTCCCTGATCGAGGCCGTGGCCGACTGACCACGGACCGCAGGTGGGTCGGCCGATACGGCATCATGCACGCATGATCACGGCACAGGGGAATCAGCCACATCCGTCCAGCAGCCAGCCTGTGTACGGGGGCACTGCAGGAACGTATCCGCACCCGCACCCGCAGACGCGGGTGCGGGTTCCGCGGCCCGCCGGGGAAGGGCGACGCCTCCTCGCGGTAACGGTGGACCTGCTCCTCGTCATCTCCGTGCCCTACCTGGTCATGCGTGGTGAGGACGGCCGCCCGCTGACCGCCCTCGCACTCCTGCTCGGCCTGTCCTTCGCCAACCAGGTGCTGTTGACGTACGTGGTCCGGGCCAGCATCGGCAAGCTGCTGACCGGCATCCGGGTGATTCGTGCCGCCGACGGACGGCGGCCGGGGTTCTGGCGGACGATCTACCGGTGGCTGTCGGGGCTTTGCTGGCTGCCGCTCCAGCCTTACTACGGGCTGAGAGCGTTCTTCCGCGGCATCGGTGGCGGCGGGCCCGCCCGCGGCACGGTGGCCGACAACGACGACGGCGAGCTCTACCACGGCGACCTGGCCGGACTCCGCTACGCCTGCCGCCGGGACTTGCACGGCTGACTCCCCCGAAGTGGTCCGGCTACGTCCGCTGTTGACGGTAGGGCTGGAGGAGCTGGTCGACGGGTGCGTAGTCGTCCGTGAGCAGTTGGGCGCCACCGATCCAAGAACCGAGGCCGACGCCTGCGGAGATCTGCCATCCGGTGCGCCGGGCGTCCAACGCCTCCTGGATCGCGGGCAGATCGACCGGCCCGTCAGAGGCGAGCACCACCAGATTGCCTCCCCTCGAAGTGCTGGTCGGATCGAGGCCGATGTCGGAGGGTTCGCCGATGAGGGCGACATGCCCGAAGGCCGCTTCGAGGGTGGCTACTTCGGCGCGTGCGAAGGCCAGACCACCGTGATCGATGAGGTTGGCGACGTACAGGCCGTCCTCATCGAGCACCCGCCGTACCTCGGCCAGCGCTTCCACCGTAGTGAGGTGCCACGGCACGCTGACGCCCCCGAAGGCGTCGCCGACGACGAGGTCACGACTGTCTGCCTCCAGGCGCCGCAGCCCGAGCCTGCCGTCCTCGACGCGTACGTCGATACCGCCTTCTTCGCTCAGACCCAGTCGGTCGCGGTCGATCCGCACCACCCCGCCGTCGATCTCGGATACGAGGCTGCGCGTCCCGGGTCGCGTGGCCGCGAGGTACCGGGGAAAGGTGAGACCGCCGCCACCGACGTGGTGGGCTGCAAGTGGCGCGCCTTCGGGAAAGGAGGCATCGACCACCGCCGCGATGGCGCGCACGTACTCGAACTCCAGGAAGGCCGGGTCGTCGACGTCGACGTAGGAGTGCCGCACGCCGTCCAGAACGAGGGTCAGGCCGCTGTCCCGATCGGGGTCTGCAACGACCCGTGCGCAGTGGTACCTGGTCTCCGTGTCACAGCCACCGGGCGCGACCACGGTGGCGAGGCCGCCGGCAACGACCACCAGCGTCAGGGCAGGCGTGCCCCTCCACCCGCGCGTTCGCCACTCGACCAGCGCCGAGCCGACCACCAGCAGTGTTCCGAGGCCGATCAGGATGCTGCTCACCGGAAACCGTGCGATGAGGACGAAGCCGGTGAGGACCGTCCCGACGATGGCACCGACGGTGCCGACGCCGGACAGCCGGCCGACCACCGTTCCGGTCTCGGCGAGGCTGGTCAGACGCAACTTGGTGACGATCGGAGACACGGCAGAGAGCAGCGCGCCGGGCACGAGGATGGTCAGCGACGCGATCGGCAACAGGATCGCCGGTGCCGACTCCGCAGTAGTGCGCAGCACGGCGGGGGTGAGCGCCACGACCGCTCCCGACACCCCGAGCGCGGGGCCGATGAGCCGACGCGGATCGACCTGGTCGGCGCTGCGCCCACCCAGCCAGGAACCGAAGGCCATCGCGGTGAGGGCGATGCCGATCACCATGGTGCTGGTCTCGAGGGTGAGGCCGAGGTAGGGAGCCAGCAGCCGCAGGGCAACGATCTCCACCACCAGGACCGCGGCCGATGCCCCGAACACCAGCACGGCAGCGGCACGGGCACCAAGACCGCGGTTGCGAGGCGTGCCCTCGGCGACGGGCGAGCAGGACGATCCGGTCACGGGCGACATCCTTGCACGCAACCGGTCGACAGCATGGCAAATCCCCATCCTGTACGCACGAACCGGCCGGGCAGTACCCCCTGGGTCGAGGAGGAACTGCCCGGCGGGCGCATCAGAGCATGTTCTTGTAGATGTTCCAGCCGGTGCCGAACTTCACCCGGGCGGTGAAGGTCGCCGTCCCGGCGTTGCCCGTCGAGGTGTACAGGTACATCTCGCCGTTCGCGAGGCGGGCGAGCACGTCGCCCTTGCTGTCGCCGTCGATATCACCGGGCACGACCAGCATGTCGTACACGCCCCAGCCGGTGGCTATCTGCTCCCGGGCGGCGAACGGCGCGGTGGACGAACCCGTGCCCTTGTAGAGGAACATCCGGCCGGAGGTGTCCCGGGCGAGCAGGTCGGTCCGTCCGTCGCCGGAGTAGTCGCCGGCGCCGACGAGCGCGTTGTAGGCGTTCCAGCCGGTGCCGACCTTGATCCGCGTGCCGAGCTTGGTGTACACCGCCCCGTCGCCGGGGTGCAGCCACAGGACGCCGGCGGAGTCGCGGCTGAGCAGGTCGCCCTTGCCGTCACCGGACAGGTCACCGGGGCCGACCATCATGGTGTAGTTCCACGCCGTGCTGACCTTCTGGCCGCGGATGTACAGGTCGCTGCCGATGTTCTGCACGTAGCTGGCGTGGTTGCGGTTGTTGAGCCCGGTGGCGTACGTGTTGCGGGACCCGGGCGTCTCGGTGCCGGCGTTGGTCGGCGGCGACAGATAGTCGCCGTTGGCCAGGGCGTAGTACTTGGCCAGGGTGTTGTCGGTCTGGGTCATGAGGTTCTGACCCTTGCCGTAGAGCTGCGTGGTGCCCGCGCCGACAATAAACTCGTTGCGTTCGTAGCCACGGCCGAAGTACGCGGGCGCGGCGAACTTGCCTCCACCGATCGACTTGTACCAGTACTGCACGCCCTCGCGGTCGCGGGCGAGCAGGTCGCTCAGGCCGTCGCCGTCGGCGTCGTCCGAGCCGGTGATCACGTTGTACGTGTTCCAGCCGGAGCCGACCTTGCCGCGGGCCTTGAGCGGGGCGGAGGCGTCGCCGGCGCCCTTGTGGAACCACAGCTCGCCGGACAGGGTGCGCGTGAGGACGTCGCCGATGCCGTCGCCGTCCACGTCGTTGGCGCCCACGAGTTGGTCGTAGATTCCCCAGCTCTGCCAGCCGCCACCGGACCACAGGGGTGCCGAAGTGGACTCCAGACCGGCCTCGTAGAGCGTGAGGACGCCGTCGAAGGAGAGGGAGAGCAGTTCGGGCTTGGTCGTGCCGCCGACATCGCCCACCGGCAGCAGGTCCTTGAACGAGCCTTCGGGGTCGGTCTTGTGGATCGCGTAGTCGCTCCAGGCCTGGATCGATGACAGGTAGACGGCCGTGTGCTGGTCGTACTCCATGACGATCATGTCACTGATGCCGTCGCCGTCGACGTCGTGCCGCGGCTTGGCGGCGGCAGCCACCCGCGCGGATGGCGCTGCCCGCTCCGGCATGACGACGGTCGGGTACCCGCCGGCACGGCGCGGCACGGCATCGGAGGCCGACTCCGGTACCGAGGCGGTCGCGGGCCGTGCGAGGGCGGAGCCGGGCGCGCGGTACTGCGGGGCCGCAGTGCTCGGGGCGGCGGCGAGAGCTCCGGCAGCCAGTGCGAGCACGCCCCCGGCGGCCAGCAGGCGCAGGCGCCCGCGGTGCGGTGTAGTCAAGATCCCCCCCTGAGGATCGAGCCGTGGGGCCCCACCCGGGCACGTCGTGCTGTGTGCCAGGGAACACGCGTCCGTGCGTGAACGGCGAACACGGCGTGTGAACAGGCAGGGAAACCAGCGGGGGAGGAAGCCGCGTCCCCCGTTAGACAAGATCACTGATGGCGTGGAGGAGTTTGAGATGATGACCGGCACAGCCACCCGCTACCTCTACCTGGCCCGGCACGGCGAGGCTGCCTCAGAGGACGGCGGGCTGACGGACCGAGGCCGCCGGCAGGCCACGCTGCTCGGGCAGCGCCTCCGGGAGGTGCCTCTGGCGGCTGTTCACCACGGCCCGCTGCAGCGGGCAGAGCAGACCGCACGTCTGATCGGCGCCGAGCTCGGCAACGTCCCCCTCGGTGTCTCGGAAGTCGCCGGTGACTACGTTCCCTACATGCCGACGAGGGACGAGCTTCCGGAGGAGTCCGCCGACTTCTACCTCCGCTTTCTCTCCGGAGCCACTGAGGAGGAGCGCGAGCACGGACCTGCGCTGGCCCGCGAGGCGCTGGAGGCGTTCACCGGCCCCGTGGACGGTGGACAGGACCGGCATGAACTGGTTGTCACCCACAACTTCCTGATCGCCTGGCTCGTACGGGACGCCATGCACGCCCCGCAATGGCGCTGGCTCGGCCTCAACCACTGCAACGCCGCACTCACCGTCATCCGCTACGCGCCCGGGCGGGCACCCTCCGTCCTCGTCTCCAACGACATGCGGCACCTGCCTCCCGAGCTGCGCTGGACCGGGTTTCGCCCGGAAACCCACATCTGACGCCGCCTGCTGCGCGCAGCCGCGTAAGACGTGGTCCCGGTGTCCGTATGCCGGTCCCGGCGGACGCCGACGCCAAGCCCTCGCCATCATGGGCACATGATGCACAGCGACGACAAGCACACCGACTCCCCGGCGATCGCCCTGCTCAAGGAGCTGGGAGCCGAAACCACCAAGCACTCCGGCGGTACGCTCCTGACCCACCTGCTGCGCGTCGAGGCGCTGCTCGCCGCGTGGGGCGCACGGCCCGCCCTGCAGACCGCGGCCCTGTGCCACGCCTTCTACGGCACGGACGGCCTGCCTGTGAGCCTCCTGGAACTCTCCGAGCGCGCCCGCCTCGCCGAGGCGATCGGCGCGGAGGCGGAAGAGCTCGTGTACTTCTACGCCAGCTGCGACCGCAAGGCCTCCTACCCCAGCCTCGCCGCCGCGGATGAGGCGTCGGTGACCTTCCGGGACCGCTTCACTGGTGAAGAGTTCACCCCGTCCCTCCAGCAGCGCCGCGACTTCGCCGAGCTCACGGTGGCCAACGAACTGGACCTGGCCAAGGTGAACGCGTCCTTCCGCGAGCGCAACGGGGCGGACCTGCTCGAGCTCTTCACGGCCTGGACTCCGCTCCTGTCGGAGGCGGCCCGCCGAGAAGTGACCACGGTCCTCGGCTGAACCGTGCGGTAACCGTACGCCCCCGAATCCTCTCAGTTGAGGGTCACGAGGGCGGCGAGCGTCGGGCCGACGGCCCCTCCGAGCTGGTAGCAGAGGACGAACAGCCCGATTGCGGCCGGCCGTTGGGCGGGCGGTACCTGTCGGGAGGCGTGCACGGAAAGGACGGCGTTGCTGCCGGTCGCGACAAACACGGCGGTCGCGGCTGCCAGGAGGAGCACCGGCGCCCAGGACGCTGCGACTGCGGTAAGAGGTGCGGCGATCCCCAGGGTGATGAGGAGGATGAGCGAGCGTCGGTGCCCAAGGCGACCCGCGGTGGCAGCGAGGATCCACGAGAGGGCGGAGCCGGTCAGGAGCGCGGCCAACTGGCCGGTACCGATCGCACCGGCGGACCACTGCGTCCGCTGCCGGGCAAGCTCCGGCAGGGCGAAGAGAAGGGTGAAGTACGAGGTGGAGAAGACGAACGCGAGGAGGGCCGAGTGACGGAAGGCCCGTGAGCGGACCGCGGCGGCGGGCACGAAGCCGTCCGGGCGGCGCCGTATGTGGAGGGCAAGCGGTACCACCACGGCGGCGGCCGTGACGCCGCCCGCCAGGGGAGCGGTCGGGGCGAGGACCAGAGTGGACGCCAGCGCCACGACGAGGCCGGCCCCCATGGCGTCGAACGGGGTGGTGCGGGAAACGTGTTCGGGTGAGGCCTCGCCCGAGGCGATGTGACGCCAGACCGCGGGCACGGCGAGGAGTGCGAGGCCGGAGACGGTGAGCGGGGCGCGGGCACCGACCGTGGTCGACAGGACGGAGCCGAGCAGCGGCCCGACGGCGCCCAGGACTCCGAACCCGGCGGTGATCGCCCCCATGCGTCGGGTGGAACCTGCGAGGTTCATCGCCACGGCCACCAGCCCTGCACCGCCGGCCGCCTGTGCGGCTCTGCCGGCGAGTGCCAGGGGGAACCAGGGGGCTAAGACGAGGGCCGCGGTCCCCGCGAGCGCGGTGACCGCGGACGCGACGAGGGTGGGTTTGAGCCCTCGGTGCCGTACGAGGGCGGCAAACAGGGGGGTGCCGACGGTCATGGCCCAGGCAAAGACGGTCACCATCCACGTCGCCCGGTCGGTGGGGACGCCCAGGGTGCGGGCCATGTCCGGGAGGATGAGGACAGGTGCGTTGGCTCCGGTGGCGATGGGTGCGGCGAGCAGGGCCGGCCAGAGCGCGTGCAGTCGGCGGTTCGGCGCCGGTGCGGTGGGTCGTGCTGCGGTGACGGTGGACATGAGGGACCCTCCGGTTCGGTTCGGTCGGGCTCAGACGGTGGTGACGGCTTCGTCGTAGGCGAGGCGCGGGGAGCGGGGGAACCAGGCGTTCTCGCCCGGCTTGCCGATGTTGACGACCATCAGAGGGGTGTGGTCGGGGTCCAGGAACTCCTTCTGCAGGCCGGCGAAGTCCAGGCCGGTCATCGGGCCGGCGGCCAGGCCTGCGGCGCGGACGCCGATGATGAAGTACGCGGCCTGGAGCGCGGCGTTCAGCAGGGCGGAGCTCTCGCGCACCGGGCGCTCGGCGAAGAACATGTCCTTGGCCTGCGGGAAGTGCGGGAGCAGGTGGGGGAGTTCCTCGTGGAACTCGTTGTCCGCGGAGAGGATCGCGACCAGCGGTGCGGCGGCGGTCTTGGCGCGGTTGCCCTCGGCCATGTGCGTCAGCAGTCGCTCGCGGGCAGCGGCCGAGCGGACCAGGGTGATCCGCAGCGGAGCCTGGTTGTAGGCGGTCGGGCCGTACTTGACGAGGTCGTAGATCGCCTGGATCTGCTCGTCGGTCACCGGCTCGTCGGTGAAGGTGTTGGCGGTGCGGGCCTCGCGGAACAGCAGGTCCTGGGCGGCGGCATCAAGGGTGAGGGAAGACGGGGTCATGAGTGGTCCGTTCGTTCAAGGTTGACAACTTCAACGTTAAGATAAAATCACTCGCGATCGATCAACGTCAAGTGTCTCAACGTTGAGATATTGTGGACTCCATGGACGAGACCGGACGGCACCGAGAAGGGCAAGCCATGCACAGGCCGAAGGACGGCGACTCGGGGACCGACGCGACCGACGCGACCGACGCGATCGACCACATCATCGAGCAGTGGACCGACGAACGCCCCGACTTCGCCGATGCCCTCTGGCCGGTGGAGGTGCTCGGCCGGCTCCAGCGACTGGGAGTCGCGCTGGACAAGGAGTTCCGCGCCTTCGCGGCTGAACGCGGCCTCGAGCTCGGCGAGTTCGACGTCCTGTCCACGCTCCAGCGTTCCGGACCTCCGTACGAACTCACGGCCGGGGCCTTCCGCAAAGCGTCCATGGTGACCTCGGGAGCCATCACCAACCGCATCGACCGCATGGAGGCCAAGGGGCTCGTCGAGCGGGTCCGCGACACCCGGGACCGCCGCTCGGTGAAGATCCGCCTGACCGACGCGGGACACGAGCTCACCAGCGCCTACATGAAGGACCACCTCGCCAACGAGGCCCGCCTCCTCGCGTTCTTCGACAGGGGCGAATGCGATGCCCTCGCCGGGCAACTGCGCCGCCTCCTCATCGCTCTCGGCGACACCGACATTCGCTGACACCCCCGCCCGAGACCCTGCGGATCGCTCCGCACCGGCGTACGGCATGGAACCGAAGGGAGGGTGCAGGGATCGGCACCGCCGGCGCGGACAAGGCGGTCCGTACTCTGGGTGTCGAGCAAGCCGATGACGATGACGGCGGTGCGCGTCAGACGGACGGGTCTCCCGGCTGGTCGGCGGTTGCTGCGGCGCGGATGCTGTCGAGGTCGAGGCCCGCCTGCCGGCAGAGGGTGGCGAGGTCGAAGTAGAGGGTCTCGCCGGCCATCAGGCCGTCCCGGAACGGTACGACGTTGGTGAACGGCACGGCCAAGGTACCGCCGCCTGGCGGCATGCCGAGCCACCGGCCGAGGCTGGTGCCGCGCAGGGTGCCCCACACGACGAGTACGTCCTCCCCGAACGCGATTCCCACGTCGTCGGGCGCGAGGTCGGGAAAGGCGGTGAACAGGCTCTCGTACGCGGCTCGGGTCCGGTCCTTCCCCTGACTGCGCATGCCGAGCGGCACGGTCTCCAGGAAGCAGTCCTCGGTGAAGGTCGCCAGCACACCCGGGATGTCCCGGGCAGCCTCGGCAGTCCGGTGGGCGGTGAAGAGCTGCATCATCTCGTCACGGTCCAAGGCGACTCCTTCGCAGCGGGCGGAAACGGCGGCGGCGACAGCGGTGACGGTCACGCTACCCACTGGGGACGGCGCTTCCGCCGGGCCTCGCCCGACCGCAGCGCGGATGCGCGCAGGTTCACCGGCCTGGCGGGTGCCGTGCCCAGCCCGCCCCGGCCGTGGCCTGCACCGATACGGCGCGTCCGCCGGGCGGCGGGGGTGTCAGCCGGGCGGACGGCCATGACGTGCGGGCCCGGTGACGGCCGGACAGACTGAGCGCATGCCCGTGCAGGCGCAGCAACCGCCGTCGGCCCCTCCCGAAAGGTCGTTCCTGGACAAGGCGGCGTACGTCGCAGCGCCCGGGGCCGTCGTAGTCGGGCTGCTCTACTACTTCGGCAACCAGTACAACGAGGCTTACTACCGCGCGTTCGGCGTCCCGCTCAGCGACCTGCCCCTCTCCATCGAGGCCGTCCTCGCGCGCAGCCCGCAGACCCTCTTCTTCCCGGTCTGGGTGCTGCTCGTCTGCGGGCTCCTCGTCCTGCTTGTCCTCGGCTGGCTCGGGCACGCCCTGGCCCGCCCGGAGAACGAGCGGTGGCGCCGCACGGCGTACCGCGCGCTGCTGGCGGTGGGGCTGCTCCTGGGGGTGGTCGGGGGTTACCCCGTCTTCTTCCGGGAAGACCTGCTCGCCTTCCTCCCTGCGGGCTGGCCACGCGGGCTGCTGCCCAGCCTCGTGGTGGCGCTCGGAGCCACCCTGGCCTTCTTCGCCATCCAAGTGCGCCTCGGCCAGCACGATGCCGGGCGACGGAACCCGCGGGCCCGCGACGCCGACCGGCTGTGGCTCGTGGCCGGGGCGTTGCTCCTGGGGATGCTGACGCTGAGCCTGTTCCACGGCGTGTCCCGGTACGCAGCGATGGCCGGCGAGGCCCAGGCGGTGGCGGACGCGAACGGCGGCATGCAACGGAACCCGGCCGTGGAGGTCCTTTCGCGCCTGCCGCTGGTCCACCACGCCAAGGACATCGAGTTCATGGACCTGGGCGCCGGGGCGGGGCCCTACCGGTACCGGTACAGAGGCTTTCGCCTCCTGGTGAAGACCCCGACCCGCTTCTACCTCGTCCCCTACTACGGGGGGTACAAGAACACCGTGACGGTCGTGCTCCCGGACGACGACGGCACGGTCCGCGTGCAGATGAAAGGCTCCGTCAGGTGAGCCCGGGTGCGGGCGTGGGAGTCCCGGTCGCGTCAGGACCCTCCGGGGTCCCGGTCCCGGTCCCGGTCTCGGTCTCGCCGGGCCCCGGCGTCGGGGACTCGGAAGTCGTCTCAGCTGCGGCCTCGACCGCCTCACCGGTCAGGGACACCGAGAACACGGGCCCCTCGACGGTCGGAGCGGTGACCGTCCCCCGCCACGTGCCGGGTTCGTGGGCGATGTGGCTGACCTGGACGCTGCACGTCTCCTCGGGCTGAAGTGTGACGCCGGTGCAGCCGTCCTCGACGATCGAGAGCTCCCCGCTGTCGGTCGTGGCTTTCAGCGGTTGGATGGTGAGGGGCACCTGCTGGTTGTTGGCGAGCTCCATGGTGCCGCCGGCGGGCTCGTCCAGCTGTGCCCTCGGCACGGAGATCGCCGCGCCACCGCCGGAGCCTCCGCCGGTGCCGGGGAAGACCTTGCCCAGGTCCTCGTCCGCCGGCGCGGTAGGGGCGGCACTGGTCTCCGTGCCGGTGGTTGTGGTGTCGCGGGTCGGGAGGGGCTCGGGTTCGGGTCCCCCGCACGCCGCCGCCCCCACGACCAGGGCTGTCAGCAGCGTCGCCGCGGCGAAGCCGCGTCTGATGTCCGGCATCACGGTGTCCGTCCCTCCGCTGCGGCTCGGCTCTGCGCCCAACGTCGCACAGCGGCTCGCCGTAAGCGCGGAACCGGCACGGTGACACTGCGCCATCACCCCGGGCGGCGGTACCGCGCGGGCACCGGCATGCGGCGGCATCGTCTCCGCACCGGCCCGCCTCCGCTGTAGGAATGGGTCCGACAAGCGTGCGACGAGTCCCGCCGGCCCCACAGCTGGCCCTGCGCTGATCCGTAACACGCTGACCTGCCAAGATGCCCGTATGGAAACTGGGTTCCCCTGGGGGTCTACACCAACCGTCGATCTCCACCTGTGGCGTTCCGACGCCATCGTGCTGTTCGACTGGCTGATGAGCACCGACCTGAACACCGTGCCGATCACGCACCCGGCTCAGAAGCAGGCTCTTGCGGACCTTCTGGCACGTCTGGAAGAGGTGGACGTCATCGAGTCCACCGACGAAGAGATCGCCGCAGCCCAAGCCGAGGTGGCCGAGAACATGGGTTGGTAGGGCGCCCACGTGGACCGGCTGCGGCCGGTGTTGGCCGGGCTGCCCCTGTCTGCCTCGGTTCGACGGCGGGCGCCTGGTCCTGGCCGTTGATGTGTCACCGTGGCTTCGCTCGGACGCGACATGCTCTGCGGAGCGTTTGTTCTGCCACGTCCACGGCCGCGCGAAGACGGCGTCACAGTTCACTCCGGGCTGGCCCTACTCCTTCGCGCGCAGTACTACAGCCGGACGCCCCGTCCTGGACCGCGATCCTGAACGTGGTCCGGCACGGCACGGCATGGCACGGCCCAGCGGACGACGCGACCGCGTTCACCGCCGCCCAGTTGCGGGGCCGAGCACTCATCGCCGCGGGCCAGTGGCAGACAGGGGACCCACATATCGTGATCGCCAGCCAAGCCGGCGTTCAGGAACATCCGCGGCCACCTCACCTGCCCGACCCTCATACCCTGCCCCCTCTCGGTAACGCTCGTCGTGCCGCATAGGTTCGACCCATGAAAGACCCGACGTGGGCGGGAGTGCGGGGGCGGGTGCAGGCTCTCATTGCTGCGCCGGCTGGCGACCGCGTTTTTGGTGCGATAGGGCACAGGTTCTTCCTCGAAGACCCTTTGAACCCGGTAGAGCTGGCCGACCTCGAGGTCCAGACGGGTGTGTCGCTGCCAGGGGAGTACCGCGACTTCCTCCTCCACGTCGGCGCCGGCGGTGCCGGCCCCTCGTACGGGGTGTATCCGGTACGACTCGTCCAGGGGCGCTGGCGGTGGGAGGGAGATGGAGCCGACCTGGCGGACCTGTCCCGGCTGGCCGAGCCGTTTCCGCGTGAAGGCGCCGATCCGGAAGCAGTCCGGCTGCTTCTGTCCGAGCGCCCGGAAGAAGAAACCTTCGAGGAGATCGAGGACTTCGATGACGCCATCGAGGCATGGGAAGAGCGCTGGGAACCCGTGATGTGGTCGGCGGACCGCACTGTCGGCGCAGTCGTGATCTCGACGCTGGGTTGCGCCGCCCGCGAGTGGCTGATCATCAGCGGCCCGGAGCGTGGGCGCATCTGGTCCGACAACAGGGTGGACGACGAGGACCTGAAGCCGCTTCTCGATGACACTGGTGCGCCGATGACCTTCGCTCGCTGGTATCTGACGTGGCTTGAGAAGGCTGAACGTCAGCTGGCGTCACTCCCGGCGGCAGACTGAGCTTCCGGCCCAGTAGAGCTGGCGGCGGGCCAGTCGCCTGGTCACGAGGGTGACGAGCGGCCGGTTGATGTGGGCTTCGACGTGCTGGGGCAGGCGCTCGTAGTCGCGGACGTTGCGGCAGGCAGTCGTGATCCAGCCGATGGTGCATTCGACGCGCCAGCGCCGCGGCCAGGACGACGAAGCCCGCGGACACCGCGAAGTATTCGCGCCGCTGCGAATCTGGTTCGACGGCGCACTGGGCAGTCAAGCCGGTCCCTGTGGTTCCGCGCAGCTTGTGCGCGTGGCTCGATGGAGCAGTAGTGGGTTCTGGCACAGATCTTGCGGAGCCGTCGCGGAGCGTCGCCTCGATGTTCGAGGAGGTGCTTCCTGGACAACTTGAGCGCCCTGTCTGAGAAGGTGAGCGGTCGGCTGTCCAAGGAGGACGCGGACTCCACCGGGCCAGTCGACGTCAGTCAGAGTGACTACCAGGCAGCCGACCGAAAACGCGACGGCCACGTCCATGCCGCGGTACGCCTTCGGGGCGAAGGCAACGAGTGTGGACCAAGAGCAGGACGAAGTGCTGGGCTGGGCGCTGCCGCCACTCATCGAGCAGTCAAAGAAGCCGGCCGAGGCCAGTTCAGCCCCGTCCACTCGACCCCGCTCCAAACCGGTCGCTCGTTCCGTCAGCGCTTCTGTGCTCGGTACTGCTTGAGAAGGGCAGTGAGCTTCGCGGGTTCGGCAGCGCCGTTCAGCTCCGTCAGGAGAGCGTCAGGGCAGAGCTCGTAGTGGTCACCCCACCATCGCCGCCCCTTGTTGTCCCAAATGCGATAACCGCCGGGTACTCCCCTGGCTACGTACCGTCGCCTGCTGATAGCGATCACTCCTCATGACGGTTCCCCACACTACAAGCCGCTACTGGAGCAGGATCATCTTCCGCAGCAGGTGAAAGAGCCGGCTCGTTCATAGAGCTGCCTTTTGCATCTTTTGATGCGGTTGACGGCACCTTCGACGCTACCCGAGCTCCAGTGGAGGGTGAGCCCGGCTGTCACGGCATCGAGGTCTTGGAGCAGGTGGAGTGCGTAGCCGGTGAGGCCAGGTAATTGGCTGGCATCGGCCGCGTTGATCCAGCCAGGGAGGCTGGTGCCGAGACGGTCGGTGAGCATCTCGCCGAAGCCGCGAACCTGTCCGGCAGCCGCGTCCAGTTCGGGACAGCGTGCCAGGACGTCCTGCACGCGGCCAGGACCGAGCTCGCGCAGGCAGTCGGCGCCCTCACCTCACCGGCGACACCCGTCGCCCGCCAGGTCCGAGGAGGCTGTGGATTGTTGACACGTCCGTGGATCGCCAGCGGGTGGGGGCCTTGGCAGAAGGTCTCGCGCGTCGGACAG
Source organism: Streptomyces venezuelae (assembly GCF_008642295.1). Lineage (GTDB taxonomy): Bacteria > Actinomycetota > Actinomycetes > Streptomycetales > Streptomycetaceae > Streptomyces > Streptomyces venezuelae_C. Next base: position 117,987 of record NZ_CP029190.1, on the reverse strand, counting down.
CAGGTAATCTCCCTTGCCAAATGGTCAAGACTCGTTGACCATTACTCCCATGCCTACCGACGATCTTCCCGAGACGTTTCACGTCACCACTGACGACCAGCTGCGCGCCGTCTCCAACCTCACGCGTCACCGGATCATGGCCGTGCTCCGCTTCGAGCCGGCGACGATCACGCAGATCGCCGAGCGGGTGGGCCTTGCGAAGGGGAGTTCCAGCTATCACGTGCGGCTGCTGGAGCGGGCCGGGCTGGTGAAGGTGGTACGGACGCGGAAGGTGCGGGGGGTCACCGAGCGGTATTACGCGATGGCCGCGCGGTCGATCGTGCTGCCGGATCCGGGCGAGGGAGGGCCGGATGTGCTGATGCGGCATGCGGTGGCGGACCTGGAGGCGTCGCCGGCGAACGGCGAGCGGCACGTACGGATGGCGCATCTGCGGCTCACCGAGGAGCAGTTCGCGCAGCTGGGGGAGCGGTTGCAGGCTCTGGCGGACGAGTACCGGGAGCTGTCCGATCCGTCGCTGCCGGACGCGTCACTGGTCTTCGCACTGTTCCACCCGGCACCGCGCGAGCAGGCCGAGGGAGGCGCCAAGTGACCTCAGATATAAGCAAGTTGCCGACCGGGTTCGGACGGCTGTGGACCGCGCAGACGATCTCCTCGCTCGGTGACGGAGTAACACACGCCGCGCTGCCGCTGCTTGCCCTGACGTTGACCCGGGATCCGATGGCGCTCGCCGTCGTCACGGCCGCGGGAACGCTGCCGTGGCTGCTCTTCGGGGTGCTCGGCGGTGCGCTGGTGGACCGCTGGGACCGCCGGCGCACGATGTGGGTCGCGGACACGGCACGTGCGCTGCTGCTCGGGATACCCGTGGCGGCGGCCATGCTCGACATGCTGAGCATTCCGCTGCTCGCCGCCGTCGCCTTCCTGCTCGGCCTCGGCGGACTCTTCTTCGATACGGCCGCCACGGCCTATCTGCCCGATCTGCTCCGCCGCGACCCCGCACTCCTGGAGCGCGCCAACTCCCGCTTGCGCGGAGCCCAGACCGCCATGTCCGGCTTCGCGGGGCCGCCTGCGGGCAGTGCGCTGCTCGCGCTCGGGCGGGCGGTTCCGCTGCTCGCCGACGCGGTGTCGTTCATGCTCTCCGCACTGCTCGTACGTACGCTGCCCGCCATGCCCCGGCCCGTTCCGGAGGTCCGCGAGCCGCTGCTCCGGCAGGCGCGGGCCGGGGCGTCGTACGTCTTCCGGGACCGGTTGCTGCTGGGGCTCGCGCTCCGTCCGGCGGTCGGGAACATCGCCTTCCTCGCCGTGGAGACCGTCCTCGCCCTGTTCGCGCACGACCGCCTCGGCATCGACACGTACGGCTTCGGCCTGCTCCTCACGGCGGAGGCCACCGGCGGTCTGCTCGGCGCAGCCATCGCCTCCCACCTTGGCCGACGACTCGGCACCGGCACAGCGCTGACCTGCACGGCCGCCCTCGAAGGGCTTGCCATCCTGGGCCTTGCCGCCGCCCCGAACCCGTACGTGGCCGGGCTGGCGCTCGCCGTCTGCGGGGCCGGCATGGGCGCCACGATGGTGCTCGGCCCCTCCCTCCGGCAGGCGATCGTCCCGGCCCACCTCATGGGCCGGGTCGCCTCCACCTCCCGCATGCTGGCCATGTGCGCCGCCACCATCGGGGCCTTCGTCGGCGGCTGGCTGGCCACCACCTACGACGTCCGCACCCCGCTCTACGCTGCCGCCTTCCTCCTCCTGGCGATGACGGCCATCACGGCATCCATGACGAGCAACCGCCGCGTCGAAGCGGCGCTGCGTGCCGCCGCCCCGGCCAACGGTCCAGATCACGCGGCGGCACCCAAGGATCCCGCCCAGGAGAGTGCACCCGATCTCGCCCACACAAGGCCCACAGCCGGTCCAGGGGCTCCGCAGCAGTCCTCCACGACTGGGACGCCGTCGTCAACGGCCTGAACCTCCCATGGAGCTCTGGCGCCCGTCGGGGGCAGGTCGCACGCATCAAACTGATCAAACGTCGGTCATACGGCCGTGCTTCGCTCGCCCTCTTCCGAACCGTCGTCTTTGCCCCGTCACCCTGATCCTTACGGCGTCAGACGCGTCGCCCGCGCTTGGTCTTCGCGTGCACACGGTCGCGAAGCTCGGCCGTGTAGAAGACGGCTTTGTCACCGCCCAGCCCGAAGGACTCACAGATGTCCGCCACCGTTTCGGCGTCTTCCGCAGTACCCGTGAGCCCAATCTGGACAAGACTCCAGAACCCGTCCTGCACGTGGTGCCGGCACCCCTCGCCCAGACTCTCACCTCTCGGAGACGGCCCGTAGTCGCTGGACCCCGCAGCCACGAACCACAACGTCTGCAGCAGCACGTCTCGGGCCAGTATTGAGAGGTCGCCCGCCAGCGCGGCCATGATCACGCCGACCGCTGGCGGAGCGCACTCGAAGAGGATCGTGCTTTCCTCGACATGACCATCGAGGGTGTATCCGACCATGTCCTGAGGCGTCTCGGCAGTGATGATCGCTTCGATCAGAAGCGGCACGTGCTCCGCAGATTCACCGCAACCGCACTCCAACGACGCCCAATCGACGCGTCGCAGTTCTGCGCGTACCAGTTCGCCGACCACCACCGCAGCCCCCTCAAGGCATGCCGGGCCCCGGGACCCGGCGCTAGCGATCAGGCATGAGCCAACCATCGGCCCCCCCGCCATCATGTGCTTCCCGAATTATCCGCCACAGCCAGTTTCGGTGGGCGTCAGCAGCTGTCGTCCGGGGCCGCCGCTCGCCAGGTGGGCGGTGCGGTCCACCGGCGAGGCTATGTGGTTACTGCCTTGGCGGCGGTGCGGATGACGTCGAGGACGGCCTCGGGCTGGGAGAGCATGGGGACGTGGCTGCTGTCGACTTCGACGGTGGTGGCGCCCATGCGCTGGGAGACGAAGCGCTGAAGATCGGGGTGGACGGCCTGGTCGCCTGTGGTGAGGAGGTACCAGCTGGGCTTGGACTTCCAGGCCGGGTTGTCGGTCGTGGAGGTGAGCATCTCGGCCCGCGGGGCTCCCTGGGTCGCCCAGACGACCTGCTGGTCCTCTGGGGACAGGTCGCCGCAGAAGTACGAGATGCCGTCACGGGCGATCCAGATCCGCCCGTTCTCCTCCTCCAGGTGCGAGAACAGTTCGGGCTGGGTGAACGCGCCGATCTGTTCCTGGGCGCTCTCGCCGGCCTCCGGGCTGAGTGCGGCCAGGTAGACCAGGCCGGCCACCTTCTCGTGGTTGCCGGCGGCGGTGATGACGAATCCGCCCCAGGAATGGCCGACGAGGACCGCGGGGGCGCTGACTCGCTCCAGGGCGCGGTGGACGGCATCGACTTCGCCCTCCAGTGAATCCAGGGTGTTCTGCGCGGAGATCACCTCGTGCCCCTCCCGCTGCAAGGCGGGGATCAGCTTGCTGAAGCAGGAGCCATCGGCCCAGAGACCGTGGGCGAAGACGATGCTCGGCTTCTTCGATGCCATGGACACGTTCCTCTGCTCGGCGCGGATTGATCGTCCGCGCACCCGACCGAACGCCTACCAGTCGACACCGGGACACGTCCGCTCACATCCGGGGTGGTCCAGGCAGGGGATGACGCTGGGCTGGGCCCCCGAATCGTGGCGGCCTCTTCGTCCGTGGGGAACTGCGCTACCCGGACGCCGAAACCAAGTCCGTCTGAACGAGGCAAGGCCCTGATAACGTCCTCGGCCACGGGTCTCCTTCACATCGGCACGGGCCGGTACCTGCCCCGTGATCAGCACCGCCGGCGTGGCGACTGGCGAAGAGATGGCTGGACGATTCAGGGCGACTGCCCTCGCTTCGCGCGCGCCCCGGCCAAGGCGCGGAGCCGCACCACCTCGACGCACGGCCGTACGGGGGGTTTGCGCTGGCCAGGGCCGAACAGGTACTCGGGCTCCCACGGCGTCTGTGCCACCTGCCGTTCGGCTGCCGTTATGAGCTGTGGGTCTGTGGGTCATGCTGAGGGCGGGGGAGGCCCCAAACACCGGCGGCAGGGACGGCGGTCGGGGCGAGGCAGAGGTGCCCCATGGTCGCCCAGGCAGAAGACTCGCCGCGCAAGCTGAGCTTGTGGTTTAGCCACTGGCGTTCGCCTGGGCCGCGGCAACGGTGACCTGGGCGGTCCAGGCCCCGGGTTGCCGGGGCGGATCCCAGGTCACGTCGACGTCAGCTTCGTGGAAGTCGTGTGCGAGTCCGACCACCATGGCCGCCGCGGCGGCCCGTGCCTCGGCCGGGTCGGCGTTGACCGGCACGTCGGCGAGGCGCCCGCAGAACATCCCGCCTTCCACGGTGAGGACACTGTGGCGCCAGCCTTCCGGCGTCGTGAGCAGGACGATGCCCTTCGGCATGCCGAAGGGAGGGCGCCTCTTCTTCCCCCGCTTTCGTCTCACCATGGAGCCATCCAACCTCGTCGGCTTCCTGACGGTTCAGGCGGGCGGACATCCAGGTGCCGCGGCGGGGCTCGGTGCCGACCTTGCGGTGGGCTGGTCGGGCGTATGCCTCACCGGTGGCGAGGACCCGCCCGACGCCGTGGCGGGGTGCCGGTGCCGGTCGCTGGTTCTTGGAGCCTGGCGGCCGGCCCGGACCCGGGCGGGAAGATTTCGGTGCACCAGCCGGGGAGCCGGCCCTCGTGCACAGGTGGCAGAATCCCCGACGGACACGAGCGGGCGTGAGCTTGTTCGGCGGAGTCGGCCGCTCCCAGGGCCGACGAAGGTCGGTGGCCAGGCGGCGCGCGAGGCGGAGCTGGGCATAGGCGGCGATCACCAGCCACGTCCACCTGTCGGCCGCCTCGGAGCTGCGGAGCCGGGGCTTGGTCCAGTCGAGGGTTTGCCTGTACAGGCGAAACGTGTGCTCGATGTCGAAGCGACGCAGGAACGATTGTCAGCAGCGGTTCGACGTCCGCTTCGGTAGCGCCGGTGCCCGACCACCACAGCCATACCGGCTTGTTGACTCCGCCGCTGGGAAGCTTCTCCACGACCAGGCGGAAGACGGTTCCCTCGATGATGGGCAGCGGCCCGTCGAGTCAGCCGCGGGTGCAGACGGTCCCACGCCTGCGCAGTCGCCTTCCCTAGAGCCGGGTATCCGTGACTGTCACGGCCTGCTCAGTGCCCCAGGTTGCGGGATCGCCGAAGACGAACTCGCCACCGTGCTTGGGTGGCCGGCCGCCCTTGGGGTTGGCCAGGTGGAACTCTTCGCGGGAGGGTGTCGGACGCCGCGTCACGCGATCGGACCGAAGCCGGCCAAGGATCTCGACGGGCAGCTCGTCCAGCAGGTGGGCGATGCGCGAGGCGTCGTATCCCGTGTCCAGCACCGCCGTCCAGGACGTGCGGCCGGTCTCCGACGCGTCCACCACCGAGTACGGCCGGCCCGACACCATCTGATACCCCGGCCGAACGTGTGGCAAAAAGCGACATCCACCGCCAGCACGAGCCGACCGTCCGCCGCCCTCAGCAACGGCACCTTGGCCAGAGCCCGACGCAGCAGGTCGACGCCGATCCGGCCCTGGTTGAGTCCGCCGTACAGAACCCGGTGCCCACGGCGGTGTTCGGGCAACAGCGTCAAGTCGCCCGGGGACCTCACCGCACGTTCACACACAGCACCGCGCCCGCCAGCTCGAACAACGCGTCACGCCGGGCAGTCAGACACTCGTAGAACTCGCCACGGAAGCGTGACGCTTCAGCGAGCGCCTCCCTCCGGACAGCATCAGGCAGCAGACTCACCCTCACGGCCTTCGTCGTGGTCACGTGCACCTTGGTCGGAGCACATGATCAGACGAAGGCCGCCTCCACATCCGGCGAATCCCCAGGCGAGCGAACCCGTTCGAGACACCGTTCGAGATCGTGGCACCATGTACGGCATGACGACCAACCGAAAGGCCCATGCCGCGTAGACGGCCAGGACGCATCCGGGCCAGCATCCCGGACCGGCACCAGTCACAGCACAAGACGCCGGCCATCGACCGCCTCTCCTCGCGAGCGCTGTCCGAGATCGTTCGCCTTGAACGCACGCGGAACTATCTCCAGCCGGGCGACACCAGCGCGGCATTGCGACTGTGGAAGGACTACGTCCACCGCCCCGCACGCGAACTCTGGCACGACGACGAGTTCGGCAACGTGCACTGGTATTGCTGCGGCAACCCTCTCCAAGGCCGTGCGCTACTCGACGGCGTGATCCGAGCAATGTCACCTCGCGGAGCCCGCGAACTCCGCAAGATCATCGAAGACCTGGACGCCTCCATGGGCCCGTCTTACCCGTCCACAGACCACCGAAGATAAAGAACAAGCTGAGCGCATGTTTCTGATCCTCAGTCCACCCACGCGAAAGGCACCCGCACGCACTGGTCGCTCAGCAGCCTGGAGCCCCCTGCCGCCTTGCTGTCCAGCGCAATGGTCGAGGATGGAACCATGGCAGACGAAGCGAGCGGGATTGCTCTGAGCAAGCAAGACCTTCGTGAGGTGACCGCGTTCGCTGCGGCATGTGCGGAAGTGGTGCTCGAGGTATTCGAGGCAGATCAGCCGGACGACTCGCGTCCTCGAGACGCTATCGGTGCCGCGTGGGAGTTCGCCCTGGGCGGTGAGCGTGGGCAGTCTCTGCGCGACACAGCGTGGGCAGCCCTCAAGGCGGTCAAGAGCGCGGACACTGCCGCTGCGCGCGAGGCAGCTCGGGCAGCGATGTCTGCGGCAGGCGCCGCCTACCTGCATCCTCTGGCCAAGGCCACCCAGGTCAAGCACATTCTCGGAGCAGGCGCTCACGCGGCCAGAGCAGCCGAACTCGTTGCTGGCGGCAATCCGAGTATTGGTGCCGAACGCGTTGAGCGAGCGGTGCATCGCGCGACACCGGTCGTCGTTGACGTGCTCAAACGCTTCCCAGCTGCACCGGGTGGCGGAGGACGGGTTGGTGAATTGATCCGCATGCTGGACGCTGACCTTCGTTCGCTCAACCTCACTGAATGACTTGCAGCGCCCAGATCATGTGGCCTCCTGACCAGAGATCTGGCGTTTTGGCCTGCCAGCTGACAGGCCGATGCCGACGTACTGAATTCCCGTCATGCAGGAATTGCAGGAGGAATGCCAGGCTGATCCGGTGACGACGATGTGAGGCCACGAAATGGCTAATCCTGCAACTGCAGACAAATTGGTGGGGGATGTGCTCCTTCAGTGGGTCAAGGGGTACGGGCCCGGCGGATGATGGCGGCCAGATATTCGACGGAGAGTTGCATGGAGGTGGTTTTGTAATGCATTTGGGAGAGGATGTCTGGAGTGTGATTCGCCGTGCAGCTAGAGGCGTAGTTCCACTGCTCGCGGCTTCGCTCTTGTCGGGGTGTGCCTTGTCGGAGGCGGCCCAGCGTGGACTCGACAGCGGTGCCGGGGTGCGGCGCGGGGAAGTCGAAGGGGCCTGGCAGGACAGCAGTGACGGGTCCTTGACGCTCCAAGGAGATGGGCGATTCGTCGCTGCAGACCTTAGGGTTGATAGCCAGGAGAAAACGGCCGAAGGCTATGCGCTGGTCGACGGGGCCGGCGAATGGCTGTTTATCGACAAAACCTCACAACCTACCATCCTCCTCACGTTTTCAGATGGGCGCACCGAAACGGTGTTCGTTCGCAAGAAAGATGATGGTGCGGTTCTCGTATCGTTTACGGATGGCGAGCGGCCTGAAGTTTACAGCCGCGCCAGATCTGCCAATTAGGGGAAACTTTCCTAATGCCGGGCAGTCCGTTGAAATCCGATATTCAACGGGCCAATTTCGCGTGATGTGAACTCCCAGCCGGGAGCGCCTCGCCGTCAACGAGGTGGAAGCCAGTCGAAGGTCCAACGAGATCCTCGATTGCATTCGGCGGGGGCCTTGGCTCGTTGAAGGTTGGCGATTGTCCTCGTCCAGGTTCTCTTGGCGATGGTGCTGTCAGTCATGGTGTTTCCCTGCTCGGGTGGTCGTCCCCTTGTGGCGGACCACCCGGTCTACGGGCATCGGGTCGGGTACGGGGGCCAGGCTGGTCGGCGTTGGGATGCCGTACTCGCGGCGTAGCGCCGAGCGGGCCGCGAAGTATCCGCAGATGCCGTGTACGGACGGCCCCGGCGGGGTGGATGCCGAGCACAGGTACACGCCCGGCAGTGGGGTCATGTGCGGGTCCCGGCGGGCCGTCGGACCAGCAGGGACGACCTCCCGAGCCTCCACACGCCTGCCGCAGGTATCGTCCGTGACCGCGATGCGGTGATCGCCGGCCTGACCTGACCTGACCTGGATCTCCGGAGTCGTCGAAGGCCATGTCATCTCATTTGGTGTCTGCCTGGGGGAAATCCGCGACAAGGCGGGCCATCTCGTGCAGGTGGTGCCAGTACTCAGGATGGTCCGTTTCGCTGAGTACAGGTATGACCTGGTCCAGGCGGGCGATGCAGCGAAGCAGACCGCTTCGACCTCGCGCTTCGAGCTCGCCGCCGTTCTCGATCCAGATGGAAACCCAGGCTGCGGTGTCCGAGTCCAGCATCACCAGGTCGAAGCCGGCCCGGTCCGCGCCAGCCAATCTGGGAGGAAAGGGCAATTTCATGAACCCTTGGTACAGGCGTGCCACGGCCTCAAACGCAGTCTCTTTGCTCACGCTGGCCATCATGGCGCAGCTTTCACCACGCATGGAGTCAGCCGGCGAGCCAGGCCATGGTCCGTTCGATGGTCCAGCGGTGTCGTCCGAGCCGCTGTGAGGTGTCGACGCCCTTGCGGGCGATGCGGGGCCGGATGCCTCGCTGTGCCAGCCATTGCCGCAGGTGGCGGTAGTCGTAGCCCTTGTCGGCGTGGAGCTTGCCGGGTTTGCGTCGGCGCCGGCCGCGGCGGGAGCGGATTGGGGGTGTGCCCTTCACCAGCGGGATCAGGGAAGCCTGGCTGCCGAGCCCACGCTCTGAGGAATTCCGCTGAACCGTAGGCGGCAGGCCACGGATCTGTCATCGTCGCGATGGTGCCTGGAAGGCCGGTCACGATCGGGACTTGATCCTCAAGAAGTTCGGCATTGGCGACGCCGCCGATCACGTCCATGACAGCAGCGGTCAGCAGGGCCGTGACGACGTGGTCGACCGGCCTGTTGCAGAACGCCATGACGTCGACGGCGTGGGTCGGGGTGAAGCCGATGAGGGGTTCCTGGTCGACCTCGTCGGCGTGCTCGGCCTCGAAGATGGCCTCGTCGCCGATGCCGGATACCATGAGCGAGACCACAACAGGCCGGCGTCCGTCGATGCCCCCGGTCTCGGCGATTCCGAGGCTCTCCGCGTGAATGTTCAGGTCGAACTCGCCGACCCGATTCTCCTCAAAGTGAGATGAGGAACGGACAAGGAAATTCCCGGAGTCGCTGCATGGATACGGGTGGGACGGGCGCCGCCAACTCAATCACCAACACCGGACCGCTCATGACGTTGGGGCAGGATTGTGACAGCGGCCGGTTGAGATCCCCCATGGGCGGCCAGTAGACGGCACCTCAATGGCCGTCGACAGCCACTGTGTGTTGACACTCATGAGCGAGTAGGACACGTCCGGCGCCAGTACGAGCGGGCCGACACGGTCAGGGCGATGCCGTACACGGCGAAGGCGAGCATCCCGATCCAGCCGACCAGCAGCGCGTCGCCCGAGGAGTGGAAGTCGCCGCGCCGCATCGTCACCACGCCGGACGTGGCCAGGGACAGGTATCCGATCCCCAGAACTCCGTACGGGGCGAGCGTGGCAGCGCCGAGCAGAGCCGGGGCGAGCGGGAGCCAGAGCGGTACCCGGCGCCCGCGCAGGAACAGTGTCCAGCGCGGGAAGACCTGCCCCCACGGGCGGACCAGGCCCCACAGCAGGAAGACACCGAGCGCGGCCAACAGCACGCTGGCGTCCAAGCCCCAGGACTCCAGGGTGAGGAAGATCCCCGAGGCGCCGTTGCGCTCCGAGACCGCGAGCATCTCCTCACCGGTGATCCCCGCGAACGTTCCGCCGGACGCCCAGACCAGTTTCATCGCCGCGTACGGAACAAAGGCCAGCGTCCCTGCCCAGGCGGCGCGTTGGGCGTACTGAGGTGCGGCGGACGGCGCTCGTACGGTGGTGCCGGCGGGCAGGCGATCGGATCGGGCCGTGGCCGCGAGCAGGACCGCTCCGACTGCCGCAAGGGCCTTGTTCGCAGCGGAGGTTCGGCTGTCCACTCCCTGACCGAGCATCAGCGTGATCACATCCATCAGCAGACTGAACGCGGTGATCCCTGTGAGCCCGCAAACCACCCAGAGCAGCACCCGCAACGGTGGCAGCAGCCCGTACAGCACCACCGCTCCGCTGACCAACGTTCCCAGCGCACCCACCGCCACGACTGCCCAACCCAACTCGGAGGCCCCTGAGTTACCGCCGTGGTGAAGCAAGGGGGCCCCGCTCAGCGCGCACGCCAGGGCGAAGCCGGTATACAGCACCGCCCACACCATCGTTGCGCGGGCCACCCAGCGCGGCCATCGCTGCCACCATGCGCTCCAGAGCGCCTCTTTCCCCGCATCCCAGTTGTAGCGGTCCCACACGTTGACCTGGTAATCCATGGTGATCTTCGGCTGGCCCTGTGCATCCGGTACGACCGAGACATTCCCCGAGACGTTGCGCATGTGGGAGCCGACTCCGAGGTACCGGTTGCGGTCCTCGAAGGTGCCGCCGACCGCCTTTGTCTCCACCGGGATCGACACCGGTGCCCCGCCCGACTTCCCAAGGCGTCCAGGGCCTCCTGCTTCCACCGGTCCCGGTGGTTGGAGATGTCCGAGGCGACCGCCCCGCGGAAGCTTCCGTCGTCGCTCATGGCGCGGTCGATGTCGAGCCGCAGCACCGTACCCGTACCGCCGAGATAGTGGGCGAGATTGCGGGAAGCCTCGGTGTTCCCGATGAAATCGCCGGCAGCCATCATCGCCTCGGCCTGCGAGAGCAGGAAGGCATCGTGTGCGGTGGGCTCCTCGGTACCGAAACCGATCGCACGCAGATCGGCCGGGCGCCACTGGTGGTGGCGGGTTTTGTGATCTCCCGCGGCTGACGGTCCGGCCGCGCACCAGCGGCAGAAGGCCGTCGGCGTGCGGCCGGACCGGGGTGTCAGCGGTTGCGGAGTGCGGCGAGGGTGTTGTCGAGGTCGGCGGCGCTGGTTCGGTTGTGGGGGAGTTTGGCGAGCAGGGCGGCCATGCCGCAGGTGTTGGTGAGGGCGGAGAAGACCAGTCCGCCGGCGATGCCCGCAGCGATGAACTGGAAGGCCGGGTGGAGCAGGACGCCGAGGAGCAGGCATAGCAGGACGATGGTTCCGGCGGTGAAGCGGACCTGGCGTTCCATGGCCCAGGTGGCACGGGCGCCGGTCCGGGGGCGGTGAAGGTCGTGGCCGTCGGCGGTCCAGGCGCCGGTGCCGCCGGTGAGGGTGGCGGTGGGGATGTGGTGCTCGGCGAGGAGTTTGCAGGCGTTCTCGGATCGGGCGCCGGAGGCGCACACGACGAGGATGTCACCGCGGTCGGCGGCGTGGCGGAGGTCGGTCAGGGCGCGCTGGAGCTGGTCGAGGGGGATGTTCAGGGCTCCGGGCAGGTGGCCGGCGGCGTATTCGCCGGGGGTGCGCACGTCGATGACGGTGAGTTCGTGCAGGCGGGTGCGCGCCTCGGTGGTGCCGAGTGCCGTGGGCGTGGACATAGCAGATGTCATCCTTGGGTGTCGACGGGCCCCCAGCCGGGGACTATATTACCCCTGGGGGTATTGCGTGAGGAGTTGTGGTGGAACTTGACCTGGCGGGTGCCGAGCTGAAGGCGGTCCTGAACCGGCTGCGCCGTGCGCAGGGCCAGATCTCCGGTGTGATCCGGATGATCGAGGAGGGCCGGGACTGCGAGGAGGTCGTCACCCAGCTGGCCGCCGCTTCCCGTGCGCTGGACCGGGCCGGTTTCGCGATCATCGCCACGGGGCTGCAGCAGTGCATGACCGACGTCGAGGACGGCGCCCGCTCGGGTGAGGACCGCGATCAGATGCGTGCCCGGCTGGAGAAGCTGTTCCTCTCCTTGGCGTGAGCCGCGGGACGTGGTGGTCGCCGGTCACCAGATGGCGTCGGCGAGCATGACGGCGGCGACCGCGAGCAGGACGTAGGCGAAGATCCTCTGCAGGGCGGGGCCGGAGATCTTCGCCGCGAGGCGTTTGCCGTCCCAGGCTCCGAGGATCGCCGCTCCGGTGAACGGGGCGATGACCCCCCAGTCGAGCCCGGCGCCGGTGCCCGTGCGGGCGGTGAGCGCGGCGAGCGAGTTGACCGTGATGACGAGCAGGCTGGTACCGACAACCTTGCGCATGGGCAACGCAAGCACGGTCCGGAGGGCGGGCACGGCCAGGAATCCGCCGCCGACGCCGATGAATCCGGTGACCGCGCCCAGTCCGGCGCCAGCACCGGCCGCCCGGGCGGGGTGGACGGGGACGGGACCGGAGCCGGGTGCGCGGTCGCGGCGGGTGCGGAGCATGGCGGTCGCGGCCAGTGCGGCGATCCCGGAGAACGCGGCGGTCAGGACCGCTTCGGGTACGCGGGCGGATGCCGCGCCGGTGAGGTGGGCGGGGATGATGCCGGCGGCGGCGAAGAGCGGTCCGGTCTTCCATGCGACGTTGCCGTCCCGGGCGTGCGCGTACAGAGCGGTGGTGGAGGTGGCGGCCACGATGATCAGGCTTGCGGTGGTGGCGGCTGCCGGGGTGAGGCCGAGCAGGTAGATCAGGGCGGGCACGGCCAGGACGCTGCCGCCTCCGCCCAAGGCGCCGAGTGCGAGTCCGATCACGCCTCCGGCGACGAGGGCGAGGAGGAGAGTGCTCACGCTATCTGGCCGTTGTTGCCGCGCTCGTCGAGGACGGGGTGCCCGGCGGCGGCCCACGCGTTCATGCCGCCCTTGACGTCGACGGCCTGCTCCCCGCGTTCTGCGAGGAGCTTGGCGGCCTGCCGGGAGCGGTGACCGCTGCGGCAGATGACCACCAGCGGTTTGCCGGCCGCGTCGGCGGGCAGCGCGGCCCCGGCCAGCAAGCCCGTCAGGGGTGCGTGGACGGCCCCGGGGGCGTGGCCGGCTTTCCACTCGGGCATCTCACGGACGTCGAGGAGCACGGCTTCGGGGTTTTCCCCGCTGGTGCGGTTGTGGGCCTGTTCGGGGGTGAGGCGCGCTTTGCCACGGCGGAAGAGGAACATCACGCCGGTCCTTTCGGAGGAGAGGGTGGTCAGGGGCCGGGGCCGGGGACGGTGAGGCCGGCGTCGGTGGCGGCGTCGAACGCGACGTCCACGGCGACGCTGTCGCGGCCGGCAGCGTCGTCGCGGCCGGCGGCGTCGAGCAGGGTCGGCGGCGATTGCGGCACGCATGCCGTCGGCGCAGTGCACCCACACCGTGCCCGCCGGGCCGCCGGACAGAAGCCCGTGCAGCTGGTGGACTGGGATGGGTCCCGGGGGCGGCCGGCGCGTGTGCGGGAAGAGGCGTGCTTCTCAGGCGGCGGGTGCGGTCTGCAGCGCCCAGGCGGTGTAGCCGCCCAGCACGTCGGAGACGTCGGTGAACCCGCGGTGGCGCAGCAGGCTGGCCGCGATCGAGGAGCGGTGTCCGCCCGCGCAGTGCAGGACCAGGGGCCGGCCGGCCGGAATCTCGTCCAGACGGTGCGCCAGCTCGCCGAGCGAGATGTGCAGCGCGCCGTCGATGAACCCGTCCGCTCCGCGCTCGCCGCAGGTGCGGACGTCGATGACCACCGGCGGCTCCTCTCCCGCCAGCGCGGTGCGCAGTTGGGCGGCGGTCACGCGGCTGGCCGGGGTGACCTCGTCAGCCATGGCCGCGAGTGCGTCGGCGGGGCCGCGCAGGTAGCCGGCAACGCGGTCGAATCCGATGCGCGCCAGGCGGGTGACGACCTCTTCCTCGCGGTCCTGCGGGGCGACCACGAGCAGTTCCGCCCCTGGGTCCAGGACGGTGCCGGCCTGCTCGGCGAAGCGACCGTCGGCCGGCACGTTCACCGCGCCGCGCAGGTGGCCGGCAGCGAACTCCTGCGGGTCGCGGGCGTCGACCACGACGGCACCAGTGGCGCGGCGCTCGGTGAACTCGGCTGCCGTCAGCGGCCGGGGCGCCGAGTCGGGGTCGTACAGTCCGCGCTCGCGGCGGTTGAGGTCGGCGTCGTAGGCGAAGTAGCCCGGGGCGGTGGACTGTCCGGCGGTGACCAGGCCGACGAACTCCGCCTCGGCCATGGGGGCACAGGCGTAGTTCGTGGCCCGCTGCTCGCCGATCGTGGACTGCTTCTCAGTCGACAGGTTCTTGCCGCACGAGGAGCCGGCGCCGTGCGCGGGGAAGACCCGTACCTCGTCGGGCAGGCCCATCAGCTTGTTCTGCACGCTGTCGTACAGCATGGCGCCCAGCTCGCCGGCGGTGACGCCGACGGAAGCCGGCAGATCGGGGCGGCCCACGTCGCCGATGAACAGGGCGTCGCCGGTGAGCACGCCGTACGGGACGGTGTCCTCACCGCGCTCGTAGACCAGCACGCTGATCGACTCCGGGGTGTGCCCCGGAGTCTCCATGATCTCCAGGGTGACGTCCCCGAGACTGATCGTCTCGCCCTCTGCCAGCTTGCGGATCGCGTACTCCGTCTCGGCGCGCCGCCCGTAGCCGATCCACGCCCCGGTACGTGCCGCCATCTCCAGGTGGCCGGCGACGAAGTCCGCGTGGAAGTGCGTGTTGACGACGCCGACCACCTGAAACCCGCGGGCCTCGGCGTCGGCGAGGTACTCCGATATGTCCCGGCGCGGATCCACGACCACGGCCTGCCCGGTGGACTCGTCCGCGATCATGTACGACGCCTGAGACAGGCAGTCCAGGTAGTACTGGGCAAAGAACACGACAGACCTCCGGCGGAAGACGGGCACACCCGGGCATCCGAGGGGATGCAGAGGGACACCGGCTGCACGCGGTACCACGGCCCCTGCCCCTGCCCCTGACGTGGGCGGAACGAGCCCAGACGGAACGGCCTGCGAGGAGCGCCTGTCAGGCCGCGGACCCGGACCCGTATACCCCCTCGGGTATTACGCACTCGACGGTAGGGGCTCTCCTTGCGCGCTGTCAAATACCCCCCAGGGTATTTTTCCCGGTAGAGGTGTCCGGGAATACCGCGCGGCACGCACGGTGCTGCGGGGCAGGTCGGGGTCAGGAGAAGGGCTGTCGGTCCGGCCGGCAGATCGTGCCGGTGGGCGGGAGGGTGCCGTCGACGAGGTAGCGGGTTTCGTGGGTGGCGACGCAGGTGCTCGCGTTGTTGAAGAGGACGGTGTGGCCGTAGCCGTCATGGGTGAGGAGGCGGGCGTCGCCGAGTTCGCGGGCCATGGCCTGGGCGTCCTCGTAGGGGGTGGAGGGGTCGTACCGGGTGCCGATGACGAGGATGGGGTGGGCGGTGGACTTGTCCCAGGGGCCGGTGTAGCGGTTGGCGGCTCGGGCCGTCCAGGTGGTGCAGGGTTCGCCGGACCAGGTCCAGTAGCGGCCGGCGTCGCCCGCCCGTGCCGCGCTCTCCTCCTCCAGGCGCTGGAAGACCGCCGGGTCCTCCGGGTTGGGGCTGTCGCCGCACCACACCGCTATCGGCTGTTCCTCGCCGAGGTACGGGTTGGGGTGCCGGACGGGCGGCGGGGGCGGGTACGCGGCCTGTTGCGGGGCGCGGCCCTGCCACAGGTCCTGGAGCCGCTGGGCGAGGGCCGGCCAGCCGGCCACGAGATAGAGGGAGTTGACGGCGTCGGAGACGGTGACGGCGTACGTCCACGGGCCGACCGGACGTTCCCGCAGGCGCTGGGTCAGCCGGTCGAACTTCTCGCGCGTTGCCTGCGGGCTGCCGGCCGAGAAGGCGCACTTCGCCGTCGTGGCGGCTCCGCACAGGTCGAGGAAGCGGTCCAGGGTGGCGGCGGCGGTGCGGTCGGAGCCCATGCGCAGGAGGGTGCTGGTGCGGGCGTCCGGGCTGTTGTTGTTCGTCCACGCGTTGGGGTCGATGTTGCTGTCCAGGACCATGGCGCGGACCTTGCCGGGGAACATGTTGGCGTAGGTGGCGCCGAGGACGGTTCCGTAGGAGACGCCGATGTAGGTGAGGCGGGGTTCGCCGACGGCCTGGCGGAGCAGGTCGAGGTCCTGGGCGGTGTCGGCGGTGGAGACGTGGCGCAGCAGGTCGGGGTCCTGCTTCTCGCAGCGGCGGGCGAGGTCCTCGTAGGCCTCGTCCCAGGCCGTGCGTTCCTTCTCGGTGACGGGGAAGCCGCCGGGTTTGGACCGGGCCCAGGCCTGGGCCTCGTCGGTGTCGTCGAAGCAGTTGACGGCCGTGCTGTTGCCGATGCCGCGGGGGTCCCAGCTGACGATGTCGAAGCGTTGGCGGAGTTCCGCGGGGATGGCGTCGTAGTTCTGCGGGACCTGCACGGTGCCGGGGCCGCCGGGCCCGCCGGGGTTGATGAAGAGGGTGCCGACGCGCCGTGCGGGGTCGGTCGCCTCGCGGCGTACGACGGCCAGGTCGATGGTGCGGCCGGCCGGGGCCGCGTGGTCCAGGGGGACGCGGGCGGTGGCGCAGTCGTACGGGTTACCGGGCGTACACGGGCGCCAGTCCAGGCGGGGCACGGCCGCAGAGGGAGTCGGCGTCGGCGTCGGCGTCGGCCCGGCAGCGGGGGCTGGGGTGGGCTGGACGAGCAGGGCGGAACAGAGCGCGGCGGCGGCGAGTGCGGCGGCGCGGTGGGGGCCGCGGCGTGAGCGACGTTCGGGTCGGAGCGGGGGTCTGGGTGCGTGTGGGGGTTCGCGTCGGGGTTCGGCTGCGGGCATGGTGCACCCTCCTCCGTCCGGTCGGGGGCTGCCCGGACGCGGAGACCGTCACACCGAGACCGCCGTACGGACACCTGCCCCTGAAACCACCAAACCGCGATTCGGCCGCCTCCGCGAGCCGGGAACCGGTGGGCGGAGAGATGGTGGACGGCGCGAACGCGCAGTTCCCCGCAGTTGCCGCAAGGCCTGTGGAGGAACGGATCGGACTGCCGGCACGGCCCGCACAACGGGTTGCCGGCCGCGTTGTACCCGGCCACCGGGCGCCTGCGTCGGCAGCGGTCGCAGGACCGGGGCCGGGCCACGGTCCAGCCGCGGGCACAGCAGCACTGCCCGCCACGCTGGGAGCGCAGGTGGATGGAGGTTCGGCAGAACGGGCACGCGGGCGCCACGCCGCCCGACGCGCCGCGGGCCTCGTAGGCGCTCGGGCTGCGCTGGCAGAGCGGGGAAATTGACAACGCCTCCGGTGGAGCGGTGTTGCGGTGCCGGCGGAGAGCGTACGAGGTGTGCCTCGCACTCGCTGGACCAGCGCCTTTTCCGCCCTGAAGGGTTTCCCGCTCAATACTCCGGCCGGTAGATCGTGATCTTGCCGGCTGTGGCCGCGCATCCGTCGTCGCGCTCAGCCGGCCGCCCCGGCTACCCTCCGCCCATGGAGCCGGACCACCCACTCATTCGCGATGTCTTCCCAGGTCTCATCGCCGAGCTGACCACCCTCCTGGAGGATGAAGGAGAACGCGAGCTGGCCATCTGCGCGTGGGATCTGCGTCTGGTTGACGAGTGCGGCTGCAGCGATGACTTTTGCCAGAGCATCCGGACGGCAGAACATCCGCGGGGGCAGCCGTACGGCCCGGGCCATCGTTGTGTGCCTCTCTTGCCCTCGAAAGGGATGCTGATCCTGGACGTCGTGGACGGCCGGATCATGTACATCGAGATACTCGACCGGCCACCCATGCACCGCCAGAGTGCACAGCCGTGACAGAACCATCACGTCGGATCGATGCCATATCCGAGGTGGTGCATCGCCGGTGACGACACGTCAATCGGATGGCTGCACGGCAGCACGTGTGATGGCCCGGTGCTCAGGTCGGGTGCTGACGTCGTACACGGACAAACACTGCCACAGCGCGGTTTCGCGGAAGAACGGGCGGAAGACCGGTCCGGAGCGGGACGAGCGAGGGCAGCCGGTATGGATGCTGCACGGCCCCGTGCGACGGGCGCTACGAGGGGGCCAGTGTCTGCCGGCTCGTACAGAGTGACCGTTCGCGGTGGTCGTCGTTCACCGGCGTGTGAAGACGAACGAGATGATCCGTGTTGTCGCTGCCGCCTGCATGACGGTGGCCGCTACGGCAGCGGCGGCGCCCTCGCACGCCGGTTCCGTCGTGCCTGCCGCTCGCCAGGCTGCCGACGAAACCTGCACTCCGGAGACGGAAAACTACAGTTCCGACCGGTGGACCTCAGTGCGTTGGCAGACCTGTCTCAGCGCCTACGGCGGCCCCCACGGCTCCTTCCAGGCGAAGTGCTGGGGCGGGCAGGTGATCGGCTGGAGCCAGATGAGCTGCCGTGCCGGCGGACGGTTCGAGATCCGTGACGGGCAGAAAAAACTGGTGAAGAGCGGCGGTTTCGGTCTGGTCTACAACGGGCTGAGAGACGAGCCCACCCTCACCACCAACGCGTTCCGCTTCAACTGTGACGGAAGGGCTCATGGCCGGTTCACCTTCAAGATTTTCGGCGCCAAGGCCAAACTGACCGGAAACCACAGCCACTACGAGGCCGCCGCAATCCCCGACACCACGGTCACCCGCACCATGTGCTGAACGAGCCACCGCATTCAGCTCCCCGAGTTACAGGGCAGTCCAAGGGCCTTGCGTGAGTTGGACGCCGGGGCAACGTGAGACGGGCAGGACCGACGAGAAGCCGCAAGCGGTCCGGCCAGGCCGGCCGGCTCCTGCGGCGAGCGCACCAAGGCGATGTCGACCAGATCGGGCTCACGCCGCTGCGCGCGCTCGGCCGCTACAGCTTCACCGCCTCCACCCCGGCCGTCGGCGCCCTGCGCCCGCTGCGCGACCCGGACGCACCGGAGCGGGACGAAGACGACGACGGCGGGCCGGAGTGCGTATCGGGATCCGATCGGATCAATCCGTGACGGGCAGGCACTCGGTGAGCAGGGCGACGATGTCACGCCAGGCTCGCTGTGCGTGCCGTGGGTGGTAGCCGACGCCGGGAGGCGTGGTGTGGTCGACCGGTGGGTGGTGGAAGGCGTGAAGGGCCCCTCCGTAGACCACGAGGCGCCAGTCGACGCCCGCGGCCTGCATCTCTGCGGTGAACGCGTCCCGTTGGGCGGGCGGCATGATCGGGTCTTCCGACCCGACTCCGGCCCATACCGGGCAGCGAATGCGTGCCGCCTCGCCCGGTCGGCCCGTGGTCAGTGCGTTGACTGTCCCGATCGCGCGCAGGTCGACGCCGTCACGACCGAGTTCCAGTGCGACTGCGCCCCCAGTGCCGTAGCCGATGGCGGCGGTCCGGTCGGGGTCGGCCCGTGGTTCGGCACGCAGCACGTCGAGCGCGGCGTGACCGATTCCTCGCAGCCGGTCGGGGTCGGCGAGCAGCGGCATGCAACGGGCCAACATTTCCTCCGGGTCTGCCAAATAGCGTCCACCGTGGAGGTCGAAGGCCAGCGCTACGTACCCCAGCTCGGCCAGAGCCTCGGCCCGGCGGCGCTCGACATCGCTGAGCCCCACTCCTTCGGGTCCGATCAGGACTGCGGGCCGACGCTCTGCACCGGCCGGGAGCGCGAGGTGTCCGATCATCGTCAGGTTGTCGGCGGGGTATTCGACCGTACGCGTTGTGACCGTCGTCATGTGCTGGACGGTAATGACCGTTGCGCCCGCTCGGGGTGGTGTTCACCGATGGCAGACAGCAGTCTGTCCCGCCTACGTCACCCGGACGCGTCGACCGCTGGAGCTCGCCATCGTTTGACGACAGGGGCTGACGCGTCCGATGAACCAATGCAATCCCGGGGTTCGCGGCGACCTGAATCCCATCACGACAGACGGGGTCCGATCCTCCGTACGGAAGGGGCCTTCGAGTGGGGAACCTGGTCTACAAGCGGGTCTCGACCGACCAGCAGTCCACCGCCCGGCAGAACCTCGTCCTTAACGAGGCCGGGATCGAGGACCCGGTCGTCTTCGCGGAAGCCCCGGGCACCTCCAGCCGCCTCCACCCGCTCCAGCGCCCGGAGTTCCGCGAACTTCTTACCTACGCGCGGCCGGGCGACACCGTGCACATCTCCGAGATGTTCCGCCTCGTACGCGGCACCGGCCGCATCCTCGATGTGCTCGACGTCCTCCACCGCGACCAAGTCGCCCTGCGCATCCACGACGGCGCATCCGCCATGGACCTTACCGCCCGCCCCCCGAGCACCGGCGAGCTGGAGACCCCCTGCCCCCGCCGGCGAACTCCAGCGCTACCTCCAACGCGACCTACAACGCGAGCTGACCTACGACGGACTGCGGGCCGCCGAGGCCACAGGCAGCAAGGGCGGACGCCGCCCCGCCGTGGCGGCCGACAAACCGACGCCGTCCACACCGCGTACCTGGAAGGCCGCTCCATCGCCGCCCTCGCCCGCGACCACGGCGTCAGCCGCGGCTCCTCCGTGCGGCCGACCCGGAGCCCGCCGAGCAGGCCGCGCTGTTCGGATACTCCCCGAGGGCGGCGCCGGATGGGTCAGCTGCTGGTGTTCCAGAGCGGCGCGATCTTGCCGGCGACGCGGGCCGTCAGTGTGTCGGCGTCGACGGAGCTGCTGGTCATGCCCTTGGTCTTGCGGGTGCTGCGGGAGGCAACGGAGACCCAGGCGTCCTTCTGCGCGTCGTAGCGCTCCAAAACGCTGACCTTCGTGAGGAGTTCCGGGGCGCCGAGCATTCCGGTGACGCTGATGTGGACGTTGGCCGTGATGTTGGTGTCCGCGCCGTTCCCGGCGTCCGCCGTGGTGAGCTTGGCGTAGCCGTGCAGCTTGTGCTGGATCGGGGTGTTCGCAGTCGTCTTGTCTCCCGACCGCTCGCCGGTGGCGGGGTCGCGGACGGTGCCGGGCCGGTAGGTGTCCATGGACGGAGGGATGTTGAGAACGCAGCGTCCGGAGACCGTGGCCCGGGAGATCCGGGTGGCGTCGTCCACGTGATACGAGAAGTCGATGGCGTGGTCGATGAGCTGGGCGCGCGGCAGCGTGTAGGTGAGAGTGCACGGCTCGGCCGGCTCCACTCCGGCGACCTTGATCTCGCCCCTGGTCTGTTCGCGCACCACGACGGTGAAGCTGCCGTTGACGTCCCGGGCCTGGAGCTTTAGCTCGCCGGTCGCCCAGTACGATTCGGCGCGCTTCCAGACGCCTTTGTTGTCTTCCTTGGTGATGGCGAGGCCCCGTACGCGGGCGGTCAGCTTCACGTTGTCGGTGCCCGCGATGGGCTCGATGTCGACGACCAGCTGGGCGTCGGTGCGCCAGTCGTTGAGGGCGTTCGATCCGCCCGTGCGGTCCCACACGACAGCCGCGCGGTCGTTGGCGGGCTGGCAGACACCGACTCCAGCGCCCACACCGCATCGAAGGACCCGTCGGGGAACGGCAACTGCATCGCGTCCGCGTACTGCACCCGCACCCGCCCCGCCAGACCCGCACGCGCAGCCTCCCGGTGCGCCCGCTCGACCTGCGTACGGCTGACCGTCACCCCGGCCACCGAACACCCCGACTCGGTCGCCGCGAGCCGAGCAGGCCCGCCCGTTCCGCATCCCACATCCAGCAGCCAGCCGCCCTCGCTGAGGTCCAGCGCCGCCAGGGCCATGCGCGTCAGCCGGTCCTGCGCCTCCCGCGGACCGGCCGAGTCCGCCGCGTCGTCCCAGTAGCCGAAGTGAATGTTGCTCTCCCCGCCGTACACCGTCGCGAAGTACGCTCCCAGCCGGTCATAGAACGCCCCCACCTGCGTGGACGACAATTGCTCCACAGCCGTCGACATCGTGACCTCCTCGAATCGAGCCGCATGTCGGCCCGTCCGAAGGACCCGGGCGTCATACGGAAGAACTGACCACCTCGGCAGGAGAACGAAAGATCGGATCCAGAGGCTCTGCCCCGCCCGAACCCGGACCGAGCTGACCTGACCTGACCTGTACCAGCTCGGCGTTCTGCGGATCCCTGTGTCAGAAGGGCGGTTCTTCGCTGAAGCCGTCTATCCCGTTGCTTGCCCACCAGTCGTCAGGATCAGCCGGGCGGGCCTGCAGTTCGCGGGCTGCGATGTCGTTCGCGTTTTCCAGGGCGCTCGTGTCGTGGCCCCATGCAGTGAGAGCCTCCAGGGCACGGTCCCTTTTGTAGCGGTCGTTACTGGTGGCCAGCAGGCGGCGGGCATGGTCGGCAAGCTCGGCCCGACGTGTGGTGAGGACGGGGTGCTCTGCGAGCGGGATGGCAGCGACGAGGGCCGCGTCGCGCACTTCCTCGTGGGCGTGACCGAGGAACGGTTGGACTGCTGAGAAGATCGCTGGACGCAGGTCCCGGAAGGCGCGCATCGGCCAGTACTCACAGCGAAACCGGTCGTTGCAAGAGCGTTCATGCGTGGCGACGGCCTCGTCGTCGGCGTCGTAGGCGGTGGCGCCGAGCCAGTCGAGAAGCCTTGCACGGGTGGGGTGCCGTGGTGGTGGGTCGCTGTGGTGGTCGAGCTCCCCTGCTGCTGTGGATGAGTGGTTGAGGATGGCTGAGACGTACAGCGCCACGGGCACAGTGGCTTCATAGATGGTGTTCTGGTGACTCACCTCATCGAGAGCGTCCTTGGCAGCGGTCGCCCTGACGGCCGGGTCCAGGTCGAGCAGGCGCGTCAGCGTCTCCGGCAAGGATGCGCCGGTCCCGTAAGGAGTGGTGAGCGATGCCCAGTCTGTACCCTCCAAGATCTCTTGATGGTCAGGGAGCGCGTCGGGTTGTGGGCTGGACGCCCAGCTGCGGCTGTTGATCACAGGCGGAGGTTACAAGCGTCGCCCCCTCCGTCGTCTGGTCGCATCGACGATGGTCCTTGGCAGCCTCCTGACCTGCGCGGACGGTACTCGTTGAGCACGATCTACCCCTCCTTCAATCGCTCGGGCTCCGAAGAATTGCCGTGCAAGGATCTCACCCATGATGACCAAGCCCACTCTGACGGAACACCGCTCTCCATGGGTCGTGTTCACCTCCCCGGCCGACCCATGGCTGGCGTCGGAAACGGCCGAGCTCGTGCAGCGAAACGGTCTGGTCCTGCGGCTGGACGGCCGCGAAATGCGGGATCCGGTGTCCGTCTTCCGCACCTTTGCCCGGGAGCTGTCGTTCCCGGGCCACTTCGGCCACAACTGGGACGCGCTCGTGGACTGTCTCCATGACTGGCACGGTCCCGGCCACGGGAACCAGGATCTTGCGATTCTGATCGAGCACGCGGACGACCTGCTGAAGTCGGACTTCCTCGGGCTGTTCGTATCGGTTCTCGCCCAGGCCGCCTGGAACTCCAACCTCCGCCTGGACGCGGACGGCGAGCTCGATGAGTGGCGGCAGCGTATTGCCCAGCACTTCGTCTTCCTCCTGGACCACACTGCACCCGTTGCGTTCACGGAGAAGGCGGCCCGCGGCATGGACGTGGCGGTGGCGCTTTCGGACGGTCGCCTGCTCGTCACCCTGACCGACGTCGACTGGCCCGGTGGAGATCCCGCGTCCGCCCCTTGGACGGCCGGCCCGCTCTTCTTGGCTGACGAGGAGATCCTCAGCGGCATGACCATCAAGGCCATCAAGCTGTTCCGAGACCACCTCGGCTGCTCGATCCCCGAGGCCCTGGACATCCTCCAGTCCCGCACTGAGCACCTACATCACACCAGTGCTCCTCGTTGGTGCAGGTATGAGCAGGGTGGTGACGCCCCCGTGGAGCGTGCGCCAGGAGAAGTCGGCAGCCAGGTGGCGGTGGGGCCGGCCGGAGTGGCCGGGCTTGCGCAGGGCGACCGGGCACGGCGGTCCGGCCGCCGGGCGTAGCGGTCGTGGCTGAGGCGGCGGCTTGTTCGCCGGGCAGTAGGTCGCGGGCGGCGCGGATGACTTCCGCGGTGGCGACGCGGGACCACCAGGGGGAGTGGTCGGGCGTGCGAGGGTTTCAGTCCTGGGCGGCGAGTTCTTCTGCCAGTTCTATGCATCGCAGGCGGGCCGGAGACAGGTCGTAGGGCATCTTGCCGACCGCTTCAAGGACACTCATCCACCTTCCCTCCTCCGCCCCCGCCGTGTCAGCGGCCGTTTCCCTTCCCCCAGTGTTGTGGGGGTGGGCTTCTTCACAGGCGTCGAACAGTGCCTCGCAGTCGTCCTCCAGCCCCATCTCCTCGATGACGCGCAGCAGGGTGCGCTCGAAGGCGTGCCGCTGGGCTGCCACCTGAGCAACGCGTGGGTCGTCCACGGCGACGCTGTCGTCGAGGGCTTCCTCCGCGGCATCGAGGCGGTCGGATTCCTCCCGCAGGTCGGGGTGGGTGGCCAGGGCGATGGGGCGGTCGGCAGCGATTGCCGCTCCGAGTGGGCCGAAGATCCGCTCGTTGACGAGCAGGGTGTCCAGATCCGTCTGGCGCAGCGATGCGAGGGGCAGGTTCTTGAGGCGGTCGGTGACCAGGGGGGAGAGCAGGCCCAGCCGGCTGCCCTCGGAGCGCATGCGCTGTACGGCGGTGCGCCGGCGGCGCAGGACGGCCTCTTGGGCCGCCAGGGTCTCCTCCAGCCTGGCCAGGGCGTCCTCGATGCCGCTGTCGCCGGCGGGTGTGTCGGCGAAGGCGTCGCGGATGTCGTCCAGGGCGATCCCGGCGTCGGCCATCTTGCGGATCCACAGCAGCCGGATCATGTCCTGGTAGCCGTAGCGACGGCGGTCGTCCCCACCCCGTTCGGGCTCGGGGAGCAGACCGATCTCGTGATAGTGCCGGATCGCCCGCGGCGTCGTGCCGGCGAAGGCCGCCGCGTCACCGATCTTCACCTGGCGCGGTGGCACGAAGGACGAGTGCATGAGCAGGGCCTTTCAGCAGGGGACGGCTCCACCTGACCACATACCGTTGCGGAAGATGCAACCCCGAGCCAGGCAACCGGCGGGATCACCGACCCCGGACCGAGCCCGAGCCAACGCTGCCGCAGCCCTGGCCGGGGCCGATGGTCATGCGCCCCTGGACGGTCCGCCGGACCGTCCGCCTCGCCCCCGCACCCGGGGGTTACTTCGGCGGAAGTGCGGCAGCAGCTTTCCGGCCCAGTTGCAGCCAGTCGTCCAGGACCTCGTCGTCGAGGACCTCTCCTGCCACGATCACCCAGCCCTTCGAGATCCGGCCGCGGACCTCGAAGGGCCGCGCGCCGGGCTGCGCGAGGGCCTGTGGGCTGTCGTCCGGGGCGACTCGAACCAGCAGTTCGTCGCCCACCACGCCGACCGCCGTGTTCCCCCACACCGTGAAGACGAGCCCGCCGAACATCTTCTTCGCGACGACCTCGTCGCCCTCCTCCAGCAGCTCCCGGACCCGCTCCGCCAGCACCTCGTCATACGCCATGGCCTCACGTTACCCACGCGTCACGGCACCTCACCCGCGCAACCCCGGCATGAGCCATATAGGACATTCTCCGTCCTATATGCGCGTTACGGTCAGATCTGGAGGGGGGAAAACCGCCCAGCCGACCCCCACCAGAGGAGAAGACCATGGTCGACACACATGCCGGCAGCGCCGTGAGCGGGAAGGTCCTGTCGCACGCGATCTGGGCCGAGGACGGAGGCGAGCTCGCGGAGTTCTACGCCGCGGCCCTCGGCTCGCAGGTCTCCGAGCCGTATCGGGACGAGGACGGCAACCCCGCGGCCTACCCCGTGTGGGTCGGCGACATGATGTACGTCTTCTGGTCCGCCACGACGTTCAAGGCCCCGACCTGGCCGAGGGACGAACTCGCCTTCCACATGGACATCAGGTTCGACGACGTCGAGGCGGCGGAGAAGCAGCTCCTGGAACTGGGCGCCACCAAGCCCGCTCACCAGCCTGGCGGGGACCACTGGACCGTTCTGCTCGACCCTTCCGGTCAGCCCTTCTGTATCAGCAGCACCCGCTGACAGCCCCAGCCGCTCACAGCGGCTGCTCTCACCAAGACGGCGGCCCCCGGAGCGCACCTCCGCCCCGACCGGCAGAGAAAGGAACCGCGGAGCGCCCGGCGCCTGCCGGCCCCGCGCTCGCACCCTGGTGGGGACCGCACGCACCGGCCATGGAGGATTGAGGCCATTCGCTCCCTGCCTGAGCGTCAAGGACACCGCGGCCAGCATCGCGTTCTACCAACAGCTCGGCTTCGACGTCGCCTCCAGCACCGCTCGCCATGCTCTACAGCAACGCCGACCTGAAGAACTGGCTGCCCAGCCTGGCCGACACTCCCATCGGCTTCGCCGGCATGTTCTACCTCGGCGTGGACGACTTCGACGGCTCACACGACCGCATCTCCCGGCACGCGGAAATCATCAAGGACACCGACACCGACCACACCGGCCAGCGCATGTTCTACTTCCGCGACCCGGACGGCTACGTCATCGGCATCAACGACCAAGCCGCCCTCCAGGCCGGCGAACTCGGCAAATACGCCCGACCCGGGCTCCGGACAGGACTTCGACCGGTTCAGGGACCTGTACACCGACGACACCATCTACGAGTGCGGGCCCTCCGGGCTCGCCTTCACCGGCCGGGACGCCTTCGTACGCCACCTGCAGGAGTACGCCGGTGCCGTTCCCGACCGGAAGTTCACCATCAAGCGGATCATCGCCGACGCAGACGTCATCGCCGTCGAGTTCGACTTCGCGGGAACCAGCTCCGGGGTACACCAGGGCCTGCCTCCAGCGGGGGAGCCCGTCACCGCCCGCTTCTGCTCGGTCCTGCAGCTGCGCGGCGACCGGATCGCCTCGCAGACCGACTACCTCGGCGGACCGTGACCGCCTCCCGAAGGCGCAGAAACGGCTCCGGATGCCCGCCGGCCCGTAGCCCCGGGCGGTCGGCGCGTCCGGTGGCGAAGCGGCCGAGGTGCTTCACCTCGTACAGGTAACGAGGGGTGGCAGCCGGGGACTTGGGTTCACCAGTGGCGTGACCAAGGCCTTTCTTGATCGTTTGCGGGGTGGACGGTGCCGCTGGTTCGGCGGTGCTGCTTGTTCTCGTTGCCGATGTGAAGGGACACCGCCCGTTGCGCCCTCTCCTGTCCGTGTTCTTCTGGCCACCAGCCTGCTGCTGGCCTCCGGAATCACCAGCGCCGTCGCGGCGGAAGCGACTGCGGATCCCGTCGGCTGCACTCGCGTGCCGGCCGCGTCCGGGGAAGGGGAACAGATCACCTGCACCCAGGGCATCCCCGCGGGCACCACCCTCACCGGATCGGGCGGCCCCGACACGATCGATATCACCGGCACGGTCGACGGCACCGTGGACGCGGGTGAGGGCGCCTCGCAGATCACCATCCGGGGCGTCGACTCCAAGGAGCCGGACGCCAAGGGCGGTTCCGCGATCGGCGCGACCGGCCGAGTCATCGCACCGAAGGCCACGTCGGTCACCGCCACCGGCGGCAACGCCCCCGACATGGCGATGATCCTCAAGGAGGAACAGACCCAGGACGAGACAGGAACGCCCGTGGCCGCGGGAGCGGGCAACCGGGGTTCCATCGAGGCCGGGGACGGCACCACCGTCACCGTGACCGGCGGCCTCGGCTGCCACGCCGCCGGTCCCAGCGAAGTGGACTGCGGCGGCGGGACCGGCAATGCCGGCACCATCACCGGTAGCGCCGCCACCAAGGTCGTCGCCACCGGCGGCGCCGGAGCCGAGGGCGGAGTCGAGATCAGCGGCGGGACCGGCGGAGCCGGCAACACCGGGACCATCACGGCGGGCGAGGTCGAAGTCACCGGCGGCAAGGGTGGAGACGGCCTGGACGGACGCGACGGTACGCGCGGCGGCTACATCGTGAACAAGGTCTTCGTCATCAACGGCAGCGACGCCACCGACGGTTCGTCCGGAGGCGACGGCGGCCCCGGCCACGGCTACGCTTCGGGCGCCGACGGATCCGAAACAAGTACCGCAGGTGCTACCCCGACGGCTTCGGGACCGGAACCACCGAGGGCAAGGACGGCGCCAACGGCGCCAATGGCACGCCCGGAGCAGGCGGTACCGGTGCCGGCGACGACGACCGCAAAACGATCACGGCCGACAACCCCGACACCGCCGTGATCGAGGTCA
Organism: Streptomyces venezuelae; assembly: GCF_008642295.1. Lineage (GTDB taxonomy): Bacteria > Actinomycetota > Actinomycetes > Streptomycetales > Streptomycetaceae > Streptomyces > Streptomyces venezuelae_C. The sequence continues at coordinate 89,969 of NZ_CP029190.1, read as the reverse complement.
ACAACGGCGCGGCAGGCTGAACGGGTAACCGCAGTCCGCCGGTACCCGCCGGTACTCCTTCCGGTTCCCGAACCTGCCCGGCAGGATGCGGCCTGCGGGACATGAGGCTGCCGAGGTGGGCTGAGACCGTCCTCGCCCGGGCCGCCGGCCGGCCGTCAGCTCGGGATGGTCCAGCTCCTGAGGAGCTTGCGGGCGGCTCCGCTGTTGCCGAGCCGGTAAACGGCGACGGCGGCCGGGTGGACGTCGAAGGCGTCGAACGGCTCGGCCTCGATGGTCCTGAGGTCGTCGAGGCCGGCGAACCCGACGGTGACATGGGCCGTGTACTTCCCTGGCCCGATCTGGGTGGGCACGTAGTGCTCGACCCAGTCGAGGGTGCACTGGCTGATCTCCTCGCCCGGATCGGTGACGAAGGCCGCGGCCGTACCGCCGGACTCGGTGAAGGGGGTGACGGCAGCGAGCAGGCCCGCCTGGAAGTCGAGCACCTGTTCGCTGGGCCCCAGGAGGATGACCGCGAGTCCCTGGCCGGGCACGCCCCAGTCGGCGTGCCTGATGGCCACCGCCCGGTAGGAGAGCGCGCTCGTGTCGGTCGTGGCCAGGGTGTCACCGATGGCGGCGTAGACCTCGTCCAGCTCGGCGGTGCGCACATAGCGCTGGAGGGTGGTGATGTGCGGTTGGTGGGAGGTGTCCAGGGCAAAGCCGCCCGGGGCGCTCTCGCGCATCCGGGCGTTCCAGGCGCAGGCGTGGCGGAGGGTGTTCTCGTCCGGGTTGACGAGGACGCCGATGGCGGTCAGGGCGCTCACGGGGGTAGGTCTCCTGGTCAGAACACCATGGTCCAGTCGTTCTTCATGCTCACGACGGTCCAGCCGAGCTCTGCGGACTTCGCGAGCGAGGTCTGGGCACCCGTGGTGTAGGCGAACTCGCGCTGGTCGTCGTCGTGGTTGACGAGCAGCGCGAAGCGGGCGCTGGCGAGCATCTCGATGTCCACGTCGGCGTTGCCGCCCGCGAGGACGGGCAGCCGGCCGGTGTGGGCGAAGATGTGCTCGGGTTTGCCCGCCCCCAGGTCCAGGTCGCCGAGCAGTTAGCGGGAGCGGACGAGCTTCCCGTCGGCGTAGGTGTACACGGCTGCCGAGCCGATGACGTTCTCCTTGGGGATCCCCCAGGTCTCTTCCGCGAACACGCGCATGAAGTCACGACCGCCGCCCGAGCACACGAACACCCGGAAGTCGTTGGCGTGCAGGAGGTCGAACAGTTCCAGCATCGGGCGGTAGACCAGCTCGACGTAGGGATGGCCGAGCTTGGGCTGCTTCACCGTCCTCATCCACTCGCGCACCTGCGCGTCGAACTCCTCCGGCGTCGTGCCGGCCCAGGAGCGGGCGAACGCCTCCACCAGCGTCGACACCACCTGCGGTTCCTGCGTCGCCAGGCCCTGGAAGAAGGCCTGGTCCCGCTCGATCAGCGCCTTGTACGGCTGCCGGCCGGCGAGCTGCGGGTCGGCCTCCACCTCCCTCTCCCACGTGCGGAACACGAAGTCGAACTGCGGGGGCAGCGGCTGCTCGACCCACAGGGTGCCGTCGTTGTCGAAGGTGGCGATCCGGTCGGCTGCCTCGACGAACGTCGCCCCCGGCGTCGTGATCGCATGGACGAAATCCAAGATCGCTCGCTTGGCGGGGCGGCCGTCCTTCCAGCTCGCCAGCACCTTCTCGGTCACGGACACTCCTTGGCTCGACGGTCACGTCATCCGCAGATGCGGCAGTCTTCCCGGCCGGGACGACGAGACCGGCCCGTCCCGCCGTCGGGGGCCGTTGCCGCCCGCCGTGCGTCGCTCGTACCGCCGAGGGCGACGCTTCCCCGCACGGTGATCGGCATGGCGAGCCTCGGGGGCGTCAGATGGAGCCGACGACCTTGCGGGGCGTGATACGGACGACCACACGCTCGGAGTCCTCGGCGGAGGCGGGATTGAAGTCGGCGTAGTCCTTGCCGGTGTATTTGCGCGAGAGCTGGTTGATCAGGTCCTGCCCGCCGCTGGTGGTCATCTCCGCCGTCCCGCGGATCTCGGCGTAGGTGTAGGGGGCGTTGTGAGGGTTGATCAGGACGGTGACGCGCGGATCGGCGCGCAGGTTCTTCTCCTTCCGGCGCCCGACGGTGGTGGAGAAGAGCAGGTCGTTGCCGTCACGGGTGAGCCAGGTGACGGACACCTGGGGGCTGCCGTCGGGCTGGATCGTGGCGATGGCGGCGAAGACGGGGGAGTCGTCGATGAGCTTCTTCAGGTCCTCGGAGAGTGCAGCCGACACAGTCGGGTTCCTTCCTGGCAGGGCCGCCCTCGGCAGAAGGCACTGCTGTGGCCCCGCGGGCGGGTCGCGGTGCCTGTTGGTGACGGCGCGATCACATTGAGTCGGCCTCACCCTAGCCGACGGCGCCAGGAGACCCCGGCACGTTGCGCGCCCCCGGTCGGCGAGCCGTGCCTCTGCCTGAGAAGAAGGTTCTGGGGGCAATGAGTAGTGCACGCCGGTGAGCTGTTCCGAGAGCCTCCACAATTGGCGGGCCGTAGCGGAGTCCTGGATGGCGCGTTCCCGGCTGCGGAGGACGGGTTCGCCGCGGAGCTGGAACGGGCCATTGGGCACGACGTAGCTTCCCCCGGGCAGGTTGGGGACGGTTGCGGCGTACAGGGAAGTCCTGGCGCCGTCTGGTGTGGGGCGGAAGGCGATGCGCAAGAGCAGACCCGTGAGGAGACCGTGTAGGCGACCCCGGGTGCTGTTGGCGCCGCCGGTGAGCACGTTGGAGCGGGTGAGTCCGGGGCTACCGCCATACTGCGCAGCCTCAGCCCGGCGGTGTCGGCCCTGCGCTGGAGTTCCGTGGCGAAGTAGAGATTGGCCCGCTTGGACTGCACGTAGGCGAACGCCGTTCGGTAGCGGTGCTCGGCGTTGAGGTTGGTCAGGTCGAATCGGGCGAAGCGCTGGCCCTCGCTGCTGACCGTGACCACGCGCGGGTCGGCGGCGGCCAGCAGGTGCGGCATGAGGAGGCCGGTGAGGGCGAACGTGCCGAGGTGGTTGATGCCGAACTGGGACTCGAAGCCGTCGGCGGTCCGGGAGAACGGAACCATGGCGACACCGGCGTTGTTGACCAGGAGGTCAAGCCGGTCGTGACTCCAGTCCGCAGCGAAACTACGGACGGAACTCAAGTCGGCGAGGTCGAGCATGCGCAGTTCGGTGCGGGCGTCGGGGGCTTCGGCTCGCAGCCGCTCCACTGCCTCCTGCCCACGCTCTCTGCTGCGGCAGGCCAGGACGACATGGGCACCGCGGCGGGCGAGTTCGCGAGCGGTGACGTACCCGATGCCGCTGTTAGCACCGGTGACAACAGCCAGGCGCCCCGACTGGTCAGGGATGGAGTCCGGTGTCCAGCTCATGCGCGGAAGTCACGGGTCATTGGGGCCTCAATCCGTGGGTCGGGAGATGCCTGCGGCCCGAAAGCTCACCGAGCTCACGGAAGGCGGGTATGCAGCCCTGACCGTCGAAGGCGTCGCCCAACGGGCCGGCGTACACAAGACGACGATCTACCGGAACTGGAAAGACTCTGACGGCCTGGTCACCGACGCGCTGGCCGGCCACTTCGCCACGGACATCCCGATCCCGGACACCGGGGCGGTGGAGAGTGACCTGCGCGCGCTGGCCCGCTCCCTCGTCGTCACCATGACCACGCAAGCAGGCCGGGCCTTGCTCACCACCGTCCTCTCGGACGCCGTACGCCTCCCTCGGCTCGCCGAACTCAAGCAGGCCCTCTTCGACGACCGGTTCCGGCGGGCGGAACCCGTTGTCAGCCGAGCCATTGAGCGCGGCGAACTACCTGCGGAAACCGACCCTGCCGAACTCCTCAAGACCCTCGCGGCGCCGATCTGCTTCCGGCTCGTGTTCACCGGCGAGCCGGTCGACGAGGCGACCGCAGACCGGGCAGTGGACGTCGCACTGGCCGCTGCTCACGCAGGCGTGTTGCCGGCAATGTGACCGCGGGCCTGGCATGCGGCGCCGCCCCGTCATCGCGTCACCGACGATGACGACGTGATCGGGCGGGGGGCCGTCACAGGAGCCCTTCGTCCAGAGCCAGCGTCGCGAGGCCCGCCGGGCCGTGGATGTGCAGGACCGTGCCCGTCGGACCCGGGCCGGCGACCAGGGCCTGGACCGGGGCGCCGGTGAGCAGGGTGTGGAGGAGTTCGCCCGTCAACGGGTCCCAGATGCGGACCCCGCTCGGGTTCCCCGTGGCGAGCAGGGTGCGGCCGTTGGGGAGCGGCAGGCTCGCCATGGCCAGGGTGTCGCGGGCTGGGCAGGTGGCGAGCAGGGCGCCGTCCGCGGGGTCCCAGATGTGGAGGACGGACAGCATGGCGGCGGCCAGCAGGGTGCGGTCGCGCCGCCGTACGACGCACTGCGACACGTATGTTCCCGGCCGCTGCCCCTCGACCCGCAGCAGGCGGACCAGGTTTCCGGAACTCAGGTCGACGAGGTCGATCCCGTCGGTGCCGGCCACGGCGATGACGGTCGTACCGCCGGCGCTCCACGGGGGCAAGGCGGTGAACACACCTGCCTGTTGGACGTGCTGGCGATACGTGACGGTCGAGACCTCTGTCGCATGGCTCTCCGGATCCCACGTCGCACAGATGATCTGCCCACCCTTGGACAGGGAGGCGATCAACGGCAGGCCCGTCGGCGTCCGGGCGATGCAGGCCGGCGTATAAGCGGAGCGAGCCCCTGGAAGACGGCCCGGGGACCTACCGGTCACGAGGTCCCAGATCGACCAGTCCAGTCGCCCTCTGACCGCCACGTACGAGGTCCACGGAGGCGAAGGCAGCGGCTCCACCCGCACCACGGGGCCGGTGTCGACCCGCCCCAGCAGCGCTCCCGTCGCCGCGTCGTGGACGTCGAGTCCCGTGCGGGTCCCGACGACGAGGCCCCGGTGCCGGCCGGAGGAGGGATCCTCCGACGGGCACAGCGGCCACCCACCCCGGTGGCCCTGCTGTCCCCACGGCGGTTCGTACAGCGTCTCCGTCGAGCGCCGCGGTCCGTTCGATTTTCCCTGCCTGCCGCGGTCCCAGACCCTGATGCCCTGCATTCCGGCCGTCACGATCCTCGGGCCGGCCGGGCCAGCCAGCGCGGAGATGACATGGACGGACGCGACGTCGGCATCGAAGGATTCCTCCGTGGTGCCGTCGATATCGCTGACCACGATGCGGCCGTTCTCGGTGTGGGCGAGTGATCTGCCTCCCGGCAGCACCGTCGGGGGGTGTCCGTAGGTAGGCGGGTGCGCTACCCGTTCGCCGCGGAACGGATTCCACATCTGTTTGAGGGAGGCCGTCCCGGATCCGTTTGTGATCAGGAGCAAGTCGTCCTCCCCCTGTCGAGCGACGGCCATCGGGGAACGTACGAGCGTGCCACCGAAAGGGGGATGCGCCGTGAGCCCCGATGAGGGGTCCCAGAGCCGGATGCCCTCCTGCGTGGTGACGGCCACCAGGGCGAGGCCGTCCGCCCTGCGGACGACGGCCGTCGCCCTTTGCAAGGGGGTCCGGTGCAGCGCCGGAAATCCCTCGGCCCTGAAGACCCTTTCCGCCCCGGCCCTTCCGGCCTCGTGTGAGCCATGCGCGGTGGGTCGCCACAGGAAACCGCCTTGCCCGGTGAGGACGAAGACCTCCCAGCCCGCGGCTCCGTCCGACAGGACGTCCGCCTCCTCCGCGAGCGGGAAGGGTGCGTGGGCGATGGGTCGTCCCGACGTCGGATCGTGGATCGTGGCACTGCCGGAGTTCAGCGCGACCAGGAACGTCCGCCCGCCGGCGGCCCTGATCGGGCACAGGGACAGTACCTGCTCCGCTTCAGAGCGGATCTCGGCCGTCAGCCGGCCCGTCACCGCGTCCCGGATCTCGACGTCCCCGCGCTGCGCCAGCACCGCGATCAGAGTCCGCCCGTCCAGGGTGGGCACGATGCACAAGCTCTTCGTGGTCCCCCGGGTCGGCGCGAGGACGTTCGAGCGTGCCGCCCACCGGCCCCAGGACAGTACAGCCGGCAGCCCGAGCGGCGCCTGACCCGCCTTCCCCGCCTCCCCTGCCTCACCGCGTAGGCCCCGCTGGAACGCGATGCTGCCCCTGCGCGAGGTCACGTCCACGGTCTCGTCGACGTACGGTTCGATCAGCGCCGCGGCCGTCAGCATCCGGCGTTCCCGGTCCTCCATCGGCAGCGGCAGCCCCAGGCGGGCCCGCAGCGTGCCGGAAGTCTCCTGGGCCAGTAGCGCCGCCGGCACCCCCGCGTCGGTCAGCATCCCCCCGGCCGCCGCGTGGTGCAGGAAGTGCCTGCGGATGTAGGGGTGGGCGGAGTCCTGCCGGGACCGCTCCACCAGGCCCGCCAGAGCCCGGGTGATCGCGGCATGTGCTGCGATGCGTCCCTGCGGAGCGGTTGCCGGGCGCCACGCGCGGGAGGCGGTGGCGGCGGACGGTGCCAGCAGCCAGTCGTGGTCGGTGAGGAGGAGGTCGGCCAGCCGCTGGTGGACCGGGCGGTAGACGGTACGGGCGTCCTCCTCGGCGGTCGCCAGATACCCGGTCAGGCGGCTGTTGCGGAGCGTACGGATGGCGTGGTCGGCGCTGTCCGCGCTCACGTACCCGGCCCCGTACCGGTCCGTGGCCAGCGCGACGGTGACGGCCGGCCAGACATCGGCCCAAGGCAGACCGGCACCCGGCGCGAACGTGGTCGCCCGCAGGGCGGTCACCAGCAGATCCGCCGGGACTCCGGTGCTCTGGGAGACGGCCCTGATGTCTTCGCGGAGCAGCCCGGTGGTGCCGTCGGCGAGACGGTCCGGCCAGCCGTCCTCGGTGAGGTCCTGGCGGGTGCCGGCGCGGCGTAGTTGGTCGGCGGCGATCCGGGCGTCCAGGAAGGAGGGCGCGACGGCGTCCGCGATGATGCGCGCGGCCTCGGCGGCGGCCTCCGGCTCGCCGTGGTAGGGGCTGTCGGCCGGTGCGAGCAGCAGGGTGGCGACGTAGGCGGCGATGTCGTCGGCGCACCCGGGGCCGTCGCTGCGCAGGATACGGGGCGGCACGCCCTCGCCGCCCAAGGCCTCGGTGAGCCGCAACAGCAGCTGGTCTGCGCGCTCGTCGCGTAGTTCCGCCCCGCCGCCGACCTGCCGGCCCGTGAGCGGGGAACTCCGGATTCCGAGGAGGAGACGTAAGGGAGTGTGGTCCTGCGACGCGGCGTTGAGGCGGGCGAGCGGCAGGACGAGGTCGTTGACGAGGGCGAGCGGGTCCTGGGCCTCGTCCAGCGCGTCGATCACCACGGTGACGGGCCTGCCGGCCCCCTCCGTACGGGCGGCCAGCCGCCGCAGGAGCGGCTGCAGCGGCGGCTCCGTACCGGGAGGACCGGCCTCGCCTGTGCCGAGGGCGGTCAGCAGGTCCTCCACGACCACCGGCGCGGATTTGTTGCGGGCCACGACGGCGATGTCGACCGCTCCCGGATCGGGCCGGAGCGTCGCGGGGATTCCCGCGACCATGGCCGCGTACTGCGGATCCGAGACGAACCCGGGGTCGGAGAGGGTGACCAGGCGGGCCAGCAGAGCGGACTTCCCGGAGCCGGCGGCCCCGGTGACGACGAGGACGGTCTCGCCGCCGCTCCCGTGCCCGCCCCCGCCCGCGCCGGTGCCGGTGCCGGTGCCGCGCAGGAATCCGGTCAGGTCCTGCATGGGCTCGGCCCGGCCGCTGAAGTACCAACCGGGGTCGTCGGGCGCCGCCCGCCCGGATGCCCGGTCCAGCCAGAACTCGTCGAGGGGGCCCAGGGGCGCGCCGGTGCCGGCGGTTTTCGTCAGGGCCAGTTGGCGGAGCGCCGGGCCGGCGGTGCTCAGGGCAGGCCGGTAGCGCGGGTTCGGCAGGCAGGCGCTCGGCCGTTTCCGGCGCTTGCGCGGGACGACCCACTCGGCACCGATGAGGTCGTCCCGACCGGCCTCGTCCAGGAGTTGCTCCCACTCGTGGAAGGACAGGTGGGAGGCGGTGAATCCGGAGGCCTCGTCCCGCATCCGCTCGTAGGCCAGTGCCAGCCGCTCGGTGAAGGAGCCGACGAGCGGCTGTTCGTAGTGGTCGCCGGAGGTGACGACAGCGGTCCCGTCGAAGGAGTGGCGGTCGTCGGACAGGTCTTGGAGCAGTGAGGACAGCTCGGCGTGCAGGCTGCCGGAGAAGCACGAGTCGACGAGTACGAGCACGTGCTCGGACTCGCTGTCGAGTACAGCGGTGATGAGCTCACTGGTCGGGAACGCCGTGGCGAACGGGCGGTCCTTGTCCGTTTCGGCGAGCGTCAGGTAATCGCGGTGGGACTTGCGGCGTAAGCCGTGGCCGGTGATGTAGATGACGACAGCCTCGTGGTACTCGGCGGCGGCCAGGTTCTGTCCGTGCAGGAAGGTACGCAGCTCCTGTACGGAGGCCATGGCGGGCGGCCGGCTCACCTCGAAGCGCCGCCCCGCGTCCAGGTCGGGGTCAGCGAGCCAGCCGGTGATGCGGTCGGCCTGGGCGGCGATGGCTTCGTCGAAGCCGGGCGGGCTGTCCTCGTAGCCGCCGACCGCGACGATGACGAGCCGCCGCCGGGTGATGCCGTTCAGCTCCTCCGCCGTCACATTCCCCCCTCGTGCCCCTCGTGCCCCTCGTGCCCCTCGTGCCCCGGTTCCGCGTGTGCTGTGGGCGTGCGCGGGGGCGTCAGCGTAGCCGGGCTCCGCAGGAGGCCGCACGGGGCTACAGTCCGAAGGAACAGGTGGGCGGACGGGGAACGGGGGCAGCGTGAGAACGTTGCAGATCGTCGGTGTGCACGGCATCCGGCAGGGATCGTCCGCCACGACGGAGGGGCTGAGCCGGAGCTGGCAGGGGCCGGTGGACGAGGCGCTGGCCGCGTCCGGCCAGGCTGCGGAGGCCGGCCCGGTCCGGATCACCGTCCCCTCGTACCAGAGCGTGTACCCGAAGACGGCCACCCGCTACATGCGCCTGGGCCCGGAAGAACCCGACTGCGACCGGGACGCGGACGCACCCGTCGAGGACGCCGAGGAAGAGGAGTTCATCCTGCAGGCCCTGGCCGCGTACGCGCCGGAGTCCGTGGCCGCGGAGGACCCCTCGCCGTTGGCGGGCCGGACCCTGGGGAGAGACCGTCTCACGCCCCGGATCCTGCGGCGGGCGGAGGCCGTGGACCGGGTGGCCGGCCGGGGAGTGACCGACCGTCTGATGTGGCTGGTCCGCGAAGCGCACGGCTATCTGCGGCACGAGGGGACTGGGGCGGCCGTACGGGCCGAGGTACAGGCGGCGCTGGCCGCCACGGGCGCCCGGTTGGTGCTCGCGCACTCGCTGGGGAGCGTCGTGTTCTACGACATGCTCAGCCGCGGCGAGGTCCCGGCCGCCTCGGACGGCGGGCCCGGAGTGCGGGCCCTGATCACCTGCGGCTCGCCGCTGAGCTGGCTGGCGGTCAGAAAGGGCGTACACACACCGGGTACGCCGCTGTCGGTGCCGGCCGGGGTGGAGTGGAGGAACCTGTACGCCCCGCACGACCCGGTGAACAAAGGCGGAGGCCTGGCGCACCTCGCGGTGGGTGTCACGGACGTCAAGGTGAACAACGGCAGGCTCAACGCCCACGACGTCCGCCGCTACCTGGACAAGCCGGCCGTCGCCGAAGTCATCGCGAAGGCCCGGGCGTACTGAGCGCGCACCACGTGTCAGTTGACAGCGTTTCGACAAGAGGGCGTACGTCTTTCACGGCACCGTGGTCGTCGCAGCCCTGCACCAGTGGCTATGCGTACGACCCCCGCCAACCACCTGGCGCGAGCCAAGGAACCCGATCGTCCGCTGGGTCAGGCGCTCGGCAGCGTCCGGGTCGTAGAACGGCAGCGAATGGTCCGCGAACAGATGCTGGTCTCCCTCGCACCGGGTCCATGCCACGCGCTGGGAGACCCGTACGCACATCACCATTGCCCCGACCGCTACCGATTGGGACATCATTCCGTGACCAGCACACGTGCCTCCTCCACAGCCGGCTCGTCGCCACCCACTCCGTCCTGTCGCTGAACGCCCGCCATCCGCTCACCGCCAAGTCCCTGGTCGATGCCCAGGAGATGCACCGCACGGTGATGAGCGGATTCCGCGGCTGGGTCGAGGACGGCGATCCGGCGGCCCGTTCCCCGATGGGCGTCTTATCGACCTGGTCGGTGGCCCTCGAGGCGGCAGCACTCGGCGTGCCGCCTTCACCGCCCCGCCGCACATCATCACCGTGGACCGCACCTTCAAGGCGGGGGAGTCCGTAGGCTTCCGTACGGTCGTCAACCCGACCCGCAGCAAGCCTTCCGGCAAGCCGGCCGAGGAGAGGGTCCGCGGTACCCGGATCGCCCGCACCACGCCGGACCATGTGAAGAACTGGTTCCTGCGCTGCCGCCTCCAGGCCGACGGCGAGCCGGCGACAGCGGAGGACGGCGTAGTCCGCATGTTGCCGCTGAGGCGGCGGTCTTGGGCGGGTGGACGTTTGTCCGCGGACAAACGTCCACCCGCCCAAGCACCCGGCCCTCGGATCGACGCGCCCCGCGGGCAGTACCGCTGTCGCATCTCATGGATCATCACGGATCACGGCGAGGGTGTTGGCGATCCTGGAGCTGCCGACGGGCGGTCGCCCAAACGACTTCGAACTCGTTGGCCGACAACGACTGCGGGTCGTGCCCTTCCCACTCAGAGATGGGCGGCTCGGCGGTCAGACCGTAGGTGTTCTCGTATTCGGCCAACCGACCGTTGCTTTCGGCTTCTTGCCACTCGACCAGCGAGGCAGCGGCCAACGCCTTGTTTCCGGGCTCCTGCAACTCGACCTGCCGGATCACGTACCCATCGGTGTCCAGCTCGAAGTAGAACCAGAGGGCTTCCTGGCCCCAGAAACAGCGAACCCAGCGCGTCACGTGTTCACCGCGTCGAAGGGCTCGTCATGCCAGCGCCAGCCGGCCGTGCCGTCGTCGTGGATGTGCAACATGAACTCCGCCACCGGGCTGCCGTCGGGGAACGCCATGGTGAGCGCCTTGCGGATCCGGGTGTAGCAGGCGTCGACCTGCTCCCAGTCCTCCTCGTCGACAGCCCGCTCTTGCTCGGTGAAGACGGAACGGAACTCTGCATAGCCGGGGAGCGTCTCGACTTCGGCGTGAGTCCAGGGCCAGTCGGCACCGGTCACCGTCAGCCGGGCAATCTCCTGGTCGCCGTGGTGGAGCCGCCAGATACTGCCGGTGGTCAGATTCATCTTGTTCGTCGCTACCTCGGGCTGCATGTGGCGGCAGTTGCCGCCCGTATTCGGGCGCGCCGGCTGGCCGGCCTGACCCCTTCACGTCTGACTAGTTCCGGAACCGGCCGATCGAAGGCCAGCCAGGTTCACCAGCTGCGTTCGCACTGGCACGCGACCACGAGACGGTCACTTGCGGCTGTGTCACCAGACACCGTCTCGGCGTGGGCCGGGCCAGCGGTGGACAGGAAAACACCGGTCAATGCGGTGGTGAGTAGGGCAGCCGCATGTAACTTACGCAAGATGGACATTAGTTACACTCCTTGGTGCGCGCTGTAGGCACTGCTCGCTCTGGTAGAGCCATTGGCAGCGGGCCAGGTTCCCGTCACCCCGGACTTGTTTCACTTGGTAAGTCCGGCGGTAGCCGATGCGGGCTGCGGCTATGCCGACGAAGGCAAGAAGGTGTCCGCCTTGCGTTCGCAGCGTCGGTGGAGGCGTCCGGAGCCGCTCAGCGCCCCCGAAGCCTGCTGGCTCCGACGTGGCTGAGCCGGGTTGACCCTCGCGGTCACTGGGTCAGGGCAAGGCTCTGCAGCTGGGCGATGCCCAGCATGGCGTTTCGACGCGGGCTCGGATCTGCTTGTGCGATCTGTTGCGCTTTTCCTTCCAGGGGGTGAGCTCGGCCTGCCCGCGCTTGCGGCGGTGAGGGATCACGAGGCCGGTGGGCGAAGGCGTGATCGCGAGTGGGCGCGAGCGTGCCATCCACGATGAGAACAGTGCCCTTGTGGAAGCGTTGCCGCTGGATCAATGCCAGACGCTGGCCCCAGGCCATCGACAACGCGGTCGACCGTGGACTCGCAACGTCGAACAAGAGTGCGAGCTGCGGCATCGTCAGGTTGGTCCGCCAGTACGCAACGACCAGCAGCACGCGGTCCTCGAAGCACAGCGTCAACGGCCACGGGGCGATCGTCCCACCCATGAACACCGTTACGGGCAGCCGGTAGACGCAGGCATACTCGGCCGGAGGGACTGGTTTGCTGTCAAGCAGCGGCCGAGTGGGCACTTCCCCGCTTCCCCCGGTACGCAGTTATTCAGACGTCTGCAGACATCTTTTTTCGCCTTTCTTGATCCTCTGTGCTGTTTGCCCCCATCGGGTGAACGGGCCGTGTAGGTTATCGATCGGGTTTCGGGAAACGTTGCGACGTGCCCGACTGGCAATTTCTTGTACTGGGGGAGCGGGGCGCGTCCTTGCCGGGCTTCAGGCGTGGAGCAACGTGGCGCTGGAGACCTGCGAGAGGAGTGGCGGTCCGCCCGAACTGGAGGGGAAATCACATGCCTGATATTGATCTTGGAACTGCGACGGACTGGGACGAGGGCGACACCCACGGCCGCGTCAAGCTGCGGCAGAACCAGATCTACCCGAACTCGCCCAAGAAAGACGTGCTCATCAGCTCGCCGGTGAGCATCGAGCTGTCGGTGAACACGAACCACTCCACCTCGCAGGAGGCGGACAAGATCTACTTCACGACCCACCACGGCTCCACGAAGAAGGTCATCGCGGTACTCGACTCCGACGGCAACCTGCACATCGCCGGCCGCCTGATCACGGAGCAGAAGGACCTGTCGTACTAGACGGGCTAGAAAGGCCAGAAGGGCAATACCCTTCCTCAGAGCATCTGAGTGGGCCAGATTCAAAGAGGGACTTGAATGGCATCCAGCTGTTCAAGCCCCGCTGACGAACCAATGGGGGCGGTGGCAGACTCTGTCACCGCCCCCGCCTCTACGATCCTGCGCGCGTCGGATGCCGAGCTGTTGGAATGGATCACCGCGCGCCGCGCGGAACTGGACGATCTTCCGCAGTCAGCCGCTCCAGCTCGCATACTGCGGCATGGACGTCGTATGTCCGCAGGTCAGGCTTGTGTAACCGGTCCTGCGGCCAGACATCCCAGACCCAGTACTCCGCTCTGCGGTTTGGGCTGTTGAGGTCGTCGTAGCAGTACACGATGCAAGGACCCAAGCATTCGGCGGTTGCAAAATCGGAGCTCGTCGCGAGGCGTAGGGAATTTCGGCACCGGCTGGGCCCCGGCCGATCCCTTCACCCGTAGCGTTCAAGGCCTCGCCCTGACCGTGTCCGCGTACGCACCCCAGCGGAGGGCAGCGGCCGGCGGAATCCTCCACCAGGTCCTGGACGGTGCCGGCTGGTACCAACGCCCCCCGGTCGTTCACGCCCGGGGCTGAGGTCACTGAACCGGACCGTTGCGTTGAGTCGGTCGGCTCGTTGGCTGGAATGAGTGAATCCGGTTGGCCGTCGCCGTCGTATGGCGAGCGGATGGCCCGGACAGCCGCGAGCCACGATGAGACGGGGCGAAGGACCGATGACGCACACACGGCCGTACGGCACCGGGCTGCTGAGCGCCGTGCCCGCCACCGCAACCGCGCCCGCAACCGGAACCGGGGCGGGCACCGAGGAGCTTCTGAGGCGGGGGACGGAGCTCGTCGATCCCCTGCTGCGCGAGGTCGTGGACCGGCTGCACCCCTCCCTGGCCACGGTGTGCCGGTACCACCTGGGCTGGGACTCCGGCGACTCGCAGGGCGCGGTCCGGCAGGTGGCGGCCAAGCGGGTCCGCGCGGGGCTCGCGCTGCTTTCGGTCCGCTCCGTGGGCGCTGCGGAGCGGTTCGCGGCCGTCGCCGGTACCGCGGTGGAGCTCGTACACCAGCTCTCGCTGCTGCACGACGACATCATGGACGGCGACATGCAGCGGCGGGGCCGGCCGGCCGCGTGGGTCCGATTCGGTACCGGTTCGGCCGTGCTCGCCGGTGACGCGCTCGTCGTCCAGGCCGTTGCCACGGTTCTGCGCGCGCAGGTCCCGGGAGCACACGCGGCCACCGAGGAACTCCTCGTCACCGTCGAGCAGATGGTGGAGGGGCAGGCGGAGGACCTCGCCCTGGAGCGCCGGTCGCTTCGTGAGGTGTCCGAGAGCCGGTACGTGCGCATGGCGCGCGGCAAGACCGGCGCACTCTTCGGCTGCGCGGCTGCTCTCGGCGCCGTTCTCTCGGACGCGCCGCCGGCCGTGGTGCGCGCGCTGCGCAGCGCGGGCTGCGACCTCGGGGTGGCGTTCCAGATCCTGGACGACGTACTCGGCCTGTGGGGCGACAGCGCGCTCACCGGGAAACCCGTCGGCGCGGACCTGGCCCGCGGCAAAAAGACCCTGCCCCTGGTTCTGGCCGCCATGTCCGGGACCGCCGACGGCCGTTGGATCGCGACCCTGCTCGACGCTGCGCCGCCCGGTTCCGGCCCGCCGGCACCGGCCCAGGTCAGCGAGGTCATGCGCCTGCTGGAGGCCACGGGCAGCCGGGAACGTGCCGAGGAAGCCGCCGCCCGCCACGTGGCGTCGGCCGTCGCCACGCTGGACGGGGCGGCGCTCCCGCAGGCCGCTCGGCAACAGTGGCGTTCTCTGATCGACGACCTGTCCAGCCGCACGCGCTGACCGTCATCCCGAAAGGTACGACCCGCCATGCCGCCGCCGCCCGTTACCCCGTACGCCTTGCGCGTGCACGACGTCCACAAGGCCTACCGGTCGCGCCGCGTCCTGAAGGGCGTCTCGCTGACCCTGCAGCCCGGCACCTTGGCGGGAGTCGTGGGGGAAAACGGTTCGGGCAAGAGCACCTTGCTGCGGGTTCTGTGCGGGCAGACAGCCGCCGACGCGGGAGAGGTGGAGCTCCGCGGCTCGCTGGGGTACTGCCCGCAGGAGGCAGTGCTCAACGACGTACTCACCGTCGACCAGCACCTGCGGTGGTTCCGGACCGCCTACCGCCTGGACGGGAGCGCCTGCCGCGCGGAGCAGCTGCTGGAGGAACTGCACCTCGCCGAGTACCGGCACACGCGGGTGGAGCAGCTCAGCGGAGGCGCCCGACAGAAGCTGAACCTCACCTTGGCGCTCATGCACGATCCGTACGTCCTGCTGCTCGACGAGCCGTACCAGGGCTTCGACTGGGAGACGTACCTGCGCTTCTGGGAGGTGGCTGCCCGGCTGCGCGACCGGGGCCGCTGTGTCCTGGTCGTATCGCACCTGGCCTGGGACACCGGGCGGCTGGACGTCGTCCACCGGTTGCGGGACGGTGTGACGACGCCATGGAGCGGAGAAGGCCGGCCGGCCGGCGTCCAGGGAGCGGTGCGGTGAGCCGGGCATGGCAGAGGTTCCGTACCGGTGCCGGGTTCGCGCTCCTGGAACACGCCCGCAACCGCCTGGCCCTCGTGCTGGTCGTCGTCTACATCCCCCTCTGGCTGACGCTGGAACACTGGTTCGTCACCGCCACGCCGGTGCGCTTCCTGCTGCGCGCGGCCGGGCGGACCGTCACCGTGAACGGCAACCACCTCACCATGGTCTCCGGGGCCGTCAACACGGTGACGCTCATCGTCGGGTTCATGATGTTCATGCCGACCTTCAGGGCCCTTGCCTTCGACCGCAGGCTGGCGCTCGCCGGGTACCCGCGCAGCTGTCTCCTGGCGAGCAAGGTCATCGCGATGGTGGTCGCCTCCGCGCTCATCGCGGTGTACGCCACGGTCGTGGTGTGCTGGTACTGGGACCCGGTGCGGCCCGTCCTCCTCGCGCTCGGTCTGTTCACCGCCGCCCTGAGCTACGGCGGCATCGGCATCCTGCTCGGCGCGTTCCTGCGCAATGAACTGGCCGGCCTCTTCGTCATCATCATGGCCAGCCTGCTCGACACGATGCTGCAGAACCCGATGAGCAATACGGGCGCCGACAAGGGCGGGCTCCAGTTCCTTCCCGGGTACGGCCCCACCCAGGTCGCCGTGGCCGCGGGCTTCACGCCCTCGGTCACACCGTACGGTCATCTGCTGCTCGGCCCCGCCTGGTTCCTCGCCATGTGGCTGCTGGGCACGGCCGCGTTCTTCGCCCGGACCCGCAGCCACCTCCGCGCGCCTGCCGCCACCCTGCCCGCCCAGCCCACCCTGCCCACAGGGAGAACCGCGTGAGCCGCCACGACATCCGATTCACCGGCGCCTGGCGATCACGGCTCTCGCCGGATGCCGTGTACGCGATGCTCGCCGACGTCGGGGCCTACCCCTCCTGGTGGTCGGCCTTCCGCTCGGTGCGGCAAACCGGCGAGGGCGAATGCGAGGTCGTCATCCGGGCCCTGCTGCCCTACGCGCTGACGGCCCGGCTCACACCGGTCGTGGAGGATCCGGTCGCGCGCGTTCTGGAGGCTTCGGTGGACGGCGACATCGCGGGAAGCGTCCGCTGGACCATCGATCCCGACGAGCACGAGGGCTGTGTGGCCCGTTTCGCTGAACACGTCACCGTACGGAAGGCAGCGCTGCGGCTCTGGATGCCCCTGGCGCGGCCGTTCTTCCACCTCAACCACGCCGCAGCGATGGGGTCCGGCCGGCGTGGTCTGGCGGCACGGGCGCCTCAGGTGCACCAGGTGCACCAGGTGCACCAGGCGCGATAGGCCGGCCGAGCCATGCTTATGGAGTCACATCGCGCAGGTTGGGGCGGTTCCAAGGCAGTCCGAAGCCTGCCATCTCCTTTTCTTCGTAGGACAGGAAGCCCAGGCTCCGGTAGAACGCGTGGTTGCGCTTGCCTTCCGGTGACGACTCGTGGTCCGTGGACAGGAGGAAGAATCGGCAGTGGGAGTACCGCCGCATCAGGTGCTCAACCAGCGTCCGGCCAACCCCCTGCCTGTGGTTCGCAGGATTCACCACGATGTCCTGGACGTAGCAGATGAACTCGTCGTCGGAGATGGTCCGGGCCAGCCCGAGGAGCGTTCCCGATCCATCTCGTGCTGTGATCACGAGGTGCGAGTTCACGAGACCGCGACAGAGCTTGTCGATGTCACTGGTGTAGCCCGCCCAGCCGACCGAGTCGTAGAGGTTCTGCACCTCGGCAGGATCGAAAACGCCCTCTTCTGCTATGAACATGTGGATCCCTTGTGTGTTGGTGCCGCTTATCGTCGTCAACTCGACACCAGATCCGACCTCACACACTTCGGGCACGTCAAGCGCGATTACTGCGGAGCCCGCCGGTTCCCCAGGTCATCGGCGGGCATGGTGCTCGATGCGGTGCTCGATGCCTGGGTCCGGATCTCCGTCCTCGTCGTCGTGGTGGTCGTCCTGGTGGGCCGTCACTCACACGGGTGATTCTGGCGAAGTGACGTTCGAGGCAGGGCTGATGCCCTGATCATGGGCGGGCTCCCTCCCTGCACTCGGGCGGAGGAGCCCGTTTCTCCCAGCGGTAGCGAACGCTGGCTGAGCGGCGAGATCTGTGGTCCGGGGGGATCCGATGCAGCACGACACACCGCACTGGAGTACTGGGCTGACCCCCGCGGCGCGCACGGTCTGGGCCAAGCACGACCGGCGCGAGGAGAAGTGGCTCCAGCTCTGGCGGCACATGGCCGACTCTGCAGCGATGGCTGCGCGGCTGTGGGACGAATGGACTCCGCACAACGTCAGCAAGCTCGTCGCAGACAGCCTCCCGGGCGGGGATGACGATGGCAGGCGGCTCGTCGTATGGCTCGCCGCGGTCCACGACATCGGGAAGGCGACGCCCGCCTTCGCCTGCCAGGTCGATACGCTCGCGGAGCGTATGCGGACGGCAGGTCTGGAGATGCGGACCGCCAAGCAGTACGGGGACACCCGCAAGCGCGCCCCGCACGGGCTGGCCGGCCAAGTACTCCTGGAGGAGTGGCTTGAGCAGCGAGGATGGTCCCCGCGCACCGCGATGGCCTTCGCGGTGCCCGTCGGCGGACACCACGGCGTACCGCCCGGCCATGAGCACTTCCACGACCTCCATCAGCACACCGAACTGCTCCGCACCCCCGGCCCCAGCGAACAACTCTGGCATGACGTCCAGACCGAACTGCTGAACACCTGCGCTGCGGCCTACGGTGTCGAGGACCGGTTGGCCGATTGGCAGGCGGTCAGATTGCCCCAGCCCGTCCAAGCGGTGCTCTCCGCGCTGGTGATCCTCGCAGACTGGATCGCCAGCAACCCGGATCTCTTCCTCCTGATCCCCGAGGACAAGCCGCGCAGCGAGACCGAACGGATCGAAGCCGCATGGCGGGGCATCGAACTGCCGCCGCCCTGGAGCCCGGCGGCCCCGGCGGAGACCCCCGAAGAGCTCTTCGAAGCCCGGTTCGGGATCTCGGAGATCCGCCCCCTGCAGGAGGAAGCGGTCCGGCTGGCACGGGAGACGCCGGATCCGGGGTTGATGATCATTGAGGCGCCGATGGGGGAGGGGAAGGCCGAGGCCGCGCTTGCCGTGGCGGAGATCTTCGCCTCCCGTACCCGCGCGGGCGGGTGCTTCGTTGCGCTGCCGACCCGGGCAACGGCCAACGCGATGTACGGCCGCCTGCGCAACTGGCTCTCGAACCTCCCGGGCAACGAGGTCCGCACCGTCTCACTGGCCCACTCCAAGGCCTTCCTCAACGACGACTTCGCCCGGGACATGCGCGCCGGCGCCCGCACGATCGCAGCCGTCGACCTCGATGGGACCCCCGAATCCCTCCGCTCCGTACGGAACGACCGGTGGACCGCCGCGTCCGAGCTGGTCGCACACCAGTGGCTGCGGGGCCGGAAGAAGGGCATGCCACGTTCCGCCGTCCAGCGTGCCGGCGCTGGCACCCCGTGAGGGAGCCGAGCCGGAGCCGTTCGGGGCAGCGAACACCCACGCCGACTTCTCCCGGAGCTTCTTGGAGTTGGTGACCCCGGTGAAGCCTGGGAGCATGGCGGGCCTGCCACCTGACGCGCGGATCGTTCCACTCCAGGCACCCCCGGAGAAGCTCCCCCTGGTCATGTCGCGGATCGAGGAGACCAGCGCCCAACTTGGCGGATGGCGTGATCGCTTCGAAGGGCTTCACATCCTGATGTTCTCCTCGCCGGATGTCGACGCCGCGGGGAAGCGGCTCGCCGCTGCCGGTGTCGTACACGGCGGGGTGAACACCGTTGGCCGGCCGGTCGAGACCCCCGACGGCATGAGCACGGAACCCGTCCGCTATCTGGAGATCGACGGTGCGCCGGAAGGCCGGGTCGGCGTCGTTGCCGACTTGGACCCGGAGTTCCAGCACACCCGTCACCTCGACCATCCCAACGGGCCCCAGAACCTCGTCGAGGCGGTGCTGTGCGCGCCTGACGGACAACTCCCCCTGGTGAGCGAGCGGTACGAGCGGTATCTAGGCCGGCCGATCTCCCCAGAGGGGCCGGTCACCCTCCTGACCAGGACAGACCTCCCGGATCTGCTGCCGGATGAGGAGCCGCCCGCGCTCCCGGCGCTCGTTGCCTGCGCAGTTGCCGCACCCGACATGGCTCGGGTACGTGCGCTCCTTGCGGAGAACGGCCTGCCCGTACGCGAGACGGCCCGAGGGGAGCTCTTCGTTCCAGCAAAAGCCTCCCTCGGAGCGGCTCTGATCTTCCGGGAGAGCTGAGAGGGCCAGGGCCGTCAGGGCTGCGTGGTTCCGATTCCGCCTCGCGTCGGCCTGGGGCAGCTGGGGACCTCCATCCCTGCCCCGGCCGGCACCTCTCCCGCTGGCCGGGGCTACTCGTTGCTCCCGGCACGCGCGGGGATCCCTGAACCGTCGACGAGTGCGTAATCCGTTTTCAGGTACGGAGCCAGGCGCGGCTACGGTATGTAGGCCCCTCCAGGCTCGGTGAGTGGTCAGTCATCAGGTCGGCGGGCCTTCGTGGTGGGTCAATCCTCCGCAGGCTCGTACTCGTCGACGCCGACTGCCTGCAACGGGATCGCCGGGTGGGTGCAGCGTACGAGACCGCGCTCGGTGTCGGCCCAGCCGACGTCGTCGCACCCGGTGCAGGTAGCGATGACCTCCTTGTCGAAGGTCCGGCGGATGAACTCGGCCGTCCGGCGTGCGGCCGGCAGGCCGAGAGGCTGCACATGCCACCGCGGCGGTTCGTACTCCGGGACCGCGTGCCTGTTCTCGATCGCGCTCACGATCTTGTTCCGCAGCGTCGTGACGGAGGCCGAGGACGCCTCGGGCGCCCCCATACCGGCGTTGCGTTCCTTCCAGCCCGCGGCCGTGTCGGCGGCCCGCCAGGCGAAGCAGACCATCTGGCCCGCGGTGTAGCCGGACCGGAAGCCGAGGCGGATTGCCGCGTCGAGGTCTTCACGGCGGGCGGGCTGTACCTCGGGGTAGTCGTACTTCTTGGTGAGCAGGCCGTCGAGGTAGCCGGCGATGTTCGCGACCTCGATGCTGTCGGCCAGCTCGCCGAACGCCCGCCGGGCGGCGCCGGCCTGCTCGCCGCCGCCGATGGTCAGCGCGTCGCGGAGGCGGCGCAAGCGGGTCTCGGCATCAGCCCCGCCTACGAGTCGCCACTGGACGTAGGACGGCTTGAACGCCGTGGTGCCGTCCTCGTTCACCACGTAGGACTCGGGCTTGGAGTTGGGGTGGAGGGCGATGAGTCCCTCGGCGTAGAGGCGGCAGATCGCTTCGTAGTCGCGGTTGAAGTCGCCCGTCCAACCAGCGGCTCCTACGGCGGCGAGGGCGGGAATGGGCCTTCCGGCGGCGGCCTGGCTGTAGGAAACCATCCCGGCGTACACGACGAACGCGGCGACGTCCTCGGCGATCCACCCGGTGTACTCCTCGGGAAGCTCCTTGTCGTTCTCCCGGGCGAGCATTGCGTCGATCTTGGCTGCGTCCTCCTCCGCCTTGCGCCGCTGCCGTTCCTTCTCCGCGCGCTTCTTCTCGGCTTCACGCTGCTTGCGGTCTTCGTCGTCGGCACGCTGGACGGCGCTGCACTCGGGGCACAGGAACCTGTCGTTCTCCCGGTCGAGGTATCTGCCGGCCACCTTGACCGCCCAGGACCGGTTCGCCACACGGATTGGCTCCGCGCAGCTCACGCAGTGCGAGTTGAGCAGCAGCGCGTGCGAGTTCGAGGTTGCCGTCTCAGCCACGTCTCCTTGGGCGCCGATGCTGCTCACCGTCCGGGCCCAGGTGCCGTCGTCCTTGACCTCCCAGTAGAGGATGCTGAGTCTCTGGGCGTCCTCGGAGGCATCGTGCGCGATCACGATGCGGATGCGGGGATTGCCTTCCGGGAATTCCCGGATGATCGGCTGCGGTGCCAAGGGGGAGGGCATCTTGGCCCGTTGCCGCTTGCGGCGCCGCTCACGCTTTCCCACAGGTCGTTCTCCATTTGTATCGGTGGGCCGCCTGTGCGGCCTCATCACATGACTCGTCGTTCCGGCTGGTCGGTATGGAGTGGAGCCGGCCCTGTGTCTCGTACGGGCCGGTGTCGGCGCGCTCGTATTGCTTTGGACCGGGAGCTGCACGCTGCGTGTGTGCACCTCCCGCATCCGCAGGGACGCGCCGGAGCCCGGCTTGTCGTTCGTCGGCAGCGCTGCCGGGGCTCAGGTCGGGCGTCGGCGGAGGTCCCCCGTCACGTGTACCGTCCGTCTGCCTCGTCTCAGCCCGTGATTCCGTACGGGAGTGGGGGTACGGCCGGCTACGGCCGTTGCCATGAGCGCAGGCGGTCGGCCACGTCGAAGACGGTGGTGCGGAGCATGCGGATGTCGGTGATGAGCTCGCGCCACTGCTCGTACGGTGCGTCCACTGTTCTGCCGGAGGCCTCGATGTAGGCGACGGTCACTCCGTACGCGAAGTACTCGTTGTACTCGGGGAGTGGCCGGAGGAGGACGAGTGCGTCGAGGAGGGCGGCGGCGCGCCAGTAGGCGTCGGGGTTGTCCACGACGAGACTGGGGGTGTTCACCCGGTGCCGGGCGACCGCGGCGACCATCGCCGAGTGATCGGCCACCTCCATGTCCTTGAACAGCGCTTCCTGACGCTCAAGCAGCCAGCGGTGGTCGATGTGCAGCTCCACTCACGCCGCCCGGGAGCCGGAGCCGGAACCGGCGCGGCCGGACGCCGGGCCGAAGTCGCGCTCGAACCCTTCTCGGAACCCAGAGCGCCGGACGGCCTCGTCGAACGCTCGCGCGGCACGGGCGAGGCCGGCTTCGTTCTCCTGTGCGGCGGTCAGCTCGGCGAGATAGGCGGGCAGGGTGAGTCCGCGTGCCGCGGCGAGAGCGGTGAGACGTTCGTGAACGTCGGTGTCGACCTCAAGGGTGGTGGTGTCCTGCATCCTTCGAGTATGCGCATCCGGCGGGCAGCGGGGGAGTGTTTCGTCGTCAGGTACCCGAGCGGGGGGTCGTAGGGAGTCGCCTGGTGGAGTGCTTGCATCTCTGGGCTACGCCGCCAGAAGCCTAGTTGTTGCGATTTGTCGAATTTCGAGAAAGTGCTCGGTTGTGGCTGACCCGGCGATTAGAGTGCCAGGTCACAGACTGCTCCCCGCACCCGCGGGGATGACCCCGGCAGCCGGACGCAGTGCTTCTCCAGCAGCCGCTGCTCCTCGCGCCCACGAGGATGACCCCTACGCGGGTCTTCAACTGCGGGACGAGCGGGCGGCGGCCAGCGGTGGCGCCGGCCGTGGCCCGCTTCGTCGCTCCCGCCCTCTTCCCGCGGCCGGTCCGGACCGTGGTGGTGGCCTTCTCCCAGGTGTCTTTGGGGCTGCGGGCCCGCTCGGCGCTCGCCCGTAGGGCCTCCAGCAGGTCCACGACGCCCGTGGGGGAGGCCGCGGGCTCGGCCTTCTCCGCATTCTCCCCTGCGGCCTTGGCCTCGATCAGCGCTCGCGCCTTCTCCTGGAAGGTGTCGTGGAAGGCTTCGGGATCCCGGTCAGTGGCGAGGGCGTCGACTAGCTGGTGAGCCATCTTCCCCTCGGGCGCGGTCGGCTCGGCCTCGCCGGGAACGCCGGGGACTTCCTGGTGGGGGTCGCGGAACTCGTCGGCCCAGTGCAGGGTGTGCAGGGTCAGCAGGTCGTCCGCGACCTTCAGGGCCACGAGGTACTCGCGGCCCGCGCATCACGAATGTGGCGATGCCGTCCTTGTTCGACTCTGCCAGGGCCCGCTGCAGCAGCGCGTACACCTTCCCGTACTGCTCGCACGTGGGGCCCGGGATACGCCCGGCCGGCGCGATGTCGTCGAGCTCCCCGGCTCGACGATCGGCGTCCGCGTCAGGGTGCGGTACTCCTCGGCGGGCGCAGAGTGCGGCGGCGGGTGATGAAGGCACGGTGGGCTTCGATCGCATCGGCGCGGTCGGCTCGCTGCGGATGGCGTCGGTGACGAAGATCCGGCGGGCGTAGGGGTGAACGCGACAGGCATCAGGGGTGCCACGGTTGTGGCAGGCTTCCATCCAGCAACTGAGAGGGGTGACGGTGATGTCGAGCGGCGCGGCGTCGGCGGACTCGCACTCGGACTGGGATCTGGACTGGGACCCGGACGAGCACGTGCGGTTCGCTCGCTACCGGAGGGCGTTCGAGGAGGTGGCACCGGCGGATGCAGCTGGCCTTGTCGCCCGAGTACTGACCGATCCCGACAAAGGGATGGCGAACAGTGCCGTCTGCGAGTACCTCGACAGACGGGCCGCTGAACTGCTCGCGGATCCCTGCTATCCCTCCTGGTACCTGGAGATGACCAGCGCCGTTGTGGTGGACGACTTCGCCACACGACGCCTCAACGAATGGACTTTGCTGCGGGTGATGACCCTGGGCGAGCCGTGGGACGCCGAGAGCCTGCTCGAGGCCTCCAACTGGCTACAGCTCCACACTGCCGAGAAGTCCTCGGCCATGACCGTGCTGGAGGTTTTGGCTGAGGGTGGCCGCACCCGCCGCATCCGTAACATCGCCCAGTCCCGGCTGTCGGCCGCTCAGAGGGCGGTGCCGGCCGGACCGGAACGCTGAGCCGCCGGCCCTTCAGCGCGAGCAAGCGCTCCTCGCCGTTCGGATCGGCATCATCGCCCGAGCCCGCCGACGGCAGGCAGCTCTGGTGCGCCACCAGTGCGGACGACGGGCCGGGGTGGCGGGCCGGGGTGGCGGACCGGGGTGGCGGACCGGGGCGGTGACGCGGGCGCGTCGGCGCGCGCCCGCGTCACCTCCAGGGTCAGGCTCGGGCCGATACTGCCTTACTGCCTTGCGTCGCAGTGGGGGACCTTGACCTGGTTGGCGATCTTGGCTGCCGAGACGTAGCCGAAGACGGTGGGGTTGTCGCTCGGGTACGCGTAGAACCCCTTCCCGTAGACGAAGAACCAGCGGTTGGTGCCGTTCGCCCAGGCGCCGTCCTTCCAGCAGGTCATGGTCACCGAGACATTGGCCCAGAGGGTGCCCTGGAGTGTTTGCGGAGCGGTGGGGGAGTTGTAGACGGGTGCGCGACTGGTCGTCTTGGGCGAGGCGGCCGATGCGGGGGTGGAGGCGGCCACGGCGAGGACGGCGCTGAACACGCCGGCCGCAGCCCATCGCCCCAGCAGCCGTGCGCGATTGCGCTTCATGTGATGGTTCCTTTCACGGTGACAGGGGGCCGGTCTCGGTTGCCGTCGACCCCTGCGGCAGGAGCCCGGCACCTCGACCGGGAATGCCTCGTCATCGTCGGCGATGGGGGCTCCGGTTCGGTAGACAATCTCCCATGACGGAATGCTTACGGCGCGGCGCTCACCACTTCGGCACAGGCATCGTGCTCAGCCGCCCGGAGAGCACGGTGACCTCGATCGCCAAGTGCCTCGGGCGTCTCCCGCAACACGATCTCCACGTACCTGCCCGAGCCGAAGGGCGGCGGCCGTCGGAGCGACCACGGACCCCCGCCGGACAGCGTCGTGTCACGGCGCCGCCCTCTTCCGGTTCTTCGTCGGCATGGCGGACGCCCCACGCCCCACCAAGCGCACCCCGGACGTCCGAACCCACGGTCCGCCGCGCCGGCCGTGCCCTGTGACCTCCGGGAGACGGTGGCGACGCCGCCGCGGCCGGGCCGTTCGCGCGAGGGCTCAATCAGCCTGGCCTCCCACCCGCGGGTCCACCGGTGTGAACACTCCGAGGCGGTCCTCGATCGCCTGGGCCGCGTCCAGGCACAGGTCCTCCCGAAACGCGCGTCCGACGATCTGCACTCCCACGGGGAGCCCGTCGACCACACCCGTCGGCACGGCCACACCGGGCACGCCCACAAAGCTGGTGACGCTGCACAGCCGCATTCCCGCACCGACCCGGTCCCGGCCCGCCCTGTCACGCGACTCCAGCCCCGGCTCGACCGGTGGCTCGGTGAACGACGGCCCGAGCAACAGCGGGTACGTGTCGAGGAATTCCGCCCACGAGCGGCGAATGCTCAGCCAGGTTCCCATCAGCTTCATGAGCTCGTCCGCGCTCACGGGCGGGGTCTGCTCCATCGCCGTCTCGATGTAGCGGCTCCCGCCCTCGCCGAGCAGCCCCCGCACCACCGGCCAGGTCGGGGCGAACTCGGTCACAGTGATCCGGCTGTAGGCCTCAAGAGCCTCGTCCAGCCGTGGTACGTCCGCTACCTCGCGCACGTCGTATCCGGCCTCGCGGAGTGCGTCGGCCGCGGTCTCGATGGCTCCACGCACCGTGGGGTGGACGCCGTGTCCGCCGGGGTCCGCCACGACCGCGACCTTCACCGGCCAGGGGAGTGCTTCGCCGTACGCGGGTACCGGTACGGCCCGTGGGTCTCGCGGATCGGTGCCGGCCAGCACCTCGTATGCCAGCCGTAGGTCGCCCACGCTCCGGGCCAGTGGGCCGTCGGTGACCAGTATCTGGGAGGCCAAGCCCGGGTCGTCCGGCCCGAGAACGCGGTGGTCCGCCGGAAACCGGCCCGTGGACGGCTTCAGCCCGGCTACGCCGCAGAACTGGGCCGGGATGCGCACCGATCCCCCGGAGTCGTTGCCGAGTCCGAGCGCCGCCATGCCCGTGGCCACGGCCACCGCATCGCCCCCGCTGGAGCCGCCCGGGGTGCGGCTGCTGTCCCACGGATTGACCGTGTCGCCGAACAGTTCGCTGCGCGTGTGCATCCCCGCCAGGATCAGGGTGGGAATGTTGCTGTGCCCGATGGGGATGGCCCCCGCCGCGCGCAGCCGACCCACCGGGGGCGCGTCCGCCGACGCCACCAGCTCGCGGAAGCGCGCCGTACCGAACGTGGTCGGTACGCCCTCGATGGGAGTGCTCTCCTTCACGGTGAACGGCACGCCCGCGAGCGGCCCCAGCATTTCACCGGCGGCCCGCCGGCGGTCTGTCCGTGCCGCGGCCTCGCGTGCGCGCTCCGTCAGGAGCTGGGTGACCGCGTTCACGTGTGGGTTGACCCCGGCGATGCGATCGAGGTGGCTGTCGACCAGTTCGACAGCCGAGATGTGTCCGCCGCGCACGGCCTGCGCCTGGTCGGCGGCCGGCATCTTCCACAGGGCGTCCTGCAGTTGCATGGCCTTTCCTTCCTCCCCTACGTACCGATGCACCTGCATCGGAACCGTCGCCGTCACCGTACCCTGGTACCGATGCGGGCGCATCACATAAAGTGCGCTGCGAAGCAGAGTGCCGTGAGAGCGTGGATGCAGGGAGGCGATCGGGCATGCCCAGGCAGGTGGATCACGTGAGCCGACGCCGCCTCATCGCCGAGGCCGTCTGTCACCTCGCCGACGAACGCGGGCTTGAGGGCGTGACCCTTCGCGACGTCGCCGCCCAGGCGCAGGTGTCCATGGGCGCCGTTCAGCGGTGCTTCCGCACCAAGGAAGAGATGCTCGTATTCGCTCTCGGGTACATCGGCGAGCGGATCGGCGAACGCGTACAGGCCCGCCTCGTCAGAAGCCCGGCCCAGTCGGCCGGCACCGCACTGGGGCACGCGGCCACGGAGATCTCACTGCTCGGCGAAGAGCACCGCGCCGAGGCCAGGGTCTGGCTCGCCTTCGTCGCGCAGGCGGCTGTCAGCGAGGCGCTCGCCAAGACACTGGGGGCGAATTACGCAGCCCTGCAGGAGGCGTTCACCCGCCTCATCTCGGAAGCCGGTGAGGGTGCCGACGGCGTCATGCCTCTGGATCCACAACGCGAGGCCCGCACCCTCCTCGCCCTTGCGGACGGCCTCACCACGCACGTCCTCATCGGCCACCTCACCCCGCAGGAGGCACACGACGTCCTTCACGCACATCTGGGCGGCCTCTGGGAGCGGCCGACGGCCGGCCGGGCCTCCTCGCGTTCGTGAAGACCGGACCACGTCGGGCACCTGGCGCCTGCTACCTTGCCGGGGACCCTGAGTCTCCCAACCTGTACCGCCTCGAGCAAACGCCACCGGCCGACCCCGCACCAAAATGATCTTTGGCTACGAACGTCTCGCCGGAGCCGGCCTGAGCGCTGTACCTGACCACTGGGCGGTCCGGCCGTAGCCGCCGCTGTCATTGGCTCCGCGTACGGTCATGCACATGGACGATCAGAGCCCCCCCTTGTCATCGCTGGACGCTTTCGAGAGCTGGGAGCCCGTGCTGCGGCTCACGCTGGGCGACGACACGGAACGGCGTACCGCTCGGCCCGCCCGTGTGGCAGGGCGCATCAGCCAACACGGGTGGAGCCTTGCCCATCGTGGAGCGATGTCGTCGACAGCGCGGATCGCGGTGGAGGGCATACAGAGGGCTCTTGCACGCGGCAGAGTTCAGGAAATCGCGTTCAGGGCGGAGGTCCGACCGGAAGGAAGGACCATGCTCGGCCTGGTCTGGCCCAGCCCGGCTGTGGAACCGGCCGTCGGCTACCCGGACCTGGGGGTACTTGTCCTGGCCGACGGCTGGCTTCCCGAGCCCTGGCTCCGCCGCCCCCATCCGGTGCCCGGAGCGATGCCGGCCCCCTCGGCCGATCTCGAGCTGCTGGAGCGCACGCTCCGCGAATGGTTGCCCGACGCCGTCGGCGCGACGGAAGAGGAGATCGCCGCCGCCGAAGCCCGCCTTGATGTCACCCTGCCCGAGGAGTTCAAGGTGCTCTACCGGGTGACGCGGGTGGACGCGGGCGACGACTTCGGCGACGACTTCGAGGAGGCGGAGCTCGCCGGCGAGGCGGTCGGCTGCGAGCTCTCCGGCCTGGAGCACCTGTACGCCGTCGACGGAGCGGTCCGTTACCCCGGCTGGGACGTCAGCTCGACGCAAGCGGCCTGCACCGAGCCCGACGCCGCGGTGCAGGGCCTGGCCGGCTCGCCGGGGTGGATCTGCTTCGGGACCAACGGCGGCGACGAGTTCGCAGTCGACCTGACCCCCGGCCCGGCCGGGCACCTCGGACAGATCATCCTGGTCGATCACGAGCAGAGCCTCGGCGCCGAGCTCGTGGCCGACTCCCTTACCGATTTCGTGCTGGGCCGGATGCGGGAGGAACGCCGTAACCGCGTCGGCTACGAGCTTCTGGCCGTGGCCAGGGTCGGCACCGGACGCCTCGAAACCATCCAGGCCGCCGTCCATCCCGCCCTGGAAGTCCTGTCCATCGACCACTGGGCCGGTGCACCGCTCAGCCTCGCGCCGGTCGCCGGACTGCCCCGCCTGCGCGCGCTCAGCGCCTCGCCGGGCACACTGGCCGACCCCCTGGAGGCCGCCGGACTCACCGGACTGGAGTTCCTGGAACTCGGCGCGCAGGAATGGCGCGTCCTCCTGGACGCCGGAGCCGTCCCGCGCACCCTGAAAGCCGCAGCCGTCAAGGTCCACGACCAAGATCACCTGCCCGTCGTGGCCCTCGCCAACGAGATCCTGGCCCTCTGGGACCGGCCCCAGATCGTACAGACGCTCCTTGAGGGAGACCTCGGCCCCGCGGCCTGACCGGAGGAACCGGCCGGACCGGCAGAACAGCCCGGGTGAGCACACCGGGTGCGAGTGCCGCGGGGCTTCACGGAAAGATCGCCGGGCGGGCGACGTCGCTGCCTGCGGTTCGGCCGTGCCGGTGGGGTTTCTGACTGATGAGCAGGCCGAGGCGTACGGGACGTTCACCGAGGTGCCCACGCGGCCGGAGCTGGAGCGGTTCTTCTTCCTCGATGAAGACGACCGCGATCTGATCTCGCTGAGGCGTACGGACGCGCACCGGTTGGGCATGGCCGTGCAGATCTGCACGGTCTGCTGCATCGGCCGGTTGCTTGGCGAGGACCCGCTCGCGGTGCCGTGGGAGGTCGTGGAGTGCCTGGCCGGGCCTCGGCACCGCCGACGCCTCGTGCGTGAAGCGGCACCCGGAGCGGCGCAGGACGCCGTACGAGGAAGCTGACGAGATGGTCGCGACCGACAACACCTCGTACCCCGACATGGCCTTCGGCCTGTGAAAGATGCTCGGTTACCGCTTCGCCCCGCGCTTTCGTGACCTCGCCGACCAGAGGTTCTGGCGCGCGGACCTGCCCGACGGCGTGGCGCAGGCCGCCGGGTACGGGCCGTTGGAGGCCGTCGCCTGCAACAAGGCGAACCTCAAGCGCATCGCAAGCAACAGTCGCAACCCGCCCGGACCGCTGAGTTCATCCGCGATCCGGGGCCGACGATCTTCAGCAAACGATGGCGAGCTCAAGCGGTCAGCGCATCACCGCTGTTCAGGAGGTCAGCGTAGACCTCTGCCGGAGTGCGATAGCCATGGGTCCTGCGCGGACGGTGCTTGAGCTCGTGGGCGATGGCGTCCAGATCGGCTTGGCTGAACGTGCGGAGGTCCGCGCCCTTGGGCAGGTACTGCCGAAGCAGCCGGTTGGTGTTCTCGTTGGTGCCGCGCTGCCACGGCTGCGCGGCGTGCAGAGGTAGATCGGCATCCCGGTCTCGGCTGTGATGGCCTGGTGCTCGGCCATCTCCCGGCCCCGGTCCCAGGTGAGCGTTCGCCGCAGCTGGGGCGGGATGCCGAGGAGACTCCTGGTGAGGTGGGGAGTGACCTGCTCAGCCGGCACGGGCCTGCGGGTCGACCCGCGCTTCGACGGGGCCACCGAGGCCGCCGTCAAGCAATGGCAGAAGTCCCTGAACCGCGGGCCCACCGGCACCGTCGGCAAGGGGGACGTCGTCTTCCAGCCCGACCGGGTCACGGTCGTTTCCGCGGACGCGGCCCTCGCCGACCGGGTCGGCCCCGACAAGGCGGTCCTCACCGTCGCCTCCACCAACCCGGTCGTACGGGCCCGGCTGGACCAGGGCGACGTGGCCCTGACGGAGAAGGGCACCAAGGTCGAGATCACCCTGCCCAGCGGGCGGACCGAGTCCCGGCAAGGTGACCGGCACTGCCAGGGCGGAACCGGCCTCGGGCGGCGACGCCGCCGCGTCCGCCCAGGACGGCATCACCGTCGATGTCACCCTGGACGCCGGCAGGTCGGCGCTCTCGGGCGAGGACACCCGCGCCACCGCCAGCGCGAAGTTCGTCAGCGCCGGCCGCCAGGGCGTCCTGACCGTACCCGTCGAAGCGGTCGTCGCGCTGCGCGGCGAGGGCGGCGGCTACGGCCTGCAGCTCGTCCAGGGCGCCACCGCCACGGTGGTCCGCGTCGAGACCGGCACATGACCGTCGACGGAAGGATCGAGGTGAGCGGGCCCGCACTGCACGAGGGCATGAAGGTGGGGGTGGCCAAGCAGTGAGTGCCATGGCACGGCCCCGGGCCGAGGCGGTGTGCCGCGAGACGACCGACACAGCCGCCCCCGTGGTCGAACTCCGCGACGCGACCAAGACCTACCCCGGCGGCGTCCACGCTCTGCGCGGCGTGGACCTGACCGTCCGCGCGGGCGAACTCGTCGCGATCGTCGGACCCTCCGGACCGGGGAAGTCCACGATGCTGAACGTCATCGGCACCCTCGACAAGCCGACCACCGGCACCGTCCGGATCGCCGGCCACGACGTGAACGCGCTGTCCGACGCCCAGCTCTCACTTCCACCTGGCCGCGGGCCGGGACGCCGTCGACAACGTCGCGGACGGCCTGCTGTACGCGGGCGCCACCCCCGGGAGCGCCGCGCCCGGGCCCGCACCGCCCTCGAGCGCGTCCGGCCGGGCCACCGGCTCGACCACCGCCCGCACAAGCTGTCCGGCGGGGAGAAGCAGCGCATCGCGATCGCCCGCGCCCTCGTGGGCGAACCGGACCTGCTCCTGGCGGACGAGCCGACCGGAGCCCTGGACACCGCGACCGGCGAGGTCGTCATGGAGCTGCTGCGCGAGCTGAACGAGGCCGGGACCACCCTCTGCGTCATCACGCACGACAACGACATCGCCGACTCCCTGCCCCGCCGGGTCCGCTTCCGCGACGGCGAAGTGGTCGCCGACTCCCGTACAGGGCAGGTGGCGCCATGAACGCCGACCGCAGCGGTACGACGACTGCGCGGGCCAGGGCGCTGAAGCCGGCCCGGCTCTCCGCCCGGGACGTCCTGGCTGTCGGGGCGGTCGGCCTGCGGGCCCGGCGCGCCCGGGTCGTCCTGTCCGCCCTCGGGATCGCGATCGGCATCGCCACGATGGTTGCCGTGGTCGGGCTGTCCACCTCCAGCCGGGCCGATCTGATGGACCGGCTCGACCGCCTGGGCACCAACCTGCTCACCGCCGAGGCCGGCAAGGACGCCCTCGGGCAGGAGGTGAAGCTGCCGAACAACGCGGTCGCCATGGTGCAGCGCATCGGGCTCGTCCGGCACGCCACCGCCACCGCGACCGCGGACGTCGACGCCCGTATCCGCCGCAGCGACGTCGTCCCCGAGGAGCAGGCCGCCGGGGTCACCCTCCAGGCCGTCCGGCCCGACCTGCTCGGCGCCCTCAACGCCGAGATGGCCGAGGGGGTCTGGCTCGACGGTGCGGGCGAGCACCTCCCGGTGACCGTGCTGGGTACCGTCGTGGCGGAGCGCCTGGGCATCACCGGGCCCGGCGAGAAGATCATGATGAACGACGAGTACGTGGTGGTCGTCGGCATCCTCGAGCCCATCGAGCCGGTGCCCAACCTGGACCGGGTCGCCATGGGTCGGCTTCCCCGCCGCCGAGCGGTACTTCGCCTTCGACGGCCACCCCTCCACCGTCTTCGAATGCTCCTCGGACGCTTCCGTGGAGGACGTACGGGCCGTTCTCGCCCGCACCGTGAACCCGGGCGCCGAGGGCTCGGTCAAGGTCTCCCGCCCCTCCGACACCCTCGCGGCGAAGGCCGCCACCGACAAGGGCCTCACCACCCTCATGCTCGGCCTCGGCGCCGTTGCGCTCCTCGTCGGCGGGGTCGGCGTGGCCAACACCATGGTCGTCTCGGTTCTGGAACGCCGCCAGGAGAT
Organism: Streptomyces venezuelae; assembly: GCF_008642295.1. Lineage (GTDB taxonomy): Bacteria > Actinomycetota > Actinomycetes > Streptomycetales > Streptomycetaceae > Streptomyces > Streptomyces venezuelae_C. Next base: position 57,698 of record NZ_CP029190.1, on the reverse strand, counting down.
CGGCCTGCGGCGCGCGTTCGGAGCGAGGCGGAACGCCGTCCGACTCCAGTTCCTCATGGAATCGCTCCTGTTGTCCGGCCTCGGTGGCGTGGCGGGAGCGGCACTGGGCGCCGTAGCGACGTGCGCCTTCGCGCTCGTCCAGGGCTGGACCGCGGTCGTACCGCTCTGGTCCCTGACGGGCGGCTTCGCCGCCACCCTCGCCATCGGCGCGATCGCCGGCCTCTACCCCGCGGTCCGCGCGTCCCGCCTCCACCCGACGGTCGCCCTGAGCGCGCCGTGACCCGGCTCGTGCGGACCGGGGCCATCGCCGGGTACGAACGGCCCGGATTGCGACGGGCGGGTCCGACTGACGTGAACGCAGCGTGCCGTGAGAGCCGCGGCCCGCGGGCCGCGGCTCCCGGCTGTCGGCCGGCGGGATCAGCGGTCCTCGCAGAGCTCCGCGACGATCTCCATACCGAGGGCGTACCCGGGCGCACCCGACGTGATCAGGGCGGTCTCGGCCACCCCGACCAGCTCTGCGAGGGTGGCACCGGCGTGCAGCGCGCCCCGGGCGTGCAGCCGGGCGGCGTCGCCGCGGCCGAGCGCCAGCAACTGTCCGACGTGCACCAGCCGCTGCACCCGGTCGCCCAGCGGGCTGTCGTGCAGCACGATGTGACGCAGGGCCAGGAGCGCCTGCTCGGTGCCCAGCCGCCCGAACGCCCCGGCCACCCGCAGCCGCTCCTCCGCGCCCCTCGGTACCGTCCCGAACGTCACCCGGAACCGGCTCCGCAGCGCCTCCATCGCCTCGTCGGCCTCGTCGGCCTCGTCGGCCTCGTCCGCCTCGCCGCCCATCAGGCGACCCGCGCCATCGACGCCCGTACGGCTGTTAGCGCGCCCTCGGGGAAGTCCACCGCCCCGCCGATCGCCGCCGCGGCGAGCTCCGCCTCCGCGCTCTCCTCGATCGCCATCACCAGGTTCGCCGTGGCGGTCAGGTCAGGGCCGAACGCCAACAGGCCGTGGTTGGCCAGCAGAACCGCCCGCGTCGTCGGGTTCTCTGCCAGAACCCGGGTGATGCTGCGCACCGACACGTCCGAACCACGCGGCCCCCAGGCCACCACCGGCACGGCCTCGGCCTGCCCGAAGCGCAGCAGCGGCTCGGTGCGGCACGGCAGCGGCCGGTGGGCCACCGCGAAGGCCGTCGCGGCGGGCGAATGGGTGTGGATCACCGCGCCCACCGCGGGACGCGCACGGTAGACCACCGCGTGCATCGCGACGATCTCGGCGCTGGAGGACTGCAGGCTCCCCTCCAGCGCCCGCCCGTCCCGGTGCACGGTCGCCACCTGCCCGGGCAGGAGGCCGCGTACGGAACCGGGGGTCAGCAGCATCCGCTCGTCGTCGAGCCGTGCGCTGAGGTTGGCGTGCCCCGAGTGCGACATCACCCCCGCCTCGAACAGCTGCCGCGCGGACTCCGCGATCCGGCGTGCCAGGTCTTGTGCTTCGGACATGGTCGTCCTCCTCATCGGTCGCTCGGTGACCGCTCGCCGGTCACCGAGTCGCGTGAGAGCAACCAAACAACTTGAACTAAGGTTTAAGTCAACCGCCGGAGCGAAAGAGGGTCGGCATGCTGATGACGATCGGCCACCTGGCCGAGCTCACCGGGGTACCGGCCTCGGCCATCCGGTACTGGGAACGCCACGGCCTCCTGCCCCAGCCCGAACGCCACAGCGGCCAGCGCCGCTACCCGACGGAGGCGGCCGAACGCATCACCCTGCTCCGCAAGTGCCAGCAGGCCGGCCTCACGCTGGCCGAGATCTCCGACTTCCAGCAGGACAAGCCCCTTCGCGAGGCCATGATCCGCGCCAAGATCGCCGAGGTCGAGCAGCGCAGGATCGACCTCGACCACGCCCACCAGTTCCTCACGCACGCCCTGCAGTGCAGCAAGCCGGACATCATCGACTGCCCGACCTTCAGGAAGGAGATGGAAGCCTGGTAGGGCATGGCTGCCATGGCGCCGGGATTCGGCCGTATCGGCCGCAGGCGAAGGCCGCCGTGGAGGCCGAGTGGATGCTGCCCAAGGCCGAGGCCGAGGCCGGCGCACCGCCTTCGCGGGAAGCTCACGCCAGTCACGGCGGTCCATGCGCCCTGAGTTCCCGCTCGCCGGTCATCCGATCGCGGGGCCCCGCACGGCTGCCCGCGATCTTCAGCGCCAGACTCTGCACAGGCATCGCACAGGCATCGCACAGGCGTTGCACCGGCAGTGCACGCGTCAGACGGTCGGTGGCACGGCAGGAGCGGCCGGCGCCCGTTCGATACGGAGCGCATCGCCTCGATGCCCTGCGTGGACATCGTCGCCACCGTGGCCGCCTGTAGCGCCACCGAACGCACGTCGTTGGCGCGCATCGCGGCGATCTGCGCGAGCTGCGCCGACACCCGGGCCTCGACCTCGTCGTCGATGAAGTAGGCGAGCGGGAGGCCGAAGAAGTCGCCCAGCGCCGCAGCGTTCCCACGTCGGGTTGGGGGCCTTGCCCTTGGCCAGGGCCCGCGGCTTCCTTGATCCCGTCGACGACCTCCTGGAGCGTGAAACGCCTGCCCAGCGGCTGTACATACGTGAAGAGGTACTCGATACATACGTGAAGAGGTACTCGATCCGTCGGCCGAGCAGGTCGGCTTCCAGGCGGGGGTCCCAGTCGGCGTCGAGGACCGCCATCCAGCGGGCCGTCGCGTCCAGTGCCGCGGGGCGGACCGCGAACCGCACTTCGCGTCCGGCGCGGCGGCCCGATACCAGGCCGGCGGCGTCCAGCACCGCCAGGTGTTTGACCACCCTCTCGGCCGGAAAGGGCGGGGCGGGCGTTTAATCGGATGTAGGTGCAGCGCGGAGTTGTTAGGTTCGACGTGTGCCGAAGCTGAATCAGATCATCGCAGTCGAAAAGGGCGTCAAGTCCAAGGCTCTCCAGGAACTCACCCAGGCCCACCAGGACGTGCAGAAGCCCGCCCTGCTGGCCGGCATCTCCCGGACCTATCAGCCCAAGGACGAGGAGGGCGAGCAACTGCCGCCCGAGTCCACGCGGGTGCAGATCAAGGCCGAGGACGCCCTGCGGGCGACCGCCGGGACGCTGACGCGGCTCTTCGACGTGACCGCAACGAAGGACTGGGCGAACCGGTCCGCGGTCGCGGACGTGGTGGTCGACGGTACGGTGCTGTTGCCCCAGGTGCCCGTCCCCTACCTGTTGTTCCTGGAGAAGCAACTCACCGACCTGCACACCTTTGTGCGCAAGCTGCCGGTGCTTGATGCCTCCGAGTCGTGGAACCTGGATCCCTCGACGGACTCGTGGAAGACAGACCCGGTGCGGACCATCCGCACGAAGAAGGTTCCGCGCAACCACGTGAAGGCCGAGGCCACGGAGAAGCACCCGGCGCAGGTCGAGGTGTACTACGAGGACGTCCCGGTCGGTTACTGGACCACGGTGAAGTTCTCCGGCGCGCTGCCCGCCCGGCGGGTCAATGAGCTCCTCGACCGTGTCGAGAAGCTCCAGCAGTCCGTCAAGTTCGCCCGCGAGGAGGCGAACAACACCGAGGTCACCGACCAGCGGGTCGGCGACGCGGTATTCGGCTACCTCTTTCGGTAGCCCCCACATACGCCCTCCGTCGCGAGCGGAGGGTGCGCGATGAGCGCAAGCTGAAACTGATGTTGAAGCTGATAAAGGGGTGTCAGTTGGGGGTTCGAATCCCTCCCTCCGCACCACATGCGGGGGTGGCCCAAGCCCGGCAGAGGCGGCCCCGTAAAACTCAGATTCTCGCTCCAGTCTCAGTATTCGCCGCCGAACACCGGATCGACCGAGCGTGGGCGAACATCGATGGATGGGGGTTCAAGTCCCCTCGGCGCCTCTCTCGTGGCGCTGTAGTTCAAAGGCAGAACACGTCGATCTCAACATGACCCGCGGTTCTTAAACGCCGCCGGTGTGCGCAAATGGGTGGCAAGCTGGAGCCCGGGAGCTGGACATGCTCCCGGGCTCCGTCACGTTCCGGCCCACTGCCAGTGCTCTGACCGGGAAGGTTCGCCCTCGACGGACCGGCCGTGGGCTCCGGCGTCTGGCCGGCCAGCTGGTCACGCACCAGGCGCGCGGTGAAGGTGGCAGCCTCTGCGGGATCGGCCGTCTCCATGACGACGCGGCCTTCACTGACCGGATGGACCACGACCAGGTATGCGTGGGGATCAGCGAGCATGGCCGGGAACGGTTCCTGGCCCATTCCTCCCGGGTGTCTGACGCGGACACGTTGAGCTGGTCCATTGAGAACCAGGGATACATGCTGCGCAGCATGGGCTGGCTCATTGCGGCCTGCAGCAACAATGCCGTGGCGCGGTTGGTGGCTCTGGATTCTCGGGGTGAGTTGGCCACGGAGTACGTGCGTGCGGTCGCTGAGGCTGCTGCGGCGGGTGATCTGGGTTCGGCGCCTTCTCGCGATCTGGGTGCGGATACGGGCTCTCTTGTCGTTGCGTCCGTTGTTCGGACTGCGCTTTGAGCGCGCATTCGGGTCGGATTTCGGAAGGGGGGAGCCCAGGCGGTACCACGGGAGGACCCGTTGGGCCGCAGGGCCGGCTGCTGCGCGTGATAGGAAGCACGTCAGCCGGATGCGCCGCCCTCTCTCACTGCGACGGCGCTTCCCGCAGGTCGTGCGCCGACCTACCCGCGGCCGTCGGGACTGCGTATCCGTGAGGATGCCGGAGGCGTCGCAGCGACCTTCCCGGGACGGCGCGGCGGGGGAGGGATACGCCCCGACGCCCCGACGCCTGCGCACCGCGGGGGCCGGCCGGTTCCCCCTGCATTCCGGGGAACCGGCCGGCCTTCACCGTCTGTGGGATGGGTGTACGGGAGGGTCAGTTGATGGACTGGAATGGCGCCCCAGCCGCCGGTGCCGACCTGGATGCTCGGGCCGTCGATCGGTCCGCCGTGGCAGAGCAGGGCTTGACCGAAGGTTTGCAGCATCAGGCTGCACCGCCGAAGCACCACGTGAGACATTCTCTCAGCCTGGAATGCGGATTTCGCTGACGAGTTGCTTGTGTATCGAGTTCAGTGACTTCTCATTCTCTGCATCGGCAACGGTCTGGACCATGATGAAGTGGGATTCGTCGGCGATGTAGCGATAGGCGCCGATTTTACTGTCAGGACCGCCCTCCTTGGCAGAAAGGCGGAGGTCGAGAGCCGGATGGCCATCGAATTTGGTCTCTCGCATGGTGGACTTAATTGCGATGTCGCCAGATTCCTTGCGGAAAGCGCTGGTTGATCCCTCGGCCGCCGCATGGAGGTCACTCATCTTCGGGGTTTCCTGGACATCGCAGACGGTGAAGAGCACAAGCACATGCGTGTCGCTCGTTGCGGCCGAGTAGTCCCGGCAGGGCGACTCGCCCAATTCAATGGCCTTGATATCGCCGGGAAGCCGGGCGGTGATGCCACTCGGGGGATCGGTGACCTTCGCCCAATCCACGGCGGGAATGCCGATTCCGGCTGCCATCGTGGGCGCATCGGCGCGGTGTGGCGTCACTGCGGCCATCGACGCGCCGCTGGGTATCAGTACACCTCCTGCAGCCAGGGCTACCGAGGAGCCGTACATCAGCAGGCGCTGCGACGTAGAGCGAACGTGCCAGCGGACGGATACCACAAATCCAGAATTCACCCGAGCGGCCTCACTGGCAAGCTGGATTGGCTGCGTGGCTTTGAGGCCACGCCAAGGAGTCCACTGTGCGAACAAGCCACCCGGCTCCCTCGTACGGCCCCCTCCGGGCTGCGGCTCATGCCGAGACCACCGGATGCTGGACGGGATCCCCGCTGTGCCCGCGAGCGGCCGAGGAGGCACGTTGACATCTCTGGCCCGGATCCCACTGGAGGGCGGGGGATCGGTACTGGTGGAGACGGCAGTCGGCAGCGAGGGGCCGGTGAAAGCCGGTCGCATCGGGGACGCCATTCGTGAGGTACCACAGACCTTGCAAGAAGCCCTGGAGCCGGTCACCCAGGTCGCGCAGGCAGCCCTCGAACAGCTGCGCAAGGCCCGTCCCGACCAGATCACCGTCGAGTTCGGCGTGGACCTCGCCGTCGAGGCCGGCGCGGTCATCACCAAGAGCAAGGCGAACTGCCATCTGACGGTGTCCGTGTCCTGGGGGAAGGACGATGGCTAGCAGCGGGAACGGGGCGGAAGACGGCACGCCGTCGGACCTGCCCACAGCGGTGGCGCAGATTCTCGGCGCGGACGGAGAGGTGGCGGGTGCGGGCTTCCTGGTGACCCAGGATGTCCTGGTCACGTGTGCGCACGTGGTCCGGGCGGCCGGATCCGGGCCGGGCGATTGGCTGCGGGTGACCTTCCCCCGTGTGGCCGGTGCGGACGGACTGGAGGGACGCGTAGAGGAGTGGCATGCACCCGAGGTCGAGGACGTCGCCTTCATCCGGCTGCGCGAAACACCACCGAGTACGCGGGTGCTGTCACTGGGCTCCGCCGAGGGATGCGGCGGCCACCGTGTCCGGTCGTTCGGCTTTCCGGCCCAGGCACAGCAGGACGGGCACCTCGGCTTCGGCACGGTGGGTGATCTGCTGCCCGCCTCCCAGAGCGCGAACACGCTCCTCCAGCTGACCGAAGCCAACGATCTCACGACCGGTTTCAGCGGCGGACCCGTCCTGGACGAGATGACCGGCCTGGTCGTCGGCATGGTCACCGAGATCACGGCCCCCGACGTGTTCGCGCGCGGGCAGAACATTGCGTACGCCACCCCGACCGAGGTCCTGCGAGAGATCCGCCCGGAGATGGCGGCACAGGACGTCTGCCCCTACCGGGGTCTGCAGCCCTTCACCGCGGAGCACGCCCAGTGGTTCCGGGGGCGTGGCGAGGCGGTACGGCACGTGCTGGCGAACCTGGCCTCGGGGCGGCGGCTGACGCTGCTGCTGGGGCCGTCCGGCTCAGGCAAGTCGTCGTTGGTCCAGGCCGGCGTGCTGCAGGCGTTGAGCGAGGGGCAGGTGCCGGGGAGCGACCGGTGGCTGCCGGTGTTGGCTCGGCCCCGGCAGGACCTGCCGACGGAGATCGAGCGAGCCGGACTGCCGGGGGCAGCGAGTGTCGGGATCTGCGCTGCGGTCGCCGACAAGCTGGCGAGCGAGCCCGAGCACCAACGCGTCCTGTTGGTCATCGACCAGTTCGAAGAGCTCCTGGTTCCGGGCGCCGACGGCCGGCCCCGGGACTTCCTGGCCGTGATCGACGACATGACCGCGGCGGCCGGCGAGCACGGCCCGCTCAGCCTGATTCTGGTCATGCGCGACGACTTCTACCACCAACTGGCCGCTCTCGCCCCGAAGCTGCTGGCCGCAGCGACGCCCGGTCTCCTCAACGTGCCCGGCGAGCTGAGTACGGACGACCTCCACGCCATCATCGTGGAGCCCGCGCGGGCCGTAGGACTCCGCTTCCAACCGGGTCTGCCCGAGCAGATCATCAGCGACATCCTGGCGAGCAGCCCCGAAGGGACCGCGCACCGCCAGGCTCCGGTCACCGTGCTGCCGCTGCTGGAGTTGGCGCTCGACCAGCTGTGGCGCAGGCGGAAGGACGGCTTCCTGACCCACGAGGCATACCGACGCATCGGAGGGGTCACCGGAAGCCTGACCACGTGGTGCGACAGCGCACTGGGGCAGTTGTCTGCCGGTCAACAGGACATCGCGAGGCGCGTCCTCACCTCGCTGGTGCGTCCCGCAGACCGCAGTCGTCGTATTCCCCCCGTCCGCGCTCAGGTGCCCCTCGACGAGCTGCGCAACCTGGCGGTCGGCCCGGACAGGTTGCCGGACAGGTTGCCGGACGGGTTGCCGGACACATCGCCGGACGGCTCACCGGATGGCGATGCCGATGCCGATGCCGACGCCGTCATCGCCACTCTCGCCCGCCATCGCATCATCACCACACAGAGGTTTCGCGATCCCCAACACCCCGACGCGCCTGCGGGTGAGCCGGTCGCGGAGCTGATCCATGACGCGCTCATCCGTGACTGGGGAGCACTGCGGGAGTGGGTGCGCCTGGATCACGAGTTCCTTGCCTGGCTCGACCGCACGCGTGTACGCCAGGCACGCTGGGCCGAGAGGCGCGATCCGGGCGACCTCCTCGCGGGGACGGCGCTGGCGGAAGGCGTGGACTGGTCCCGGTCCCGGCAATGGGGCTTGCCGGACGACATCGCGGCGTTTGTTTCCGCCAGCCGGGAACGCCAAGAGGCGGTCGCTCGGCGGCGCAAACGCCTCATCACTGTGCTGGCCACGCTGCTGGTGCTGGCGCTGCTGGCCGGTGCGGGGGCGTTGTGGCAGTGGCGGACGGCCGTCGAGCAACGGCAGGCTGCGCTGTCCCGACAGCTGGCCGCCCAGTCGGACACGATCAGCAAGACGAACCCCGAACTTGCTTCACTCCTGGCTGTCCAGGCCGACCGGACGAGCCCCACCTCCGAAGCCCTGCACAGCCTTCGGACCGCCGCCTCCCTCCCTCTGCAGCGCCGGTTGTCCGGGCATGACCAGGCGGTGGACGCCGTTGCCTTCAGCCCCGACGGCAAGACCCTCGCCACCGGGAGTTTCGACAACACGGCACGGCTGTGGGACGTGGCCACCGGCAAGACCCGCCACACCCTGAAGGGACACACCGATCAGGTGTATACCGTGGCGTTCAGTCCAGACGGCAGTCTTCTCGCGACCGGCGGCCGGGACGCGGACGTGTGGTTGTGGAAGGTGGCAACCGGCGAGCGTTTCGCCACCCTGTCGGGCCACGAAAGCGGGGTGACCTCGGTGGCGTTCGCACCCGATGGGAAGACCCTCGCGGCCTCCAGCCACGACACCGTGCACCTGTGGGACCTGGAGGCCCGAAAGGCGGGTGCCGTCCTCAGGGGACACACGAACCTCGTGACCTCGGTGGCCTTCAGCCGGGACGGCAAGACCCTCGCCACCGGCAGCGGCGACAACACCGCACGGCTGTGGGACGTGGAGACCGGCGGGACCCGCCGCATCCTGGACCAACACGCCGCGCCCGTGAACGCGGTGGCGTTCAGACCGGACGGCAAGGCCCTCGCCACCGCCTTCAACGACGCCGTCGTTCTGGTGTGGGACGTGGACACCGGCAAGTCGGGCCCCGAAATCGTCACCGTCACCGAATCGGTGGTGTTCAGCCCCGACGGCAGAACTCTGGCCACTGGCGGCAGCGGCTACCAGGGGGACTACTCCGTGACACTCTGGGACCCGAGCACCGCCGCACCGATTTCGTCCCTGACCGGGCACAGCGACCAGGTGCTTCGTACGGCGTTCAGCCCGGACGGCAAGACCCTCGCAAGCGTCGGCCGCGACCACACCGTGCGGCTGTGGGACGTGAACCGCACGCAGGCGGGCACCACACTGACAGGGCACACGGATCTGGTCTCGTCCGTGGCGTTCAGCCGGGACGGCAAGACCGTCTCCACGGGCAGCGCCGACCACACCGCGCGGCTGTGGGATGTGGGCACGGGCAAGTCCCGCCCGCCGCTGCGCGGACACTCCGACCAGGTGAGCGCAGTGACGTTCAGCCCCGACGGCGCAACCCTCGCCACGGCCGGCTTCGACGCGACGGCGCGGCTCTGGGACGTGGAGAAGGGCACCACACGCCACATCCTGGAGGGACACGAGGGCACGGTGAACGGGGTGGCCTTCAGTCCCGACGGCGAGACCGTGGCCACCGCCGGCTCCGACCGGACGGTTCGGCTGTGGGACGCGGAAACCGGCACGATCCGCCGCATTCTGCAGGGACACACCGACCACGTGCTCGCGGTCGCCTACAGCCCGGACGGCAAGAAGCTCGCCAGCGGCGGCTATGACTACACGGCCCGGCTGTGGGACGTGGACACAGGCCGCCCCCTTCACACGCTGCGGGGGCACAACGGCCGCGTCAGGTCGGTGGCATTCAGTCCGGACGGCAAGACCCTCGCCACCGGCAGTGGCGACCAGACGGCCCGGCTGTGGGACACGGACCGGGGCAAGACCCGCACCACCTTGCTCGGACACACTCAGGAGGTCTACTCCGTGGCGTTCCACCCCCGCGACAGCGTCCTCGCCACGGCCAGCAGCGACCACACGGCCCGGCTGTGGGACAGCCGCTCGGGCAAAGCCACCTTCACGCTGACCGGCCACACCCTTCCGGTGGCCGGTGTGGCCTTCAGCCCCGACGGCCACAGGCTCGCCACCGCCGGCCTGGACTTCACCGCGCGGCTGTGGGCGGTGGATCTTCCCCGGCCCGCCGCGGCGATCGAGAAGATCTGCCGTGCCGTGAACCGCGACCTGACCTCGCAGGAACGGGCCGCCTATCTGCCAGGGCCATCAGAAGGCTCCGTCTGCCCACTCCGTCACTGAGAGAACGTCTCGCGTGGTGCTTCGGTGGTGCAGCACGATGCTGCACCGTGAGGGGCAGGTCCACCAGGCCCACGCCAGCGGGCGGCCGGCGGATCGCAGGCCCCGGCGGCGGCCTCGGGCGCGTACGCCAGTGGCCCGGGCGCCCGAAGCCGGGTCTGTGGGGCGGGCCGGTACACCGAAACCCACACGCCCCGGCCCCGGACGACCGCTCCGCTCGAAGAACCGACGGCCCACCACCCGCTACGAGGTCGGACGCGTCCTCGCCACCGGCGAGGCATACACCCGACCCACCTGAGCGGGGAACTTGGTACTCCTGGTTCAGGTGCGGACCATAGAGGCGTGGATACGGGCGATGGCCCGCATCACCTCGTCGCGGTTCTTGGCTCGCTGCATCCATACGGGCAGGCGGGCCAGTACGGTCATCCTTCGGCCTGGCTCGTGCCAGGGAATCCCTTCGCGTAGCGGCGCCTGTACGAATCGTCCGATCAGGTCCAGGTGTTCCAGGTTGTATGCCCATACCCACCCGTGGCGAGTCTCGATCTGCAGCCACAGACGGATGTCGAAGTACGGGTCTGCGGCCGGTTTGTGCGGGTCCCGGTGCAAGGCCACACGTCCACGGATCCATTCCTTCGCCGTCCCGCAGCCCCGGCAGACGAGACGCCTTGGCGCGAAGAGGCCTTGGTCGTGCACTCCGGCCAGGTCCGGTGCCGTCTCGACGTGCGCGACCTGCTCGCAGCCGGGGCAGCGCACCAAAACGGAGGCGAGGAAGTCGTACCCCGTGCTGCGTGGGTCTCGGAACCGTTGATGGGTGGAGATCGGACTCATCGGACCAGTATCGAGCCAAGCGCCGAACCTCCTACGGGTCAGGTCTCAAGCCGAGAGTCGTCGCGTAATCCCGTGCGGCTGAGGGTCAGGCTGTGTCCGGGGCGGTACCGATGGCGCCGGCCGAGCGAAGCGAACGCCCGAGGTCTCCGGTGAGGATGCGGGGGTGTCGCCGCCACCACCACAGGTCGGGGCCGGGGAGCCTGTGGAACCGGTCGAGTGCGATGCCGTCGTCGTCGATGGTCGCGGCCTTGTACCGGTCGTCCAGATCTTTGATCTGCGGGGTCCAGAGCTGAACGATGTGGTCGTCCAGCAGGAGCCACGCCTCGTGCAGCCAGTTCCGGCAGGAGAGGTCATTGGTGTACTCGTAGACGTCGTCGGCGTAGCCGCGCTCGACGGCGCTCACCAGGGCGGCCCACGCGTTCACCCTTTCGGCGACTGTGAATGCCGTTCGCCAGCCGCGCTGGTGCAACAGTTCTCCGACCTCGGTTTCCGTAGCCACGGGTGGAGGTTCTCATGCCGAATCCGTCCGGGAGACTGAGATGTGTCCAGCCAGAGGCAGGCGGGCGGGCCCCGCAGCGTGATCCAGATGAGACGATCTTGCCGTGGCTGGTGTGATCACGGCGTCGGAGCCGTCCTGGACAGCGCCGTTCACCAGGCTGAGCCCGCGGCAGTTCGCCCCGTTTGTTCGGGGTCTCGAAATGGACGGCATCCTGGTCGGGCACACGCGGACACGGTGGGCGCGATCAACGTTCTACGGGCCGGGCCGGGCCGGTCCGTCGCGAAGCCGCACCGGCATAGCAAGAAGCCCCCTCAATTGTGAGGGGGAGGAGTCACCGCAGCGCAGTCCCACTACGCTCCCGCCACCCGACGAACGGCCAGGTCAGACAGCGAGATCCTGCTGGAGTACCAGCCAGGAGACCCCAGTCGGCTGCTCCCGCGGGCCAGTCGGGCCCTGGTCAGATCGTGACCGGGCCGTGGGCGGTGGCGAACTCGACCGAGACCAGGCCCGGTTCCTCATCCTCGACCCAGGTGACGTCGATCTGGTCGAGGGGATGGTCGGCCGGTTCGCCGAGGAATTCGGCGATGGAGGCGGCGTCGCCGGCGATGGAGAGCCCGTGGATGGTGGTGGAGGTGCGCGGGTCGGCACTCGGGCGCTCCTCGGCGGGGACCAACCACTGGAGGAAGTAGGGCAGTTGCGGGTCCTCCAGCAGTTCCAGCAGGCCGATCTGCTTCCACCTCAGGTCGAACCCGTCGGGGCGGACACGGTGGCCCTCGGCCGAGGTCCGGCCGAGGCGGGCCTCGACCGGGGCCATGTCCTCGACGGAGACCACCCAACCGAGCCAGCCGCCGCCCTCGGCGGCGCGGCGCGCGACCGCCTGGCCGAAGGGTGCGCGGTCGGCGGCGGGGTGGTCGAGTGTGGTGACGACCTCGACATAGGTGCCGCCGCTCAGCGGGAGAATAAAATTACGGGTGCCGAATCGCGGGTGCACGCCCCCGTCGACGAAACCGGCGCCGAGCGCCGATCCGATCCACTGGACGGTCGAGACGAAGCTGTCGCGGGCCACCGCATAGGACACGTGATCAAGTCGCACTGCGCCATCATCACCCGACAACCCGCACAAATCCCGACACCACGCTCGCCGCCCCGGCCGCATCCGCCGTGGATTCAGCCGTGGAGCGGATCGATCTTCGCCACCCCGGCGGGGGAGTCCCGGCCGAAGTGAACCGGACGCCCGGGGGCCGGCGGCCACCTGCGCCACCCACCACTCACCGGCCCCGGCCCCGTTCCACTGTGGAGATGAGCAGGAACTACTCAGTGCAGCAGGAAGGTGATCATTTACCGTCTTCGAGTGCTCTGTCCTCCAAATCTGGGAGTAGGCCGCCAATCAGCCGATAGGCGACGTCATGGACACGCGAGCTTCTTGCTGCTGAGCGGGTGGTTCGCAGCGAATGAACGGATCTCTGAGAGGGAAAGCGATGAGCGGCAAGAGTCTGACTCAAACTGAGGCTGAGGGGCGCGCGAGGCTGCTGACGGTCGAGCGGTATGACGTGGCCGTCGATCTTTCGGAGTTGATGACCGGTTCGCGGGTCCGGTGCGAATCGACGATCACCTTTACGTGTCACCGGCCCGGGGCCGAGACCTTTGTCGATTGTGCGGCGGCGGTTGAGAGCGCCACGCTCAACGGGGTCGCGCTGCGGTCGGCTGTTGAGGGCCGGATCGCGCTGACCGATCTTGCCGAACGCAACGTCCTCACGGTGGTCTCGGTGACGGAGTGCTCGGCCGATGGCCGGGGCGTGCACAAGGCGGTCGATCCCGCCGACGGCGAGACGTATGTCTACACCGACTTCAGCCCCGACTACGCCCGGTACGCGTTGGCCTGCTTCGATCAGCCGGACCTCAAGGCGCCGTGGGCGTTCACCGTGACCGCTCCTGCCGGCTGGCGGGTGCTGAGCAACAGCGGTGACCCGCAGATCGAAGACCTCGGCTCCGTGCGACGCTGGACCTTCCCGCCGACGCCGCCGCTGGCGGCGTACAACACTGTGATCCATGCGGGCCCGTACTACGAATTGCGTCGTCGCGGAGCTGGTCATGATCTTGGGCTCTTCGCCCGACAGTCGCTGGCTTCGATCCTGGACCGGGACGCCGACGAGCTGTTCACCCTGACCACTCAGGGGCTCGAGTTCTTCGCCGGCAAGTTCGGCATGCCGTTTCCGCAGCACAAGTACGACCAGGTCTTCGCGCCCGAGTTCCCCGGCGCGTTGGAGAACTTCGGCTGCGTCACCTGGATGGACTGGTTCCTGCGCAGGAGCGCGCCGACCAGGGCGGAGTGGGACATCTTCTCGCGGTACCTGCTGCACGAACTCGCGCACATGTGGTTCGGCAACATCGTCACAATGCGCTGGTGGGACGACCTGTGGCTGAACGAGGCGTTCGCGGAGTTCGCAAGCAATTGGGCCGCGGTGAGCGTGACGTCGTACACCGACGCCTGGACGGCACATCTGGCCGGCGAGAAAATCAGAGCCTATTTCATGGACCAGGGACCGACGTCGCACCCGATCCGCCAGCAGGTTCGCGACGTCTCCGAGGCGAAAGCGACATTCGACGCCATCACCTACCCCAAGGGTGCATCCGTACTGCACCAGCTGATGACGTACGTCGGCGAAGCAAACTTCTCCGCCGGTCTCACCAGCTACTTCGCCACGCATGCCTGGGGCAACACCACGCTGCATGACCTGATCGACGCGGTCGCCGACGCCAGCGGACGTGACCTGGACCAGTGGCGCATGGGATGGCTGGAAACAGCGGGCACCGACCGGCTGACTCTCGACCACGACGCAGACGGGTTCGCCCTGGTTGCTCAGGGCCCGGGTGGTCGGCCACGCCCGCATGTGCTTGCCGTCGGCGCCTACGAGCGTTCCGGGGACCGCCTTGAGCGCATTGCACTCGTCGAAGTCGAGGTAGCGGGCGAACGAACCCGGCTCGACCTACCGGCAGGAGCCGACCTGTATCTGGTCAACGATGAAGACCTGACCTTCGCCTCGACGAGACCTGACGCCACGACCAGAGACGCGTTCTTCCGTAACGCCGCCCGCCTGCCCACTGCGACCGCGCGGGGTGTCGCCGTCACCACGGCCTGGGACATGCTGATCAACGGCGAAGCGACAGCCGCCGAGGCCGTGCAGTGCCTGACCGGAGTGCTGCCTGTCGAGACGTCCGCGTCAGTGATCGAGCCGTATCTCAACCTGGCTGTCGAGGCCGCAGATCTGTGGAGCCCGAAGTCGCAGCGGGACGGGCTGCTGCGAGCCGTGGCTGCGGTGTGCCGCAGCCTCTCCGGCGTCGGCGCCTACCGCAAAGCGGCGTTGCGCGGCTTCGCCCGCACCGCGGCAGAACCGGAGGAGATTGCGTGGCTCCAGACCGAGGCCGGGAGCGACATCGATCTCCAGTGGCGAGCACTGGTTCGCAAGGCTCAGCTCGGAAGCCCGACCGCAGCCGAGGCACAGGCTCTGCTCGACCGCGACCCGGATCCCGACGCATGGATCAGCAGGCTCCAGGTCCGCGCGGCCACCCCGGACGCGGCCGAGAAGAAAGCAGTCTGGCAGACCCTGGCGACGGACCGCGCGGTGCCTCTCGCTTCGGTCCACTCAGTTGCGACGCTGTTCTGGAACGCCGGCCAGGACGACTTGCTCAGGCCCCACACGGAGGCCTACCTCGATCTCGTCGCAACCATCCACCGCAGCGGAACCCAGCCGGCGACGATCTACACCAAAACCCTTTTCCCGCTGTTCGGTATCGACCTGACTTTCGTGGAACGAGCGGAAGACCTGGCGGCACAGGCTATCCCGGTCGTCCGCACGAACCTCCTGGACCGGGCCGACCGGATGCGCCGCATACTGCGCTCCCGCGGCTGAAGGCTTGCGGCGCTGGTGCTTCTCCGGGCGCCCACCTGCGGAAACTCGGATGCCGGATGGTCAGCAGTGGTTCGGCGACGGCTCATTCGGCGTCCGTGCTGCCACTCGGGCAGCTCCGCTCGCGCATGGCAGGTGCCCCGGTCTCGTTTGGGCAGGTCGTCTTAGCGTTCCATGCGGGTCAGGCCTTACGAGGTGGCCTTGACCCCCGAGCTGTCCCACGCTCTAGTCCTCCACGCCGCACCATCCGTCCACGTCGCGTACGCCCACTGCGGCGAGTGCGGCCAGGTGGGCCGGGCAGCCGAACGCCTCCGTGTCGGGGCGCGGCGCGGGGACGGTCTCCGGGGCGTGGAGGTGTCGTAGGACCGCGCCGTCGAGCCGTTCGAGGGCGGGGTGATCGTCGTGGGCGCAGGTGTGGGGGTGGGGCGTCGCGGCGACGGTGCGCAGCAGCGTCCGGATGTCGCGGGCCAGGGCGATGGCCGGGCCGGGATGCGTGATGCGCAGGGCCGTGGCGGCGGTCAGGACGAGTACGGTCCGCTCGCGGTCGTCCGCGGCGTGCGCGTGCCGCCGGGCGGCCCAGATGCCCTGGAGTTCGCGGGCCGACTTGTCGCCCCCGTCGAACAGCGCGGTGAAAGGCTCGATGGCGAGGGTCCCGCCGGCGCGCAGGAACTCCGTGTCGAGGTGCCCGGTCTCCCGGCGCCCGAACAACTCCTCGCGGCCCTCGCGTAGTTCGCTGAGGGTGTTGCGGGCGGTGGTGGCGGTGAACCGGGGGCACAGCCAGAGTGAGAGGTCGATCCCGGCCTGTTCCAGGAGGGCGCGGCCGCCGTCGTCGCCCAGGTGCACGCCGAGGGTGAGGGTGTCGCCAGCGATGGCGGGGCGGTCCGCTTCGTCGTCGAGGAAGCCGGGCAGCCCGGGGTGCCCGTCGTCGCCGTGCGCGCAGGGGT
This sequence comes from Streptomyces venezuelae, assembly GCF_008642295.1. Lineage (GTDB taxonomy): Bacteria > Actinomycetota > Actinomycetes > Streptomycetales > Streptomycetaceae > Streptomyces > Streptomyces venezuelae_C. The sequence continues at coordinate 41,167 of NZ_CP029190.1, read as the reverse complement.
GGTCGAGGGCATTGAGGGGGACCTCCTCCAAGGTCTCGATCAGGTCGTCGAGGACCCATCGCTCGCGCACGACGCCGGACAGCGCGTACCAGGACGCCGCCGTCGCGACCAGCACTCCGCCCGCCCGGTCCCCGTCACCTGTCACGAAGCGGAGTTCCGAACCGGCGTCGGCGATCTCGTTGTAGGCGTCGAATCCGTATCCCTCGAGGACGGAGTTGAGCCTGTCGAGCGTGTCCTGGGCGTCCTCGGAGAGGCGCGCCGGCACGTCGGCGGCGGAGCCGGGCTCCAGCCGGTCCATGCCCACGCGTGCGAGTCCTGCGATGTTGCGCGGACAGGCCCACTGCTCGCCGGTCCAGCCGATCGTGGAGAAGTCCGTGTCACCGTGCGCCAGGGGTCGGGCGACGTCCTCCAGATAGTGCGGCGGGTCGTCGAGGCCGTCCTCGTACGGGTGCTCGGCGTGTGTGCATGGGCGGTTCTTGAGCGCGCGGTCCGCCCGGTCGAGCGCGTCGTGCACGGCGCCGGACACCCGCTCCGGCCTGCCGTCGGCGTACGGGAGCGTCATCGCGAGGCCGAGCACCCACAGCGGGGCGCGGTCCCCTCCGGGGTCGGCGATCAGTCGCCGTGCGCAGTCGAGGACGGTCTCGTCGTACTCCGGTTTCCCGTGCCCCCGGACGTCGTCCTGTACGTCCTGCCAGGCGCCGATCAGCGCCTGCAGGTCGGGGGTGGTCTCGCCGTCCGTGGATTCGATCATGCCCGGTAGGACGCGGGGCCCGGGGCGGAAGTTCCCGCGGGGGGCGCGCAGGTGTAACGGCGAGCCGGGTCCGATGTGACGTGACTGAGTGCAGCCGCTGCTGACGGGCTCCCGGCCACTTCTGGGAGACACGCGCCAGCTCCGCATCCGCTCCATGCCGCCCTCCACGCTCACGCTGCTGGGCCGGGTCCGACACAGGGCCGAAGTGGAACGGGCCTGGTTCCGCCGGGTCATCGCCGGGCAGGACATCCCCTGGTGTGGTCGGAGGACTGCGACTGGACATCAACAAGCGCCACATGGTCCCGGGCCTCGGCCTCGCGGAGCACGAGCCGTCTGGTCCTTGTCGGGGCAGGTGGCCGGGCGACGGGTCCGAGCCCGGTGGTGAGGGAGCAGAATCACCGCGCGCCCGGTCGGCACGTCCTGTCGCCACGCGTCGGTCCCATCGCCGGTACTCACCGGGACTGCCCCGTGTACGAAGACCTCGCGGACACCCGTCGTGTCAGCAATGCAAGTACCGGAGCGCACAGCGGGAACTCGGCCGTGCCACGCACGGCAGCTCTTGTGTCGCGCGCGGCACGGGACCGTGCCGCGGGGGTGGGGAGCCTGGCTTCGGCTACTGCTTGCTCATCCGCGCACACGTTCCGACCGCACCACTGGCGGGGTTCCAGTTGCACGTGTAGAACCGCAGGTCCTTGACATCCACCCAATCGCTGTGGAATTGCTGTCCGGGCGGGTCGGGATTCGGATCCGTCGGGACGAACGGAGCGTCGTAGGCGATCACCTCCTCGCGGTACTCCCAGCGCAGTCCCTGGTTTCCACCATCGAAGCACTGCAGCCATGTCGCCTTCACGGCCGCCCCGTACGCGTCTCCCCAGCGCTTGTCGTCCACGCGCCCTGCCAGCGTCGCGAAGTACGCGGCGTTCGGCGCGGCGCCCTGGCACGTGGCGGCCTTCTCGTAGTCGTAGTCTCCGAAGGCATAACTGGCGTTGTTGGCGCTGTAGCCCGCCACTCGGTATCCGACGGCTGCCGCCGGAGACGCCGAGGCGACCGCCAGCGCGCCTGCCGCCACGATGCTCATCACCGTTACCCGGACACTCCGCATGGCACCTCCCCTGCCGAACACGTCAGCAATTCTTATAGCCGCACGGGGCGCGATGCGCGACGACCTCCGATGGAGATGACGTGAAAGCGTGCGTCTCCTGACGGCTCGGCGCCTGCATGGCGTTCAGTCGCCGCTTGATGTGGCGGCGGGGTTCCTGGCGTGGAGAGGTACCGAGACCCGGGGAGCGGAAGAACTCCAGATGGCCGGTCATCGCTCACGCCTGTCTTTGCCATGCTGGTCAGGACATCGAGAATTCCACGAGGCGGAGCCTGACAGGTGCCCTGACCAGCAGCCCAGCGGTTTCAGACGTCAGCCCGCTGCAGGTTGTTCGGTTCGGGCTCGGGTGCTGGCCCTGGCAGGCGACGGGGTGCTGATCGTGGCCACCGACTGGCCGCGCTACACCGCCCTGGACCCCGCCTCCCTCGCCGACAGCACCACCCGGACGGTCATCGACGCCCGCCGCTGCCTGGACCCCACCCGCTGGCGGGCCGTCGGCTGGGACCACCAGCAGCTCGGGGACTTCCGCCACCACACCGTCCAGGAGGCCTGAGGAGATGGAGCTGTTCGAGAGCGCCGCAGTACACCGCGGCGTGTCCGGAACCCGCGGTTGGGTCGTCGCCCCCATACGGGGGCTGGACGCCCCCGTCCCGCAGGGCCGGTACATCCTGGTGGCCGAGGACCTGACCCCCGCCGATACCGCGGCCCTCGACCTCGCCCTGGTCGCCGGATTCTGCACCGCGAGCGGCGGCCCCACCTCTCACACGGTGCAGGTGGCTCATGGCCTGGGCATCCCGGCCGTCGTCGCGGCCTCGGCCGGGATCCTGGCTCTGCCGCCGGGCACGGTGTGCGCGCTCGACGGCGACGGCGGTCTCCTGTACGCGGGTCTGGCTCGCGCGGACCTTCACGCCGCGATCCGACGCGGACACGAGCAGGCCGAGCAGAACCGGCTCCGGCACCAGGCGGCGCTGGCCGGTGGCCCGACGCCGGGCGGGGTCACCCTGTCGACGACGCTCGTGAAGCCCGCCCAGGCCGCCGAGCTCGCGGGCAGCGCCGCCAGCGGGATCGGCCTGCTGGCCACCGAACTCCTCTTCCTGGGCCGCGAGCACGAGATCACCGACGAGGACGCCCACTACCTGCGCCGCCCCGACGAGCTGCTGATCGCGCAGCTGCGCGCCCTCTACCGAGCAGCCGCAGCCGGGGCGCGGCTGCGCATCATGTTCCCGATGGTCACCACCGTCGAGGAGTTCACCCGGGCCGCAGTCCTCGCCCAGGGCATTCGGGGCGAAATGTGACCCAGTACCTCCTGGCGGTCTCGCGCACCAACCCGGACCTGACCGTCACGCTCCCCGCCGTACACGAGGCCCTCACTCGGTGATCGCCTCCATCATGGCAGTGTTGCGGGCACTGATCCCGAGGAGGCCGTGCTGCCTCATGTAGTGGTGCAGGGCATCGGAGCTTCGGGGGCGGCTCGGTGGCCTGCCCGGGAAGAGGAAGCGGGGTGCCCCGTTGTCCGGCTGCTGGAGGACCGAGGAGTGGCTGGGACGGGCGATCTGTCGTTCTATGAGGACGGCGAGCCGCGGGGGTAGAAGGACGGGGTGTTCCTTGAGCGTGACGTAGGCGTCGTCGCCGTCCCGCTGGAAACGGTCGTGAGTTCGACGATGCGTGTCTTGGGGAGCGCATAGAGGCTGGTCAAGGCGCCGATGATGCGAGCTTCCAGAGGGAGGCGGTCGTCGTTGAGGCAGCGTCGAAGTTGCTCGTCGAGGTCGTCGCTGTGCATGGCGTGCGGCTGCTGGGGCGTGCCTTCGCGTTGCTCTTGGGCTTGCGCTTGGTGGCGGGGCGCACAGCCTGCCTCGGCGGGCTCGCCCTGCGCGGCCGGGCCCGCGCCGGAACGGTCGTCCTGCGGGGCCGCGCGGCACAGCTCTGCCATGTCCGCCGCCCCGGTGCCGGGCCGGGGCGGCCGTCCTGCGGGGCACCGGCCGGGCCCGGCGGCCCTCGCCGGATGCTCTCACGCGGCGGGTGCGTGGGGGCCGGGGGCGCGGTCCGCCTCGGGAGCGGTGCCGGCCGGGGTGGCGGGGGCGGGCCGGGTACGGGCGGGTTGGACGGTGACGGATCCCGAGGCTGCGCGTAGGGCGGTGAGGAACAGGGACGAAGACCGGCGGCGCATGCCGGTCACCGGGCCGCGCGAACGCACGCACGCCCGGCCACGCCCACGAGGGCCCAGGCGGGCCCTCGGTTGGGTGACGGCCGTGCTGCCGGGCGACGCGCGGTGGTGTGCGTGGTGCCCGCAGTCGCCGTTGCAGGGCGGGAGACTTTCGGGTATGGATGTTGAGTCGGTGGCGGCTGAGTTGTTCGGTTTGCTGCCGTCGGAGTTCACCGCGGCCCGTGACGAGTACGTGGCGAGGGCCCGGAAGGCGGGGGACAGGGAGCTTGCTGCGCAGATTGCTGCGTTGCGGAAGCCGACGCTCGCGGTGTGGACGGCCGGGCTGCTGGCGCGCCGCCGGCCCAAGGAGGCCGAGGGGCTCCTGGTGCTGGGCGAGGCGCTGCGCACGGCGCACCGGACGTTGGACGCCGCGCAGCTGCGACGGCTGTCGCATGATCAGCACGTGGTGATCGGCCGGCTCGCGCGGACGGCGCGTGCTCTGGCCGCCGAGGCCGGGCAGACGGTGAGCGAGCCAGTGCTGCACGAGGTGGAGCAGATCCTGCAAGCCGTGCTCGCCGACGCCGACGTTGCCGCGCAGTGGAAGGCCGGCCGCCTGGCGAAAGCCCCGGACGCGGTGAGGGGGTTCACCGGCCTCGAACCGCTGCCCGGCGCTGCTCCGCCCCGGCGCACGCAGCCTCGGCCCGCCGAGCCTGAAACGGAACGCCACCAGGCCCCGGCGCCGGGTGCGCGGGCAGGTCAGGCACGCCGGAAGCGTCTGGAGGCGGCCCGGACGGAGGCGGCTGAGGCCCTGGCCGAAGCCGGGCGCCTGGAGGCCGGGCAGGCCACCGCGAAGGAGCTGGCGGACCGCGCGGCCACGGCCGTGGCAGCGGCCGAGAAGGACGTGACGGCCGCGGCGCAGCGGCTGGAGACGGCACGTGCGGCGAGCACTGATGCCAACGCCCGATACCGGGAGGCCGGGCGGGCGGCTGCGAAGGCCCGGACACGGGCGGAGACCGCGGCACGGAAGCTCGAGAAGCTCACCGGCGCCGAGGGGTGACGGCTTCCGCTCAGTCCTCGATGGGGAGCTCTGGGCGGGTCCAGAGGGTGAGGTCGCTGCTGGTGGCGGCTGCCAGGGTGAGTCCGGACGGGGAGAAGCCGGCTGCGTTCAGTTCTGAGTACTCGGAGTGGAAGACGTGCCATCAGGCGCCTCCCGCCGGTCCTTTGTGTACTCCGCAGTCGGCGGACAGGATGACGCGGTCGTGGGGCCATTCGAGGCGGCCCGATTTGACCATTTCTGATCGCCTGTGCACGTCACGTGCGTCTCTGACGAGGGCCTCTTCGGTGGCGGTCTGCACAGCACCACCCCGGCGGTTGGACACTGAACACCGTCAGAAGAACGGATCCGGACGGGTATCACCGCTGTCACCTGGTCGCGTGGACTGACATCAGCCGCGTGCACCCACCGCGATCTGCCGCCTGAGCCGGGCCACGATGGGTGGAGCCTGGCCGGGCGGGCGGGAGCTACTGGAGACGTGTCGCAGTCCGGATGAGGTCGGCGACGGCTCTGGACCGGCTGTGCGGTGGCCAGGCGATCACGGTGGTGACTGTCGGCGCGTCCAGCACGGGCACGGCGGCGAGGTCACTGTGCAGTTGGGCCCGGCACGACTCCGGTGAGACCGCACAGGCCCGGCCGAGTGCGACGAGCTGCAACAACTGCGCATGGTCGCGGACCTGCGGGCCGGGGCCGGGCGGGTAGGTGCCGTCGGGGTGGGGCCAGCGGGGGAGGGGCAGGCCCGGCAGCCCGGTGATGTCGGCCATGTGCACATGGGTCCGGGCGGTGAGCGGATGCCCGGCCGGCAGGACCACAACCTGACCCTCAGCGCTGAGCTCTTCGGTGTGGAATCCGGCCGTCGAGTCGAACGGCCGGTGCAGCAGCGCCACATCGGCCCGGCCCTCGCGTAGGAGTCGTTCCTGCTCGGCCGGACCGCACAGGATGACGTCGACGGGGACCGCGCCGGGTTCGGCGGCGTACGCCTCGAGCAGTCTCGCCAGCAGTTCCCTGGAAGCGCTGGCCTTCGTGACCAGGACCAGGCCGAGGCGGCCGGTCACGGAATGGGCGGCGCGGCGGGTCCGACGCTCGGCGGCCTCGACCGCGTCGAGAGCCGCCCGGCCCTCGACCAACAGCACCGAGCCGGCCTCGGTCAGCGTGACAGTGCGACTGGTCCGATCCAACAGCACTGCCCCGAGCCGGCGTTCGAGCTGCCGGATCGCCCGTGACAACGGCGGCTGCGCGATCCCGAGCCGCTGAGCGGCACGCCCGAAGTGCAGTTCTTCAGCGACAGCGACGAAATACCGCAGTTCCCGGGTCTCCATCCGGCCACGCTATCCCGGATCAATACCCTGACGGTATCGTTGCGCACCCGATCGGTCTTGGACCCCCGCCGGGGCCCGAGGGCAGCATCGTCCCTATGACTCAACGGACGATCGCGCTGGTCACCGGCGCGAACAAGGGAATCGGCTACGAGATCGCCGCGGGCCTGGGCACCCTCGGCTGGCGCGTCGGCGTCGGCGCCCGCGACGACCAGCGCCGAAGCGCCGCGGTGGAGAAACTGCGCGCCGCCGGCATCGACGCGTTCGCCGTACCGCTGGACGTGACCGACGACGCGAGCGCGACCGCCGCCGCACGGCTGATCGACGAACAGGCCGGACGCCTCGACGTGCTCGTCAACAACGCCGCCATCGCAGGCGACATGCCACAGGAGCCCACCCGGATCGACCCCGCCACCATCCACACGGTCGTGGACACCAACGTGATCGGCGTCATCCGCGTCACCAACGCGATGCTGCCGCTGCTGCGCCGCTCCGCCGCACCACGGATCGTGAACATGTCCAGCAGCGTCGGCTCCCTCACCCGGCAGTCAGGACCCGACGCCGAACAGACGACCGGTCCGGTGTCCGCGGCGTACGCGCCGTCGAAGACGTTCCTGAACGCCGTCACCCTCCAATACGCCCGGGAGCTGAGCGGCACGAACATCCTGATCAACACCGGCTGCCCCGGCTACGTCGCCACCGACCTCAACGGCTTCCGCGGCGTGCGCACCCCCGAGCAGGGCGCAGCGATCGCCATCAGACTCGCGACCCTTCCCGACGACGGCCCCACCGGACAGTTCTTCGACGACGCCGGCGTAATGCCCTGGTGATGTGCACGGCGGCCATCACCCGCCAGGCTCAACGCGGAGCCGTTCGAGGGTGGCGGTGAGGTTGCGGTTGGCACGGGTGGTCCAGAGTTTGCCGGCAGGGCCGAGTTCGACGGCGGTCTTCTGGGTGATCAGCAGGTGGGGGTTGGCCGTGTTTGGCCAGCGGTGGCGGCGGTGGTCGAGCCAGTCCAGGACCGCTCGGTGGGTGAGGTCGTCGAGCGGGCGGACGTGACCGCCGACGGTGATGCGCCGGTTGCCCAGGTCGACGTCATCCAGCTGCATGGTGCGGATCATCTTCGGCCGTGCCGCGTGAACGGCGGCCAGGGCGACGATGAGCCGGACGTCCGGGGTGCTGGCGGCAGCGACGGCCTCGTCGATGTCCGCCTGGACGAGGGCTTGGAGGACGCCGCCGGTCTGCCGGGGGACACGGATGCGGATCGTGGGGTTGCGGAAGATCTGGCCGTTCTTCTTCGCGTGCCGGAACAGCGACCGCAGGGCAACGATCCGGCTCTCGCGCTGCTTCCCGGTGGCGGCGTCCCGGACCGCGATGATGTCCTCCCGCGTGACCTCTCGCAGGTGGTCGTAGCGGCTGGACCACTCCAGCAGCACCGGCTGGATTTCCCCCAGGTAGGCCCATGTCGTATGCCGAGAGCGAGGCTCGGACCGCGGGCCACCATCAAGGAGAGTACGAACCCAGGCTTCGACGGCACGATGAATGCCCGGGGGCATCCCGTCGAGCTTCCGTTCCAGCCACCGGTCGACGGCGGGGGCCCGGTCGTCGGCGAACAGCCCGAGGCGGTCGAGGACTTCGGCGGTCCGCACAACAGGAAGCCCACGAACTCGCAGGGCCGGGAAGAGCTCGGAATACCGGATCGACTCGCCGTCGTGGAAGCCGGACAGCACGATGACCAGGGCCCGGTTCACGTCGCTGGCGATCCAGCGGCTCCAGCCGCGGGCCTCTCCCAGCGCCCGAGCGGCCTGCCGGGCCCGGACCAGCCACGGGTTGGCCAGGTCGGCGTGGAGTTCCCGGTCGAACCGGCGGAAGTCCCGAGTGGCAGTGAACAGCGTCAGTTGCGTCGACGCGGTGATCACTCGGTGTGGTTCGGGAACCGGCGGCGTCTTCAGCACGCGACGCCCGGCCTTGCCGACCCGGGGACCGCCGTTCTTGGGCCGCTGGAGGTTCGCGAAGAACAGCTGCTGGCAGGTCACCCGCCGCAGGTACGGCTCGATCACCGAAGCCTTGCCGCTGGCCTTGATCGCCCACGTCGCCTGAGCCCGGCAGAGGCGGCAGTAGCCGTGCTTGTCATCGACCGGGACCTGCCGACGGCAGCCGACGCACTCGCCGACGGCGTGCAACTGGCCGTAGGTGTAGCAGCCGCGGCAGAACCGGCCGGGCAGCTGTCCCCAGGCGAAACAGCCCGAGCAAGAGGCCGCCGGCTTGTTCTCGCTGATCTTCCCCATGGTGATGGTGACCAGGTCACATCGGCGGCAGCGAACGACCGTCACGGCGCTTCGGCACGACGGCCGGGGCCCCCACCGAGCCGGCCGTGGCCTCCTTGACTCCAGCCTGCTGACCTGGGCGGATAACCTTCCCGGGCTCGGGAATCAGCAGATCGCCGATCTCGCAGCCGAGCACGACACAGATCACGTCCAGGTCCTCCAGCTTGAGGGAGACCGGCTGGCCGGACCAGAGGCCGGACATCTTCCCGGCCGAGATCACCAGGCCGTGCTCGGCCAGGCTCCGCTGGAGCTCGGACGCCTTCCAGATCCCCTTGTTCGCAGCGGTCAGCCGCAGGTTCCACTTCATCCCATCAGTCCTTCCAGCCGCTTCGCGGCCCGCTGCTGCCCGGTCACCCAGGCGTCCTCGACCCGGGTCTGCTGGACGTGGATGTACCGCATCGTGGTGGCGATCCACGAGTGTCCGAGGACCGCTTGGATACCGAGCAGATCAAGCCCTCCGAGGTAGAGCTCGGACGCGCAGAAGTGCCGCAGGACGTGCGGCGTCAGCGTGTCAGCCCAGCCAGGCAGATGGGCTTCCGCCGCGGCGGCCAGTCCGTTGCGCAAGGCGTCGTCGCCGACGCGGCGCGAGGAGCCGTCGGTGTTCTTGCGCTCGGAGGGGAACAGCGGGGCGCCGGGGCGGGTGTGGTCGTCGTCGAACTGGCCCCAGACGTCCTCGATGAACCACCGCAGAGTGCGGTCGGCGGCCGTTGATCAGTGGCACCATCCGCTCGCGCGGGCCCGAGCCACGGGCACCCTTGCCATGGCGCACGTGGAGCTTGCCGAAGCGGCCCAGGTCCCACTTGATGTCGGCCAGGTCGAGCTTGCATGCCTCGCTCACCCTGAGTCCGACCTGCGACATCGGTTTCGATGCGGTGTAGTTCCGCGCGGTGGGGGCGAACTTGCGGCAGGTCGCCAGCTCGCCGCCCCAGCTGGTGAAGAGCGTCTTGATCTCCGGCTCGGTCGGCGGGATCCGCAGGGCGGCGTCCTTGGATCCCCGCGGGCGGTTCATCTCATCGATCGGGCACTCGACGACCCGCCCGGTCATCCGATGGATCTCGACCTTGTGCCGCAGCTCTAGGAACAGGAAGTACGTGGTCAGCGCCTGTGCGCGGGCCCGCCGAGTGCCGCTCGGCGAGCCCCGCAGCACCTTCCCGAAGTAGCCGTCGGCGTCGGCCGGCTCCATGTCCCACAGCGGTCGGCCGAACCAGGACCGCATCTGGTCCAGGTGCCCGACGTCCCCGCGGATCGTGCCGTCGCCAGACCTGCCGAAGCCCGCGCGAGGACGAACCCGGCCAGCACGTCGGTCTCGAACCGCTCCAGTTCCTCCGCCGAGACCGGTTCGCGGAACTCGCGCAGATCACGTACGGCAGCCAGCGCCAACCCGAGCCTCCTCGCCTTCACACCGACCACAGAACGATCGGACGAAGTGAGAACGCTTCAAGAATCCTGAAGTTACGTCACCAGCTCGAAGAACACCCCAAGGAGCCAGAACCCCCTGGCCACAGGAACAAGGACTCATCAGACTTCAGAGGAACTCACGGGATGTCACACATACGAGCGGTTCTCGACACCCCCCACAGCGCTGAAGTACCAGACCGTGACCGGCTTCTGCCGGGTATCGCGATCCATCAGGACGTCAACCTGGCCGGGCTGGCTTCCGGATTCGACACCCTAGCCCTGCTCGCTGCCTACCCGAGGCAGCCGAACCCCGCGGACGACGAGACAACCTTGAGGGTCAGAACCCCCTCCGGCGGACTGCACATCTGGTACCAGACTGGGTCCGGAACGTGCTACCGGTCTTCGACGGGCTCGAGCCCGAAGGTGGCGCTCGCCTGGCAGGTCGATGTACGCGCCACCAGTGGCTACATCGTGGCCCCGGCGACCCGAGCCCGTGCCGGGACCTATGTTCCCGTGGGGGATTGCCCGACTTCCCGCACCCTTGCCCGACTGGCTGGCCGCTGAGCTGGAGCGGACCGGGCACGTCGTGGCGGACAGCCCCTCGCGCCCCTCCGTGCCGGCCCCGCGCAGGTCCGCACGTCCGGACGGCCCAGCCGCGCACCGCTTGCTGGACCCCTTGCTGGCCGAACTGCGGGACTGCGCTGCCGTCCCGCACGGTGCGAGCTTCACTGAGAAACTCAACCGGGCCGCCTATACCGCGGGCGGCCTGGTAGGAGCCGGCCACCTCACCGACTCCCAGGCCCGAGAGTTCCTTGTGGCGGCTGCCGACGCAGCCCGCCCACACCAGAGCCACCGCAGCCTTACCGTCATCAACTCTGCCCTGTCCGCCGGTATCGGCCGGCCGCTCCACTTCAAAGGACGCCCATGAGCAGCGCCGATGGTCCGCGCTTCGACGCCACGGCCGCCGCCCAGCAGATGCTCGCCCTTCAGGACGCATCGGCGAACCTGCCCGGTCAGCAGAACACCGCCACGGTGCGTGAGGCCGGCCGGCCGGGCAGCTTCCCGGGCTTCTGACCGACCGGGGCAACGCCAAGCTGTTTGCTGTGATGTACGGAGACCGGTTCCGTCACGTCGAGGGCCTGGGCTGGTACCACTGGAACCAGTACCGGTGGAAACGCACCGGAGGAGAGAAGTCCGCAGTCTGGGCAGCGGGGGACATGGCCGAGCAGATGCCGTCCACCGACCCCACCGGCCTGTTCAGCGACCGCGACCTGCTCCTGCACCGCCGCAGGTCCATGTCGACCCCGGGCATCAAGGCGATGCTGACCCAGGCGAAAGCCTCGCCCGCGCTCGCCCTCGACCCGGACGTCCTGGACGGCGATCCGTATGCCCTGTGCACCCCAGCCGGCGTCGTCGACCTGCACACCGGCCGGCTGCGAAAGCCGGACCCCGAGTGCGACATGCACTCACGCGCCACCAGCGTCGGTCCCGAGAGCATGCCGACCCCGCGCTGGCACCGGTTCCTGCACGACATTTTCGGCGACGACGCCAAGGGAGTGGAGACCATCCAGTTCCTCCACCTGCTCCTCGGGTACTCCATCACCGGAGACGTCGGCGCGCAGGTCCTGCCCTTTCTCTACGGCACGGGCGCCAACGGCAAGTCCGTTCTCCTCGACGTCATGACGCAGATCCTCGGTGACTACGCGCAGGCGGCCCCGCCCGGCTTCCTGATGGAGAAGGGAAAGTTCTCCGAGCACTCCACCGAGCTCACCGAGCTCCACGGCCGGCGCATCGTGGTGTGCAGCGAGCTCAAGCCGAACGACAAGTTCGACGAGTCCCGCGTCAAGCTGCTGACAGGCGGCGACCGCATCATGGCGCGCCGGATGCGTCAGGACTACTTCTCCTTCACCCCCACGCACAAGCTGTGGCTGCTGGGCAACCACCGGCCCGAGGTCGGCACCGGCGGACACGCCTTCTGGCGCCGTATCCGCGTCATCCCCTTCGAACGCGTCGTTCCTGCGGCACGGAAGATCGACAACCTCGCCAAGGAGCTCGTCGACAGCGAAGGCCCAGGCATCCTGCACTGGCTGATCGAAGGCGCAAAGCTCTACCTCGCCACGCGCGACCCACTCACAGGCCCCGCCTCCGTACGCACGGCCACCCAGGCGTACGCCACAACCGAAGACCACATCGGCCGATTCCTCACGGAGTGCTGCACCACCACCGCCCCCGCCAGCCGGGCAAGCGAGCGAACCTCAGGCGACCTCAAAGTCGAACAGGGGCTGCTCTACGCCGCCTACAGTCACTGGTGCAGCGCAGGTGAAGGCATCCGCCCCGCCACCGCCCGGGCCTTCGCCACACGAGTACGCCAAGAACTCTCACTCGCCTCACCAGCCGACATGATGAAATCCAGCGGCAAGAAGTACTACCCCGGACTCGGCCTCCTCAGCGACGAACCCGAGACCACCCATGTCTAGACCACGCAGACTACGCACGCACAACACACCGCACTACCATGGACACCGTGCCCCCGCACGGGACCACTCATGGAACACCGGCCCCTGCCTGGCCGTCGACAACGAAAAGGGGCTGCAGCCATGAGCTCGCTGCTGAACGAGAGCGACCTCCGCCACGAAAGCTCCGTGGTGTGGCTCGAGAACCCCGACCATCTCGACTACGTGCGACAGGCACTCGACAAGACAGCCCGACGCCGCGGCAAGCCCCGCTACGCCCGGGACGGCCGCATGGTCGGGTACAGCGAACTCGATGAGCACGCCGAAGCCGACCCCGACAGCGGCTATCAGCTACGCCGTGTGTTCTTCCTCCTGCCACACGACCGCGACACCGAACCTGACGGGCTCTACCACGAAGGAGCCCCAGGGGAAGCCGTCGATCCCCGCACCATCGAGCCACGCCGAGTGGGCGAAAAGACCCCCCGCTCACAAGGCGGCCCTGACGCTGCAACAGCTGCCACCGGCACCAGGACGACGCAGAAGCGCCGCAGGCCTCAGGAATGCGCATGACACCGCAGTCAGCGACAGTTCGCGGACTGCGGTGGAGGGGATATGCCGAAGATGACCGGGGCCGGCCCGGGCGGTGCACGTGGACATGACCACGGCGTCGCCCCTGCAGCCAGGCGTCCCGTGCCCAGCTGCCTGCCACTTCGATCATGGCCCACATCCCTCTGGAGGACTGGCCGAAGTGGAAGAGCTGGAACAGCCCGCAGTGAACTATGACGGAGTTGAGTTCCCCGACGCACGTCTCCAGGTGGTGGCGATGTTGAGCTCGCTGGCCAGACCCGCGTACCAGCAACGCGTGTGGCTGGCCGACATACGTGAACCGGGTGACGTCGATGACCTGACCATGGTGATCAACATCCTGGACGACACACGCGTCTTGGAGGATCCGGAGGGAGTCGTTGGAGAGGTGCTCCGGAACCAGAACGAGGCACGGGCAATGCGTGAGCTCACAAGCCTCCTCTACCCGTTGATCGACGAACTGGGCGAAGCGCCTGATTCGGAATACCTCGCTTCGCGACGTTGGCCGGCAGTCGTGGAAGCGGCCAGAAAGGCGCTGCGAAGCATGGCTTGACGTGGTCTGGTGGCCCCAAAGGAAAGGGCTCCCGGGCCTGAAAGTGGTCCCCCTCGCCGCCGCGGTCGCCCTCCGTCTCGTCGGCTGCCGCTCCGTTACCCGCCTCATGTGCCTCGCCGGTGTCGCGGCAGCCCAGGTGTGCCATCCAGCCAGGCCGCCCGGCCAAGATGGCCGCCCCTCAGACCGCCTTCGGCCGCCTGGCCGCCGTACTGTGGCACAGCCGCCTGCGTACCGGCCTGACCCAGGTGTTGGGCGACGCTGAAATTTTCAGAGATCGCTATCAGAGCCGAGGCGGTCGGCCAGTATCTGGCCGAAGTCGCGGACGTGTCCGGCAGCCTTATCCAGATCCATCACGAGCGTCTTGCCCTGCCGGCCCGCCCGGCCACGAGAACCACCACCTGGTGTTCCCGCCGCACCGCGCCCGCGGTCAACTTCGCGACGATGATCTCGGCGGACAACTCACCGTACTTCTCCACCAGCGCTCTCCCGGCCGCGTTCGCGCTCTCGTGTCCGAGCCGGTGTGCCGTTGCGGTCCGCGCGTGACCCCCGCCGGGGGCCGGAACGATCGTGGGGCATGGTGGAGCGGCCCTCGATGCCGGCAGCGATGGGCCTCTTGTACAACTCAACCTTCGTGAGCGCCATGAGCGACTGGCCGCTGGCAGCGCCGGCCGGCGCCCGCTTCACGCTGGCGCGCAGGGCTTCCATCAGATCCACATTGCCCCGTCGGGGAGGCCACGGGCTCAGCCTTCTCCACGTTCTCGCCTGCGGTGCCGGCGGGGGAACCCGCGGGACCGGGCCCGTCCGTCTCACGCTTACACCGTTCGTCCGTGCAGGTCTTGAAGTGCAGCTTCTGCCAAATGCATCGATGGCCTGCTCACCGGCCAGGGTCACCCACCACTTCAAGGCACTCGCGTAAGCCTCCCGCACACGAACGTGATCCACGGATGGATGCCGCCCAGCTGAACACGCCCGCACGTCAATCATGTGCAACTTCGCTCATCCTGATGATGTATTAGTGTTCTAGTACGATGCGAACAGTTGGGTCGAGGTGGCCGCAGGTCTGTCGACTGTGTACCCGGCCTGCCAAGGGAGGAGCCTCCGATGAGCGGTCTGATTCCGGCGTTCGGCCCGAGGGGGCGTGCCGCACTTGCCGCCCTGCCCGGGACGGTTGCCTGTGTGACGGTGGTGGCGGTCGCCGCGTCCCGGTGGGAGTCGATTCCGGATCCCCTCGCCATACATTTCACCAGCGACGGTGCCGACGGCTTCGCACCCCGTGCGCTCGGGGTCCTGGGCATGGTCGGGTTCTGTGTGCTGGAGGCCGTGCTCTGCGCTGTTGTCGCCTACCGCCGCTCGGCGGCGACGCGTTCGCTGTATGCCACGGCCTTCGCGATCCCGGCGGCCCTGGGGTGCGCGTTCGTGATGACGCTGCTGGCGAATGCCGCCGTCGCGGATGCCAGGCAGGCCGACTGGCCGGGGTGGCAGAGCCTCGCGCCGATCGGTGCCGCATTTGCGGCAGCCGCCATCGGCGCACTGCTCACGCCCGGCACGCCCGTCATGCCCGTTTCCAGGGAGCGGGGATCGTCACCCGACAGCCTGCACTCGGTGGGCCTGGCGGGCACCGAGACCGCAGTATGGAGCCGGTCCGCTTCTCCCACCTGGGCGAAGGGCGTGTTCACCATCCTGGTCGCGGTCGGCGTGGCCGGCGTGCTCCTGGGCATCGAGGAGTTGGCGTGGCTGGGACTGCCACTCGGGCTGATCGGGCTGGTGATGTCCCTGATGCGGGCCGCCGTCAACGCCGACGGATTCGCTCTCAGGCTGCCGCTGCTGCCCTTCCCCCGGGTGACGATCCCGCTGGCGGACATCCGGCAGGCCCATGTGCGCCTCGTCAGTCCGATGGGTGACCTCGGTGGCTGGGGGTACCGATCGCTGGGCGGTCGGCGGGGGCTCGCCTTCCACACCGGCGAGGGCCTGTGGCTGGAGCTGGCCGACGACCGCGAGTTCCTCATCGTCGTAGAGGACGCGGAATCGGCCGCCGGGCTGATCAACGACCTGGTTGCCCGCTCGGCGACGGCGGCACGCTGAGGTGCTGATCCGGATTGATGCCTCCTCATCCCAGCCGCTGGCCGAGCAGATCGCCGCATCCGTACGCCGTGCACTGAGCGAAGGAACGCTGCGCATCGGCGAGAAGCTGCCCGGTGCGCGGGAGGCGGCGCGGCTGCTCGGGGTGAACATGCACACGGTGCTGAGGGGCTACCAGGCACTCAAGGCAGAGGGGCTGATCGACCTGCGTGCCGGGCGCGGTGCGGTCGTGGTGGCCGCACCGCGCCGGGCAGGACTGTGGGAGACGGCGCGTCAGTTTGTCGCCGAGGCGCGCAAGGCCGGGTTGTCGGACGAGGAAGTGGCCGAGCTGGTGGCCTCTGTCCTGTCCGGCGCCCCGGGTCCGGGATCAGCGGGCGTGTGAGCCGTACGGTGACGCAGGGACGTGCCAAGCGGCAGACAGAGGAGGGCGAGGCCACCCCACATCGCAGCGGCGAAGCTCCACAGGCCCATCGTCACTGCGATCGAGAAGTGGAATGCCACGCCGACGACCAAGAGGATCTGCCGCACCCTGGGTGGCAGCAGGAGCGAGGCCGCGAGGGACAGTTCGACCAAGAGGGGCACCCAGGTCATCACAGCCACCCAGGTGGGCGTGGTGACCAGGGGATCCAGCAGGGGGCGCATCCAGTTGGGCGCCCCGAATGACGGATCGTTGGCCCAGTAGTACATGGCGGAGCCGTCCGCCCACTCGGCGTGGCTGAGCTTGGCGACGGCCGCCTGGAAGTACAGGACGGACATCTGCAGCTGGGCCATCATCAGGGAGCTGACACCCAGCACGGCCCAGACCTTGCGGGACCGGCTGGTGGGCACTTCCTCGTTCGGGCTCCAGTGCCAGCGCCGACGGTCTCCCAGGGCCGGCAGGAGCAGCAGGAGCACGAGATTCATGGCGATCTGGTCTCCGCCGTCGCTGATCGCGATGCCGGTGTAGACGCTGAAGTTGACGTAGGCATGCGGCAGGGCGGTCCATCGAGGCCGCCAGCCGGAGGCGACGACCAGGAGCACCGCGACACAGAGCCACTGCACCCACTGGAGGTCATCGCTTGGGACCAGGCAGAACGCCCCGGCGGCCTTGACTCCGTCGCACAAGGGGTGGTCCCCAAGGGTCGCGACCGGTCTGAAGAGCGTCCCGGTGCTGCTGAACAGCAGCGTCCCGGCCGTGCCCAGAGCGATCAACGTCCGGGCCACACCGTAGAGGTTGGTCCACGGCACCGGTATCCGCGTCAGCACGTGACCTCCAGGGCCAGGACGCTCTTGGGCATCAGCTTCTCAGCCTTGAGGTCCCGCCAGGCAAACGGCACCGGCTCTTCCTGGACGAGCGCGACACGTCCGCACAAGGAAGGCTCCGGGGAACGGTTGGTGGTCGCCACCGGTGGGTTGGCGGAAGCCAGGCAGGCCGGCAGGTCGCTGCTGCACTCCTTCCATTTCGCTTCCTTGGGGGCCTCCAGGGAAAGCATGGCTATCTCGATACCCTGGGAACGCGAGCGCCGATCCAGCCCGAAAGCGTTCTGCGGCTCCGAGTGCGGGGCCAGCAGTTCGTTGCGCCACCCGCCGGCGCGCTCTGTGTAGGGGATCAGTGCGGCATCGCGTGGCGACTTCGTGAAGAACGCCCAGCCCTGGGCTGCCACCGAGTTCGCCAGGGGTGCCACGGTGTGTTGCCCGGGCAGGGTGACCACGTTCCGCGGCACGTGGACTTGTGCGACATACAGGGCAACAATCGCCCACATGACGCTCACGGTCCATACCAGTCTCCGGGGAACGTCCACCGCAAGCTGCTGGTCTGTGCGCACTGGCAGCCGTTCCCGCCAGTCATTCAGGAGACTCTTCATTCGTCACCTCAGCTCTCCACGGTTGTGCAACCGCGGATCGGGTCACTCCGATCCTTACGGGGTGACCCGATCCGGTACGACGGGTTGATCAGGCGGTGCGCAGGGTTGTGGTCAGCTTGGCGATGGTTTCGTCCTTGCTCAGTCCCTCATCCAGAGCGGCTGACCTGGTCCAGAACTTGTTGTAGAGGGCCACAAAATTGACGGCCGTGACGGTGGTGGCGACGTTGGCAGCCGCCACGAAGTTGAATACGCACTTGCCCTGGCCGGCCCCAAGGTCAGCCGCGGCATCCTCGTCGACGTACTTCTTCAGCTGGCCGGCGCCGGCCGTCATGGCCTGGTCGACCCGCACAGGATCGCCGCTGCGGAGCTTGGTAGAGAAGTCGGCGAAGAACGCCGGGGAATCCTTGGCCACGTCGTTGACGATGCCGGCAACGGCTTCGCGCCCCTCGGGAGTCTGGTTCTTGGCCAGCTCGCCGATGTCGTTCTTGAAGTCAAGGTTCCTGTAGATCGCCTGTCCGGTCTGCCCCAGGCCGAAGTAGAAGCCGGCGAACAGGTCCTTGCCGTCCGAGGTGGCACTCTTGTCGGCGTGCGAATCGGCAGGTGCCGGTATTTCGCGGGTATCGGACGCGTTCGCCATCGTCGTTGTTGTGCCAGCCAGGATGCTGGCGGCGGCGACTACTGCGATCGCTCCGGGTATGACCTTGCGAGCCTTCACGAGCCCTCCTCGATCCGAAGAAAATGATCATGACCTGGAGAGGACTGTTCCACTTCGCGACAGAACCGAATAAGGGTCAAAAGTCCCAACATTCAGGGCATTTCATCGTAAGTGCTCATAAGGTTCTTCATCCGGTGGCCACCTGGGAGACCGAAGGCGTGTCAAGGCTCCTCATGGGAGGGCGGCCGTCTCGCGGATGCGGACGACGCCGATAGACGGCGTGCCCCGCCTCCATGGTTTTGGAGCCGGGGCACATCGGCTTGATCCTGCGGGTGCGTCAGTAAGGGGGCATGAGGAGGATCGCGGTGTTCAGTGTGGGGATGGTCCAGCGCTGTGCATCGGTCTTGTTGCAGTCCCAGAGCTGGGGGCGGGTGCCGTTGGTCTTGTTGCCCTGGGGCAGGTCGAGACAGCGGACCGATGTGGGGTTGTGCATGCTGCCGTCGGCGCGGGGCAGGAACCGTTGTGCGGGGGTTCCGTTGCAGGTCCAGAGCTGGATGAGGGTGCCGTTGGCGGTACCCGCGTTCTCGGCGTTGAGGCACTTCCCCTGAATGCGGATGGTGCCGTCGTCGTGGATCTGGAACTGCTGGTTGGACCCCCGCCGCAGGTCCACAGGTGGATGGCGTTGCCGTCGGTGCTGCGCCCGTTGTCGTTGTCGACGCAGTTGGTGCCGGTCGACGCAAGGGCGCTGGGTCCGGCGGCGCCAGGGGCGCCGGGGGAGGGCTGCGTAGGAGTAGTGGGCGAGGTTGCCAATGCCGCCGGTGTAGCCGCCGACTGTGTCGGGGCTTCCGTTCTGCTTGTAGCGGCCGAGGACGAGGCCGCCCGCGGGGGCGGGGCTGTCGGTGGACTTGTGGCTCACCGTGGCTCCAAAGGGGAGATGCGGTGTGGCGACCGCACCCTTCTGCACTGGCGTGTCCCAATGATCAGATGACTGGGAACTCTGCCGTTGCCCGACTCCGCCGGAACGCGCATCGGCGTGCCGCACGTCGTCGGCTGAGAACCGTCGACTTCACGCCGCAGGCCCGGAAACCGGCAGTGTCCCGTCCTCCCGCCTCTCCCTGCTGATCCTGAGCCTGCCGGGGCTGGCTGCCGTGGCCGGAACGAGAACGAGGCACGGGCAATGCGTCAGCTCGCAAGCCTCCTCTACCGCGTTGATCGACGCCACCCTGCACGCCTTCGTCCCCCGCCTACAGCCCGCCGCCTGCGCGACCGGCACCCACCAGGAACCGCCACCGATCGTCCCCGCACCCCGGGCAGCAACGAGTCCTTCAAGATGTACCTGCCCCTCTCCGCTGACACCACCCGGCACCCGGGTCCGGTATCGGGCGTGAGGGCAGGTACGGCCCGGTAGCAGCGGTCCTCGGTCGGTGAGGCGTTCTGCCTCCGAATGTAGTGACCTGAGCAGTTTGACACCTCACCATGTTCCTGGCATGCGTCGGATTGATCTTGAAAACCCTTGATCGACATTCAAAGTATCCGTACATTCGCGGCTGCGACTGTGTCAGGTCGCGTTCCACGGAGCCTTGGGGGAGGCTCTGTCTCACTGGGGATGGATCATGCCTGTGTTCGACAGGCAGCGGCTTCGCCATACCATGAGCACCGCGCTGGGCGCAGTGCTCATACTTGGCGTTGCCCCTGCTCACATACCCTCGGCGGCGACGGCCGCCGAAGGTCCGGCGCCCGCTTTGACCGAAGGTCAGAAGGCGCTGCAGAAGGCGGCCGAGACCGGCCAGCCCGTTGAAGTCATGGGTGAGCGTTCGGAGTTCACCACCACTTACGCAAACCCGGATGGCCAGAGTTTCCGCCTGGACCAGTCCGTGGTGCCGGTGCGTACCAAGGACGAGAACGGGACCTGGGTAACACCGGATGCCACATTGTCGGTGCGTGGTGACGGGACGGTGCAGCCGAAGGCTGCCCTCGCCGACATCCGATTCTCCGGCGGTGGCGCCCATGCGGATCTGGTCACGATCGGCCGGGGTACGCGCACGCTGTCCCTGCGGTGGCCGGGTGTGCTGCCCAAGCCTGTGCTCGACGGCGACAGCGCGGTCTACGCCGAGGTGCTGCCGGGCGTCGATCTGCGGATGACCGCGACGACGCAGGGCTACCGCGAGGTTCTCGTCGTCAAGACGCCGGAGGCCGCCAAGAGCCCTGCGCTCAAGTCGGTCAAGTTCGGTCTGAAGGCCAATCGCCTGCGGGTGTCCGGCAGCAAGGAGGGGGGCTCCTCGCGGTCGACGCGAACGGCAACAGCGTCTTCACCGCCCCGCCCGCGCTGATGTGGGACTCCAGCGGCGACGAGCCCGCTCCGCCGACGCCACAGACGAAGACGGCTCAGCGCGCTTCGGCAGCCCTCGCGGAGCCGGCGGCCGACGACGAGCCCGCGGCCGACGGACCGGGGGCGGGCGACAAGACGGCGAACCTGCCGGTGGAGGTTGCCGCCGACTCGCTCACGGTGGTGCCGGACCCGGCGCTGCTCGGCCAGAGCGATCCGGCTGCCTTCCCGTTGTACATCGACCCGTTCGTGGCCCTGGACGACAGCGTGGAGCGGACGCTGCTCCGCAGCGATGGCTACGAGGAGTGGAACTGGGCCAACGCCGAGGACAACATGGGCAAGGGTGTCGGCAAGTGCGGCACCTGGAATGGCTACTACTGCGGGCCGGGCTACGTCCAGCGCCTGTACTTCGAGTTCTCGCCGAAGAAGCTGGCCGGCAAGGAGGTGCTGTCGGCCCGGTTCCGGATCACCGAGCCCTGGGCGTTCCAGTGCGACGTGCGCAACGTGTGGCTGGTCCGTACGGCGGGAGTGTCAGTTTCTTTGTGTAAGCCCTGGTGCTGACGTCTTTCCGCTGGTTCGTGGGTTACTACTGGTTGTCTGTGACGCGGTCGCCGTAGTAGCCGGCGAGGGTGTTGATGGCTTCCTTCCAGTTGTGGGTCCGGCCGGTGGGGTTGCGCCGGTTGGGCTGGCGGTCCCGGATGACGAGGTAGAGGACCTTCAGTGCCGCTTCCTCGTTCGGGAAGTGTCCGCGGCGGCGGGTGGCCTGGCGGAAGCGGGAGTTCAGGGACTCGATCATGTTCGTCGTGTAGACAATCTTTCGGATCTCGGGCGGGAACCGCAGGAACATCACGAAGTGTTCCCAGCTACGGCGCCAGACCGCGACCAGGGCCGGGTAGCGGGCGCCCCACTCGGCCTCGAACTCCGCGAACCTGGCCTCGGCCGCGTCCGCGGTGGCGGCGGTGTAGACCTGGCGGAGTTCCTTGGCGATCTGGGACCAGTGTTTGGTGGACGCGTACTTGAGGCTGTTGCGGACCATGTGGACCACACACAGCTGGATGTCCGCGAGGGGCCAGATCGCAGCGATGGAGTCGGGCAGGCCCTTGAGGCCGTCGCAGCAGGCGATCAGGACGTCCTGGACCCCGCGGTTCCTGAGTTCCGCGAGCCAGGCCATCCAGGTCTTGGCACCCTCGCCACCGGTGCCGACCCACATGCCCAGGATGTCTCGCTCGCCTTCGAGGTTGATCCCCACCGCGATGTAGACGGGCCGGTTGGCGACCGCCCCGTCACGGATCTTCAGGACGATCGCGTCGATCATGACGACGGCGTAGACACGGTCCAGCGGCCGCTGGCGCCAGGCATCCAGCTCGGCACTGACCTTGTCGGTGGCCTTGGAGATCGTCTCCCGGGAGACGTCCACATCGTAGATCTCCGCGAGGTGGGCCTGGATCTCGCCGGTGGTCAGGCCTTTCGCATAGAGGGAGAGGATGGCCTCGTCGAAGCCCTCCACCCGCCTGGTGTGCTTGGGCACGACCTGCGGGGTGAACGTGCCGGCCCGGTCACGCGGGATGTCCAGCTCGACCGCCCCCACGTCCGTCAGGATCCGCTTGCGACTCGTGCCATTGCGGGAGTTGCCCGACCCGATGCCTGCCCGGTCGCCCTTCTCGTAGCCGAGGTGGTCGGCCATCTCGGCCTCCAGGGCGCCTTCCAGGACCAGCTTCACCAGCCCCTTGAGCAGCCCGTTCTCCCCGACCAGGTTCACGCCCTCGGCACGGGCCCGCTCCACGAGCTGTCCGGCCAAGTCACGTTCTGATTCCGCCAGTCGAGCCAACTCGGCCCCCGTCCGTACGATGCCTTCACGGGGCCGGTCGTCCTTGATCCCCATCAGTGATCCTTCCCGGCAGAGACCACGTCTCATGCCTTACGGGTCACACCGGGGCATACACAAACTTCCGGACAGTCCCCAACCCTGACCTTCTCCGACCCCACCGGCCTGGGCCTGGGCTGTGGCGGCGCCGGAGGAGCCGAAGAATGGTGCCCCGACGACGGCGACCCCATGCCCGAACCCGAGGGGCATGACGGCCGCGGGCCGAACACCCAGACCGGACGCTCCGGGGGTGGGAGTTCGAAGAGCGGCAGCAACAGCTCAGGCAGTGGTAGTAGTTCCGGAAGCGGCAAGTCTTCGGTGTCCAGTGTGGCGCCTGTGGATCTTCGAGAAGCCACCCCGATCGACGTCATTCTTTACTGGATGAAGGGAGAGCTCCCGCCCTACGTCGGGTCTGATGCAGGTTCGGGTGACAGGTTGAGTCACCCGGCCTGGAGGGCCGGTGTGGTCATGACGGTCTCGAATTCGACGGGGGTCAGTCGGCCGAGTGCGGCTTGCCGACGACGGCGGTGGTAGGTCCGCTCGATCCAGGTCACGATGGCGATCCGCAGTTCCTCGCGGGTGGCCCACTTCCTGCGGTCGAGGACGTTCTTCTGCAGCAGACTGAAGAAGGACTCCATGGCCGCGTTGTCGCCGGCTGCCCCGACCCTCCCTATCGACCCGGCCATCCGGTGGCCGTCGAGCGCCCGGAGGAACTTCCGGGAGCGGAATTGCGATCCGCGATCGGTGTGCAGGACGCATCCGTCGACGTGTTCACGCCGGGCCACGGCGTTGTCCAGGGCGGTCACGGCCAGCCGGGACTTCATCCGTGTATCGATGGAGTAGCCCACGATCCTGTTGCTGAAGACATCCTTGATCGCGCAGAGATACAGCTTGCCGTCGCCGGTGGCGTGCTCGGTGATGTCAGCGAGCCACAACCGGTTCGGGCCAGCCGCGGTGAAGTCACGGCGGACGAGATCGTCGTGCACCGGTGGGCCGGCCTTCCTGCCCCGGCCTCGCTTCTTGCCGAACACGCTCCACCAGCGGTTGTCCCGGCAGATCCGCCACGCGGTCCGGTCCGCCATCGCGGCCCCGGTGCTGCGGGCCTCATCGGCCAGGAAGCGGTAGCCGAACTCAGGGTCCTCACGGTGGGCACCGAACAACGCGTTCGCGCGATACGCCTCCTCGACAACAGCGTCGGCCACCGGCTTGTCGAGCCAGCGGTAGTAGGGCTGCCTGGCGAGCTTGAGCACCCGGCACGTCACCGCGACGGGCACCCCGTCCCCGGCCAGCTCCTTCACGAGCGGGTAGATCCTTTTCCCGGCAGATGCGCCTGCGACAAATAGGCCGCAGCCCGACGCAGAACCTCGTTCTCCTGCTCCAGCAGCTTGATCCGCCGACGCGCCTCCCGCAGCTCCGCACTCTCCTTGCTGGAAACTCCGGGCTTGGACCCGTCGTCGCTGTCCGCCCGGCGCATCCACGTCCACAACGTCATCGGGTGGACCCCGACGTCGGTGGCGACCTGCTCGACCGTCACACCCAGACCGCGGTTCCTCGCGACCCGCGCGACGTCCTGGCGGAACTCTTCCGGATAGGGCTTGGGCACAGCGACATCCTTCCCACCTGCCCAGCAGGGCAAGCGAGTTCAGATGTCCCCCGATCGTGCGGCAGCCCCCTTCACCGCTCCAGGGTGACGCCTTGGCCGTCGTTTGAGTCCTGGAAGCTCCGAGGCTGGGCCTGCCGGGCACGGTGGTTTGTCTGTGAAAAGTCGCGGGCGGTCACTCCGCTGAGGGGCCGGCCCAGCGCTTCGGGTCGGAAGATCGTCGTGGGGAGGGATGGGGGACGCATGCTCGAAGTACCATCCCTGCAAGGTTTTCCGGCCGGTACTTCCCAACCTCCGCAGCGGCGTCGTCGGACGGAGGCATCCCTGTAGAGAGGACAGAGGGCAGAGGGCGATGAGTGTGGCTGAGAGTTGGTTGCGTGTGATGAGTCTTCTTCGGGAGCACGCGCCGGCGGATCACGCGGATCTGCCAGGGCCCGCTACGGAGCAGATGCTCGCGGCAGCCGAGGAACGGATGGGGATCGCCCTGCATGGGGACCTGCGGACGTGGCTGTTGCAGAACAATCTGGATCTGCCGGAGGAAGACGTCGAAGACGACGTGGCATGCTGCGGCTTCGACGGGTTCCCCGACGAGGGAAGCTTCTTTCTGGGCATCCGGGCGATGGAGAGGCTCTACGCGAACCGTTCCACGCGCTGTGGATTCGACCCTCCGGACCAGCCGGACAGTCCGTTCTGGCGTAACGAGTGGATCCCGTTCCTGTCGGACCAGGACGGCTGGATGGGAAAGTTCATCGATGTGCGGGACGGGCGCGTCGGCAGTTGGTTCGTGGGTGGCCCCACGGTCACGGGCGAGTACGAATCGATGGCCCAGTATTTCGACTCCGTAGCGGAGACGCTGACGAGGATCGCCGATGGAATCTCCCCGGTCTGTCGATTCAACGAAGGTCGACTTGTCTGGTCGTGAGACGGTTCCCAACTGGATGACGGCCATTGCCAATCCGTCCTCACCCTGGAACGGCAATGAGATTCATCAGCGTTGACGTTCCAGGATGAGGATGGCTGCGGCGACGACGGTCATTCGGTTCGGGCTGCAGCGGGCCCGGCGGAAGACCTGCCAGGACTTGAGCCGCGCGACTTCGTTCGACCGGTGCTCGTGCCGCCGACAGGGCTCGGTTGATTGTCTGCTGGGTTGCGGTGAGGTCCTGGCCGGGAAGCCGTCTGATGGGCGTGGTCACCCACGGGCCGGCCCCGATGTAGGCGCGGTCGGCACAGGACGGGGACGGCCTGGCGTTCGCAGATCCGGATGATGCGGTGGGTGCGGGCCGCGGTCAGGTCGTGGGTGCGGCCGGGCAGATGAGCATGGATACTCACTCGACCAGGGCGTGCGGCAGGTCAAGTGCGGCAGAACGGGGAACCAACGAGGCTCCTGCGCTGATGATTTGTTAGGTCGAACACCTCTCTCAACGGCACGGGAGCCTCGTGAGTTGCGGGACGCTGGCCCGTCACCCGATCCATACCGTTCGTCGTGGGCCGTTCCGGTCATTCGTAGGATCGGAGCATCCAGGGGTGCTGGGTATGGCTGTCACCCGATAGCCGATGATGTGGCTTCCACTGATTGGCCGCCCGGCACCCCGCGACGACTCGGCCGCTAATTGGGATACGCGAACTGAATCGCTCGTATGGATGCGTCGGCGAGGTCGTCTGCTGGTGGGACACAACACCACGTCGGAGGAGGATCGGTGCCGGAATTGTGGGCCGGGACGGACGCGGGGAAGGCCGAGCACCACTGCACGGTCATCGATGCCAACGGGACGACGCTGCTGTCGCGGCGTGTGCCGAACAGCGAGGCTGAACTGCTCGAACTCCTCGGTGATGTATTGGGGATAGCCGACGGCGGCCTGGTCAC
Source organism: Streptomyces venezuelae (assembly GCF_008642295.1). GTDB lineage: Bacteria > Actinomycetota > Actinomycetes > Streptomycetales > Streptomycetaceae > Streptomyces > Streptomyces venezuelae_C. The sequence goes on along the minus strand of NZ_CP029190.1, from coordinate 15,256 downwards.
CTGGGCCGTCGACCTGAACGCCGGCGGGGCCTCATTGTGGATCGCGCTGCTGGTCAACCACGGCCAGAAGCTGCTCTACATCCCCGGCCGGACCGTGCACCACGCCTCAGCGGCCTACCGGGGCAGCGGGAAGACGGACGCGAAGGACGCGTTCATCATCGCCGACACCGCCCGCATGCGCCGTGACCTGCAGCCTCTGCAGGAGCTCGGTGAGATCGCAGTAGACCTGCGGATTCTGACCGCGCGCCGGATCGACCTCGCGGCCGACCGCACTCGCGCGATCAACCGCCTCCGCGCGCAGCTGCTGGAGTACTTCCCCGCCCTGGAGCGTGCCTTCGATCTGAGCACCTCCAAGAGCGCGCTGATTCTGCTGGCCGGCTACCAAACCCCGGCAGCCCTGCGAAGGATCGGCCGGTCGCGGCTCACGACCTGGTTGAAGAACCACGGCGTGCGCACCAGCACCGCTGCCAGGAGCACGGCCGAGGCCGCGGTGACCGCCGGAGAAGCCCAGTTCACCGTCGTTCCCGGGGAAAGGACCTGCGCGCGGATGGTCCACACGCTGGCCGCAGCGGTGACGGCCCTCGACGAGGAAATCTCGGAACTCGAAGCCCAGATCGAGGCCCGGTTCCGGGAGCATCCCGACGCAGAGGTGATCACCAGCATGCCCGGCATCGGCATGACGCTGGGCGCCGAGTTCATCGCCGCTACCGGTGGAGACATGTCCGTGTTCGGTAGCTCCGACCGGCTCGCCGGTGTGGCCGGCCTGGCCCCGGTCCCCCGTGACTCGGGCAAGGTCAGCGGTAACCTCCGCAGGCCCCGGCGCTACAGCAGGCGACTGTTACGAATGTTCTATCTCTCTGCCCAGGTCGCCGCCGTGCATTGCCCTGAATCGAAGCGGTACTACCAGCGCAAACGCGCGGAGGGAAAGTCCCACAAGCAAGCCGTCCTGGCCCTCGCCCGGCGCCGCCTAAACGTGCTCTGGGCCCTCCTGCGCGACCACAAGCTCTTCGAGACCGCTGCGGCCCGCGCAGGCGCGACAGCGATATGACCCGACCACAGTGGGTCACTACCGCCGCTTGACAACACCATTGGGAATCAGTGGCCACTCTGAAAGAGCTCACTGAGCGGCAGAGAATCCGCTGGCCAGCAGTCTCGCCGTCCGCCACACTCGGATGTGGGCGAGGTCCCTCGGTGGTCAGCGCAGGGACCCGTCACTGGAGGAGGAGAATGAGGATGGCCCACCTCCGTCTCGCTTGGGTCCTGTCCGGACGCGGCTGGGCCGATTGCACCGTCAGCGACCACCAGGCGGAAGCCGAAGTCACGGCCTCATACGTCACCGCTGCCCCCGAAGATCTCTTGACGGCAGTAACACGTCTGATCGTCGGCGAAACCGAGTCGCGAGCACAGTTCGAGGCCGAACCCACCGCCTTCCGGTGGATCTTCTGCCGTGAAGGCATCGACGTGTGGATCCGCGTACTGGAGCTGGCCCACGGCAGTGACCACGACAACAAGGGGACCGAGATCTGGTCCGCCCAGCAGAACATCGACGTGGTTGCCCGAGCAGTGATCCGATGCTTCGACGAGGTTGTGAGGGAGTACGGCGAGAGCGCGTACCGCGGCAAGTGGGGTGAGCACTTCCCCCGCACCGAGCTCGAAGCCCTCAGGACCGCGTGGCGCGAACATTGAGGCGACTGGGAAGCCTCCTCGACACACCAGCAGAGGAGCGCCTGCGGACCGGCCGATTCCGCCCCGCGCCCACACCATCAGGCGACGACAGAGCCGCTCAAAACTCACGAACCGCCCCCAGAGAGGCACCGGAGACAGTGTCCTGTTCCTGTTTCCTGACCTGTCAGCCGGTGGTGAACTCCGCGCTACCTTTTCCGAACAAAAGCGTCAGCCCTGTCGGGTTCCCATCGAATTCTCCAGTGAGGAGCTGCAGCAGGAATTCCGTCATGGTGCAGTCGTAGACCGTCCACTCACCGCCGTGCGCATAGACAGCCACAGGCCACGTGCCGGGTTCGTCGCTGCTCGTGATCCAGCCCAGCACGTCCGCTTCGACCGTCTCCCCCCACACCATGATGTCCGCCGGGCCGTAGAGCTCGGCGTGCAACGGGTCGTTCCACTCGTCGACCTCCGGTAGGTCGAGAACATCCGCCGGAAGCCTCGAGGTGTGACGCGAAGGAAAGTGAGGGTCCGTGCTCGGGGCGAAGACGGCCAGTATTCCGTCGATTTCGCCGCTGCCGTAGACGGACAGGAAGTCCCTGTAGTCGGACGGGAATCGGGTGCCGTACGCCGCCGCGATGTCGTCCCAGTCGATAAGGGTACCCCTACTCGACGGCTGCACGAGGTGTCGAAGTCGCTCAAGGGCGGTCATGGTCTCTCTCGTTTTTCGTAGTCCAGCCAGTCGTGGCCTCGCGTGGGAACCGGTTCTCCATCTTCGGTGACTCTTCGGAGGCCGTGCCACTGGCGTGTCGAAGGCCCGTGATCAGGTTGGGAGTCTCGCGGCTGATGCTGATTCCCTGCCCGCGTCCAAGGATGTGCGACGATCACGACGTGGTCATACCTGCCCCTCCACCGTCCGATGTACCGCGCTCGCCGCGTCCCGCGTCGGCCATGTCCGTGCTGGCAGCACTCCTGGACCGCTCGCTGGAGCAGATGACGGAGGCTGCGGCAGACGTCCGCGTGTTCGACAGGGAAACCATTCGCGCGGCATCTGATGTGTGGGACAACAATCTGTTTCCGCTGTTCTGGGCCGCAAGCACGTCCAGCGCCGATGAACGTGACCGACGGGCGACGACCGTGCTGGAGTGGATGGCCGGTCTCGGCGAGCGGCGGCGCGGATGGATGACCGAGCAGGCCGCGATTGCCGGGTACGACATCGAATCGCTCCTACCACCGGCCAAGCCGCACACGCCAGGCCGCGACTACCGCGGACACGTCATGACACCGCAATGCAGGCTTACACGCCAGAACGTGGACGAACTGGTCCCCGACTACGATCTGGCGACGGCATCCGTCCGCCACCTGCAGGTAGAGCGTGCCGGTACTCGCCTGACCGCCTTTCTCCAGTTGGTCACTGATCGAAAGTTTCCTGTCGATGAGCCTGCGCCCCCCGCTGTGCTGAACGTGTGGCTGGACGGTGTCACCGACATCGCCTTCGGTCTTTCCGACACGCAGGGAGTGATCCTGGATGCCGGAGTGCGGGAGGTCGGAATTTCCCTGGGCCCGGGCGGTCGGCTCCGCGCCGCCGGTGGCGAGTACCACCTGGACGACCGTTCATGGCATCTGTCGACCGCTGGTCGACGCGCGGATGCGGTCACCCCGCCCCGAACCGGCGGGTCGGGCCGCCTGGTTCGGCCGCCGGGCGGAGATCTGAGCTCCGACGCGCACGCTGCCGCCGTGCTTCTGCACCACTCCATGTTGGAGCTCCGCTCGGTGCGCTATGCCGCCCATGCGGATCGCGTCCCCGTGCTGAAGCTGTGCCGAGCCTTCTCAGGAGCGGGTGCAGCGATCCTGGCCGCCGGGTCACAACGCGGCGCCCGCCGCCGTGAGGCGGCCTTCCAGGACGTGATCCGAGCCTGGGCCGGCCAGGGCGGGCCGGGCCTCACACGCTGGTTCGTCGCGGTCCTCAGGGAACAGGCAGGCCGCCCGGACATCATCGAGACACCCCGGGCGCCCGAACGAACACCTCCCTCCCTCACCGACGGCTCGCCCGTGTCCGGCACGCCTTCGCAGGCAGCTCTCGTCATGGCCGCCTGGACGGCGGCACACACCGACTACCAGACAGAGCGTCCGGCCGCCGCGCAGCTCCAACTCGCTCTGCCGCCCAGCACTGACAAGAGCTCTTCGGGACCTTGGCGACTGCGGACTGTCGGCTGCACCGAGCCGAACTCCTTCCGCCTCCACGCCGCCGCGTTCCAGGGGCCCGGCCCGCTCGTCCAGGTGGGGAAGCCCACTACTGCCTGCAGCCTCGACTTGCACCAGGGCGCCTTGCTCGTCGCGGCCGGAGCCGGCTGGAGTGCGTCCGTGGGCTGACCCTCACCCAGGGCCACCATCACTCAATCGCTTTCATGACGGGCCAGGCGCCGACCCAGCTCCAGGTTCTCGCCCTGCGCGACTCCCAGGGCCTTGCGGAGCTTCGTCGCTTCGCCACGATGAACCTCCTGCTGCCTCGCGAGGAGGGCGCTCAGCGCTCTTACCGCAGCCGATGCCGACGAGTCGCCAGGGGGATCCGCAGGAGCCGCCGAGGCCGACCATCGAGTCGACTTTCGCAACCGTCCGTCTGCGGACCAAGGTCACCAAGGGCGCCGGATCCCGAGCCGCAGCCCTTGCGATGGTCTTCAAACTCGTCGAGTCCGCCCAGGTCCGCTGGCGAGCAGTGAACGCACCTCACCTCGTCGCCCTCGTCCGCGCCGGAGCCCGCTTCGAATGCGGCCAGCTCGTCGAACGGCCTCGAGAGGCTGCGGCCTAGCCGATCGAGAAGGTCGCATCGGGCGCGGCGTAGTCGACGGGACCTTCGAAGCGCGCCGAGGCACGCGCCACCGCCTGCTGCGGCGTGAGGAAGCGGCCGACGTGTGTGACGATCAGTCGGCCCGCCCCTGCCGTGCTGGCTGTGTCGCCGGTGTCCTCGGGCGTGTGGTGCACCTGGTCGCCCTCGACCGGTGCCTGCGCGCTCTCGGCTTCGCACAACAGCACGTCGCATCCCTCGGCCAACTCGGTGAGGCTCGGGCACGGTGCCGTGTCCCCGGAGTACACCAGCGACTTGCCGGCCGCCTCGATGCGCACGGCGAAGGCGGGGATGCCGTGCGACACCGCCCGGCTGGTCAGTCGGAGCGAGCCGATGGCCGCCTGGTGCCCGTCGTGCAACTCGGTGACGGTGAAGGCCGATTCGATCGGGCTGCGGGCCGGAGTGTTGGTGAGGAAGTTGGCCAGCCGGTCGGCGATTCCAGGCGGCCCATAGAGAGGGATCGGCGCTACGAGGTGGATGTCCGCGTACAAAGCGCCGTAGTACGCGGTGAGCAAGTCCGCGCTGTGATCGGCATGCAGATGCGAGATCCAGATCGCATCGAGCTCATCCAGCCGCACATGCCGCTGGAGCGGGCCGAGCGTCCCGCTGCCCGCGTCCACCCAGATACGAGTCTCCCCGCTCGACACGAGATAGCCGGAGCACGGATTGTCCACGCTCGGGTAGGGCGTTGCGCAGCCCAGAACCGTGAGGTGGAGAAGCTCGTCACTCATCCCAAGATCCTAGAACACGCGATCCACAGGTCTTGACGATTGCTCCTCACGGAAGCTGTCTCACTCAATCCAGTCCGTGCAGGTCCATGCGATCCCGCGACCAACTTCACTGAGAACCGGACAGCGGCCTTGTCCTTTGACAGCGAACTTAGTCCTTTCCCATCCAAGCCAGTCCGTTCGATCAAGAGGCAGGATTGGTTCAGCCTCGGCCCCGGCGACGACGCGTGACTGGCGCTGGGACGGGTGCCGCGTTGGCCTGGAGTGATCGCTCCCAGCCAGGCTGGTTTTGCCCAGCCGAGCAGGAGAGGTGCAGCTGGATCTTCCTCTCGCTGGTGTCGTAGTCGAGTGACACCTGAAGGGTGTGGGACCTACTTGAGCGCCACGTCCTGGGCGGATGCCCTCTCCGGTTGCAGGAGAGCGAGTCGTAGAAGTCGTTCATGCGGGCTGCTACGTCCGGGTTCTGCCGCGCTTGCCGTCCTGCCAGGGGCGTCGTAGGCGTCGAAGCATCCGTACAGCATGTGGGGAACGGTGCACCCCGTCCAGTGGCGCCGCGACCGCGCCCGGGCCGGCGGACGCTCGTAGCCCCCGACGGACGGCGATCACCTGTCCGATGTGATGCGCATGCCTTCGAGCAGCGTGGCGAGGTAGCGGTGTGCGGTGTCGACGCGGTCGGTGGGGGTCCCGCCGTGGACGTTCACGGCGTGGGCGACGCCGCACATGAGCGGGACGAGGTCGGTGGTGGCGAGGTCGGGGCGGACCGCTCCGGCCTCGCGAGCCCGTTCCAGGAGTGCGGTGCCGGCCGACGCGAGTGATTTCTTGAGTTCCGTGGTGCGCGGCAGGGCGTCCGTGGCCGCGGCGGCGACGGGGGCCAGGGCAGCGTCGGCGACCTGTGCTTCGACGATGCGGCCCAGATAGCCCTCCAGCGCGCGCCAGGGGTCGGTATCGTCCAGGGCGCGCCGGCCGTGTGCGGCGAGGGATTCCAGGCAGGGGGTGGCGACGGTCTCCAGCAGCGCCTCGGGGGTGGCGAAGTGCCGGTAGACCGTGGCGACGCCGAGGCCCGCGCGGCGTGCGATGTCGTTGAGCTGCAATGCGGTGCCCTGGTCGACCAGGTCGCGGGCGATGGCGACGATCCGGTCCCAGTTGCGGGCGGCGTCCTTGCGCAGTTGTGGCGTCGTCATGGGTGGGCAGTCCAGGTCGCTCGTCTGATGACACAGGCTCGGCCTTCGATCATATGCGTGGTCCCGAGGTGGCGTGCCTGTGTCCGGGGTGGGCGGCCCCGGGGGCCCGCCCACCCGAGCCGTCAGGACCGGTCCTGCTCCCGGTCGAGGAAATGCGTGATGATCTCCAGCCATTGATTCGGCTGCTCCAGGAAGGGCAGGTGCCCGGTGGCGAGTTCGGCGGTCTGCGCGCCGGGGATGGTCGTAGCCAGCTCGCGCTGGAGGGACACCGGTATCAGGGCGTCGCCGGTGGTCACGATCACGAGAGTCGGCACGCTGATCGCGGCCAGGTCGGCGCGGACGTCGACGCGGCGGACCAGGTCCACCTGGGCGCCGGTGCCGGCCGGGAGGGCCGAGGCGGTCTGCTCGGCGGCTGCGCGCACCTGGTCGGGTGTGAGGAAGTTCAGCACGGGCGCGCTCAGGGCCACGTGGGCCAGGTGGGCCGGGTAGGGCGAGCAGGAGGTGCTGTCCGGATGCGTAGAGCTGGTGCCAGATCGCGGCGGCCAGGTCGGTTCTGGTGTCGGTGCGGGCGAAGGCCGCGCTCACCACGAGCCGGGTGACCCGGTGCGGGTGGCGGACGGCGGCGCGGATCGCGACGGGGCCGCCGAGTGAGTATCCGCAGAGGGCGAACGTGTCGAGCCCTTCGGTGTCCGCCGCGGCGACCAGCTGGTTCGCCAGGTCGTCGAGCTCCAGGGGTGGCGTCGTGGGGGTCTGTCCGGAGCCCGGGTGGTCGACTCCGACGACGGTGTGCCGGGCGGCGAGCCCTTCCGTGATCGGCCCGTAGTCGGCCGCGATGCCTCCGCCCGCGCCATGGGCGAGGAGGAGGCCGGGGCCGGAGCCGTGCACGGTGCGGGCATAGGCGGTCGGGACGGTCAGGGTCATGGTCGGTTCCTCATATGACGAATTGCGCGTTGCGAACGGGTGGCGTGCTCACGTGCGTGCGGCGGCCGTCGCGGGTGCGTGGGCTTCGCTGAGGCGGCGTACGGCCTGAGCGAGGCGGTGGTCGGTCGCCGCGCGGAACGGGGCGACCGGGTGGGCCTGGGCGCCGATGACGACGCCGGTGTGTCCGGTCAGGGACGCATCGGTGGCAGCGACGATCGAGGGCCTGGCCGCTGCGGATGCCGGACCGGATGTGGAGCGTGCGAACGTGCGGCGGACCAGCGGCCACAGCAGCCGCAGGGCAGGCGAGACGATTTTCGGGTCGGTCAAGGTACCGTCGGTCATGTCGGTCGCGGCGCCTCCGGGGTCGGCGGCGAAGACGGAGACGCCCGTGCCGTCCAGGCGGGCGGCCAGGTCCAGGGTGTAGGCCAGGTTGGCGAGCTTGGCGCGTCCGTACCAGTGGAAGCCGTAGTAGCCGCCGGGCGGCTCGACGGCGTCGAACACCCGCTTGGCCACGCCGACCGCGCGGGAGGTCACGTTCACGATCCGGCTCGGCGCCCCGGCCGTGAGCGTGGGCAGCAGCAGTTCCGTCAGCAGGTAGGGCGAGAGGTGGTTGACCACGAACGACGCCTCGACGCCGTCCAGGTCCCGTCGCCGCGCGAACATCGCTCCGACGTTGTTGACCAGCACCGTCAGCGGTTCCCCCGAGGCGGCGTGGTCGGCGGCGATCCTGGCGGCGAGCGCGCGCACTTGGTCGAGCGAGGCGAGATCTGCGGACAGGAACCGGCCGGGGTGCGCAGGGTACGTCGCGTTGATCCGCTCGACCGCCATGGCTCCCCGTTCGGCGTTGCGCCCGACCACGGTGACCGCGAACCCGGCGGCTGCCAGCCCGAGCGCCGTCTCCAGGCCGATGCCGCCCGTTCCGGCCGTGACCACAGCTGTTTTCGTCATGAGTTCCTCCACCCGGCAGGCAATCGGATAGTTAATCCGGTTAGTTGGGGATGGTAGCAGCATACGGATGACCTATCCGGTTAATGGTTCGGGCGCGCCGCCGTCGCTGCGGCCGGCGCGGGCCGGTGAGCACCTCGAACGCGCAAGCAAGCCGCTGACGTGTGCAAACGTCACCGATTTCGCCGGGTCGGGGAACCGCTCGGGACGATCCCGGAGGTGATCGGTCAGGCGAGGCGGAGGCGAGGGGGATGGAGCGGCTGTCACAGACCAGGATGCCGTCCGGTCATAGGGGGTGACCGGACGGCGTACCCCATGGCGTCGTCGGTGTCTTCGGTCGACGCTCGTCACGAGGAGAACACCATGAAGCTCGCACACTCCGACGCACCAGTGCACGACGAACTGGTGCCGTCCCGCTACGCGTTGAACGTCGGCGACATCGACGTGACGGTGATCAGCGACGGAACGATGCAGATCGACGCCCGGACGTTGGCCACCAACGCCGCCAAGGCCGACCTGTCGGCCTGGCTCGGTGAGAACTTCCTGCCGGAGATGCTCGTCTATCCGATCAACGTGGGCGTCGTACGCAGCGGTGGCAGGACCATCCTCATCGATTCCGGGCTGGGGTCGGAGTTCCCTGGCTTCCCGCGGGTCGGCCAGTTGGCCATGCGGCTGGAAGCGGCCGGGATCGACGCCGCGTCCGTGACCGACGTGGTGCTCACCCACTTGCACATGGACCACATCGGCGGGCTGCTCGTCGAGGGCTGAGGGGCCGGCTCCGCACCGACCTGCGGGTCCACCTGGCTTCCGCCGAGGCCGAGTTCTGGGAAGCGCCCGACTTCTCCCGCACCAGCATGCCGGAAGCGGTGCCGGCGGTGCTGCGTGCGACCGCCTCGAAGTTCCTGGAGGTGTACCGCGGCCAGTTGAAGCCGTTCGAGACGGAGCAGGAGGTGGCGCCGGGAGTGACGATCATCCGCACCGGCGGTCACACCCCCGGCCACAGCATCGTCCGCCTGGAATCCGGTGGCAACCGGCTGACGTTCGGCGGCGATGCCGTATTCCAGTGCGGGTTCGACCAGCCCGGCTGGTTCAGCGGCTTCGAGCACGACCCCGAGGAATCAGCCCGCGTCCGGGTCCGTCTCCTGATGGAGATGGCGGCGAGCGGCGAGCGATTGCTGGCGACCCACCTGCCGTTCCCGTCCGTCTGCCACGTGGCGGTCGCCGGCAACGCCTTCCGCTTCGTGCCGGCCGTCTGGGACTACTGACCGACTCTGGCCGGAGCCGTCGTGTGAACAGCGCGTGGACTTCCGGCCGTGATGCGCAGCCCTGGTTCACGGGTGAGCAGGGTGGAGCAGTGCCCACTTGCCATCGCCCGGGCAGCGCCGCGGCCGGCTCGTCGACGTCCACGAGCGGCGGCACCCGTCGTCGTCACACGACTCGCCGCCGCCTTGTCGTAGCGGAGGGAAGAGCACCGACCCGCCCCGAAGGATGAGGCAACCATGACCATCGAACACTCGCACCACCTCGTGACTCCCCACGCGACCACACCGCCGCCCCGCATCGAGGTGGTTGCCACCGTCGCCGGCGCCCCGCCGATGCCGGAAGGCGCCGAAGGATGAGCATTGTCAGCGCGGAGGAGCTGGAGCAGCGGCGGGATCGCCGCGCGCCCCGCCCCTGACCGCACCGGAGATCCGCCCGCCCTTCAACGCGCCTCGTGCGGCAATCCGCCGCACGAGAACAGAGAAGAACGGGACTTCCCCGACCGGGTGGATCTGTTGATCAGCTTGGAAGGCAGGAGATTGTGGACGTCTACGAGGCGGTCATGAGCCGACGGGCGGTTCGCGGGTTCACCAACCGGCGCATCCCGAAGGAGGTGTTGAAGCGCGTGCTGTCCGCGGCGGCCTGGGCGCCGTCCGGATCGAACCTCCAGCCGTGGCACGCCTACCTGGTGACCGGCGCCCCGCTGGCGGAACTCAAGAGGCGTGCGGGCGAGCGCCTCGCCGCGGGCGATCCCTGGGACGAGCCGGAGTACGAGATGTACCCGCCCGCACTGAAATCCCCGTACCACGAGCGCCGAGCCGACTTCGGTGAGCAGCGCTACGGCGCACTGGGCATCCCGCGTGAGGACGTGGAAGCGCGCCAGAGGGCCGCTGCCGAGAACTGGGACTGCTTCGGCGCGCCCGCCGCCCTGTTCTGCTACATCGACCGCACCATGGGCCGGCCCCAATGGTCCGAGCTCGGCATGTACCTGCAGACTGCGATGCTGCTGCTGCGCGCCGAAGGGCTGGACAGTTGCACGCAGATGGCGTGGGCGAAGTTCCACAGGACCGTCGCCGAAATCCTGTCACCCCCGCACGAACTCATCCTCTTCTGCGGAATGTCGATCGGATTCGCAGATGTCACGGCGAGTCACACCCGGACCGGCCGGGCGCCACTCGGCGAGACGGTTAAGTTCGTCGAGGTCTAGAAGCCGTTGCTCCACCATTCCTCAAGGAAATCGGAACGAAAGGGCGAAGAAATGAAGATTGCTGTCATCGGTGGGACCGGGCTGATCGGATCGCAGGTCGTCAAGATCCTCAATGCGACCGGACACGAGGCAGTGCCGCATTCCCCGTCCACCGGTCTGGACCTGCTCAGCGGGAAGGGACTGGCGGAGGCGCTGAGCGGTGCCGATGTCGTCGTCAACCTGACGAACTCGCCGACCTTCGATGAAGCCTCACCCGCGTTCTTCCAGCAGACTATGGACAACATGGTGACAGCCGCCGAGGCCGCCGGCGTCGGCCACGCGGTCATCCTCTCGATCGTGGGCGCCGACCTGGTGCCGGATCTGGTCTACTACCGCGCCAAGGTGCTGCAGGAGAACATCCTCAAGGCCGGCCCCGTGCCGTACTCGATCGTCCGCGCCACGCAGTTCTTCGAGTTCATCGACTCGGCGCTGTCGTGGACCTCCGACGAGCACACGGTCCGCCTGCCTGCCACGCTCGTCCAGCCCATGGCCTCGGCCGACGTAGCCCAGGCCGTGGCCGACGTGAGCGTGGGTGCCCCGCTGAGGGGCACCCGTGACGTCGCCGGCCCCGAGGTGTTCCGGCTCGACGAGCTGGGCAGGATCACTCTCGCCGCCCACGGCGACCAGCGCGCCGTCGTCACCGACGACACGGCCGGCATGTTCGCCGCCGCCGCGGGGAGGCCCTCATCGCCCAGCCCGGTGCCGTCATCGCGAAGACGACCTATCAGGACTGGCTCGCACGCTGACCCGGCGGGCACGCGCGGCAGATCTCGCGCGGGCCCGTCAAGGCGCCGTCGGAGGCCTGTGCCAGCGGTGAAGTTTGGCCGGGTTGAGCACGATCCACAGGCTGGTGACCCTGGCGCAGACCTCTTCGACGCCGATCACCGCGTGGGTACTGCGTCCGCGGCGCACTGCCAGCCGGCGCGTCCGTTGACGGACTCGACGGTCAGCTCGGTGCCCGGCCACCCAGCAGGACCGCGACCAGGTCCGCGACGTCCTCGGCTCCGTGAACGGTACCCATGGCGGCGGGCACGTTCCCGCCGCTGTCACACACGGCGACGACATCGGCATCCAGGGCGGCCCGGACCGCGGCAGCATCGCCTCGCAGGCACGCCTGGGCAAACCCGCGTACGACGTCCTCAAGCCGGTCGGGCATCCTCAGTTCTTTCGTATCCCACGCCTGTGACCGGCTACCACATCGGTCGGTGACGTCGACGCCCCAGCCGGGTCGGACACCGTCGCGATCTTCTCAGGGTTGAACATCCACATCACCCGGTCGATGCCCTCGGCGGTGGCGCTGACGGTGAGCACGCCGAACTCGGCGCCGTTGCGCAGCAGCACGGCGGACGTCTGCCCGTTCGTGCTCGCCCAGCGCACGTCGAGCCCGTCCCAGAACCAGACGGAGATCGCCTTCATGAACCGCGTCACCCGCCGCACACCCACGATCGACCGACGGCGACCCCCAGTTTGCCGTTGCCGTCGGACAGGCTGGCCACGTCCGTTGCGAAGAGCCGCTCCAGCGTGGTCATGTCGCCGGAGCGGGCGGCCGTGAGGAAGGTGTTCAGCAGCTGCCGCTGTGCGCGGCGGTCACAGGCTTGCGCCGTTCGCCCGTCATGTGTTTGCGGGCCCGGCTGACCAGCTGACGCGCCGCGGGCTCGGTCGACTCCAGGACCTCGGCGATCTTCCCGTAGCCGTAGTCGAATGCCACGCGCAGCACGTAGGCGGCTCGTTCGTTGGGTGTGAGCTTCTCCATCAACATCAGCGTCGCGAGCTCCAAGGCCTCACCGCGCTCGGCGCCCAGGTACGGGTCCGCGCTCGTGTCGACGGGTTCGGGTAACCACGGCCCGACGTACGTCTCACGCCGCACCCGCGCGGACTGGAGTGCGTTGATGGCCAGCCGGGTCGTCGTCGTCGCCAGGAAACGCGTCCGGATTGAGCACCGCACGGTGGTCGCACACCTGCCACCGCAGCCAGACCTCCTGCACCAGGTCCTCGGCGTCGGTGGCGCTGCTCAACATGCGGTACGCGATCCCGAACAGGCGTGGCCGCACCTTCGTGAAGACCGCCAGGGCCTCCCCGAGACCATCTGTGCCACCCGGCTTGAGATCCACACCGGAATCCGTCACGCCCTGCCCCCGTCGAATCGTGTCGCCGCCACTGCCCATCTTCGACCGAACAAGCGTGGAAGACTACTACCGCTGGTCGTCCACTGCCATCGACACGTCGATTGGCCGCCATCGCGGCCCTCGACCAATCCTCGGAGGGCTCGTCGGTGGGCAGGCCGAGGTGTTCATACAGATCGCGGACACGGAACAAGGGACTTGACGTAGGCCTCGACCTCGTCCGGACCCTCCTGCAGCACCAGATGTTTGACGTCGTCGGCCGCCTGGTCGGCCAGGTGCCCCACTGGGCGGCGGCCCTCCGTATCAGGCCCAGGACCGGCCTGGGGGAGATCCGTGGGCTTGTGGCTGGTTTCCCACGTCAGACCGACTCTTGCCCCGTGATGCGGTTGAACAGCCGTACGGATCCGTCTCTCGCGCTCGTCGCGATCACGGTGCCGTCCGGGCTGATGGCCACGCTTCGAGGTCGCCGCGATGGCCGTCAGTGTTCCCATCGTCTCCCCTGTCGCGGGGTTCCACGTGCGAGCCAGCCCGTCGTCGCCGGTCGTCGCGAGCCAGGTGCCGTCAGGGCTGATCGCCAGGGTGCGTACGGCTACGGCCGGGCGCCTTTCGCTGGTCGACCCCGTGTCCACGGACGTGTCACAGATGCGTACCGCACCGTCTGCGCTGAGGCGGCGAGCCAAGTGCGGTCGGGACTGATGGCGATGCTCCGTGCATGACCGATTCCGGTCAGGGCGTTGAGTTCGGAACCGGTCACAGCGTCCACAGCCGCGTGGTGCCGTCAGCGCTGATGGTGGCCAGCCATACGCCGTCGGGGCTTACGGACAGGGCGTCCACTGCCCGCCGATGGACGGTCAGCGTCTGGATCTCGGTGCTGGTATCGATGGTGTGCAGACTCACCGTGCCGGTGCCCCTGGCGATGGCGAGCCATCTGCCGTCCGGGCTGATGGTGGCGGCGCGCACTGGGCCCGTACCGCAGGTCGTGGTGGTCAGCAGGGTGCATCGCCTGTGTTCCAGGTGCGCACTGTGCCGGCGGAGTCGACTGTGGTGAGCAGGGCGCCATCAGGGCTCGTACCGGTCGCGCGTACGGCGTTCGGGGACCAGGTGGCCGGTGCTCCGCTCGGCAGGGCGAGAGTGCGCAGCCGTCTCCAGGAGGCGGTGCTCCACAGTTGTGTCGTGCCGTCGCGGTTGACGGTGGCAAGCCATGCGGCGTTCGGATCGGCGACTAGGGCCTGTTGTGAAAGTGCTGGTCACAGCCATCGTTGATGGCTGCGACCAGCACGGTCGCTTCGTAGCGAACGGCGAGTTTGTCGTACCTGGTGGCGACGGCGCGGTGGCGCTTGAGGCGGTTGATCCCGCACTCGACCGCGTGCCGCTGCTTGTAGTCGTCCTTGTCGAACGTCGGCGGCCGCCCGCCGCGGGAACCGCGCTTGAGGCGTTGCGGACCCGGTCCGCGGGCACGGGGATGGTGGCCTTGATTCCGCGTCTGCGCAGGTAGGAGCGTTGCTCCGGGAGTCGTACGCCTTGTCGGCCCGCACACGGTCCGGCCGCTTGCGCGGCCTTCCGAGCCCGACCCGGGGCACCCGTATTGCCTCCAGGACCGGCTCGAACTGCGGAGAGTCGCCCCGCTGCCCGGCGGTGATCACCACCGACAAGGCTTCTGCCTTGCTCGACGGCAAGGTGGATTTTGGTGTCAGGCCGCCTCGGGACGTCCGAGGCGTGGTCGGCCGGCTCGACGAAGACCCGCCAGGCGGCTCTTTCTGGAGATCCCTTTTTCGCCGCTCCGGCGGCGTGCTGGTGGCCCGGCAGACGGTGAGTCGACGTTGACCTCCCAGGTGATCAGGCCCTTGCGTCCGCCTCGGCCTGCAGCTGGGTGAGGATCTGGCCAGGTTCCGTCGCCTGCCAGCGCCGGAACAGGTCGTAGACCCGGTCCCACGGCCCGTAGCGTTCCGGCACATCACGCCACGGGGCACCGGTCCGGGTCCGCCACCGTATGCCGTCTATCAGCTGTCGCCGCGTCCACACCTGCGGCCGCCGGCTTGATGCCCCGCGCAGCACGGCTCAACCGGGCCCACTGCCATTCGTCAGATCCCACGTCCACAGGACGTGACATCAACGAACAAATCCACTTTCGCAACAGACCCTAGCCGGTGACCCAGCTGGTGTTGCCGGCGAGGGTATGCACGTGCGCTCCGGACGCCGTGTCCCACACGCTACGCTTCCGTCCGCACCGGCTGTGGCCAGCCACGTATCCGTCGGCTGATCGTCACGCGCCCAGGGAGCTGTCTCAGCTTCTCCGAAGGCCGTGATCTCCGTGCTGGTGCTGACCTCCGTATGCGAACGGTTCC